>JAEWGT010000010.1 GCA_023388175.1 Pseudomonadota bacterium
TCCGTTCGCGCGTATGGAGGGCCTTACCCAGCAATGCCGGGGAGACCATGTCGGGCCGATCGGGCTGCACCGGATCGGCAGCTGCCACGTCGCCAGCAGGGCGAAGACGAAGCAGTCCCTCATGGATGGCAAGCGGACGCAAATCCGCCCGGCCCAGCGCGTCAGAACGAGCCTCCGGTGCATGGGGCGAGGTTTTCCTCACCTTCACTTTCGCCGGACGACCGGCACCGAGGCGAACCTCGCCCCATGCCGCGGTCTTCAAGACTGCGGCGACACTATAGCAAACCCGGAGGCCCATGGCCGTCCGGCGCTTCGGCATGTGCAGTTCCTGAAAAAAGCAAACCGGCACCGAATGATCGGCGCCGGTTCTGACCATGTCTTGATGCAGCGATCAGTGATTGTCGCGCGGCACGCCTTCGGTCTGCGCAATCCGCTGATACTTCTCGGCTGGCTTGAGAATGGCGCCGTCGCCAAGCTGACTGACGATGCCGCGCTGGATTTCCTGCCACGGCGTCTGATGCTTGGGATACTTGTAGCCGCCATCGGCTTCGAGCGCAGCGCGACGGGTCGCAATTTCCTCGGCGGAAATCAGAATGTCCGCCTCACCCTTGTTGAGGTCGATCCGAACGCGATCGCCGGTCTTGAGAATGGCCAGATTGCCACCTGCTGCGGCTTCGGGCGAGGCATTGAGAATGGAGGGCGAACCCGACGTGCCGGACTGACGCCCATCACCGATGCAGGCGAGCGATGAAATGCCCTTCTTGATCAGGTAATCGGGTGGCCGCATGTTCACCACTTCCGCTGCGCCGGGATAGCCGATCGGGCCAGCGCCGCGCATGAACAGCAATGTATGCTCGTCAATCTCCAGCGACGGATCGTCGATCCGATGGTGGTAATCTTCCGGCCCGTCGAAGACCACGGCCTTGCCCTCGAACATGCCAGGATGCTGTGGGTCAGACAGGTATCGTTCGCGGAATTCGGACGAAATCACGCTGGTCTTCATGATCGCGTTGTCGAAGAGATTACCGCGCAGCACCAGGAAACCCGCTTCGGCCTTGAGCGGATTGTCGAAAGGCCGGATCACCTTATCATCCTCGATGACCGTGTTGCGGCAATTTTCGCCCATGGTCTTGCCGTTGACGGTAGGCGCATCCTCGTGGATCAGCCCCTGCTTCATCAATTCATTGACCACCGCCGGCACGCCGCCGGCGTGGTAATAGTCCTCGCCGAGATATTCACCAGCAGGCTGCAGGTTCACCAGCAGCGGCACCTTATGCCCGTGCTGCTGCCATTCATCGATATTGAGATCGACCCCGATGTGACGGGCAATGGCATTGATATGGATGGGCGCATTGGTCGACCCACCAATGGCGGAATTGACGACGATGGCGTTGAGGAAATTCTCCTTGGTCAGAATGTCCGACGGCTTGAGATCTTCATGCACCATTTCCACGGCGCGCTTACCGGTCCGCCACGCCATTTCCTGGCGGTCACGATAGGGTGCCGGAATAGCTGCCGAGCCCGGCAATTGCATGCCCAGCGCTTCAGCCAGCGAATTCATCGTGGAGGCCGTGCCCATGGTATTGCAATAGCCGGTCGACGGCGCCGACGAGGCCACCAGCTCGATGAACTTTGGATAGTCGATCTCGCCAGCGGCCAGAAGCTGGCGCGCCTTCCAGACGATGGTGCCCGAACCGGTACGCTCGCCCTTGTGCCAGCCATTGAGCATGGGGCCGACCGAGAGCGCGATGGCCGGAATATTGACCGTCGCGGCGCCCATCAGCATTGCGGGAGTGGTCTTGTCGCAGCCAATGGTCAGCACAACGCCGTCGAGCGGGTAGCCGTAGAGCACTTCCACGAGGCCAAGATAGGCAAGATTGCGATCCAAGCCGGCCGTGGGACGCTTGCCGGTTTCCTGGATCGGATGCACCGGAAATTCGATGGCGATGCCGCCTGCCTCGCGTATGCCTTCGCGGACACGCTCGGCCAGAACCATGTGATGGCGGTTACAGGGGCTGAGATCGGACCCGGTCTGGGCGATGCCGATGATCGGCTTGCCCGACTGCAGTTCCTCGCGCGATACGCCGTAATTCATGTAGCGCTCGAGATAGAGCGCGGTCATGTCGGGATTGTCCGGATTGTCGAACCAGGCGCGCGATCTCAGTTTGCGGCCGCCAGCGCCGCCATTGTCTGCACTCATCATCTATATCCTGTTGTGTCCGCCGTACGGACTCGGAGGCCTTGCCAAAGCCCTTCTAGCACGTCAGATCATTGTGTGAATGGCGTTCGACGAAAAAATCATACAATTCAAAATCACAGACGTCGATGCTAGATTTCTGCCTTGGGGCGCGCTTGATCTTACTAGCCTGGCAGCATGTTCATGCGGGCCGGGCTATCAGTGACGGCATGGAATGGTCTGGTCAGGCGGCATTGCCGCCTATAGGGTCGCGCCGCGCCGAAATGGGCCGGGGGAATGAGGTGCTGGTTTGACTGAGAGTGCAAAATGGGTGGCGGTTGACTGGGGCACCTCCAACCTGCGGGCCTGGGGACTGAACGCCGACGGAGCCGTCGTGTCCTCGGCAAGCTCGGACAAAGGCATGGGCAAGTTGACGCCCGCCGAATTTCCGGATGCGCTCACCGAGCTCACGTTACGGCTGTCGCTTCCTGCAGAGCCGGTGGACGTCCTGATCTGTGGCATGGCCGGCGCGCGCCAGGGCTGGCTCGAGGCGCCCTATCTCGAAGCCCCCGCCGATCTGCGCGAACTGGCGGTCCATGCCGTACGTCCGGACATGAGCGGCTCGTCCTTGTCCGTTTCTATTCTGCCCGGTGTCTGCCAACGCAATGACGGCGAGAATGTCATGCGGGGGGAAGAGACCCAATTGCTGGGCCTGGCCGCGCTGTCCCCCGGCTATTCGGGTCTTGTCTGCATGCCGGGCACCCACTCCAAATGGGCGCAATTGAACGGTACGCGCATCGAGCGCTTTTCCACCTCGATGACGGGTGAGATGTTTGAGCTGCTCAAGACTCATTCTGTGCTGCGGCACTCGCTCAATGGCTCGCTGGACGGGCCGGCGCGGGCCGATGGTTTCAGCGCAGGGGCCAGAGATGGGTTGGAACGGCCAGATGATCTGCTGGGCCAATTGTTCGGCGTTCGCGCCGGCACCCTGCTTTCGAACCGTATGCCAAACTGGAGCGCGGGCTATCTCTCGGGCTTGCTGATCGGCACCGAGATTGCCGCAAACCGTAACCGGATCGGCACCGAAGCCGTGCCGCTGATCGGCTCGTCCGCGCTTTGCGCGCTCTATGCACAAGTGCTTGAGATGGCGGGCGGCAAGGGTCGGCCGGTCGATGCCACAGATGTCGTTCTGGCCGGTCTCAAGGCCGCTTACAACCATATTGCCTGAGGGAAGGCCAAGCATGACGCACCGCCATATCATCGCCATCCTGCGCGGTATCAGCAATGATGAAACCGTGTCGGTCTGCACTGCCCTTGCAGATGCGGGCATCACCCTGATCGAGGTTCCGCTCAATTCGCCCAACGCACTGGTCAGCATAAAACTGGCTGCCGAAGCGCTGTCGGATCGGGCCGATATCGGGGCTGGCACCGTGCTGACGCCGGAAGACGCGCGAGCGGTTGCCGAGGCTGGCGGCACCTTCATCGTTTCGCCCGATACCAATATGGCGGTGATCGAGGAAACCGTGCGTCTCGGCCTCAAATCCTATCCGGGCGTGTTTTCGCCGACCGACGCCTTCGCCGCCATTCGTGCCGGCGCTACCGGCCTGAAGTTCTTCCCCGCAGAGGTGCTGGGCGCCAAGGGTATCAAGGCGATGAAAGCCGTGCTGCCGCCGGCCATGCCCGTCTACGCGGTCGGAGGCGCCAATCCGGACAATTTTCATGAATTCTTCGCCGCAGGTTGCACTGGCTTCGGGCTGGGCACCTATCTCTACAAGCCCGGCATGAGCGCAGCAGAAGTCGCGGAGCGCGCGGCCCTTGCCGTTGCCGCATATGACAAGGGAATTTCTGCATGAACGATACGGCCAAACTGCTCATCGACAGCCAGTGCGAACTGGGTGAAGGCCCGTTCTGGCATGACGCGCGGCAGCAATTGTTCTGGTTCGACATCAACAACCGCACGTTGTTTGCGGCCGACGCCGATGGCAACGCGCAGGGCTCCTGGCATTTTGACGAGATCGTGGCCGCAGCCGCGATCATTGATGACGAAAGCCTGGCGCTGGCCACCGAGACCGGACTCAAGCGTTTCAACCTGGCGACCGGCAACACGCAGCATCTGATCGACATCGAGCGCGACGTCCCGGCAAATCGCACCAATGACAGCCGTGTCCATCCCTCCGGGGCATTCTGGATCGGCACCATGGTCAAGGACGAGGGACCCAAAGACGGTGCTGTCTATCACTATCGGACCGGCGCGCTGACCAGGATCAGGTCAGAAGCGGCGATTCCAAACGCCACCTGCTTCTCGCCCGATGGCCGCACCGCCTATTGGACCGACACACCCACCCAGAAAATCCTCAAATGCGAGACTGATCCGGAAACGGGCATGCCCATTGGTGAATGGACGCTGTTTGCCGACGTATCGGAGCATCGCGGATATCCCGACGGCGCCGTGGTGGATAGCGAAGGCTATCTCTGGAATGCGCGATGGGGTGGCCATTGCGTCATTCGCTACGCGCCCGATGGCAGGATCGACCGCATCGTCGAGGTGCCCGTCAGTCAGGTCACCTGCCCGGCTTTCGGCGGCAAGGATCTGAAGCGACTGTTCATCACCACCGCCAACAAGTCCCTGTCAGCCGAACAGCTTGCCCAAGAGAAAGTCGCGGGCGGCGTCTTCTTCATCGACCTGGACATTCCGGGGCTGCCGGAAGCCCGGATCAAACTCTGAGACCTGCCATGAATCCGAGTATCGGCGTCTGCTATTATCCCGAACACTGGCCCGAGGAGTGGTGGGACAGTGACGCAAGGCGCATGGCGGAAATCGGCATCAAGGTCGTGCGGATAGGCGAATTCGCCTGGTCGCGGCTGGAGCCGGCACCGGGCGATCTCCAGCTCGACTGGATGATTCGGGCTATGGACACATTGGGGCGCCACGGCCTCTCGGTCATCGTCGGCACGCCCACTGCGACGCCGCCGCGCTGGATGGTGGACAAGCATCCCGACATGCTGGCCGTGGACAAGGAAGGCCGCCGCAAGGGCTTTGGCTCGCGCCGTCACTATGATTTCTCCCATATCGGTTATCGGGAGGAATGCGCCCGCATCACCGCCATCCTCGCAGACGCCCTCAGCAACCATCCTGCACTTGGCGGCTGGCAGACCGACAATGAATATGGCTGCCACGGCACGACCTATTCCTACTCTCCCGCTGCCCGCGATGGCTTCCGCCTCTGGCTCAAGGAAAAATACGAAAGTATCGATGCGCTGAACCGGGCCTGGGGCAATGTCTTCTGGTCAATGGAGTATAGCACCTTCGAGCAAATCGAACTGCCGAACCTGCTGGTCTGCGAGGCGGCGCCGGCGCACGAGCTGGATTTCCGGCGCTACGCATCCGATCAGGTCTCGGCCTTCAACAAGGTCCAGTACGATATCCTCAAGGCCGCTCGCCCCGACCTGCCGGTCATCCACAATTTCATGAGCCGCTACGCCGAGTTCGACCATTTCGATCTGGCCGAAACGCTCGACATTGCCTCCTGGGATTCCTATCCGCTGGGTCATCTTGCGACCAGCAATGAGCCTGAGGATATCAAGCGCCTCTATCTTCGCCAGGGCGATCCGGACAATGCCGCCTTCCATCACGATCTCTATCGTTCGGTCGGCCATGGCCGCTGGTGGATCATGGAGCAGCAGCCCGGGCCGGTGAACTGGGGACAGTTCAATCCCGATCCCCTGCCGGGCATGGCCCGGCTCTGGGCCTGGGAAGCCTTCGCGCACGGTGCTGAAGTGGTGTCCTATTTCCGTTGGCGGCAGGCGCCATTCGGACAGGAACAGATGCATGCCGGTTTGTTGCGCCCCGACAGCGAACCGGCGCCCGCCTATCATGAGGCGGCACAGGTGGCGCAGGAACTTGCGGAGACTGGAATCGTCGGCACCGCAAATAAGGGACGCATCGCACTGGTTTACGACTATCAGAGCGAGTGGGCCTGGGAGATTCAGCCTCAGGCAGACGGGTTCCGCCATGGCGACCATGTGCGGGCCCTCTACTCCGCCTTCCGCAAGCATGGTCTGGATGTCGATGTGCTGCCGCCATCCACATCCAGCTTTGCCGGCTACGATATCGTCGCCATTCCCGCCCTGCTGTTCTGGACCGAAGCTCTGCGCGAAGCGGTGGCCAATTTCGATGGCCACCTGCTGATCGGCCCACGCACCGGTTCCAAGACCGAGAACTTCGCCATTCCCGGCAGGCTCGGACCTGACCTGCCGCAAAACCTGCTTGATGCGCGGGTGGTGCGGGTCGATAGCCTGCCCGGCGGCACGGAAGTAGCGGTCAAGGGCGGCGGCTCGGCGCGGCTCTGGCGGGAGAAGACCGAAGGCAAGGCCGAGGTGGTCATGGAAGACGTGGAGGGCGTGCCGGTACTGCTCTCGCAAGGCAAGCTCTTCTACCTTACGGCCAGCGGCGACCGGGCGCTGATCCAGCGCGTGGCTGATTATTTGATTGCCGAGGCGGATACGCCCATTCTTACCCTGCCCGCGGGTGTGCGCTGCCGTACGCGTGGCGGCTTCCGCATCTATGTGAACTATTCGTCCGGGCCGCAGACTGTTACGCCAGCGCATGATGAGAGTGGTTATGTGCTGGGCGGAGTCGAACTGCCGGCCGCCGGCGTCACCGTCGCTCGACTCGCCACGCCCGGTTGAGATTGACCATGGCCGGACGGATATCGAACCGTCCGGCTTGTGGGTTCCAGTGCAGCCAGTGGACGCCGCCAGTGGCCAACTGCGCCGGTCCGATCACTGGGCCTGCCGCAAAGCAGGAGCCGGGCGGGTAGATCCGCGCAATCAGCAGGTCATGGCGTCCACAATCTTCCGCAAAGGCGGCTGCGTTGCGAACAATGGCGATCGAATAATCCCCGGGCTCCACAATACATGCGAGACTATCGCAGACAGCACCGGAATGGGTCGGCCCGATCTCGGTCTGGTAATGCCGGCTCCAGACATTGACGGCGAAACTGCCGGTTCTGCCGCTGACGAGCGCCAAGCTCTCTCCATCGCGCACCGCCACAGCCTGCGTGGTATCGGCGATGAGGATGTCGGGGCGCGGCTCCAGTCCGAATAAAAATACGGCCGGTACCAGCAAAGCCGGCCCGACCAGCCGCCAGCGGTTTTCCAGAAAGCCGAACCAGGCCAAAGCCGCAAGCCCGCCGACCAGCGCCCAACCGGCAATCAGCGGGTTACCGGTCAGGCCCTCGCTCCAGCCCGCCACGAGTTCAGCGACCCAAAGCATGCCCTCGATGCCCCAGCCCATGATCTGGAAACAGACGCCATCGAGCCCCAGAGGCATGACCAGCATGGCCACAACGCCTGCCCACATGATCAGCCCGACGAAAGGTAGCGCCATCACATTGCCCAACACGCTCAGTGGGGCAGTCTGCTGAAAGTGGTAAGCGGAGAAAAGCAGCGTGGCCAATCCCGCAATGAAGCTGGTCCATGCCGTCGCCGCCACCAGACGCCACAGACGCTCCAATTTCGTATTGGCCGTCTCGAATGGCCGCGGCATTTCGTAAATGCCAATCAATCCGATCACCGCCGCGAAAGACAATTGAAAGCTGGGGCGAAATACGCTTGCTGGATCGATGACGATAATCAGCAGCGCCGCGATGGCGACATTGCGCATGGTGAGCGCGCGCCGGCCCGCCAGCACGGCACCAAAGATCAGCGCCAGCATCAGGGTGGAGCGAAAGGCCGGCACATTGTCCACTCCTCCGGCCAGCAGCAGATAAAGAAAGGCTGAGACAATCCCGACTATCGCGGCAATCTGCTTGATCGGCCAGGCGACCAGGACCGGAATGCAGACCAGCAGCAGCCGCACGAGCCAATAAATGCCGCCGGCGACAATCGAAAGATGCAAGCCGGAAATCGAATAGATATGCGCCAGTCCCGAGGCCGCCATGACATCACGGGTCTCGTCGGAAATATCGCTCTGGTCGCCCATGACCATGGATTTGCCGATGGCGGCGCTCGGTCCCTGCAAGGCCAGATCTATACGCGCAGCGATGAAGCTGCGCAGGCCCTGAACCTGCCGGGCGAGATCCGTATCGCTGCCTTGCGCAATGCGCTGGATTGCGCCGGTCGCATTGCCATAGGCTCCCACCCCGATGAAGTAGGAATGAAACTGCCCATCATGTGAACCCGGCAGAACCGGGCCGGGCACAGGCGCCAGCCTGAGCGCCGCGCGAAGCCGGTCGCCGGGGCGCAGTTCCGGTTCGGCAGGCAGGGATAACCGCGCCCGTCTGATGTCGAGACGACGTGCGCCATCCTGTGGCAGCAACTGCGAGACAATCACCCGGCGCTGGCTTTCATCGGCGGACAGGACCTCGTCCACATGTGCCTCGTAGAGTCCATAGGCTGGAAAGGCGAGCATCGGGGTGCCGAAAAGGGTGGCATGAATGGGCAGGAGGCAGAATCCAAACCACAGTGCAGCCAACTGCACCCCGACGCGCACCATGCCCAGCGATTGACCAAGCGCTGCGGCCAGCAACAGGAGCGCCGCTGCCACAGCGCCCCCTGCCTGAAAGATAATTCCGGGTTCATGCGGAAGAATGAAATAGACTATGAGCCCGGCGATCAGACTGAAGGGCAGCAGGACGAAAAGCCGCCGATTTTCGGCGGCCTGCGCAAACGAAGCGGCAAGGCTGCTGGCGATAGCCTGGAGCCAACGCGACTGGCTGGCATGCGGCGGCCAATGCCGCCGAGCGGCCTCGTCACTTCTGGTTCCCCACGCCTCGTGCCCCGCCACCACGCCCCCAACCCTTGCGCTCAAGCGGGCCTATGCTACACACGGCCCGCAATTCCTCAAAATGTCTCGGTTGCCATGTCCCAGGTCGTTACCCGTTTCGCCCCTTCGCCCACCGGCTATCTGCATATCGGCGGTGCCCGCACGGCGCTGTTCTCCTGGGCCTATGCCCAGAACAAGGGCGGCAAGATGCTGCTGCGCATCGAGGATACGGACCGCGAACGTTCCACCGAAGCGGCCGTCACCGCGCTCATCGATGGGTTGAAATGGCTGGGTCTGGATTGGGATGGCGAGCCGATAAGCCAGTTTGGCCGCGCTGCGCGCCACGCCGAAGTTGCCCATGAGCTGGTGAAAAAAGGGCACGCCTATTATTGCTACTGCTCGCCGCAGGAATTGGACCAAATGCGCGAGGAGGCCCGCGCAGCCGGCAAGCCGCCGCGCTATAATGGCTACTGGCGCGATCGCGACCCGTCTGAGGCGCCCGAGGGCATCAACCCGGTTATTCGCGTCAAGGCCCCGCTCACCGGCGAAATCGTCGTGCATGACCACGTGCAGGGCGACGTTGTGTTCAAGAGCGAGAACCTGGACGACTTCATCATCCTGCGCTCAGATGGCACGCCGACCTATATGCACGCCGTGGTGGTGGACGATCACGACATGGGCGTCACCCATATCATCCGCGGCGACGACCACTTGACCAATGCGGCCCGCCAGATCGTCATCTACAATGCAATGGGGTGGACGGTGCCGGACATGGCCCATATTCCACTCATCCATGGTCCGGACGGCGCCAAGCTCTCCAAGCGCCATGGCGCACTGGGCGTCGAGGCCTATCGACAGATGGGCTACCTGCCCGAGGCGCTGCGCAACTATCTCGCCCGTCTGGGCTGGAGCCATGGGGACGACGAGATTTTCTCCACCGATCAGATGGTCGAGTGGTTCAGCCTAGAAGCTCTCAACAAGGGCGCGGCGCGCTTCGACTTCGTGAAGCTCGAGAATATCAACGGCCATTATATCCGCGAGGCCGACCCGAGCTATCTCTACAATGTCATGGTCGAGACCGCCAAAGAGGTGGGTCGCGAGGACGACGTCAAAGGGCTCATGGCGAACCACAATACGGTCCTCGCCGCTCTGCCCGAGTTGCAACCGCGCGCCAAGACCGTTCTGGAACTGATTGATCTCGCTCAGTTCATCTATGCCCTGCGTCCCATACAGCCCGATGCCGCTGCTGCGGCGCTTCTGACCGATGACAGCCGCGCTGTCCTGTCCAGCATTGCCGATACGTTAGGGGGCCTTGCCGAATGGTCAGTGCCTGCCATCGACGCGGTGATGCGCCAGCTCGCTGAAGAAAAGGGCCTCAAGCTCGGCAAACTGGCCCAGCCTTTGCGCGCTGCACTCACCGGACGCACCGTATCTCCGGGCATTTTCGAGGTCATGGTGCTGATTGGCCGAGAGGAAAGCATGGCTCGACTCGGCGACCAGACCGGCGGCATATCCGCCTGATGATCACCGTCACGGTGTCGTCAGTTGGATAAGTCATACTTACCTATTAGTTGCCTGCCGCAGGCAAGACCTGATACCTCTGCACGACAAATCGGCGCTTCCAAGGCGCCGCCCTTCGCGCCGTTGGAATCGCTGTTGCTTTGGCGGGTGCGCAGGTGAAACGAGGAGAGCTCAATGACCGATAAAGTCGCCAAACTCGTCATCGGAGACCAGACCCACGAATTCCCGATATTGAGTGGAACCGTTGGCCCGGACGTGATGGATATCCGATCGCTCTACGCCAAGACGGGCCTGTTTACCTATGACCCTGGCTTCACGTCCACGGCGGCCTGCGACAGCGCCATCACCTATATCGACGGCGACAAGGGCGAGCTCCTCTATCGCGGTTACCCGATCGAGCAATTGGCCGAAAAATCCAATTATCTCGAAGTCTGCTACCTGCTGCTCTATGGCGAGTTGCCGAGCAAGACCCAGTTTGCCGAATTCGAGCAGCTGGTGACGCGCCACACCATGGTGCATGAACAGATGCACTATTTCTACCGTGGCTTCCGCCGTGACGCCCATCCCATGGCGATCATGACCGGCGTGGTTGGCGCCATGGCTGCCTTCTATCATGACTCGACCGACGTCAATGATCCGCAGCAGCGCGAGATCGCATCGATCCGTATGATCGCCAAGATGCCGACCATTGCTGCGATGGCTTACAAATACTCGGTGGGCCAGCCCTTTGTTTACCCGCGCAACGACCTCGATTACGCATCCAACTTCCTGCATATGTGCTTCTCGGTGCCTGCCGAGGAATACAAGGTCGACCCCAAAATTGCCCGCGCCATGGACCTGATTTTCACGCTCCATGCCGATCACGAGCAGAATGCTTCGACCTCCACGGTGCGTCTCTCTGGTTCGTCCGACGCCAATCCCTTCGCCTGCATCGCAGCTGGCGTGGCCTGTCTTTGGGGCCCCGCGCATGGCGGCGCCAACGAGGCCTGCCTCAATATGTTGCGCGAAATCGGTAGCGTCGATCGCATCCCCGAATTCATCGAGCGTGCCAAGGACAAGAACGACCCGTTCCGCCTGATGGGCTTCGGGCACCGCGTGTACAAGAATTTCGATCCGCGCGCCAAGGTGATGCAGCAGACTGCCAAGGAAGTCTTGGCCATCCTGGGCGTCGAGAACAATCCGACCCTTCAGGTCGCCCAGGAACTCGAACGCATCGCGCTCGAAGACCAGTACTTCATCGACCGGAAGCTCTATCCGAACGTCGATTTCTATTCGGGCGTGATCCTGGATGCCATCGGCTTCCCGACCTCGATGTTCACGGTGCTGTTTGCCGTCGCCCGTACCACCGGCTGGATCAGCCAGTGGAAGGAAATGATCGGTGACCCGCAGAAGAAGATCGGTCGCCCACGTCAGCTCTACAATGGCTCGGTCGCTCGGGACTATTCGCCGATCGGTTCGCGCTAGGTCCGCCAGATAGCCAGGACCCGCTCAGCCGGATCCTGGCGTCCATTCGGCTGCTGGCCGGCCTCCATCAGTCCTGCAAGCTCGCCAAAGGCATCGACCTGATCCTGGCGAGCTTTTTTGTTGCCCAGCAATGCCAGCGCTTCGGGCAAAATGTCCTCGGCAAGCAGTGGCGCAGCGACAAATTCCGGTACGGCGCGGCGGTTGAGGATGATGTTGGGCAGGGAAACCTGCGGCCTGCCCAGTCTATCGAAAATGCGGGCCTGCGGGCCATCCATGGCGTAAAGTACAACCATGGGCATGCGGGCAAGAGCCAGCTCGAGAGTGACGGTGCCGGAAACACAGATGGCAGCCAGCGCCTTGCCATAAAGGCCCCGGCGATCATCGCGCCGATCAATCACGGTCACAGAAACCGGCCAGCCAGATAGCTCGCCCTCCAGCCTGCGCCGCAGTTTTGGCAAGGTGGGGATCACCAGTTCTGTAACATTGGTCAATCCGGCAAGGTAAGGCGCGATCGCCTTCAGCACCGGCAGGTGTCGCCGCAACTCTCCCTCCCGGCTGCCGGGGAGCAAAAGCAGGGGCCCGGCGTCGCGAGCTTCTGTCGTATGCACTTGCTCACCAAGTGCAGGATGGCCCACATAATAGGTCGGCGGACCACCAAGGCGTCCCATGACCTCAGGCTCGAATGGCAGAACCGCGAGCACCGCGTCGAAGAGCGGCTTCAGCTTGGTCGCACGTCCGGGATTGCGAGCCCAGACCGATGGCGCAACATAAAGAACCAGTTTGCCCCTATAGCCGCGCTTGCGCAGGCGCCGGGCCAGCAGCTTGGAGAAATCCTGGGAATCGACCAGCACCACCACGTCCGGCTGACCAGCGAGGATCAAGCGGGCAGTCTGTTCCAGTCGCCAAAGCAAACGCGGCAAGTTGAGAATGACGTCGGTAACACCCATGACCGCAAGGTCGCTCATGGGATAGAGCGATGCCAGCCCCTGCCCTGCAAGTTCATCGCCGCCAATGCCCGAAAGATCCAGCGACACATGCTGACGCAGCCGCATGACCAGGTCTGCGGCGATGCGATCCCCGGATGGCTCGCCAGCCAGAATGAAAAGGCGCAGTGGCTCAGCCATCTCCGCTCCTGAGGCTTACTCGCTTTCGTGCCCGCTGCGGGGCATGAGAATGGGCCGACCCGAGGCCTGGCTGATGAAGCTGACAACATCCTGAACGAGCGTATCATTCCTGAACAGCTCGGCGGCATCCTCTACCCGCTCGATCAGGGTTCCTTCGCTGGCGAAAATCTGCCGATAGGCAGCACGCAGGCGGTGAATGGTCTCGCGTTCGAACTTGTGGCGCTTGAGACCAACGAGGTTGAGACCAGTCAGCGCCGCTCTGTTCCCCACGGCCATGCCATAGGGAATGACATCGCCATCGACCATGGATTGCGCCCCGATAAAGGCATAGGCGCCGATACGCGTGAATTGATGGATGACGCAGGTACCGCCGAAAATGACATTGTCACCAACCTGCACGTGGCCGGCAATGCCGACATAATTCGCCATGACCACATTGTTGCCGATGATGGCATCATGGGCAATGTGGGCGCAGGCCATGATCAGGCAGTCATTGCCGATCCGTGTGACCATCCCACCACCTTCGGTGCCCGGATTGATGGTGACAGATTCGCGAATGGTACAGCGTTCGCCGATTTCGATCCGTGATTCCTCGCCGTGATATTTGCGATCCTGAGGAATATTGCTGATCGAGGCGAAGGGGAAAATCGTGCTATCCCTGCCGACGCTGGTATGCCCTTCGATGACGACATGCGATTTAAGCTCGACATTGTCAGCCAGCGAAACGTCAGCACCCACGATGCAATAAGGGCCAATCTTCACCCCGCTGCCAATCCGGGCACCCTCGGCCACAATAGCCGTAGGATGGATGGTGGCATCACTCACGAATCGGCACTCACGATCATCGCCGTGATTTCGGCTTCCGCCACGACCGAGCCATTGACCTTGGCCTCGGCCTTGTAGCGGCCGACATTGCGTCTGCGGTGCATCTTGGAAATGTGGAATTCGAGCGTATCACCCGGGCCGGCTGGCTTGCGGAACCGCGCATTGTCCACGCCGAGCATGAGCACGATCTTCTTGCCGCCGACATTGGCGTCATGCTTGATGACGATAGCGCCGGCTGTCTGCGCCATGCCTTCAATTATCAGAACGCCCGGGAAAATCGGATTGCCCGGAAAGTGGCCAAGAAAAATCGGCTCGTTGAAGGTGACATTCTTGATGCCGACCGCGGATTCGTCGCCGTTGATATCGACGATCCGGTCGATCATCAGGAACGGATAACGGTGGGGCAAGGCCTCCAGAATCTCGGCAATGCTCATCGCATCAAGTTCTGTGGCACTGGTGACGGTGTCGTTCATCCCCGCTTGTCCCCTTTAGACAGTTTCCGCAATATGGCGAGTTCACGCCAGAAATCTCTTATATCCTGTGCCGGTGCGCCAGCAAGTTTGGAACCCGCCGGCCAGTCCTTCGTCACCGCCGAGCGGCCATGGATGACCGATCCAGAACCGATGGCAAGGTGCCCGGAGGTGCCGACATTCCCGCCCATAAGTACGCCGTCGCCGACGATGGTCGAGCCGGCCAGGCCGCTCATTGCCGCGATCAGGCAATTGCGGCCAATGTGGCAATTGTGGCCAATTTGCACGAGATTATCCAACTTGGTACCGTCGCCGATCACAGTGTCACCCAGTGCGCCGCGATCAACGGTGCTATTGGCGCCGATCTCAACCCGGTCCTGAATAATGACCCTGCCCAATTGGGGGATTTTGCGGTTGGACTGGCCAAGATCGAGCCAGCCGAACCCTTCCGTGCCGATCCTCACACCGGAATGAAGGACCACGTCATTGCCGATATGGGCGCAGTCGATGGTACAGTTGGCAGCGATGACGCAATTGCGTCCAATGGTTACACCGGCACCGATTACCGTATTTGCGCCGATGACAGTACCGCGGCCGATTTCCACGCCGGCGCCGATGACAACATTCGCGCCAAGCACGACATCCCGCTCATGGAGCGGCGCGGGCAGATCTTCGCGATCACCCAAAATCACCGATTTCGTGCTTGCCGGATAAAGGACATCCAGAATGTCAGCGAAAATGTCATGTGGTTTGTCGCTTGGTATGGCGACGCTGCCGGCTGGGACAAGATCGAGCATTGCCGGCTTGATGATCACCAGACCAGCAGCCGTTTTGCGTAGGTGCTCCGCATAGCTGGGCTGTGCCGCCAGCGCGACTTCACCGGATTCGGCAAGGTTGAGTTCGGCAGCACCGGTCACCAGTTGCTCTGAACGGGCGACCGAGGCAGCAAGCTCACCTCGCCCAATCCGAGCAAGCAATGCGCCTATGGCGATGGGACCGGCAAAGCGGTGGAAACGGGTGTCGACCATAACGCCACTCAAATAAGAGAGCCGCGGTGCTACCGCCCGCGGCTCTAAAAACTCTCTCAGTCAGCTCGAACTAGAGCAAGGTCGAGATGGTGAACTGGAACACCTGCGTCCGATCGTCCGTCGACTTGTTGAGAACGTGGGCGAAATCGCCACGCAGCGGACCGAACGGCGAATCCCAGATGAGCGAGGCACCGATCGAAGCGCGCCACGGCTCGTCATTGCTGGTTGCGACAGCATTTGCGCCACCGATAGCACCGCTACCGATAATATCGCTCGCGTCGCCGATCCAGGCCGCATCGGCCCAGACGGCCCCGGACAGACCATAATTCTCAGGCAGGCCGGGGATCGGGAACTCGATTTCACCGGAAATGCCAGCGAACATCGTTGTTCCGAGATATTCGCCCGTGCCAAGACGCGGGCCGTAACCACGCCCCTGGAAGCCGCGAACAAGCTGGGAGCCCGGCGCGAATGCCTCAAGAGCATGAACGCCGCCGCCACCCAGATTATTGATTACACCCGCCTGGCCACGAACGCTGGCCACCATGCCGCTATCCTGCAGCAAGGGCACGAAGTAACGCGCACGAGCCTCGCTCTTGAGCAGGTGGTCCATCGTGCCAGCATTATAATTCAGATTGATATATTGCTGGCTGAAGGTCGCATACAGACCTTCCGTTGGCTTCTTGACGCTATCGACGCCATTCCAGGTCAGCGAATATCCGGCGAAGGCCTTATGGAATTCCTGCCCGTCGGTCACCAGGCTGGAGTCCGTCGGCAGCGGCGGATTGGCAGCCGCATCGCCGTCATTCACCAGCTTGTATTCATAGCCGCCAAAGACGTTGGCCGTCAGCGCACTGGTCAAAGGAACGCCGAACCGCAACTGACCACCGGTCGTTTCCGTACCATAGAAGCTGGCTGAAGTTTCGTCACTGATGCGGCGATAGGCATCCACGCCTGCCGCGACATTGAGACCCATGAAGCGCGGCTCGGTGAAGGAGAAGTCGAAGGTGCGGCCCGACTGCGATGCGCCAATGGCAGCGCGCAGATATTGACCACGGCCCAGGAAATTCCGTTCCGTCAGCGAAAGCTCGCCGAGAATGCCGTCCTGCGTTGAATAGCCCGCCGTGGCGCCGTATTCGCCGGTGGATTTCTCAACGACATTGATGTTCAGCACGATCTTGTCGGCCGAGGAACCCGGAGCCGTTGAAATCTCGACGCGGGAGAAATAGTCCAGCGCCTCGATAGCCGTGCGGCCACGGATGACCATGGAGCGATTGAACGGATCGCCTTCAGCGAAAGCCAGCTCACGGCGAATCACAAAATCGCGGGTCTTTACGTTGCCGGTGATATTGACGCGCTCGACATAGACCCGAGCACCCTCGTCAACGAGATACGTGACATTGAAGGTGTTGGTTGCAACATCACGATCAAGGCGCGCACGCACGTCGGCGAAGGAATAGCCCTGCGCGGTGGCCTCGTAGGCCATGTCCTCGATTGTCTTCTGCAGATCAGCATTGGAAAACTGGCGATCCTGACCGGTTCGCACTGTTCCGCGCAGCACGTCGGTATTCAGACCATTGATGCTGGTCTCGATCCCAACATTGCCAAAATTGTAACGCTGACCTTCGTTCACCGTGACATTGATGAAATAGGCATTGCGCGAAGCGTCGTATTCGGCAACCGAATTTACCTGAGCATCCGGATAGCCGCGATTGGCGTAATAGAGGCGGATGCGCTCACGATCGACGGCCATCTTCTGCTCGTCATAGGTATCGTCGCGCACCAGCCAGCTCAGAATGCCGGTTTCCTTGGTGAGCATCGCACCCTTGAGGTTGTTGGCTCCAAGGGCATTATTTCCGGTGAAATTGATGGCGGCGATACCCGCGCGCTCACCTTCATTCACGTTGAAAATCACGCGAACGCGACCATCGGCGGTCTGCTCGGTCCGAGCCGTCACAGCAACCGACATGAATCCTTCGCGGTCATAGGCCTGACGGATGCTTTCGATATCCGCGGCAAGACGCTGCTGGGAAAAAATGCCGGTGGTCGAAATATCGACCATCGTCAAAAGCTGGGAATCGGGAAACCGCCGGTTGCCTTCGAAAAGCACCGCCGCAACCAGTTGCTCCTGAGCATGCGCAGCCGTAACGCCAAGAACGGGAAGGCCAGCCGCCATGGGAGCAGCCCCGAGAATGGCGATCGCGGAAACCGCGCCACGCATCAGCTTGGTTGGGTGGATCATATTGTTATTGCCTTCTGCACCGGCCCGGAGAATCGCCATGCACAGCGCTCCCCCAAGCTAACTCCATTGGAGTGTTTTACTGTTTTTTTATCTAGGAACAAGCCGCCACTTGCCTCGCGGTTAGCAATTCATTGGTGCCCTTGTATTCGTGCAACACCTTGCGAACCAAGGTTAACAATGGGTTAGCGTAAAATCCCGAAGTAGGCGAATATGGTGTCATTGAACACGGTGAATACCATCAAGGCCATCACGAGCGCAAACCCGAAACGGAATCCAATCTCCTGCACCCGCATGCTGAGCGGCCGCCCGCGTATGGCTTCAGCGAAATAGTAGAGCAGATGCCCGCCATCCAGCATGGGGATGGGCAGGAGATTGAAGATGCCGATATTCAGCGAGAGCAGCGCCATGAGGTTGATCAGCGCCACGATGCCGAGCGTGGCCACTTCACCGGACACCTTGGCGACCTTGACCGGCCCGCCCAGTTGTTCGACATCGCCGCGCCCCACGAAAAAATCACCAATAAAGGCAGCAGTGCGCTGGATGATGAAGCGAATCTCCTCGACCGTCATGCCGATCGCTTCAACCGGCCCCGGTCGGTAGAGGGTTATGTCGTTGTCCTCGACATCACGCGTGACGCCAATACGGCCAATTCGCTGATTGTTGCCAAAGCGGTCCTCGACCTGCACGGCTTCGGGCACCAGCGTCAGGGTGAGCGCATCCCCTCCCCGCTCAACGTCAACCACGACCGCCCGCTCGGGGCTGGTGGCGACGTAGCGCTGGAAATCCTCGAAACCGCGAACAGCATAGCCATCCACTGCTATGACATGATCACCAGGTTCAAATCCGGCCGCCTCCGCTACTGACCCGGCGACGACTTCACCGATCACCGGCGGGATGGAGTATCGCCCGTAGCCCAGCAAAAGCGCGTAAAGCACGAGGAAGGTCAGCAGGACATTGGCGATCGGGCCGGCAGCAACGATGGCGATGCGCTGCCAGACAGACTTGTTAACAAACAGGTGAGGAGCCAGGGCGGGGTCTATCCTGGACTCCGCGTCTGGATCCGGAAGGCTGGCCTCGTTCATATCGCCGACGAAACGGACATATCCGCCCAGCGGGATAGCCGAAATGCGCCAGCGTGTTCCGTGGCGGTCGTTCCAGCCAATCAGTTCACGTCCGAACCCCACCGAAAAAGTCTGGATCGCCACGCCATTCCAGCGCGCGACGAGATAGTGCCCCATTTCGTGGACGAACACGATGATTGTCAGAACCGCCAGGAACGGTACGACGTAGGACAGGAGCCAGAAGACAAAATCCAACATATTTCTTCCAGAAAGGACGCCGGCGGGGCGTCACCAGTGAAGCAGACCCTCGGCAACCGAACCGAATCCTGCATGCAGTCCACCCAGGATAACCACGAAAAAAACGCCGAATGTTAGGCTATCCAGCCGATCCATCAGGCCGCCATGGCCTGGGATTATGTCGCCGCTATCCTTGATGCGGAAATAGCGCTTGATGGCGCTTTCCGCCAGGTCGCCCGTCTGGCCCAATATGCTGATGGCCGCAGACAGGATCAGGCCGATCCAGATTGGGGAATCGGTGACAAAGAGCCAGACGACCAGCCCGGCACCGGTGCCGAGCGCCAGTCCGCCAAGCGCGCCGGACCATGTCTTGGAGGGAGAAATGTCTGGTGCCAGCTTTTCGCCGCCAATCTGCCGTCCAGTAAAAAACGCCGCGGAATCGGTCATCCAGACCACGGTGCCGAGATAGACACCTGCCCATACGCCCAGACTGCCCTCACCGCGCATTGCCAGGGCCGAGACGATCAAAAGGCCGAAAAGAACCAGCCCTCCGATCCTCCAGGGAAGTCCGTCACGCCCCATAGTCACTGCAACCAGACAAGCCACAACTATGACAGCGAGGGATGCGATCAGCCCCAGCAGCGGATAGACGAGGCCGGACAGGGCAACGAGACCGATCAGGACCATGCCCATAGGCGTCAGTGGCGCCCGGGACACCATGGTTTCCCATTCCCGGTATGCCCCGCCATAGACTGCACCGACAACCGCCGCGAAGAGATAGCTGCCGATATAGAGCGCCGTCGCGGTCAGCGCGATCATAACCGCGGCGGAAATAACACGGGGGCCGACATCGGCCCAGGAGCGGCGCACCGAAGCGTTCGGATCGGAAACGGGACCGCCGGATTTGCTCACGTCCGCTAAGCTCCTATGCCGCCGAAGCGCCGGTCGCGCGTCGTGTATGTCTCAAGCACACGCACAAAACTGGCCTCGTTGAAATCCGGCCAGTTCTCTTCAACGAAAACGAACTCCGAATATGCTGCTTGCCAGAGCAGGAAGTTGGACAGCCGCTGCTCGCCGCTAGTGCGAATGATGACGTCCGGGTCGGGCAGTCCGGCAGTCGAGAGCGCCCCTGCGAGGCTGTCCTCGTTAATCGCCTCGGGATCCAACCGCCCGGCCGCGACTTCGCGGGCAAGGTGCCGCGCGGCGGCAACAATTTCAGCCTTGCCGCCATAGTTGAAGGCGACCACCAAAGTCAGGCCGGTATTGCGCTCGGTCTTGGCCTCTACATCATCGATCAAACGGACCAGCGATGGGTCGAGGCCCTCGCGTTCGCCAATGATGCGAACCCTGACATTATTGCGGATAAGCCGCTGTAAGTCCGATGCAACAAATCGCCGCAAAAGATTGAAGATGAAAGATATTTCGTCTTTTGGCCTTGTCCAGTTTTCGGAGGAAAAGCTGAAGACAGTCAGATAGGCGACACCATAGGTGATGCAATTTTCGACCAGACCGCGGAGCGCTTTGACACCTTCGACATGGCCTTCGGTGCGCCGTTTGCCGCGCAGCTTCGCCCATCGGCCATTGCCGTCCATGATAACGCCGAGATGGACCGGAATACGCAATTCCGGCCCAGTTATCGATTTCAAACTCGCGGCCGGTTCCCCTGCCATCGACGCCCTCCTGGCGCGAGATCAGTCAGGCCATCAAACCTGCATGATCTCCTGTTCCTTGCTCGCCACGATGCTGTCGATCTCGGACACGGCGTCATCGGTCGCCTTCTGCACCAGCTCCGACTGCTTCTTGGCATCGTCCTGGCTCATGTCGCCGTCCTTCTCAGCCTTTTTCAAGGCATCCATGCCGTCACGCCGAATATGGCGCACCGCGACGCGAGCTTGCTCGGCATAATTGTGCGCCACCTTCGCCAGCTCCTTGCGGCGCTGCTCGTTGAGTTCCGGCAAGGGCACGCGAATTACCTGGCCCTCGCCCATGGGGTTAAGGCCCAGGCCGCTGTCGCGAATAGCTTTTTCCACGGCATTGGCCAGCGAGCGGTCCCAGACCTGCACGGACAGCATGCGCGGCTCCGGCACGGTGACCGTGGCCACCTGATTGAGCGGAGTGCGTGAACCATAGGCATCGACAGTGACGGGCTCGAGCAGGCTCGCGCTGGCCCGCCCGGTCCGAAGACCGCCCAATTCATCCTTGAGCGAGGCAATCGTCTTCTGCATACGGGTCTTGAGGTCGCCGAGATCATAGGCCATGGCCTTCGTCCTTCCAGTCCTGTCAGGGCGCCGGATGTTCCCCCGGTCGCCATCTTCTTCCTGTCCCGCACCGATCAATGGCGGTGGCGGGTGATTCAAAGAGCCCTAAAGCGGCTCACCAACGCGCGTGGACCGGCCCTTGCCGTCCAAAACGCCCGCAAGGCCAGCCTTGTCATCCAGAGCATACACGATTATCGGCATGGAATTGTCGCGGGCAAGTGCGAAAGCCGCCGTATCCATGACCTTGAGGTTTTTGCCGATCACTTCGTCATAGCTGATATGACTGTAGCGCGTCGCCGTGGGATCCTTCATCGGGTCCGCGGAATAGACACCGTCGACCTTGGTGCCCTTGAGAACGACATCGCATTCGAGCTCAATGGCGCGCAGAGTGGACGCCGTATCGGTGGTAAAGAACGGATTGCCCGTACCCCCGCCAAGCACCACTACAAAGCCTTCCTCCAACGCCAGCTTGGCGTCGCGCGCCGTAAAGGTATCGGCCACCGACGGCATGGTGGCAGCACTGAACGGCTTGGACTTAACACCCTGCCGCGATATCGCATTGCTCAGGGCCAGCGCGTTGATCATGGTGCCCAGCATTCCCATGAGGTCGGCCGTGACGCGATCCGTGCCGTCGGCAGCGCCCGCCATGCCGCGAAAAATATTGCCGCCACCGACGACAATTGCCACCTGAGTGCCGGTGCGCGCCACATCGGCGATCTGTGATGCAATGCCCTGCAGAAAGGGTGGTTCGATACCAAATGAATTGTCTCCTGCCAGCGCCTCGCCCGAAACCTTGAGCAATATGCGCTTGTAAGCAGATGACATAGGTCGACCCCTTGTTGAGAAAATGCGGGCCAGCGAATCCGGCGGACCGGAGTGACCCTATGGCAAAATGGCCATCGAAAGAAGGCGAAGTTGCGGAAGAAATGAACAGGTTGCAAA
Organism: Pseudomonadota bacterium; assembly: GCA_023388175.1. Lineage (GTDB taxonomy): Bacteria > Pseudomonadota > Alphaproteobacteria > Rhizobiales > Devosiaceae > Devosia. Next base: position 22,112 of record JAEWGT010000010.1, read on the forward strand.
CGCTCGATCCGCCATTGGCAGAGAGCAACAGGCGGGCCAACGGGGCCCGCCTGAAGTATATTCGGCTTACTTGGTACCGACAGTGGCAGCAACTTCAGCTGCGAAGTCCGTCTCGACCTTTTCAATGCCCTCGCCAAGCGCGAAGCGCACGAAGCGGGTCAGCTTGATCGGAGCACCGGCATCCTTCTCGGCATTCTTGATGGCGTCGGCAACCTTGGTTTCGCCGTCGATCACGAACACCTGGCTGAGCAGGGTTACTTCCTCGAAGTACTTGCGCATGCGGCCATCGACCATCTTCTCGGCGATGTCGGCGGGCTTGCCACTTTCCTTGACCTGCTCAAGGATGATGGCGCGCTCGCGCGCTACAACGTCCTGATCGAGCTCTTCGGGCGAAATGGCCTGCGGCTGCGCAGCAGCAATGTGCATAGCCAACTGCTTGCCCAGGGCAGACAGCGTCGCCTTGTCACCGGTCGATTCCAGAGCAACCAGAATGCCGATCTTGCCGAGGCCGCCCTTGACCGCGTTGTGGATATAGCTCTCGACCACGCCGTCGGACACTTCGACGGTCTGGGTGCGGCGCAGATTCATGTTCTCGCCGATCTTGGTGATGGCCTCGGTCAGCTCGGCCGACACCGAATGGCCGGTGCCGGGAAACGGCATCTCACCCAATTTGACCACATCGCCGTCCGCGTCCAGCGCGAGCTTGGCGACATCGGCGACGATGGCCTGGAACTGCTCGTTGCGGGCCACGAAGTCGGTTTCGGAGTTGATCTCGACCGCCGCGCCCCTGGTGCCGGCGGTGATGACGCCCACCAGGCCCTCGGCAGCGACGCGATCGGCTTTCTTGGCGGCCTTGGCCAGGCCGCGGGTGCGCAGCCAGTCGACAGCGGCGTCCATGTCGCCATTGGTTTCGGCCAGGGCCTTCTTGCAGTCCATCATGCCAACACCAGTCAGCTCGCGGAGCTGCTTGACCATTGCAGCAGTAATTTCCATGGGATCACCTCTTGGCAGCCCCAGACGGGGCTGCATCGTTCGATTGGTTAGGCCCGGCGGTCCGGACCCTGGAAAGCCTCGAATGGAAGACGAAGGCCGCCTCCCATTCGAAAGCACGGCAATACGAAACTCAGTTGACGGCCTGCTCGCCTTCGGCCGGCAGGTCTTCGGCCGGAGCCTCGCTGGCTTCACCCAGATCGGCGCCCAGGGCGCTGGAGGAGCGGCCGATGCCGTCGATGGCGGCGCGCGAGATCAGCGACACGTAGAGCTCGAGGGCCCGGCTGGCGTCGTCATTGCCCGGAATGGCGTAGTCGACCACATCCGGATCGCAGTTGGTATCGACGATGGCCACCACGGGAATGCCCAGGCGACGGGCTTCCTTGATCGCATTGGCTTCCTTGTTGGTGTCGATGACGAACAGCAAGTTGGGAAGGTTGCCCATGTCCTTGATGCCGCCCAGGTCGCGCTCCAGGCGCTCCTGCTCGCGGGACATCATCAGGCGCTCCTTCTTGGTGCGCAGGGCAAGGTCAGCCTCGCTCATCGACTCCAGTTCGCGCAGGCGCGCGATGGAATTGGAGATGGTCTGCCAGTTGGTGAGCGTGCCGCCCAGCCAGCGGGAATTGACGTAATACTGCGCCGACTGCTTGGCGGCGTCGGCCACCAGCGGGGCGGCCTGGCGTTTGGTGCCCACGAACAGCACGCGGCCACCATCGGCCACGGTGTCGGAGACCAGTTGCAGCGCACGGCTCAGGGC
>JAEWGT010000006.1 GCA_023388175.1 Pseudomonadota bacterium
TGCGCAGCTCCGGCGTTTCCTGGATGACCCATTCCTCTTCCGGGTTGGGGCGGGCCTGCCGCTTGCCGGTGTTCGGATCCTTGACGAAGCGCTGCCGGTTCCAGACGATCTTGCCGATATACATCTCATTGTTGAGGATGCCATTGCCCCGTTTCGGGTTGCCGTTGATCGTGCTGAACCCCCAATCGCCGCCTGACGGAGCGGGAATGCCTTCCTTGTTCAGGGCGAAGGCGATGGTCTTGGCCGACTTGCCGGCGGCGTAGTCGCGGAAGATGCGGCGGACCACCTCGGCCTGGAACTCGTTGATGGTGCGATCGCCGCGGATCGGCTCGCCGTTCGCATCGAGTTTCTTGACCACATCGTAGCCATAGGCATTGCCACCACCCGATTTGCCCGCCTCGACGCGGCCGCGCTGCCCGCGGCGGGTCTTGTCGGCCAGATCCTTCAGGAACAGCGCATTCATCGTGCCCTTGAGACCGACATGCAGATGCGTCACCTCGCCTTCCGACAGGGTGAACATCTTCACGTCGGCATAGGACATGCGCTTGAAGATGCCCGCGATGTCTTCCTGATCGCGGGAGAGGCGGTCCATCGCTTCGGCCAGGATCAGGTCGAAACGGCCGCCCATTGCGTCGGCCATGAGCGCCTGAATGCCTGGGCGGATCAGCGAGGCGCCGGAGATCGCGTGGTCCGAATACTCCTCGACGATATGCCAGCCCTGCTTCTCGGCATGGAGACGGCACATACGGAACTGGTCGGCGATGGAGGCGTCGCGTTGATTGTCGGAAGAATAGCGGGCGTAGATCGCGACTTTCAAAACCTGGCTCCCGTCCGTATCAGGAGGAGCGCTTCCTCCTTTGCCGTGACATCTTCACTTCCTCTGCATAGCACTCCTGCGCCGCCTGCCTCGCCAGGATGCCGACCAGACGCAGAAGGCGAGGGTCGGGATTGCCACGCGGCGTAAACGTCAGCTCCGTCGCGTCCAGCAGCAAGGATTCGAGCAGCGCTTCGCGCTCTCCTCCTGTCATCTTTGCCGGGTTTCCTGGGGCTCGCAAGGTCATAGCTTGCAGCATTCGCCCCGAGGGAAGCATAAGCAACGGAAATTGAAGGCGAATATTCGGCGGCGATTGGCGCGGGCAATCGTGCCATGGCGTGGCCAAGCGCAGCCGGGCGTGCCTTTGCGTAGCAAAATAACCTATCGGAATCCCTCGCTGACCCGGTCATCATTGGCCTCGTCGCCTCTCCTCGTGAGGTCATTGACTGTTGACGCAACCCTAGCGTATTGTAATTCGCGATACAAGGCGCTATATACCGACCAAGGAGATTCGCCATGGCCACGACCGCCGAACGCAAGGAATATCCGATCTCGATGCGCCTGCCCGAGGCGGATGTCGCAATGATCGATCGCGCAGCGAGCCTGCGCGGCCGCTCGCGCACCGATTTCGTGCGCGACGCCGCAGTGCGCGCGGCCGAGGAGGTCGTCATGGAGCAGGGGCTGATCCGGATGAGTCCAGAGGGCTTCGCTGAGTTCATGGATGTGCTGGCGCGTCCGGCCGCTCCCGTTCCGGAGATGGTCGAAGTTCTGAAACGGCCCGCGCCGTGGGAGCCCGGCTACGTGGCGAAGCGGTAAGCCATTGCAACTGTCAGGCCCCGAACCGCTTACCGCCGCTCACGATGTGTCTGATTTCTCCTGTGGCAAGCCCACGCTTGACCACTGGCTGAAGACGCGCGCCCTCTCCAATCAGCAGAAGGGCTTCACCGCCGTCCTTGTCGTGCACGAGGCCGGACGCGTGGTCGGTTACTATGGCCTGGCGCCGACCGCCGTTGTGCCATCGGTGCTGCCGCGTTCGATCCGGACGGGGCAGCCACCCAATCCGGTCCCGTGCATGCTACTCGGCCAGCTCGCGACCGATACGGGTTGGGCAGGGCTGGGCATCGGGACCGGTCTTGTGAAGCACGCCCTCCAGCGCTGCGTTCAGGCCGCTTCGCTGATCGGCGGACGGGCCTTGTTGGTCAATGCCGTCGATGGTGAAGCCGCCGAATTCTGGAGGCGGCGCGGCTTTGAGCCGTCCAGGGATGATCCCCTGGTTCTGCTCCGATCGATCAACGACATCGCGGCCTCGCTCGGTGAGGCTGGAGGTTGAATGCTTGGCTGGCCTCACCCCAGCGATCCGCCCGTTCACTCAGATTGCAGTAGACCAGATCTGCCCATGCAAATTCGTCTCCCCCCATTGTCCACATTCCGCTGGCAGATGTTCGTGCTTTCCCTCGCTCTATCTTGGGCGGTCGGCGGCCTGCCGGAACCTGCCCAGGCTCAGCCTCGGCCGCAGATTGCGAAGTGCGTTCCCGGTCAGGCGCGCACCGCTGACGAATATTGTCTCGTCGACGGTGACACGATCTGGATTGACGGGGAAAAGCTGCGCATGGAGGGATATGACACCCCGGAACCGCAAACCCACATCTGCGGTGGCGAGGCCGAAGTCGCGCTGGCACACCGAGCCAGCGACCGGGTGATCGAGCTGCTGAACTCGCATAACTGGACTGTCGAATATGGAGAGCGGGATAACACCGGCACGCGGACGCTCGTGACGATCAGAATCGGTGGTCGCGACATCGGCGACATCCTGATCGAAGAAGGGCTGGCTCGCTCCTGGCCTGACGGCGATGAATGGTGGTGCAGCCGGTAGGTGCGGCAATGCGAACCGCGCGTGGAGCGGCGAGGTGAGATGCCAGTTATGCTGACAATGCGCCTTGTTGCTGCGTACGCGCAGTTTCCAACCTCGCAGGTGCAACATCCGGAGGCACGCACGGAACATCAGCCATTCGGCGCGTCACCTCCGAAGTTGATGGCTACGGTAAGAAGCTACATGTTCGTGGTTGCTTTCTTCAGTCATCAGGGCCTGATAACAAATATTTATGATTGAAGACTGGCTGAACATCGAGGAGGCGGAGCACGGCGAAAGAAAGCGCCTCTTTGTGCTTGGCGAGAGAGGTGGCGGTAGAGTCGCAGTCCAGGCGGACCTCATGGAGCGTGTCCGCGCTCACTACGACGATCCGCGGCACATTGCCGACGACATTGCCGAGCTGGGATTCCCCGGCGCTGCTGCCATTCTTCGCGAGCGCTTGCCGACCGACGCCAGAACGCGGTCCGGCGAAGTAGGCGAGATATTGGCTACGGAGTTTGTGGAGCACCAGACTGGATTCCGGATCCCCGTTCGCCGCCTGCGCTACAAGGACGGTCGCGAAATGGCCCTGCGCGGCGATGATTTCCTCGGCATCGAGGAGGTAGATGGACGCCTTGCCTATCTGAAGGGCGAGGCCAAGAGCGGTCAGGCGATGGCCGCAGGTGTGATAAACGCCGCTCGTGCCCGGCTCAATGACGACGATGGCCGTCCCACGCCGATCTCCCTACTGTTTGTAGCCGATAGGTTGCTGGAGGGGAGCGAAGAAGACGAGGCGCTAGGTCGCCAAATCCGCAATGCTGTCGGCAGAGGCACGATTCGGGCGCGTGATGTCACGCATGGACTGTTCACGTTAACCGGCAACGACCGGCGCGCCGACCTCGAAGCCGATCTTGCAGGTGCTGGCGGTGACCACGGCGATATCTCGGTGAACCTCCGCATAAACGACCACCAGGAGTTCATCGCCTGGATTTATGAAGAGGCCGAGAGCCTTGGAAACGATTGAGGAGCTTCAGGAATTTATCGAAGTGATGGCGCAGCCGACGGTACGCGGTCGGCTTCAAGCACGGGGTGACGCGCGGGCGATCATTAGGAGGGCCGGCCAACTTCCCGAGGGTGCTCCGGCTTTCGCGGTGAGTCTCGACACCGATTTGTCCGAGTATGGATTCTCTTTGCTCCGTGCATCGCTCGCCCTGCGGGAGCGGGGCGAGGGCGACCCAGCAATATGGCGCGAGGGCTTTCTCAAGGCTGGCAATGCCTTCGAGGCCCTTGTCCGCAACGGGTCACCGGAACTCTCCCAGCGTGGCTTCTGGCGTGTGATGGGCGCGGCCTCGTACCATCTCGCGGGGTACGCAGCGATGGCGTTCTCGCTGATGTCTCAGGCCGAAGAAGAAGCGAATCTTGCGCCCGCAGAACGCGTGATCGTACGGCTACTCCTTAGTGATCTCGGGACTCTGCGTGACGAGGCGCGATCCTGGCTGCGCAATCCTGAATACGGCGACGATGCTCTCCAAGCTGCTCTCGAGGTCGGCGATCAGGAGATCGACGACATCTTGTCGATCATGCTGACTACGGCGGTCTTCAGAGCTTTCGCGTTCTTCGAATTCGCGTTGCTCACCGGCGATACCGCTATGCACGACGGAGCGCTATCAATACTCCGGCGCGCTCTGAGAGTGGCCAGCAATGTCGGTGCGGTATCCCATTGGTGGATCATCCGCGTAGCCCGAAATTTAATTGACGATCTCTGGGGCAATAGCCTCCACCATGTGCTGCCTCAAATCGGGCCAGCCGGCACGGATGGTTATGCCGCGCTGCGGGAGATGTTTCTTGCGTCGCTTTATGCGCGCAAGACGGCCGAGGTTGAGCTCTGGCCTTCGCAGATCGGCGCGGCGCGCCGCGCAACCGATTTGACTGATGATCTCGTGGTGGCTCTGCCGACGAGTGCTGGAAAGACCCGCGTCGCGGAAATCTGCACCCTCATGTCGCTCAGTGCAGAGAAGCGGGTGTTGCTCGTGACGCCGCTGCGGGCACTGTCGGCGCAGACCGAGCGGTCCTTTCGCAAGACGTTCGGTCCTCTCGGATTTTCGGTGTCCTCGCTCTACGGTGCGAGCGGCGCAATGCCGGGAGACCAGGACGCACTGCGCTCGCACGACATCGTTATTGCGACGCCGGAAAAGCTGGACTTCGCGCTAAGAAGCAATCCGCAATTGCTGGATGATATCGGATTGATCGTTCTGGATGAGGGACATCTGATAGGGCCGAGCGAGCGCGAGCTCCGCTACGAAATTCTCGTGCAAAGGCTTCTGCGCCGCGCGGACGCGGTCGACCGGCGTATCGTCTGCCTGTCGGCGATCCTGCCCGATGGCGAACAACTCGAAGATCTGACGGCGTGGGTGCGTAGCGATGCCGAGGGCGAAGCGGTGAAATCAAGCTGGCGGCCGACCCGTCAGCGTTTCGGAACGCTGGCGTGGGGCGGACAGGGAGCGCGCCTGACATTCGATCTTGATGATGACGGACCCTTCATCCAGAACTTTGTCACGGAGCAGCCTCCCATCGCTCCGCGTCGAACGCCGTTTCCCAGAGACAATCCCGAGTTGACCATTGCTGCGGCATGGCAGTTTGCCGATGAGGGCAAGCGCACATTGGTATTCTGTACGCAGCGGGATCATGTCGAGAGCTACGCAACGCGCATTGTCGACCTCGCCCGGCGTGGCTTCATCGCTCCACTTCTTGCTGACGAAGGCGCAATAGAGAGGGCGAAATCGGTTGGGGCTGAATGGCTAGGTGCAGAGCATCCGGCCGTCCGCTGCCTTGAACTGGGCGTGGCCATTCATCACGCGCGTTTACCTAACCCTTTCCTTCGCGAGGTCGAACGCCTGCTAAACGAAGGCGTTCTAACTGTGACTATCGCATCGCCGACCCTCGCCCAGGGGCTTAATCTCAACGCAGCGGTCCTGCTTGTGCCGACCCTGTATCGCGCGGGAACTCCCCTCACCGGCGAGGAATTTGCGAACGTCGCGGGGCGCGCCGGACGCGCCTTCGTCGATCTCGAAGGGCTTGTGATCCACGTAATGTTCGAACCGCTGCGTTGGCGCAGGCAGGCATGGCGCGAGCTTGTGAACGCATCAAGGGCCCGGACGCTTGAGAGCGGGCTTATTCAGATCGCCAGCGAAATTCTCAATCGTCTGGCGCGCAGCGGGACGCTAAGTCGAGACGACGCCTTTGAGTATCTCGCCAACAACCGAGATGCCTGGAACATCCATGTCGACGAGGAAGACGACGAGCCTTTCGAGCTTCTGCTAGAGAAACTCGATCACGCGATCCTTGGTCTTGTCGAAGCGCTGGATGCTGATGATGCGGACTTGCCGCGGCTCATCGACGAGTCGCTGAACGGTTCGCTTTGGGCGCGGCAGCTTGCCCGCCGTGGCGATGACCTGCGTGAGCGCCAGCTTGAATTGTTCAGGGCGCGCTCGGGGCTGATCTGGTCGCAGACGAACGCCGATCAAAGGCGCGGTCATTTTGCGATGGGTGTTGGGCTTGAGTCCGGATTGACACTCGACGCGATGGCCGACGAGCTCGCCGTGTTGCTCGACCAAGCCGACGAGGCAGCGTTGCCCGGCGATAGCGAGGTGCTCGTTGCATCGCTTACCACGCTTGCGGAGCGCTTACTCGCTATCCGCCCCTTTGTTCCTGACGATCCTCTGCCGGGCAATTGGCGCGAGATCCTGGCCGCGTGGGTTTCCGGAACGCCAGTGCACGAGATCGGGCCGGACAACATGCGTTTCATCGAGGACGTATTTACGTATCGGCTCGTCTGGGCGCTGGAGGCACTTCGTACCCGAAGGGTTGCGCTTGGCTGGCAACCCGAGATCATTGCCGGCACAGCCGCTGCCTGTCTTGAGGCCGGGCTGCCGCGCTACACGATGGCGATGCTTGTGCGCGCCGGACTTCCTTCAAGAGCCGCGGCCCTCGCCGCAATTAATGATCAGGATCCGATTTTCATCGATAACGATGGTCTCGTTGTCTGGCTCGAAACCAATGAAGTTGTCGCGATGACAGATGCCGGAGACTGGCCAACGCCAGCGACCAACGACATTTGGAAAGCATTCAGGGCCGAGATGCTGAACCGCATCAGCCAGCGTTGGACCTCGCGCGACTGGCGTATAAATATCGAACCGGCGACGCGGCAGATCGTTCCGGTTCCGGCCAGTCCATATCGGGTCGAGGTCGACGAAACAGACAATGCCGTGTGGGTTCTTACGCCTGACTTCAAAGTGGTAGCCATGCTTGGGCAAAGTATGGTTGACGCCGCTCCAAGTGTGCTGACTGCTCGCTTTGATGAAGGCAGCCCTCAGGCGATCATTCGCCGGCATGGTCGCTCCCACGCGTCTTGGTCTGAGCCCTAAGCGCGCGAATGCTTCAAGGATTACGGAGGGCCGCTTTGGGAAATCGCGCTGCGGCTATCACCTCAGCCGTCCCACCGACAGTCCGTACGATCGGCTAGCTGGGCCTTCCCGCGAGGCGCTCGTCGATGACCGGCTCGTCCCAGTGGCGCGCAACATCGAGCCACTTGTCGATCAACGCCTGAAACTGCGGCTCGGCGAAGCAGGTCTGGAACGTGTAGAGCCGATTGACCACCTGGCGCATCAGGTCGCGCATCTCGTCATCGTCGAACCTCGACACGGTTCTCCAGGGAATGCGATTGCCGTCGGCGTCGATGACGAAGACATCGGAATAGTCGCCGGTCTTCGTGACCGGGACCGGGCCGGCATGCAGGTCCTCCAGCATGCTGTTGCGGACGCAGATCATCGCCATCGCCTTGGCGAGCGTCGCCGCTAACTGTTCTTCTTCCTTCCGGCCCATGTTCGTCCTCCGGATCATTGTCAGATGCCCGGCAACATGCCATCGGCGGCTGTATTGGCTGGCGTTTCCAGGATCACCAACCGATCATCGGGCAGCGGCCGCTGCAGCGTCTTGGCTTCGTTCCAGTCGGCGGTCAGCCAGGTCTCGACTTCTTCGTGGCTCGTCAGAATGACGGGCATGGCCTTCGGATGGATCGGCTTCACCACGCCATTGGCCTCGGTCGTCAGGAAGGCGAACAGTTGATGATCGCCCGGACGCGGGGTCCGGTTCGAGCCGCGGGTTCCGCGCCACGGCGTCCAGATTCCCGCGAAGAAGAACAGGGGCTGGGTCTCATCGAGGGCGAACCAGTGCAGCGGTTTGCGCTTCGTGACTGGATCGGGCTTTTGCCCATATTCGGAAAAGGCGGTGGCCGGGACCACGCAGCGATTCTCGAGCCCGAGCCATTTGCGCCAGTGAGGGCTGGCCGTGTTGCGGATATTGGTGACGCCGGTGTCCGGCGCGTCGCGGGATTTCAGATATTCGACGGGCGTGGGCATACCCCAGGTCAATGAGGCCAGTTCCCGCCCGCCGTCGGTGTTGCGCACCACCGGCGCCGGCCGGTCGGGATAGACGTCCATCGACGGTTCGAGATTGCCGATACTGTCATGGGTGGCTGCCACGAAATCCCGGATCGCCTGCTGATTGGTCGTAATGCGATAGAGATTGCACATCGCCCCGCCACTCTCCTTGCGAATACTTTACGTCACCATAGGGCATTGCACCCCGTCGATCACTTCCGGGATGGCCGAGATTGACTCTCGACCTGTAAGAGAACAAATAAAGAACATAGCAACGGAATCGACCAGTGCAAAGCCCCGGAGACGCCATCCTCATATGCCCAGCCGTGCCGACAGCCCAGCCATTGCCGACCTTCGGGCGCGCATCGCGCGGCTCGAAGGCGATGGCGCGCATCCGCACGAGGTGCTGCCCTTCGGGATCGCGCCGCTGGATCGCAAGCTGCCCGGTGGCGGGCTGGCGCTCGGATGCCTCCATGAAGTCGCCGGAGGCGGCAACGGGGCGGTGGATGGCGCGGCTGCGGCCTGTTTCACGGCCGGGATCGCCGCCCGCACCACCGGGCAGGTGCTCTGGTGCGTGGCGCTACAGGATCTCTTCGCACCGGGGCTGGAGCAGGCCGGACTGCCGCCCGGCCGGGTGATCTTCGTCGAAGCCGGAGACGACAAGGCCGTTCTGGCCTGTATGGAGGAAGGGCTGCGGCATGGCGGGCTGGGGGCGGTCGTGGGCGACGTCGCGCGCCTGCCGATGACCGCCTCGCGGCGGCTGCATCTGGCCGCGAAAGGCTCGGCGACGATCTGCATCGCGTTGC
>JAEWGT010000015.1 GCA_023388175.1 Pseudomonadota bacterium
GCGGCATGGGGCGAGGTTCGCCTCGGTGCCGGTCGTCCGGCGAAAGTAAAGGTGAGGAAAACCTCGCCCCATGCACCGGAGGCTCGTTCTGACGCGCTGGGCCGGGCGGATTTGCGTCCGCTTGCCATCCATGAGGGACTGCTTCGTCTTCGCCCTGCTGGCGACGTGGCAGTTGCCGATCCGGTGCAGCCCGATCGGCCCGACATGGTCTCCCCGGCATTGCTGGGTAAGGCCCTCCATACGCGTGAACGGAAGACAGGCGACCCCGTCTCCATCCGGTCCCCCGCACCGATTGTTCGTCGCGACCGCGCAGCCTGTGCAGGGGTGGGAACAATGTGCCTGAGGAATTGGGAGGCGGGGATAAGTTTTCAGGCTTCAGCTCTGTCCTGAAACAGAACCGCGCCCCTTCGTCATTGCCGGGCCTGTCCCGGCAATCCAGTCTTTGGCGGCATGGACCACCGGGACGAGCCCGGTGGTGACGATGGGGGAGAGAGCGTTGTCTTTGAACGACAAAACGATCTGGTTGGCGCTACGCGCGGGCATTGGGCGCTCGTACCTCCTCCCAACCTCCCCTGGCAGGGGGAGGGGTCGGCGGTGAGTTGGCGACATGTGGCCAAGCCGCTTGTGACCGCTAAACCAGGAATGGATCGCAGCGCAAAACTGAACGGTTTATGCCTCGGTAGGCCGAGTAACCTGCGGGCGTCCAACCGTCTTTGCCAGCTCAGCCACATCGAGGAAAAAATCGGCCTGCCGGCGCAGGTCGTCGGAGATCATCGGAGTTGAAGTGGTCATGGTCGACACCACGGTCACGCGCTTGCCCTTGCGCTGCAGGGCAGCAACCAGCGCAGTAAAATCTCCGTCACCGGAAAACAGGACCAGATGGTCGTAATAGGGGGAAATTTCGAGCGCATCGACCGCCAGCTCGATGTCCATATTCCCCTTGATCTTGCGGCGCCCGGCGGCGTCGGTGAATTCCTTGGCGGGCTTGGTGACCACCGTGTAGCCATTATAGTCCAGCCAGTCGATCAGCGGACGGATAGAGGAATATTCCTGGTCCTCGACCAGCGCCGTGTAATAATTGGCCCGCAGAAGATAGGCCTTCGAGCTGAATTCGGTGAGCAGTTTGCGGTAGTCTATATCGATGCCTATTGCCTTGGAGGTCGCGTATAGATTGGCGCCATCAATGAAAAGGGCGATCTTCTCACGCGGATCAATGGCCATATAACAAGCTCCAGAAGGGGCGCTGCCCCGCAATTGCAATGTGCTGCCGGCAAGCGCCGCTGAAAGCTGAAACCGCTCAAAAACAACTTAAGTTCGGTGTTCGCACATTTTCGCCGGACGGACAAGGCGCAGCCGCCTGCCTTCATTGGCCGACTAAACCTTGTCATAGCGGGCTCCATCGTGTATTGCGGGCCTTCTTCCCCCTATTGTGGAGACGTTCGTGGCACGCGTCACCGTTGAAGACTGCATTGAAAAGGTCGAAAACCGCTTTGACCTCGTCCTCATGGCCGCTCATCGCGCGCGCATGATTTCCTCCGGCGCCCAGATCACGGTTCCGCGCGACAACGACAAGAATCCCGTTGTGGCACTTCGTGAAATTGGCGACGGCACCATTTCGCCTGAAGACCTGCACGAGGATCTGATTCACTCGCTGCAGAAATATGTCGAGGTCGACGAACCCGAATCCAGCGCGGCTCCGCTTATCGAAAGCGCTGGCGACGACGATTCGATCAATTTCGATACGATCAGCGAAGAAGAATTGCTGCGTGGCATTGAGAGCCTTGCTCCCCCGGAGCGCCGCGACGACTAAACTGCGCGTAGATCAATAGTCGTTGCGCTGATGCGCTGCGCAACTATATGGAGAGCGTCCGGCATGCGTCGGGCGCTCTTTTCATTTCCGTTGCAGGCGCTAAGCTCACCACCTTGAGCGAGCGACTAAACCCATGATGCGTCAGTATGAACTCGTCGAACGCGTTCAGGCTTATAACCCGAACGCCGACGAGAATTTGTTGAACAAGGCCTATGTGTACGCCATGCAGAAGCATGGCTCGCAAAAACGCGCCTCCGGCGACCCCTATTTCAACCATCCCCTCGAAGTCGCGGCCATTCTCACCGAGCTCAAGCTCGATGATGCGTCCATCGCGGTCGGCCTGCTGCATGACACCATCGAGGATACGGACGCCACCCGCGCCGAAATCGACCAGCTTTTCGGCCCCGAGATCGGCACTATCGTCGATGGCCTGACCAAGATCGAACGGCTCAATCTCGTCTCCCGGGAGGAGGCTCAGGCCGAAAACCTGCGCAAGCTGCTGCTCGCCATCAGCCAGGATGTGCGCGTATTGCTGGTCAAGCTCGCCGACCGGCTGCACAATATGCGCACGCTGCAGTTCATGGCGCCCGAAAAGCAGCGGCGTATCGCGCAGGAAACCATGGATATCTATGCACCGCTCGCCGGGCGCATGGGCATGCAGGATATGCGCAACGAGCTGGAAGACCTGTCCTTTGGCATTCTCCAGCCCGATCACTACAAGGCCATCGTCGCCCGCCTCGAACAGATGCAGGCAGACAATCAGGAAACCATTGAGACCATCACCACCGAGTTGACCGAGCGGCTGGCCGATGTCGGCATCACGGCGCGGGTCAAGGCGCGGGTGAAGTCGCCCTATTCGATCTTCTCCAAGATCGAACGCAAATCGATCGCGCTTGAGCAGCTTTCCGACATGATCGGATTCCGGGTCGTCGTGGGATCGGTGGAGGAGTGCTACCGGACCATCGGGCTCATCCATACGCAGTGGAAAGTCGTGCCGGGACGCTTCAAGGACTATATCTCGGTTCCCAAGCACAATGACTATCAGTCGATCCATACGACAATTGTCGGCCCCAGCCGCCAGCGCGTCGAACTGCAGATCCGCACAGAGGATATGGACCGCATCGCCGAGTTCGGTATCGCCGCGCATGCGCTCTACAAGGATGGCGCTTCGGCCAATCTGGGGCGCATCGAAATGGAATCGCATGCCTATGGCTCATTGCGGCAGACCATTTCCCACCTGACCTCGGGCATCGCGTCCGAGGATTTCCTTGAATACACCAAGCTCGAGCTGTTTCAGGATCAGGTCTTCTGCTTCACCCCGCGCGGGCGCCTCATCGCCCTGCCGCGCGGCGCCACAGCCATCGATTTTGCCTATGCGCTCCATACCGATATTGGCGATACCTGCGTCGGCGCCAAGATCAACGGCCTGATCCTGCCGCTCGTCACCCAGCTTAGAAGCGGGGATGAAGTGGAAATTCTGCGCGACCATAACCACCGGCCCCCGGCCAACTGGATCGGCATTGCCGCCACCGGCAAGGCCCGCGCCGCCATCCGTCGCGCAGTGCGTCAGTCCGCCGCCCAACGTGCCTTTGCGCTGGGCGAGCATGTGCTCAACATGATGCTGGAACGCGAAGGCGTCATGCTGGATGAGTCTGAATCCAAGGCGCTGGCCGAGGCGCTGGACCAGCCGGGCAGGCGCGACATGCTGATTGCCGTGGGGGAGGGCAAGATCGGCTCCGAGCCGCTCGGCAATGCGCTGGCCCAGATCAAGGGTATCCGCAAGCGCCGCCGCAAGCTCAACCTCCCCGTGGCCGACACTGCCGATGGCTGGTTCGCGCTGCGCGCCTCCGATCAGTTCCGCTTCCGCGTGCCGGGTGGACAGCGCTCGGGCGCCCAGGGCCAGGCGGCCCTGGCCCAGCTCGACTTCCACACGCCGGTCCATATTTCCGGCGAAGGCGTGGTGCCCGGGGACCGGCTGGTCGGCATTCTTGAGCCCGGCAAGCCGCTCACCGTCTATCCCATCCATTCCGATGCGCTGATCGCCAAGCACGACAGCGACCTCGCCTGGGTGGATGTGCGCTGGAACCTGGCCGGCAGGGAAGACCAGCTTTACGCCACGGTTGTGTCGATGGAATCGGTCAATAAGCCCGGCTCGCTGGCGCAGATTTCGTCGGCCATTGCCGCCTGCGAGGCCAATATCAACAATCTGGTCATGCGCATGATTTCGCCGGACTTCCACCAGATGATCTTTGAAATCGAGGTGCGCGACCTTGCGCAACTCACCGATGTCCTGCAAACGCTCAAGCGCAGCCCGGGCCTTTCAGCCGTCCAGCGGGCAGGCATTCGCGAGGCGGGGATGATCTCCACGCTCGAATGGGACGGCAAGGTGGACAGGAGTTTGCGCCATGACGAAAGATGAAGTGCTGGACATCTTCCGCGAATGCCACGCCATGCTGGAGGGGCATTTCATTCTTTCCTCCGGCCTGCGCTCGCCGGTGTTTTTGCAGAAGGCGCGGGTGTTTCAATATGCCCACCAGACCGAAAAGCTCTGCAAGGCGCTGGCCGAACGCATCCGGGCCGAAGTGCCGGGCGTCACCAAGGTGGTCTCGCCGGCAATCGGCGGCATCATTCCCGGCTACGAGACTGCGCGCCATCTGGGCCTGCCCAGCCTCTATACCGAGCGCGTCGACGGGCAGTTCGAGCTGCGCCGGGGTTTTGAGATCGCTCCCGACGACGTCGTCGTGATCGTGGAAGATATCGTCTCGACCGGCCTTTCCATCCGCGAATGCGTGGATGCCCTGCGCCGCATCGGCGCCAATGTCGCCGCTGCGGCCTGCATCATCGACCGTTCCGCCGGGGAGGCCGATGTCGGCGTACCGCTGGTGAGCCTGATCGAATACAAGGTGCCCGCCTATCCGGCCGATCAATTGCCGCCCGAACTGGCGGCCATTCCGGCCGTAAAGCCCGGCAGCCGTGGCATTCAAGGCGTCAAATGATCATCGGCCTCGGTTCGGACCTCATCCAGATCCATCGCGTGCAGCAGACGCTTGATCGCTTCGGCGACCGTTTCGTGCAGCGCTGCTTTACCGAGATCGAACAGAAGAAGTCCGACCGCCGCGCCGAGCGCGCCGCTTCCTATGCCAAGCGTTTCGCCGCCAAGGAAGCCTGTTCCAAGGCGCTGGGCACCGGCATTTCCTGGGGTGTCTATTGGCGCGACATGGGCGTGGTGAACCTGCCCTCGGGCAAGCCGACCATGCGCCTGACCAATGGAGCCGCCAAGGCGCTGTCGCGGCTTGTGCCGGCGGGGCATGAGCCCCATATCCACCTGACCATCACCGATGATGCCGGGCTGGCTCAGGCCTTCGTGATCATCGAAGCCCTGCCCATCAAGGACGTTGACCCGGCTGGGACAAACGCCTAACCCTTCCGCACCGCCCAATCGGGGAAGTCCATGACACAGCCTGCCGACAAGACCGCCAAGAAATCCGCCACCAATGAATGGGTGGAAACCTTCGTGGTGATTGTTGAAGCGCTGCTCATCGCCATCGTGTTGCGGTTCTTCCTCTACCAGCCGTTCTCGATTCCAACGGCATCGATGCAGCAGACCCTGATGATTGGCGACTATTTCGTCGCCAACAAATATGTCTGGGGCTACGGCAAGCATTCCTTCTCGCTGGGCCGCTATGGCGATTTCGCGCTGCTCGATTTCGAGCTGCCGATCAATAATCGCATCTTCGGCCGCGATCCCAACCGTGGCGATGTCGCTGTGTTCCGCCCGGTGCCGCAGAATATGGAATATATCAAGCGCATCGTCGGCATGCCGGGCGACCGCATCCAGATGCGCGAGGGCCGGCTGTATATCAATGACGTGATGGTGGAGCGCGAGGCCTTGGGCACCAAGCTCGATACCGACAGCAATGGCGATACCCGTGAGGTCACCGTTTACCGGGAGACCTTCCCCGAGGGCTCGACCCACATCATTCAGGAAATCGGCGACAACCTTTCGCTCGACAATACGCCTGAATATCTCGTGCCCGCCGGCCACTATTTCATGATGGGCGACAATCGCGACCGTTCCGCGGACAGCCGCGTGCTGAGCCAGGTCGGCTATGTTCCTGCCGTCAACCTGATCGCCAAGGCAGAGGCGCGCTTCTTCTCCATCAAGGATAATCTGCCGCCCTGGCAGATCTGGCAATGGCCCGCCAATGTGCGCTGGGACCGCATGTTCCAGTCCGTCTATGGCGATGCGCCGTATGACACGACGGAAGCACCGTGAGCCGCCGCGACAAGACCCACGAAAAGCTGCAGGTCCGTCTGGGTTACCGCTTTGCCGATCCGGACCTGCTGGAACGGGCGCTGACCCATGCCAGCGCCATTTCACCCGGCAAGCGCATCGAGCGCTCCTACCAGCGGCTTGAGTTTCTGGGCGACCGCGTGCTGGGGCTGGTGGTTGCCGATATGCTTTACCGGCTTTATCCCAAGTCCAATGAGGGTGATCTCAGCCGCACCCTCAATACGCTCGTGCGCAAGGAAACCTGTGCCGATATCGCGCGCCAGCTCGATCTGGGCAAGGAAATGATCCTGGGCGACAGTGAGGCGCGGTCCGGCGGCGCCGACAAGGATGCCATTCTCGGCGACGTCACCGAAGCGGTGATCGGCGCGATTTATCTCGATGGCGGGCTAGAACCGGCGCGCAATTTCATCGAACGCAATTTTGAATCCTATCTGGCTGATGGGCAGGCCAGTCGCGCCGACGCCAAGACCACCTTGCAGGAATGGGCGCAGGCGCGCGGGCTGGAGCCCCCACTTTATGTGCTGGTCGAGCGCAACGGGCCGGACCATGCGCCTGAATTCACAATTGCCGTCGATCTTGCCGGCTTCGACCGCGTCGAGGCGACCGGCAATTCCAAGAAGATCGCCGAGCACAAGGCCGCCGAAGTTTTTCTCGTCCGCCAGCAAGTCTGGAAGGAAAAGCCATGAATACCCCCGAGGAACTTGCCGACACGTCCTGCGGCTTCATTGCGCTGGTCGGCGCGCCGAACGCCGGCAAATCCACGCTGCTCAATTCTCTGGTCGGCACCAAGGTCTCCATCGTCACCCACAAGGCCCAGACGACCCGGTCGCAGGTTCGCGGCGTGCTGACGCTGGATCAGGCCCAACTGGTGTTCATCGACACGCCTGGAATTTTTGCGCCCAAGCGCCGTCTGGACCGGGCCATGGTGGACAGCGCCTGGGGCGGGGCAGGGGATGCCGACCTCGTGGCCTTTATCCTTGATGCCGAAAGGGGTTTAACGCCAGAAACGGAATCTCTGCTTGAGGGGCTGGAAAACATCCGTCAGCCCAAGGTGCTGATCCTCAACAAGATCGACACGGTCAAGCATGAGAGCCTGCTGGCCCTGTCGCAGACGCTGAACGAGCGCGCCCGCTTCGAGGCGACTTTCATGCTTTCTGCGCTCAAGGGCCATGGCGTCAAGGACTTCATCGACTGGTGCGTCAAGCATATCCCGCCCGGTCCGTGGCACTTCCCGGAAGATCACCTGACCGATCTCACCATGGCCATCACCGCCGCCGAGATCACGCGCGAAAAGCTGTTCCTGCGCGTCCATGACGAAATTCCCTATAACTCCACGGTCGAGACCGAGAGCTTCAAGATCCAGAAGGACGGCTCCTACAAGATCGACCAGGTGGTCTATGTCGCCCGCGACAGCCACAAGAAGATCGTGCTCGGCGCAGGCGGACAGACCATCAAGTCCATCGGCGCGGAAGCCCGTAAGGAACTGATGGCCATGTATGAAGTACCCATCCACCTCTTCCTGTTCGTGAAGGTCCGCGAGAAATGGGCCGACGATCCGGAGCGGTATCGGGAAATGGGGCTGGAGTTTCCGAGCGGGAAGAACTAGGGGCTTTTGTCCTTCTTCCTTCGTGGGAGAAGGTGCCCGAAGGGCGGATGAGGGGTATGGACCTATCCTCGCACTGGATAATGTGGAAAGGCCCATACCCCTCATCCGTCTCGGCCTGCGGCCGATCCACCTTCTCCCACAAGGGGAGAAGGGAAGAAGGTGTTCATGGAATGGACCGCTGAAGCCCTGCTGATCGGTGTCCGCCGTCACGGCGAGTCCAGTGTCATTGCCGAAGCAATGGTCGCAGGTCGTGGCCGCTACATGGGCATGGTCCGCAACGGCCGTTCACCCAAACTCGCCGCCACGCTCCAGCCGGGCAATACCGTGCAGGTTACATGGCGGGCGCGGCTTGAGGATCATCTGGGCACATTCAGCATCGAGCTGCTGCAGGCCCGCGCCGCCGGATTGATTGCTGACCGCAAGCGCCTGTATCTCTCCCAGACGCTTTGCGAGCATCTGCACCTTTTGCCGGAGCGCGATCCGCATGACCGGCTGCTGGCCATGGCGCTGACCCTGATCGACCATGCCCCGGATGCTGCCGATCTGGCGCGGTTTGAACTGGCCCTGCTCGATGAACTCGGCTTCGGCCTCGATCTGCAAAGCTGTGCCGCGACCGGAGTGACCGAAGACCTGACCCATGTATCGCCGAAATCGGGCCGTGCCGTGTCCCGTGCGGCCGCAGAGCCCTACAAGGACCGGCTCCTGCCATTGCCCAGCTTCCTGTTCGAACGCGGCAATGCTTCACCCGACGACCAGCGCGCTGCCCTGCGCCTGACCCGCCACTTCCTCGACCTGCATGTCTGGTCCGCCCGCAGCATTGAACCCCCGGCGACGCGCGAACCGCTGATCGACCTGCTGACCGGGAGTTAGCGCGGGGCGGCCTCCTCGTGAATTGACCCCATAACCCGTGCAAAACCGCGACTTTCAGCACGATCAGGGCCAGTCGCGCTATACTCTGCTCCCGATTCGTTCTCATGAATTGAGCAGCCCATGTCCGACGCCGACACCCTTCCGCCGCCAGACGATCAGCGTATCGTCGATCTCAAGCAGGCGCTCGAAGAGCGGTATCTGTCCTATGCGCTCTCCACCATCACGCAGCGCGCGCTGCCCGACGCGCGCGATGGTCTCAAGCCGGTGCATCGCCGCATTCTCCACGCCATGCGGCTGCTCAAGCTCGATCCCAATCAGGGCTACAAGAAAAGCGCCCGTATCGTCGGCGACGTGATCGGTAAGTTCCATCCCCATGGCGACCAGTCGATCTATGACGCGCTGGTGCGTCTGGCGCAGGACTTCGCGCTGCGCTACCCGCTGGTCGACGGGCAGGGCAATTTCGGCAATATCGACGGCGATAGCCCGGCGGCCATGCGCTATACCGAAAGCCGCATGACCGATGTGGCGACGCGCCTGCTCGAAGGCATCACCGAGAATGCCATCGACTTCAAGCCGACCTATGACGGCGAGGACGAAGAGCCGGTCGTGCTGCCGTCCAACTTCCCGAACCTTCTGGCCAATGGCTCCACCGGCATTGCGGTGGGCATGGCGACGTCGGTGCCGCCACACAATCTGGTCGAGCTGTGCAATGCCGCGCTCAAGTTGATCCACAATCCGGGCGCCACGACCGAAGATCTCGTTCACCCCGACCCGTCTGCGCCGCCGAGCATGGACGATCTGGTGCGTGGGCCTGATTTCCCCACGGGTGGCCAACTGGTTGAATCCCGGTCCTCCATCGTCCAGTCCTACGAGACCGGCCGGGGCTCCTTCCGCCTGCGCTCCATCTGGGAGAAGGAAGAAAAGGGCAGGGGCGTCTATCAGATCGTCGTCACCCAGATCCCCTATGGCGTGCAGAAGTCGCGCCTTGTCGAGAAGATCGCCGAGCTTCTGCTGGCCAAGAAACTCCCGCTTCTGAAGGATGTGCGCGACGAGAGCGCCGACGATATTCGGCTCGTGCTCGAACCGCGCGCCGGCACCGTGGATGCCGTCATCCTGATGGAGCAGTTGTTCAAGCTGACCGAGCTGGAAGTGCGCTTCAGCCTCAATCTCAACGTGCTGGACAAGGGCACCGTGCCGCGCGTGATGAGCCTAGCCGACGCGCTCAGGGCCTGGCTCGACCACCGAAAGATCGTGCTGGTCCGCCGCTCCGAACACCGGCTGGAGCAGATCGGCAATCGCCTCGAAGTGCTCGAAGGCTATATCATCGCCTATCTGAACCTGGACGAGGTGATCCGCATCATCCGCGAGGAGGACGATGCCAAGGCGAGCCTGATCGCGGCATTCGATCTCACGGACAATCAGGCCGAAGCCATCCTCAACATGCGCCTGCGCTCACTGCGCAAACTCGAGGAAATCGAGCTGCGCAAGGAGCATGCGAGCCTGACCGAGGAAAAGGGCAAACTTGAAGCCCTGCTCGGCTCCGACAAGCGTCAATGGGGGGAGATTGCCAAGCAGGTCGAGGCGCTGAAAAAAGCCTATCCGCTGTTTGAGGCGGATGGAACGACCGCGCATGCACTCGGCGCCCGCCGCACCATTTTCGGAGCTGCGCCCGCAGCCGACGCCGCCGAGATCACGGAGGCGTTTATCGAGCGTGAGCCGATTACCGTGATCCTCTCGGAAAAGGGCTGGATTCGCGCGCCCAAGGGCCACAATGCAACCATTGACGAAAAGGGCTTCAAGACCGGCGATCGGCTGAAGATCGCCTTCAATTGCGAGACAACCGACAAGCTCCTGATGCTCACCACTGGCGGCAAGGTCTATACGCTCGGTGCCGACAAGCTGCCCGGCGGCCGGGGGCAGGGCGAGCCTGTTCGCATCATGGTCGATATCGAGGAGGGGCAGGATATTGTCGATATCTTCGTCTATCGTCCGGGCAAACTGCGCATCATCGCCTCCTCCGCCGGTTATGGCTTCGCGGTACCCGAGGATGACCTCATCGCAAATACCCGCAAGGGCAAGCAGATCCTCAATGTGTCCCTGCCTGACGAAGCACGGCTGATCGTCCCCGGCGAGGGCGACCGCATCGCCGTGATCGGCCAGAACCGGAAACTGCTGGTTTTCCCAATGGCCCAGCTTGCGACAATGAGTCGAGGAAAGGGCGTGCGGCTGCAGCGCTACAAGGATGGCGGCATTTCCGACATCAAGGCCTTCTATGCCGCCGATGGCCTGACATGGACCGATTCATCGGGCCGCACCTATTCCAAGCCGACAGAGGAACTGACCGACTGGCTGGGTGACCGCGCGACTGCAGGACGGCAGCCGCCGACAGGCTTCCCCCGCAATAACAAGTTTGTGGGGTGAGCCCCGCCCGCAAAGCGGGAAAGCGCTTCGGTGGAGCGATTTCAGGGCCGGGTGGCTGTGACGGCGCGATGCGTCCGCATGCTGGCAACCAGACTCAAATTCTGAACGTTTTCTGCTAACGCCTTCGGGAGACTCGTCAAATGATCCGACACTGCGTCTTTGTCCGCTTCCGCGGCGATGTTGCCGAGGCCGAGCGCAATGCCATTTATGCCGACCTGGCGGCGCTGAAGGATGTGGTACCCGGCTTTCTTGCGATCAGCTATGGCGCCAATGTCTCGCCTGAAGGCCTGCATCAGGGTTTCGCAGACGGCTTTACCATTGATTTCATCGACGAGACGGCCAGAGACGCTTATCTGGTCCATCCTGCACACAAGGCCGCAGGCGGGCGCCTCGTGGCTGCGCTTGAACATGGGCGCGATGGGTTGATCGTCTTCGATATCGTGGTGTGAGCCTACTCGGCCAGCTGTTTCCAGCCCTGCGAGCCGCACTGAACCTCAAGCGGCCGGTAGTCGCCCTTATAGGCCATCTTGGGCGAACTCGGCACCCAATACCCCAGATAGACATAGTCCAGCCCGGCTGACTGCACCTGCGCGATGTGATCGAGGATCAGGAATGTGCCGAGGCTGCGATGGGCAAGGTCGGGGTCGTAGAAGGAATAGACCATGGACAGCCCGTCGGGCATGACATCGGTCAGCGCAACGGCCACCAAGGGCTGATCCGGCAGTTCGCGCAGGCGATATTCCACCAGCACCGACTGCACCGGCGTATCCTCGACCATGTATTCATAGTCCTGATAGCTCATCTGGGTCATGCCGCCGCCCTCGTGGCGGGCATCGAGATAGCGCTTGAACAGCTCGTATTGTTCCTGCGTCGCCACGGTCGGCTGCACCGAGATGCCGAGGTCGGCATTTGCGCGCTGCACGCGGCGGAACCGCTTCGATTTTTCAAACTGGCGCGTGACGATGCGTACCGATTGGCAGGCGCTGCACCCTTCACAGGCGGGGCGATAGATCAGGTTCTGGCTGCGGCGGAAACCATTGTCGCTAAGCAGCTGATGCAACATGGATGCCCGGCGCCCGGACAGATGCGTGAACAGCTTCCGTTCCATGCGATCGGGCAGGTACGGGCACGGCATGGCCGCCGTGAGAAATAGCTGGGTGGTTTCCGGTGTCTGGTCGGTCATCGAGGACCTGAAATGAAGCGAACAGGGACAGTCTAGCCCCGCGCCGCTGCGCAGGCAACGCTTCACTCGCCGTCGTGATAATCGTCCGGCATCCGCGCGCTGCGCCAATGGTTCATCATGGGCGAGCGGCGCACCATCAGCGTACCCATGACCAGATCATGGATCATCTGCCGGCGCGGCGTGAACAGCGCGAAAAGGATGGTCACCGGCCAGGACACCCAGAAAGTCACCCAGAACAGCAGGGCATGAAAAATGGCCATCCAGCCGTCGAGCGGCTGGCCCCGTGTGGGGGTAAGCACAATATCCATCGCCTGCATGCCGACGGTGGCGCGCCTGGATGAACCAAGCGTGATCGCATAGTAGATGACGATTGCGGCCGGCACCACGAAGGCCAGCGACAGCAGGCTCAACCCAAAGGTGAAAAGCCCCAGCACGACAGCAATCAGCGCAAGAGCCAGCGTGATCGCGCCGATCAGCGCTGCATCGATGCAATAGGCGATGACGCGTCGCGTCAAAAGACCCTCGAACAGTTCGGGGGCGCTGGATGGGTCCGGCAGATAGGGTCGGGCAGCAAAATCCTGGCTCATGGCTCACAAATTGTCACGATGGAGGCCCAATGCAAGAGGGCAGGGAACAGATTTGTGACTGCATCTGTCCCTGCATGTCCCGCAGCGCTACACTGGTCAAATTCCCGCCAGACCCGAGTCGCCGTCTTCCGCCAGGCGCCTATCCGGAACGTTTTGATGACCGCCCCCGCTTCTCCCGCGCCGCTGACGCATCAGCCCCTGCGTGGTCTCCTCCTCATTCTGGGGGCGACACTGCTTTTTGCCTATAACGACACCGCCAACAAATTGCTGGTTACCGACTATAACGTGCCCATGGTCACGGCCATTCGCTACATCACCCATTGCCTGCTCATGCTGGCCATCGTCGCCCCCCTGCATGGCCGTGAAATGGTCCGGACCCAGCGCACGGGCCTGGTTCTGGTGCGCGCCGCCAGCCTGGCCTGCGGCTCATTCCTGATGAGCCTGGCGCTTCAGCGCATGCCGGTCGCCGAGACGACAGCGATCATCTATCTCTGTCCGGTGCTGGTTGTCCTTCTCTCGGGGCCTCTGCTCAAGGAACATGTGGGGCCCACGGCATGGGTCGCAGCGCTGTTGGGCTTCACCGGGGTCTTGCTGATTGCCCGCCCGGGCGGCGGACTTGATCCGCTCGGTGTCGCATTTGCCCTCGGCAATGTCGTTCTTGCCCTGGCCTACAATCTGTTGTCCCGGGTTCTCGCCCGGACCGAGCGCACCATGGCCATGCTGTTCTATTCTGCTCTGATCGGCGCCATCGCCTTCGGCATCCTGCTGCCATGGACGCTGTATGGCGCTGCGCCGACGCCGGTCCAACTGGCCCTGTTTGCGGGCCTCGGTGTGTCAGCATGGCTGGGACATTACCTGTTCACCCAGTCCTACCGTTACGCGCCTGCCGCTCTGGTGGCGCCCATGACCTATATGCATCTCGTCTGGGCGGGCATTCTGGGCTGGCTCGTCTTCGGCCACGCGCCCGAGCCAATCGCGCTGGGCGGCATGGGGCTTGTTGCCTGTGCAGGCTTCGTCAGCGCTGTCCGCCCGCGCAGAGGGGAGCGTCCTGCCCAACTCGCCGCCGAGGATGGCACGACTGAACGGGCCGGCTAGCCACCCAGCCTGCGTGCCATTTCCAGCGCGTAATAGGTGAGAATGCCATTGGCGCCGGCGCGCTTGAAGGCCCAAAGGCTTTCGAGCACGGCGGCGTCGCGGTTGATCGCACCGGCCGCTCCGGCCAGCTCGATCATCGCGTATTCCCCGCTGACCTGGTAGGCGTAGATCGGCACGTTGAACGCATCCTTCGCCCGGCGTACCACATCGAGATAGGGCAGGCCGGGCTTGACCATGATGCTGTCAGCCCCCTCTGCAATGTCCTGCTCGATTTCGCGCAATGCCTCATCCGAATTGGCATAGTCCATCTGATAGGTGCGCTTGTCGCCCTTGAGACGGCTGCCCGAGCCCACCGCTTCGCGGAACGGGCCGTAGAAGCAGGATGCGTATTTGGCCGCGTAGGACATGATCTGGACCTGCTCGAAGCCCTCGTCGTCGAGCGCCGCGCGGATTGCGGCCACGCGCCCATCCATCATGTCGGATGGCGCGATGATGTCGGCTCCGGCCCTGGCCTGCACCAGGGCCGACTTCACCATTGCCGCGACGGTTTCGTCATTGAGAATTTCCCCGTCGCGCACCAGGCCGTCCTGGCCGTTGGCCGAATATTCGTCCAGCGCCACATCGGCGATCAGGCCAATCTCCGGCACCGTTGCCTTGATGGCGCTGAGCGTCCGGCACATCAGATTGTCAGGATTATAGGCTTCGGCGCCGTCCTCGCTGCGCAGATGGTCCGGCGTGTTGGGGAAAATCGCCAAGGCCGGGATACCGGCATCGCGCGCATGCTTTGCAGCGGCGACCATCAGATCGATGGACAGGCGCTCGACGCCCGGCATGGTTTTTATCGGCGTCTTCTCGTTCTGCCCCTCGATGACGAAAAGCGGCCAGATCAGGTCGCGCGGCAAGAGCTGCGTTTCGCGTACCATGTCGCGGCTCCAGGCGCTGGCGCGTATCCGGCGCAGGCGTCGCCCGGCCAGAAATGACATATCGTGCTTGGGCCAGTCCTGACTCATGGGAGGTCTCCTTGTCGGGCCCTAGTTAACAGGGGCAGCGCGCCGGTCCAAGGCAAAGCTTGTCGCAGCCCATCGGCCGTATTATCAAAGCGCCATGCTGTTCCAGGCCCCCGGTCTCGCAATCTATACGCGCATCATTGCCGTCCTGTCCCTGTTCCTCGGCCTGAGCGATGCCGCCCGGCTGCTCGGCGTCGGCACCGGCGCGACCAGCCCCATAGCCATCCTGGGGTTTTCCGGCTTTGCCTATCTCGCGGTCTTCTCGTTGGCGCGCCTGTTTGCGGCAGTGGGCCTGTGGATCAATGCGTCCTGGGGCGCAGTGCTGCTCGTGGCGGCAACCAGCGTCGAGCTGGCACTTTATGCCGCCGGCAATTCCGATATCCGCATGAGCGCCATCGGCTTCGCACTGCGGATTGCGCTGCTGGGCTCCATAATCGTCATCTTCGCCCTGAGCCTCCGTTTCCACCGTGCTCAGGCCGATTGATCATTCCGGCACAGGGTGAAACTGCTCGATGGTGATTTCCTCGGCCAGCGCGTCCTGAGGTCCGCCGAAACTGGTGACCGTCGTAAACCAGCGCGTTACCGCGCCATCAATTCTAAATTCAAGCGGCAGCAGCACGGTGTGCTGCACCATTGTCTGTCTTTGCTCCAGGGCCGCAACGCCAGGCTGGCGTCTTGTCCGCAGCAAAAGCCGCGCTGCGTCTGAAGCCGGGCCGTGTCGCCGGGCGACTTCCCGAAGCCGGTGCAACAGGTAGGACGCCACTTCCTCCCAGTTGACGATTGCGTCCCGTACTGCTCCCGGGCCGAATACCAGCTCGACAAGATTTGTCCGCTCGCCATTTTGCGCTGCACCCCCTAACAGACGCAGGGCTGCATCATTGGCGTCGAGAATGCCGAAGGCAGCATCAAGCACCAGCGCAGGGTAGGGGGTGTGTGCGTCAAGCAGCAATTGAGCTGCCTCACGAACCTCGTCCATCTGCGGGCTTTGCCAAGCGCTATCCCCAAATTGGGGCGCGAAACCAGCGGCCACCAGCAGGCTGTTGCGCTCGCGCAGGGGCAGGTCCAGCGCTTCGGCGAGCCGCATCACCATCTGGTTGCTCGGCCGTGCCCGTGCCGTTTCCAGAAAGCTGAGATGTCGGGGCGAAACGTCGGCGGCCACGGCCAGCGCCATCTGGCTCATGCCGCGCCGCTGGCGCCATTCTCTCAGCGCTGTGTCGAACATGGTTTCCCTCCCCAGCCAGTGTGCCGCACGGCGATAGGCAATTCCATTACCTCCGAGAGAATTGTTTCCATGACGCCAAGAGGCAAGTCTTGGTCATCCACCACAAGGAGATCACGATCATGAACGCCACGGCTCTTGCCGCTTATGCCCGCTCGCCTCAGTTCATCTATGTGTACGACACGGGGGTGTCGGCCATTATGGCGATGGTCTTTATCGCCGGAGCGCGGCCCATCGCCGATCTCGTCGGTTGGCCCGAGGCGGCCGATGTCATCACAATGATGGGGGTGTTCCTGTTGTCCTGGGCGCTCTTCAATTATGCGCTTGGCACCGCCCGGTTGCCGGCAAGGTCGGCTGTTGTTGCCAACATCACAGGTGATGCCATATGGGCGCTGGGCAGTGTTCTGCTGCTGGCAACCCAGGCGTCCATGTTCAACGGTTTGGGTCAGGCTCTTGTGGCGGTGCAGGCGCTTTTTGTCGCCACGGTCCTGCTGACGAAGCTGCGCGGCTGGCCGGCGCTGATTGGCACCGCGAAAGCGTCTTCACCCCTTGGAAAGGTTACAATTTTCTGACCCTGCGTAAGCCCCTGTTAAGCCAAATTCTCATTGCATTCCAGTAAGATAGTTTTAAGCCTGTCGCTTAGGGCGATCTTAGTCCGACCGCCGTAGTTTGGCCTCATGAGATGCGAAAAATCGCACACGAAATTACAGCGAGGCAAAAATGGCAATGAAATCGAACGCGGCAGAGGCGCTTACTCCGGAACGGGGCGACAGCCTGAAGCCACTCTATCTCGAAGCAGTTTCCCGTGTTGAACGCCTGCACCGCCGTCTGCTCGACCTGATCAAGGACGAGTTCGACCGTATGGGCTGGGATGACATCAATCCCGTCCAGGCGCTGCTGATGTTCAACATCGGAGACGCCGAGCTCACCGCCGGCGAGCTGCGCTCGCGTGGCTACTATCTGGGCTCGAATGTGTCCTACAACCTCAAGAAGCTGGTCGAAACCGGTTACATCTTCCAGGAGCGCTCGCGCACTGACCGTCGTTCGGTCCGCATCAAGTTGACGCCCAAGGGCGAAGAAGTGGCAGAGGTAATCGACGAGCTTTATGACCGTCATCTCAAGTCCATCGACAAGGTCGGTGGTCTGGGCGACGAGGAATTCGACGGCCTCAACAAGGCCCTCGCACGCCTCGAACGCTTCTGGGTCGACCAGATCCTCTACAAGCTCTGATCGGCTTTCGCCGCACAGGACTTTCGGCAAGTGGTGGCGTGTTGCCTCCATGCCACAATTGCTGACAAGCGCCGGCCTCTGGCCGGCGTTTCCTATTTACGCCGCAATTTACACGCAGCCCCATTACATGGTTTGAAACCATTTCCTGCCAAATGGTGAGAATCGGGCTCGGTTCACAAGGCGTTGACCATGATTGTGAGCAAGGCTCTGCGATGCTATCGCGCGTATTAATGGCTCAGGTCTATTGGGTGACTGCATGCGGCTGAACAGACGCACTTTTATCGGCTCCATGATTGCTTATGGCGGCTCCGTTGCCTTCCCGGTCATGGCGCAGGAATCGCTGACCGACATGTTTACCCGCGGCAGCGTGATACGGAACGCCGATCCCAGCGCAAACACGGCAGCCGCCGCGGCGCTGATCGCGACAAACGAACCGATCCTGTCCTACGATACCCTGTACAATCTTCAGCTCGCCATTTCGCAATACGAGCCCTTCGTGGCCGCAGGCGGGTGGGAAGAGGTGCCCCAGCGCGCCTTCAAGCTCAATCTTGGCAAGTCCGACCCGGCCGTTGTGCAACTCAAGCGCCGTCTGATTTCCTCTGGCGACATGCCTCTGGTGGAATTCGCCAACGACATGTTCGACGCCGACACCGACCGCGCCGTGCGTGTCTTCCAGGCCCGCCATGGTCTGGTGGTGAATGGCTGGGTGGACGAAGCGACCTGGTATGCGCTCAACGTCCCGGCGCAGACCCGCTTGCAGCAGCTTTATCTCAACTATACCCGCGTTCAGCGCATGGCGCCGCAACTGACCGAGCGCTATGTGGTCGTCAATATTCCGGCAGCGACCATCGAGGCGGTTGCCGGCAGCATGGTGGAGCAGCGCCACACCGCCGTTGTCGGTCGCGTCGACCGCGCGACGCCTATTCTGGCCAGCAAGATTCACCAGATCAACTTCAATCCCTACTGGCATGTGCCCAAGTCGCTGGTTCGCCGCGACCTGACCAAATACATGCTGGAAAACCCGAACTACCTCGCCGAGCAGCACATCTTCATCTATGACGGCAGCGGCAATACCATCGATCCGGCAACGATCGACTGGGCCAATATTACCGACCATCAGGTCAATTACATGTATCGGCAGGAGCCCGGCGCCGAAAATTCGATGGGCCACTGCAAGATCAATTTCTACAACAAGCACGACGTCTATCTGCACGATACGCCGTCCAAGGCGCTGTTCGGCGAGAATGCTCGCTTCCATTCTTCGGGATGCGTGCGCGTCGAAGGCGTCAACGAGCTGGTGACCTGGCTGTTGCGCGACAATGGCGACTGGGATCGTGGCCGCGTCGATCAGACCTTTGCGTCGCTGGAGCGTCTCGATGTCAGCGTCAGTGGGCAGGTGCCGATCCATACCACCTACATCACAGCCTGGGCCAACAAGCAGGGCACGGTGAGCTTCCGCGACGACGTCTATGACTTCGACGAGCAGGGCAAGATCACCTTTGAGGCCTGAGGCCGTTGGAGCCGGGCAGGGCGGCGCGGGAGCAGAGCTTTCCGCGCGGTCCGAAACCGGCTAGTCTCCAGCCATTGGAGGCAGCATGAACGAAGGCTCAGTTCTGTTCGAATTCGTCCAGATCGGTCAGCAGTTGCGCGTTGCCGCAATCGACGAGGCAACGGGAATCGAAGTCGTGGTCATTACCCCGCTCAATGCCGCGCGCGCCGATATCCAGCGCCTCGCCATGGCCAAGCTGCAGCGCAAGCTCGAACAGAATGCCGCTCCGCCGCCGCCAACACGCGGCAAGTTTGCCTGATCAACCGCCTGACCCCTTTCCCTTCCGCGCAATCTGCGGCATAACGGACCTGTTCGCGCGACTGGCGAGAAGAGATGGGTAACCATCGGGGAACGCGAACCTTGTAGAGCCGCTCGCCTGGGCACCCATCCGCAACGTCAGGGGAGCCCCATGAAATCAGCTCACACTGTCCAGTCTTGGAATCGCGCCGCGCGCCATGATAAGAGCGCGCTCACGCCCATCCGTTTCGTTTCCTGCGAGGTCTTTTTCTCATGAGCACCACATCTTCCTCGCTCTTTCCGCAGTTTTTCTCCAATTCCGTGGCTGAAACCGATCCCGAAATTGCATCGGCCATCAGCAAGGAACTGCATCGCCAGCAGCATGAGATCGAGCTGATCGCTTCGGAAAACATTGTCTCTCAGGCCGTTCTGGAAGCACAGGGCTCTGTGCTGACCAACAAGTATGCCGAAGGCTATCCGGGCAAGCGCTATTACGGTGGCTGCGAATATGTGGACATTGCCGAAAGCCTGGCCATCGAGCGCGCCAAGCAGCTGTTCGGCGTCGGCTTCGCCAATGTGCAGCCCAATTCGGGCAGCCAGGCCAATCAGGGCGTCTATCAGGCGCTGATCCAGCCCGGTGACACGATTCTGGGCATGTCGTTGGACGCCGGTGGTCACCTGACCCATGGCGCGCGTCCCAACCAGTCCGGCAAGTGGTTCAATGCCGTTCAATATGGCCTGCGCAAGCAGGATGGCCGCGTCGACATGGATCAGGTTCGGCAGCTCGCCCGCGAGCACAAGCCCAAGATGATCGTGGCAGGCTTTTCGGCCTATTCCCGCGTCATGGACTGGGCCGAATTCCGCGCCATCGCCGATGAGGTCGGGGCAATCCTCTTCGTGGATATGGCGCATGTGGCGGGTCTGGTGGCAGGCGGGGTCTATCCCAGCCCGTTCCCGCACGCCCATGTGGCGAGCACAACCACCCACAAGACCCTGCGCGGCCCGCGCGGCGGCCTGATCCTCACCAATGACGAGGACATCGCCAAGAAGATTAATTCGGCAATCTTCCCCGGCATCCAGGGCGGCCCGCTGATGCATGTCATCGCTGCCAAGGCGGTGGCCTTCAAGGAAGCGCTGACGCCTGAGTTCAAGGCCTATGCCAAGCAGGTTGTCGCCAATGCCCAGGTGCTGGCCGACACGCTGGTCAAGGGCGGGGTGGACATTGTTTCGGGCGGCACCGACAACCATCTCATGCTGGTCGATCTGCGCCCCAAGGGCCTGACCGGCAAGGCGACGGAGGCTGCCCTTGGCCGCGCCTATATCACCTGCAACAAGAATGCGGTGCCCTTCGATCCTGAAAAGCCCGCTATCACGTCTGGTGTGCGCCTCGGTACGCCGGCCGGCACCACGCGCGGTTTCGGGGAAGCCGAGTTCAAGGAAATCGGTGAACTGATCATCGAAGTGCTCGATGGGCTCAAGACCAATGGCGACGACAATAACGGTGCCGTTGAATCCCAGGTCCGTGCAAAGGTCGAAGCGCTGACCGCGCGCTTCCCCATTTACGGCTAATGTAAAGGTCAACGTCAACAATGCGCTGCCCCTATTGCGGCAATGACGATACCCAGGTGAAAGATAGCCGCCCGACCGAAGATTCGGGTGCTATCCGCCGCCGCCGCGTGTGCAATGCCTGCGGCGGCCGCTTCACCACGTTCGAGCGCGTCCAATTGCGCGACCTCACCGTCGTGAAGAAGACCGGACGCAAGGTGCCGTTCGATCGCGAAAAACTGGCGCGTTCGGTCAATACGGCGCTCCGCAAGCGCTCGGTCGATCCCGAACGCGTCGAACGCATGATTTCCGGCATTGTCCGCCAGTTGGAGAGCCTGGGCGACGTGGAGATCACCTCCGACCAGATCGGCGAGTATGTCATGGAGGGCCTCAAAGGGCTCGACGATGTCGCCTTTGTCCGCTTTGCCAGCGTGTACAAGAATTTCTCTGCCGCCGATGACTTCCGGAATTTCCTCGCCACCCTGGCGCTGGACAAGGAAGACATGGCCGGCGAAGACGACTGATCTGCCTGAAAGCATTCGTTCATCGCGGTGAAAGCCGCCACTGCCGCCGCGTTCCGTCTTGCGCTATCATGGGTGAGGAACATTGCGGCGGAGCGAGGTTGTCATGGATTCCTATGGTGTGCGGTTCGCAGTGCCTGAAGGTGCAGGCAAGGGTCAGCATTTTCTGATCGTGGAGGGCCGGGCCTATCCCGACATTGCCGACGAAATGAAGCGCGGCGCCGTGGCTGTGCTCGAAGCTGCGGGCGCCAGTTGCGACGTCATCGCGGTGCCGAGCGCCATGGAAGTGCCGGTAGCGCTTGCAATGGCCATTGAAACTGGCCGGTTTGACGGCTATGTGGCCTTGGGTTGCGTCATTCGCGGCCAGACAAATCACTATGTGGCGGTCGCCAGCGAAAGCATCCGTGCTCTTGCCGAACTGGCCGTCGTGGATGCACTGCCCCTGGGCATCGGCATCCTGACTGTGGATACCGAAGCGCAGGCCTGGATTCGGGCCCATGTAAACGATCAGGACCGGGGAGGGGACGCAGCACGAGCGGCTCTCGTTCTTTCCGGCATAAAAGCGAAACTGAATGACTGACCACCCGAAACGCGACTCTGCCAATCCCCGCGCCGCCAATCAGCGTGGCGCCGCCCGCCTTGCCGCCGTGCAGGCGCTCTACCAGATGGATGTCGGCCGCGCTTCCCTCGAAGACACGCTGGCGCAGTTCGGCGCATTTCACCTGGGCCGGGAAATCGAAGGGGAGCAATATCTGCCCGCCGACGCCGATTTCTTCCGTCAGATCGTCAGCGGCGTCGCCACGCACCAGCTTCAGATCGACCCATCCGTCGACAAGGCTCTGTCGGAAGGCTGGCCCATCGAGCGCGTCGATGCCACGCTTCGCGCCATACTGCGCGCTGCCGCCTTCGAGCTTCTCCGCCGCAAGGACATTCCGGCCAAAGTGGTCATTTCCGAATATGTCGACGTGGCCCGCGCCTTCTACGAAGATGACGCTTCGGGCATGGTCAATGCCGCCCTTGACGCCATTGCGCGCACCGCTGGTTCAGACCTCGTCTGAATGCAAAAAGCCCCGGCGCAAGACCGGGGCTTTTGAATTCTATGCCGCGCGACGATCAGAACGATTCGAGGATCGATTCGATGAAGGTCTTGTCCTGGCCGAACGATGCGGTGCGGCGTGTCTCGACATTGATGGGACGACCATCCTGAAGCCCATAAATGGCCCGCTCGGTCACCTTCTTGTTGCGATCAAAATAGACCGCCAGAACCGTGCGCTCCTGAATCATGGTCATCCCGAACGCAGTCTGATTCACCTTGGTCTCGACATAGTACCAGGCGGTCTGATCGCCGAATGTGTTGGTCGACTGCGGCGAGCCGAGCACCACCTGCACCAGTTGCTGGCTCTGGCCGGGACGAATCTGCTGCAACGCCGATTCAGGGATTTCATAGCCTTGCGTTCGCTTGGATACGAGCGACGTGCTGCTGGTGCAGCCGGCGAGCGCGACCGCCAGAACAGCGGCGGCTACGGAGGCTTTGGCAAGACGCAGGGTCATGAATTTGACTTTCCCAATGGCTCTCGACTATAGGCGTGACAACAAGGCGCTTGCCCTTTTGATCGCCGAATGTGTAGCGGTCAACGGAGCGGTCTGGCAAGCTGGATAGATCAGGCCACCCGTCCGACCGTGTTTTACCGATACCGACGCTGAGCGCAATCCCATGATCTTGTCTTTGTTTCGTAAGAACACTGCAACAGAGCCGGTTTACGCCGTGTATAATTCCATTGTGGCGCAATCCCGGCAGCCGGTCTTTTACG
This sequence comes from Pseudomonadota bacterium, assembly GCA_023388175.1. Taxonomy (GTDB): domain Bacteria; phylum Pseudomonadota; class Alphaproteobacteria; order Rhizobiales; family Devosiaceae; genus Devosia. The sequence continues at coordinate 22,986 of JAEWGT010000015.1, forward strand.
CAGATTGGGGCGTTCCCGATACCGTGACCGGCCGCTTCGACATGATCAGCCTGCACATGGCGCTGCTGTTCCGTCGGCTGCGTAACGAGCCCAAACAGGTCAAGGCTTTCAGCCAGGCGGTGTTCGATCTGTTCTTCAAGGATATGGACCGCTCGCTGCGCGAGATGGGGGCAGGGGATCTGGGCGTGCCCAAGAAAATCCAGAAGATGGGCAATATCTTCTTCGGCCTGCTGGCTGCGCTCAACGAAGCCATGGACCGCAATGATCCCGAAGCGCTGGCTGCAGTCATTTCCCGCAATATCTTCGATGGCAGCGACACGCCCGAGATTCGCGCCCTGGCGGCCTATGTGATCGAGCGGGACGCGGCTCTTGCCGCCCAGGCGCCGGAAGCAATCATCGGCGGCGATGTGCGTTTCGAGGTCGCGGCGTGAGCAAGGTTGAGGCACCGATCTTCGATGCAATCGTCCGCATCGACAAGCTGCCATCCGCCGGCCGCTCGCTTTCTGTGAATGCGAGTGAGACCGAGCGCACGGCTATCGCAGAGGCGATGAATATTCTCTCGGTCGAACGGTTTGTCGCCAACCTGACCATAGCGCCGATACGGGGCGGCCTGCGCGCCCTCGGCCAGCTCGACGCGGCGGTGACTCAGGCCTCAGTGGTCAGTTTTGAACCTGTCCCGGAAATCATTGCCGAAGAAATCGACCGGGTTTTCCTGCATGGACCGCGCGACCACCAGCCGCCAGCGCCGGGCTCGGAAATTTTCATTGACCTTGAAGATGACGACTTTCCCGATCATATCGACGGTCCGGAGGTTGATCTCAGCGCCCTGCTGCTGGAAACGCTCGCCCTTGCGCTCTCTCCCTATCCAAGGCGGGACGGCGAGGCGCTCGACACATTGGGTGTAACCATAAACCAGCCCGAAGCCGGGCCCTTTGCCGGGCTGGCTTCGTTGAAGGGCAAAGACAGCGACGAGGACTGACGCGGCAGGGCTTGCACCGGACAGTTGATGTATTATGTTTGCGAGCTTGCCCCGACGGGCCTAAAAACGGGCTGAAATGAGCGAATTTATTACGATTTCCGTGGACGCGATGGGTGGCGACAATGCCCCGCGGGCCGTGATCCACGGGGCGCATCTCGCCCTCAAGGAGCGCAAGAATACGCGCTTCATCTTCCACGGCATCAAGTCCGAGATCGATTCGCTGCTGGAGGAATTTCCAGCGCTGAAACCCGCATCGGAAGTCCGCCATTGCGACACCGTCATCGCCATGGATGAAAAGCCGAGCCAGGCCCTGCGCAAGGGCAAGGGCACATCCTCCATGTGGATGGCCATCGAGGCGGTGAAAAACAAGGAAGCCGATGTCGCCATTTCGGGCGGCAATACCGGCGCGCTCATGGCCATGTCGACCTTCTGCCTGCGTCCCATGCAGGGCATTTCCCGCCCGGGTATCGCGGCGATCTGGCCGACGCTGCGCAGCGACATCATCGTGCTCGATATGGGCGCGACGATCGGCGCCGATGCGCGCCAGCTGGTCGATTATGCCATTCTGGGCTCGGCACTGGCCCGGTCCCTGTTCGACAGCGACAGCCCTACGGTCGGTTTGCTCAATGTCGGTACCGAGGAGGTCAAGGGCCTCGAATCCATCAAAGAAGCCGGCAAGATCCTGTCCGAGGCCAGCGGCGCCGGTTTTACCTATCACGGCTTTGTCGAAGGCGATGATATCGGCAAGGGCACCGTCGATGTGGTGGTGACCGAGGGTTTCGTCGGCAATATTGCGCTCAAGACCGCCGAAGGCACGGCGCGGCAGGTCGGCTCCTATCTGCGCAGCGCGCTCAAGGCCAATCTGATGAGCCGCATCGGCGCGCTGTTCGCCAGCTCGGCACTCAACGCCCTGCGGCGCAAGATGGACCCGCGCACCGTCAACGGCGGCGTGTTCATGGGGCTCAACGGCATCGTCATCAAATCCCACGGCGGCACGGACGAGATCGGCTACAAGAGCGCGCTCGGACTTGCCTACGAAATGGCGCGCAGCAAGCTGATCGACAAGGTCGGCGACACGATGCAGCGCTTTCCCATCAATGACGCGGTGACTGAGTTGCCGTCCGAGACCGAGGTCAAGTCGGCGTGACCAGAACCCGTTCAGTAGTGCGTGGCGTCGGCAGCTATCTGCCGGCAAAGATCCTCACCAATGCGGAGCTGGCCAAGACGGTCGATACCTCCGACGAGTGGATTCAGCAGCGTGTCGGTATCAAGGAGCGCCATATCGCTGCCGAAGGCGAGTTCACCTCCGACCTCGCCGTGCAGGCCGCCCGGGCGGCGCTCGACAATGCCGGCATGAGCGTCGATGACATCGACTTGATCGTCGTTGCCACCACCACGCCCGACTATACGTTCCCGTCTGCGGCAACTTTGGTGCAGATGAAGCTGGGCATGAATCACGGATTTGCCTTCGATATACAGGCCGTCTGTTCAGGCTTCGTCTATGCCGTCACCACGGCCGACAGCTATATCAAGAATGGCTTGGCGCGCCGGGTTCTGGTTATCGGCGCGGAAACCTTCTCCCGCCTTCTCGACTGGACTGACCGCACGACCTGCGTGCTGTTCGGTGACGGCGCCGGCGCGATGATTCTTGAGCGCGCCGATCTCGAAGACGGCGAGGCCGAGCGCGGCGTGCTGTCGTCGGCCCTGCGCTCGGATGGGCGGCATTGGGACAAGCTCTATGTCGATGGTGGTCCCTCGACCACCGGCACGACCGGCCATGTTCACATGCAGGGGCCCGAAGTCTTCCGCCATGCCGTCGGCAAGATCACCGACGTGGTCTATGAGAGCCTCAAGCAGGCTGGCTACACTGTCGACGACCTCGACTGGTTCGTGCCGCATCAGGCCAACAGGCGGATTATCGACGGCGCGGGGGCCAAGCTCGGACTGTCGGCAGACAAGGTCGTTGTCACCGTCGATCGTCACGCCAATACCTCGGCTGCTTCCGTGCCCTTGGCGCTCAGTGTCGCGGTGGCCGACGGCCGCATCAAGTCCGGCGATCTGGTGATGCTCGAAGCCATGGGCGGCGGCTTCACCTGGGGCGCGTCGCTCATTCGCTGGTAGCGGCATGTCTGCGCATTGACCTCAAGCGTTTCAAGGCGTTAGTGTCTTCATCGGGTGGAGGAAACCGGCGTCGCTACTCTTGCCGCAGAGCATGAGGCGACACCGCCCTGGGAAAGAAATTCCCGATAATGCGCGGGCTTCCAGACGGGACCTGCGAAAGACAGGGAAGGCCTGACCATGGCAAGATGGGGGTGCGAATGACGCAGAAGACGGTAACGCGGGCTGATCTGGCCGAAGCAGTCTATGGCTCGGTGGGGCTGTCCAGAACCGAGTCGGCTGAACTGGTGGAGCGGGTGCTCGAACTGGTCGCCGATGCGCTGGTGACGGGCGCCAATGTGAAGCTCTCCTCCTTTGGATCCTTCCAGGTGCGGTCCAAGAACGAGCGAATTGGCCGCAATCCCAAGACCGGCGAGGAAGTGCCGATCCTGCCCCGGCAGGTTCTTGTGTTCAAACCGTCCAACGTGTTGAAGTCCAAGATTAACAAGTCTATGGTCTCCGCTGGAAAGTAAGGCTTTCTAGCGAGGGAGAGTCGCGGTTTGGACAAGTCGCCAGACGCGTTCCGTACCATTTCGGAGGCTGCTGAGGAGCTTGATCTTCCCCAGCACGTTCTTCGATTCTGGGAAACTCGATTCACCAATATAAAGCCGCTGAAGCGCGGCGGCGGTCGCCGTTATTACCGGCCCGAAGACGTCTTGCTGCTGCGCGGCATTCGCCATCTGCTGTACGATCAGGGCTTCACCATCAAGGGTGTGCAGCGCATTCTCAAGGATCAGGGGCCGCGCTATGTCATCGCCGTGGGCGAGGGCAAGACACTCGATGAAATCCTGCCCATGATCGAGGAGGCCGAAGCCGTCAGCGACGAGGCCGAACTCGAAGAGGCCACCATGCTCGCGAGCCCCGCGCTGGATCAGGAATCGCGCGACAAACTCTCTGACGTGCTGCGTGAATTGCTTGAGTGCAAACGCATTCTGGAACGCGCGCGGGAGCACTAGCGGCACGGCACCTGTCCTGCGTCATCGCCGGGCTTGACCCGATGGTCCATGCGGTCTCACACGTGATGCCGCGCAATGGACTGTCCGGACAAGCCTTGCAACGACGATAGAATGGACCGTCTGTGGAATTTCTGTTCCATCTGTGCCGGAAATCGTCTATTCGTTCCATTGCAAATCAGGCCGGTCAAGCCCGGCCCTTTCTGTGGAGTTTTTCCAAATGACTGTGCGTTTTGGCCTTCTCGGCGCCGGCCGTATCGGCAAGGTTCACGCCAAGGCCGTGACCTCCAATCCCAAGGCGAAACTTGTTGCCGTGGCGGACGCCATGGAGCAGGCCGCCAAGGATCTGGCCACCCAATACGGCGCCGAGGTCCGCACGATAGAGGCAATCGAGGCGGCGGCAGATGTGGATGCTGTTATCATCTGCACGCCCACAGATACCCATGCCAGCCTGATCGAGCGCTTTGCCAGGGCAGGCAAGGCCATTTTCTGCGAGAAGCCGATTGATCTCGATGTCGAGCGCGTCAAAGCCTGCCTGAAGGTCGTCGATGAGACCGATGCCACGCTGATGGTCGGCTTCAACCGCCGCTTCGATCCGCATTTCCAGGCTGTGAAGGCCGCGATTGCCGAAGGTCAGATCGGTGAGGTGGAAATGGTCACGATCGTGTCCCGTGATCCGGGCGCGCCGCCCGTCGATTATGTGAAACGGTCCGGCGGTATATTCCGCGACATGACCATCCACGATCTGGACATGGCGCGCTTTCTGCTCGGCGAAGAGATCGAGTCCGTTTCCGCGCAGGCTTCGGTGCTGGTGGACAAGGCTATCGGGGAAGCAGGCGACTATGATAGCGCCTCGCTCATGCTGTTTACCGCCTCTGGCAAGCACGCCACCATCTCCAACTCGCGCCGCGCCACCTATGGCTACGACCAACGGATCGAAGTGCATGGTTCCAAGGGGGCCGTGGCGGCAGAAAACCAGCGTCCGGTCTCCATCGAGATCGCCAATGGCTCCGGCTATACCCGCCCGCCGCTGCATGACTTCTTCATGACCCGCTATACCGAGGCCTATGCCCGCGAGATTGCTGCCTTCATTGACTGCGTTGAGTCGAAAGCGCCGGCCAGCCCGAGCGGGGCCGATGGGCTCGTCGCCCTGGCGCTGGCCGATGCAGCGCTGAAATCGGTCAAGGAGGGCAGGGCGGTAAAAGTGAGCGAAGTCACCGGCGCGCTGGCCGACAGATCGGTTTTTCAGGGGCGCTAGACAGTTCGATCCGGCTGGCGCGCTCCCGCCATCGTGATATCGTGCCTCATGCAATCACGACTATGCCTGGCCCTGGTGCTGCTTCTGGGGCTTACGCCGCCCGGTTCCGCATCGTCCGTCAGCCGAACGCTCTCGGCTGACGGCGCCTGCGAGAAACTCGTCGTGGCGGATGAGGACATGACCGCAGAATGCGGCACGGCGCTGATACAGTTGCACTATGAGGATGGCCGCGTGTCGCTGTCGGCGGGGACGGGCGGCCAATCGTTTTTCGGGCTTGGCCCGCCCGAGCGCGTTCTGGCCTTCGGCGGCCAGGGAACGGGCGAGGCCTGGACCGATCATCCTGTCGACCGCGTCACCGCGGCCGACGATGCCGGGAATACGCTGCTTTTCTCGGTCCCGGCCAGCGGCACCTGCCGCTACGAGCAGGCATTGCGGGGCTTCGTTGTCACATGTAACGCCGAGGATGACGCCGGGCGTATTCACCAACTGACTTATCGCACGGATGGCTGGCCCGGCTTTGAGTTCTGATTATTTCAGCATCCACTCATGCTCGGCCGCATTGTGGAATTTCCACACGCGCTTGGGCCCGGCCATGACGTTGAGATAGTAGAGATCATATCCCGCCGTCGTTGCCACCGGGTGATAGCCGCGCGGCACCAGCGTTACGTCGCCGTTCTCCACTGCCATGGCTTCGTCGAGACTACGGTCATCGGTATAGACGCGCTGGAAGGCGAAGCCCTGTGGCGGGTTCATGCGGTGATAGTAGGTCTCTTCCAACTGACTTTCGTGCGGAAGATTGTCCTCGTCATGCTTGTGCGGCGGATAGGACGAGGTATTGCCCTCGGGCGTAATGACTTCCACCACCAGCAGCGCATTGGCCGCGCCGTCATCCTCGGGCATGATATTATAGACATGGCGCACATTGGCGCCCTTGCCGCGGCTGATCCGGGGATGGGTGCCGGGCGGGATGACCTTGGCGTGAAAATCCCCGCCGCCGGGGGCTGAACAGACCGCCAGTTCCAGATCGGAGGTGGCATCCACCGCCCAATTGCGGCCGGCTGGAACATAGAGCGCCCATGGAGCGCCCTCGAACGGGCTCATGCGCTCGCCCAGTTCGCCGAAATTCTCGCCATCGACGGCGAAGCGCCCCTTGCCCGAGACGAGAACCAGGCAGACTTCGCGCTCGCCGGTCGCCTCGCCATAGGCTTCGCCCGGCGCCAGTCGGTGGAGTTCGAAGCCGACATGCGCCCAACCCGCCGTGGCGGGCGTCACCTCATGGATTTTGCCTGTCGTCGCCGTCGGTTTGAGGTGGAGGGGCGATCTGCTCATTTTGGGTCTCCTCCTTGGGGAAGGCGTAAAAGAAATTATAGAGCGAATAGGCCAGAGCCGCGCCCACCAGGATCATCCACAATTGCTCGCCGGTGAAGAACACTTCCCAGCCCAGCCATACGCAGAGGAACACTACCACGGCGATGCGGCGCCAGAGTGGGCGAAACCAGTTCACATCGTTTTCCTTAAGCGCCATGTCGGCCTCTCCCCTTGATTCAACAGGCCAAGGCTTTAGCACAAGCGCTTCAAAAGATTCAGCCTTTCGGAAAACCCTGTGTTTCGACGGTGTAGCCCGATGCGGCCATGACGCGCATAAGTTCAGTATGACCGACCTGCGCCATCCTGAGGGGCGGATTGGCGACCGGGTCCTGTTCGGCCTCGACGACGAACCAGCCTTCATAGCCGTGATCGGCAAGCCTCTGCACGATGGCGCCGAAATAGAGCGACCCGTCGCCAGGCACGGTGAAGGCCCCGAGGGCCACAGCATCGAGAAAGCTCTGCCTGCTGCGGTCGAGACTATCGACCACGGGACGGCGGATGTCCTTCACGTGGACATGGTTGATGCGGGTGTGATGGTTGTCGATTGCCCGCAACACATCGCCACCGGCAAAGGCAAGATGCCCGGCATCCAGCAATAGCGGAATGCCTGGGCCAGACGCCGCCATAAAGGCGTCGAGTTCCGGCTCGGTTTCGACCACGGCAGCCATATGGTGGTGGTAGGAGAGGGGCATGCCCTGCTCGGCGCACCATTCGCCGAAAGTCGTCACCTTGCGCGCATAGGCCTTCATCTCGTCGTCCGAGAGCTTGGGCTTCTGCGCCAGCGGAATATCGCGTTTGCCCTGAATGGAACGGCCCACTTCACCATAGACGATGCAGGGCGCATCGACCGCCTTGAACAGCTCGATCATCGGCGCGATGCGGTCCTTGTTGGCGGACAGGTCCTCGTCCACCAGCGTGCCGGAGAACCAGCCGCCGCAGAGCGTCACGTCGGCCTCTTTCAGAATTGGCAGCATCACGGCCGGATCGTCCGGAAAGCGCCGCCCCTTTTCCATGCCGGTAAAGCCCGCCGAGCGCGACTGGCGCAGGCATTCTTCCAGCGACACATCATCGCTTAATTCCACCAGATCGTCGTTCCACCACGCGATGGGCGACATGCCAAGTTTGGCTTTCATTGCAATCTCCTGCGCTCTAGAGCGCCCAAAAACCCTCACCCGTCTCGGCCTTCGGCCGATCCACCTTCTCCCGCAAGGGGAGAGGGGTGAGCCGGTGGATGTTCAAACTCGGTGCTCCCTTCTGCCCCTCGCGGGAGAAGGTGCCCGTAGGGCGGATGAGGGGCCTTCTCCTATCCCGCCCGCTGTGCCTTGAGCGCCTTCACATAGGCGTCGCGCGCCGCGTTGACGGCCGGGCGGTCGCTGATTTCGGGCACGGCGACGTCCCACCAATGGCCACCCGCTTCCGTGGTGATCAGAGGATCGGTGTCGATGACGAAGACGTGGACGCCTGCCGCGCCTTCACTTTCGGAAAGGGCGGTTTCGAGTTCGGCGACCGAGGCCACTTTCTTGGCCTTTGCGCCCATGGACCCGGCATGGGCAGCAAAGTCCACATTGGGCAATTCCATGTGGTAGGTGTCGCGGAAAAGATTGTTGAAGTTCGCGCCGCCCGTCGCCATCTGCAGCCGGTTTATGCAGCCGAAACCGGCATTGTCGAGTACCACTATGGTCAGCCGCACGCCCATCATCACCGCAGTGACGATTTCCGAATTCATCATCAGATAGGAGCCGTCGCCGACCATGACGACGACATCTTCGTCCGGCCGAGCAAGTGCTACGCCAAGGCCGCCGGCGATCTCATAGCCCATGGTCGAGAAGCCGTAATCGAGATGGTAGGAGCCCGGGCCATCCGCGCGCCAGAGCTTGTGCAGCTCGCCCGGCAGTCCACCTGAGGCGCAAACCAAAGTCGCCTTGCCCCGGCCACGCTGTACCGCACCTATAACCTGTGCGTCTGATGGCAATTCAGCATTTCCCGGTGCGCGGGCGGCGTCGGCGTCCTTCAGCCAATCCTGCTTTGCATTCAATGCCTTGTCCGTCCAGGCGGAATCAACCTGCCAACCCATCAGAGCTGCATCAAGGGCTTCCAGCCCAACGCGGGCATCGGCAACGAGGGGCAGGCCATTGTGCTTGTGCGCGTCGAAAGGCTGGACATTGAGGCCGATGATCTTGAGATTTTCGTTCTTGAACAGCGCCCAGGAACCCGTGGTGAAATCCTGCAAACGCGTACCAATGGCCAGTACCAGATCAGCGTCTTCGGCCAGTGCGTTTGATGCCGAGGTGCCGGTGACGCCAACGGAGCCCATGTTGAGCTCGTGCGCATGGGGCAGGGAGGATTTGCCGGCCTGAGTTTCCATCACCGGAATGCCATGGTCCTCGGCGAATGCGGCAAGGGTTTCCGAAGCCTGAGAATAGAGCACGCCGCCGCCGGCGATAATCACCGGCTTGCTGCTGAGTTTGAGCGCTGCCGCAGCCTGCGCGAATTCGTCGGCATCCGGCATGATCCGGCGCGGCACCCAGATTTTTTCGGCAAAAAAGCTCTCGGGATAGTCATAGGCTTCCGCCTGCACATCCTGACAGAGGCTGAGTGTCACCGGACCACACTCTGCCGGGTCAGTCAGCACCTGCATGGCGCGTCGCAGGGCGGGAATGATCTGTTCTGGCCGCGTAATGCGGTCGAAATAGCGGCTGACGGGGCGGAAGCAGTCATTGGCCGAGACTGTGCCGTCGCCGAAATTCTCCACCTGTTGCAGAACCGGGTCGGGCAGGCGATTGGCGAAGACGTCGCCCGGCAGGAGCAGAACCGGAATGCGGTTGACGTGAGCGAGACCGGCAGCGGTGACCATATTGAGGGCGCCGGGGCCGATCGAGGTGGTGGCCACCATGAAGCGGCGGCGGAAATTGGCCTTGGCATAGCCGATGGCCGCATGGGCCATGCTCTGCTCGTTCTGGCCGCGATAGGTTGGGAGGATGTCCTTGACGCCATGCAGCGCCTCGCCGAGCCCGGCCACATTGCCATGACCGAAAATCGCCCAGACGCCGCCGAATATCGGCAAGACCTCGCCGTCGATGGTTGTCTTTTGCGCCGTGAGGAAGCGTGCCACGGCCTGCGCCATCGTCAATCGGATCGTTTTCTGGCTCATTTCTGTTCCCAAATCTCTACCAGCGCTCCGAACCGGCGCGCCATGTCGGCGACCGCCTCCTCGTCGCTGATCTTTCCATCCAGCCATGCCCGTGCCGCATCGGCGAAGATCGTGCGGCCCACGGCGAAGCCCTTCACCGTACGCGCGGCTTTTGCAGCCTTGAACCCGGCCTCCAACTCAGCCTGCGGGGCTTCGAGCCCCAGCAGCACGACGCCACGGCACAGCGGGTCACGGCTCTCGATGACCGCATCGGTTTGTGCCCATGCCGCAGCATTGGCCTGCGGCTCCAGCTTCCACCAGTCCGGCTTGATCCCTGCATCGTAAATCTCGGTAAGGGCTCTTGCCACAGTGTCATCGTGCAGCGGGCCGTTCTTGCCGGCAATGATCTCGATCAGGATTTCGCGGCCCACCTTGCGGGCGGCGTCAAAGGCTGAGCGCAGCTTTTCGATCTGATCATGGCGCAGGGTGTCCGGATCGTCGGGGTGGAAGAAGCACAGCACCTTGATGCAGTGATCCACCGGCCAGTCGATCAGGCGCGAGCCCAGATCCTGGGTGAACTCGAATTGCAGGGGGCGAGAGCCGGGCAATTCGATGGGTTTGGCGACCCAGAAATTCTTGTAGGCACCAGTGGCATAGAGCGCGTCACGGCCATACTTGTCGTCGATCAGCATGCCGAAGCCGTCGCGGCCATTGGCGATCCGGGCGGCCGCCTTTACAGCCAGCACCTTGAAGTCCGGCACGCGGGCCAGCTTTGCTGCATCCCCATTGGCCATCTCTTCGAGTTGCAAACGATGGTCGATGGCAAGGGCCATCAACTTGGGAATGTCGCGCCGCCTCGTGGTTGCCCAGTGGACATGATTGATCTCGGCATCCTTGCGCAGAGCGCGCTCCTTGCTGCCCTTTTCGAGGAAGAATTGCAGTTCCGTCCATGTGGGGATTTCCGGGGCGCAAAGCAGACGGGATACGGCGAACGCGCCGCAGGCATTGGCCCAGGTGGCGCTGGTGGCGTGGGGCTCGCCCCGCAGCCAGCCACGGAGGAAGCCGCTCATGAAGGCGTCACCCGCACCCAGAACATTATAGACTTCAATGGGAAAGCCCTTGCCGACAATGCCGTCTTCGAGATTGTCGGGGATTGCGCCGTCATAGACGATGCAGCCCATGGGCCCGCGCTTCAGGACGATCACAGCGGAGGACAGGGACCGGATCGTCCTGAGCGCAGCGTGGAGATCGTCGCCGCCGGCGGCGATAAGCACCTCTTCTTCGGTGCCGACGATCAAGTCACATTCGGGCAGCACCGTTTGCAGGTGCGCGGTAACGCTATCCGAGGCGATATACCGGCTGTCGCCCGCATCATGCCCGGCCAGACCCCAGAGATTGGGGCGGTAGTCGATGTCGAAAACCACCTTGCCGCCATTCTCCCGGGCGATCTGCATGGCCTTGCGCTGGGCCCGGTCGCTATGCGGCTTGGCGAAATGCGTGCCCGTGACCAATACGGCCTGGGCCCGCTTGATGAACGGCTCATGAATGTCGTCCTCGTTGAGGGCGGCATCGGCACAATTGTCGCGGTAGAAGATCAGCGGGAAGGAATGCTCGTTTTCGACGGAGAGCAGTACGAGCGCGGTGAGGCGTTCCGGATCCGTGACGATACCGCCGGTATCCACCCCTTCACGGTCAAGCTGTTCGCGGATGAAACGGCCCATCTGCTCATTGCCGACACGGGTGACCAGAGCCGATTTCAGACCCAGCCGCGCCGCGCCGACGGCAATATTGGTGGGGCAGCCGCCAACGGATTTGGCGAAGCTGCCGATATCTTCCAGCCTTGTGCCGATCTGCTGGCCATATAGGTCCACCGAGGCACGCCCGATGGTGATGACATCCAGCTCTTTTTCCGGGGCTTTGCTCAGGCCGGTGGGCACCGCCATCCTCCATGCAAGTGATATTCGGAACGACGGCCTAATGAAACACAAGTTCTAAAGTGAAACAAGATAGAACGTATATTCTATTTATGGAATTTCACCGATGTTGCCGCTTGTCGGCCACGGCGACCGTGAGCGCCATGGCAAAGGCCATGCTGGCCGACAGGGAGCGAAACCCGGCATGATCTGCCTCGACGAGTTCAAACCAGACCTTGGCGCATTCTGCCAGCGGGGATAGCGCCGAGTCGGTTAGCACAATGAGCGGAATGCCCTTTTCCGCCAGCGTTCGCGCCTGCACGGCGCTTTCGGACGCATAGGGAGAAAAGCTGACCGCGAAGCCAGCATCGCGTGGGCCGGCCATGGCCAGCAACTCATCGTCTATGCCCGAGGCCGTGCCGACCATCTGGCATCGCACCTTCAGCTTGCCGAAGGCATAGGCCATGTAGGTTGCAATGGGGAAAGAGCGGCGCTTGGCAATAAGGTAGATCGTGTCGGCACGGGCGAGGACATCCACCGCCTGCTCGAACGCTTCGGGATCGATCGAGGCCGACAAGGCATCGAGACTTGCATGAGCAGCCGCGACAAAATTGTTGAAGATATTGGTGCTTTCCTCGACATCCATGCCATCGGCCGCCAGCTTGCGCAGCCGCTCCTCATAGGAAGAGGTACGCTCCCGCAGCCGGGCGCGGAATATCTGCTGCAGGCCCGAAAATCCCTCAAAGCCAAAGGACTGCGCAAAGCGCACAAGCGTCGAGGGCTGTACGCCGGCGGAGGTGGCAATACTGGCCGCCGTGCCGAAGGCGATCTCGTCTGGATGGTCCAGCGCGTAGCCCGCGACCTGCACCAGCCGTTTGGGCAGGGTCGACTTGCGTTCCAGAATGGCGCTGCGCAAGCTGTCGAAATCCTGCGCGGCGCTGACGATGGGATCGGACATTCTGCCTCCGTGGAATGAACATTCCAGATTTGGAATGAATCGGGCGGCAGTGCAAGAAAAAGGCGAAACCGCATCTCGCGATTTCGCCAATTGGTGTCTGTTGGCCTTGGGATTAAGCGGCGGCCAGTCTCGCTGGGGGCTGGTTTTTCTCCGCCCAGAAGATGAAGGCCGACGCAGCCACGATCATCAGTGCGCCCGGCCAGAACCAGATCGAGGGCACCTGTCCCAGCGCAATCCAGCCGATCAGACCACCCAGGAACACCTTCACGTCCGAAAAGGGCTGAAGATAGGTGGCGTCTGCATTGCGATAGGCGAAGGCCAGCAGATATTGGGCGGCTGCCGTCAAGGCACCGAGAATGAGCAGGAGCCAGAGGCCACTGCCCTCAGGCAGCGCAAAGGGGAAGCCCGGCGCCATGCCCATGGGCAGCACACCGGCAAAGGCATTGGCTGCCAGCAGAATGGCCAAGTGGTTCGGCGTCATCAGGACGAGCAGGGAAACGGTCAGCGTCTCGGGGCTCTCGCCCTTGCGGGTCAGATGCTTGGTGAGAACGTCGGTTCCGGCCCAGAGCGCAGCGGCGGTGATCGGGATCAGCGCCTGCGGGCCGATGCCCTCTGTGCCGACGCCGGAAATGATGATGGCGCCGACAAAGCCGAGCAGAGCCGCCGCGAGACGGGCTGGCGAGACCTTTTCGCCCAGGAACAGAACCGAGCCGACGATGATGAATAGCGGGCCGGTGGCGAGCAGGGTCACCATCTGCCAGATCGGAACGCCAGAAGCGTAACCATAGACAAACACATGTACGCCCAGTGCCGAGACAAAGGCACGGATTTCGTGCTCGAGCGGGTAGGCCGTGCGCAGGTTGCGAATGCCGATCCGCAGGATCAGCGGCAGAGCCAGCACCGAGGCAATGACATATTGCCAAAAGGCCATGCCAGTCGAACTCATGCCGAATCCGCCATATTCGACGGGGGTTGGAAGCACCGATTGCAAAGTGTTGGAACCCGCGAAGACGAGGCTCGCGGCAAGCATGAACAGCGCGCCGGAAGCGGCGGCATTCTGTGAAGAGGAAATCTGGTTCATTCGTCGTCCTTTCCGTAACCAGTTTCCTCAGGGTTACGGGAGACGACAGGCCGGCATAACGCAGGCCAAAAGCCCACGCGCGCACGGCAAGGCGCTTGGTCCCGTTCTCTTTCATCCGGACTATGACCGTCGGCTCCGGAATTACACCGGATCTGCTGACCTCCCCGAAAGGAGCGCTCGCGGGCTTGGCATTGCTGCCTTTACCGCCGGTGGGGAATTTCACCCCGCCCTGAGAACAATGCAGGCGAACCTGCATGCTGGAAGGTAGGGCAGGGCGCCGCGCCGCACAAGTACGCACAGAGGTGTAACTGTGCGCCCTTTGCGAACGATGAAGAAAATCTGTTCGGGAACATGCGTCCGGACGGCCCTGGCATCGGACTTTGGAGAGGCAGGCTCTCACCGTCAGAATCTCCTGCACAAAATTGGTGCAAAATCTGCTTGCCTTCGCAGGTAAAGGTATTAAACAAGATATTTCTTGTTTTATGAGCTTTCCTCATGTCCGATCTTGTCGAGGGCCGTTGGGCCGAAATTTTCGGGCCGCGCTATATCGCGGTCACCACCATTCTGGCGCTGGGTGTCACTCTCTTTGCCTTCAACGCCTTCCTGTCGGCTGCGGCGCTGCCGTCCGCAGTGCATGAGCTTGGCGGGGTCGAGATCATTTCCTGGGCGACGACGCTCTATCTGGTCTTCGCCATTGTCGGCGGCGCGGCGGCATCCCTGTTCAAGCGCCGGCTTGGTTCGCGCTATGCGCTGATCGGGCTTGCCGTTGTTTTCCTTGTGGGCACTATCATCGCTGCAATCGCGGGAGATATGTCGCAGGTTCTGATCGGGCGCGCCATTCAGGGCTTTGGAGAAGGCGTGGTCGCGGCGCTCTGCTTTGCACTGATCCCCGAACTCTTTCCCAGCCGGCTTGTCCCCAAGGTCTTTGGCATGCAGGCCGTGGTCTGGGCGGTGGCGGCCTTTGGTGGACCGGCGGGAGCAGGGGCGCTGACCGAGCTCATTTCCTGGCGTGCGGCCTTCCTCATCAATGTTCCTTTCGTGCTCATCTTCGTCGTCATGGTGCTTCTGCGGGTGCCGCGCGGGGAAAGGCCAACCGAGGCCCACGGCTTCCCGGGCCTGCGCCTGCTGACCATCGGCGCCGGTACCATGCTTGTGGCGCTGGCCGCTGTCGCCAACACGATGCAGGCGGTCATGCTGCTGATCGGCGCGGCAATCCTGCTGATCGGCGCCGTCTGGCTTGACCGGCGCTCGGCAGAGCGGCTGATGCCCCCTGATGCGTTCTCGCTCCGCAGCGCGGTGGGCTCGGGCCTGTGGGCCTATCTGCTCATGCCGGTGGCGGGCGCGGCGACGGCGGTTTACCTGATCATGCTGTTGCAGCAGCTCTGGGGATACGGTCCCACCCAGGCCGCGATCACCGGCGCGGTCATGGCCATAGGCTGGAGTATGTCGTCGGTGACCGTGGCCAATGTGCGCCAGCGCTCCACACGGCGCATCCTGATCCGCACCGGCCCGTTGCTGCTGGCTCTGGGGCTGATCCTGGTGCTGCTGGGGCTCGAATGGACGCAATTGCCGGTCCTGCTGATCGGCCAGTTGTCCATCGGCATGGGCTTCGGTGTATCCAACGGTTACATCATGCTGACCATTATGGAGGCGAGCACGGCAGTGGAGCGCGACCGCACCTCGGCGCTGCTGCCCACGACACAGTCAGCCGGCAACGCACTCGGTGCGGCGCTTGCCGGGGTCGCGGCCAACGCTGCGGGCTACCCGCATGCCGTGACGAATGCTGATGTGCTGGCCTCCATCGTTCCGCTCTTCGTCATGGCGGCCCTGTTTGCGCTACTGGCTTTCATCACCGCAGTGCGGATGGTTCAGCTTGCCAAGGTGACGCCGCTGGCGACCTTTGCCGAAGAGTAAGGCCGTTAGGGTCCTGTCGGGTCGCATTAACGCCCCGCAAAGACCTTTATGGACATTTGGCGCCAGATTTCCGGTGCCGATGCCATGGCGCCCCAAGCCCGAGGCAGAGGACAATGCTCAAACTTCTCAAGACCCGTTCCCTGCGCTTCTGGGTGGCGCTGGGCATGGTGGTTGCACTGGCCCCGCTGACCTTGTCGGCAATATTCGGTCAATTGGTGCTGAACCGGGGGGTGGTGGAAGCCTTCCACGACGTCTCGGAGCGCCAGCGCAGCGAACTTGGACCCTTGCAGGATCTGCGCATCCTGGTCTGGGATACGCTGATCCCCATCGACGAGCACGTTAACGAAGGCGGATCGCAGCGGCCTTTGCTCTATCGTGAACTCCGCGGCCTGATCGAGGCCGGCTTCGTCAGTGTGCGTGTCCAGTTCGCCGATGACCCCGAGGCGCTGATGCACCTCGAAAACGCCTTTGAAAGCTGGGGCCTCGCCGAT
This sequence comes from Pseudomonadota bacterium, assembly GCA_023388175.1. Classification (GTDB taxonomy): domain Bacteria; phylum Pseudomonadota; class Alphaproteobacteria; order Rhizobiales; family Devosiaceae; genus Devosia. The sequence goes on from JAEWGT010000015.1 coordinate 39,188, forward strand.
GCGCTGGCCACTGAACTGGCCTCGGCAGAGCTGATCGCCGATGATCCGCAGGCAGAGCGGCAGGCCCGGGTCTTTCACGGTCACATAGCGGCCACCTCGGACCGGCTGGGCCAATCCTATGACGTGATTGCCGACAAGATCGAGGCCGCCCATGCCGAAGCGGTTGCATGGTCTAAGCAGGCGAGCATGATCTTCGGGCTGGCCCTCGCGCTGTCCCTTGTCGCCATGGTGGCTGGCGTGGCCCTGGTCGGGCTGATCATGTCGCGCAGCGTCGATCGGCTGGTCGATGGCGCAGCAAGATTTGCCGATGGCGACCGCCACCATCGCATCGATATCAGCGTGCCGCCGGAACTGAGCCGGGTGGCACAGGAATTCAACCGGATGATCGCGCGCATCGAAGCTTCGGAAACGGCGCTGGCCGATCTGGCACGGATCGACGGGCTGACCCAGCTTCACAATCGTCGCGCGTTTGATGAAGCGCTGATGCGGGTGCATTCCAGTTTTCTGCGTGGCGCGGGGTCCGGGGCGTTGCTGACGCTCGACATCGACCATTTCAAGGCGGTCAACGACACTCATGGTCACGCGGGCGGCGACGCTGTGCTGCGCGCCTTTGCTTCCGCAGTGCAGAAATCACTGCGTCCCTCCGATCAGCTCTACCGCATTGGCGGGGAGGAATTCGCCATCATCCTGGCGCAGACCGATATCGGGGTGGCGGCGGACCTCGCCAATCGGCTGCGGGAGACGGTCTCCTCCCAGCCCGTCTCCTATCGTGACGGCCATATTTCGGTGACGGTGAGTATCGGCATCGCCGGATTTGCGGAACGGCTGACGCCGGCAGAGACGCTGGAGGCCGCCGATGCTGCGCTTTATCGGGCCAAGAGCGGCGGCCGGAACATGGTCGTGGTCCACGAATGACGCGAATGAAAACGCCGCCTCAGCAGGGCGGCGCTTTCGTTTTTGCGGTCAGCCCTGTTCGAGCCATTGCACCTGTTCGGGTGTGAGCTGGATGTCGAAGGCCTTGAGGCTGTCCTCAAGCTCGACCAGCCGGCGCGGCCCGATCAGCGGCACGCTCGGGAATGGCTGGGCAAGCACGTAGGCCAGTGCCACATGGATGGGCGAATGGCCGAGCTTGTTGGCCAGCTCGATTGCCCGGTCGCGGCGGCCAAAGTTCTGCTCATTGTACCAGACGCGGACCAGTTCTTCGTTGTCGCGCTTGTCCCGGCCCGCAAGGTCGGTGAAGAAGCCGCGGGCCTGGCTGGACCAGGAGAAGTTCGTGACCTGACGGTCGATCAGCCATTGCTTGAAATCGGGCGTGGATGAGGTGACGCAACCATCCCAGATCGGGTCCAGCATTTCGGCCAGCGCGAAGTTGTTGGAGAGCGCCTGCGGGGCGGTCTTGCCATTGGCCTTGGCATAGGCAATGGCCTCGTCCATGCGGGCCTTGGTCCAGTTGGAGCCACCGAACGGCCCGCGAATACGGCCGGCCTTGACCTCGGCATCCATGGCGTCGACGAATTCGCCCACCGGCACATGGAGATTGTCACGGTGCATGAAATAGACGTCGACATAGTCGGTCTGCAGGCGGTCCAGCGACTGAGTGAGCTGTTTGGCGATCACGTCGGGATAGACGAGCGGGGAATGGGCACCCTTGCCGATCAGCACGGCCTGTTCACGCGTACCGCGGCTCCTGTGCCATTCGCCGAACAGCTTCTCGGTATAGCCGCCAGCATAGATGAAGGCGGTATCGAAGATATTGCCGCCGCGTTCCCAGAAGGCGTCGAGCAGGATGGCGCCGGAGGAGAAGGTGCGGAAATCTTCAAAGCCGAGCGCGACCGCTGATGCCTGCTTGGACAGGCCCGGAATGCTCCGCTTGGGAATGACGCCCTGATTGGCACCCAGCGAGCGGTTGTCCAGCGTCTTGGTGCGGGTCACGGACTTTTCGACCGAGAACTCGATCCCGGCATCGGAACGCCATTTGTCGAGCACGCGCAGATTGCCCAGCGTGTCGGCCCAGCTCATGCCCGGGGCGTCGAACTCCTGCTTGCCGGCGATAATGGCGAGCGAAGCGGCTTCGGCCTCGAAGGAATAGACATGGGCGCTTTCGTTGACGCTGACGCTCTCGGTCTTGCCGCCCTTGATAATGTCGATCTTGCCCAGACCCTGATCGCGATTGCCGCCGGCGAACCAGAAGTCCGGCACATCGATCCGGCCCTCCGAGCCATGGATGCGCAGCACGTTGTCGAGATTGGCCATGACGGCGCAGGAGACCTGCGCGACGATGCCATTCTCGAAGGTCAGCACAGCCGCGGCGAAGTCGTCGGTGCCCTCGGCATTGAGCTTTGCCGTACCCGCGACCTTGACCGGATCGGCAAAGCCCTTGCCCGTGACGGCGCCGACGAGAAGCCGGGCCATCGAGACGGGATAGCAACCCACATCCATGATGCCGCCACCAGCCAGCGCCGAGGCGAACAGGCGATGCTCGGGCTGGAACCGGCCCATGTTGAAGCCGAAGCTCGACTGGATCATGCGCACTTCGCCGATGGCGCCGGACTTGACCAGTTCGAGGATTTTCGCGGTCTGCGGATGCAGGCGATACATAAAGGCTTCGCCAGCAAAGGTGCCGGCCTTGCGATGGGCATGGAACACCGCGTCGGCCTCATGGGCCGAAAGGGCCAGCGGCTTTTCGACGAGAACGTGCTTGCCCGCTTCGGCAGCCTTGATCGCCCATTGGGCATGGCCGGTATGGGGCACGGCGATATAGACCGCGTCGATTTCCTTGTCGGCGAGCAGGGCATCATAGCCATGGACGATGCGGGCGCCGGGGAATTCTTCGGCCAGGCCCGGGCGATCGGGGTTGCGGGTGGCGATTGCGGCGAGCTCACCGTGCTGGCTGCCCTTGAGGCCGTCTCGGAAGGCCTTGGCAATGGAGCCCGGCCCGATGATGCCCCAGCGGATTGTGGAAGTCATTTTCTAGTCCTGTCAGGAGGGAATTTAGCGGAGCCGCTGGCCCTGCTTGTCGAAGAGATATGCTTTTGCAGGGTCGATGGAGACGGTGATCACATCCGCATCGGCTTCGTTACGCGATTCCTCGCGCTCGATGATGAGAGGCTCACCATCGGTGCGTGCATAGACATAGGAGGTCGTGCCCAGATGCTCGGCCACGTCGACATTGACGCTGATGTCCACGCCCCCTTCGCCTGCCGAGCCGAAATGCTCGGGGCGCACGCCCAGGATCACGTCCTCGCCGACTTCGGCGCTGGTGACCGGCATGATCAGGCGCGCATCGCCATGCTGGGTCAGTGCGATGGAAACCCCGGCCGGCGATTTCTCGACCACTTTTGCCGGAATGAAGTTCATTTTCGGCGAGCCGATGAAACCGGCAACGAACTGGTTGGCCGGGTCGTCATAGAGATCGAGCGGTCGTCCGGCCTGCTCGATGATCCCGTCGCGCAGCACGACGATCTTGTCGGCCAGGGTCATGGCTTCGACCTGATCGTGGGTGACATAGATGATCGTGGTCTGCAATTCCTTGTGCAGGCGCGCGATCTCGATGCGCATATGCACGCGCAATTCGGCATCGAGATTGGACAGAGGTTCGTCGAACAGGAACACTTCCGGGTTGCGCACGATGGCGCGGCCAATGGCGACACGCTGCCGCTGGCCGCCGGAGAGTTGCTTGGGCAGCCTGTCCATCAGCGGACCAAGCGCCAGGATGCGCGCGGCATCATCGACCAGGCGCTTGATCTCGTCCTTGGCAACGCCGGCAAAGCGCAGCGCAAAGCCCATATTTTCGCGCACCGTCATATGCGGATAGAGCGCATAGGTCTGAAACACCATGGCGATGCCGCGCTTTGACGGATCGACATCGTTCATGCGTGTGCCGCCGATTTCGAGGTCACCGGCGCTGATGGTCTCCAGTCCCGCAATCATGCGGAGCAGGGTGGACTTGCCGCAGCCCGACGGGCCGACGAACACGACGAATTCCTTGTCCGCGACGTCCAGATCGACGCCCTTGATGACCTCCAGCGAGCCGAAGGATTTGCGAACACCCCTAAGTGATACACTGCTCATGGGTTCTGAACCTTATTTGACCGCGCCCAGCATGCCTTCAACGAAGCGGCGCTGGAGCAGGAAGAAGATGATGAGGGTGGGCAGGGTGGTGACGATCGACCCGATCATGACGACGCCGAAATCAGGCGAATAGCCCTGAGAAAGTGTGGCAACGACAAGCGGCAGGGTCTTCATCTCATTGGTCTGCAACACGATGAGTGGCCACAGATAATTGTTCCAATGCGTCATGAAGACGATGATGGTCGCTGCTGCATAAGTGGAGCGCATCACCGGCATATAAACGAAGAGGAATATCTGCCACTCCTTCAGCCCGTCGATACGGGCAGCATCGCGCAATTCATGCGGGAATGCCTTCGTTGCCTGACGGAAGTAGAAGATGATGAAGATGGAGGCCACCGCAGGCAGAATGACCGCCTGATAGGAATTCATCAGCTTCAGGTTTGCCATCAGCATGAAGAGCGGAATCATCAGCGCCGCGAACGGCACTGAAAGCATCAGCAGCATGACGGCAAAAACGCGCTCTTTCATCCGCGAGCGGAAAATTTCGAACCCGTAACCGGCCAGCGACGACACCAGAAGCGTCAGCACGGTGCCAAAGCCGGCGATGAAGAACGAATTGAAAAAGATGCGCGGCATGTCTGCCGAGGCGAAAAACACTTCGATGTTGCGCCAAAGCGCCTCGCCGAGCGACGACTTGCCCCGGATGATGTCGGCATTGGTATTTGTTGCGCCAACCACCATCCAGAAGAATGGGAACACCGAAACGAAGGCCGCAATGCTGAGGACCAGATAGGTCGCTGTGCGGCCAAGGATTGCGAGGGGATTGCTCATGCGCGGCGATCCCTTGCGGCCAGAAATTGCAGGAAGCTCAGAATGGCGACCAGAACCACGATCACATAGGAGACCGTCGCAGCGTAGCCAAAGCTGGGCATGAACTTGAAGCTGAGATTGTAGATATACATCGACAGGGTCAGCGTGGAATCCGAAGGGCCGCCCTGCGTCAGCAGATTTGGCTCATCGAACAATTGCAGCGTGCCGATGGTGGAAATGACGGTGGTGAAAAGGATCACCGGCTTCAGCATGGGAACGGTGAGATACCAGAAACGCGCCCAGGCTGGCACGCCATCGATCTTGGCCGCCTCATAGATCGAGCGGTCGATATTCTGCATGGCGGCGAGATAGAAAATCATATTGTAGCCGGTCCAGCGCCAGGTAATGGCGGAAATGACCACGACCTTGGCCCAGAACGGGTCGGCCAGCCACGGAATGGGCGCACCGATGATATGCAGGCCCATCAGCATCTGATTGATGATGCCTTCCTGCGCAAACATGGCTTTAAAGGTCACTGAATAGGCGACCAGCGAGGTCACGCAGGGCAGAAAGATCGCCGTGCGAAAGAATGAGCGGCCCCAGAGTTTGGAATCATTGAGAGCATTGGCGAAGAGCAGTGCCAGCATCAGCATGATCGGCACCTGAACGGCCAGGAAGATCAGCGTATTGGTGAGCGCCCGAAGAAAGACCGGGTCCTGCGTCAACCGGATGATATTGGTGAGCCCGCCAAAGCTGAAGGCCATACCACGCCCGGTCTGGAAGCTCATCCAGAGCGACCACAGGATCGGGAAGATCATGAAAATTCCGAGCAGCACCAGAGCGGGCATGACAAATGCCCAGCCGTTGATCCGCTCGCCACGCGACAGATGCGATTGCGCCATTGGCTCCCTCACTTGTTCCAGAAGGCCGACGAATCCGCGCCATAGGACGCGGATTCGCGGGAGGCCGGAAGAGCGTGAACTCTTCCGGTAATTCGGTGCTTACTGGATCTGCTGGCGAACCTGAGCGTCGATGGCAGCGATGATTTCATCGATATTGCCACCGCTGGTGATTGCCGGGATCTGTGCGGCCACGGCAGAGTCAGCTTCGTTGGTGAAGATGCCGTAGTTCACGGATGGGATTTCGCCGAGCCAGTCGGAGAAATTCTGCCACACCGCCTGACCGCCGAAGAACTCGTCATTGGCCTGATAGGCCTCCCCTTCGCGCGCTGCGAGGAGCGAGCCGACAGCACCCTGATTGACGAGAATCTTCTGGTAGAAGTCCACATCCTTGCCCCAGATTTCGGCGAGGAAATCAACGGCTTCGGCCTTGTTGGGCGAGGAGGCGAGGACATACCAGCTCGAACCGCCGAGATTGGATGCGTTTACCGAGCCTTCGACGCCATCGAGACGCGGAATGGGGGCAACGGCCCATTTGCCGGACTGATCGGCATTGGCCTTGATCGTTGCGGTCATCCACACGCCCGTAAAGGTCGATGCAGTGTCGCCCGAGGTGAAGGAACCGGTATATTCGGTCCAGCCAGCAACCGGCTTGGTGATGCCCGAGGCGATCAGGCGCTGATAGGTTTCGAGGGCCGCCTTGAAGACCGGATTGTCAACGAGGGTCGGGTTGCCATCGGCATCGAAATACCAGGAACCGGCGGACTGCAGCAGAATGCGGAAGACGCCAGCGTCATTCGGATCGATCGGCAGCAGAATCTGGCCAGTCTTTTCCTTCACGTCGAGCCCGATCTCGATGAGGCGATCCCAGGTGATGTCTTCAAGGTCAGCTTCGGTATAGCCAGCTTCGCCCAGAATGTCGGAGCGATAGAAATAGCCGGTAACACCCGAGTCGAAGGGCATGGAATAGGTCTGGCCATTCACCGTAGCCAGTTCAACCTTGTAGGGCGCGAAGCCGGAATAATCGACGGCGCTGTTCAGCGGCTCGAAGGCGCCGGGGAAGGACTGCAGATATTTCTGTGCGCCGTAATCCTCGATCAGAACGATATCGGGCAGGCCATCGGTAGTGCCCGAAGCGAGCTGGGTCTGCAGCTTCTGTTCGAGTGCGGCCTTATCGTGGTCGACCACGGTGAGCGAGAAGTCCGGATGGTTAGCGGCGTAGCGGTCGCCGGCTTCTTTCATCGTCGCGCCGTTAAAATTCGGGTCCCAGGCCCAGACGGTGATTTCGGCTGCCGAAGCAGCGGTCATACCGATGACACTGGCACTGGCCATGGCGATTGCAAGCGCGCGGGTCCACCGCGCAGAATTGGCGATCATGATAGTTCCTCCCTTTTCATTTGCTCTTCCTCTGAGCGCTACCTAAGCTAATGATCCGACCGAAGCCGTCGCGCTCATTGGGTATGTAGATTTGGCGGAAAGTAAGATTAGTCGTACTTATTATGACCCGGCCGAAAACGGGATTGAACGCCTGCCGACGGAACTGCACATGTTCCTGTCATCGCCACTCCTGATGCGGGCCCCGCATTGGCACGCCCAGGTCGAGGTCAATTATATCGTGCGCGGCTGGGCTCATTATAAAATGAGCAGCCATGATGCCACTTTCACTGAAGGTGACCTCGTCATGTTCTGGGGCGGGCAGCCGCATTGGCTCCAGGACGGCTCGGACGATTTGATCTATGCCGGAGCGCATCTGCCGCTGGTGCATTTCTTCAGGCTGCGGTTGCCGCCGGAGCTGACAGCCCGGCTCATGCAGGGCGCGACGCTGCTCACCCGGGCCACGGACGCCTCCGATCCGATCAATTTCGCGCGCTGGGCGGAGTATGCGACGACGAGGGACCCGCACAAGCTCAGTGTGGCCGTCGATGAACTGCTGTTGCGTATCGAGCGCATCCGCTTTTCATCCCACTGCCTGCTGCCCGAGGCTGGCCAGAATGTCGATGCGGGCGGGCTGGATCATCACACCTCGCCCATCGTGGTGCGCATCTGCGAATATATCGCCGACAATTTCCGGGAAGATATCGACTCCTGCGATATTGCCGTGGCGGCGGACATTCATCCGAAATACGCCATGAACGTCTTCAAGAAATCCACCGGCATGACGCTGAACGATTACGTCAATCTCATGCGCCTGTCCTATGCGCAGGCCATGCTGATGCGTGAAGGGGAGAGCGTACTCTCCATCGCCATGGAGAGCGGCTTCGGCTCCCTCAGCGCTTTTAACAAGTCGTTCCGCAAGATCGCCGGCATGTCGCCAAGCGATTTCAGGCGGGACGTGCGCGCGCGGCCAGAAGTGCAAATGCCTGGCGGGTCCGCCTCCGGCAGCCCCTATCTCTGATCGCCATGGATCGGCGGGCCTGGGCAGCGTTCATCTTCGGCCTCGCCATGATCGCTGCACTGACGCTGTTGCGGGCCGCCGACCCATACGCTGTGCGCGTGGCCCGCGAAACCAGCTTCGATGTGTTCCAGCAATTGAAGCCCCGCGCCGCGCCGCCGGACCTGCCGATCCGCATCATCGATATCGACGAGGCCTCGCTGGCTGCGCTCGGACAATGGCCCTGGTCGCGCGAGACCATGGCGATGATGGCGGAGCGCCTGACCGAGATGGGCGCGGCGGCCATCGTCTTCGACCTTCTGTTCAGCGAACCTGACCGCCTCTCGCCGTCGCGCTTCTCCGCCAATGGAGAGGATTACGATGCAACCTTCGCCCGTGCTCTGGCGTCGGGGCCATCCGTTGTCAGCCTGGCGCAGAGCAGCAAGGCGTCGGCCACCGATCTCGCGCCCAAATCCGGGATGGCGGTCACGGGCACCGGCATCCTGTCTCAGATTCCAGCGCTCGGCGGTGCTGCGCAACCCTTGCCGATCCTGGCCGAGGCGGCAAGGGGGCTGGGTGTCGCCAGTCTCGACCGTGACGGGGCCGCGGTGGTCCGGCGGTTGCCGCTGCTTTGGCGAAACGGCGAGGCTCTCCTGCCTGCGCTTTCAGTCGAAGCGCTAAGAATTGCTGCCAATATCTCGACGCTGGTGGTCATGGACGACACAAGCGGGGCCGGCAGCGTCGACAGTCTGCGCATCGGCGATTTCGTCATTCCCACCGGACCGGCAGGCGATATCTGGCTCTATTACCGCAACATGCCGGCTGACCTCTATATTTCGGCGCAGCATCTGCTTTCCGACGACTATGCCGAGTTCCAGTCGCTGATTTCTGGCCAGATCGTGCTCATTGGCGCGTCGGCCAGCGGCCTGCTGGACATTCGCACCAATACCCTCGGTGTGGCGGTGCCGGGTGTGTCGATTCACGCACAGGCGCTGGAGCAGATGCTGACCGGCACATACCTCCTGCGCGCCGATTGGGTGGGCGGGCTCGAAATGCTCATCTTTGCGCTGGCGGGCTGTGTCATCATGCTGGCGGTGACGCTGGCCGGTCCCGTGCTGGGGCTTGCGGTATCGCTTGCAGTCGCCGGTCTGCTCGTAGCGTCGAGCTGGTGGGCCTTTGCGCAGCCCGGCCTGTTGATCGATCCCAGCTTTGCCGTGTTCGGCGCGCTGGTTCTCTACGCCTCCATGGCATTTTTCCGCTTTGCCCTGACCGATTTCGACCGCCGCCGCATCCGCCGTGCTTTCGCGCATTATGTTGCCCCCTCGCTGCTCAGCCGCATCGAGGCAGATGCGAGCCTTTTGCAATTGGGTGGGGCGGAGCGCGAGCTGACGGTGATGTTCTCCGATGTGCGTAATTTCTCCGCTCTTGCGGAACGCCTGAGTCCTGCTGAACTGGTCAGCATGCTCAATCGCCTGTTCTCCGCGCTCGGCACCGCGATCATCGATCGGCATGGGACGATCGACAAATTCATGGGTGATGCGGTGATGGCCTTTTGGAATGCCCCCGTGGATGTGGAGCAGCACGCGCTGCAGGCCTGTCATGCGGCTCTAGCCATGCGCGAGGCACTGGACGGGCTCAATGCCGGCCTGGGCGAGCCGATCTCCATCGGCGTGGGCATTGCCAGCGGCCCCGCCCTGGTGGGCAATATGGGCTTCGAGCAGCGCTTCGATTATTCCTGTATCGGCGATACCGTGAATGTTGCCAGCCGCATTGAAAGCGCCTGCAAAAGCGTCGGTTATGACATTCTGGCGACCGACGCCACGCGTGCCGCCGCCGCCGAACTCGCCTTCCTGCCGGCCGGTGCAATTGCCCTCAAGGGCATGAGCGAGCGCGAGCCGATTCACATTCTGGTCGGCGACGAGGCGATGAAATCCGGCACTGCCTTTGCCGCGCTGGAAGAAGCGCACGGTCAACTGCTGGCAGATTTCGGCGCGGGCAGGAACCATGCAGCCCCACTGGACATCTGCCTGCGCCTGTCGCTCGATATCGATGGCCGCCTCGCGCTTTTCTATGCCGCATGTCTTGAGCGCCGCGCGGATTTCGTGGCGATTGAGCCAACCGGATAGCCGGGCGTGGCCAGCTTTTTTGTGCCGACTACCCACTGCCTTTTGCGGATCATAAAAATTCGGGGTTGCGCTCAATCGGCGGACTGACTATGTCTCCGCGCAGTCGGGGCGTAGCGCAGCCTGGTAGCGCATTTGTCTGGGGGACAAAGGGTCGTCGGTTCAAATCCGGCCGCTCCGACCATTCATCCAATCGTCCGCAACGTTGGTATCCGGGCTCAACCGGCAGGCTGGAGTCGATCATGCTGTTGCAGGAGCGCGACCTTGAAGCCGCAATCCCGCTCTGGCCGCATTTGACAGGCGCCGTTCCCCGGCTCGTCAATTATTCCGAGAACCATACCTTCCGTTTCGACGCTCCCGGTGGCGCGGCCTATATGCTGCGGGTCCATCGGCCGGATTATCAGAACAGTGCCAATATCCAGAGCGAGCTGGCATGGCTGGCGGCGCTGCGGCGCGACACCGACCTGCCGATCCCCGAGGCGATTGCCGGGGTAAATGGCGAGTATCTGCAACACTTCGCCACCCCGGATGGTGTGGTTCGACATGGCGTTCTGTTCCATCACATTGCCGGCCATGAGCCCAGTCCCGAAAGCAATCTGGTTGATCTGTTCGGAGTTCTGGGCGGTTATGCAGCGCGCCTGCATGGCCACGCCGCAAGCTGGCGGCCACCAGCCGGCTTCGAGCGTCAGGCCTGGACCGCAGCCACAATTCTGGACGCCGACGGCCTGTGGGGAGACTGGCGCCTCGCGCCCGGTGTAACGGGCGAAATCCGTCCCCTGCTTGACCGCCTCAATGCTGCGCTGTGGCGAAGGCTGGGCGATTACGGCCTCGGCCCGGACCGCTATGGCCTCATCCACGCAGATATGCGCCTGGGCAATCTGCTGGTTGACGGCGAGGACGTCAGCCTCATCGATTTCGACGATTGCGGCCTATGCTGGTTCACTTACGATTTTGCTGCGGCGATCTCGTTCCATGAAACGCACAAGGCGGTTCCTGCGCTGCGCGCGGCATGGCTGGAAAGCTACCAGAGCGTGCGCCGCCTCGCGGCCGATGACATCGCCAGCATTGATTCCATGGTCATGCTGCGCCGCATGGCCCTTTTGGCCTGGATTGGATCGCACGCAGAAACCAGTCTGGCGCAGACGCATATGCCGGGCTTTGCCGAGGGTACAGCAGAACTCGCCGAGCGGTTTTTGAGCGGACCGCTCTGGCGCTAGACCAGCATCTCATCTCGTGACGCGGTGCGTCGCCGGTCTTTCCCGATGGCGCTCGACAGTCCCCAGACCAGCCCGATCAGCAGGTAAACATGTCGCCAGTGGTCGGTATCGATCAGGATGGATTCTGCCATGACGATGACGAAGGTGGACGCGACCGGTATGGCCATCAGCCTGTAGGGGGAAGGGCGTATGACGATCTGGACGCACTTCCAGATGGTCACGCCGACCAGCAGGTAGAAAAGCAGCCCTCCGCCCCAACCATAGACGTGCAGCACCGAAACATAGACGTTGTGCGGCTCTTCGATGATGCGAAGGTTGCGGAACTCGCCTGGCCCCAGCCCCCATGGATTTTCGAGCGCCAGCTCGTAAGCATATCCCTGCCGGCCAAAGCGTCCGGTTTCACCGCTGTCATAGTTCTGCGAGCTGGCGCGCGCTTCAAACAGATTGGCGACCGCCGGAATGGACAGAAGTCCTGCAAGCGCGATGATCAGCATGAATGCGCCAGCCAGCGACATCAGGATGATCCGCACCTTGTCTCGTGCATTGGATTCCAGCAGGAAAACCAGAACGAGCACAAGCAGCGAGGATATGGCGAAATGGCCCCATGCTGCGCGCGAAAAGCTCACGAACACGCCGATGAACAGCACCATGTAGATGCCGCCGGATAAGATGACCTGCCGCCAGTTCTGCGCCAGCAGGACCCGCTGCAGGGCGAACATGGCCGGCAGGACCAGAAATGGGCCATAGACGTTGGGATCCTTGAAAGTGGCTTTGGCCCGGCCATAGCGCAGGAACATATCCGCGCCCGGCATCAGGCCAAGATAGGCCAGCGTGCCGATCAGTGCGGCAATCACCGCCGCCACCGTATAGGCGCCGACGATGAGCCGCATGCGCTTTGAGGTGGCGTCGGCGATGTAATTTGCCGCGAAATACGAGGTCAGCATCAGGAAAATGGTGACCAGCGAGAAAATCAACGCCGTGCTGATTTGCGAGAACCGGACCTGAAAGACGGCAATCAGCGCGAAAGGCGTGAACAGGATCATGATGGCCAGAAGGCCCAGCGTCGAACGGTAGAGGCCCACGCCGGCAAAGACAGCGAGCGGCAACACCATGAGAAAGGTCAGTTCATAGGGGGAGGGCTCAAACAGCACGATGCTGCCGGAAAAGATCCAGAGCGCGACCATGAGGTCGAGAGCACGGGCGGCATGACGGCGCAGAAATGTCAGGCCGGGCCGTTCGGCCCCGACCAGTCCGGCATCAAAGGCGCCGATGCTGCTCAATAGGCATTCTCATTCTTGGAAACCAGCGACACCGGCGTCATCACGAGGATGTAGAGATCGAACAGGATCGACCAGTGCTCGATGTAGTAAAGGTCGTGGTTCACCCTCTGCATGATCTTGTCGATCGTGTCGGTCTCGCCGCGCCAGCCGTTGATCTGTGCCCATCCCGTTATGCCCGGCTTGACGCGGTGCCGGGCAAAATAGCCTTCTACCGCCTCGTAATAGAGCTGGTTCTCGGCCTTGGCTTGCGGGGCGTGGGGACGCGGCCCGACAATGGACAGCTCGCCCTTGAGCACATTGAGCAATTGCGGCAATTCGTCGATGGAGGTCCTGCGGATGATCTTGCCGACGCGGGTAACGCGCGGGTCATCCCTGGTCACCAGCCTGGATGCAGAGGCGTCGAGCATATCCGTCCGCATGGAGCGGAACTTGTAGATGCGAATGGTCTCATTGTTGAAACCGTGCCGGTTCTGCACGAAAAATACCGGCCCACGGCTTTCCAGCTTGATGGCAATGGCCGTGACCAGCATCACGGGGGACAGCAGGATCAGGGCGGCGATGGCCACCAGCTTGTCGAACACCCACTTGAACACCAGGTTCCAGTCCGAAATCGGGCGGTCCGCCATGTCGAGCACGGGAACGTCCCCGACATAGGAATAGGCCTTGTCGGTGAATTTCAGCTTGCTCATATGCGCCGAGAGACGAATATCCACCGGCAGAACCCACAACTGGGTAAGCATATCAAGCACGCGTTTCTCGGCGGAAAGCGGCATGGAGACAATGACCAGATCGATTGGCGTCCGGCGGGCAAATTCGACCAGATCAGAAATCATGCCGAGCTTGTGATAGCCGGAAACCACGTCTGGCGAGCGTTCTCCGACGCGGTCATCGAACAGGCCCAGAAGGTTGATATCCTTGTCCGCACCGGCCTGGATCTGCTCGATCAGCAAGGCCGCATCCGCGCCGCCGCCGACAATGACGGTGCGTCTCTTGAGGCGCCCTTCATCGGTCCAGCGCTGCACCAGCGCCCGCAGCATTCCGCGATAGATGACGAGCACCACTGCACCCGTCACGAACCATGACAGCAGCCAGACCCGGGAGACCATGTCGCCGGCCTTGAAGAAGAACAGGCCCGCAGTGAGAATGATCATCACCGCAGACCACGCGCCGATGACCCTGCCGACCTGCGACAGGCTGGTGCGATAGGCCGCGATACGATGCGCCCGCACAGCATTGAACACGATATTGGCAACCAGCACCGCCGCCAGGATCACGGGAATGTAGAAGACGTCCTGTCCCGGCCCCACATAGATTGCGTGAATGCCGTAGCCCAGTGCGGCGAGCAGTGCCGCTTCTATGATTTGCGCCACGCCCGAAATGACCGCGCCGGAAAGGGTGCGATCCACCGGCGCCGCGATGATGGTCTCGGCCATCGGCGAAAGATGTCGCTGACCGGAAGCCGGCTTTGCGGCGTGGTCTTCAATGGCCTTTTGGGGGTCTACGCGAAACATGATGACTTACCGGCACACTACCTTTTGCAGGCAGCTTAGGCCGGAGGCGTTTATACTCGGTGAAGCGAGCGCCTGGATTCTATCGCGCCGCCCGATAGAGGCGTTCGATCGAAATAGTCATGCGCTGCACCGAAAAGTTCTCGGTGATGTGCTGGAGCCTCTGCTTCATCTCCTCGTCAGCCTTGGCAGGACTATCGAGGAAGGCCTGCATGGCAGAAGCGAGGGCAAGCGGATCGTCGGCCGGGACAAGCCTGTCGGATGTGGGTCCGAAAATTTCGGATATGCCGCCAACCCGTGTCGAAATGACCGGCAATTGTGCAGCAGCAGCCTCCAGGACCACATAGGGAAGGGACTCGGCCAGCGAGGGCGCGATAGCGCATCGGCCCATTGCGAATACCTGCCGCGCTGGCCGGGAGCCGACCAGTTGCACGCGGTCCTTGAGGCCAAGCGTATCGATGCGCCTTTCAAGCTCTGGTCGTTCGGCGCCATCCCCGGCCATAACCAATGTCGCGCCGGGCAGGCGCGCGAGGGCCTCGACCAGCGGGAAAATGCCCTTGAGCGTCCGCAATTCGCCGACAAAGACGAAATCGGCAGCGTCAGGGCCGGATTGCACCGGAACGAATTCCTCCGGGCGCAGGCCGTTGTGGATGATTTCGGCCGGGCAGGTGGGAGCGCCGATCAGTGCCGAATAAGTGTTTTGGGCATAGGCGCTTTCAAAGATGATGGCAGAGGTCTTTGCCATAAGCAGCCGCTCGATGCGGTGGAACAAGCGGCCCGAGCGCGAATTGACCGGATAGTGCAGCACGCCGCCATGTGGCGTGTAGAAGCCCTTGGCGCGGGTTCTGCCGTAAAGCGCCAGCCGCGCATAGAAACCGCCCTTGGCGCCATGGCCGTGGAGGATGTCGACATCCAGTCGCCGCGCCAGCCCTGCCACTGCGAATGGGGTGGTCAGGTCACCCTTGCCGAACAGGCGTGGCATGTCGAAACGGTGAATGCCAAGCGTTGCGTGTTCGCTCAACTCGGCCAGCAGCGTTTCGGTCTGGGAGTCGTTGGCAAGGCTATCGACAACAAGGCCGATGCTGTGTCCGCCCGCCGCCAGTTCACGCGTCAGGTCGGCGACATGCCTGAACAGGCCGCCTACTGGCGCCCGCATGACCTGGAGGATGCGAAGGGGGCGTGAATGCACGGACTAGAACCAGCGTTCGGAGATAACGATCGTGTCGCCTGGATAGATCGGGAAATCAAGATCGACAACGCCCTTGACCATCTGGTTGGCCTGCTGGCGATAGACCACAGCACGGTCGCGGTCCGCCGTCTCGGTGAACCCGCCTGCGGTGCTGATCGCGGCGCGAATGCTCATGCCATAGACATAGGGGAATTGCCCTGCCGTCCGGACTTCACCCTGGATGAAGAAGGGCCTGTACTGCTCGATCTCGACCGCAACATCGGGGTTGCGCATATAGCCATTGGCCAGAGCCCGTGCCAGGCGTTTGCCGGCATCCCCTGTCGTGCTGCCGCGCACCGGCACCGCGCCGACCAGTGGAAAGGCGATGGCGCCGCCATCATCGACACGATAGCTCTTGCTTAGTTCCGCATCGCCATAGACGGTTACCCGCACCACATCACCCGTATCGAGCTGATAGGGCCCCTTGGTTTCCACCAGGTAGGTTGCGGTCTTGTTGGTGGCGCAGCCGCTGATAACCAGCGTCAGGGCCAAAGCGAAAACAGAGAGCCAGCGCATAATAATCCCGCGCGTTTGAGTTGACCTTAACCTGACCGGCTATAGTTAAGATTGTCCTTATGCTGCATGGGTGTAGATGCGGATTGGGAGCTGGGTTAACCGAATTTTGACCACACATGGCGTTATCTCGGTTCGATTTTCGAGGAATAGCCATGTCATTCGATTCTTCAGCACACGAGGACGCGCGGATCGACATTGCCGCATTGCTGGCGGCGATTGTCCGGCGGCTGCCGCGCATTCTGCTGGTGACGCTGGCTCTGCTCGTTGCTGGTTTCGTTGTGCTGATGTTTCAGCCGCGGCTTTATGAGTCTGCTGCCGCAATTCTGGTCGAGCCTCGCGCCTCGGTCTATCTGCGTGCCTCTGGGGAGCAGGCGCCGAGTGTGCCTGCCGGAACCGCAGGTGTTGTTTCCAGCCAGATCGAGCTGTTGAAGTCGCGCGATACATTGCTCAAGGTGATCGATCAGCTCGATTTGCGCTCGGTTCCCGAGTTCAATGGCGGCAGCGCTGGATTTTCGCCGCTGGGCATGATTACGCAGCTGATCGGGCGGCGGGCGGCGACGCCCAACAGCATCGATGAGACGGTGCTCACCACGCTCTATGATCGTCTTACCGTGGTGCAGGAGCGGGATTCGGCGATAATTTCCGTGCTCGTGCGCTCTACCGACCCGCAATTGGCTGCCGATATTGCCAATGCGGTGGCGAGCGCCCATGTGGCGCGGCGCGCCGACCTGTCCATATCCGACACGGCCGAAGCGTCCGGCTGGCTGCTGGATGAAATCAACCGCCTGCGCGTCTCGGTGCAGGAGGCAGAATCCGCGGTCGCCGATTTCAGGGTCACCAATGACCTTTTTACCGGTCAGAACAATACGAGCCTGCTCGACCAGCAATTGTCCACGGTGGCTGGACAGATCACCACCGCTCAGGAGCGGAAAAATACGGCCTTGTCGCGCGCGTCGCTCATTCGCGGCCTGATCGAGCGCGGTCAGCCTATCGAGGGCGTGGCCGATGTGCGCAATTCGCTGGTCATCCAGCAATTGAGCCAGGAAAAGGCGCGGCTCCAGGGCGAACTGGCGCAGCGGTCGGCGACGCTGCTGTCCAGTCATCCCACCATACGCGCCCTCAATGCGCAGGTCGCCGAGCTGGACAATCAGATCCGCCAGGAGGGCCGCCGGGTTGCGGCTGCCCTTGAAGCAGAGGCGCAGATCGAAGCCGACCTTGAACTGTCCTTGCAGGCCGATCTTGACCGCGCCAAGGCCAGTGCATCCACCGCAACGCGGGATACGGTCACGCTGGACGGTCTCCAGCGCGAGGCCAAGGCGCAGCGCGATCTGCTCGAGGCCTATCTGCTGCGCTATAATGAAGCCTCGTCCCGCGTCGATGCCAATTCGGCCCTGCCGGATGTGCGCGTGGTCTCCGTCGCAGCGCCGTCAGTTTCCCCTGCATCCCCCAAGACCTCGCTGATCATGATGGCCATCGGCATCGTCTCTATCGCGGTACAGGTTGGCGGCATCGCATTTGCCGAACTGATGTCGGGCAGGGCGCTTGTCCCGATTGCCCGCGTGCCTGCAGCGCGCCCTCAAGATGAACTGGATAGTGCGCCGTTCGATATCGAGGAGCACGAGCCGGAAACGGTGGCACTTGATGAGTCTGTTCCTGTCGCCGAGGTGGCGCCCGTCGTCGTAGATGACGTCTTGCCTGACGCAGACGAGAGCTTTGACTTGCCAGCGGAAGGCGAGGCAGCGGAGGTGCAGGCAGCTCCGGAACCAGAGCCCGTAAAGACCTCGGACGTTACCAGCGCCTTCATCCGGTCGCTGCTTGAAGATACGCCGATCTCCCGCATGGACGAACAGGCGCTTGCCGATGAAATCGAGCACGATGCCGACGTGGCTTCCCTGCCGGGTGACGCGCTTCGGGTGCCGGAGGAAGAAACGGAGATCATTCCGGCCCGCCGCGCCCGTCTGCTGCGCTATTCCGATCTCGTGTCGGATCTGGTTCTGGGGCGCACGCATCTGCTGCTGCTGGCCGATCATGGCGAAAGCCAGCCAAGCCGCTTCATGGCCGAGGAACTGGTTGCTGATGCCCTCGCCAAGGGCCTGAGCGTTGCCCTCATCGACGCGGGAACCGGGCGCAGGACCGACAATGTTGGAATTACCGAACTGAGCGCCGGCGCGGCCAGCTTTGGCGATGTGGTGCAGAAATCGGCGGATAACAGCTTTGCGGAAGTCACCTGGGGGCAGGGCGAATCCATTGTCCGCAGTTCCAACCGGCCCCTGGTGCTGGCAGAAGCCCTTGGCGATATTTACGAAGTCGTTGTCGTGCTGACCGGCCGGGCGGATCGCAAATCCATGCTTGGCAGCTTCTCCGAACTGGGTGGCCGCATCATTCTGGTGACCAGCGACGAAGATGACGCCGATATGGCCGAAGCCACACGCAGGCGTCTGGAGGAAGCGGGCCTGCCGAGGGTCGAGATTGCGGCCCTGGCTGAGCCGGTTGCTGCCTGATGTCGCTGAAATATACCGCCATCCGCGCCGCCTTCGAATTGCTTTGGCTGTCGCGGATGCCGGCGCTGTTCAACCTGCTGTCGCAGTCGCGCGGGGTGATATTTACCCTGCATCGTGTTCTGCCGGACGAACCAGCCGATTTCTCGCCCAATGCCATTCTTCAGGTCACGCCGGATTTTCTCGGCTACGTCATCGAGCGGGTGCGCGAAACGGGTGCGGATATCGTTACGCTTGACGAGGCCGTTGAACGCCTTGCCGCGCCCGCAAAAGGCCGTCCCTTTGTGGTCCTGACCTTTGATGACGCCTATCGGGATAATCTGGTGCATGCCCTGCCCGTTCTGCAAGGGCAGGACGCGCCATTCACACTCTATGTGCCCACGGCATTCGTGGACGGTGTCGGTCAGCTCTGGTGGCAGGCCGTGGAAGACATCATCGCGCGGCAGGATGCCGTGGCTTTCACCGAAAATGGTGAAACCGAATATGTGGATACCAGAACGGTCGCGGAGAAGAATGAGGCATTCAACCGGCTCTACTGGCGCCTACGCAAGCTGCCGGAGCCGGAGCGCCTGCAACTGCTGGCCGAGTTCACCACCAATTACGGCTATGACCTCGACCGGCAGTGCCGCGATCTGATCATGGACTGGCAGCAGTTGCGCCTGTTTGCCGGCGATCCGCTCTGCACCCTTGGCGCCCACACCGTGCATCACTACGAACTCGCCAAGCTGCCGACCGAGCAGGCGCGCAACGAAATGATCCAGTCCGTCGACGTGATCGAAGCCCAGTTCGGGATTCGCCCGGCGCATTTTTCCTATCCGCTGGGCGGGCCGCTGTCCTGCGGTCCGCGCGAATTCGAGCTGGCGCGCGAGCTGGGCTTTCGCACCGCCGTTACCACAAGGCCGGGTGGGCTATATCCGCGCCATCTGCAAAATCTCACGGCTTTGCCGCGGATTTCACTCAATGGCTATTTTCAGCAGCGCCGTTATGTCGATGTGTTCGCCAGTGGTGGGCTTTTTACCCAGTTGGGCCGGGTGATGAAGTAGCGGCCTGCTTAGAGCAGCTTGCCCGTCATCAATCCGGTCAGCGCGAATATGGCATAGATCGCGCCACCTATTGCCGCCAGCGGAACCGCCCAGGCAGCGGGCAGGGGAGTCAATTGGGACATTGCCAATGCCGCCGTCGCAAGAAACAGCCAGCACAGGGTGTGAAACCAGCGCAGGATGAACCCGGCGATGCCGGAAGCGCCATTGCTCGTGTCGATGACGATATAGATGACGGCGACAACCAGCGCCGCCAGCGTCACCACCGACCATGGTATGCCCCAGACCTTGTGGTCGAACAGCCTATCCATTCGGTTTTGCCTCTTCCGGCCGCGCCATCCAACTGATGATGAACATGGATGGCAGTAGCCAGCCCATGCCGGCGATGATGAAATAGAGGATCAGCACCAAGCCGGGCAGTCCCTCCGGAAGCGCAAGATAGACGGCGGTCGCCAGCACCGACCATATAATGATCGAGATGGGCAGCAGGATTGCGCCGATCAGTTTGCGATTTCGCTGGGTCATGTGCGGCATCTGGTCTGTTGCTCTATGGATAGGGGCGGCTTACCACTCCGCCAGCCCCACTGATACTGGAAATGATGTCGTGACCTCAATGCAAGATGCCGCACCGGGCCAAGTCAGCTTCACCAGTGACCGTCTTCGTCCGGTCCGCATCTGGCTGTACTGCCTCGCCGCTTTTGTCCTGCTTATCGTTGTTGTTGGCGGTATCACGCGTCTCACCGAATCCGGTCTCTCGATCACATCGTGGAAGCCGATCTCCGGGGTCATTCCGCCACTCAACGATGCCGAGTGGCAGGCTGAGTTCGAAGCCTATCAGCAGATCCCGCAATACTCGGTCGTCAATTCCTGGATGGAGCTGGACGACTTCAAATATATCTTCTTCTGGGAATGGTTTCACCGCCTGCTGGCAAGGGCGCTGGGGCTGGTTTTCCTCATTCCCTTTGCCGTTTTCCTGTTTCAGAAGCGTCTGTCGCGGGAACTGGCCCTGCCGCTTTTCGGTCTGTTTATCCTTGGCGGCTTTCAGGGTGCGCTTGGCTGGTGGATGGTCACATCCGGCCTTACCGAACTGACTTCGGTTTCCCAATACCGCCTCGCGGCTCACCTTACCGCAGCCTGCTTCCTGTTCATCGCCCTGATTTACGTAGCGCGTTCACTGACGCCGGGGCGAGCGCTCGGACATGTGACACCGTTCCATCTGGTCAACGGCGGGATATTCCTCGTGGGCGTCATCCTCCAGATCGGGGCAGGGGCCTTTGTGGCTGGCCTTGATGCTGGAATGGGCTATCAGACCTGGCCGCTCATGGACGGCGCCATCATCCCCAATGGCCTGTTTGTCATGGATCCCGCCTGGCGCAATCTGTTCGAGAATGCGCTGACGGTGCAGTTCATCCACCGCGGCATTGCCTATCTGCTGGTGGCCTATACTGGCTGGCTCATCTGGCGGCGCTACAAGGACGGGGGCTTTGCCGGAGTTCATGGTTGGTTGCCGCGCATCGGGATAATCGTCCTCATTCAGGTCGCGCTCGGCATTGCGACGCTTTTGGCCAGCGTGCCCATT
This sequence comes from Pseudomonadota bacterium, assembly GCA_023388175.1. GTDB lineage: Bacteria > Pseudomonadota > Alphaproteobacteria > Rhizobiales > Devosiaceae > Devosia. The sequence goes on from JAEWGT010000015.1 coordinate 60,328, forward strand.
TCGCTGGCCGTTGGCCACCAAGCCCTCGCTTTCATGCTGGCAGGCCTGGCAGCGGGCTATATTGCCGACATGCGTCGAGTGCGGTAATATAATACCGCAAATCTAGTGCGTTGAAATTGCAGCGCTTTTTAAAGGCGCTTGACGCAATGCGGAATCTCCCCTAGAGACGCCGCCGAACTGGCCGCTCCATGCGTGGGGCGGCTGCTTGAATTTAGGGAACTTCGATATGAGCACGTACTCGGCAAAACCGAGCGAGATCGAGAAGAAGTGGGTCCTGATCGATGCCGAAGGGCTGGTCGTGGGTCGTCTTGCTTCGATCATTGCTTCGCGCCTGCGCGGCAAGCATAAGCCGACTTTCACCCCGCACATGGACATGGGTGACAACATCATCGTCATCAATGCCGACAAGGTGAAGTTGACCGGCCGCAAGCTGGACCAGCACCGCTTCTACTGGCACACCGGTTATCCCGGCGGCATCAAGGACCGCACCGCTCGTGAGCTGCTGGAAGGCCGCTTCCCGAACCGCGTCCTCGAAAACGCCGTGCGCCGCATGATGCCGGGCGGTCCGCTGACCCGCGCCCAGCTCAAGAACCTGCGTGTCTATGCCGGTGCCGAGCATCCCCATGAAGCGCAGAACCCGGCAAAGCTCGACGTCGCTGCGATGAACACCAAGAACGTGCGGGTGAAGTAATATGGCTGAAACCATCAACTCTCTCGAAGACCTCGGCACCTCTGCTGCCGCTCCGGTCAACACCGCTCCGGTTCATGTCCAGAAGCTCGACAGCCTCGGCCGCGCCTATGCCACCGGCAAGCGCAAGAACGCCGTCGCTCGCGTCTGGATCAAGCCGGGCAAGGGCACTCTCACCGTCAACGGGCGCGAATTCGCCAAGTATTTCGCCCGTCCGGTGCTGCAGCTGATCGTGAAGCAGCCGATCGTCGCTTCCGAGCGTCTTGATCAGTATGACGTCAACGTCACCGTTGCCGGTGGTGGTCTTTCCGGTCAGGCCGGTGCCGTTCGCCACGGCATCTCCAAGGCCCTCACCTACTTCGAGCCGGCCCTGCGCCCGGTTCTGAAGAAGGGCGGCTTCCTGACCCGCGATAGCCGCGTTGTCGAGCGTAAGAAGTACGGCAAGGCCAAGGCCCGCCGCTCCTTCCAGTTCTCCAAGCGCTAATCGCTGGACTGTTTCGATTTTGCGAGGGGCCGGGAAACCGGCCCCTTTGCTTTTGGGCATTCAATCGAATGCGGGTTTTCCCGCAAACAATGTGTTGTCTGGCCGCCCGGCCTGCCAATCCCGATATTGCGCCATCCATGTCTTGAACGCGTCGGGAATATCCCAGTCCGGTGCGCTGCTCAGGGCATAGGCCATGCCTTCCCGGAACCAGATCGGGTGGCTCATGGTCTCGATGGCACCGAAATGCTGAAATTGCAGCCAATGGATGAGTTCGTGGCGGATAATGTAGTCCTGCCATGAGTGCCCGGCGATCGCCATGCCCAGAAATGGATAGGATATGGCCCGCTCGTCCCCGCCGCCAAACCGGCGATAGCAATCATCCGAGCGGCATAAGGCGGCATTGAGCTGTGGTATTGCAAGTCCGGTCTGTGCTCGGACATCTGCGGCAGCCTTGGCAACCAAGCCCTGCGCCGCCGCCAAATCTTCCTCCAGCTCGGTGCAGACACGTTCGACGCAATGCAGGCCGAACAGGCTCGGCGCAGCAAGTCTGAGAGGCGGCGCAGCCCAGAGCGCTGAAATCACCGCAACGCAGCACACCGCGATTATTCCTGCGCCGAGTATCAATTTTCGCATGACGCCTCCCTGGTTCAGGATGTGCCTGCGCATGCGCTGTGTATCAAGGGAGGAGAGGAATTTTCCATCCCTCTCTGGTCATCCATGGTGAGAGCTTCCATATGGGTGCCGTCGTCAGAGTTCGCCCATGCAAAACCTCGTCACCCGCTTCCATATGCTCGTTTTCGGCGTCACCCTGTCCATAGCCGGCGTGGCGCTCGTGCATGTTCCTGAAGGCTATGCCTTCCCGGCGCATTGGCAGGGCAGTGGGGCAGACTGGCTCTGGCCACGCGATATTGCGCTCGCCGTCGCGCCGATTGTCCAGTTGCTGCTGATCGGCGGCTTCTTCCTGCTTGGCCGGGCGCTGACCAAAAATCACTTCAGCAAGGTCCTGCACATTCTCGATCCGGCGCTGACGCTGCTCCTGCTCGTCGCCGCATCTTGTCAGTTCGGCTTTCTGCTCATCGGGATCGGCTCGGATTTCGACATGTTTCGCATTACCGGCTTTGGCCTGGCCGCGATATTGCTGGTTCTCGCCGTCGTGATCTTCGAGGCTGAGCGCAATTCCTATGGTGGCCTGCGCATGCCCTGGCCAATTCCTTCAGACCGGGCATGGCGCGTGGTTCATCGCGTTGCCGGCATTGCCTGTGGCTTTGCGGCGCTGCTGCTGGCCTGGGTGGCGTGGAGCGATCCGGGTCCGGGCCAGATCATATTGGCCATTGCCGCAAGTCTGCTGAGTCTGCCCCTGCTGGCGGGGGCAGTGACTCTGGCAATGCGCGGATTCAAATAGGCATTTCCAAGTCGCTGGCCCGGGCGGTAGAAAAGTCTTCTGCTTTGCCCGGAAAAGAAACGCTATTTGCTGCAAGTGACGACAACGAGGCGTATGGTCGTGGCTAATTGCAAGGCACAATGCTCATGAATTGAGCGGCGGCCTTGGCTCACCAAAAGGTTTCACCATGCCTACTCCCGTTTCGGCAGGCGCAGCGCCGCGAGCGCCCAAGCCGCTTTATCTCAATTTCGGCTTTCAGGTCCTCGCGGCCATGGTCATCGGTCTGGTCCTGGGATTTATCGCACGCAATCTCGGGCCCGACGCTGCCGGTGGTGCGAACTGGCTGACCGTAACACTCTCCACAATCGGCTCATCCTTCGTATCGCTGCTGCGCGCACTGGTGCCGGTGCTTGTCTTTACCGCCATCGTCGCCTCCATCGCCAATCTGCGCGAGCTGAACAACGCTGCCAAGCTGGTCTGGCAGACGCTGCTCTGGTTTGCCATCACCGCATTGATCGCCGTTGCCATCGGCATTGCGCTGGGCTTGATCATTCAGCCGGGTGTCCACACGGCAGTCACCGAGGCTGCCGCGCGCGCACCTTCATCAACGGGGTCCTGGCTCGATTTCCTCAAGGGGCTGATCCCGTCCAACTTCATCGGTTTACAGGCTTCAACCCGCGTCACCGATAGCGGCGCGACCACCAGCCTCAACTTCAATGTGCTGCAAATCCTGATCGTCGCAATCGTTGTCGGCATCGCCGCCCTGCGCGTCGGGCCGGCAGCCGACCCGTTCCTGGCGTTCAACCGCTCCTTCCTCAAGATCATCCACAAGGTGCTGTGGTGGGTCATTCGCCTGACGCCCATCGGCACAATCGGCCTGCTCGGCAATGCCGTGGCCGTCTATGGCTGGGACGCGCTGGCCCAGCTCGGCTGGTACGCTGCGGCTATCTATATCGGCCTCGTACTGGTGTTGTTCGTGGTCTATCCAGCCCTGTTGCAGGCCAATGGCCTCAACCCCATCCGCTACTTCCAGAGCGCCTGGCCCGCCATCCAGCTCGCCTTCGTGTCGCGCTCATCCATCGGCACCCTGCCGGTGACAGAACGCATCACCGAAAAGAACCTGGGTGTGCCGCGTGAATACGCCTCCTTCGCCGTCCCGCTCGGCGCGACCACAAAGATGGACGGTTGCGCCGCCATCTATCCGGCGATCTCAGCGATCTTCGTCGCCCAGTTCTTTGGCATCAGCCTCGGCTTAGAGCATTATCTACTGATCGTCTTCGTGTCGGTGATCGGCTCGGCCGCCACCGCTGGCCTGACGGGCGCGACCGTGATGCTGACGCTGACCCTGTCGACGCTCGGCCTGCCGCTTGAGGGCGTCGGCCTCCTGCTGGCTATCGATCCGATCCTCGACATGGGCCGCACGGCAGTCAACGTGGCCGGTCAAGCTCTGGTCCCCACCATTGTGTCGAAGCGCGAGGGCATTCTCGATCAGGCCACCTACGATCGTGGTGAAAGCGTCGAAAACCTTGACGCTGAAGCAGAAGCGGTCCCCGCGCAGTAAGCACCAAGCCGCTCCGCCGTGCCGACCTATCCATTCCAGCGTCACCACCGGGCCGGTCCCGGTGGTCCATCTTGTGGCGAGATGGATTGCCCGGACAAGCCGGGCAATGACGGTGGTAGGTTATGGTGTGATCTACTTCCAGCTCACCATCAGCTTTTCCAGTCCGTGGAAGTGGTACACATTTCCATAGCGCGGCTCCTCCGCGATCCGCAGTTTCGGTAGCCGCTCGAACAGCACCTTCATCGCTTCCTGCAATTCGATCCGCGCCAGGGGCGCACCGATGCAGAAATGAATGCCGGCGCCAAAGCTGACATTGGCCCCGTCAGTGCGGAAGGGGTCGAACGCATCTGGATGGGCGAAGCGGTTGGGATCGCGATTGGCCGCGCCCAGCATCAATCCCACAACATCGCCCTTTCGCAGCGAAATGCCGGCCAGCTCGGTGTCTTCCAGCGTGTAGCGCGTGAAGAGATGCAGCGGGGCATCGAAGCGCAGGCACTCTTCTACGGTGGCTTCAGCCTGCTCCTGCGTTGCAAACAGGCTCTGCGGATCGAGCCCGCTTTCAAGGATCGATTTGACGCCATTGCCGGTGGTATGCACCGTCGCCTCATGCCCCGCATTCAGCAGCAGGATGGCAGTGGACATAACCTCTTCGTCATTCAGCACGTCGCCGTCGCGGTCACTGGTCAGCATGTGCGTGAGCAGATCTTCGCGCGGCGCCTTGCGGCGTTCAGTAATCACCTCACGCAGATAGGCCATGAAGTCGGCGGCCGCCTGATTGGCGTCCAGCTCGGTCTCGCGGCTGACGTTGTACATGTACATCGTCACCATGCGGTTGGACCAATTGAGCAATTGCGGTGCCATCTCCGCCGGCAGACCGATCATCTCGGCAATGACGATGGCGGGGATCGGTGCAGCAAATTCCTTGATGAGATCGACGGAATCCTTTTCTTCAAAACCGTCGATAAGCTGATGGGCCAATTGCGTTATTCTGGGCCGCAATTGCTCGACCTGCCGCGACACGAAGGCACGGTTGACCAGCGTACGCAGCCGCGTATGGGCCTTGGCTTCGAGATTGAGCAACGAGTATTTCTCGGTGAGATCGAAATCGGCGACATGCGGCTTGGGTGCAGGCAGGCCGATCTCCTCGCGGCTGGCCACATGCAGGATGTCGCGGCCGAACCTTTTGTCGCGCAAGAGGGCGCTGACGGTTTTGAAGTCCGCAAAGCACCAATGACCATACTCGTCCCAGAAGAACGCAGGATGACTTGCGTTCTGCCGGGCATAGAACGGGTAGGGATTCTGGTAAAATGCCGGGTCCTGCGGCTGTGCGCTGGCACGCAAATTTTCAGCGACATCGGTAATCGGCTTGATCTGAAGAATGGAGGCCATTGTCTTGGGGCTTCGGGAGGTTTTTGATCGATTGGTCAAACCTAAGCGCACTTTGCGCCCCTGCCTATGGCCTCCCGCCTTGCTCCTGTCGAAAAAATCGCTAGGGAAGATGCCAAGAATATCGAGGAGCACATCTCGTGAGCGACCTGAACGTCTCTGCCGCCATCGACGCCATCTATGAATCTCTCCGCAATGACAATGCGGACCTCGACGAACATATCGCCTCGCTCAAGAGCGCAATGGCGAAGGAGGGCGCAAAGGAAGCCACCTTTGAAACGTCCAAGCTGGCGCAGCCCAACCGTCAGGGGCGCAAGCTGATGCAGGCCTATTTCAAGAAGAAGGGCATTGCCGTCAGCTTTGCCTGACTGCTGCTGAAGCGTTCACCGTATTGGGCACACGCTATTGAAGGTGGTCACATTGCCGCCTATCTGTGCCTTTACCGCCCATTAAGGCGGCATCGCCTGCAATCAGCCTGTCGCGCTGATTCGATTTTCCGACATATTCCTCGCCGGTGCCAATGCGCGTTTGGGCAGGGATGTGATCCAACCAAACAGGCCCGTCATCCGGTCCGCGACCCGGAAACGAGGCAAAGGGGCAAAAAATGCGGGATCCGCACGACATCTACATGAATACGCTCGTTCCCATGGTGGTCGAGCAGTCGAACCGCGGCGAGCGCGCCTTCGATATCTATTCGCGCCTCCTGCGCGAACGCATCATTTTCGTGACCGGCGTGGTCGAGGACAACATGGCCTCGCTCATCGTCGCGCAGCTGCTGTTTCTCGAATCGGAAAACCCGAAAAAGGAAATCGCGCTCTATATCAACTCGCCCGGTGGCGTGGTGACGGCTGGACTGTCGATCTACGACACCATGCAGTTCATCCGTCCGGCTGTCGCTACGATGGTGATGGGGCAGGCTGCATCCATGGGCTCGCTGCTGCTGGCAGCCGGTGAAGCCGGCATGCGCACCAGCCTGCCGAACTCGCGCGTGATGGTTCACCAGCCCTCCGGCGGCTTCCAAGGTCAGGTGACCGACATCCTGATTCATGCCAAGGAAGTCGAGGGCTTGAAGCGCCGTCTTAATCAGATTTATGAGAAGCACACAGGCCGCACCTACGAGGAAATCGAGAACGCGCTGGAGCGTGACCGCTTCCTCTCGCCGGAAGAGGCGAAGGCCTTTGGTCTGATCGACAGTGTGATGGAAAAGCGCGCTGTTCCTGAAGCGTCAGCCTGACATTGAGCAGCGTTAAGCACATTGCTGATGCGCCGTGGACTGTGATCCATGTGCAATTGCACCCAGCCGGAACGGCCTTTAAGGTCGTTTCGGCTTAGACTTTCTTTATGTCTTGAGCGTTACGGTTTGCGGTAACGCTTGAATTTGGGGGCCGATGGGCCCCCGGGAGTGACTGGATGTCCAAAGAGACAACGAACGGCGAAACCTCCAAGAACACGCTTTACTGCTCGTTCTGCGGCAAGTCGCAGCACGAGGTCCGTAAGCTCATCGCCGGTCCGACAGTGTTCATCTGCGATGAATGCGTCGAGCTGTGCATGGACATCATCCGCGAAGAGAACAAGACCTCGATGGTCAAGTCCTCCGAGGGCGTGCCCACACCGGCAGAAATCTGCAAGGTGCTGGACGATTACGTCATCGGCCAGGGTCGCGCCAAGAAGGTGCTCTCCGTGGCTGTCCATAACCACTACAAGCGTCTTCACCATGCGTCCAAGAACCAGGATGTTGAACTTTCCAAGTCCAATATTCTGCTGATTGGCCCCACTGGCTCGGGCAAGACCCTGCTCGCACAGACACTGGCGCGCATCATCGACGTGCCGTTCACCATGGCGGACGCCACTACGCTGACCGAAGCCGGTTATGTGGGTGAGGACGTCGAGAATATCATTCTCAAGCTCCTCCAGGCCGCCGACTATAACGTCGAAAAGGCCCAGCGCGGCATCGTCTATATCGACGAAGTGGACAAGATTTCCCGCAAGTCGGACAATCCCTCCATTACCCGCGACGTGTCGGGCGAAGGCGTGCAGCAGGCCCTGCTCAAGATCATGGAAGGCACCGTTGCCTCCGTGCCCCCGCAGGGCGGTCGCAAGCATCCGCAGCAGGAATTCCTGCAGGTTGATACGACGAACATCCTGTTCATCTGCGGCGGCGCCTTTGCCGGTCTCGAACGCATCATTTCGGCGCGTGGCGAAGGCTCGGGCATCGGTTTCTCGGCCACGGTCAAGGACCCGAACGACCGTCGCGTCGGCCAGATCCTTGCAGAGGTCGAACCGGAAGATCTGGTCCGTTTCGGCCTGATCCCCGAATTTATTGGCCGTCTGCCTAATCTTGCAACGCTTGAAGATCTCGATGTGCCTGCGCTCATCGAAATCCTCACGGCGCCCAAGAACGCTCTGGTTCGCCAGTATCAGCGTCTGTTCCAGATGGAAGAGGTCGAGCTCACCTTCCAGGAAAACGCTCTCAAGGCGATCGCCGAAAAGGCAATCGAGCGCAAGACCGGCGCGCGCGGCCTGCGCTCGATCATGGAGCAGATCCTGCTCGACACCATGTATGACCTGCCTTCGCTCGAAGGCGTGGAAGAGGTTGTGATTTCGGAAGATGTGGTGAAGGGCAAGGATGTTCGTCCGCTTTACATCTATTCCGAGCGCAAGAAGGAAGATGCTCCGGCCTCTGCCTGATCTTCCGCAATGACTATTTGAAAACGCCGGGTCCTGGACCCGGCGTTTTTTGTTTACTGATCGCCACTTGCAAGTCCTTACTGTCTTGACGTACAGCTTCACCTCAGGCGCTGAGGAGGGGGTTGCTTGGCCAGCTTGAATACTGAACAGCTCGCGGAAGTGACTTCAGTTCTGTTTGCCGCAGCGCTCGATCAATCGCGCTGGCAGGAATTTCTTACGCGACTGTCGACCCATACAGGCATGATCAGTACTCATTTATATGGGTATGATCTTGCCACCAACTTTGCGCTTGAGCCGCTTCATCACGGTTATGATCCGGGCTTCATGAAATCCTATGCCGCCCACTATGGCGCACTCAATGCCTGGGCCCAGGGTCTTGGACGTGCGCCGATCGGCCAGCCGGTCACCTCGGCGCAGTGTCTGCCCGAGGAGGAATTGTTCAAGACGGAATTTTACCAGGACTGGGTGCGGCCGCAGGGCGATGTGCGCACCGGCGCCGGCGTGGTGCTGGCACGAGACAGTTCGCGCTTCTTCGTGTTGGGCGGGAACATGGCCCAGCGCCATGCGCATCGGGAAAGCGAGTGGGTGAGAACGCTGGGACTGCTCGCCCCCCATATGTGCCTGTCGCTTGAGATTGGGCGAACGCTTTTCGATGCCAAGGCCAATGCAGTTCTTGGCGTGCCGGCCGCGCCGGGTGCGGGCGGTGCGGTTTTCGCCGTGACGCAACGCCGCCAGGTCCGTTATGCCAATCAGGCAGCTTTGGTATTGGCCGAGATTGGGCAGGTTCTGGCCTACGATCATGCCGGGCGCATCATTCTTGCGGATCCAGAGGCCGATGCGGCGCTTGGCGCGGCTTTGGGGAAGTTGCACTGGGCCAAGGGCGCCATGTCGGGTTCGGTTCGTGCTCAGGATAGTCAGGGCAATGTAAAGGTGATGCGTTTCGCCCGCATTGAAAGTGACCGTCTCGGCTATATTCCGGTCGGCATCGACACCGGTTCGGCCGAACCGCTTCTGCTGGTTTCCATCCAACTGGATGACGTGGTGCCGGCCTTGCGCAAAACCCTGCGCGAGCGATTTGGCCTTACCGAGAGCGAGATTGCTGTCGCAATCCTGATCGGCGACGGTCTGCAGGCCGATGAGATCGCGCAGCAACGAGATGTATCTGTGCATACTGTGCGCGATCAGATTAAGGCCAGCCTCCGCAAGACCGGCATGGCCCGGCAGGCGGGGCTGGTGCGCATGCTGCATGACCTGCAGGCCGGCGACCGCAACTGATTCCGGCTATTCGGTCACAAACTCCATCGGTCCCGGCTCCTCGCCCATAATAGAGCGACCGAACAGGCTTGCCACCAGATCGACCAGCAGCGTTGCACTCTTGCCGCCGTGGTCGAGGAAGGGATTGAGTTCCACGACATCCAGCGAGCCGACAAGGCCGCTGTCATGAAGCATTTCCATCATGAGATGGGCCTCACGGTAGTTCAGCCCGCCCGGCACCAGTGTGCCGCCGCCCGGCGCGATTGCTGGGTCGAGGCTGTCCACATCGAAACTGACGTGAAGATGCGCATCGTCTGCCCTGGCCTTATCTATCACCTTCTGCATGGACGTGACGACACCAAGTTGATCGATCCTGCGCATGTCGATCACGTCCACCCCGCGCGCCTGCACCAGCCGGCGCTCGTCCCGGTCGACGGAGCGCGCCCCGAAGATAGTCACGTTACGCGGGTCGATGCGGCCCAGCCAGTTGCCATGGAAGCTGGCATCGAAGCCCGGCTCGCCGCAGAGCAGGGCAAGTGGCATGCCATGGAGGTTGCCCGATGGCGACGTTTCGGGCGTGTTGTAGTCGGCATGGGCATCAATCCAGATCACATGCACCGGCTTCTGCCGGGGCAGGCAATAGCGTGCGACTGCAGAAATGGTGCCCATGGAAATCGAATGATCGCCACCCAGGAACACTGGAAAGTTGCCCTTCTCGAGAATGTCGTAACCGGCATCGCTGACCCGCGCCGCCAGATCGAGCACGTCGCTTTTGCGTTCATCAGGCGGACGCTGGCTCGACGGATGGAGTGAGGGCGCCGATTGGGGACGCCTAAGGTCGCCATGGTCGTAAATCTGATGCCCGAGATCGAGCAAGGCTTCGATCAGCCCGGCGACGCGCAGCGCCTCCGGGCCCATGCCGCAACCACGAACCGACGCGCCGGAAGCCGTGGCGACCCCGAGCAGATCGACATGTCTGGAGCGAAGTGAGTTATTCATTATCGGGCTTTCTCAGTCGGTTATGGCGACACAGTGCCATTCGAGGCCCGCTTTGACACCTCAAAATATGCCTTGCCTCGCAAGCGGATCGGCCCCTCGATTTGACGCTACGATCATATCTTGGAGCGCTGAATACGCGCTCTGGCGCGCATTGTTGCACCCACTGCCTTCGCTCACTCACACATCCGTTCTGCATGCTAGGCACAAGGCTGTTTCCAGTGCCGGCGCATATCTCCTGTGCGAAGTAACGGTAATGGTCACAAATCCGCAAAGGTTGACTTGCGGGCAGGGCGGTCCACCCTATTTATTAACCTGAATCGCCCAGCCTTTAAGGATTGGGCAGTCGCTAACGGGCGCGCCACCCAATTCCTCCCTCCGGTGCGCCTCGGAAAGGAAATGTGATGTCGGAAGTTAGTTCCACCGGCGAAACCAGCCGGGACCGGGTCTATCCGGTTCTCCCCCTGCGCGACATCGTCGTCTTCCCCGGAATGATCGTGCCACTGTTTGTTGGCCGCGAAAAGTCGGTCAAGGCGCTTGAAGAGGTCATGCGCGACGACAAGCACATTCTCGTCGTGACCCAGAAAAATGCGCAGGACGACGATCCCGCACCCGATCAGATTTATCCTACCGGCACTATCGCAACCGTGCTGCAATTGCTGAAATTGCCCGACGGCACCGTCAAGGTGCTGGTTGAAGGCCTGCATCGCGCCAATATCGATCGCTATCTGCAGACAGAGGACTATTTCGAAGCCGAGGCCTCCGCGCTGCTGGAGCCGGAAGAGGATGCGACCGAAACCGAGGCACTGGCCCGTTCGGCGCAGTCGGAATTCGAAAACTACGTCAAGCTCAACAAGAAGATATCGGCTGAGGTCGTTGCTGCTGTCGGCCAGATCGAAAATGCGAGCAAGCTGGCCGATACCATTGCAAGCCATCTCGTCATCAAGATTCCCGAAAAGGAAGATCTGCTGCTCACCATTTCGGTGATCGAGCGGCTCCAGAAGGTCATTGGCCTGATGGAAGGCGAAATCGGTGTCTTGCAGGTGGAGAAGCGCATCCGCTCCCGCGTCAAGCGGCAGATGGAGAAAACTCAGCGCGAGTATTATCTCAACGAGCAGATGAAGGCGATCCAGCGCGAGCTGGGCGACGGCGAGGAAGGTGCCAACGAAATCACCGAACTCGAAGAGCGTGTCGCCAAGACCAAGCTCAGTAAGGAAGCGCGCGCCAAGGCTGATGCCGAGATCAAGAAGCTCAAGTCCATGAGCCCGATGTCAGCCGAAGCCACGGTTGTCCGTAACTATCTCGATACGCTTCTGGGTCTGCCCTGGGGAAAGAAGAGCAAGGTCAAGCGCGACTTGGCTCTGGCCGAGAAGGTGCTGGACGCGGATCATTATGGCCTCGAAAAGGTCAAGGAACGCATCCTTGAGTATCTGGCTGTGCAGGCTCGCACCGGCACGCTCAAAGGCCCGATCCTTTGCCTGGTTGGCCCTCCGGGCGTCGGCAAGACCTCGCTGGGCAAGTCAATTGCCAAGGCGACCGGGCGTGAGTTCGTGCGCATGGCGCTCGGCGGCGTCCGTGATGAAGCCGAAATCCGTGGCCACCGCCGCACCTATATTGGCTCCATGCCCGGCAAGATCGTGCAGTCGCTGAAAAAGGTCGGCAAGTCCAACCCGCTCTTTCTGCTCGACGAAATCGACAAGATGGGCCAGGACTTCCGTGGCGATCCATCTTCGGCCCTCCTGGAAGTGCTCGACCCGGAACAGAACAACACATTCGCTGACCACTATCTCGAAGTGGATTATGACCTCAGCGACGTGATGTTCGTGACCACATCGAACACGCTGAACATTCCCGGGCCCCTGATGGACCGCATGGAGATCATTCGCCTCTCGGGCTACACCGAAGAGGAGAAACATGCGATTGCCAAGCAGCACCTGATTCCCGAGACGACGAAGGAAAATGGCCTGGCTCACGGCGAGTTCAAGCTCTCCGACGAGATGCTGATGAAGGTCATTCGGGGCTATACCCGTGAGGCTGGCGTCCGCAATCTCAAGCGCGAGATCTCCAAGCTGATGCGCAAGGCGATCACCGATATCGTCCGCACCAAGGTGAAGTCGATCGAGATCGATGATGAGCGTCTGGCCAAGTATCTCGGCCCGGCAATCTTCAAGCATGGCGAGATCGAAGCGGAATCGCAGGTGGGTCTCGTGACAGGCCTCGCCTGGACCTCGGTCGGCGGTGAGCTGCTGACCATCGAAGGCGTGATGACGCCCGGAAAGGGCCGCATGTCGGTCACCGGCAACATCAAGGAAGTGATGAAGGAGTCGCTGACCGCTGCCACAGCCTATGTGAAGTCTCGCTCAATCGACTATGGCATCAAGCCGCCCATGTTCGATACGCGCGACATTCACGTGCATCTGCCCGAAGGCGCGACGCCCAAGGATGGCCCCTCGGCCGGCATCGGCCTTGCAACGGCCATCGTCTCGGTGATGACCGGTATTCCCGTGCGCAACGATGTTGCCATGACCGGCGAAATCACGCTGCGGGGTCGAGTCCTTCCGATCGGAGGCCTCAAGGAAAAGCTCCTTGCGGCTCTGCGCGGCGGCATCAAGACCGTGCTCATTCCTGAAGAGAATGTCCGCGATCTCCAGGAGATTCCGGACATCGTGAAGGAAGGCATGGAAATCGTGCCCGTCAGTCGGATGGATCAGGTTATCGAACGAGCCCTTGTGCGCAAGCCCGAGCCCATCGAATGGGACTTCGACGCCGAGCCGGCCGTTGCGGCCAAGGTCGATGCGACGGACGACAGCGCAGCCAGCATCACGCATTAAAGCGCCTGTAATACAATGAAAGATGGCGGTCCTGAAGGGCCGCCATTTTTTTCGTCTGCCCACCAAGCTCTGCCCGGGAAGGGTGTTTAGGGAAACGGCTGGTCCTCAGCGCGGTCTTGGAGCGTCGACAAGATCGGCTTCCGCCGCCTCTTCCGGCAGGGCGAGGGTTTTCAGGGTCGCGCGCGGCACGAAGACATGCTCGACGCCGATCCAGGACGGCACATATTTGCCGCGATGCAGCCAGAACGTTTCGCCGCACGCCTTGCGCGCCATGTCCACCATGGCGTGCATCTGCTCGACATTGCGCGAGGTCATCTCAACCCAGACAAATCCGCGTCCAGTCGATGGCTGACGGGTGAACCGAACGCCAATACCCTGGCCCGGGGTTAGCTGCATTTCCGGCAATTTCTCGCGCAGGCGCGCGATGAAGGATGCGGCACAGGCATCGGGCACGCAGACTTCCATGTTGCGCACCCGTCGCCGTGCGTCACGGAACAGCTTGCCGACCAATTGTTTGGCAGGCACGCCGTGCCAGGGCGCCAGCACCTGGTCCGAGCGGCCGACAATACGCAGACGCCCGCGCAGCCGCAGCGACAGCAGGAGTTTCTGCATGGCCGCAGGCGAACCCCGCATCGGCGCGAATGGACCGCGATCTCTCGGGTGGTCATCAGCGAGCGGGTTGACGTTATAGACCATCATCTCCTTGCTGCGCGGATACCAGTGCACAGTCGTGCTAAGATTGGCGAGATAGCCGCCATTCACGTAGGATTCGAGGGCGGTGTCGGGATGCCACTCGATGACATTCGCGAGTTGGTAATTGGGCCGGCATCGAAACGTCACCTCCGTGACGACGATGCCATTGCCCTCACGGAGCCTGTCCCATTGCGCCTCATCGCGCTCGGAATACCGTTCCTCGCCATCCCGGTCCACATAGCGAATGGCGGTGATCAGGTCATAGATCGAGATGAACTCGCTGCTGCTGCCATGGACCTCGGCAAAGAAACAGGCGCCTGCGGAAATGTCGACAAATTCCGGCAGTGTGCCCAGGGTCATGTTCTGCGGCGCCAGAAAGTCGAGCATGGCCCGCAGCGTCGTACCGGCGCGTACCGTCAACAGGTCAGCCTCAAGGCTAACGACGCCGGAATAGTGCTCCATCACCAGTTGGTCGCTCGTCAGCTTGTCGTTGAACCACAGGAAATAGCCCCGCCCAATGGCATGATAGGGTTTTCCGCTGCGAACGACCGCGCGAATGTCGTCGAGCGAGCGAGCATCCACCACGCGCGCGGGCGGCTCGAAGAAGTCCGCCAGTTGGCGATTGGTAGCGACACCGCTGAGCCGCCGCACCTTTTCAGAATCCACGCGCACATCATGAGCGAAGAACCAGAGTGTCGACGGAATGGCCCGTGCAGCTGCGCCCGAAAGCCAGTTCGGCGCAAAAAACATTGGTCGCTGTGCGAGGCTGGCGGCGTGTCTGAAATAGTCGTCCGAGCTGACGTCGAGATCACCCAGATTGACGACCTCGTTCTTGACGCCGCTCTCGATGAGTTTCAGCAATTGGTTGCTGAGGTCCTCTACGTGGATAAGATTGATGGTGCGCCCTTTGAGCCCGAAGGGAGCCATGCGCATGGCGGCGACAATCCCGCTTGACCATTGCATGTTGGGGCCCATCACCACAGTGGGGCGAACGATCAGATAGTCGATGCCTTTTTCCTTGCAGACGGCAATGACCCGCTCTTCTTCGATGAGCTTCAGGCGGGTGTAGTTGTCGAGGCCGGGACGGTCGGCGAGTTCGGCGTCTTCTCCCTGCACAGGGTGCTGGACGGGATCGAGTGCGGCATAGACGACCTGCGAGCTGAAATAGACGAAAAGCCGGCATGTCTCGGGTTGGATCAGGGTGAGCAGCGCTTCGGTTACCTCGCGGTTGGCAGCGATGAACTCCCGGCCGCGTGCCTTGGTGTTAAGCGCGGCATGCACGACGACATCAGCGCCGTTCACGGCCTGAGCCAGGCTTTCGCTATCCTGGAATCGGACGGCTTCCACCCCGGCTGGCAGGTGCTGGGGCAGGGTGCGATAGACCGCGCTTACGGGATGATCGTTTGAAAACGTCTTCACCAATTGGCGGCCGATTCCGCCCCCCGCTCCAATCAGGCATATCTTCACCGCTTCATCCCCTTTGGTCTTGCATATGGCCCGCGCTTTCTTCGCAAGACCGTGTCGGCCAGGGCCGGTTCAGGTGGTGACGGGAAATCGACGGGAGCCGGCCTTGGCTGCGTCGATTGTCGCCTCGATGAAATTGACTGCGGTGGCCAGGCCGTCTTCTTCGGAAAGGATGTTTCCGATGGACTTCGCGTTGGTCGCCATTGTCTTGTTGGTGGTCAATTCATGCAGTGCGTCCGCCAGAATGTCTGGCGTCAGCGCACGCAGCCGAACAGGGGCAGGACCGCAGCCGAGCGCGCGCACCCGGCGGCCCCAATAGCGCTGGTCATAGGCCTGCGGCAGCGTGAATGTTGGCTTGCCGGCACGCAGCCCAGCGGCGGTCGTGCCCGCTCCGCCGTGATGCACTACGGCGCCCACCAACGGAAACAGCTTGTCATGCGGCGCTTCGGAAACGGCAAAGACCGTTTCGGGCAGGTCAGAGGCGTTAATGCCGCCCCAGCCCCGCGAAACGATGGCGCGGCCGCCCCATTTCTCCAGGGCGGACTTCAGCAATTGGGTATTTCTCTCCGCGCCGAACGGCATGGAGCCAAAGCCGATATAGACTGGCGGTGGTCCCGCATCGAGAAAACGCTGCAATTCAGGGGAGGGAGCCCAGTCGCTGGTGTCGTCGAGGAACCAGAAGCCGGTCACCACTGCCGTCTGCGGCCAGTCGCGCGGCCGCGGCGACACCACAGATGAGAAATTGTAGAGCGTCGGCAGGTTATTGCCGAGGCTGTCCTTGAAGATGCCACCACGCTTGCGTGGCCCCAGCCCCATCAATTCCTTGCGTACTCTATCGCGCGGCAGGTCATAATAGCCCTGCTGAATGTTCATCGCGATATAGCTGAGCTTGTTGAAGGTGGGTCCGAGATCGGGGACTTCATAGGCACAGACCGGAAATTCCCGGGTCGGGTTCAGCGGCTGCATCGCCGTCATGATGACGGGAATGTTCAACGCCTCGGCGATGTCGATGCCGAAGCTGGTATTGATGTTGACGACGATGGCATCGGCGCCCTGAGACATGGCCCATGAGTTGCGGGCAGCGCGTTCCACGAGGGCCTGACCCTCCCGCAGCAATTGGGGGAGGTGATGAATCTTCATCTGACTGATCGCATTGTCGAAACGCGATTCCTGCAGCCAGTCCTGCATGTTGGTGCCGAGATTCTTGAACTCGATGCCGTGCGAAACAATCAGGTCTTCAAAATCGGCATTGGCACCGAGAACCACGTCATATCCATTCCGGCTCAACTCGATGGCGAGCGCCAGATAGGGCCTGACATCGCCGGCTGTGCCGATGGTAGCGATTGCGACGCGTTTTCTCATGCACCTTCCCGACGTAATTTCTGCGGCTCTGCCGGCACCCAACATGTAGGGGCGCGATGGCATTTACAAGGTAACCGGAAGAACATATTAAGTCGGTAGCCGCGCTCGACCGTGGTACCAGAAGACATTTCTCAAGGGCAAGAGACATGGCGTCTCCGATGGCAATTGCAGGGTTTGGAGCATCGCTCGCCGGCAATACGGCGCTCGCCCGCGTGGCCGCAGCTGCGGCGAACGCCAGCTAGCTCTTCCCTAAGGCCACAGGGTGGCCGGGAAGAGCCGAATATCGCTGTTCACGCCGCAAGCCGGGCGTTTTAACCCGCTTAAAACCATAATTCCGCGATAATCAGCGTCTCTTTGCGAGATGCGGCGCATCTGGGCGCGTCGCGGCACTTTGAAGTCCCTTGGGACTGTTGAGGAAATCATGAGCAACGACTTCCACCGCATCCGTCGTCTTCCCCCTTACGTGTTCGCCCATATCGACCCGATCAAGGCCAGGCTGCGCGCTGACGGCGTGGACATTATCGACCTGGGCATGGGCAATCCCGATATGCCGACGCCGGAGCACATCGTCGCCAAGCTGCAGGAGACGGTGAAGGATGGGCGCACCCATCGCTATTCGACGTCGCGTGGCATCCCGGGTCTGCGCAAGGCCCAGGCAAGCTATTATGGCCGCCGCTTTGGCGTGAAGCTCAATCCCGATACGCAGGTCGTGGCAACGCTCGGCTCCAAGGAAGGCTTTGCCAACATGGCTTCGGCCATTACCGCGCCCGGCGACGTCGTGCTGGTGCCCAACCCGACCTATCCCATCCATTCCTTCGGCTTCATCATGTCGGGCGGCGTCGTCCGCTCCATGCCCGCCGATCCGAATGAAGACTTCATGCGTTCGCTCGATCGCGCCGTGCGCCACTCGATTCCAAAGCCCATCGCGCTGGTGCTGAACTACCCCGCCAACCCGACCGCCTACACAGCCGACCTCGATTTTTACACCGAGGTGGTCAAGTATTGTAAGGCGAACGACATCTTCATCCTTTCGGATCTCGCGTATTCCGAGATCTATTTCGATGAAGATGCGCCACCGCCGTCCGTGCTGCAGGTGCCCGGCGCCATCGACATCACCGTCGAATTCACCTCCATGTCGAAGACGTATTCCATGCCGGGCTGGCGTGTCGGCTTTGCAGTGGGCAATGAGCGGCTGATCGCGGCATTGGCGCGGGTGAAATCCTACCTGGATTACGGCGCCTTTACTCCAATCCAGGTCGCCGCAGTTGCCGCTCTCAACGGCTCTGACGATGTGATCTCCGAAGTGCGTCAGGTGTATAAGAACCGCCGCGACGTGATGGTGGAAAGCTTTGGACGTGCCGGTTGGGACATTCCGGTGCCGAAGGCAACCATGTTTGCCTGGGCGCCGATCCCCGCCCAGTTCGCCCATCTCGGCTCATTGGAATTTGCCAAGCTGCTCATTCAGGAAACGGGTGTCGGCGTGGCGCCCGGCGTCGGCTTTGGCGAATATGGTGATCAGTATATCCGCCTGGCCTTCGTCGAAAACGAACACCGCATCCGGCAGGCTGCCCGTAACGTCAAGAAACTGCTTGGCGGCAAGGGCGGGCAGGGCAACGTGGTGCCGCTGGCCACCGCGGCCAAGTAATTCCGATCAATGGGGGCGGCGCTGCTGCCTCCTGTCTTTCCAGAGGATAGCGGCGTGGACGCAGGGGCAGATGCCGCCATGCAGTGCGGCTATTTTGACAACGGCCTCTGCCGTTCCTGCACGTTCATGGGCATGCCCTATGACGCCCAGATCACGCGCAAGCTCGACCATGCGCGCGGCCTGCTATCTGCCTGGCCCGATGCCAAATGGCTGCGGCCCATGGTCAGCCGGCACGATAACTTCCGCAACAAGGCCAAGATGGTCGTCGGCGGTTCTGCCGACAAACCGACCCTGGGCATTCTCGATGCGGCGGGGCAGGGCGTCGACCTCACCGCTTGCGGCATCCTCTCGCCGGGCCTGCGGGCTGCGTTTGCGCCGATTGCCGCGTTCATCTCCCGCGCCCGCATTACGCCCTATGACGTGCCGGCGCGACGCGGCGAGCTCAAGCATATGCTGCTGACCGAGTCGCCAGCCGGCGAATTGATGCTGCGCTTCGTTCTGCGCTCCACCGAGCCACTGGGTCGGATGCGCAAATTCCTGCCCAGCCTTCTGGCCGACCTCCCTAGGATTGGCGTCGTCACCGCCAATCTTCTCCCCGAGCACAAGGCCGTTCTTGAGGGCAGCGAGGAAATCCCGCTCAGCGGAACCGAAACGCTCGCAATGCAGTTGGAACACCTCGTCCTCCATCTCCAACCCGCCAGCTTCTTTCAGACCAATACCGACATCGCCGCTGGCCTCTACCAGCAGGCCCGCGAATGGGTCGACGAAGTTGATGCCCACTCGGTCTGGGATCTTTATTGCGGCGTCGGTGGCTTCGCCCTTCATGTCGCCGCGCCCGGCCGCAAGGTCCACGGCATTGAGGTCAGCGCCCCCGCCGTTGAATCCGCGCGACTGAGCGCCGTGGAAGCCGAGCTTTCGGACGTGACATTTTCGGTAGGTGACGCGACTTCCATCCAGGCGCGACAGCCCCCTGACTCAATCATCGTCAACCCGCCCCGGCGCGGCCTTGGCGATACACTCTGCCAGACGCTCGAAGCATCGGGCCCGTCCAGTATCATCTATTCAAGCTGCAACGCCGTGACGCTCGCCCGCGACCTTGCCGCCCTGCCGTCCTACATTCCCAAGCGCATTCGGCTGTTCGACATGTTCCCGCAAACCGATCACTACGAAATCATGGTCCTGCTTATCCGTAACGCAGCGTCAGGGTGATCCTCGGGCAGGCGCGGGCGGAGGCGCCTGTGCCATCAATGTACGCGCCTTGCTCAGCCGGTCTTCCAGAAGTCCGGTAAGGGTGTTGAACGCTTCGTCGCGAAATCCAAGATAAATGTCGGTGTCTCTCCTGCGGCTCGAAAAAATGGCTGAGCTGCCTTCAAGCACGGTACCAAGCATATAAAGCGCACTGCGCAAACCGCTGGCCGTAGCGGCGTCCTGTGAAACCCCAAGCGCGGCGATGCAGGCATTTACGGCCTCGTCGTAGAGCGTTTCCATCGCCGCCGCGATTTCGGGCATATGGTTCGTCATGGCCCAGAGTTCAAGAAAAACCGGGCCTGTTTGCTTCTCCGTGGCGTCCTTAAGCAGCCAGTCCACGATGTTGCGCAGCGATCCGTCCTGCCCCTCGGCAATTGCTGCGGCCAGCCCGGCAAACTCCGCCCGATACCGCTCCAGCAACGCCTCCATCAGCGCCTCGATCAGCTTTTCGCGCGTGGGATAATGGTGGGTGAGATTGCCGTATCGAATATTGGCCAGAGCTGCGACGGCCTGCAGTGTTATGGCGGCAAAGCCCCCTTCGGCCATGATGTATATGGCGGCGTCGATGATGCGCGCTCGTGTCGCCGCGCCGCTGCGATTGGGTTTCGATCCGGCCAGACTATTGCTCATCCCCTTTCATATCGCGCGCGCACCTGCAGACCAAGCCTGCAACAACGGTCACAAAATTAACTGGTAATAAAACCTAATAAAGGTAATTTTGCCTGCATATCACGAGGAATCGTGGTTCGTCGGGCGCAGCGATGCCCGGCAGTTTCAGGGGGCAATATGTTTAAGTTATTTCCAGCGCGCAGTGCGCTGCGTTTCTGTTCCGGGGCACTTCTTCTTGCGCCGGCTTTACTCATGGGCGGCACAAGCGCCGCCGCTGCGGCTCAGTCGGCCATGTGCGACGACATCAACGCCAACTATATCAACGTCGTCCTGGCGCCCGGTCAGTCCACTCCGTACAGAAGCTACAGCTCGGCCCAGTACAAGCCTGGCGACCAGATCGTCATCACTGTTCATGACTCACCAGCAAGTGTCGGCTCACATTGGGTCCAGGTTGGAGGGCAGGGCAATCCGGGCAATCCGTCCGATGTGAATTCCATCGATGGCCCAGGTTACGCCAACATTTCAGACCCAGGTTCGGTTACGGCCACCGTAACGGCAAATGGCAATGTGAACGTCTCGATTACCGCGACGGTTACCGGCGGCGCTCTCGCCCCCGATTTTTCCTTCACCATCACCTGTACCTCCGCAGCGCCGGCAGCGACGCCCACTGCTGATGCGGTGATGAATGTTGTTCAGCAAACCCATTCCGCCCTTGTCGCCCGAAGCATTTCCGTCCCGGGCCTGCAACAGCGGCTTGGGATGGTCGGCGGCGCCAATCCAGGCACTTTCGGGATCAATCCAAACTATGCGGGCGCGCAGCTGAATTTTGCAACCAGTCTGGTTCAATTGCAGAATTTCGGTGCTGCCGGTGATGCTGCTCATGCCCTGGCCAATGCCAACCCGCTCGACCAGCCTCTCAATTTCTGGATCGACGGCTCAGGGTCAATTCATTCCCGTACGGCCGCTGGCGTGGATTATTGGGGCAATTTCGGCATGTTGTCGCTCGGTGCTGATTACCTTGTCAGCACGGAACTGCTCGTCGGCCTTGCCGTTCACGGCGACGCCATGCGCGATGCCAACATTACCGATACCATTTCCGGTCGCGGTGTCATGGCTGGCCCCTATATCTCCGCCGAGATCACTGACGACGTTTATCTCGACCTGGCGGCTTACTACGGCAAGTCGTGGAACGATGTCGCCATCGGAGCCTATTCCGGCACCTTCGATACGCAGCGTCTGGTTTTGACGGGCATGTTGAAGGGGGAAATGAAGCTGGATGACCAGCTTATACTCCGGCCCAATGCCACCCTGTTCTATCTGCGCGAAGCGGCGGCAGCCTATACGCTGACCGACGGCGTCGGAGGCACCATGGCGGGCAGTGCCTATGATCAGGACCAATTGCGTGCGTCATTGGGCAGTGAATTGCTGTACAGGATCGAGCTCGGCGACGGGCAGGCGCTCATACCGCGAGTGGGCGGAAATCTGGGCCTGTTAGGTACCGGCGGCGCGACACATCTGTTTGGCAATGCCTCGACGGGGTTGATCTATGCACCGAGCGACAGCGCCAATATCGGTGCCTCCATCGAAGCCGCCGCCGATGGCACCGGCCTGCGTTCAATCGGCGCCCGCGCCACGGCCAGGGTTTCATTCTGACCGGGCAAGGCGTTCACAATCACGGACTTCCCGGGCGCTCGCCCCGGGAAGTCCGACCGTACGAAGAGCGGAAATTAACATGACAACATAAATCATCTTTAGTATGGATGAATTACATCCACGCTTAAGGTGCTTCATGTCTTGCCGCCCGATTCTCGTTGCCGCCCTGCTTGTCGTTGGTCTGACGGCCCACGTGCAGGCACAGTCTTTTCCCGTCACAATTGCGCATGCCTATGGTGAGACCACCATTCCCGCAGAACCGCAGCGCATCGTTACCTGGGGCTGGGCGGCGCAGGATGCGGTCATCGCGTTGGGCGAGGTGCCTGTTGGCATTCCTTACTTCAATTATGGCGGCGATGAAAACGGTGCCCTGACCTGGACCAAGGATGCTGTCGCGGCACTCGGCGCGGAGTTTCCCACCATTCTGCCCGATGGTTTCGACCCGCCGATCGAAGCCATTGCTGCCTTGCAGCCGGACCTGATCATTGCCGTCTATTCCGGCATTTCCGAGGAGCAATACGAGGTTCTGAGCGGTATCGCCCCGGTCGTCGCCTTCCCCGACGCGCCCTGGAGCACGCCATGGCAGCAGACCATCACCCTGACCGGGCAGGCCCTGGGCCAGGCAGCCGAAGCCGAGGCATTGGTGGCCGAGCTTGAACAATTCATCACCGATGAAACGGCCAAATATCCAAAGGTGGCAGGCACGACCTTTGCGGCCATCGCCGAATATAATGGGGAAGTGGCCGTCTATGCGGATCTGGATTCCCGGGTGAAATTCCTGGTCGATGCCGGCATGGTTTCCGACCCCAGCGTTGCCGAGCTTGCCCAGGGCCAGGACTTCTTCTTCTCGCTCAGCTTTGAAAACCTGGAACAGCTTCGCAGCCAGGTCCTCATTTCCTATTTCGATACGCAGGAGGCCGATGCGGCCTTCTATGGCAATTCAGTTGTCGCTCTTGCGCCGCAAGTGGCCGCAGGCGCGGTTGCACATGTGATTGGCCCCGAACTCATCAACTCGGTTTCACCACCCAGCGCCCTGTCGCTCAAATGGGGTTATCCGCAATATATCCGGCTCATCGGCGAGGCCGCGGAAAAAGCCGCAAACTAGAAAGATTTGTATATGTTCAAGAGAACTGCCTTCGCGGTCGGTGCTTTCGCCCTGTCGATTTCATCTGTCCAGGCCGCAGACACATTCCCCGTGACCGTTGAGCACGCGCTTGGGTCGACCACGATTGAAGCCAAGCCTGAGCGGGTAGTCACCTGGGGCTGGTCAGCACAGGATGTGGTTATCGATCTTGGCATTGCCCCGGTTGGCATGCCCTTTTTTGCCTATGGCGGTGGCGATGACGGGATCTTGCCTTGGACCGAAGAGGCCATTGCTGCCCGTGGTTTTGACATGCCGAGTGTGCTGCCCAATGGCAATGAACCGCCAATCGAAGCTATTGCGGCATTGCAGCCGGACGTGATCATCGCACCGTATTCGGGTCTCTCGGCGCAGGAATACGAGCTGCTCAGCAATATTGCTCCGGTGGTCGCCTATCCCGACAAGCCGTGGTTCGGGAGTTGGCAGCAGGTTGTCAGCCTGACCGGCAAAGCATTGGGCCTGTCAGCGGAAGCGGAGGCGCTGATTGCCGAAACGACGAGTTTCCTCAAGGCCGAAGTCGCGAAATTTCCGGCCGCTGACGGCGCGGTCTTTGCCAATATCGTCAACCGAAATGACGGTCAGGTTGCCGTCCGGCTGGAAGGCGATCCGCGGGTGCAACTGTTTGCAGATGTCGGCCTGGTCCCGGCGCCCGCGCCGGCCGACGCAGCGCTGAATGACACGGGCATTGCCTATTTCGTATCCTACGAGAATTTTGACCGTATCCCGGCCGAACTGCTCATCAGCTTTTTCAACGATCAGAAATCAGCCGACGATTTCTTCGCCATGGATTTGATCAAGCTGTCACCGCTGGTCTCCAGGGGTGCCTATACCAATCTCGTGGGTGAAGAGCTGACCATGTCGGTGAGCGGGGCGGTGACGCCTGTGTCTCTGCGCTGGGGCTTCCCCAAGGTGATGGAAGAGGTTGGTCGCGCCGCCGCTGCCGCCAAGCTCCAGTAAAAGCAAGGGGCCGGCAACATATGCCGGCCCTATTCCTATCAAAACTCCTATTGACCTCTAGGCGATTTCCTATGCAGATGGCGCCACCATGAGCGACATCCAATCCTTCCGCCAAGCCGTCGAATCCTTCATTTCCGCCAGAGGCTGGACGCCGACCCGCTTTGGGCGCATCGTCGCCGGCGATCCGCTTTTTGTCTTTGATCTGCGCGACGGTCGTGAGCCGCGCTCCGAAACGCGCGCGCGTATTCTCAAGGCCATGTCCGATTTTGGCGAAACCGATCGCCTGGCGCCGCTGCGTATCGGCGTGGCGGGGCTGGGCAATGTCGGTGCGACGCTGGTGCGTATCCTGCAAAAGGACGGCACGGAGTTGACGCGAAAACTCGGCCGCCAGTTGGAAGTGGTCGCCGTTGCCGCGCGCTCCCGCTCCCGCGATCGGGGTATCGATATTGCGGGACTTGAATGGTTTGATGACCCGGTCGCCCTCGCCAAATGGGACGGCATCGATCTGTTCGTCGAACTCATCGGTGGCGAAGACGGTCCTGCCCTGGCAGCGGTCAAGGCAGCGCTGGAGATCGGCCGCCCTGTCGTTACCGCCAATAAGGCGCTGCTCGCCAAACACGGCGTGACCCTTGCGCGCATGGCGGAGGAATCGGGGGCCCAGCTCGGCTTTGAAGCCGCCGTCGCGGGTGGCATCCCGGTCATCAAGACCCTGCGCGAAGGCCTGGGCTCGGCCCGCATTGCCAAGGTCTTTGGCATCATGAACGGCACCTGCAATTACATTCTGACGCGCATGGGCAATGAAGGAATTTCCTTCGCCGACTGTCTCAAGGACGCGCAGGCGCTCGGCTACGCCGAGGCCGATCCGACTTTTGACGTCGAGGGGTTCGACACCGCCCATAAGCTCTCGATCCTCGCCACGCTCTGCTTCGGCTATGAGATTGCCCCCGACCGCATGCGCATCGAGGGCATTTCTTCGATCAGCCAGCACGACATTCAGGTTGCCGCTGATCTTGGCTACAAGATCAAACTGCTGGGCATTGCCGAGCGCGTCGAGGGTGGAATTGAACAGCGCGTTCATCCCACCTTTGTGCCCAAGGGTAGCGCCATTGCGGGAGTCGATGGCGTGATGAATGCCGTGGCGCTCGAAACTGACCATGTGCACGAATTGCTGTTGGCCGGTCCCGGGGCTGGCGGCCCGCCGACGGCCTCCTCTGTCCTCTCCGACATTCTCGACATCGCCCGTGGCACAAGGGTGCCGCCGCTTGGCGTTCCCAGCGCCGAACTGCTGCCTTACGTCGAAGCGCCAATGCGCGCCCACGAGGGTGGGTTCTATATCCGGCTCAGCGCCAAGGATGTGCCCGGCGCGCTAGCCGCCATCACTACGCGCATGGGTGAAAAGTCGATTTCCATCGATTCCGTCATTCAACGTTCGGACTTGTCTGCCAAGGCTGTCGCGCCGGATGGGTCCTCGACGCGCACCGTGGTGATGATTACTCAACAGACTTTGGAATCATCCGTGCGCGAAGCGCTTGCGGAGATCGCCGCAGATGGGTTCATAGTCGGCGAACCGCAATTGATCCGCATCGAAAAGCTTTGACCCGTCCGGGTCGCCACCGGCCCAGGGGGAAATAATGAAGCTCAGCAAGGTCGAAGACAGCCGCAATCCGGCCAATCTGCATCGCACGCTGACTCTTGAAATGGTCCGTGTCACCGAACGCGCCGCCATAGCCGCAGCCGAATGGCGCGGCAAGGGCAACGAAAAGGCTGCGGACGAGGCGGCTGTTTCAGCCATGAAGGCCGAACTGGACCGGGTTGCCATTTCCGGGCGCATCGTCATCGGCGAGGGGGAGCAATATGAGTGCGATGCGCTCTATATCGGCCAGCCCGTCGGCGAAGGGCTGGGGCCTGAAGTCGATATCGCGGTGGATCCTCTTGAGGGCGTAACGCTCTGTGCCAAGAACCAGCCTGACTCCCTTGTCGTGCTGGCCATGGCCGAACGCGGTGGTCTGCTCAACGTCGCGCGCAATGTTTACATGCACAAGATTGCGATTGGCGCCAGCTATGCGCCAGAAATTGTGCATATCGACTGGTCAGCGACAGAAAACGTGAAAGCCCTGGCCAAAGCCAAAGGCGTACCCGTCTCCGAAATCACCGCCATCGTGCTGGACCGTCCGCGGCACGCCGGGCTTCTTGAAGAATTGCGCACGGCGGGCGTGTCGGTGAAGCTGCTCAGTGATGGCGACATTGCCGGCGTGATCCATGCGGTTAATACCGAAGATACCGGCGTTGATATTTATCTCGGCTCCGGCGGCGCGCCAGAAGGTGTCCTCGCCGCTGCGGCCCTGCGCTGTATCGGTGGGCAGATGCAGGGCAAGCTGATCCTCGACTCTCCCGACAAGCGTCTCCGTGCCAAGGAGATGGGGATCGAAGATCCGAACCGCATCTATGACGTTACCGATCTTGCGTCAGGCGACGTGCTCTTTTCCGCTACAGGCATAACTGACGGCTCGCTGGTGGACGGCGTAAAACTGCGCCGCGACACAGTTGAAACCAGCACAGTGGTGATGCGTAGCTGGAGCCAGACGACGCGCTGGATCAGGGCGAGACACGCCCGCTAAAAGATTTGGCGCCGCCGCCGCCTCGCGCCATATGGCGGGGCCGAACCCCTTTCCACGCCACGTAAAATCCCCTAACCCTCACAGCATGCCCGAAACCCCGCGTCCTTTTCTTGATATAACCCAATCGGTCACTGGCCGCGCCTGGGTTGATCGGCTGGACACCGGAACGGCCCGCATTGCAGGGGCTATAGGGCAGCGGTCCGGCATTTCAGATATTCTCGCACGCATTCTGGCTGGCAGGGGTGTCGGCGTGGACGACGCAGAAATCTGGCTGGACCCGACAATTCGCGTCCTCATGCCCGATCCGTCCACGCTGGCGGCCATGGATGATCTCGCGGCGCGTCTGGCGCGCGCCATTGCGGACAATGAATCGATTGCCCTGTTTGGCGACTATGATGTGGACGGCGCCTGTTCCTGCGCTTTGATGACCCGCTACCTCCGCCATTTCGGCCTAGAGCCGCAGGTGCATATTCCAGACCGCATCTTCGAAGGCTATGGCCCCAATATTGCAGCCATGGACAGACTGATCGATGCCGGCGCGAGCCTCATCATCACGCTGGACTGCGGAACCACCAGCGACAAGCCGATCGCCCATGCTCGGCAGCGCGGCGCGGATGTTCTGGTCGTCGATCATCACCTTGCCGATCACGAGCTTCCGCCCGCCACGGCATTGGTCAATCCCAATCGCCCCGATGACATTTCCGGCCTGTCCTATCTCTGTGCTGCTGGCGTGACGTTCATGGTATTGGTCGCCGTGAACCGGGCCCTGCGCCAGCGCGGCGATACCGGTTTGCCTGATCTGTTGCAATTGCTCGATCTGGTAGCGCTGGCTACTGTCTGCGATGTCGTGCCGCTGGTCGGTCTCAACCGCGCCTTTGTTATCCGCGGCCTTGAGATTGCCCGCCGCGGAGAAAAGCCCGGCCTTGCTGCGCTTGGACTTGCAGCGCGTATCAATGGTCCGCTCAATCCATATCATCTGGGTTTTCTGATCGGCCCGCGCATCAATGCCGGCGGGCGCATTGGCGATGCAGGGCTGGGTACGCGCCTCCTGGCTATGGATGATGAACACGAGGCGCTGGCCATTGCTGCGCGTCTGGATGAACTGAACACGGAGCGGCAGCGCATCGAGGTGGAAGCGGTCGAGGAAGCCTGCGCGGCGGCGGAGGCCGAAATCGGAGCAGGGGACGGACCACCGGTTCTGGTTCTCGCATCCGAAAACTGGCACCCCGGAGTCGTGGGGCTGGTCGCAGCGCGTTTGCGGGAACGGTTCGAACGTCCGAGCTTTGCGATAGCCCTCAATCCCGACGGCACCGGAACCGGCTCTGGGCGGTCAATGCCCGGTGTCGATCTCGGTTCGGCTGTGATCGAGGCGGTCGAAAGTGGACTGCTGCCCAAGGGCGGGGGGCACGCCATGGCTGCCGGAATTTCCCTGCGGCCCGGCGAACTTGGTCCTTTCCGCGCCTTCATGGCCGACAAGCTGGGTGGCAGCGTCAAAATTGCCCGCGCCGCCTCGGCGCTCAAGATCGACGCGGCGCTGACGGCGCGGGGCGCAACGATAGACCTGCTTCATGGTATCGAGCGAGCCGGACCGTTCGGTTCTGGAAATCCATCGCCGGTTTTTGTTTTTCCGGCCCATCGGGCGCGGTACCCGCAGATCGTTGGCAAGGGAGGGCATGTCAGTTTCACGCTGACATCCGATGATGGCGCCAAGCTCAAAGCCATCGCCTTCCGGGCCGCAGGCACCGCGCTGGGCGACGTTCTCATGCGTGACAATGATCAGCCGCTTCACTTTGCCGGCTCGCTGTCGATCGACCATTATCAGGGCCGCGAACAGGTCCAGTTCCGCCTTCTGGACATTGCCCGTCCCCCACGCTGAATCGGCTGGGGAATGGATCCAAAACGCAGTTTCAGCCGTATTATGAGTTTGAGCTGCCGCTTGCATATCACTGCATCGCGGATAAACTATCACCATGGCGTCATCATGGAGGTTTCGCCCGACATGCGACGCCATTGACGCTGGACTTCAGGCAGCCGCTTCAGGCCGCTGCCTGCTAACGCGGAAGCTGGACCTGGCGGCGCATATGACAAAAACTGCCATAGAACACTCTCGAACCGGTACTTCTCCCTGGACGCACTTTACGTCCTGGCTGGTGGACGCCATCGGTTTTCGCCTGATCGGCAAGCCCGCTCGTGGCTCGCTGACCGTGATTTTCCCCAACGGGCACACCCGCACGGTTGGCCAGCCCAATACCGGCGAACACGCCACGCTGCGCCTCAACAATTTCAAGGTTCTCAACGAGGCCATGCAGCGGGGCACTGTGGGCTTTTCAGCGGCCTATATGAATGGCGATATCGAGGTGGACGACCTGACGGCCCTGTTCCGCTTCTTTCTGCAGAACCGCGACATGTTCGATAACGCCAACAAGGGTTTCTTTCATCGCGCGGCTTCGGACCTGCACTACCACGTGTCCCGCCGCAACACGCTGGAAGGCTCCAAGAAGAACATCGCCGAACATTACGACCTCGGCAACGATTTCTATGGCCAGTGGCTCGACCCATCCATGACCTATTCCTCGGCGGTGTTCACTTCGGGTGACCAGAGCCTTGAGGAAGCGCAACTGGCAAAATACCGCCGAGTGGCGGATATGGCCGGCATCAAGGAAGGCTCATCGGTCCTCGAGATCGGGTGTGGCTGGGGCGGCTTCGCAGAGACTGTTGCCCGCGATTACAAGGCGAATCTGCGCGGCATCACGCTTTCCGCCGAACAGCTGAAATTCGGGCTCGAGCGCCTAAAGCGGCAGGGGCTGGATAACTACGCCAAACTGGTATTCGAAGATTATCGGCATACGGAAGGCCAGTTTGATCATATCGGATCGATCGAGATGATCGAGGCCGTGGGCGAAGACAATTGGCCCAGCTACTTCCAGACCCTGCACGACCGGCTGAAGCCCGGCGGCACGGCCGCAATTCAGGCGATCACCATTCACGAGGATGATTTCGAAGACTATCGCTCCGGTCCCGACTTCATTCAGCGCTACATTTTCCCCGGCGGCATGCTGCTCACCAAAAGCGTGATGCAGGAGTTTGGCGACCGCTTTGGCCTGGTTCTGGAAAATGTCGAGACGTTCGGGCTGTCTTATGCCCGCACCCTGCGGCTCTGGCGCGAGCGCTTCCTCGAACGTTGGCCGATGATTGCGCCGCTGGGCTATGACGAACAGTTCCGTCGCAAGTGGGTTTACTATCTCTCATATTGCGAGGCCGGCTTTACCGAAGGCACCATCGATGTCGGCATTTATCAGTATCGCCGGCCTGTGTGACGCACATACCCGCTCCCAGATGTGGGAGCGGGTGCCTCACTTGAAACCCATATGAACTTAATTTCCGCCCGTTCTGCACCTCACATTTGATAACATGACTTGACCGCTCACATTACGAGGGCTAGGGATCGGCAAATCCCAAACCTGACGGTCAGAACCATGTTTCGCATCGCCGCTATCGCCCTTTCTCTTCTTGCCACAACTGCGCTGCCGGCCTTCGCCGAAAGCTGGACCTATACGGGCGGCGACGGGGAAACGGTGAGCCTGGATGAGGTGCCGGTCCGCATCATTGCTCATCAGGACG
Organism: Pseudomonadota bacterium; assembly: GCA_023388175.1. Classification (GTDB taxonomy): domain Bacteria; phylum Pseudomonadota; class Alphaproteobacteria; order Rhizobiales; family Devosiaceae; genus Devosia. Next base: position 90,608 of record JAEWGT010000015.1, read on the forward strand.
CTGCTGCCGGGCTTATCCCCCTGGGCATTCGTCCGGTCGCCATCTATGCCGATAGCCTCGTGGCCGACGCAAAGGCGTTGCAGGGCCTTGATCTCACCGGCATCGAGATTCTCAGCGAGACCTGGGGCGAAGTGGACATTGAAAAGGCAGCAGCGCTCGATCCAGACCTGATCGTTGCCGAATTCTGGCCGCTCGAAAGCTCCTGGAGCGGCGGCCAGGATGTCGGCGTTGCGCTCAGCGCCATTGCGCCGGTCACCGGTCCGGTGCAGGGCGCTTCTATTCTGACCCTTATCGAGGACTACGAAACCCTGGCCGGCAGCCTAGGGGCCGACCTGTCCGCGCCTTCCGTGGCGGCAGACAAGGCTGCTTTCGCGACTGCGCTGACCCAGTTCAAAGCCGCCGTTGCTACCAAGCCCGACCTGACGGCCCTGGCCGTATGGGCGGGGGCCGACGCCCTCTACGTTGCCGCGACTGCCGGCGCCTCCGAGTTGATGGATTTCGCCGCCTGGGGCCTCAAGCTCATCGAGCCCGAAGTGGCCGATGATCGCGGCTATTGGGAAACCTTGTCCTGGGAACTGGCAGACAAGTATCAGCCTGACTTGATCTTGGTCGACAATCGCTCGGAAGCGACCATGCAAACTGCGCTGGACCAGCCCACCTGGATCCTGATGAAAGCAGCCGAGGCCGGGCAGGTGGCCGACTGGCCGGCTTTCTGGATGCGCAACTACGCCGCCTATGCGCGCGAGCTCGGCAAGCTGACCGTGGCCATCAACGCCGCTGACGAAAACCTCGCGCCCTGATCTGCTCCATGGCGGCTCCGGTTTCGGATAGAAAGCACAAGGCGGCCCGGCTGACGCTGGGACTCCTTGTGCTGACTGCGTCTCTCGTGGCGATCGCATTGCTGTCGCTGACAACGGGCGCAAGGGCCATTCCGGCTTCATCGGTATGGCAGGCGCTTGTCGCTTTTGATCCATCCATGACCGAACACCGCATCATCTGGGATTTGCGTCTGCCCCGCACGATAGTTGGCCTCTTGGTCGGCGCTGCATTGGGCCTGTCCGGGGCAGTGCTTCAGGGCGCCACGCGCAATCCGCTGGCCGACCCGTCAATTCTCGGCATCAATGCCGGCGCAGCGCTTGCCGTAGTGTTGGGCGTTGCCTTTCTCGGCATGGCGCAGCTGTCCTCATATGTGTGGCTCGCCTTTATTGGGGCAGCGGCCGCCATGCTGGTTGTCTATTCAGTCGCTTCCCTAGGCCGCGAAGGCGCGACGCCGGTCAAGCTGGCGCTCGCTGGTGCGGCCATAACTGCCGTGCTGCAATCAATCATCAGCGCCATCCTGCTGACCAGCCCGCGGACACTCGACGAGGTCCGCTTCTGGCAGGTGGGCTCGCTCGCCGGGCGCAGCATCGATATCGTTATGCAGGTCGCGCCATTTCTTGCCATTGGCGTAGTGCTGGCGCTCGCCACCGCGCGCCTGCTTGACGGCCTTTCCATGGGGGACGATGTGGCCAAGGCGCTGGGCCAGCGCATCGGACTGTCGCGCGGCCTTGCGGGCGCTGCCGCAGTGATACTGGCCGGCTCCGCCACGGCTGCCGCCGGTCCGATCGCCTTTGTCGGTCTCACCGTACCCCACGTCGCCCGTGCGATCACCGGCCCGGGCTACCGCTGGATACTGCCCTATTCCATGCTGATGGCGCCCATCCTGCTGCTGGGTGCCGATATCGTCGGTCGCATCATTTCCCCTCCGGGTGAAGTACAGGTCGGCATTGTCACTGCGTTTATCGGCGCGCCCTTTTTCATCGCGCTGGTGCGCCGTCGCAAACTGGCGGCGCTATGACGGTCAATCTCGATACCGCCCCCATTCTTCTGAGCAGAGAGCGCTCAGCCTCCCGCCGCCGCCAGGTTGCGCTTGCGCTGACTTTCGGCCTCGTTATCGCCTTTGCCGTCGCGCTCTATCTGGGCGACTATCCCGTATCTGTGGAAGGCGTCGTGCGATCCCTGTTTTCGCCCCTTACCGGCCTCACCGATCGGGGAGTCGATTTTATCGTCCTTCAGGTGCGCCTGCCGCGTGCCACGCTGGCGGTTCTGTCCGGCGCAGCTTTTGCGCTGGCCGGAATCACTTTCCAAACTCTTTTGCGTAACCCATTGGCCAGTCCCGATATTATCGGGATTGCCCATGGTGCCAGCGCTGCGGCGGTATTTTGCATCATCATCCTGGGCTGGAGCGGCCTGGCAGTGTCCTTTGGGGCTTTCGCGGGTGCCGTCGGGACAGCGCTCGCCATTTATGTCCTCGCCTGGCGCAATGGCGTGACGGCCTATCGGGTCGTTCTCATCGGCATTGGCATGGCCGCCATGCTGGCCGCGGTTATTTCCTATCTCTTCACCCGAGCGCGCCTGACCGAGGTGCAGCAGGCCATGGCCTGGCTGGTCGGCAGCCTCAATGCCTCGCGCCCCGGCGATGTCTTCGTGCTTGGCGGCGCCATGCTGGTTCTCGTCCCTGCCATGATCGCATTGTTGCGCGGTCTCGATGCGATAGAACTCGGCGACGACACCGCCCGCTCGCTGGGCGCCAGGGTCGAGTTTACCCGTCTGGGGCTCATGCTGGTCGCGGTAGGATTTGCCGCCTTCGCCACGGCAGCGGTCGGTCCAGTCGGTTTTGTTGCCTTTGTCTCCGGTCCATTGGCCCGCACTTTGCTCAAAGGCGCGGGGCGAGGCTTTCCGCAGGCCGCGCTTGTCGGCGCCCTTGTCATGCTGGTGTCGGATCTGATCGCCCAGCACATGCTGCCCAACACGCAATTGCCCGTTGGCGTCGTCACCGGCGCGTGCGGTGCGCTCTTCCTGATATGGCTGCTGATGGCCTCCGGCCGATCCGGCCGCGTAAACTGATCGGAGGCACCAAGGCATGTCCACCTGCCACCAACTCATGGCCGCAGGCCTCGACCTCGGCTATGGCGACCGCAAGATTGTGTCGGCGCTCGATCTGACGGTGCCGGCCGGCAAGCTGACGGTGATTGTCGGCGCCAATGCCTGTGGCAAGTCCACGCTTTTGCGCGGGCTTGCCCGCCTGCTGACCCCGACAAAGGGCGCCGTCTATCTCGATGGCAAGCCGATCCACCAGATGCCGACGCGCGAAGTGGCGACGATCCTTGGCGTGTTGCCCCAAAGCCCAATCGCCCCCGACGCCATCACGGTGACAGACCTGGTTGGGCGGGGCCGCTACCCGCATCAGGGCTGGTTTCGGCGCTGGACGCCGGAGGATGACGCGGCCGTCGCCCAGGCGCTAGCCGCCACCGACACGCTCGAACTGGCCGACCGCCCTGTCGGTGAATTGTCCGGTGGGCAGCGCCAGCGCGTCTGGATCGCCATGGCTCTGGCGCAGGAAACCGACCTGCTGCTGCTCGACGAGCCTACTACCTTCCTCGACATCAACCATCAGGTCGAAGTCCTTGATCTGCTGACCGATCTGGTCAAGACCAACGGTCGCACGGTGGTTGTCGTGTTGCACGACCTGAACCTTGCCTGTCGCTATGCCGATCATATCGTCGCCATGAAGTCCGGTCGTATTCTCGCCGAGGGTGCGCCGGTGGAAGTCGTCACCGAAGCCGTGGTCAAAGACGCCTTCGGCATGACATCGCGCGTGGTCGTCGATCCGGTGTCTAACACCCCAATGATCGTGCCCATTGGGCGCCATCACGTCGAGCCGGCTATCGCTTAGTTGGGCAGGCAGCACAGCGGCTGGCCGCCGGTCAGCACAGTGCTTTGCGCACAGGCCGGCATTGATCACCTGATGGCGTCTTTGACCTGGCCTGTGCGGCTGGGATCTAGTGACTGATCATCCACGGGCGCGCCGAGGGAAATGATTTCGATCCGTCCGGGCGCACCAGCGTTGAGCGGCCTTTCTTGGTGCCATTGCTGCAACAGGAACATCCCGGCCCATGGGCCGAGCCGCCCCTTCTGGGTTCATGCCGCGCCTTTTCGTTGGTGGCGTGGGCACTGCGCCGTGCCGGGTCCATTCCGGCGATAAAGGGCACCGAGAAGAACGCCCGCGATGCGGGTTTTCCACATTCGGGGCAAGCGCAGGGTTCTGCCGAAAGCGCCATGGGACGCATGGCTGTGAACGGCCCGCAATCGCTGCACTGATAGTCGTAGATGGCCATGCACGCCTCCTAGAGATCGGGTGCGATAGGCATGTCGATGGAGCCATCGAGATGCTTTTTCGGTCCGTCTGAGCCCGGCATGATGTCGAACTCGAAAATATCGGTGGGCAACCAGAGCGTGGCGCAGGCATTGGGAATATCGACGACCCCCGACACATGGCCCTGCACAGGCGCGGTGCCGAGAATGGAATAGGCCTGTGCGCCCGAGTAGCCGAACTTCTTGAGATATTCGATGGCGTTGAGGCAGGCCTGTCGATAGGCCGTGGTGACGTCCAGATAATGCTGCGTGCCGCTTTCATCGACGGAAATGCCCTCGAAGATCAGGTAGTCGTCATACTTCGGCGCCATGGGCGAGGGGCGGAAGATCGGGTTCTTGATCCCATACTTGGCCATGCCGTCCTTGATCAGGCTGACCTTGATATGCAGCCACCCCGCCATTTCGATGGCGCCGCAGAAGGTAATTTCGCCATCGCCCTGGCTGAAATGCAGGTCCCCCATGGAGAGGCCTGCGCCATCCACATAGACAGGGAAATAGACCTTGGAGCCGCGCGAAAGATCCTTGATGTCACAATTGCCGCCATGTTCACGTGGAGGGACGGTGCGGGCGCCAGTCGCGGCGGCCTTGTCGAAGGCTTCGCCCTTGAGCGGACCCATATGGGCGGCATTGACCTCAGGGAGCTTGGCGAGGGAAGGCACCCGATTGGGATCGGTGTCGTTGAGCTTTTTCTCACGCGTGTTCCACAGGTCGAGCATCTTGTGATCGGGCAGGCAACCGATCAGGCCGGGGTGGATGAGGCCAGCATATTTGACGCCAGGGACATGGCGGGACTCGGTAAACATGCCCTTGAAATCCCAGATGGATTTCTGGGCGCTCGGGAAGTGCTGATCGAGAAAGCCGCCGCCATTGTTGAGCGAGAAGAAGCCGTTGAAGCCCCAGAGCGAACTTTCGAAGGCACCGATGTCGAGAATGTCGACCACCAGCAGATCGCCCGGCTGCGCGCCCTTGACCCCGATGGGGCCTGACAGGAAATGCACCTGGTTGAGATCGACATCACGCACGTCAGCGGCGCTGTCATCGTTCTTGATCTGCCCGCCGGTCCAGTCATAGGTCTCAATTTTGAAATCGTCGCCCGGCTCGACCCAGCACGCCATGGGAATGTCGGGGTGCCAGCGGTTGTGGATTTTCTCGTTGCTATAGGGGCTTTCGTTGAGATCGACCTTGATGAGAGTGTCAGTCATTTCAATCCTCGTTGGCGGTTGGTGTTAGACGGAGAGGAAGGACGAGACTTTTGCCTCGTCGATGCCGGCGCGCGGGCTTTCATGGACGAATTCGCCGTTTTCGATGACCAGCACGCGGTCTGCGATATCGAGCGCGAAGCTCAGGACCTGTTCGGAGACGACGATGGAAAGGCCCTTCTCGTCGCGGATGCGACGCAGCGTGCGCGCCATTTCCTTGATGATCGAGGGCTGGATGCCTTCGGTTGGTTCGTCGAGCAGCAGCACTTTGGGGCGCGAGGCCAAGGCCCTGGCGATGGCAAGCTGCTGTTGCTGCCCGCCGGAGAGATTGCCTCCCCGTCTGCTTTTCATTTCAAGCAGGACCGGGAAGAGTTCGTAGAGATCGCCCGGCACGTCCCTTTCGCCGGTGACAGTAAGGCCGGTCTCGATGTTTTCCTTGACCGTCATGGTCGAAAAGATCATGCGGCCCTGCGGCACGTAAGAGAGACCGGACTTCACCCGGTTGAAGCTCTCGGCCGTTTCCACCTCATTGCCATCAACGCGGATCATGCCGCTTTTCGAGGGAACGATGCCCATCAGCGATTTCATGAGCGTGGTCTTGCCCATGCCGTTGCGACCCATGATGGCAACGATTTCGCCCGGCGCGACATCGAGTGAGACGCCGTGGATTACCTCGCTCTGGCCGTAGGAAACGCGAAGATTTTCGATTGCGAGCATGATGCGCCTCCTAATGCCCGAGATAGACTTCGACGACCTTGGGGTCGTGCTGGACGTGGTCCATCGAGCCTTCCGAAAGCACCTTGCCCTGGTGCAGCACGGTGACCCGGTGGGCGATGTCCTCGACGAATTTCATGTCGTGCTCGATGACGATTACCGAGTGGCGCTTGATGATCGTGTTGAGCAGTTCCGCCGTCTTGATGCGTTCGGCCACGCTCATGCCGGCGACAGGTTCATCCAGCATCAAAAGATCAGGCTTCTGGATCAGCAGCATGCCGATTTCCAGCCACTGCTTCTGCCCATGGCTGAGGATGGCGGCCTCTGTGTCGAGATGATCCTTCAGAAAGATCATCTCGGCGATTTCTTCCACCCGCTCGATCACTTCCCGATCGCGGCGGAAGGCGAGAGCGCCCCATACATTTTTGCCGCGCGGGAAGGAGAGTTCGAGATTTTCAAAGACGGTCAGGTCTTCGTAGATCGAGGGGTTCTGGAATTTCCGACCGACGCCGGTATGGACGATCTGGTGCTCCTTCATCGTCGTCAGTTCCTTGCCGCGGAAGCGGATGGAGCCAGACGTGGCCTTGGTGCGGCCGCAGATGAGGTCGAGCACGGTGGTCTTGCCCGCACCATTGGGGCCGATGATCACACGAATTTCGTTTTCATCGACATAGAAGGACAGGTCGTTGACGGCCTTGAACCCGTCGAAGGAAACCGTGAGGCCCTCTACAGCGAGCAGAAATTCCTTGGGTGCCGTTGCGGCGTCGAATGTCATGGCTGGCTCCTATTCGGCGGCGGCTTCGGTCGCACTCGTTCTTGCGACAGGACTGGGGCGGAAGCGCTTGATCAGGCGTGTCAGCAACGGCTCCACATGGCTTTTCCAGATGCCGGCAAGGCCATTGGGGAAGGCCATGACCACGGCGATGAACAGACCGCCCATGGCGAATAGCCAGAGTTCGGGAAAGCTCTCTGAAAAGGTGGTCTTGGCGTAGTTGACCAGCAGCGCGCCATAAACTGCGCCGAAGATCGAAAGCCGCCCGCCAACCGCGCAGAAAATGACCATCTCGATCGACGGCACGATGCCGACGAAGGAGGGCGACATGAACCCGACCTGCAGGGCAAACATGGCCCCGCCAATGGCAGAGAAGGCGGCGGCAAGGCAGAAGACGAAGATCTTGAAATTGGCCACGTCATAGCCCGAGAAGCGCACGCGGTCTTCCTTGTCGCGCATGGCGATCAGCAGGCGTCCGAATTTGGACCGCTTGACGAAGAGGGCGAGGAGAATGACGCCGAGCAGCAGGCCCGCATTGACGAAGTAGAGGATCAGCTTGGCACTGTCTGTGCGGATGTCCCAACCGAGCAGGGTACGCAGATCGGTCATGCCGTTGATGCCGCCGGTATAGCCCTGCTGTCCGACGATGAGGATGGTCAGGATGGCGGCGACGGCCTGCGTGATAATGGCGAAATAGACCCCGCCCACCCGCCGTTTGAACATGGCGGCGCCGATGACATAGGCAAAGGCAGTGGGCACCAGCAGAATGGCAATCAGCGCTAGCGGGAAGGAATTGAGCGGCACCCACCACCAGGGCAGTTCGGTCACCTGGTTCCAATCCATGAAGTCGGGAATGCCGGGTGTGGACTGGATGGCGGTATTCTCTGGCGAAGAAGCCTCGAGCTTCAGGAACATCGCCATGCAGTAGCCGCCCAGGCCGAAGAAGATGCCCTGGCCCAGGCTCAGGATGCCGCCAAATCCCCAGCACAGCACGAGGCCGACCGCGACGAAGGCATAGGTCAGATACTTGCCCACCAGGTTAAGGCGGAAGATGTCGAGGGCCACCGGAAAGACGATGAGAATGAGGGCGGCCAGCGCGATGAAGGCGAGGGCGTCTTTGCCGAGCATTGTCCTTGGCGCAGCGGAAGTCTTTGCAGACATGAGACCGTCTCCTTTCAGCGGCGGATCTTGAGGGTGAACAGTCCCTGCGGACGCAGCATCAGAATGCCGACCACGGTGAGCAGGGTGAGAACCTTGGCCATGGAGCCGGAGAGGAAGAATTCCATGGTCGACTGAGCCTGGCTGATGGCAAAGGCCGACGCGATGGTGCCAATAAGGCTGCCCGCGCCACCGAAGACGACGACGAGGAAGGTGTCGACGATATAGAGCTGCCCGGCAGTGGGGCCGGTCGAGCCGATCATGGTGAAGGCGGAGCCGGCAATGCCGGCAATGCCGCAGCCGAGTCCGAAGGTCATGCGGTCCACCATCTTGGTGTTGATGCCCACCGCGCCGGCCATAACACGGTTCTGAGTCACCGCGCGGACCTGCTTGCCCCAGCGCGATTTGTACATGAGCAATGCCACCGTCACGGCGATCAGCGTGGTCAGCCCCATAACGAAGAGGCCGTTGATCGGCACTTCGATGATGTCGGTCAGCGGGAGTGAGCCCATCATCCAGTCGGGCAGGGTCACGCCAACTTCACGCGCGCCGAACACGGAACGATAGGTCTGCTGCAGGATGAGGCTGAGCCCCCATGTGGCCAGCAGCGTATCAAGCGGCCGTCGATAGAGATGGCGGATCATCGCCCATTCGACGATCACCCCAAGGGTAAAACTGGCGCAGAAGGCCAATGCCATGGCGATGAAGAAATAGATGGGAAACAGCGCCGGCGCGAAACTGGTGACAAAGAGACTGACACCCCAGGTGACATAGGCCCCCAGGATCATGAACTCGCCATGGGCCATGTTGATAACGCCCATCTGGCCAAAAATAATGGCCAGTCCCAGCGCCATGAGCACGAAGACGGAAAACAGGATCAGCCCGGCGAAGCCCTGCATCGCCAGGATCGAAAAGAACTGATCGTAGGTGTAGTCACCGATCATTTGAGCCTCGCATCGGATGAAGGAAAGGTGGCGGCTCGCAAAAGGAGCCGCCAGTTGGCATCAGGAGGTCGAGGCTTATTGGTAACCTTCCGGGAACGGATCGGGCTCCATCAGGTCGGCGGTCTCATAGACCACGTCATACTGCCCATCCATGCGGGCATGGCCGATGCGCAGTTTGCTCCAGAGGTGATGGTTTTCGTGAACTTTCACGTAGCCTTCGGGGGCAGTGGTCAGCTCGATTTCGGGCGAGGCTTCGCGCACCTTGTCGACGTCGAAACTGCCCGCCTTTTCGACGGCGGCCTTCCACAGCCAGGGTCCGAGATAGGCCGCCTGGGTCACGTCGCCGATGACGATGCCGTCGCCCCAGCGTGCCTTGAAGGCGTCGACAAAGGCCTTGTTGTTGTCATTGTCGAGCGACTGGAAATATTTCATGGCCGCATAGGCGCCCACGATGTTCTCGCCACCGATGCCCAGGATCTCGTCTTCCGTCACCGATATGGTGAGCAGGAGCGGTGCTTCCTTGGTGAGGTCGATGCCGGCGGCCTTGAGCTGCTTGTAGAAGGCCACGTTCGAGCCGCCCACGACGATGGCATAGATCACGTCCGGCTTGGTCAGCTTGATCTTGTTGATGACGGAGTTGAACTGGGTGTGCTCGAGCGGGTAATATTCCTCGCCCACCACCTTGAGGCCCTTCATCTCGATATGCTTGCGGGCAATCTTGTTGGACGTGCGCGGCCAGATATAGTCGGAGCCGAGCAGGTAGAAGCTCTTGGCGCCCTTGGTATCGACCACCCAGTCGATGCCGGCGAGGATCTGCTGTGTCGCTTCCTGGCCGGTATAGATGACGTTGGGGCTCTGTTCGAGACCTTCATAGAATGTCGGATAATAGAGCATGCCGTTATACTGCTCGAAGACCGGCAGCACGGCCTTGCGCGAGGCAGAGGTCCAGCAGCCCATCACCGAGGCGACCTTGTCCTGCACGAGGAGCTTCTTGGCCTTTTCGGCGAAGGTCGGCCAGTCCGAGGCGCCATCTTCCTGGATATACTTGATCTGGCGGCCGAGCACGCCGCCGGCAGCATTGATCTGCTCGATGGCAAGGATTTCCGCCTGAACCGAACCGGTTTCTGAAATGGCCATCGTGCCGGTCACCGAATGCAGAATGCCGACAGTGACTTCGGTGTCGGTTACGGCAAGGCCGGTCGTGTTCACCGCTGCGGTTGAAGTGTCCTGGGCGAAGACCCGGCTTGAGCCGAGCATGCCCAGCGCCGGAATAGTCGCCATTGCCGCCAGCAGTTTGCGGCGGTTGAGAGAGTAGGGGCCTTTGGTCGGTTTATCGTCTGTCATGGAACTGCCCTGTCCTCGGATTGCCTTGCTGCCACGGCGACCGAATGCGCCTGCAACTGATCAAGGATTGGGCATTTGAGGCCTTTGCCTCTCAACGGGGCATTTAACGTATTCCGATCCGGATTTTTACTGCCTAGTGTGGGGAGGTTGGCGGCATGGTTAGGGCGATGACCGCGGGGGCATGCGCAGAACGACGGAGCCGATGACCTGTCGGTCCACTGGTCTTGGGCTCGGCCCTTTGTGCAGGATGCGCGGATGCGTGGGAGTGGCGATGACGGCGCAGACTAAGGTCACCAGAGTCCGGCGGACGTACAACAAGTGGGTCGCCAACCAGACGATGGAAGACTTCGCGCTGCGCTTTACCGCGCAAAGGGTGCGCCGTTGGTCGCCCGCCCGCATAGCCAATACGGCCATTGGCGCCGCCTCGTTCCTGGCGCTTGAAGCTATCGGCGGCGCTCTGACGCTCAGCTACGGCTTTTCAGTCACGGCCTGGGCGGTGGTGTCGACCTGCCTGATCATCTTTCTCATGGGCATCCCGATCGTCTATAACGCCGCCAAATATGGCGTGGACATCGATCTGCTGACCCGGGGCGCCGGCTTCGGCTATCTGGGCTCCACCATAACCTCGCTGGTCTATGCCAGCTTCACCTTCATCTTCTTCGCTATCGAAGCCGCAATCATGGCGACGGCACTTGAGCTGTGCTTCGGCCTGCCCATTTCCATCGGCTATCTGGTCAGTGCGTTGATCGTCATCCCGCTGGTGACCTATGGGATAACTTTGATCAATCGCTTCCAGACCTGGACGCAGCCATTCTGGATCGTGCTGCAACTGATCCCCTTCGTCTTCATCGGCGCGCAAAGCCTGCCGGCGGTGCGCGAATGGACCGGCTATAGCGGCCTTATGGGCCCGCTGGATAGTGGATTCGATCTGGCATTGTTCGGCGCGGCCTCTGCCGTGATGTTCGCGCTGGTGGCGCAGATCGGCGAACAGGTGGATTACCTGCGTTTCCTGCCGCGCACCTCACACAAGAACCGCCTGGCGTGGTGGGTTGCTCTGATCGGGGCCGGTCCGGGCTGGATCATCATTGGCGGGCTCAAGGTCATGGCCGGCTCGTTCCTCGCCTACTACGCCTTTCGCCATGGTGTCGATTTCGAGAGCGCCTCCGAGCCGACGCAGATGTATCTCGTCGTGTTTGGGCAGATGCTGCAAAGCCCTGAACTGGCCCTCGCCGTGACCGGCATCTTCGTGATCGTCTGCCAGCTCAAGATCAACGTCACCAATACCTATGCCGGCTCCATTGCCTGGTCGAACTTCTTCTCCCGGCTGACCCATAGCCATCCCGGCCGCGTGGTCTGGGTGGTGTTCAACGTTTTGATCGGCCTGATCCTGATGGAGTTCGGGATTTACAAGGCGCTCGAGCAAATCCTTGGACTCTACGCAATCCTTGCCATTGCATGGCTTGCCGCCATCGTTGCCGACCTTGTCATCTGCAAGCCGCTGGGCCTGTCGCCCCGGCATATCGAATTCAAGCGCGCCCATCTTTACGATATCAACCCGGTCGGCTTCGGCTCCATGCTGATCGCGGTCGCGCTGTCATTGCTGTCCTATCTGGGTATTTTCGGCGAGATTGCCGAGGCGCTTTATTCCTATGTCGCACTGGTCACCGCCCTTGTTTGCGTGCCGCTCATCGCCTGGGCGACGCGCGGTCGCTACTACATCGCGCGCAACTCAAACCTGAAACACACCCATGCCGAAGCCATCCGCTGCAGCGTCTGCGAGCACAGCTTCGAGCCCGAGGACATGGCAGGGTGCCCGGTCTATGGCGGGCCGATCTGTTCGCTGTGTTGTTCGCTCGACGCCAGATGCGGCGATCGCTGCAAGGACAATGCCCGCCTCGGTGATCAGCTTTCCGGCATGGTCACGAAAGTCTTTCCCAGCGTCATTGCCGATGCGCTCAATACAAGGCTCGGGCATTATCTCGGCCTGATGCTGATTGTCGGCGGCCTGATGGCGGCCATCCTCATGGTGTTCAATTACCAAGCCGCGCTGGACGGCTATACGGCCCGCGCCGCCATTGACTCGATGCTGGGCAAGATCTTCGTTGTCTTCTTTATCATCGCCGGCATCGTCGTCTGGCTCTTCGTGCTGAACCACGAGAGCCGTGAATTTGCCGAAGAAGAGGCCCGGCGACATACCTCGCTGCTGGTCGCGGAAATAGAGGCGCATCAGGAAACCGACCGCAAGCTGCAGGCGGCCAAGGAGGCGGCGGAATCGGCCAATCTGGCCAAGTCCCGCTATGTCACCGGCCTCAGCCACGAACTGCGCTCGCCGCTCAATTCCATCCTCGGCTATGCGCAATTGTTGGAACGCCAGCGCGACGAGCATCCAATGGTCGGCCGCGCCGCCCGCACCATTCTGCGCTCCGGCGAGCATCTGTCCGGCCTCATCGAGGGCCTTTTGGATATCTCCAAGATCGAGGCCGGCAAGCTCCACCTCTATCGAGACAAGACCGCGCTCGCCGCCAATATCAATCAGCTGGTGGAAATGTTCTCCTTGCAGGCGCGGGAAAAGGGCATCGACTTCATCTTCGATCAGGCAACACCTTTGCCCGAATATGTGTTCACCGATGAAAAGCGCCTGCGGCAGATCCTGATCAACCTCATTTCCAACGCCATAAAATTCACCGATGCCGGCACGGTGACCTTGCGCCTCAGCTATCGCAGCCAGATTGCCACTTTCGAGGTCATCGATACTGGCACCGGCATTCCGCCGGACGAGCTGGATCGCATCTTTCTGCCGTTTCATCGCGGCACGCGTCCCCTGGGCACGGAGCCGCAGCCCGGCACGGGGCTGGGCCTCACCATCACCAAACTGCTGGTCGAGATCATGGGAGGCGAACTGACCGTCACCAGCATGCCGGGGCAGGGCACGCAATTCACCGTGCGCATCATGCTGTCCTCCACCTGGATGCCGGACGAACCGAGCCATTCCACTGCGCGGATCACCGGCTACTATGGCCCCAGGCAATCGATCCTCGTGGCCGACGACGATCCGGCGCAGCGTGAACTGCTCTCGGACCTGCTGGGAGGGCTGGGCTTCGACGTGGTCACGGTCAAGGATGGTGTCGAATGCCTGCGCTCGGTGCGCGTGCAGCGCCCCAATCTCTTGATCCTCGATGTCTCCATGCCCCGCCGCAATGGCTGGCAGGTGGCGCGCAAGGTACGCGGCGACGCCACGGACCGGCTGCCGGTGATCATGATTTCCGCCGATGCCGGCAGCGAGCGCCTGCGGCCCGATTACAGCGCTCTCTATGACGGCTATCTGATCAAACCCTTCAAGGTCGACGATCTGGTGCAGCAGATCGGCGCAACCCTCGGCCTGCTCTGGATCGAGGACGACGACGATGCCAGGGAGGCGTATGACCGATGATGTCCAGCGAGCCGGCCAAAGTTCTGATCGTTGACGACCAGCCCGATACGCTGACCATGCTGACCGATGCGCTGGATATCGAAGGCATGGCCACCACCCATGCGGCGAGCGGTCAGGCAGCCCTGTCGATGATTGCGCAGACCCCGCCCGATATCGTGCTGCTCGATGCCATGATGCCGGGCATGGACGGCTTTGAAACCTGCCAGGTGCTCAAGAGCGAAATGGGGTTGGCGGACCTGCCCGTCATCTTCATGACCGGGCGCAATGACAGCGAGCATGTGGTGCGGGCGCTGGCCTGTGGCGGCGTCGATTTCGTCTCCAAGCCCATCGTGCTGAGCGAGCTTTTTGCGCGCATGCGGGTTCATCTCAGCAATTCCCGCAAGACCCGCTCGGCCCGCGATGCCCTCGATTCCATCGGCCGCCGCATCGTCGCCGTCCATCCGCAGGCCGGTATCGTCTGGGCCACGCCGCAGGCACAGGAATTGCTCACCCGCATCGGCCTCCGCCCGGAAGAGGGCTCGGCTCTGCCCTGGGATCTGAAACAATGGCTGGCCGACGAAAGCGGCGCCGAAGGCAATATCCGCCTCTATCGACGGTTTGACCGCGAGGTGGAATTCCGCATCATGGAACGCCGCGCCGATGGCACCGTGCTGCTGCGCATCATCGATAGCGCCGTGGGTGCCGGCGAACAGCGCCTCGCCGCCGCCTTCGGCATCAGCCTGCGCGAAGCCGAAGTGCTGCTCTGGCTCACCCATGGCAAGTCCAACAAGGAAATCGCCGAAATCCTCCAGCTCTCGCCCCGCACCGTGAACAAGCACCTCGAACAGATTTTCGAAAAACTCGGCATCGAAAACCGCACCGCCGCCGCCACCATGTCGGTCCGGGTCTTGTGGGACTAGCTGCCCTGCCATCCATCCGGGCTCACGACACACGACGCCTGCCGGTAGAAGAGGTGACGGAGCAATCATCTTTGCGTCAGCGGGGCGGGCGGAAAGAGATTTTTAGGGGTTCTGGCGTCGGGTGAGGGCTGAACTTTCCCGGATCATTGTCATGCGCCTCGCCCTTGCCGCCGTCCTCTGCCTTGCTCTTGTAACCCCCGCCATTGCCGACCAATGGCGCTACGAGGGCGGGAATACGCCCATTGCCTGGTTCGACAATGGCGACGCCCAATTCCAGTTTGCCTGCCGGGGCGGCACCCTGACCATGGGTTTTTGGGTAAAAAAGCCCGATGCGCGCCTGGGCACTGCCAGCGCGATCAGCGTCGCCATCACCCCCGACGCCACCGGCAGCACGGTGCGCCAGGAAAACGGCACCAGCTTCGCTCAGGACATGCCGATGGTCCATCTCGATGGCAGCTCGGTCATCGTCCGCGGTCCCGTCGCGCGGCAATGGGCCCGGATCGCGCAGGACGCGCGCGAAACCATCCGCGTGGCCTTCGTGCGCATGAAGGGCAGTGGGGTCGAGGCTATGGACGCCAATGTATTTGGCGCGAAGGGCTCGAAGACGATGATTGGCCATGTGCTGGAGACGTGCCGCTAAGGCGTGCGGGAACGCCGCTCGGCCCAGTGCCTTTGCGGTTGCGATTGGATTGACGGTGCCCGGAGGCGGCACCCGCCTCTGAGTGTGTAAAAATATGAGGTGAGAACCACCTCCGGGCGCCGGGTTTTCTGGCAGGGGGGTTGCTAGGGCCGGCTCTCACCGGAATTTCCCATCCCCGGACCCAGCCTCCGTAACGATTCAGAAGCCTCCCGACTGTCGCCGGACAGTTGATCGTTGCAACTCCATCATCGCCCGGCTGATGGGTGGAGAATAATGCGAGATTTTAGGGCGGGGATAAGATGGAAAAGGAGCGAAACTATCCGCGTGGCCCTTGTGCGCATGAAGGGCATTGGGGTCGAGGCCTTGGACGCGAATGTATTTGGGGCGAAGGGGTCGAAGACGATGATTGGGGAGGTGCTAGTGGGAGTGTGGCTAGCCGTCGCTTGCCTTGCATCGTCACGAAATCTTGCCTGACGCATCTATTAACATGAAGACCATAAGTCGAAGCCTTGGCATAAAACAACATTATCGACCACTGCTTTATTGCTTAAGTTGGCTTTCCGTCTCCGCATCAATGGCCACCCCTAGGTCAAAAATGAATTCAATCACTCGTTCCGCGTCAGCCCGCGCCACCGGATTTGAAAGGCCCGTTCCGGGCGGAATATCCATGGCATGAGCGATAAGATCCCTTCTGTCACCAATTAGGGTCAACTCATTTCTAGCGTCTTCTTCTGTCCTTTGTTCGTACCGGCCAGTTTCTCTCATTCTGGTGAATATTCTCGTCCATTTTTCCTTTGCTGGGCACGTCCAAATATAAGACAAAGCCTCGGATACTTTTTCCGGCTTGTAAAAACTTTTGTATTGGACTGCCGAAAAAATATGATTTTGGAAAAAAACAAGCTTTTCAGAGGGCGCCATCCCGTCCAAATCCAATGCGTTCCCCAGCGGAATATCAACTAAACGCAGATTGGTCGTCAGGATCGGGGGCTCTCGATCAATGAGCCGCAAGCCAACTTCAGAAATCAATTCGGTTAGAAACAAATCGAATGCAGATACACATACTATCCAAACATAGCGGAGTGCAAAATCATGACCTGTCTCGTCATAGTTTTGCAGGCATTCGGTGCCGTCCCTAATATGATTGACAAATCTGCTGCAGGAATCAGTCATATTCAACAATGGTGACTATCTTGTCACAAATTGCATCGAATATTTCGTCAAACGTCTGAACGTTATTCTGAACGCCGACCTTAACGTTCCCTTGCAAGCCAACCGACTTTAGGTCAGCTCCAGTCAGACCAAAAACTGGCTTCCCGAGTTCTGTGGCAATATGACTAGCTTGTGCAAAATCGGGAATACGCCCCAGCGCGTAAAGCCTGATCATGTCCGGATCACGTGCAGCATCGGGCAATTCTATTTTTGCTCCGGCATCATAAGCCTTTTTCTTGAAGAGGCTGTTGGCATTCTTCAGGCGAGGAACAAATTCATTTTCAATGCGGTCATCTATTTGCGAGAGCCGCTCATGGTATCTGCCGGCCGCTTTGCTTTTGTGCCGATTGAATCTAGAGTGTAACGCACCCACAAATTTGGCCCATCCTTCAGGGAGCGGATAAGTAGCATCCGCAAATGCTGGGCCAAATTTTTCTTTCCAGTTGACCCACTTTTCAATTTCGAGGCCTAAAGTCTTGAGTGACATTAAGGAGAAAGGGTCAGGGTTCGTCGGCACTATAAAGGCGTCACTGATCATAAAGAAATTTTGATTAAGTGCGCCAAGTCCTGGGTTAATGTCAATTATGCTATAATCGATCTCATGCCTCTGTTCGCACAAGGAAATAATGCGATGGAGAGCGCCTGGGAGGTTTTTGGTGACCGATAAGGTACCTCGGGTTTCTTGTGCGAGGCTAATTTGGCCTTCAAGTGCTGAAAGGTCGGGATGGCCAGGAAGGACGTAGAGGCTGCCGTTGCCTTGCGCAGTTGGGCATGCGAAATCTTCAATAGGATTTGGCCTGCCCTCAAATACCGGCCTCACCGCGTCATATATGTTGTTTTCTTTCCTAGCACTTTCTTCGGCGTAGTAATCTTCGAAATCCTCTCCCAGTGCTCTGGCAGTCAAATTCACCTGAGAGTCGCCATCGACCAAAAGAACGCGATGACCTTTTTGCGTCAGTTTCCAACCGATATTGTAGGCCGAGGTGGTCTTGCCCACACCACCTTTATGGTTGAACAACAATATTCGATGGGGCATTCGCTATTCCTTGACGTAAGGCGCTACACATTGATCTGCGCAGCAATCAAATAATCAGACACACTTGAAATCATCAAGTATGTATAAATCGAAAAGGGTTTTCGTCTGATTTTTGTGAGTGGCAGCGGCAAGGTATTCGTCTTGCCGCTGCTGACGCATTTCCCAGTAGAGTCCTGATAAAGCTCAACTACACCCAGTCGTCGTCCCGCACGTATCGCACTTCAAACACGTCCCGTTCCGCACCATCGTAAAATTGTGGCACTCCGTACACTGGTCGCCCGTATAGCCCTTCATCTGCGCTTCGGCCCGAAGCAGTCCCGTGTCCTTTGACGGCGGCGGGGCGGGAATGGGGTTGAGTTCGGCGGTGTTGAGCGCGGTGGGGGCCGGGTCGATCTTCAGGGCCGTGGCGCTGCGCAGGCTGGTGACCGTGGACGTGCTGGCCGAGGTGGCGGCGTAGCGGGCGGCTTCGGCAGTGGGGACCAGCATCAGCGATGCGTTGGCCGTCTTGCCGCGGGTCATGCCGCGGGAGACAAAGCGCTCGGCGGGCACCGGGGCCGGCGCGACCGCATTGCTGCGTGCGCCCTGCTCCTCGGCAACGCCCTTGCCGAGCGAAGTCGGGCTATCGGGATTCACATGGGCCAGGTCGTTCCGGTCGAGATAGGACACGGCCAGTTCGCGGAACACATAGTCGAGGATCGACGTGGCGTTCTTGATGCGATCATTGCCCATGACCATGCCGGCGGGCTCGAAGCGGGTGAAGGTGAAGGCCTCCACATATTCGTCCAGCGGCACGCCATATTGCAGGCCCAGCGAAATGGCGATGGCGAAATTGTTCATCATGGCGCGGAAGGCAGCGCCTTCCTTGTGCATGTCGATGAAGATTTCGCCCAGGCGCCCATCGTCATATTCGCCGGTGCGCACATAGACCTTGTGGCCACCGACCACGGCCTTCTGCGTATAGCCCTTGCGGCGATCCGGCATTTTTTCGCGTTCGCGCAGGCGCTCGACGATGCGCTCGACCACCACTTCCGTCCGCGCGGCGGCGGGCAGGGCGGCGATGGCTTCCACCGCGTCGTCCTCATCCTCGTCGTCAGCGGCGGCGAGCACGGAGGAATTGAGCGGCTGGCTGAGCTTGGAGCCATCGCGGTAAAGCGCATTGGCCTTGAGGGCCAGCTTCCAGCTCAGCATATAGGCCGACTTGGCGTCCTCGACGGTCGCGTCGTTCGGCATGTTGATGGTCTTGGAAATCGCGCCGGAAATGAACGGCTGGGCAGCCGCCATCATCAGGATATGGGATTCGACCGACAGATACCGCTTGCCGATCTTGCCGCAGGGCGTGGCGCAATCGAAGACGGGCAGGTGCTCGTTTTTCAGATGCGGCGCGCCTTCCAGCGTCATGGCACCACAAACGTGGATATTGGCGGCCTCGATGTCCTTTTTCGAGAAGCCGAGGAAAGGCAGCAGTTCGAAGGAGAAGTCGCCCAGCTGCTCGTCGGTGACGCCAAGGCCCTTGAGGAAGTCGGGGCCGAGGGTCCACTGGTTGAACACGAACTTGATATCGAAGGCCGATTTCAGCGCGGCGTTGAGCGCCTCGATCTTGTCATCGGTAAAGCCTTTGGCGCGCAGGGTGGATGGATTGATGCCCGGCGCCTGGTTGAGATTGCCATGGCCGACCGCATAGGCCTCCATTTCGGCAATCTGGCTTTCCGAATAGCCCAGCGTCCGCAGGGCCGGGGGCACGGCGCGGTTGATGATCTTGAAATAGCCGCCACCGGCAAGCTTCTTGAATTTCACCAGCGCGAAATCGGGCTCGATGCCGGTCGTGTCGCAATCCATCACCAGGCCAATCGTGCCGGTTGGTGCGATAACGGAAACCTGCGCGTTACGGTAGCCATGAGCCTCGCCGAGGGCGAGGGCATTGTCCCACGCGATGCGGGCGCGCTCGGACAGGGCGGCGTCGCCGACATTGGCATGGTCGAGCGGCACCGGATTGATGCTCAAGGCCTCGTAGCCCTCGGCATTGCCGTGGGCGGCATTGCGATGGTTGCGGATGACGCGCAGCATATGCTTGGCATTGCGCTTGTAATCCTTGAAGGGACCGAGCTCCTTGGCCATTTCGGCCGAGGTCGCGTAGGACACGCCGGTCATGACAGCGGTGATGGCGCCGGCAATGGCGCGGCCCTGCTCGCTGTCATAGGGAATGCCGGAGGTCATGAGCAGGCCACCGATATTGGCGTAGCCGATGCCCAGCGTACGATATTCGAAGCTGCGCTCGGCAATGGCGCGGCTGGGGAACTGCGCCATCATCACCGAGATTTCGAGCACCACGGTCCAGAGGCGCACCGTGTGTTCGAAGGCGGCGGTGTCGAAGGACGAATCCTTGTTGCGATAGGGCAGCAGGTTGACCGAACAGAGATTGCAGGCCGTGTCGTCGAGGAACATGTATTCCGAGCACGGATTGGACGCGACGATCGGCCCGGCGGCGGGGCTGGTGTGCCACTCGTTGATGGTGGTGTGATACTGGATGCCCGGATCGGCAGAGGCCCAGGCCGCGTAACCGATCTGTTCCCAAAGATCGCGGGCCTTGAGCGTCTTGACCGTCTTGCCATTCTGGCGCGCCGTCAGGTTCCAGTCGCCATCATTGTCGACCGCGTTGAGGAAGTCATCGGTAACGCGGACGGAATTGTTCGAGTTTTGGCCCGAAACGGTGAGATAGGCCTCGCTGTCCCAATCGGTGTCATAGATGGGGAATTCGAGATCGGTATAGCCTTGACGCGCAAACTGGATGACGCGGAAGATGTAGTTTTCCGGCACCAGCGCCTTCTTGGCAGCGCGCACTTCGCGCTTGAGCGCAGGGTTCTTGGCCACGTCGAAACAATCATCGCCCGAACCTTCGCAGTTCACGGCGGCCTTCATGATGGCCTTGAGATGCCTGGAAACCACCTTGGAGCCGGTAACGAGGGCGGCGACCTTCTGCTCCTCCTTCACCTTCCAGTTGATATAGGCTTCAATGTCGGGGTGATCGATGTCGATGACCACCATCTTGGCGGCGCGGCGCGTGGTGCCCCCCGACTTGATGGCGCCGGCAGCGCGGTCGCCGATCTTGAGAAAGCTCATGAGGCCCGAGGACTTGCCGCCACCCGAGAGCCGTTCGCCTTCGCCGCGCAGTTTCGAGAAATTGGTGCCTGTGCCCGAGCCGTATTTGAACAGGCGCGCCTCGCGGACCCAGAGATCCATGATGCCATTCTCGTTGACGAGATCATCGTCGACGGACTGGATGAAGCAGGCATGAGGCTGGGGATGCTCATAGGCCGACTTGGACTGGACCAGCTTGTGCGTGAACGGGTCTACATAGAAATGGCCTTGGCCGGGGCCGTCTATGCCATATGCCCAGTGCAGGCCGGTATTGAACCATTGCGGGGAATTGGGCGCGACGCGCTGGGTGGCGAGCATGAAGGCCAGCTCGTCGAAAAAGGCGCGGGCATCGTCCTCGCTGTCGAAATAACCACCCTTCCAGCCCCAATAGGTCCAGGTGCCGGCGAGGCGGTCGAAGACCTGGCGCGAATCCATTTCCGAGCCATAGCGCTCGGCTTCGGGCAGTTTGGTGAGCGCAGCTTCATCGGGGACCGAGCGCCACAGCCACGAGGGGACAGAATTTTCCTCGACCTTCTTGAGGACCTTGGCGACGCCGGCTTTGCGGAAATATTTCTGCGCGATGATATCGGTGGCGACCTGCGACCAGCTCGCTGGCACGGCGATATTTTCGAGCTTGAAGACCACTGACCCATCGGGATTGCGGATTTCACTGGTAGCAGAGCGGAATTCAATAGAGCCGTAGCGATCCGTATTGGCAGTGGTAAACCGACGTTCGATGCGCATTGTCTTCGTATTCCCCAAATCGAGCAGGCACGCGGGCCCGCCAGCCGATGGCACGGCTTCGTCCGTATCTATTTGACGCTGTTACCAACCGAGACCCGCGGGAGGACGCGGACCTCAAAAAATTGCCCCGTGCCCTGAATGTGTATCGGTCTCAATGCCAATGCTTGCTTCAGGGACTGACCCGACTCTCAGCAGAGCCGTTGCCGAGTTCAGACTTCTCCGATTCAGTGGTGGCGTCAACGCCAGAAATCACAACACCTAGTGCGGCCGCTTTGATCGAAAACAAGCTATGGTATGTGAAATATGTGAATTGCGGGGAGAAATCGCAAGCGGATCAGAGGCATCTCGGCGCAGATTTGATCAGGTCGGGAAGCGACTAAGCGAGCGCAAATGTGAGGTCAAATCTGCTGCTAATGTGCAGCGAATCCTTGCTCTTTAGCTGAAGTTCATTGGTGTTAACCATTGGCTCACCATAAGGTCGTAACGCGAATCGTACGCCGTTGGCCGGTGTCAAGCCAACTGTTTGGGCGCTCGATAGCATGCAGTTGGCAGACAATATCCACGCACGCGCGCCCGCCGCATGAGAGTGTCACGCCTCTGAGCTGAGTTGGGGCTTTTTTGATGCTGCGGCGGAGCCGGAAGGTCTAGGCTCGCTTGTTCAGCCATGCTAAACCGCAAGCCAATTCGACGCCCAACTTTCGGAATCGTCCCGTGGCACAATCCGGTATCAAGCAGTTTCTGACGGAAATCCTCTCCTGGTGGGGTGGCAATACCTGGGGCACACGCCTCTGGATCCGCCGGTTCGGTGAATATGTCGGTTCCGATGAATTCGGTAATCGCTATTATTACGACAAGAAGCATGATCGCCGCTATGTGACCTATGCTGGGGGCTATGCAGATGCGTCGGCCATTCCGCCGGGCTGGCATGGCTGGATGCACCATCGTACCGATGTGCCGCCATCTGACGCGAAGTATGAACCACGCGCCTGGGAAAAGCCGCATCAGCCGAACCTGACGGGCACCGCCGCGGCCTACCGTCCCGATGGCAGCCTGCTCAACAAGGGCGAGCGCCCGCGCGTCACCGGCGACTATCAGGCCTGGTCGCCTGAATAAGGACACCAAAGCCTTGCGGGCATTTCTTCATGCAATGCTACGGCCGCTGCTGACAGCGGCCGTTTTGGCCTCTGGCGGGTCGCTGCCGGTGCTGGCGCAACCTTTGGCCAATCCAGTAGCCACCTTCGCCGGGCTCGATAAGATCACGGGGCGGATCACACGCTTCGATGTCTATATCGACGAGACGGTGCTGTTCGGTGCGCTGGAGATCACGCCGCGCGCCTGCTACAATCGGCCCGCCAGTGACACCCTGCAACGCACGTCGGCCTTTCTGGAGGTCAATCAGAAGAGCCTGGATGGCTCTGATGAACGAATATTTACCGGCTGGATGTTCGCCGATAGCCCGGCGCTCAATGCAGTGGACCATGCCGTTTATGACGTCTGGCTGATCGAGTGCAAAACCTCGACCAACGTCCCGCCGCCCGATCAGCGCTGATTTTTGTTTGCCTCATGTTCAATTGGTGATGTCTGCTTCGTCGTGAGTGGACAGTGCCGGTGCGCGCGAGGGAGAACGATATGTTGCTCAAGGACAAGGTGTCCGTCGTTTACGGTGGGAGTGGCGCCGTGGGGAGCGCCGCGGCGCGGGCGTTCGCGCGGGAAGGCGCAATCGTACATCTGGCGGCGCGGCGAGTGGAACCGCTGGAGGCAATTGCCGGGGAGATCCGCCAAGCGGGTGGGCGGGTCCATACGGCCGCAAGCGACGCCTTCGAACCTGAAGCCATCGCGGCGCATCTGCGCCATGTGGCTGCCGAGAGCGGTCCGGTCAGAATTCTGCTGAGTGCGATCGACTGGGGCGATTCCCAGGGTGCGGACCTGATCGATCATGATTTCGAGACCTTCATGCGGCCGGTGCAGAACGGGCTCAAATCCTGGTTCCACCTCGGCACCGCCTATGCCCGCCACATGGGCGAGAATGGCGGTGGTGTGATCCTTGGCCATACAGCCAACGCGGCGCGGCAGGCATTCGGACAAATGGGGGGCTTCGGCATTGCCTGCGCTGCCGTCGAGCATTTCCTGCGCCATCTTGCGGTGGAGAACGGGCCCAAGGGCGTACGATGTTGCTGGGTGCGATCGCCCGGCTCACCGGATACCCCTGGCATTAGGGAGGTCTGGTCCATTCATGCCAAGGAGCGCGGCATGAGCTTTGACGAACTGCATGCCGAATTCGCCAAGGACACGCCGCTGCGGCGGATTGCATCGCTCAGCCAATGCGCTGACGCCGCCGTTCTGCTGGCCAGCGATCTGGCGTCGAGCATGACAGCCACGCTAGCCAACACGACCGGCGGCGGACAGATCGACTGAGAACAGGGAGAGACGCCATGATGACGACACCCGAAATTTTCGAGCGCCCGGTGCAGAACTATATTTATGTGCCGTTCACAGTGCGCATGAGCCAAATGCAACAACCGGCCCAAGACGGCTTCCCGCAGGTTTTTACCCATGTCGGCGAACATGGTCTGAGGCCGATTGGCCCGGCCTTCTACAATTACCGCCGCATCAACATGGCAGAGACGCTGGACGTGGAGGCCGGCGTGGCGCTGGATGCGCCGGCGCCCGCAGGAGGCAATGTGAAGTCCGGAACATTGCCAGGCGGACGCTTTGTTCGAACAGTCTGGTATGGCCATCCAGACAAGCTTGAAGGGATCACGGGCAAGCTGATCGATTGGGTGGAGCAAGCCGGCGAAAAGTTCGACATGGAAACGCGCGGACCAGACGATTTCTTCGCCTGCAGGCTCGAACTTTATGAATCCGACCCGGAGGAAGTGCCCAACATGGACGAATGGGTGACGGTACTGGAGTTCAAGCTCAAGGACCTATAGGCACCGCGCCTAGAACATTTCGTCCAGCGCATTGTAGAAGCGGTATTTGGCTTCGTCCCACTCAGCACCATAGGCTTTCAGGAATGCGGCGACGTGTTCCTGACCGATATTGTAGGCAATGCTCCGGCAGGCAATGGTGAGATCTTGCCAGGCATCAGCCAGGCCAAGGCGGCTGCAATCCACCATGCCGGAGAATCGGCCATCGTCGGCCAGAAGATTTGGCGCGGAGGCATCGCCATGGGTGACGATCAACTCGCCCTGCTCGGGGCGGTTTGCCTTGATCCAACCGAGCACCTGCTGGCCGGTCCATCCCACATGCTCCGTATCGAAATCGCTCTCGTCCACCAGCCCGGCAGCAAGTCTGGCCTCGGCATCCGCAATACGGGCCTCGATGCTGTGGTCAAAGGGGCAATGGGCGGGGTCCAGTGCGTGCATACGCTTCAGGCCCTGAGCATAGGCGCGGACAAAGTCGGTGGGCCGATCGAGATAGCGAGTGAGATCCTGCCCTGGCACGGCACTCATCAGCAGCCATAGGCGGTCATTGCCCTGTTCGGCGTCAATAACGCGGGGCGACTTGAACCCCATGCTGGTCAGCCAGTTCAGGCGCTCGATCTCGCCAGGCAGTTCCGCAATCGGATGAACGGGCTCGGACTTGAGAAACACGGAATTGCCGTCGCCCAGGGTAATCCGCCAGACTGACGCGCCTGACTTGCCGAGGGTGATTTCGGTCCATTCCAGATCGCGTAGCGGGCTCAGGCTTTCGGGAAGGTCTGCGGGCCTGGTCATGGTGCCTTGTCCAGTGCTGTCCAGTCGCCACTGCGCATCAAGGCCCGGCCAAGGCGATCTTCGTACTCGGCGCGGGAAATCTCGATGCCGCCCAGTGAGGCGAGGTGATCGGTCAGGAATTGAGTGTCCAGCAGTTCAAACCCGCCCGCGTTGAGGCGCTCGACCAGATGGGCCATGGCCATCTTGGAGGCATCGGTGCGGCGGTGGAACATGGATTCGCCGAAAAAGGCGGCGCCAATGGCAAGGCCATAAAGGCCACCGACAAGCTCCGCGCCGTCCCAGACTTCGACCGTGTGAGCGATGCCACGACGGAACAATTCGCCATAGACGGAGCGGATCGTGTGATTGATCCATGTCGTCTGTCGGTCCGTGCCGACCGTAGCGCAACCATGGATAATGCCATCCCAGTCGCTGTCGACGCGAATGATCCAGCCGGACTTGCGCATGGCCTTTCGAAGGCTCTTGCTGGCATGGAAGCCCTCAAGAGGAATGATGCCGCGATCTTCCGGGCTCACCCAGAACAGGTCTTCATCCGCCGCATCCTCGGCCATCGGGAAAATTCCCGAGCGGTAGGCGCGAACGATCAGTTCGGGGGTGATTTCAACGGCAAAGGGATCGGTGCGGCGGGCCATGGCTCAAAGATAAGGGGCGCTCGCGCGCCCCTCAATGTCATGCCTTGTTTTCTGCCAGGAATTTTTCCAGCCAGTGGATGTCGTAATTGCCGGCCAGCACGTCCGGTTCTTTCATCAGCCGCTGGAAAAGGGGCAGGGTGGTCTTGACGCCATCAATGACGAACTCGTCGACGGCCCGGCCAAGACGCTTGAGGCATTCCTCGCGGGTGCGGCCATAGACGATCAGCTTGCCGATCAGAGAGTCGTAATAGGGCGGGATCTTGTAACCCTGATAAACTGCGGAATCGACGCGCACGCCGACGCCGCCAGCAGGGTGATAGAAGGTGATGGTGCCGGGCGAGGGCGCAAAGGTCTGCGGGTCTTCGGCATTGATGCGCACTTCGATGGCGTGGCCATAGAACTGCACGTCCTTCTGCGTCATCGACAGTTTCTCGCCTGATGCGACGCGAATCTGCTCATAGACGATGTCGATGCCGGTAATCCGCTCGGTGACCGGATGCTCCACCTGCAGGCGCGTGTTCATTTCGATGAAATAGAACTCGCCGTTCTCGTAGAGGAATTCGATCGTGCCGGCGCCGGAATATTTGAGCTTCCGCATGGCGGCAGCACAGATTTCGCCGATTTCGTCGCGCTCTTCCGGCTTGATCGTGGGGCCGCCGGCTTCTTCCCAGACCTTCTGGTGGCGGCGCTGCAAGGAGCAATCCCGGACGCCCAGATGCACGGCATTGCCCTGACCGTCGCCGAGGACCTGAACCTCGATATGGCGGGGCTTGCCGAGGTATTTTTCCATATAGACGGAATCATTGCCAAAGGCAGCCTTGGCCTCGGTCCGCGCAGTGGACCAGGCTTCGAGAAGATCCTTCTCGGTTTTGGCGACCTTCATGCCGCGGCCACCGCCACCGGCAGTTGCCTTGATCAGCACCGGATAGCCGATTTCCTTGGCGGTCTTGAGCGCGTCGGCTTCGGTTTCCACCGCGCCAGCCGAGCCGGGAACCACAGGAATGCCCAGCTCAACCGCCGTCTTCTTGGCGGTGATCTTGTCGCCCATGATCTCGATGTGATGAGCCGAGGGACCGATAAAGGTTACCTTGTGCTCTTCGAGAATTTTGGCGAAACGGGCGTTTTCCGAGAGAAAACCATAGCCGGGATGAACCGCATCTGCGCCGGTGATCTCACAGGCCGCCAGCAGCGAGGGGATGTTGAGATAGCTATCCCGGGCTGCATTGGGGCCGATGCAGACGCTTTCATCCGCCAGGCGCACATGCATGGCATTGGCGTCGGCGGTGGAATGCACCGCGACGGTCTGGATGCCCATTTCCTTGCAGGCGCGCAGGATGCGCAGTGCGATTTCGCCGCGATTGGCGATAAGGACTTTCTGGAACACTTAAAGCCCCTTTTACTCGATGACGACGAGCGGCTCGCCATATTCGACCGGCTGGGCGTCTTCCACCAGAATACGAGTGACAGTGCCCGAGCGGTGCGCCGGAATCTGGTTCATGGTCTTCATCGCCTCGATGATGAGGACGGTCTGACCCTCGGTGACCTTGCTGCCGACTTCGGCAAAGGCCGGCTTGCCAGGCTCTGGAGAACGGTAGGCGGTGCCGACCATGGGCGACGTCAGGGTGCCGGGATTGGATGCCAGGTCCTCGGCCTTGGCCGGAGCAGCGGCAGGCACCGAACCGGCCGGAGCGCTCGGAGCGGCTGCAGGCGCAGCAGCGGGCGCGGCCATGTAGTGCATCGGCGCCGGCGCATAGGCGGGCGCTTCATTCGGATAGGAGCGGGTGACGCGCACCCGCAGGTCGTCCTGCTCGATTTCGATCTCGGCAAGGTTTTCCTTGTTGAGCAGTTCGGCAATGGCGCGGATCAGGTCCTGATCCACCGATGACTTGGTCATTTTAATCGGTCTCCCGGCTTCGCGCGTCGAAGCTTCATTTCAGTTTTTGGGCCAAGGCTTCCAGGGCGAGCTTATACCCGAGGCTGCCAAAGCCGCAAATAACGCCGAAAGCGACCGACGACACATAGGAATGGTGCCGGAATGCTTCGCGCTGATGGATATTGGTAAGATGAACTTCGGCAACGGGCAGGCCGACGGCGCGCAGGGCGTCGTGGATGGCCACCGAAGTATGTGAATAGGCGGCCGGATTGATCAGGATGCCATCCGCAGTCTTGCGGGCATCCTGAATCCAGGTGACAAGCTCGCCTTCATGGTTGGACTGGCGGAAGTCGACCGACAATCCGAACTGTCCTGCCGCTTCCTTGCAAAGCGCCTCCACGTCCTTGAGTGTTTCCGAACCATAGGTACCCGGCTCGCGTGTGCCGAGCAGGTTGAGGTTCGGGCCATTGAGGACGAGAACGCGTTTTGTCATGATGCAAACCTTGTGCACCGGCAGTTTTGGCCGGCGCAAGGGCGGTTACACGAAATACACCGGAAATGCCAGCAATGTGCTGACGTTAAGAGCATTTGGTGCTGCCGCATTCACGCATATTGGCAATGCGGCTGCGCAGCTCGCTCGCGCCGATTGCACCGGGAATGATTTCGTTACCGATAATGTAGGTCGGAGTGCCCGTAATGCCCAGCGCCTGGGCGATTTCGTAGGAGTTCTGGATGGTGCGGGCCACTTGTTCCTCGCCCATGCGCAATTCCAGATCGATCTGCGATAGTCCTTGATCAGCCGCCGCTTGCAGCGCCACGGACTTGTCAACCTTGCCGCGGCTGGAGAACAGCGTTTCGTGGAAAGTCCAATAATCCGCATCGGTCTGGCTGACCAGTATGCCGACGCGCGCGGCGTCGATGGATTCGTTGGAGAGGATCGGGAATTCCTTGAGGATCACCTTCAGGTTGGGGTCTTCGGCCAGCAGCGCCGCCATGTCCGGCACGGCTTGCCGGCAATAGCCGCAATTATAGTCAAAGAACTCGACCAGCGTCACGTCACCATCTGGATTGCCGAGGACGATCTGGCCCGGCGCGTTGTAGATGGCGTCACGAAACTCGCTCATTGCAGTTTCGGTGCGCGCCTCCTCTTCAATCCGAAGCGTATCCTCCAGCGCCACCGACAGTCTTTGCAGCAGCTTGGGGTCGCTCATCAGATAATCCTCGATCATCGGATTGATCAGGGCGGGATCAATGGTGGCAACGGCCGGTGTTTCAGGTGCGGGTTGCTCTGACAGGACCTGTTCCACGATGGCACGGACCGCGACCGCGTCGGTTTCCACCTTGGGTTGGTTGAGCAGGGAAAAGCCCAGGGCACCGGCGAGAAGGCCAGCCACAGCGGCCAGCACGATGGAAAGGCGGTTCATGAAAGGCTCCAGTCGAGTCAGTGCCGGTCTTCTAGCAGACCTGCCGGGGAAATAGCACCCGCTAGTGGATGCCCGGTTTACGGGTGGATCAATTGTAGTTGAGGCACGGGCCGCTTCGGGCTAGGTCCGAACGGGACTTATGGAGCTGAAATGACCGATATGCCGAACGACGGCCTGATGCCGTTCCTGGCCATGGATATTCTCAAGCGCGCCAAGGTGCTGGAAGGGCAGGGGCGCAGCATCTGCCATCTGGAACTGGGTGAACCCGGCCAGCCGCCCGCGCCGCGCGTCATCGAGGCTGTTGCCCGGGCATTGCCCCAGCCGCAGGGCTATACCAACGCCAAGGGCATGATGGAGCTGCGCGAGGGGCTGGCGCACTATTACGAAAGCCAGCATGGCGTGTCCGTCGATCCCGATCTGATCGTGGCGACGACAGGGTCATCGGCGGGGTTCATTCTGGCGTTCCACGCATCATTCAGGCCCGGCGCGCGGATCGCGGTGACGCGTCCGGGCTATCCGGCCTATGTGAACACGCTGTTGGGGCTGGGCTTCGGCGTCACGGAAATTGAGGTGAAGCCGGCCAATAATTGGCATCTCACCGGCGCGGATATTGCCGCCGCCCATGCTCGCGAGCCGTTTGAAGGCCTGCTCTTCGCCAGCCCGGCCAACCCCACCGGCGCCGCTGTGGACCGAACGGGGCTTGCCGACATCGTCGCAACCTGCGCGCGGCTGGGCATACGGTTCATCTCCGACGAAATCTATCATGGCCTCGATTATAGCGGCCCCTCGGTGAGTGCGCTCGAACTGACGCGGGACGCGATCGTCATCAACAGTTTCTCGAAATACTACTGCATGACGGGCTGGCGGATCGGCTGGATGGTGCTGCCTGAAGCGCTCATCCGGCGCGCAGAGATTTTGCAGCAGAACCTGTTCATTTCCGCTCCGACGCTGAGCCAGATTGCGGCGGCAGCGGCGCTTGGCGAGCGCGATTATGCGGAGGCGCAGAAGGCGTGCTACGCAGCGAACCGCCGGATTCTGGCACAAGGCCTGCGCGACATCGGTTTTGACCTGCCGTTCAGTGGCGACGGGGCGTTTTATGCCTATGCCGGGATTGGCCGCTTCTCGAACGATTCCATGGCCTTTTGTGCGGCCCTGCTGGAAGAGGCGGGCGTCGCAGCAACGCCAGGTGTCGATTTCGACCGCAAGGATGGGGCAGGCCATGTGCGCTTCAGCTATGCCGGAACGCAGCAGACCATCGAAGATGCGCTCGAGCGGATGAAGCGCATGTTGGCGACACGCTGAATGAGAAAGGGCGGCTCGAAAGCCGCCCTTGTTGTTTCTAGCCAAGGCCGAGGCGGCGCTGCCACCAGCCGACCTTTTTCTTCTTTTCGGGCTCTGCCTCTGCTGCCACATCGCCTTCGACAGGAGCAGGCTCACCGGCCTCTTCGGCAGCGGCTGAGCTCGATGTGACCACCACGCCCTCCGGCGGCAGCTCTTTCTTGACGCGGCGCGCACGGGCCGGCTTGGCTTCGGCGGCGGGTTCATCCGCCTTCGCAGCTTCGACCGGCGCAGCTTCCGTCACTGCGGTTTCCGGGGCAGCCTCGACCGCTTCGGCCTTCGGCTTGCGGGCGCGCGGCTTGCGCTTGGGCTTTTCTTCCGCCGCCGGCTCTGCCGCTTCCACAGGGGTGGTTTCAGCAGGTGCGGATTCCTCGGTTTCAACGACCTTCTTGCGGCTGCGCGGCTTGCGCTTGGGCTTTTCCTCTGCGGCCTGCGCTTCCTTGGCGACAGGTTCCGCGACAGGCGCAGCTACGAGATCGACATGATCGACGATGGCATCGACCGGCGCTTCCACAGCAGCCTCCGCTGCCACGTTGGCATCACCCTCGCCACCCTCACGACGATTGCGGCGACCGCCACGGCGACCACGGCGGCGGCGGCGGCGCTGTTCGCTCTCGCTGTCATCGCCTTCGACAGCCTGGCGGGCTGCTGCGTTTTCTTCGCCGTCTTCCGTCTCTTCATCAGAGGCAGTTTCGGCAACGGCGCCGTTTTCGGCATTCTGCTGCTGTGCGGCATCGCCATTGCGCCCACCGCGACGGCGACGGCGGCGACGACGACGGCCATTGCCTTCACCCTCGCCATTGTCCGCGCGGGCTTCGGTTTCTTCGGCCTCATCGGCTTCCGCTTCGGCCTCTTCCTCGACTTCATCCTCGATCACGGCGCTATCGACACGCACATGGGCGGCGGCGCGCTGGTCGGCATAGGCAGAGACGCGGGTCTCGCCCTTTTCGATCTGGAAGTCATGACCCGCCAGCTTGCCATCGGCCGTGATGGTGATGGAAAGATTGTTGCGGATTTCGAGCTGGGTCAGAGTCTCGCGCTTGTAGTTGAGGATATAGAGCGCGACTTCGACCGGAACGCGAACATTGATCGACTGGCCCTGCTTGCGCAGGACGTGGTCCTCGATGTGGCGCATGATCATCAGCGCCAGGCTTTCGGTGGAGCGCACGAGACCCGTTCCGTCGCAGATCGGGCACTTGTGGGTCGAGCTTTCGACGACACCGAAGCGGATGCGCTGGCGGCTCATTTCCATGAGGCCGAAATGAGAGATGCGGCCCACCTGGATGCGGGCGCGATCGTCCTTGAGGCAATCCTTGAGCTTGCGCTCGACCGCGCGGTTGGAGCGGTTCTCCATCATATCGATGAAGTCGATGACGATCAGGCCGGCCAGATCGCGCAGGCGCAACTGGCGCGCGACTTCGTCGGCCGCTTCAAGATTGGTCTGGAGTGCGGTGTCCTCGATATTATGCTCCTTGGTGGAGCGGCCCGAGTTCACGTCGATGGAGACCAGTGCTTCGGTCGGGTTGATGACGATATAGCCACCGGAGGGCAGGGTGACCGTGGGCGAGAACATCTGGTCGAGCTGATTCTCGACGCCGAACTTGGAGAAGAGCGGCTGCTCGTCGCCATAGGGCTTCACGTTCTTGGAGTGGGACGGCATGATCATCTTCATGAAGTCCTTGGCCTCGCGATAGGCATTGTCGCCCGCCACGAGAACTTCATCGATGTCCTTGTTATAGAGGTCACGGATGGTCCGCTTGATCAGCGAGCCTTCCTCATAGACGAGGCAAGGCGCCTGGCTTTGCAGCGTCAGCGTGCGCACGCTCTCCCAAAGGCGCATCAGATATTCAAAGTCGCGCTTGACCTCGGCCTTGGTGCGCGAAGCGCCCGCCGTGCGCAGGATCACGCCCATGCCCTGCGGCACCTCGAGATCGGCGGTGATTTCCTTGAGACGCTTGCGGTCGGCAGCATTGGTGATCTTGCGCGAAATGCCACCGCCACGCGCGGTGTTCGGCATCAACACGGAATAGCGGCCAGCCAGCGAGAGGTAGGTGGTGAGGGCTGCGCCCTTGTTGCCGCGCTCTTCCTTGACCACCTGCACCAGCATGACCTGACGGCGCTTGATGACTTCCTGAATCTTGTACTGGTGGCGGCGCTGCTGATTGGAGCGCTTGCGTTCCGGCACTTCTTCCAGCGCGTCGGCACCACCGATGGATTCTACCGGCTCGCTATTGGCGGGCGCCTGCTCGATATGGCTGTCGTCGCCATGCTCCTGCGGATCGGCTTCCGCATCGGCATCGACAACCCCTTCGGGCACCGAAACCGTGTCTTCTTCGGCGTCGTGGCTGTCATCCTCGTGCTCTTCGTCGCGCAGCAGGGCTTCGCGGTCGGCAACGGGGATCTGGTAATAATCGGGGTGGATTTCGCTGAAAGCGAGGAAGCCGTGGCGATTGCCGCCATATTCCACGAAGGCAGCCTGCAGGGACGGCTCAACGCGCGTCACCTTCGCTAGGTAGATATTGCCCCGCAGCTGGCGGCGGGTCGCCGATTCGAAGTCGAACTCCTCAAGCCGGTTACCGGCGGTAACGACAATCCGTGTTTCTTCCGGGTGGATGGCATCCACCAGCATTCTCTTGGTCGCCATAATAAGCTCCGCGCACCCGCGCGCCGACAAGGGGACGCCGAATAGGCGGCATCCTGGGTATGGCGCATTGCGGGGCGAATGGGTTGAGTGGTGATGGGCGCGAACCTCTCACGTTCTGCGCCTTTATAATGATGGTCAGAGCCGGCATTTTGGGCGATGCAAAGCGGCAATCGGCAAATTCGATCGCGTCGCGTTTTGTTCGCCTGCAGGCCATTTGACCTCTTCCTATTGGGACGATGGCATTGGTTCGCCACCATCCGTCCGGCCCGGGAGAGCCGAAATTCTTCAGTCAAGGCGCTAAAACCGCAACGTCCAGCTGGTTCAACACGGCCTTCTTGCCGTCTCACCAGCCTGTCTGCTGCCACAGGGAGCGCCGGTACGGGCTCCGAAAATGGCCGCCAAACACAAGCGCCTTCCCTTCTAGCGTGTAAGAAAGTTGCGCCGGAATGGCAACAGGAAAGTCAAAAGGCTTGGAGGAACACGGATTTGAGCGGTCATTTCTTTGCCACGAACGCAAATCATCGCATAAGGCTGCGTGTTGCCGAAGAATCGCAGCCAACGCGCCGCGTTGATGGGCATTGAATCGCAGGAGCCGGTCTCGTTTTGACCAGACAAATTCTGACATCGCTGGTGCTGTCACTGCTGCTTGCACTGACATTGCCGGGCCTGGCCCATGCGCAGGATACTGCGGTCCAACAGGCTCTGCCCAATGTGATTGACGCCCGCATCACCGCGACGCCCGAAAGGGCGCGGCTGGTCATCGACCTCGCATCGCGTACCGAGTTTTCCTTCGTTTCGCTCGATGGGCCGGACAGGCTGGCAATCGATGTGCGTGCCGGAACCTTCTCCGTTCCCGAGGCAGAAGGCGTGCCGTCCGATGAGAGCATGATTTCGGGCTATGTCATCGAACAGGCGGCTTTTGACCGGGTGCGCACGATTCTGACGCTGTCGGCGCCAGCACAGGTCCAGCAGGCCTATGTGCTCGATCCGTTCGAGGGCCAGCCGGCGCGGCTGGTCGTGGATATCATTCCAGCAACGGCCGAAGAATTTTCAGCCAATGTGGAGCGTGACCAGGCTATTTCCCAAACGGTGGCAGCGCCTGCGATCTCGACCCCGGCAGGGGGCTCTGAACTTCCCATTGCAACAAAGCCGCTGGTTGTCATCGATCCGGGGCATGGCGGCATCGACAGCGGTGCCGAAACGGCCGATGGCATCCGGGAAAAGGACATTGTCCTTGCCTTCTCTCTGCGCCTGCAGGAATTGCTTGTTGAATCCGGCCGGTTCGATGTCGCGCTGACCCGCGAGACCGACACCTACCTTCGGCTTGAGGAGCGGGTGGCTTTGGCCCGGAGCAACAAGGCGGACCTGCTGATCTCGATCCATGCCGACAGCTTTCAGCAGCCCGAAATTCGCGGCGCAAGCGTCTATACGCGCGATGAGAATGCGACCGATGTTCTCGACAAGGTTCTGGCCGACACTGAAAACAGATCCGATGTGATCGCCGGCTTCACCATGCCGGTCATGTCCGCCGAAGTGGTGGATATCCTGCTCGACCTGATGCGGCGGGAAATGCGGGTGCAGTCCTTTATGGCGGCGCAGTCCATCGTGCATCAACTGGAGCCCAGCGTAACCCTGCGCCGGTTCCCGGTGCGGCAGGCCGACTTCTTCGTGCTGCAGGCGCCTGACGTGCCCTCCGTGCTGGTGGAACTCGGGTTTCTCTCCAACGCCGCCGACATTGCCAACCTGACCCAGTCGGATTGGCGGGATCGCACGGCAGAGGCCATTGCGCGGGGGATTTCGACCTATTTCGATAGCCTGCAGGAAGAACCATGAGCGGCAATGTGATCACTTTTGCCGCCGCATTCTGCTATGATTCCACCTGGTTCGCCGGTCGACCGGCGCGGAGTAGCTAATGTTTCGTCTGCTCGGCTGGCTTTTCGGCTTTGGCATGTTCATGGCGCTGGCAGGTGTCGGCGTGGCAGCGGTCTATGTGGCGACCGTTACGGCGCAATTGCCGGACTATACCGTCCTGCAGGACTACCAGCCGCCGGTGACGACCCGCGTTCACGCTGCCGACGGCACACTTTTGGCCGAATATGCGCGTGAGCGCCGGCTGTTTCAGCCGGTCGAGACCATTCCACCGCTGGTCGTCGAAGCCTTCCTGTCAGCCGAAGACAAGGACTTCTTCAATCACAACGGCATTGCCATCGATGGCGTGATCCGCGCGCTGCGCGACAATGTGCTGGCGCGCATGGATGGCAACAATTCCATCCAGGGCGGCGGATCTTCGATCACCCAGCAGGTCGCCAAGAACTTCCTGCTGACCTCCGAACAGACCTGGGATCGCAAGATTCAGGAAGCCGTACTCGCCTTGCGCATCGAGTCGACCTTTTCCAAGGAGAAGATCCTCGAACTCTATCTCAACGAGATATTCCTCGGGTTGAACTCATATGGCGTGGCGGCTGCCGCTCTCAATTATTTCGACAAGGCGCTTTACCAGCTGACGCTGCCTGAAGCTGCCTATATCGCCGCGCTGCCCAAGGGGCCGAACAATTATCACCCGTTCCGCCGCCCGCAGCAGGCGATCGAGCGTCGCAACTGGGTGATCGATCGCATGGTCGAGAATGGCTATGTGACCCACGAAACAGCCGCCGCCGCCAAGCAGGAGCCGCTCAACGTCATTCCGCGCGCCGCTGGTAGTCAGGTGTATTCAGCCGAATATTTCACTGAGGATGTGCGCCGGGCCCTGGCGCGCCTTTATGGCGAAGACCAGCTCTATGGCGGCGGGCTATCGGTGCGGACGACGCTGGAGCCGCGTTTGCAGGAATATGCGCGCCGCGCCCTGATGGATGGGTTGATCCAGTATGACCATACGCGCGGTTTCCGCGGGCCGGTGGCCAGCGTGGAACTGGGCGACGACTGGGGACTGGCCGTCGGCGCGATCAAACCATTGGGCGACGTGCCGGAATGGCAGCTTGCTGTCGTGCTTGAGACTGGTGGCAATCAGGCCCGCATCGGACTGCGCCCGGAGAATGACGTCGATAACGCCCTGTCCGCAGACCGGGTGGAAGGCACCCTGTCCGGCCCGGAAATCAAGTGGGTTTCGCGCCAGGTGCAGGACATTCTCAATGTCGGCGACGTGGTTTATGTCTCCCCGGTCGCGGGCAAGGACGGCATTTACACGCTGGAACAGGTGCCAGAGGTCGAGGGCGCCTTGGTGGCAATGGACCCCCGTACCGGCCGAGTCCTGGCGATGGTCGGCGGCTTCTCCTTTGCGGAGAGCGAATTCAACCGCGCCACGCAGGCCCTCCGCCAGCCGGGATCGTCGTTCAAGCCCATCGTTTACGCGGCAGCGCTGGACAATGGCTATACGCCGGCCTCGGTTGTGCTGGACGCCCCTATCGAGGTGCGCATGGGCGACGGATCGGTCTGGCGCCCGGAAAACTATGCGCAGGAATTCTACGGCCCGCAGACGCTGCGGCGCGGCATCGAGCGCAGCCGAAACGTCATGACCGTTCGTCTGGCGCGCGATATCGGCATGCCCTTGATCGCCGATTATGCCCGCCTGTTCGGCATCTATGACGACATGCAGCCGGTTCTGGCCATGTCTCTGGGCGCGGGGGAAACCACCGCAATGCGCATGACGGCGGCCTATGCCACCATAGCCAATGGTGGCCGCAAGATCGTGCCGACGCTGATCGACCGCATTCAGGACCGCTACGGCAAGACGGTCTATCGCCACGACGAGCGCGTCTGCGAGGGCTGCGAAGCGGCCGACTGGCACGGGCAGGGGGAGCCACGCATCCTCGACAATCGCCAGCAGGTGCTGGACCCGATGACGGCCTATCAGATCACCTCGATGATGGAAGGCGTTGTGCAGCGGGGCACTGGTACGGCGGCGAGGGCGCTCAACCGTCCGGTCGCCGGCAAGACCGGCACAACCAACGATTACAAGGATGCCTGGTTCGTCGGCTTCACACCCGAGCTGGCTGTCGGCGTTTATGTTGGGTTCGACCAGCCGCGTTCCATGGGCTCGTCCTCCACCGGCGGCGGCATGGCGGTCCCGATCTTCACCAACTTCATGGCCAAGGCCCTTCAGGGCAAGCCTGCAACGCCATTCAACGTGCCGGCTGGCATGACGACCGCATGGGTCAACTCCAATAGCGGGGTGAGGGCGGGCGAAGGGGAATCTGGGATACGCGAGGCTTTCAAACCCGGAACGGGCCCCAACCTGATGACCTCGGTCATCGGCGTGGATATTGCCGCCTATGACGCCTATCAGCGCGACTTGCTGATGCAGCAGCAATACGGGTCCAGCATCAGCACGACCCAGTCTGGTGGCAATGGTACATTTCTCGCGCCCGGACTTGGCAATAGCCGCTGGTGACGGGCCGCTGAGCGGACCCGGGATTTTGTGCAAGCTGGGGGCCAAGCCAGTTGCGTGACGCCCGCTTGTGGGATAGGAACCGGCCCGTGCCCCTCTGGCGGAATGGTAGACGCAGAGGACTCAAAATCCTCCGCTGCGAGGCGTGCCGGTTCGAGTCCGGCGGGGGGCACCATTCCAATTCCTCCCCATGAATTTGTGCGCCGTTCAAGGCTCCTCGCCGGCCGTGCCAGTGTCAGGCTAGATTCTGATTGCCGGGATGATTGGCGGAAGCTGCCCGCTGATTGACGCCTCAGATGCGCAGGCGTAGAGAGCGCATTGTCATTGCAAGCCTCCAGCGCCCGTCCAGCCGGCACCTGTTCAGGTGTGAATTGGTCCCTCCGGCGGCCTGATCTTTGCTCAGCCGATACCGGTTCCGGGGACTCCAGCCGTGACGCGCCGCAATTCGTCTTTCCTGGAGCGTTCTCATGAACCCCGATTCTACCCGCCCTCTCTGGCAGCGGTTCAGCCTGTTTCTCATTCCCCTCATGGCCTCGAATATCCTTCAGGCGCTCTCGGGAACCTTCAATTCCATTTTCATCGGCCAGATGATCGGTGTGGAGGCTCTGGCCGCGCTGGCCACCTTCTTCCCGATCCTGTTTTTCCTCATCAGCTTCATCATCGGCCTTTCGGCAGGCTCGACCATCCTGATCGGTCAGGCCTGGGGCGCGAAGAATATTGACCGGGTAAAGGCTATCGCCGGAACCACGATGACAGCCGCCTTTGCGCTTGGCCTGGCCGTTGCGCTGATCGGAGGGTTCTGGATCGAGGACATCATGAGTCTCCTCGGGGCCCCGGAAAATATCCGGCACATGTCCGTCGAATATGGGCGGATCATGTTCCTGGGCATGCCGGGCTTCTTCATCTTCCTGGTCGCCACGTCCATTCTGCGGGGCGTCGGCGACACGATTACGCCGCTGTTCTCGCTGGTCTTGTCGCTCGTCGTCGGTGTGATCCTCACACCTGCACTGATCGATGGGTGGTGGGGACTGCCGCAGCTCGGCGTGAACTCCGCCGCCTGGGCCTTCATCGCCGGCTTTGTCGTCGTGCTGCTCTTCCTGTTCTTCTATATGCGGGCGCGCAAGCTGCCACTGGCGCCGGATACGGCCCTGCTCCGGGCGCTCAAGCCCGATTTCAAGCTGCTCGGTCTGGTGCTCAAGCTGGGCATTCCCGCCGGCTTGCAGATGGTGGTGGCCTCTGTGGCTGGCATCGTCATCGTGGGCCTGGTCAACCGCTTCGGCTCCAATGCCACGGCCGCCTATGGCGCGCTCAATCAGGTCCTCAACTATGTGCAGTTCCCTGCCATGTCGATCGGCATTGCCACCTCGATCTTCGGGGCGCAGGCCATCGGAGCGCGTCGTCAGGAACAGCTCGGGGAAATTACGCGCACGGCGCTGACCCTCAATCTGGTCATTACCGGCTCACTCATCGCGCTGGCCTACCTGTTCAGCCAGCACCTGGTGGCGCTGTTCATCACCGACCCCGAAGTCATCGATTTGACGGAATACCTGCTGCACATCGTGCTTTGGGCAATTCTGCCATTCGGCTGGGGCGTGGTGTTTTCGGGAATGATGCGCGCCAGTGGCATGGTCTATGCGCCCATGCTTCTCGCGCTTGCTGCCATTCTGGTCATCGAGCTGCCGGGTGCCATCTGGCTAAGCCAGACCAGTCTGGGGCTTGCCGGCATCTGGATCGCCTATGCCGCCAGCTTCACCGGCATGATGCTGATGCAGGCGGCCTGGTATCACTTCGTCTGGAAGCAGAAAAAGATTGTGGCGCTCGTTTGAGCGCCACTTTTCTATTCGCCGAGACTGAGCCGGACGGCGCGTTTGCCGCCCGGAGCGAAGACATCGATTTCGACCTGCGCCGGCTCCTGAGCCATGCGGCGGGTGCGAGCCGATAACGTCATCACCACAGCCAGAAGATCCCCGACACTGCGCCGTTGCCGCGGCAGCATGCGCTCGGACATGCCCGACAGGGCCCGGTTGCGGATTGTCGGATCGGGAGAGGCGAGGGGCGAACGGCCAATGAAATTGGCCAGTTCGACAAGAGCACTGCGGTCACTCATTGGGCTACTCCATACACAAGCACCAAATCGTTGCTTCCCCGTTGGAAAGGCCTGTTTGCGGCCTTCCGCTTATGATCCGGCCGGCGGTTGACCCGCCGTGCCGGGAGAGGCTTTTCAGCCCTGCATGGCCAGACAGGCCAGGTTCTGATCCTTGAGCCGGTCGCACATGGCCGTGGCCGCGTTGCGATCACCGAAGCCGACGAAGCGGGCGCGGTAGAAGGTTTGGCCGTTCTTCTCGAAACGCTCGACATAGGAGCGGAAATCGCCCAGTGCGCCGACCTTTCCAGCAGCGTCGGACAACATGGCCCGCGCACTGGTTTCCGAGGGGCCGGCGCCGATCTGCACGATCCAAGCGCCGGGGGCAGGGGCAGCGGCTTCTGCCGATGCGGTCTGCGTCACCGAGCCAGAGTGCATGAGATCAACCGGCTGGTCAGCCGCTTCGCCATTGACCGCGCCGGGCGGCAGAAGCGGAGCAGAGGCCGGGGTCGAACCCAATGCGGCGGGTGGGGCGCCCAGATTATAGGTTTCGCTCAGCCATGCGCCGATCACGTCCTGG
Source organism: Pseudomonadota bacterium (assembly GCA_023388175.1). Taxonomy (GTDB): domain Bacteria; phylum Pseudomonadota; class Alphaproteobacteria; order Rhizobiales; family Devosiaceae; genus Devosia. Next base: position 130,703 of record JAEWGT010000015.1, read on the forward strand.
TTCGGATAGACCGGCTGTGCCTGTGTCGGCGCCGCCAGGACATTGGCGGCCTGCACAGCAGGCGCCAGGCCGAGATCGGTGGGCATTGGCATAGGCATGACCGGTGCAACGGCAGCGGAGGCCACGGCAACCTGGGGTTGCGCGCCATTGCCTGCAACGAGTTGCGCAAGGCGGAAGTCAGGCATCGGCGTCGGCATGGACAGGGTCGGTTTGCGGGGCTGGGCCAGAGCAAACTGCGTATTGCCCTGACGGCCCGGCTGCGGAACCATGGCGGTCTGCAGATAGTCGCCCTGGCGACCCTTGGGCAGGTAAGCCGCAACCAGTTGCCGGACTTTCTCGTCACGGGCCGCAGCCGAATTGAAGCCGAAGGCCACGATGACGATGTGACGATTGTCCTTGCGGGCGGCGGTCAGCAGGTTGGAGCCGGCGGCATTGATATAGCCGGTCTTGATGCCGTCCACGGCACCCATATAGCCCAGGACGCGGTTATGGTTGCCATAGGTCTTGCCGCCATAGCGGAAGGACGTGGTCTGGAAGTAATTGTAATACTGAGAGAAATGCTGATAGACGGCGATGCCGAGTATGGCCTGGTCGCGTGCCGTGGTCACCTGACCACCATCGGGCAGGCCCGATGCGTTGCGATAGGTGGTGTCGGCCATGCCCATGGCACGTGCCGTCGCGGTCATGCGCTCGGCAAACTTGCTTTCCGTACCCGAAATATGCTCGGCGATGACGCGGGCCATGTCATTGGCAGAAAGCGTCACCAAGGACTTGATGGCGTCTTCCACGCTGATGGTGGAACCGGCGCGCAGGCCCAGCTTGGTGGGCACCGCGGCCGCTGCGTGGCGCGAAACGGTCATCTTGGTGGAGAGGCTGAGATTACCCGCCTGCAGCTCCTGGAACAGGACGTAAAGCGTCATCACCTTGGCGACGGAGGCCGGGTAACGCCTTGAATTTGCCTGCTCTTCGTAGAGTATCTTGCCGGATTTCGCATCGACGACAATGCCGGCATATTTGCGCAGGTTCTCGATGGCCTGAGCAGGCGCGGCAGCCGAAAGGCCGAGCGCAAGCGCGAGGAGGAAGGCAGCAGTCGCACGCAGAAATGCAGCGTGCCAAGAGGTCTTCGCCAGGGAAATCACCCGGTACTCCAATTACTAGATCGGGCATTCTGCCCGTACGCAACTCGTTTGACGCGGCGATTTTCAGGGGAGCCCTCACACCCTGATCATCATCCTTTCGCAAGAATACGGCGCCGCCGTTACCATTCCGTAAAATGCAATCAATTTGTCGCGTTGCGGCGCAATTGGGTAACAGGCTGCTGACGTTGAGCGTGTCCAAAGGGCGAAAGTGCCATGCGGGGGGCATGTTTGGCGCTGCTCACACTTTCGGGATGCGATGGCCCTTAACACCGGCCCGATTTTGCCTACATAATGGGTCCAACCTTGCTGCTTCGTTTTCTTCCCAGGCGGCCCATGCCATGACCAAGACTCCCAATCTGCACACATCGATCGACCGCGGCCGGTCCGGAGCGTTGACGCTCGCTGTCACCAATGGACCCAAGGACGACGATGGGGGCGGCAAGGGCGGGAACGACGCCAATTTTGAAACCGGGACGGTGACCAAGACGCGTCCCAAAACCAAGCGCCCGAACCTTTATCGGGTGCTGCTGCTCAACGACGACTACACGCCGATGGAATTCGTCGTTCTGGTCCTGCAGGACGTCTTCAACAAGTCACGCGAAGACGCGATGCAGATCATGCTGCACGTTCACCAGAAGGGGGTAGGTGAGTGCGGCGTATATCCATACGAGGTCGCCGAAACCAAGGTGACCCGCGTGATGGATACGGCACGCAAGAACCAGCATCCGCTGCAATGCGTCATGGAAAAACAGTAGGAACATCATATGCCCTCATTTTCGCGCGGACTCGAAAAGGCCCTGCATCAGGCGATGAACCTGGCCCGGGAGCGTAACCATGAGTTCGCTACGCTCGAGCACCTCCTGCTGGCGCTGACCGACGACCGCGAGACGATCGCCGTGCTCACCGGCTGCGATGTCGATATCGACGCGCTCAAGAGCGACCTTGAAGATTTCATCAATGAAGAACTGGACAGCCTCGTGGTCCAGAATGGCCAGGACGCGCGCCCGACCGCCGCGTTCCAGCGTGTCATCCAGCGCGCCGTCATCCATGTTCAATCGTCCGGCAGGGAAGAGGTCACGGGAGCCAATGTGCTCGTCGCCATCTTTGCCGAGCGGGAAAGCCACGCTGCCTATTTCCTCGAACAGCAGGACATGAGCCGGCTGGACGCTGTCAACTTCATCTCCCACGGCATCACCAAGTCCGGTCCCAGCGAAGAGCGCAAGGTGCGCGGCGCCGAGGACGGGGAGGGCGCTGCCGAAGGCGGGGCCGAAGGCAAGAAAAGCTCGGCGCTCGCCGATTTCTGCGTCAACCTCAATGAGAAGGCCAAGGCCGGAAAGGTCGATCCATTGATCGGCCGCGATCTGGAGCTGCGCCGGACCATCCAGGTGCTGTGCCGCCGGTCCAAGAACAACCCGCTCTATGTCGGCGATGCCGGCGTCGGCAAGACCGCCATTGCCGAAGGTCTTGCCCGCAGAATAGTCGAGGGCGACGTTCCCGAAGTGCTCAAGGAAGCGGTGATCTATTCGCTCGACATGGGCTCGCTGCTCGCCGGTACCCGCTATCGCGGTGACTTCGAGGAACGCCTCAAGCAGGTGATGAAGGAACTCGAAAAGATGCCGCATGCGGTGCTCTTCATCGACGAAATTCACACCATGATCGGCGCCGGAGCGACTTCGGGCGGCGCGCTCGATGCGTCCAACCTGCTCAAGCCTGCTCTGGCGAGCGGGGCGATCCGCTGCATCGGCTCGACCACCTATAAGGAATATCGTCAGTTCTTTGAAAAAGACCGGGCCCTGGTCCGCCGCTTCCAGAAGATCGACGTCAACGAGCCTTCGGTGCCCGATGCCATCGAGATCGTGAAGGGCCTGCGGCCCTATTTCGAGGACTTCCACAAGATCAAGTACACGGACGACGCCCTCAAGGCTGCCGTGGAACTGAGCGCGCGCTACATCACCGACCGCAAGCTGCCCGACAAGGCCATCGATGTGATCGACGAGACCGGCGCCAGCCAGATGCTTGTGCCCGAAGACCAGCGCAAGAAGCTGATCGATGTGGAAGATATCGAAACCACAATCGCCTCGATTGCGCGCATTCCGCCCAAGTCGGTCTCCAAGTCCGATGCCGAACTCCTGTCCGGGCTCGAACAGAGCCTGCGCACGGTGGTGTTCGGGCAGGACGATGCGATCACGGCGCTGTCCTCGGCGATCAAGCTGGCCCGGGCGGGCCTGCGCGAACCGGAAAAGCCGATTGGTTCCTATCTGTTTACGGGCCCGACCGGTGTCGGCAAGACGGAAGTCGCCAAGCAGCTGGCCGATACGCTCGGCGTCGAACTGCTGCGCTTCGACATGTCCGAATATATGGAACGCCATACGATCAGCCGCCTGATCGGCGCGCCTCCGGGCTATGTCGGCTTCGATCAGGGTGGTCTTCTGACCGATGGTGTCGACCAGCATCCGCATTGCGTGGTGCTGCTGGACGAAATCGAAAAGGCCCATCCGGACCTCTACAACATCCTGTTGCAGGTGATGGACCACGGCAAGCTGACCGATCACAACGGCAAGGCGGTCGATTTCCGCAATGTCATTCTGATCATGACGTCCAATGTCGGTGCATCCGAACTGGCCCGCTCGCCGATCGGTTTCGGTCGTAAGCGCGAAAAGGGTGACGATGAAGAGGCGATCAACCGCACCTTCTCGCCCGAATTCCGCAACCGTCTCGACGCCATCATCTCGTTTGCGCCGCTGCCGCGCGAAGTGGTGCGCCGTGTGGTCGAGAAGTTCGTGCTGCAGCTCGAAGGCCAGTTGGCCGAGCGCGGCGTCACGATCAACCTCACCCCGGAAGCCGCAGACTGGCTGGCCGAGCATGGCTATGACGAACGCATGGGTGCGCGCCCGCTGGGTCGCGTGATCCAGGAGCATGTCAAGAAACCACTGGCCGATCAGGTTCTGTTTGGCGAGCTGGTCAATGGCGGCAATGTCACGGTCGCGGTGATCGGCGAAGGGAGCGAGGCGAAGCTGGAACTGGTGGCGACGCCACCGCGCCCGGCCAAGCCGAAAGCCCTGCCGAGGCCGAAAAAGCCCAAGGCAACAGCGGACAAGAGCTGAAAATAGCAAAGGCCGGGGGGAGACCCCGGCCTTTTTTGCATCTGGTGGTGCAGGATTTGTCGATCCTCGCCCGTTCCGCTCGTTGTCCGGGTGCAGGCTGCGCTGTCTGTCAGCCAAGTTGGAGATATCTCGAATGCGCTATTTCATGGCCATTATCCCGCCCGCCGACCTCAAGCCGGAAGATGTGACCCAGGACCTGATGGACGCCATGGGACCGTGGATGGAAAAGGCGGTTGCCGAGGGCAAGCTGATTTCGACCGGCGGCCTCAAGCCTGCCGATCAAGGCAAGCGTCTGACCGGCAAGGGCGGCACGGTCGTGACCGATGGGCCGTTCTCCGAAGCCAAGGAAGTGATCGGCGGCTATGCCATTCTTGAAGCGCCCGATCTGGCTGCCGCGAGCCAGCTGGCAAGCGAGTTCCTGCAATTGCATATCGACAACGGTATCGATGGGCTCGCGTTGGAACTGCGCGAGATCGAAGGCGGCGTGAATATCTGACCGCAGGCGGGCGGACGGCATGGCTACCAATCGCTCAAGCCTGCCGCGCCGCCCAAAGGTGGCCGAGGGTAAAAGCTGCATATGTTGCAACCGGAAGGGCCAGCGCATTGATGCCGGCCAGCTTGTAAAGCCAAGCGCCAAGCACCGCGCCGCCCAGAAGGCCGAACCAGATGACCAGATGCTGGAGCCATCGCAGCGGCGGCACCTTGCCCTGCATGGCGAGTGCCAGCTCCTGACCGGCGGTATAGAGCGTCCCGGTGACAAAAGTGGCGCCGAGCCGGACGGTGTTGCGCATGGGCAGGATGGCGTTCTGGGCGCCGGCCGAAGCGGCGAGCACCAGCATGGCAGTGGCGGCCGGAACACCGAGCAGCACCATGGCCATGGTGGCAAGAACGCCCAGGAACACCGCGCCGCTGGCCAGTGCTGGACCCCAGCGCAGGCTTGAAAAGGCCAGAAAGGCGCCAATGGTCGAGCCGATGAAGAACAGCGCCACCAAAGACAGCGTGAAGCCGAAAACCGGCCATGCGCCCTCGATCAGGGCTGCACCGCCCTGCGTGGTATTGCCGCTCATGAAGGAAACGAAATAGCCGCCCAGCTCGATGAAGCCGACGGCATCGACAAATCCGGCGGCGCCGGTGAGGATCATGCCGAATGCCAGGTGGCGGGCAGGGGCCATGGCTAGAGTCGTGCCGCTATGTCTTTAGCCAGAGACGCCAGTTCCGCATCGTCGGCCTTGCCGCCGCCATGGGCGCCCAGTGCAACGCCTTCATAGGCGGGGATGATGTGGAAATGGAGGTGGAACACGGTCTGCCCCGCCGGCGCCTCGTTGAACTGGGCGAGGCGAATGCCATCGGCTTGGGTGGCGGTCTTGACCGCCGCGGCGACGCGCTGCACCAGCGGCATGATGGCCGAGAGCGCCGCCGGATCGGCATCAAGAAGGTTACGGGACGCGGCCTTGGGGATGATGAGCGTGTGGCCCTTCGATTGCGGGAAAATATCCATCATCACCAGTGCATTGTCGTCCTCATAGACCTTGTGGCAGGGCAGCTCGCCCCTGAGGATTTTTGCAAAGATATTGGTGGAATCGTAGGCCATGATGCGCTCCCTCTATTCCGTTCTGTGTACGGCCTTGCGCGGGCGATGTCATCCCGGCGTCGGCTACCGCTCCTGCCGCTCGCCCTTCCTGAAAGGCGTGAAATTTTCCAGAAGCGCCTGTTCGCGCTCGACGGCCGGGCGCTCGTTTTCGAGGTAGTCGGCGACAGCATGGCGGAGGCCCGGATGGGCGATCCAATGCACCGAATGGGTGGTCACCGGCGCATAGCCGCGCGCCAGCTTGTGTTCGCCCTGTGCGCCGGCCTCTACCACGGCAAGCTTGTGGGCGATGGCATAGTCTATGGCCTGATAGTAGCAGACTTCGAAATGCAGGAACGGCACGTCCCGGATGGCGCCCCAGTTGCGGCCATAGAGCCGGTCGCGGCCACGAAAATTGATGGCGCCGGCAATGGGTGTTTCACCCTCATAGGCCAGCATCAGCACGACCCGGTCGGCCATATATTGGCCGAGCAGGGAAAAGAAGGTGCGGTTAAGGTAGGGGCGGCCCCATTTGCGCGCGCCGGTATCCTCATAGAAATCGAAGAAGGCGTCCCAGTGGCGCTCCTCGATGTCCGTGCCGGTCAGCCAGCGCACCGTAACGCCATCGGCCAGCGCGTCGCGGCGCTCGCGGCGGATGGTCTTGCGCTTGCGGGATGAAAGGGTATCCAGAAAGTCGTCGAAACCAGCAAAACCCTGATTGTGCCAGTGGAACTGGGTATCCATGCGGCGCAGCCAGTCAATGGACCCGGCGAGCTCGGCTTCGGCCTCGGGCACAAAGGTCAGGTGAACCGAGGACGCATTGAGCCGTCCAGCCAGTTGCTGTGCTGTTTGCAGTAGCGCGGCCTGCACTTCGAGCGAGCCGGAGGGCACCAGCAGCTTGGGCGCGGTCGCCGGGGTGAAGGGCACCGAGCCCTGCAGTTTCGGATAGTAATGGCCGCCCGCACGCTCCAGCGCATTGGCCCAGCCGTGGTCGAACACATACTCGCCCATGGAATGGGATTTGAGGAAGAGCGGCAGCAGGCCCACCGCCTTGCCGGCGGCGTCCTGCAGCAGAATATGCTGCGGCTGCCAGCCGGTTTCAGGACCCGCGCAGCCGCATTCCTCCAGCGCCCGGAAAAAGGCGTGATCGAGAAAGGGATTGTCGGCGCGGCCATCCGTCGAGGGCACGAGGCTGTTCCAGGCCTCGGGCGAGATCGAGGCCGTGGACGGGTGGATAATTGCCGTAAAGCCGTTGTCGGGCACTGTGAAGGGAAGCCTTGAGGATGGACAGCATCGATATGGGGGCCCGAAGCCCCCAGATCAACCTGGCATCAGACCTCGATCACCGCGTCGATTTCCACGGCGGCGCCCAGCGGCAGGGCGGCGACGCCGAACGCGGCGCGGGCATGCTTGCCCTTGTCGCCCAGCACGCCGACGAACAGGTTCGAGGCGCCATTGGCCACCAGATGCTGCTCGAAAAACTCGGGCGTGGACGCCACCAGCACAGTGAGCTTGAGCACCTGCTTGATCTCGTGCAGCGGCACGCCGGCCATATGGACGACCTGGGCCATGATATTGACCGCGCAGAGTTCGGCGGCATTGCCACCCTGAACGACATTCATGTTGTCGCCCAGCCGGCCCTGCACCACGCCGCTTTCGTCGCTCGAAATCTGCCCGGAGATATAGACGAGATTGCCCGAGCGGGTGACGGGCACATAGCTGGCCACCGGCGCCTTGGGGGCGGGGAGTTCATAGCCATATTCGCGGAGCTTTTCGATCGGATCGGTCATCTGGTCTTGCCTTCGAGGTCTTCTGCTTCTTCTTCGGAAACCGGCGCGGTATCGGGCCGGGATGTATAGAGCTTGCCGCGGACGACGGCGCCGCGTCCAAAACGGGTGCGGACCCGGTCCATTGCCCGTTCCGCCGCCGCCTTGCGTGCCACCAGCGGCTCCAGCAGATCCACGGGGTCGGACCCGTCTGCCGCCTCAATGCCCGAAACGCCAATGCCGATCAGCCGGAACGAGGTGCCATCGACCTCGCGCTGCAACAGGCTCATGCCGGTTTCGTATAACACATTGGCAAGCTGTGTCGGCATCATCAGGTGTCGGGCGCGCGTGCGCAACTTAAATCCGGCCGTCTTGAGCTTCAGCGTCACCGTGTCGCCCACGACATTCTTCGATTTGAGCCGCTCCGACAGGCGTTCCGAGCATTTCAGAAGCTCGGTGGACAATTCTTCGAGACTTGAATGGTCGCGGTTGAAGGTGGTTTCCGACGAAATGGTCTTCATCTCCCCGTCAAGGGAAACCCGCCGGCTGTCCTGGCCCTGCGCCAGCCGCGCCAGCCGCGCGCCCGATTCGCCATAAAGCTTCATCAGCCTTGTGGGGTCTTCCTGCTGGAGCTGGCCAATGGTGTGATAGCCGTCCTTTTTCAGGCTCTCGGAAAAGACCTTGCCGACGCCGTAAATCAGGTTGATCGGCTTGGGTGCGAGGAAGGCGAGGGTCTCGGCCTGTCCGATCACCGCGAAGCCGCGCGGCTTGTCGAGATCCGAGGCGACCTTGGCGAGAAACTTGTTGTGGCTGAGCCCGACAGAGATGGTGACGCCCACCTCCTGGGCAATGGTGCGGGCAAAGCGGGCAAGGGTCAGGGCAGGGGGCGACTTGTGGACTTTCTCGGTGCCGGTCAGGTCCAGAAACGCCTCATCGATGGAGATCGGCTCGACCAGCGGCGTCAGCGCATCCATATGCCTGCGGATCATGCGGCTGACTTCGACATATTTGGCCATGTTCGGCTTGATGATCACCGCATCGGGACAGAGCTCGCGGGCCTTGAACATCGGCATGGCCGAGCGCACGCCGGATTGGCGCGCGATATAACAGCAGGTCGAGACGACGCCCCGCACGCCGCCGCCAATGATCAGCGGCTTGTCGATCAGCGAGGGATCGTCCCGCTTTTCGACCGAGGCATAGAAGGCGTCGCAGTCGACATGGGCTATGGAGAGCGAGAAAAGCTCGGCATGGCTGCGCAGGCGCGGCGACCCGCAGGCCGGGCAGCGGTTGGGTGCCGCCGCACTTCTGCCGTTGGTCAGGCAATCCCGACAGAGCCAGTCAGCGCCCATTCATTCCACCCGGTTAAGCCGGTGCCAGACGCGCATGAAGGATTCCGGCGAAAAACCGCCATTGGCGCAGAGGGCAAGCAGAATCGCTTCGTTTGAGGCAAAGTAGTCGATAAGGCCGTGTTGCAGGCGCTCGCTGCCGACCGCGGCACGCAGGCTCTGCGGATCGAGCCCGGCATGCTGCATGAAGGCCAGAAGCTCCTCGGGATTTTCCGCGAGATAGCCCAGGCAGGCATCGGCAAGTGCGGAGACATCCGGCGCGGCGCGGTCGGAGAGGGGCAAGACGGGCCTCATTTGATGTTTTGTAACGGTTTTGATGCTAGCCGAAATAGCTGAAGAAGCGAAGGACCGTGCATCAACGGGCCGGCGTCAAGCGAGGGAAAAATGCCCAAGACTGTGATGATCGTGGAAGACAATGAGCTGAACATGAAGCTCTTCAACGATCTCCTGGAATCGCGCGGATATTCAGTGATCCAGACCCGCAACGGCATGGAAGCACTGGATCTGGCGCGCGCCCATATGCCCGACCTGATCCTGATGGATATTCAGCTGCCCGAAGTCTCGGGCCTTGTGGTCACCAAATGGCTCAAGGACGATGAGCAACTGGCCCATATTCCGGTGATCGCGGTGACGGCGTTCGCCATGAAGGGCGATGAAGAACGGATTTTGCAGGGCGGCTGCGAGGGATACATCTCCAAGCCAATCTCGGTATCTCACTTTCTGGAAACCATTGCCCATTATATTGGGCCAGCCTGAATAGATCGTCGTGACGAGCGGCGGACTTCTGGCGGGTTGAACGTCGGCGTGAACATGCCGGTGGGCCGGTGCGTTTTTCCGGGGTAGTGTTGTGACCGCGCGTGTTCTTATCGTCGATGACATTCCGACCAATGTCCGTTTGCTCGAAGCGCGGCTGACCGCCGAATATTATGAAGTGCTGACGGCCAATTCCGGTGCCGAGGCCATCGCCATCTGCCAGAGCCAGGAAGTCGACATCGTCCTGCTCGACGTGATGATGCCTGAAATGGACGGCTTTGAAGTGTGCCGGCGGCTCAAGGCCGACCCGCATACCCACCATATTCCGGTCCTGATGGTGACGGCCCTGGATCAGCCTTCGGACAGGGTGCAGGGGCTTGAAGCGGGTGCCGATGACTTCCTGACCAAGCCGGTGGATGACACCCAGCTCATGGCGCGCGTCAAAAGCCTGGTGCGCCTGAAGTCACTGACTGACGAGCTGCGCGCGCGCGCGGCCACCAGCCAACAGATCGCCAGCGAAGATGCCTTGCGCCTCATGGATTCCATTTCGGCCAGCGGCGGTTCGGTTCTGATCATCGATACCGACCTCCGGCACGCTGAGCGGATCCGGAATTTTCTGGTGCCCGAGCATCAGGTCGATATTCTGACCGAGCCGGCGGATGCGGTTTTCCAGGTCAGCGGCGCCAGTTATGAGCTGGCTCTGGTGAGCATGAGCCTCGGCGATTTCGATCCGCTGCGGGTCTGTTCGCAGGTGCGCACCGTCGAGCACACACGCAATCTGCCGATCATCCTGATGGCCGACCCCGCCGACAAGCCGCGCGTGGTGCGGGCACTCGATCTTGGCATCAACGATTTTATCCACCGTCCGGTGGAGCGCAACGAATTGATGGCGCGGGTGCGCACGCAGGTCAGGCGGCATCGCTACGCGCTGGAGCTGCGCCAGAGCGTCAACAATACGCTGGCCATGGCCGTCACCGACGCGCTGACTGGGCTTTACAACCGGCGCTACTTCGAGCGCCATCTCAGCATCATGTTGAGCAAGGCGCAGGAGCAGCAACGCGATCTGGCGCTGATGATCCTCGACATGGACCACTTCAAGGCCGTCAACGACACCTATGGCCACGATATCGGCGATGCCGTCCTGCGCGAGTTTTCGGCGCGGCTACGGCGCAATATTCGCGGGGTGGACCTTGCCTGCCGCTTTGGCGGCGAGGAATTTGTGGTGCTCATGCCCGACACCGATTTCACCCACGCCGAGGCCGTCGCCGAGCGCGTCCGGGAATCCATCAGCGAAAAATTCTTCGATGTTGGCGCGGCACGACCGCTGGCGGTGACGGTGTCGGTGGGCGTGTCGCTCAATGACAGCCTGACCGACACGCCCGAGGGCATGATCAAGCGGGCCGACGTTGCTCTTTACCGCGCCAAGAGAGAAGGCCGGAACAGGGTTATCTTCGACGCCGCATGACTATTCGATGCAATCCGGCGCATTAGGGTTATTTGTTATAATTAATAAAGAGTTGTCAGATCGAAGCACCTGTAAGTGCTTGGACTTTCCGCAGCTTGGGCGTAGGTTTCCTTTCAACGGCCTTGGGATATTTCCCAATAGGCCTAAGGGTCCCTACGGCCATACCTCAGGTCCGCCGCAACTCCTGAGCTTCCCGTAGGGCGGTTGGTCCGGATGCGGACAGAGTGGCCTCTTCGACATGCCGCTCCGGACCAGCCACTCTCTTTCCCATCGAAATGGGTATCGTACCTTGTGGACGCGCACGCGCTCCGCTTCCGTGCCGTTGCACTTTGGCCAGCGCCGGAAGGGGAGTAGCGCCAGCGTGCCGCAATCTTGCGAGTGTTGTCCCAAAAACAAAACCCCGCAATTGCTTGCGGGGTTTTGTTCATTCGGTGCGGTAAGCCAGATTACTTGATCTTGGCTTCCTTGAATTCGACATGCTTGCGCACGACCGGATCGTACTTCTTGAAGGCCAGCTTTTCAGTCTGGGTACGGGCATTCTTCTTCGTCACGTAGAAAAAGCCGGTATCGGCCGTCGAGACGAGCTTGATCTTGATGGTGGCGGCCTTGGCCATGGTCGTGGTCCTTCACAAAGCGAAAGGCGCCGCTACGAGGCAGCGCCGGAATTTGGGCGCAACCTACGGATTTGCGGCCCGTTGTCAAGTCGATAGCGTGAACGCGAGGAGCCTTTGATGACCGCGCCGACCGAATTGCTGCACAAACTTCAGATCAAGGCGGGAGCCAGGCTCTGGCTCATCAATGTTCCGCAGTCCATTGCCGAAGAAATCACCGCCGGCGCGGAGGTTGAGCCGGTCCACGAGAAGGATGAGTATGACGGCGTGCTGGCGTTTTTCGACTCAGCTGCCGAGGTCGAGGCGCTCACGCCGCGCATACTGGCAGAAATGCCGCCCGATGGGCTGCTTTGGGTGGCCTATCGCAAGGGGGAGGCCGCCAAGGCCAGCGGACTGAACCGCGATCTGGGCTGGTCACCGCTGGACAAGGCCGGCTGGCGTCCGGTGCGGCAGGTCGCAATAGATGCAGAATGGTCCGGGCTGAGATTCAGGCCCAAGGCGATGGTGAAGGCCAAAGAGGGGAGCCGGTTTGACTAGTGGCTCCCCGCCAACCCGAAGCGATGCCGGCTATCGGCACCGGCTCTTATGGCCTTCGGACCTCGGATTGATCCACCGGATCAATCCACGCTGCGCGACGGTCCGAAGCCATACATGCGATTGGCCCATTGCAGGCCGACGATGGCGCCCTTGATCGAGGGGAGCATGGCCAGGGGCAGCACGATGGCCAGTGGAATCATCGTGTAGATATAGGTGATTGGCTCAACCCTGTAGGCCATGTCCATATGCAGCATCAGGAAGATGATGATGTGGCCAACGATGGTGATGGCGATATAGGGCGGGAAGTCATCGGCGCGGTGATGGTTCAGTTCCTCGCCACACACATTGCATTGGTCCGCGACCTTGAGATAGGCGCGAAACATCCTGCCCTGGCCGCAATGGGGGCAGCGGCAGAGCGTGCCGCGCCACATGGCGCTGCCAACGCTGCGCTGATCGAGAGTTTTGGCCTGATCGGTCATCAGTTACCTCTTTCTCCGGCCCTTGGGACCGAAGCTCTTAGATGGGCCTTTGTGCGACCGTCGGCCAGATGGCGGATTGCCGCGCCTGCCTTCCGACAGCAGCTCGAAGCGTAACGCACCGGCAACGGGTGCCGCTTCGAGCAGGCGCACTTCCACCTTGTCGCCCAGCGTGAAGGTTTCCCCGGAGCGTTCGCCGATCATGGCCTGCCGCTCTTCGACATAGCGATAAAAATCCTGCCCGAGTGTCGATGCGGGAATGAACCCGTCGGCGCCGGTTTCGGTGAGGCGAATGAAGAGGCCGGATCGGGTGACGCCGGAAATTCTGCCGAGGAATTTCGCGCCGATCCGCTCTGACAGATATTGTGCCAGCAGCCTGTCGGAGGTCTCCCGCTCGGCCAGCATGGCGCGGCGCTCGGTCGCCGAGATATGCTGGGCAATGCCGGCGAGCTTGGTGGCTTCCTGTTCGGTCAGGCCATCAGGGCCAAGATCAAGTGCCCGAACCAGCGCGCGATGCACGATGAGGTCGGCATAGCGGCGGATGGGCGAAGTGAAATGGGCATAACGGTCGAGATTGAGGCCGAAATGGCCATAATTCTCCGCCGAATATTCCGCTTGCGCCTGGCTGCGCAGTACCATTTCGCTGACCTGCTCGATATTGCCCGCCTTGCGCGCCTGGCCAAGAATACCGTTGAAATCAGCGGCTCGGACGCTGTCGGATTTCTTCACGGCAATATCAAGCGAACCGAGAAACTCGCGCAGGGCCTGCAGCTTTTCCGAGCTTGGTTCGTCGTGGACGCGATAGAGCAGTTCGGTGCGCTTCTGCTCCAGCGTTTCGGCCGCCGCGACATTGGCGGCAATCATCATCTCTTCGATCAGACGGTGGGCGTCGAGCCGCTCCGGCACATGGATGTCGCGCACGAAACCCTTGTCATCAAGCAGGATCTTGCGCTCCGGCAGGTCGAGATCGAGCGGGCCGCGATGATCTCGTGCCTTGGCCATGGCGCCATAGGCGGCCCAGAGCGGGCGCAGAATGGGTTCGAGCAGGGGACCGGTCTGGTCGTCAGGCTTGCCGTCGATAGCGGCCTGCGCCTGCTGATAGCTGAGCTTGGCCGCCGAGCGCATCAGGATGCGATGGAAGGAATGGCTCTTCTTGCGTCCATCGGCGCCCATGACCATGCGAACGGCCAATGCGGCACGGGCCACGCCTTCCTTGAGCGAACAGAGTTCATTGGAGATCCGCTCGGGCAGCATCGGCACGACGCGATCCGGGAAATAGACCGAATTGCCGCGCAGATAGGCTTCACGATCAAGCGCCGTGCCGTGGAGGACATAGGCGGACACGTCCGCAATGGCCACGGTGACGACAAAGCCATCCGGATTGGCAGGGTCTTCGTCCGGCGCGGCATGAACCGCGTCGTCATGGTCCTTGGCGTCGGCGGGGTCGATGGTGATCAGCGGCAGCTCGCGCCAGTCTTCGCGGCCCTTGAGCGTCGCTTCCGTCGCCTCCTCGGCCTCGCGGATAACGCTGGAGGGGAAGACATGAGGGATTTCGAGATTGTGGATGGCGATCAGCGAGACTGCGCCTTCGGACTTGGGGTTGCCGATCACGGCGGTGACGCGGGCGCGGGGCAGCATTAGCCGGCCGGACAGTTTCACCTCCACCTCGACCAGATCGCCATCGGCGGCCTTGCCGAGATCACCGAGCGGAATGCGCATTTCCTTCTGTTTGCGATCCACGGGAATGAGGCGCGCGCCGTCATCGTCCATGCGGACAATGCCGATATGGGCGCGGCGCGGCTTGTCCAGCACCTTCATGGGCTTGGCGGAATAGTCCGGAATGACATCTTCGCCCGCATCGATCCGCGCCAGGATCCGATCGCCGGGGGCGGGCACGACGCGGGAGCGGGAATCGACCAGCACGCGAACCCGCGGCTTTTCGCCTTCTTCGTCGTTCCACTGCGCCGGAAAGGCGTGGAGATCATCGGGGTCGGCGTCCGTGGGGATGTCGAGCACGGTGACATGGGGCAGGGCGGCGGTGCGGCGCAGCGTCTTGCGGGTGCGCGTGATGACGCCTTCGCCTTCCAGCTCGTTGAGCATGGCCTTGAACGGCTTGCGCAGGTCGCCGCGGATGCCGAAGACTTTGGCGAGATCGCGCTTGCCCTTGATGTCATCCTGCTGCGCCAGCGCTTCCAGAAGCTGTTCGCGCGTCGGCAATTCATAGGCGGCAACCTTGCGCGGGCGCTTGGGACCGGACGTATTTTTGGGTTTTGGTGTCTTGGCCATGTGTCGGGGCTTTGGGGAGTTAATCCCTATGTAGGCGATTGGTCCGGCTTTGCCAAATTGTGGGCTCCTGCCGCTTTTCCCTTGTGGCCGGATGCGCAGCGGGGCTAACTCTTGCGCAAAACGGGAGGCGAAAACGCCTATGGACATTCTACCGCTGCTGCTTGCCGCATTGATGGGCTATCTTTTCGGCTCCATTCCATTCGGTCTTATCCTCACGCAGGCCGCTGGACTGGGCGACATCCGCAAGATCGGCTCCGGCAATATTGGCGCCACCAATGTGCTGCGCACCGGTAACAAGAAAGTTGCGGCGGCCACACTGGTGCTCGATGCGCTCAAGGCGGTCGTACCAATCCTGATCGCTCGCTATTTCTGGGGTGAGGATGCAGCGCGGCTGGCTGCGCTTGGCGCGTTTCTTGGCCATTGCTTCCCCGTCTGGCTCGGATTCAAGGGCGGCAAGGGCGTGGCGGTTATGATCGGATCGCTGCTGGCCCTGAACTGGATCGTGGGTTTGATTTTCTGCGCCGTCTGGCTGCTGATCGCCTTTACCCGCAAGATGTCGTCGCTGGCCGCTCTGACTGCCGCGGCCACGGCCCCGATCTTCGCTTATGTGCTGGGCAGCGAAAGGCTGGCGCTGATCGTTCTCGGCCTGGCACTGCTGCTGTTCTTTCAGCATCGGGAGAACATCGCCCGCCTGCTCAAAGGCACCGAACCGAAAATCGGCGGCAGCAAGGCCGGCTGATGTTGAAGGGGCGGGAGACCAATATTCTCACGCCCGCCCAACGCATTGCCTGGTTGCGGCTGGTCCGCACCGACAATATCGGCCCGGTCACCTTCCGCCAGTTGCTCAACCGCTTCGGCTCCGCAGAGGCTGCCATTGCGGCTCTGCCGGACCTCAGCAAGCAGGCGGCGCGTCCCCTGCAGGTCATCAGCCAGGCGCGCGCCGAAGACGAGATCGCCGGGCTTTCGCGCTATGGGGCGCGACTGGTGGCTCAAGGCGAGCCGGACTACCCCAATCATCTCAATTTCATTCCCGCCGCACCGCCACTGGTGACCATGGCAGGCGGAGAAAAACTCGACTGGCAGCGCAGCGTCGGCATTGTCGGGGCCCGCAACGCCTCCAGTGCAGGCATGAAGATGACGCGGCTGCTCGCCGCTGATCTGGGTGCCAAGGGCTATGTGATCATCTCGGGCCTGGCGCGCGGCATCGACAGCGCAGCACACAAGGCCGCGCTCGAAACCGGCACCATTGCTGTTCTCGCCGGTGGCTTCGACCGCATCTATCCCGACGAAAACATTCCGCTGGCCCACGATATTCTCGATCATGGCGGGGCATTGCTGACCGAAATGCCGCTGGGCTGGGAGCCGCGCGCCCGCGACTTTCCAAGGCGCAACCGGCTGGTTTCCGGTCTGTCGCTCGGTGTAGTCGTGGTGGAGGCGGCAAAACGCTCCGGCTCGCTGATCACCGCAAGGCTGGCCCTGGAACAGAACCGGGACGTGTTCGCCGTGCCCGGTTCACCGCTCGATCCCCGCGCGGAAGGCGGAAATCTGCTGATTCAGCAGGGCGCGCGGCTGGTGACCAATGCCGATGACATCATCGAAGGGCTGGGCAGTGCGGACCCGGCGCGCTCGGCGCTGTTCGATCCGGAATGGCTGCCAAACGGGACGGGGGCCAGCGACCTGTCGCCGCCCGCAGACAGCGACCGTGCGCGTTTGCTGGAGGCTTTATCGACCACTCCGGTTGAAGTCGATGAACTGATTGCCCAGACCGGCATCGCGCCTCACGCCATGCAGATCCTGTTGCTGGAACTGGATCTGGCCGGGCAGGTGGAGTGGTCCAGCGGGCAATTGGTCGGCCTGCGCTATAGCTGAGACATGGATTGCCCGGACTGGCCGGGCAATGACGTTGGGACGGATCAGCCGATGACCCGCTCCACCAGCCCCAGCCAGTTTTCCAGCGCGATCTTGCGCACCAGTGCCTCGCCATAGCCCTTGTCCAGCAGGGCCTGCAGCAGCTTGGGCACGCCGGTCACGTCGCCGATGGAATTGGGCATGGTGGCACCGTCGAAGTCGCTGCCCAGCGCCACGCCATCCTCGCCCAGCGCTTCCACCAGCGCGTCGATATGGCTGACCATGATGTCGATACCGGTATCAGGGTCCATCTTTCCATCGGGCCGCAGGAAACCCGTGGCAAAGTTGAGCCCCACAATGCCCTTGCTTTCCCTTATGGCGGCAAGCTGCCAGTCGGTCAGATTGCGCGTGCCGGGGCAGATGGCATGAACATTGGAATGGGTGGCGACAAGTGGCTTGGTTGAAATCGCGGCAACATCGCGGAAGCCGGCGGCATTGAGATGGCTGAGATCGATCATGACACCGCGCGCGTCGCTGATACGCACCAGTTCCTTGCCCGCATCGCTGAGGCCGGGTCCGATATCGGGATCGGCATTGTGGCGGAAGGGCACGCCGGTGCCGAAGGCATTGGCGCGGCTCCATGTGATGCCGATGGACCGCAGGCCTGCCGCGTAAAGCACTTCAAAGGAGCGAAAGTCCGTGTCGATAGCTTCGGCGCCTTCGATATGGAAGATGGCTGCGAGCTTGTCCTGTGCGATCGACGTCCGAATCTCGGCTGCGCTACGGCAGATATTGAGGGCGCCCGCCCGCTCCAGATCGAGCAGCAGCGCCGCCATGCCATTGGTGGAATATTGCGCATCTGCCAGGCCGAGCTCCGGTGGCAACTCGCCCTTGCCGGAACCGGGGCTGGCAGCGACCGCGGCAAGGTCCGTCTTTACCGGGGGCGGGAACATGGCGAAAAACCCGCCCGCCATGCCTGCCGTCCTGGCGCGTGGCAGATCGATGTGACCGTCCTGTGTCCCTTCCACAAAGCCGGCGACACGGGCGTCCCTCGGCTTTTCCAAAAGGCGAAGCAGGGTGTCGTTATGGCCGTCGAAAAAGGGAATGGTCACTATCAATCCTTGTGTTCATAAACAGTTTTGCCGCCGACAATCGTCCGCATGACCTTGCCCTGCATGCGGGCATTTTCAAAACTGGTATTGCGGGATTTTGAACGCAGATCGCGCTCATTGACCTGCCAGGGATAGTCGAGATCAAACAGAATAAGATCCGCCGGGGCGCCCTTGGCAATACGGCCACTTTGGAGGCCGAGGATTTCGGCCGGGCGGCTGGTCATGGCGCGGAGCACTGTGAGCAGGTCCACATCGCCCGAATGCACCAGCCGCAGCGCGGCAGCGAGCAGGGTTTCGAGGCCGATGGCGCCATTGGATGCCTCGGCAAAGGGCTGGCGTTTGACCTCGCTGTCCTGCGGATCATGGTCGGAATGGATCGTGTCGATCACGCCGGAGCGCAGGCCCTCGATGACGGCCTGCCGGTCATCCTCGGCGCGAAGGGGCGGATTGAGCTTGAAATAGGAACGATAGCGGCCGATGTCGTTTTCGTTGAGGCAGAGATTGTTGATCGAAATGCCTGCCGTAACCTTATTGTTGCGCGTTTTGGCTGCCTTGAGCAGCGCAACCGAGCCTTCGGTGGAAACCTGTGCTGCGTGGTAGCGCACCCTGGTGAGGGCCGCCAGTTGCAGGTCGCGGGCCAGCGGAATGGTTTCGGCTTCGCGCGGAATGCCCTTGAGGCCGAGAATGGTGGCGAAGAAGCCCTCATTCATCACGCCGCCGCCGACCAGGCCGGCATCGGCAACATGGTGGACGAAAGCCATGTCGAAATTGGCGGCATAGGCCATGGCGCTGCGGAGCAGGGCCGTGGACTGGATCGAGGATGCACCATCGGTCAGGCAGACTGCGCCAGCTTCCTTGAGCAGCCCGAATTCGGTGATCTCCTGGCCGCCCAGCCCCTTGGTAATGGCGGCTGCCGGCAGGATGCGCGCCGGCGACTGGGCTTCGGCGCGGCGAATGAGGAAATCCACCAGCGCGCCATCATCCACGACAGGGGTCGTGTCCGGCATCATCACGAAGGAAGTGACGCCACCCGAAACGGCTGCCGCGCCGGCCGAGGCGAGTGTTTCGCGGTATTCCTTGCCGGGTTCGCCGACAAAGACGCGCATGTCGATCAGGCCGGGTGCCAGCACATGGCCGTTGGCATTGATGACTTCGGCATCGTCCGGCACGCCGACCGGACCTCCCAAAGCGAGGTCGCTGATCGTACCATTTTCGACCAGCACCGCACCCACCTGATCCGTTCCGGAGGCCGGATCGACGATACGGGCATTCTCGATGAGCAGGGGACGGGTCATGCGTGGTTCCTCGCAGGCAGGAGCGCGTCGAGCACGGCCATGCGCACGGCCACGCCCATTTCCACCTGGTCGGTAATGACGCTGCGCGGGCCATCGGCAATGGCGGGGTCGATCTCGACGCCGCGATTCATCGGGCCGGGATGCATGACGATAGCGTCGGGCTTTGCATGGGCCAGCCGTGCTTCGTCCAGCCCGTAGAAGCGGTAATACTCGCGCACTGAAGGGATCATCTTGCCATTGGCGCGCTCATGCTGAAGCCGCAGCATCATCACCACATCAGCGCCCTTCAATCCTTCTTCCATGTTGGTGAAGACTTCGGTGGCCAGGTTTTCAATTCCCGCCGGGAGCAGGGTTCGCGGGGCGATCACGCGGGTACGCACATTGAGCGCGCCCAGCAGCAGCAGGTTCGAGCGCGCGACCCGGGAATTGGCAATGTCGCCGCAAATGGCGACCGTCAACCCTGCAAGCGTACCCTTGTGGTTACGAATGGTCAGCGCATCGAGCAGCGCCTGTGTCGGGTGTTCATGCGCACCGTCGCCGGCATTGATGACCGAGCAACCGACCTTCTGGCTGAGCAATTCCACCGCGCCCGCTGCCGAATGGCGCACCACAAGCACATCGGGCCGCATGGCGTTGAGCGTCGCTGCCGTATCCACCAATGTCTCGCCCTTGGAGACAGAGCTGGTCTTGACCGACATGTTGACCACCAGCGCGCCAAGCCGCTTGCCGGCGATCTCGAACGAGGACTGCGTGCGGGTGGACGGCTCGAAGAAGAGATTGATCTGCGTCTTGCCCGACAGGGTCGGAAGCGATTTCCGTTCCTGCCGGGAAACCTCGATCATGCCTTCGGCGCGGTCGAGCAATTGCACGATTTCGTGCTGCTGCAGATCGGCGATGGAAATGAGGTGGCGCTGGGCGAATGGGGGAAATTCGCCGGATTGCCCGGCGCGAGAAGTCTGCTGCGGCATGTCGCATCCCTTGCGATTTGCTGCGGTCTATCGGAGTGGGGTGAATGGGGCAAGGCGCCCCATTCAGTTTCGTGCATTTATTCGGCCTCAATTCGGCTCTGCCACCACAATGCAAGCGTAAAGAGCATGCCGAGTGCCATCTCTGCCGCCAGCACCCACAACAACCCGGCCGATGGCGGTCCGTCGATGAGTAGCGAGAATGTGCGGGAAAGGCCGAAGCTGAGGAAAAGCACCGCGCCTGCCATGGTTCCCTGGCGCATCCAGCCGGCTCGCCACACGCCGGCGGCCTGTGTCAGTCCCGCTATCAGGATGAGCAGCGCAGGTGCCTTGAGCTCATTGAGCAAACTGACCTGCCCGGCGGTGTTGATTTCATACCCGGCATAGAATGGGCCGGGCACCAGCAAGATGGCGCATGCCAAGACAATAGCGGTGAGCGCCCCCGAAAGGAGCAATATCCGCATAAGCCAGGTCGCCATGGATCAGGCCGCCTGCCGCCAGGCGCCGCGCTCCGCTGCGTCGCGGCAGAATTCCGCAAAATCCGTCGCCGGCCGGCCCAGTGCCCGATACACGCCATTGGTCGTGGATTCGTTGCGGCCGTCGAACACCTCGCGGAAAAGCTCGGTGTAAAGTCCGGCAGTGTCCGGTCCCATCTCGCTGGCGATAGCCGCGTGAAAGTCGTCAAGGCCAATTGGCTGGTAGGACAGCGGCCGCCCGCTGGCTGCGCTGATCTCGGCGGCGGCGTCGGCAAAGCTCAGCAGGCGCGGGCCGGTGAGCTCGTAGAGCTGGTTGTGATGGCGATCATCGGTGAGCGCCACCGCTGCGATTTCGGCAATGTCGTTCACATCGATGAACGGTTCGAGCCGCATACCGGCTGGCAGAGCCAGTTGGCCGGCCATTACGCCGGGATACATATGACCTTCCGTGAAATTCTGGTTGAAGAAGGCCGCGCGCAACAGCGTGTAGCCCAGGCCGCTTTCGGCCAGGATGGATTCGCAGCGCTCGGCGCCGGTTTCCCCGCGCCCCGAAAGCAGCACCATGCGCTTGAGACCGGCTGTCCGTGCTGTTTCGATCAAGGCTGCTATGTCGCTCCCGGCACCCGGCGCGGCAAGGTCGGGATAATAGGAAATATAGGCCGTTTCGACCCCCGAAAATTGCGCCGGCCAGGTGCTGCGGTCCTGCCAGTCGAAAGGCAACGCTGCCTGCCGTCCTGCTGCCCTCACGGCGTGGCCGGAGGCCGTCAGTTTGGCGACGACGCGGCGGCCAACTTTGCCTGTCGCTCCGATAACGAGAATTGGTGATGCGGTCATGATGGTCTCCCATGGATTATGCCGCTTCAAGATTGTGGCTCCACTCTGGACTTTCTATCGCAGTTTGACCATTTTAATATGCAGATCGTCCAAAACCTCGTCAGTGCGAGAGGGCTGCCATGACCGAAGTCCATTTTCATCCGCCGGGCGCTGCCGATCCCCTTGGCGAAGTGCTGCATATGCTCAGGCTCGATGGCAGCCTTTACTGCCGGGCCGAGCTTGCCGCGCCCTGGGGTGTGGCAATGCCTCAAATGGACCGATCCATGTTGTTCATCGTCATTACGTCAGGCCAAGGCTGGATGCGCCTGCCGGGCAGGGAGGCGGCGCTGATCCGGCAGGGCAGCATGGTGGTCCTGCCGCACGGCACCCCGGTGGAGCTGGCCAGCGCTGCCGGACAGGCCGCCGTTCCGCTCTTTGATTTACCTGCTACCCGGATCAGCGAACGCTATGAACTGATGCAGATCGAGGGCACGGGGCCCGTCACCATGGCAATGACTGGCGTTGTAGCCTTCGACGATGTGGCCGCCTCGCGCCTTGTCAGCTTCCTGCCGGATGTCCTGATTGTCGATCGCTGGCATGAGGCAGCCGATGGCTGGCTTGCCCGGACGCTCGATCTCATCGCCTACGAGGCGGCAGCGTTGAAGCCCGGCGGCGAGGCGGTCATCACGCGGCTGGCCGACATATTGATCATTCAGGCGATCCGCAACTGGCTGGACAGTGCGACAGAGGCACAGACCGGCTGGCTTGCCGCCTTGCGGGACCAGCAACTGGGCCGCGCATTGGCCGCCATACACCGGTCTCCGGCGGAGAACTGGACCCTTGATGGACTGGCACGACTATCGGGCATGTCGCGCTCCGGTTTTGCCGCGCGCTTCACCGACATGGTCGGGCAACCGGCGATGCGTTACCTGACGGATTGGCGCCTGCAAAAGGCACGTATGGCGATCATTGGCGGACACGATGCCATTGGCGAGATCGCGCGCAGCGTCGGCTATCAATCCGAAGCGGCGTTCGGGCGCGCCTTCAAACAGTTTTTCGGTGAGCCTCCAGGCCGGCTGCGACGCTCCGGCTAGCGCGGGCGTAGTCGGTCCAGCGCGCCTTGAAGGATGTAGCTGGCAGCCAGCTTGTCCACGACTTCGGCGCGACGATCGCGGCGCAGATCCGCCTCGATCATCATGCGCGTGACGGCGGAGGTGGACAGGCGTTCATCCCAGAAGGCTATGGGCAGGTTGACCTTGGGGGCCAGGTTGCGGGCAAAGGCGCGGGTTGATTGCACCCGGGGGCCCTCGCTGCCATCCATATTGAGCGGCAGGCCGAGGATGATCGCCACCGCCTGATTCTCCGCGATCAGCTCGATGATCCGCTCAGCGTCCTGCGTGAACTTTGTGCGCTTGATGGTTTCAAGCGGGCTGGCCGAGTAGCGCATGCCATCGGACACGGCCACGCCAATGGTCTTGGTGCCCAGATCCAGCGCGAGAATCTTGCCGGATGGCGGAATGGCGGCAAGGGGATTGTCGTCGGTCATTTACATCCAGAACAAAACGTGATCAGATAGACTCAAATAGTCAAGAGGGTAAGCAAACTTCCCATCTGGCCCACGCCGAAGGAATCTTGAATTAGTGCGTGAGGTGCACTATGTTGGAGGCGATGCGATGCCGACCGTGGTGAAGTTGGGACGGGTGCAGATACGCATGTTCGCCGATGATCACGCGCCGCCTCATTTTCATGTCTGGACTCCCGATGGCGAAGCGCTGGTTTTGATCGATGGGCTGATAATGAGCCGCGGGGTCTTGCGTAAGCAGGATTTCGAAGTGGCGATGGAATGGGCGCGAGATAACATCGATCTCTTGCAGGAATATTGGATCAAACTCAATGGCTGACGACGTTGTCATCGCGGTGGGTAGTCCTTTGCCAAGGATTAAGTCTGCACGGTTTATCGACGCTATGAATGTTGAGATCACCTGGAAGAGTGGTGATGTGCAGGTAATTGACCTGACTCCCGCCATTGTAGGGCATCGCCATTTCGTTCGGTTGAGGTCGGGTCCGGAGGCCTTCTCCAAGTTTGCCGTGAGTGAAACCGAGGATTCCCTTGTCTGGGAGCAGGGTGAAGAACTCTCTGCCGTTTGGCTAGAGGAACTGGCACCAGCCTCGCTTGGAAATGCCGAGTTCCGTCAGGCCATGGATGAACTGCGTTTTTCCCTCGACGGCATGGCTGCGCGCCTTGGTATTGCGCGACGCCTCATTGCGGACTATCGCAAAGACAAACCCATCCCGCCCTCCATTGCCATGGCAACCCGGTACCTTGTTGAACGTCACCGGCGTGCCGGCTGATTGCCGAGACTGATTTGAAACTCACCTGGTTCGGAAATACGGCCTTCCGTATTCATATCGGCGGGCAGATCGTTGTCGTCGATGCCAAAGCCGCTCCTTTGGGTGTGGACGCCAATGAACTGGTGAGCGGGGTGGATCATGTGGTGGCCTTCGACGGCAATGCGGCAATCACCGATCTGGCTGGCTGGAAACCCAGGGCCCGGGAGCGACTGCTGGATATGGGCGATCATGTAAGGCCGTTGCAGATCTGGTCGGCAGGGGAGCACGCCCTTTTGTTCGAACCCGATGAGGACATGCCGCTTCTGGTGATCGGCGGGCCTACGCCCGCGCTGGGACGCTGGGTGGAAAAGGCGGTGGTCGTGCTTGTGGGGCAGGCGCTTGCCGAACGCGGCATGCAGGTGGTGGAGAAAGGGATTCCACGCCTCATGGCGCTGGCGGGGGCCGATGCGGAACTCGACGCCGCCTTTGCCGAACTGCCGCCGAAACTGGATGGTGCCAGCCTCGTGGCGCTCGAACCGGGCCTGGCTGTGGAAGTCTGATCCGGCGCATAAGCCATTTTCATTGTCTTTTGCCCCGGCGCGTTGCTAATAACGCCCCAACACGCCTTTGCCTTTTGGAGTTTGCCATGTCCGTCGACGCCGCCACCGTCAAACGCATCGGGCGCCTAGCGCGCATCCGCATCGAGGAAGACGAGGTCGCCGGTTACCAGAACGAGCTCAATGCCATTCTCGGCTTTGTCGAGCAGCTTGCCGAGGTGAATGTCGATGGCGTCGAAGCCATGACCTCGGTCACGCCGATGACCTTGCGCCGCCGCGATGACGTGGTGAGCGATGGCGGTTATGCCGAAAAGATCGTCTCCAATGCGCCGCTGACCGAAGACAACTTCTTCATGGTGCCCAAGGTGGTCGAGTAAATGGCGGTCTCCATCGCCATCGAAACCCCCTTGCAGGATGATGTGCGTGTGCTGGTCGCTGCGCTCAACGATCACCTGCTGCCGCTGTCCCCGCTTGAATTTCAGTTCAAGATGACGGTCGAGCAGATGGCCGATAGCGACACGACGCTCTTCGTGGCGCGCGATGATGGTGGCAAGGCCGTCGGCATGGGTGCATTGAAGGTGCATGGACCTGAACTCGGTGAGGTGAAACGCATGTTCACCTTGCCGGACGTGCGCGGGCAGCGCGTTGGCCGCCAGTTGCTGGAGCGCATCGTGGACCTTGCGCGCGAGCGCCATCTGCCTGTCGTGATGCTGGAAACCGGCACGGGCGAGGGCATGGCGGAGGCGCACCGGCTCTATACGCGCTATGGTTTTGTGCCGCGCGGCCCCTTCCTTGATTATCCCGACAGCGAATGGTCGGCCTTTTTTGAATTGCCGCTTGCGGCACCGGCGCAGG
Organism: Pseudomonadota bacterium; assembly: GCA_023388175.1. Lineage (GTDB taxonomy): Bacteria > Pseudomonadota > Alphaproteobacteria > Rhizobiales > Devosiaceae > Devosia. Next base: position 156,005 of record JAEWGT010000015.1, read on the forward strand.
TCGCCTGAACGGCGCTGCACTGACGAACGAGAGATTTTCCCGTGACTGATCTGACCAAACTGAGCATTGCCGATGCCCGCAAGGGCCTCAAGGACAAGAGCTTCACCGCGCTGGAACTGACCGAGGCCTATATCGGCGCAATCGAGGCGGCCAATCCGAGCCTCAATGCCTATGTGGCGACGACGCCGGACCAGGCCCGCAACATGGCGAAAGCCAGCGATGAGAAGATCGCGAAGGGGCAGGGCGGTCCGCTCGAAGGCATTCCGCTCGGCATCAAGGATCTGTTCGCCACCAAGGGCGTGCATACCCAGGCCGCCAGCCACATTCTCGATGGCTTCAAGCCGGAATATGAGTCCACCGTTACCGCCAATCTCTGGCGCGATGGCGCGGTCATGCTGGGCAAGCTCAACATGGACGAGTTCGCCATGGGCTCGTCCAACGAGACCTCCTATTACGGTCCAGTGATCAGCCCGTTCCGCGCCGAGGGCAGCAATGCCAATCTCGTGCCCGGCGGCTCCTCGGGTGGCTCGGCGGCAGCGGTTTCCGCCTGGCTCTGCGCCGGCGCGACGGCGACCGATACCGGCGGCTCCATCCGCCAGCCAGCGGCCTTCACCGGCACGGTCGGCATCAAGCCCACTTATGGCCGCGCCTCGCGCTGGGGCACGGTAGCCTTCGCCTCCTCGCTCGACCAGGCTGGCCCGATTGCCCGCACGGTTGAAGACGCGGCGATCATGATGACCTCGATGTCCGGTTTCGATCCCAAGGATTCGACCAGCGTCGATATTGCCGTCCCCGATTTCGCTGCTGCCGTCGAGCGCGGCGTGAAGGGGCTGACCATCGGTGTTCCCAAGGAATACCGCATGGACGGCATGCCCGCCGAGATCGAAAAGCTCTGGACCGAGGGTCTTGAATGGCTGAAGGCCGAAGGCGCCACGGTCAAGGACATTTCCCTGCCGCACACCAAATATGCGCTGCCCGCCTATTACATCGTCGCCCCTGCCGAAGCCTCGTCCAACCTCGCCCGCTATGACGGCGTGAAATATGGGCTGCGGGTGTCCGGCAAGGACATTACCGACATGTACGAAATGACCCGCGCCGCCGGTTTCGGCCGCGAGGTTAAGCGCCGTATCATGATCGGCACCTATGTGCTGTCGGCCGGCTATTTCGACGCCTATTATGTCAAGGCGCAGAAGGTCCGCACGCTGATCAAGAAGGATTTTGAAGATGCCTTCAATGCGGGCGTCGATGCGATCCTGACCCCGGCTACACCATCCGCCGCCTTCGGCATTGGCGACGAGGCGCTGGCTGCCGATCCGGTGGCCATGTATCTCAACGACGTTTTCACCGTGACCGTGAACATGGCGGGCCTGCCCGGCATTGCCGTTCCTGCGGGCAAGGATGCTGCCGGCCTGCCGCTTGGCCTCCAGCTCATCGGCAAGCCTTTTGACGAAGAAACGCTGTTTGCGGCTGCTCGCGTCATCGAGAAAAGTGCTGGCGGCGACTTCGCCCCCAAGCGCTGGTGGTAAGCCAAAAACCGGGCGGCGCTTGATTGCGCCGCCGTTCCGGCCTATTTGCGGCCAATGCACAAGTTGAAACTGGTTGTGACGCCCCCTCTGGCGTCCGGGCCAACAGGAATTGCGCCGATGGCCGTTGATATTTTTACGACGCTCGACTGGTCCGAGCCGCCCAAGGATATGAGCAAGCCGCTTCAGGCGCTCTGGTGGCTCAAGAAGGGCGAACTGCGCGTCGGACCCGAATGGGAAAAAGCCCATAACATCGTTCAGTCGATGGAAGGCGTTCAGGCCTTTGACTGGGTCCATGCGCTCATGCACTGGATCGAAGCCGATATGGGCAATGCCGATTACTGGTATCGCCGCGCCGGCAAACGCCGCGCCACCGCCAGTGTCTCGGCAGAATGGGAACATATCTCGGCGGCCTTGAGCGAAGTGACGCGCCACTAGGCCAACAGCTCACCGTGCCTGAACTCGTAGTGACGTATCTGCCGGTTTCCCTGCTGACACGTCGTTATGATTATCGGCACCCTAGGAAGAGTTTTGGCGATGGCCTGCAAGACACAGACCTCGTTGGTGTCGAGCGCGCAAACTTCCAGTGTGGGAATTGTTAGCTCAGGATGCTGGAAGGCATTGAAGTAAATTTTCGTTACCGGTAGGCGCATTTGGGTACCTCTCTTTCTCTGAGAGATACCCGCTAGCATCCCAATGGTTGAGGCGACCAATCGGTTTGGCTTACCTGTTATCAACCTGGCTCCTGACCAGTTCCAGGCCGCGCCTTGTGATGCGATAGGGACCGCCGCCTTGCGACCGGATGGCCTTCTTTGCCTTCAGCTTGCTGAAGATGAGCGGTGTCAGCCCGCTGACAAGCCACCCGTCTCGATTGAAAAATTCGAGTTCGGCGATCCGGCCGCGCTCATCCTTGATGGCGGCAATACGACCGCCTTGTGCGAGGGCATGCAGCACCCGCTGTTCGTGTCGGGAAATATCCATGGGGAAGTCTGAAGCCTGAATGGCGGCCAATTGGCCGCGAACACACGCACCACGGCCGGCATCACGCCCGGTAGTGGCTTGGTTCATTCGTGCCCGTCGCGTTTCGACGGGCTATCAGGCAATCTCAGACTGGCTAGACATAAGGCTTTGTTACGCTCCAATGCGCCAATTGGCCATAAGCATCGGTGCGGGCGGGTTGAAATCGCCCCCGGCGCGGTGCAAACCAGCAACAGCGTTTTTGAAAGCCAAGGACTGTGCCGTGACCGCCGCCAAGCTGCCCGCCGAATGCGAAACCAAGGATGATGTCCGCGCCGAAATCGACCGGCTCGACCAGGCCCTTCTGACCCTGTTCGCGGAGCGGCATGGCTATGTGACACGCATGGCCGAGATCAAGACCGATCCGCATGAGGCCTATGATCCGACCCGGATAGAGGCCATCATCACGAAAGTGCGGGCGCGCAGTTTGGACCTTGATCTGGACGAGGATCAGGCCGAACTTATCTGGCGGACCCTGATCGACTGGAACATCAATTACGAGAAGGGCATCATCGCAGCGCGCCGCCGCGCCAGATAGGAGGCAGACTTGCCCGGTGTCAGGATACGCAAGGCAGAAATCACCGACGCGCCCCGGCTCGCCGACATTGCCTATCGTGCCTGGGAAACCGGCATTCTACCCATCCTGACGGACCAGAAGAATGCGCGCGAGACCGAGCGTCGCCGGCTCGCCCGCGCCGTTGGCGAAGGCTGGCGCCATGCCATCGTTGCCGAAATCGACGATGTGGTGGTCGGCTGGTGTTCGCGTCAGCCAAGGCGGTCCTACATTCCGTATCTGTTCGTCATGCCCGAGATACAGGGTCACGGAATCGGCGCCGTGCTGCTGGAGCGCATGGAGATGATGCTGGAGCTCGAGGGCGCATCGCGTATTCACCTTGAAACACCTGCAGATCACGTGCGGGCGGTGCGCTTTTACGAGAAGCAGGGCTATCGCATTCTTGCCATGCGGTCGGTGGGCGGACGCGATGCGGACCCTTTCGCCAGCATCCATATGGAAAAGCGCCTTAAGCCCTATGAAGGCGCTATCGATGACGAATAGACCTGAGCAGGCCCATGGCTGAAATCATCAATCTCCGCACCTTCCGCAAGCAGAAGGCCCGAAGCGGCGCAGAGGCCGAAGCCGAGGCCAACAGGCTGAAATTCGGGCGCAGCAAGGCCGAGAAACAACGCGACGCGCTCGAAAAGGCCGCAGCCGAAAAACACATCGAAGGTCATAAACGCGAGGATTAGACAGGCCGCTTGAGCGCCTTGCGTGCCGCATCTGTCTGCGCCCGCGTCACACAGTCACCCGCGTGATCATTGACCAGACCCATGGCCTGCATGAAGGCATAGGTCGTCGTCGGCCCCAAAAATTTCCACCCGCGTTTGCGCAAATCCTTGGACAGGCGCTCCGATTCCGGGGAGGTGGCGCGGAACGCGGGAGGCTGGCTGTCCTCAGGAGCTTCATACCGCCAGAAATAGGCCGCAAGCGAGCCTTCCTCATCCACCATTTCGCAGGCGCGCCTGGCGTTATTGATCACCGCTTCGATCTTGCCCCGATGGCGCACGATGCCGGCATCGGCGAGCAGCCGCTCGACGTCTGTCTCATCGAACTGCGCCATTCTGCGAAAATCGAAACCGGCAAAGGCCGCGCGGAAATTCTCGCGCTTTTCCAGAATGGTGCGCCAGCTCAGGCCGGACTGAAAACTTTCGAGGCAGAGTTTCTCGAACAGGCGGATATCGTCCACCACAGGAAAGCCCCATTCCTCGTCGTGATAGGCCAGGTATTGCGGGGTGGCCGAACACCAGGTGCAGCGAGGGCGGCCATCGGGGCCAGGCGTCGTCGTGATCATGCCGATGCTTTCAGAAAGGCCAGCGCATCTATGGTGCGGGCGGGGTCAATTTCGATGGTTTCCGGCACGACGATTCCGTGGACCACGAAGGGGTCGGCGGCAATACGTAAGTCATGATCGGCCCGGCTCTCGCCATTGGCGATGATTGCGCCACCTGCTGATGGACGAAGTGAGCCAGCACAAATGAACGCGCCATCGGCGAATCCCTTGGCGAGCCAGGCATTGTGCGCCGCCATTTGCGCTCCCGCAGCGGACCGGTTCTCAGCGAATTTCAGCAGTGTGACAAACATGGATTCCCCTCGTCAGGCGTTTGAAATAGGGCCGAGCTGCTGGTCCAGCCAGCGTTCAGCTTCAGCAACCTGTGCGTTGATAAGCTCTTCGTCGCCGAAGGCCGTGGCGATGACGGCAACGCCCTGCGACCAGGTCAGCAGGTGCATGGCCATATGCCCTGCCTGATCGCCAACCCCTTGTGCGTGAAACTGGGTGGTCAGCCAGGATCTGAAAAGCCCCATAATTTCGCCGGCACGGTGCTGAAAGACATGGTCCAGCTTTGCCAGTTCGGAACAGAGCGTTCCCACCGGGCAGCCATGCGCCATGATCTTTGATCGGTTGACGATCAGCAGATGGATGAAAGACAGGATGCGGGCGCGGGGCGTATCTGCCCGTTCCTCCCAGTGCTTCAGCAAAGCGCGGGTATTGCTCATGCGCAGATCGATCACCGCCTGAAGGATCGCGTCCTTGGATTTGAAGTGGTGATAGAAATTCCCCCGCGAAATGCCCAAGGGTGCGGCGATGTCGGCCAGCGAGGTGGTTTCGAAACCGCGCTCGTAGAACAGCGTGTCGGCCTGCGCCACGATCGTGTCGCGTGTGGACTGGGTCTGCATGTAGGTCAATCGTCCTAATCGATGGCAGGATTAGGTCGAGTGACCTAATTTGTCAAAGATAAAGTGGGCGCTTAACGATTACTCTGCTTGGCCGGTACGAATTGGCGTTCGGCGTGGGGTCGGGTCTTGATCTTCATCCCGCACCGCAAGGACAATTTCTGTCAGCAGGTTGTTGAGGTGGCCAAGATAGCCATTGGAGGCGGAGGGCAGGCTCTCGTCCGACGTCATGACCACGGTCAGGTCCAGCTCTGGGATAAGGAACAGCATCTGGCCGCCATAGCCCCAGGCATAGCGAACAGCCTCGCCGGCGACGTTGCGCAGAAACCATCCGTAGCCATAGCCATCGCCGGTGAAGATGGAATTGGTGCGCTGTGTCCAGGATTGGTCGATCCAGGCCTGCGACAACAGGCGGGTGCCGTCCGGCGCCAGCCCGCCATTGCGGTACAGTTCACCGAAAGCCAGCAACGCGCGCGGGCTCATGGCCATTTCGTTGCCGCCCAGATAGATCCCCTGCGGATCGCGCGCCCAGCCGCCAATGCCGAAATCGTCCAGCGGCCCGAACCAGTCTTGTGCCAGTTCCAGCGTGGATTGTCCGCTGACCTTGGTGAGAATGGCCGAAAGCAGATGTGTCGAGCCGGTCGAATACAGCATCTGCCCGCCGGGATCGGTTTCAAATTCCTGAGCCAGCGCATAGCGCACCCAGTTGCGGCTCACCACCCAGCGCCCATAATCGGCCCCAGACGTCGGGGCCAGCCCGGCCTGCATGGAAAGCAGGTGACCGATTGTTATGTCGCCAAGACGCGAATCGGCATCTTCCGGCAAATCGTCGGGTAACAGATCGGCTACCTTTTGATCGACGCCCTCAAGCAGGCCCTTGTCGATAGCCATGCCGACCAGGGCCGACATGACGGTTTTCGAAGCCGACTTGATATTGGTGGGCGTTGACGGGTCGTGGTCATCATAGCCGCGCTCGGTGACAATCTCGCCATCGCGCGCCACGATCACCACTTCCAGCGGCTCCAGCGCAGCGGCGGCGTCCAGAATGGCGGTCAAATCCTGCCCCAGCGCGCCTATGGGCGCCAGGGCGAAGACAACGGAAAACAGGGCAGGGCGAATCCACATGCGCCTTCGTCTCCCGAACATGCGGCAAAATCGAGTGCGTTTTGCGATAATGCCAGTGCTTTCTCGGAAGCTGTTACCAATCGACCTGGCAAACCACCCCATCGGCACCGAACTGCATGCTTTCCGGCGTGTACTGGAAGATTTCCAGCTTTACCCCGCTCGGATCGGCCAGCCAGCATTGCCAGGTGTGATCCACGCCCAGCTTCTTGTCGGTGACGGCCACGCCCTTCGCTTTGGCATTGGCCATGAAAGCGTCGATGTCGTCGGTCTCGAAGCACAGGTGATTGATCTGGTTGCTCTCGTCGAAGCGCGACTCGCCCTTGCGGAACACTTCGACGAAGGTGCGGTTGCCGAAATCCAGATAGAAGCCGATCCGGTCCTCGCCCCGCTTGAAATCGAACTTGGGCGTGACACCGGTGACATCGCGGTAGAAGGCTTCCACCGCATCAAGGTCACGGGCAAAAATGCAGGTATGAGCCACCTGCTTGACGAGGGGTTTGGTCAAGATCGTCTCCTCCGGGATAGGCGCACCGAACGGCCGCCATGCCTATGCTAGTCAGCGCTGCTTGCGCTGCATAGAGCCAAGCGCCGCCACGCCCCCGTTTAACGTCGGTTTAGGCTCTTGCGGTCAACTTGGCTCGGTGCTGGGCTTGAAGCGTCATGATCTTGAAATCTGGGCCGGAAAATAACCGGGCGTCGTTTGTCGGGCTGGCCGGCGTTTTCGCACTGGCGGGGCTGGTGCAGTTTCCATTCGCTCTCAACCATGATGCTGCCTGGCATTTCTATTCGGCAATCCGGGTCCTCGGCGGAGATCGAATAGGCCTCGATATCGCCGACATCAATCCGCCCATGGCCATGTGGCTGTTCTCATTTCCAGCCATGGCGGTGACCGGACTTGGCCTTTCGCCGGCCATGGTCTTCAAGACTTTCGTGCTGTTGGTCGCGGGGATGATATTTCTGACGATCAGAACGCCGCTGACCCTTTTGGCCGGGCGTGACGCGACCGGGCTGCTGCTGATGATCGCCGCCATCTTCCTGCTCCTGCCGGGCTACCATTTTGGCCAGCGCGAACATCTCGCCGCTTTGCTGACTTTACCCTATGTGGCCTTGGCCGCGCTTCGCTCGAAGCATCATCCGGTTTCCGCCGGTGCAGCCACGTGGATGGGTTCGCTGGCGGCAATCGGCATCTGCTTCAAACCCTATTTTCTAGCGGTGCCACTCATCGTCGAGCTATGGCTTATCGTGCGGCAACGCGACCTGCGTCTTGTCCTGCGGACCGAAACTCTGGTCATGGTCGCAATCGGGCTCCTTTATGTGGCAGCGGTCTTCGTCTTCGCTCCCGATTACATGTACCGCGTCGTGCCTGATGCTCTGGCGACCTATGCGGGCTTTGAAAGCGGCTTGAACGCGATATTCAGCGAGGCGATTGGCGTCCTGATTTTTCCTGCACTCGCCCTGCTGTTCAGCATCATGGCATTGCGCCGCGTCGATGCACTGGCCGGAATGCTGCTGGCCGCGGCGGGCGGGTATCTGCTCGCGGCCCTGTTGCAGCAAAAAGGCTGGCAATATCAGATCATGCCCGCAAGCCTCCACATCGTAGCCTCGGCTGCCGTACAAATGGTGCTGGCGCAGCGATGGCGTGCCCTGGTGGCTGCCGCCATCGGTCTGGCTTGCGCAGTTCCGGCCATGGCCTTTGTGTGGGACGGACTTTCGCCCAACGGCACGAGCGCCCGGGTCTCCGCTCTTGAGCAGGTGCTGAACACATCCCCGAACAACAGCGTCTATGCCTTCGTCACTTCGCCGCGCGACATGCACCCAGCCGTGCTGCAATCGGGGAACGTGTGGGCAGATGCCTATGGGGTGGCGATCTTTCTGCCTGCCCACCTTCAGGCGCTCGAGGCGGAGATGCCCGATCCGCGCCATCAGCGGGCAATCGCCATTTCCGAAGCCTATCTGACGGAGATGCTCGGCCGGTTCGCCGTCTCGCCGCCCGGCATCCTTGGCTTCGACGCCTCACGCTTCAAACTGGGCATTTTGGACTCGGAACACTTCGACTATCTCGAATTTCTTGCCGCCTATCCCGCCTTTGCCGGCCTGATCGCCCGCTACGAGGAAATCACCCCCGTTGGCCGTTTTCGCCTGTTCAGGCTGCGTTCGTGACCCGCCGTCGCCTGCTTTTTTGCATCTGCCCTCTTTTCTCTGTCACACGGCCCGTCTAGACAGGCAGCAAGATCCAGAGAAAGCGTCATCCGTATCGTTTGCGCGAATTGCGGACGGGATCATGCCGCAGCAAATTCAATGACCGGGAAGGGCTCCTATGTCTTCAATCATTCACGTCCATGGCCGCCAGATTTACGATAGCCGCGGCAATCCCACCGTCGAAGTCGATGTGGTGCTGGACGATGGCAGCTTCGGCCGCGCCGCCGTTCCTTCCGGTGCGTCCACAGGCGCGCATGAGGCCGTCGAACTGCGCGATGGCGGCAAGCTGTATAACGGCAAGGGCGTGACCCAGGCCGTTGACAATGTGAACGAAGCCATTGCCGAAGAACTGCTGGGCATGGACGCGCTGGATCAGCGCGCCATCGATCAGGCCATGATCGATCTCGACGGCACCGCCAACAAGGGCAAGCTCGGCGCCAATGCCATTCTGGGCGCATCGCTCGCCGTCGCCAAGGCCGCTGCCGAATCGAGCGAACTCCCGCTTTACCGCTATCTGGGCGGCCCGAACGCCCATGTCCTGCCGGTGCCGATGATGAACATCATCAATGGCGGCGAGCACGCCGACAACCCGATCGACATGCAGGAATTCATGATCCTGCCGGCTGGCGCGACCTCCATTGCCGACGCCGTGCGCATCGGTTCGGAAATCTTCCACACCCTCAAGAAGGGCCTCAGCGCCGAAAGCCACAATACCAATGTGGGCGACGAAGGCGGCTTTGCGCCGAATCTGGGTTCAGCCGATGAAGCGCTGGGTTTCATCATGCGCTCCATCGAAAAGGCTGGTTACAAGCCCGGCGAGGACGTGTTCCTCGGCCTCGATTGCGCTGCGACCGAATATTACAAGGGCGGCAAGTATGAGATGAAGGGCGAGGGCAAGTCGCTCTCCTCGGACGAGAATGTCCGCTTCCTCGAAGACCTGGCCAATCGCTACCCGATCATTACCATCGAAGACGGCATGGCCGAAGACGATTGGGACGGCTGGAAGGCGCTGACCGACGCCATCGGCAAGAAGGTGCAACTCGTGGGCGACGATCTGTTCGTCACCAACAGCCAGCGCCTCGCTTCGGGTATCAAGATGGGCGTCGCCAATTCGATCCTGGTCAAGGTCAACCAGATCGGCTCGCTCACCGAAACGCTCGACGCCGTCGATATGGCCCACCGTGCCAGCTACACCTCGGTCATGTCGCACCGCTCGGGTGAAACCGAGGATTCCACCATTGCCGACCTCGCTGTTGCGCTGAACTGCGGTCAGATCAAGACCGGCTCGCTGTCCCGCTCCGACCGCATGGCCAAGTACAACCAGCTGATCCGCATCGAAGAACAGCTCGGCGCCTCGGCCAAATATGCAGGCTACTCGGTAGTCAAGGGCCGCTGATCGGTTCTGAAAATGTTACGGAAAGCCCGGTGGAGACACCGGGTTTTTTTGTTTCGCCCATATAATGTCAAGTGAACTTGACATTGGTCATTTGCCTGCCTATGTAAAGTTCGCTTTACAATGGAAGGTGTGAAATGACCTATAAGCAAGCCAATCGCCGCTATCTCTCCACCATATTCGCCTCAATGGCGGCCTTTGTGGTTGCCAGTGTGGTCCTTGCCTGGGCCGCGAAAACTGCCATCGTGCCGATGCAATGGCTTTGGATTGCCAGCATCGTCCCTGTCGGTGCCCTGCTCATGCCCATATGGGCGCTGTGGCGGTATATCGGGGAAGTCGATGAGTTCCTGCGCAGCCTCCAGCTCAAGGCAATTTTATGCGGTCTGGCTGTCATGCTGCCTCTGGCATCGAGCTGGGGCTATGTCGAAATGTTTTTCGACGCCCCACAAATCTCGATGTATTGGCTCAACCCGATCTTCTGGATCGCATATGCAATGGGTCTCACCTATTTCTTGCGGCGCGACGGGGTGGAGCTTTGAAAAACCGGCTGAAGGAACTGCGCACGGCCAGGGGCTGGTCACAGGCCGTTCTCGGCGAAAAACTCGACGTGTCGCGTCAATCCATCATTGCCATAGAGAGTGGCAGGTTCGACCCGTCGCTCCCGCTCGCGTTCAGAATTGCCCGCCTGTTGGCCGAGCCGATCGAGGCGGTGTTCCAGTACGAGGAGGGCGCGGACCAGTAACGCGCCTTACTGGAACGCCGTCTCGGCAAAGCTGCGCAGCTTGCGCGAATGCAGACGTTCTGCAGGCTGGTCGCGCAGGATTTCCATGGCCCTCAAACCCACCAGCAGGTGTTGATTGACCTGCGTGCGGTAGAAGTCCGAGGCCATGCCGGGCAGCTTCAATTCACCATGCAGCGGCTTGTCCGAAACGCAGAGCAGGGTGCCATAAGGCACGCGGAAACGGAATCCATTGGCCGCGATTGTCGCGCTCTCCATGTCCAGGGCTACGGCGCGCGACTGGCTTAACTGCCGCGTGATCGCCACCTGGTCCCACAATTCCCAGTTGCGGTTGTCGAAGGTCGCCACGGTCCCGGTGCGCATGATCTTCTTGGTTTCGACACCTTGGGTCTGCGTGATTTCCTCCACCGCTTGCTCCAGCGCGACCTGCACTTCGGCGAGGGCGGGAATCGGCACGGAAAGCGGCAGGTCGGCGTCGAGCACATGGTCTTCGCGCACATAGGCATGGGCCAGCACATAGTCACCCAGCTCCTGCGAATTGCGCAGGCCCGCGCAGTGACCCAGCATGATCCAGGCATGGGGCCGCAGCACGGCGATATGGTCGGTGATGGTCTTGGCGTTGGACGGGCCGACGCCGATATTGACCATGGTAATGCCTTTGCCGCGCTCGGCGACGAGATGGTAGGCCGGCATTTGCGGACTGCGTACCGGCACGGTGCCGGAAACACCACCGCCCGTCAGCATGTTGTCGGTGACCACGTTTCCGGGCTCGACAAAGCGCTGATAGACCTCATGGCTGCTCTTGAGGTGCTCCTTGGCGATGCGGCAGAACTCGTCGATATAGAACTGGTAATTCGTGAAAATCACGAAATTCTGGAAATGGTCGGCATCTGTGCCGGTATAGTGCGCCAGCCGGAACAGTGAATAATCGACGCGCGGCGCGGTGAAGGCCGACAGAGGATAGGGGCCGCCACGGGGTGGCACATAGGTGCCATTGGCGATCTCGTCATCCGTATTGGCGAGGTCCGGCACATCGAACAGGTCACGCAGCGGCACGTCCATGGCGTTGAGCGTTGCGCCATCGACATGGTCGCGCGGACCCAGGGCGAAATGCAGCGGAATCGGGGTCTCCGATTCGCCCACGTCGATCGTGCCGCCATGATTGGCGAGAATGACGGCGAACTGCTCCTGCAAATAGCCCTTGAACAGGTCCGGCGCAGTTACGGTCGTGCGGTAAAGCCCCGGCGTATGCAGATAGCCGTAGGGCAGGGTACTTTCATGCTTGGAATAGCTGGTGGAGCGCACCTCAACTTGCGGATAAAAGGCGCGCACCCGGCCTGCCGGCACCGTGCCGTCGGTCAGTGCCTCGAGGTGTCCGCGAATGAATCTGCAATTGCGGTGATAGATATGGGCGACATGCGCCCAGGCCGCTGCCGGATCGGTGAAGGACTGCTTTTCGAGGCGCGGCGGCGTGAGGATATTCATCTTGTCCCCTGATGCGGTCCCGCGGATCGGGCCGCTTGCTGGAATCGTGTCTGTTACGCCCGCTATTATAGAAGCTGCGTGACGCCTTCTCAACGCCGCGCCCGCCGCCTGTCAGCCGCGTTCACAACTCGGTGACGCGCTCTTTTCTTGCCGCAATTGGTCGCCATCTTTCAGGCAGTTCATCGGCACGGCAAGCGACCCATGCATCCGATGAGCGGGAAAAGGTTTGCCGCTTGTCCCCCAAGCCCTCAACAGCGCGGTGGGCCATTTCCCCAGAAAGGCCGCCCGGCAGCAACGCCGTGGCGGCCTTTCTCATTGCGGATATTTTTTCTGCATATGGTCGAAGGCGCATTGGGTGAGCGCGCGCAATATTTCCACGTCGATATCCGCCAGCTTCTTCACATAGAGACAGGCTTTGCCCGTGCGGTGCTTGCCCAGCTTTGCCAGCAAGGCCGCCTGCTGGTCGGCTTCCGCTCCGTCGTGGGCCACCAGAATATAGAGGCTGAACTCGCCCTTGCGCGGCGCAAACCCGATGCGGAACGCGTCGCCTTCATGGCCTGAGGCGTATTTGTAGTGATATTGCCCGAAGCCGATCATCGTCCCCCACAAGACCGGCTGCTGCCCCGACACCTCCTGCATCATGGCGATGAGTGTCTGGCTGTCCTGGCGTCTGCCGGGATCATCAAGGGCGTCAAGAAACGCCGTCACATCGCCTGTATGGGGGCGCGTCTTTTGCTCCGCCACTCTGCTCTCCCTCAGGGCGTGGTGATCTCGAACACAGTCTCGGGGTTGATCTCGTCGTCATAGCTTGCATCCACCTCGTAGTGGATCAGGACGAATTCGCCGTCGCGAAACGCCCAGGTGCCCGACGAGCTGGCGTCCCCCAGGCCCCGCCATTTGGAAAAGGACGTGATCGTGTTGGTATCGGGGTCAAATTCGGAATTGACCAGAACCAGCGATGTGCCCATGCCCACTACCGGAACGCTCAGCAATTTCCCGTCAATGCCATCGTCTTCATATTGCGGGTCCACCGACGGCATGGCGAATGCCAGCGGCGTCAGCCCCTCATAATCCCGCTCGATATAGTAAGAATGGTTGACGTTGTAGGCGCCGGCCATGCAGAAAACGCGGACCAGCGTCACCTGCTCCTCCTGGGCGTCGTCGCTCCAGCTTGGCTTATAGGTGATGGTCCAGCTTTCATACGCGTCGTCGGGCACATAGCCGTCCCTGCTGCACCATTCGCCACCGGCAAGGTTATGCAGTTTCATCACGCGCTTTTCGAGCGAGGCCTCCTGCGCCAGGGCAGGCGTCAGTGAAAGCGCCGCCAGCGGCAGCCAAAGCAATGGACGGATCATCGCGCATCCCTTATGTCGAAGCCGAAAACGCGGGGGCTATCCCCGCGCCTCCATTCAATCAGAACGAGGCCGATATGACCGCAAAAATCATCGATGGAAAAGCATTCGCTGAAAACCTGCGTGGTCGGATTGCCGGACATGTCGAAAGATTGAAAAAAGACCATGGCATCACGCCGGGCCTGGCGGTTGTCATCGTCGGCGAAGACCCCGCCAGCCAGGTCTATGTATCGAGCAAGGCCAAGCAGACCGCTGAGGTCGGCATGAACTCCTATAAGCACGAACTTCCGGCAGATGTGGCCGAGGCCGATCTGCTGACGCTGATCGGCAAGCTCAACGCCGATCCGGCCGTGCATGGCATACTGGTGCAGATGCCGGTGCCCCGGCACATCGACCCAAACAAGGTCATCGAGGCCATTGATCCGGCCAAGGATGTCGATTCCTTCACTCCGGCCAATGTCGGCAAGGTTCAGATCGGCCTGCCGGGCCCCGTCTCCTGCACGCCACTCGGCTGCCTCATGCTGCTGCGCGACGAGCTCGGTTCGCTTGAAGGCAAGAACGCCGTCATCATTGGCCGCTCCAATCTGGTCGGCAAGCCGATGATGCAATTGCTGCTGCGCGATAATTGTACGGTCACCGTGGCCCATTCGCGCACGCACAACCTTGCCGATGTGGTTCGCGCGGCCGATATCGTCGTTGCCGCCGTGGGCCGCCCGCATATGGTCAAGGGCGACTGGATCAAGCCGGGCGCCGTGGTCATTGATGTTGGAATCAATCGCATTCCCGCCCCTGAAAAGGGCGAGGGAAAGACCCGTCTTGTCGGCGACGTGGACACGGCCGCGGCCAGTGCGGTGGCTTCCGCCATTACACCGGTCCCCGGTGGGGTCGGCCCCATGACCATTGCCTGCCTGCTGGCCAATACCATCACCACTGCCAGCCTGATCAATGGCCTGACGCCCCCGAGCGATCTGACTGCATGACGGCGAATCTGCACGATCCCGGCGGCAAGGTGCGCCTGCGCCTCGGTGAAGGCGTTCGCGGCGATGCGGTCATGAGCGATTGCGGCCGCTACCGGCAGGTCATGCGCCGCTGGCTCGGGGAGACATTCCCGCAGGATTACATCCTCTTTATCGGCATGAACCCGTCCACCGCCGATGCCAGCGTCGATGATCCCACCTGTGCGCGGGAATGGACCTTTGCCCGCCGAGAAGGCTTTTCGGCCATGGTGAAGTGCAATGTCGGCGATTATCGCGCCACCGATCCTAAAATGCTGGTCGCGCCAGGTGTGGTCGCGGTCTCGCCTGCCAATATTCCGGCGATTCGTGACGCTGCCAGGAGGGCAGGGCGCGTCGTTCTCTGTCACGGCAAGCTCAACAAGGCGCTTGCGCCTGCCGGCCGCCAGATTGTGGAAACGTTGCGCGCTGACGGTCTCGATCTGTGGTGTTTCGGCTCAAATGCCGATGGCTCGCCCAAGCACCCACTCTATCTGCGCGCCGATACGCCACTCGTCCCCTATGTGTAGAAGATAGCGATTCACGGCGGTTAGTTGTTCACAATCCCCGCAAAACCGGGGTTTGTGGCGCCAACCGGGCTTGTCGGAGTGATTTTTCCGGTCCATTAACAGCTTTGCACCGTCGGGCACGCGAAAACCCCCGGATTTCCTTGCGTTTCTCGCAGAATCGCAAAAGGTTGTCGGCGTTTTCGTTCGCCAAGAGACGGCGGGCATTCACTGTGAGGAAACGCTATGAACAAAAACGATCTGGTTGGCGTCGTTGCCGACAAGGCTACGATCACCAAAGCACAGGCCGCCGAAGCGGTGGACGCAGTGTTCGAAGCCATCACCGCAGCCCTGAAGGGCGGCGACGAGGTTCGTCTGGTCGGTTTCGGCACCTTTGCCGTCTCCCAGCGCAAGGCTTCGACCGGCCGCAATCCTGCCACCGGTGCCGAGATTCAGATCCCGGCCTCGAACCAGGCAAAGTTCAAGCCCGGCAAGGGCCTCAAGGACGCGATCAACTAAGATCCGCCTTGGCGTGTATCGCGGGCCACGAATGGCCTGCGAAATGCGACGATCAAAGTCTGGAGTGGCGCGTTGCGGTCATCAGAGGCACGCCGCTCCAGAAAATCGGCTCCGAGCAAGAACTGCCGGGGCCGTTTTGCATTATAATGGCAGTTGACGGGCCGAAGCAGGCACCCTAATCAAGGCGCCGTTCCGGTCCGAAATGGCACGGGCGATTAGCTCAGTTGGTAGAGCGCTTCGTTTACACCGAAGATGTCGGCGGTTCGAGCCCGTCATCGCCCACCATTCTCCGCATTGGCGGAACAATCCCGATTTATGTTCGGCGCTCGTGGGCTCCCGGCCAGACATGGCAGGCGTCATGACGGGGCCAATCTTCCTCAGCGCTTTAAGAAAATCGCGTTACCATCTCTCATTGCATAAGTTTTCCACATTCGGGGGCCGCGTTCACAAAAATGTCGTCGCAATGCGATGAGGTCGCTTGACTTCACCATAGGGGGTCGGTAAACGGACCCCACGTTGCGCGGATGACTTGTTCGCAAGCGCTGCGGGAGTAGCTCAGTTGGTTAGAGCGCCGGCCTGTCACGCCGGAGGTCGCGGGTTCGAGCCCCGTCTCTCGCGCCACCCTTTCTAAGGGTTTGCGCGTTTTCTCCTTTATACGTTCAGCCTCGATATGTGATGTGCGGCACTCACTTCGTTGTGAGTTTGGTGATCCGCAATCGCTGCCAGCCCCATATTATGTGAATGATGAATTCTCATTCACGAGGTGCTGCCGTGCCCGCCCGCATTTACACTCCAGTCGATCGTCGTCGCCGCCATTTGCTGACGGCTATGGCGGCGATGCCATTGCTCGGATTGCCCTTCCTTGCGCGCCCGGCAAGGGGACAGGAAGCTCCGGTGGTCATTCCCCCGCCCGAAACGGATCTGGAGGAGTCTGGAGACAGGGCGGTGGCTCTATTGGCCGGCGGCTGCTTCTGGGGCGTGCAAGGCGTGTTTCAGCGCGTCAAGGGCGTCAAGAATGCCATATCGGGCTATTCAGGCGGTTCAGCGGAAACGGCGACCTATGATTTGACCACCCGTGGCAATACCGGTCATGCCGAAGTTGTCGAAGTGACCTACGACCCGCGTGAAGTCAGCTTCGGCACGCTTTTGCATGTGTATTTTTCAGTTGCCCACAATCCAACGCAGCTCAATTACCAGGGGCCGGACCGGGGCACGCAATACCGCTCTGCTATCTTTGCGCGGAACACGCAGCAGGCGGATGTTGCGCGCGCCTATATGGCCCAGCTCGATGATACTGGCCTGTTTGAAGGTCCCATCGTCACCACCATTGAGCCTTTCGAGGCGTTCTATCCCGCCGAGCAGTATCACCAGGATTTTCTGACCCTCAATCCCGACTGGCCCTATATCGTGGTCCACGATCTGCCCAAGATCGCGGCGCTGGAGCAGATATTTCCGAACCTGTTCCGGGATGAGCCTGTGCTGGTCGGTACGCTGCCCACCGCCTAGCGCTCCGCCATGCAGGGCAGGGATGCGGGAACCGTCATGAGGGGTGGGCGTTTTTCACTTGCCCCTTCAGCACAGGAAGATCGCCATGAGCCTGCGCAGGTCATTTATTACGGTAAGCGTGTTTGCGTTTCTGGCCACAGGTGCCGCAAGCGCCGCCGATCCCATTGCCATCTCGACCTCGACGAATGCCGAAATGCCGGTCCATGGCCAAGAAAGTTTTGATTGGAATGGCTTTTACGCGGGCATTTTCGGCGCGACGGATCTGGCCCCGGCAGGGAACGCGCAGTTCGGGGCCGGCATCAATGCTGGCGTCAATGCACAGTTCGACTTCTATCTGCTGGGGGGCGAGGTAGCTGTTACCGGACTCAGTGACAGTGGCTCCGGCGAAACGGTTCACGGCCAGATTCTTGGCCGCGCCGGCCTGGTCGTGACCGAGGATGTTCTGCTGTATGCCGCCGGCGGCTATGGCATCGATCTTGGCCCGACTGCGTCAGACGGCATGCTCCTTGGCGGCGGCGCTGAATTGGCGATCACTGATTCCATGTCTGTGCGTGCGCAATATCTGCACAGCTTTCCGACCGTCGGAGGCAATCCGAGGGATGAGTTCGCAATAGGCGCCAATTTCCATTTCTAGGTTGATCGGGAAGCTCGATTCGCAAATGGCCACCTTTAACGGGGTGGCCGATTGCGTTTGCGGCGAGAATGTGGCAGTTTCCGCCTCATTCCTGCGGTAGGCATTGCTCGAACCTGTCCCTTACACCGCCGGAAACCCGCCTGATTGGGCGCTTTTGTATCAAATTGGATCAATTCCGGGACATTCCTGCAACAGGTGCCCGGAAATGGTCATCAAATCTTATCCGCACTTCCTAAATTGAGATGCTGTGGGGTTGTCAGCCCCGCGCCTGTGAGGCATTTATCGCTCGACTACGGTTAACTCTATTGGGAGTGCAAGATATGTTTGTACGTTCTCTCGTCATCGGCGTTTCCGCCGCTGCTCTTATGGTTGGTGGCGCTCAGGCCGCTGACCTGATCATCCCGACCACCCCGCAGCCGGTTTACACCGCTGCCGGTTTTGACTGGGAAGGTCTGTACATTGGTGCCCGTCTGGGTGGCCAGTTCGTCGGCGCTGATTCCTATGCCGGTTCCACCGTCAGCACCACCTATGGTGTCATCGGTGCCGCTGCTGGCGTGAACTTCATCCCGATGGACCCGGTCCTGCTCGGCGTTGAAGTAACCGCTGACTACAACTGGAACAGCACTGCCGCTGTGACCTCGACCAGCGAATTCTTCGCCAACCTGCGCGTTGGTGCCGTCGTGACCGACAGCGCTCTCGTTTACGCAATCGGTGGCGTTGGTATCGCCAACGACGGCACGACCTCGCAGGGCGTGTACCAGCTCGGTGGTGGTGTTGAGTTTGCCGTTACCGACGCTGTCACCGTTCGCGGTGAAATCGTTGGCCAGGGCGACTTCGACACCGTCAACGCTGTCGGCACCGATCGCTTCTTCGAATCCGCCAAGGCAACTGTCGGCGTGTTCTACCACTTCTAAGAATTGCGTGACGGGGCTTGGGTCCCGTCGCCATTTTCTTGCAGCCCATCTCGGCGGACCGATAGCATCGGTCCGCCGTTTTGGTTTTGAGCGAGAATCGCCTTTGCGGCTGGCGCGTTCCTTGAGCGCATCCGACTGGCCGCTAGTGTAGAGGCCTTTTCCTGCACGCCGGCATTTTTGAAACAAACGCACATTTCCCATGATCCGCAGGGCATGGCTGTGCGAAATTGCCGATGAATTTACATGATGATTTTTCTCATATTTTCTTTCCCTTGAAACGTTTTGGGGGAAGGTCTAAGCCGTTCCGCATCACCTGTGCGTCGGCTGGCCTGCCCCAATTGCAGTCATGCCCGCGCGCATCACGGCCGCCCCGGCCGCTTGAACTTTAGGCTGCCGCATGACTGATCTGCTCAGCGATTATCTGCCCATTGTCATATTCATCGCGCTTGCTGCCGTTATCGGCGGCGCCCTTCTGGTTGCACCGTTCCTCGTGTCGCTGAAGCGCCCCGACCCTGAAAAGGTCTCTGCCTTCGAAGCGGGTTTCGAGGCATTTGGCGACGCGCGCATGAAGGTGGATGTGCGCTTTTACCTCGTCGCGATTCTCTTCATCATCTTCGATCTTGAAGTGGCGTTCCTCTTCCCCTGGGCCGTGGCGTTCCGGGATGTGGGTTGGTTCGGCTTCTGGTCGATGATGGTCTTCCTCGGCGTGCTGACTATCGGCTTTATCTATGAATGGCGTAAGGGAGCTCTGGAATGGGATTGACCCCGTCCAGTTCGACACTGGTTACCCCGCGTCCCACGGGCGCTCTCGATCCCGCGACCGGCAAGCCTGTTGGCGCCGATGATCCTTTCTTCGCTGGCGTGAACAACGAACTGGCCGACAAGGGTTTCCTTGTGACCACCGTTTCCCAGCTCGTCACCTGGGCGCGCACTGGCTCGCTCATGTGGATGCAGACGGGTCTGGCCTGTTGCGCCGTGGAAATGATGCAGATGTCGATGCCACGCTATGACATCGAGCGTTTCGGCACCGCGCCCCGCGCGTCGCCGCGCCAGTCCGACGTGCTGATCGTCGCGGGCACGCTGACCAACAAGATGGCCCCGGCCTTGCGCAAGGTCTATGACCAGATGCCGGAGCCGCGCTACGTCATCTCCATGGGCTCATGTGCCAATGGCGGCGGCTATTATCATTATTCCTATTCCGTGGTGCGCGGCTGTGACCGGGTCCTGCCGGTGGACGTCTATGTCCCGGGCTGCCCGCCGACTGCTGAGGCGCTGCTCTACGGCATCCTTCTTCTGCAGAAGAAGATTCGCCGCGACGGCACGATCGAACGGTAGGGCAGGGGCATGGACGAAACTGTTGTTATCGACCCGCTCGTAACGCTTGGCGAACATGTTGCCGCGTCACTGGGCGACGCCGTCCTCGGCTTCGAGGTGGCGTTCGGTGATCTGAGCGTCACTGTGCAGCGTGATTCGATCGTCAATGTGGCGACCTTCCTGCGCGACGATCCGAAATGCCGTTTCATCGCTTTTGTCGACGTCTGCGGCGCCGACTACCCGGCGCGTGAGTTCCGGTTCGATGTGGTCTATCATTTCCTCAGCCCGCATCTGAACCAGCGCATTCGCGTCAAGCTCCAAGCCGATGATGTGACGCCCGTTCCCTCGCTTTGCGAGATTTTCCCCGGTGCCGACTGGTTCGAGCGCGAGACTTACGACCTTTATGGCGTGCTGTTTTCCGGCCACCCGGATCTGCGGCGCATCCTCACCGATTACGGCTTTGACGGCCACCCGCTGCGCAAGGACTTCCCGCTCACCGGGTTTGTCGAGGTTCGCTATGACGAAGAGCGCAAGCGTGTCGTCTATGAACCGGTCAAGCTGGCGCAGGAATTCCGCTCGTTCGATTATCTGTCGCCTTGGGAAGGCACCGACTATGTCCTGCCCGGCGATGAGAAGGCGAAGAACTGATGTCTGAAGTCGACGTACGTAACTTCACCCTCAATTTCGGCCCGGTCCATCCCTCCGCACACGGCGTGCTGCGCCTGATTCTGGAATTGGATGGCGAACTGGTCGAGCGTGTCGATCCGCATGTGGGCCTGCTTCACCGCGGCACCGAAAAGCTGATCGAAGCCAAGACCTATTTGCAGGCCGTGCCCTATTTTGACCGCCTCGACTACGTGGCGCCGATGAACCAGGAGCATGCTTTCGCGCTGGCCGTGGAGCGCATGCTGGGCGTTGACGTCCCGCGTCGTGGCCAGCTCATCCGCGTTCTCTATGCCGAGATCGGCCGTATCCTGGCGCATCTGATGAACGTGACCACTCAGGCCATGGACGTCGGCGCCTTGACGCCGCCGGTCTGGGGCTTCGAATGGCGCGAAAAGCTCATGATCTTTTATGAGCGTGCTTCCGGCGCGCGCATGCACGCTGCCTATTTCCGCCCCGGCGGGGTCCACCAGGACCTGCCGCAGGCCCTGATCGATGATATCGACGTCTTCTGCGGCGAGTTTCTTGACTTCCTCGTCGATCTCGACCGCCTGCTGACCGGCAACCGCATCTTCAAGCAGCGCAATGTGGATATTGGCGTGGTCACGTTGGACGACGCCTGGAGCCGGGGCTTCTCGGGCACCATGGTGCGCAGTGCCGGCGCTGCCTGGGATCTGCGCAAGTCCCAGCCTTACGATTGCTATGCCGAGATGGATTTCGACATTCCCGTCGGCTCCAATGGCGACTGCTATGACCGCTACCTGATCCGCATGGAAGAAATGCGCCAGTCCGCGCGCATCATGCAGCAATGCGTGGCCAAGCTGAATGCGCCGGAAGGCAAGGGGCCAGTGGCTTCCACTGATGGCAAGGTCGTGCCCCCCAAGCGCGGTGAGATGAAGCAGTCGATGGAAGCGCTGATCCATCACTTCAAGCTCTATACCGAGGGCTACAAGGTGCCCGCGGGCGAGATTTATGCGGCTGTCGAAGCGCCCAAGGGCGAGTTCGGGGTGTTTCTGGTGTCCGATGGGACCAATAAGCCCTATCGCTGCCATATCCGCGCGCCGGGCTTCGCGCATCTGAGCGCCATGGATCATCTGTGCCGCGGCCATATGCTGGCCGACGTGACCGCGATCCTGGGGTCTATTGATATTGTGTTCGGAGAGGTTGATCGCTGATGGCTACGCGACGCCTTGCAGACGAGTCGGTGCAACCGGCAAGTTTCGCCTTTACCGCTGAAAACCAGGCTTGGGCCGAAAAGCGCATCGGGCTCTATCCGCCCGGCCGCCAGCAATCTGCCGTCATTCCGCTGCTGATGCGGGCGCAGGATCAGGATGGCTGGGTCAGCCGAGCGACGATCGAGACGATCGCCGACATGCTGACCATGCCTTATATCCGCGTCCTGGAAGTGGCGACCTTCTACACCCAGTTCCAGCTGCAGCCGGTCGGCTCGCGCGCTCATATCCAGGTCTGCGGCACCACGCCCTGCATGCTGCGTGGCGCCGAAGGGCTGATTGAGGTCTGCAAGAGCAAGATTCACGCCGAGCCGCACCATTTCAATGAAGATGGCACGCTGAGCTGGGAAGAAGTTGAATGTGCTGGCGCCTGCGTCAACGCACCCATGGTCGCCATTTTCCACGACACCTATGAAGACCTGACGCCTGAGCGTTTCGAGGAAATCATCGACGCTTTCCAGGCTGGCAAGGGCGACACCATCAAGCCCGGCCCCCAGATCGACCGCCAGTTCGCCGGCGCCGAAGGTGGCCAGACGACTTTGCTGGAGCAGCCCAGCGCCAGGCGCGAGAAATTCGTGCCGCCTCCGGCACCCGATGCGCCGCCCGCAGCGCCCGCTGCCGCACCCGCGGCCGCTACGCCGACAACGGCGGCAAAGCCCAAGGATGTTGCCGAAGAGAATGCTCCGGCACTGAAGGGCACGCCAAAGGAGGCCAAGGTTTCCGTGGCCAAGGCAGAAGCGGAACGCAAGGCTGCCGATGTCGCGGCCAAGGCCGACGGACAGCCGAACACGGCGATGCGCGAAGGCGCAACTGGTGCCGAATCCAACGCGGAAGCCATCGACGGCGGCAGGGCTGTCGGCAAGGCAAAGGCCAATGCACCTGCAGAAGGCGGCACGTCCGCTTCCGTCAGGAAGTCGAAGCCTGCTGTGAAAGCGCCGGCCGCAGATCCCAAGGCAGTTTCGCCGACCCGCGATGCGGCAGGCCTGCAGCCTTTGTTCGAGCGGCCCGCAGGCGAGCCCGACGATCTCAAGCTGATTTCCGGGGTTGGCCCGGTGCTTGAAGGCAAGCTGCATGCGCTTGGCATCACCACCTACGCGCAGATTGCCAAGTTCAAGAAAGCGGACATCGTCCGCGTCGATGACGTGCTGAACTTCAAGGGCCGTATCGAACGCGACGAGTGGGTCAAGCAGGCCAAGGCGCTCGCCAAGGGCGGCCTGGAAGAATACCGCAAGGTATTCGGGAAGGACCCGCGCTAAATGGCCGCTCGCAAGATCGACTTCGGCAAGCTTTCCCTGCTGGATTACGTCATCGGCGTGATCCTGACGGTTATTGCGACTGCCGTTGTCACTGGCGTTGAAATGGCTGCAAATCTTAATGTGCCGAGCCTACTGGTATCGGCAGCCGGGGCAGCAATCGGTGTTGCTGCCTGGTTCACTTATCTGTTGAAGCGGAAAAGCTGATCATGCTCGCTGACAAGGATCGCATCTTCACCAACCTCTATGGGCGGCATGACCGCTCGCTCAATGGCGCTCGCGATCGCGGTGCCTGGGTTGGCACGAAGGAGTTTATCGACAACGGCCGCGACTGGATCGTCAACGAGGTCAAGGCCTCGGGCCTGCGCGGTCGTGGCGGTGCGGGTTTCCCCACGGCTCTCAAGTGGACCTTTATGCCCAAGGAAGGCGCCGGTGATGGCCGCCCCAGCCAGCTCCTCGTCAATGCCGACGAATCCGAGCCCGGCACCTGCAAGGACCGCGAGATCCTGCGTCACGACCCGCATCATCTGGTTGAAGGCTGCTTGCTGGCGGGCCGCGCCATGGGTGCCCATATCGCCTATATCTATGTGCGCGGCGAATTCATCCGCGAACGCATGAGCCTCGAAGCTGCCGTTCAGGAAGCCTATGACGCCAAGCTGATCGGCAAGAACAATGTGCATGGCTGGGACTTCGACATCGTCGTCCACCATGGCGCAGGCGCTTATATCTGCGGTGAAGAAACCGCTCTGATGGAATCGCTGGAAGGCAAGAAGGGCCAGCCGCGCCTCAAGCCACCATTTCCCGCGGCCATGGGTGTTTACGGCAACCCGACCACCGTCAACAATGTCGAGTCCATCGCCGTTGTGCCGGAAATTCTGCGCCGCTCGGGTGCGTGGTTTGCCTCCATCGGTCGTGCCAACAATACCGGCACCAAGCTGATGTGCGTGTCCGGCCATGTGAACCGGCCCGCCACCTTTGAGGAAGCGCTCGGCTGCACTTTCGAAGAGATCATCGAAAAGCATTGCGGCGGTATCCGCGGCGGCTGGGACAATTTGCTGGCAGTGATCCCCGGCGGCTCATCCGTGCCTTGCGTGCCCGGCGAAAAGATCCGCAACGCCGTCTATGACTTCGACGGGTTGCGCGAAGTGGGCTCCTCCATGGGTACTGCGGCCGTGATCGTCATGGACAAGTCCACTGACATCATCAAGGCCATCTGGCGCCTCTCCGCTTTCTACAAGCACGAGAGCTGCGGCCAGTGTACGCCCTGCCGTGAAGGCACGGGCTGGATGATGCGCGTCATGGAGCGCATGGTCGAGGGGCGCGCCCAGAAGCGCGAAATCGATATGCTGTTCGAAGTGACCAAGCAGATCGAAGGCCACACCATCTGTGCGCTGGGCGATGCTGCTGCCTGGCCGATCCAGGGTCTGATCCGCAATTTCCGTCACGTGATCGAAGAGCGGATCGATCAATACACCTATTCGTCCACCAGCGACGGCGCCGTGCCGTCGATCGCTGCGGAGTAAGTCGATGGCTTCCATCAAGGTCGACGGCCAGCTCGTCGAAGTTCCAGATCACTACACGCTCATGCAGGCTGCCGAAGCAGCGGGCGCGGAAATTCCGCGCTTCTGCTACCATGACCGTCTGTCGGTCGCCGGCAATTGCCGCATGTGCCTCGTCGAAGTGAAGGGTGGCCCGCCCAAGCCGCAGGCGTCCTGCGCAATGTCGGTGCGCGATCTGCGCCCCGGCCCCAATGGCGAGCCGCCCGAAATGTTCACCAACACGCCCATGGTCAAGAAGGCCCGCGAAGGCGTGATGGAATTCCTGCTGATCAACCATCCGCTCGATTGCCCGATCTGCGATCAGGGCGGCGAATGCGATCTGCAGGACCAGGCCATGGCCTATGGCGTCTCCGGCTCGCGCTTCTTCGAGAACAAGCGCGCCGTCGAAGACAAGTATATGGGCCCGCTGATCAATACCTCGATGAACCGCTGCATCCACTGCACGCGCTGCGTTCGTTTCACCACCGAGGTTGCCGGCATTTCCGAACTGGGCTTGCTGGGCCGTGGCGAAGACGCCGAGATCACCCCATATCTCGAACGCGCTCTGACCAGCGAATTGCAGGGCAATGTCATCGACCTGTGCCCGGTTGGTGCCCTGACCTCCAAGCCCTATGCCTTCCATGCCCGTCCCTGGGAATTGACCAAGACTGAATCCATTGATGTCATGGATGCGGTCGGTTCGGCCATCCGCGTCGATAGCCGGGGCCGCGAAGTGATGCGTGTTCTGCCGCGCGTCAACGAGGCGATCAACGAAGAGTGGATTTCGGACAAGACCCGCTTCATCTGGGATGGCCTCAAGAGCCAGCGGCTTGACCGCCCCTATGTGCGCAAGAGCGGTAAGCTCCAGCCCGCAAGCTGGGACGAGGCGCTTGCCGCCGTTGCTGCCAAAATCAAGAAGGCCGGCAACAAGGTCGGCGCCATTGCCGGCGATCTCGCTGCCGTCGAGGAAATGTATGCGCTCAAGGGCCTGCTCGCCTCCATTGGCTCGGGCATGACCGACGTGCGCCCCGCAATGTCGGGCATCGACCCGTCCATGCCGCGCTCGGCCTATATCTTCAACCCGACCATTGCGGGCATCGAAGAAGCCGACGCCATTCTCATCATCGGCTCTAATCCGCGCAAGGAAGCCTCTCTGATCAATGCGCGCATCCGCAAGACCTGGCGCGCCAAGGGCCTGCCGGTTGCGCTGATCGGCGAACAGGCCGACCTGACCTATGACTACGACTACCTGGGCAGCGGCTTTGAAACCCTGGCCGACCTTGCAGCCGGGCAGGGCGCTTTTGCCGAAATTCTCAAGAATGCCCAGCGTCCGCTGATAATTGTCGGTGAAGGTGCGGTTTCCCATGCTTCGCTCGGCAAGCAGGCCGGCCGCGACACCATCGCGCTCGCTGCCAAGCTGGCGGGCGGTGCCAATGTCGCCGAAGGCTGGAACGGCTTCGCGCTGCTGCACAGTGCAGCCAGCCGCGTCGGCGGCCTCGACATCGGCTTCGTGCCGCATGATGGCGGCGTCTGCTCGGCCGACCAGATCGCTCTGGCCGGCAAGGGTGAGCTCGATGTTCTCTTCCTGCTCGGCGCCGACGAATACGACACCTCTGCCATGGGCAAGGCTTTCGTCGTCTATATCGGTTCGCACGGCGACAAGGGCGCGCACCGCGCTGACGTCATCCTGCCGGGCGCGACCTATACCGAAAAGTCCGGCACCTATGTGAACACGGAAGGCCGGGTGCAGGTCACCAATCGCGCCGTGTTCCCTCCGGGCGACGCAAAGGAAGACTGGGCGATCATTCGTGCCCTTTCCGGCGCCATCGGTCAGGCTCTGCCCTATGGTTCGCTGGCCCAGCTGCGCGCCGCGCTCTATGCCGAATTCCCGCATCTCGCCCGCATTGACGAGATCGCGCCCGGTTCGGTTGCCGATGTCGCCAGGCTGGCCAAGGCCGGTATCAAGACCAAGTCGGCGCCCTATGCGTCGCTGGTCGCAGACTTCTATCTCAGCAATCCAATTGCCCGCGCCTCCGCCACCATGGGCGAATGTGCGGCGATGGCCGCCGGCCTCAAGCAGGCCGCGGAATAGGGGAGCATTATGGACTTCATTCTCGCTGCCCTCGATTACCTGCTTGGCATCCCGGTCCTCGGCTGGGGCGTTCATGTCGGGTTCATCTACAAGGCCCTGGCCCTCTTGGTCTTCCTGCTTTTGTTCACCGCCTTCATCCTGTTGGCTGACCGTAAGGTCTGGGCGGCCGTACAGATGCGCCGCGGCCCCAACGTGGTCGGCCCCTTCGGTCTGCTGCAATCCTTTGCCGACCTGCTGAAGTTCGCGGTAAAAGAGCCAATCATTCCAGCGGGTTCGGACAAAGTCCTGTTCCTCGCCGCGCCGCTGATCACCGCGACCCTGGCCCTTGCCGGCTGGGCCGTCGTGCCGGTCTTCGACGGCTGGGCCATGGCCAATATCAATGTTGGTATCCTCTACCTTCTGGCCATTTCCTCCCTCGGCGTCTACGGCGTCATCATCGGCGGCTGGGCTTCCAACTCGAAATACCCTTTCTTCGGCTCGATCCGTGCTGCCGCGCAGATGGTGTCCTACGAAGTCTCCATCGGCCTCGTCATCATCACCGTGCTGCTCTGCGTCGGCTCGCTGAACCTCAACGACATCGTGGTCGCACAGCAGGAAATGGGCCTGGCCCATGCTCTGGGCGTGCCGTGGCTGAGCTTCCTCAACTGGTTCTGGCTGCCGCTCTTCCCGATGTTCGTGGTGTTCTACATTTCGGCCCTGGCCGAAACCAACCGCCCGCCCTTCGACTTCGCCGAAGGCGAATCCGAACTCGTCGCCGGCTTCATGACCGAGTATTCGGCCACGCCTTACATGCTGTTCATGCTGGGTGAGTACATCTCAATCCTCCTGATGTGCGCCATGGCCACCATCCTGTTCATGGGTGGCTGGGCTGCGCCCATCGATCTGCCGCCCTTCACCTGGATTCCGGGCGTGGTGTGGTTCTTCCTCAAGGTGAGCCTTGTCTTCTTCATGATCGCCATGGCCAAGGCCATCGTGCCCCGTTACCGCTATGACCAGCTCATGCGTATCGGCTGGAAGCTGTTCCTGCCGCTGTCGCTGATCATGGTCGTGATCGTCGCTTTCGTTCTCCAGCTGACCGGCTGGGGCTGGCACGGAGG
Organism: Pseudomonadota bacterium; assembly: GCA_023388175.1. GTDB lineage: Bacteria > Pseudomonadota > Alphaproteobacteria > Rhizobiales > Devosiaceae > Devosia. The sequence goes on from JAEWGT010000015.1 coordinate 183,829, forward strand.
GATTGCCTGATGCGCGCCGCCGGACAACTCCTCAACACGCTGCTGCTGCGCGAATTCGTATCGGCCTTTTTCCTGGCCATGCGCTATTTCTTCGCGCCGAAGCCGACCATCAACTACCCGTTCGAAAAGGGTGCGGTGTCGCCGCGCTTCCGTGGCGAACACGCCCTGCGCCGGTATCCCAACGGGGAAGAGCGCTGCATTGCCTGCAAGCTGTGCGAAGCCATCTGCCCGGCCCAGGCCATCACCATCGAGGCCGGCCCACGCCAGAATGACGGCACCCGCCGCACCGTGCGCTACGACATCGACATGGTGAAGTGCATCTATTGCGGCTTCTGCCAGGAAGCCTGCCCGGTGGATGCCATCGTCGAAGGGCCAAACTTCGAATTCGCAACCGAAACGCGCGAGGAACTCTACTTCTCCAAGGAGAAGCTCCTCAGCAATGGTGATCGTTGGGAGCGTGAAATCGCCGCCAACCTCGCCGCCGACGCGCCTTATCGCTGAGAGGGAAGAGCATGACCCTTCCACTGTTCTTCTTCTACGTCTTCTCGGCAATTGCCGTGGCATCGGCCTTTATGGTGATTGCCTCGCGCAATCCGGTTCATGCCGTGCTGTTCCTCATCCTGACCTTCGTGAACGCTGCGGGCCTGTTCATGCTGGCCGGCGCCGAGTTCCTGGCGCTGCTGCTGATCGTGGTCTATGTCGGCGCGGTCGCCGTGCTCTTCCTCTTCGTCGTCATGATGCTCGACGTTGATTTTGCGGAGCTGAAGTCGGGCCTGCTGCAATACGCGCCCATAGGCATTCTGGTGGGGCTGGTCCTGCTGCTGGAACTGCTGCTGGTCGCAGGCAGCGCTTTCATCTCGCCGGAAATTAACGGTGGCGCCGCCTTGCCGATCGACAATACGATCGAGAATACGCGGGCGCTCGGCCAGGTGCTTTACACGCGCTACGTCTTCCTGTTCCAGGGCGCGGCAGCAGTTCTGCTGGTCGCCATGATCGGCGCTATCGTGCTGACGCTGCGTCATCGTCCAGGCATCAAGCGGCAGAGCACTGCAGCGCAGGTTGGTCGCAAGGCCAGCGACACGCTCAAGGTCGTCAAGGTCAAATCGGGTCAGGGGCTCTAGGGGGTTTTATCATGGGTCTGGAAATCGGGCTCGGTCATTACCTGACCGTCGCAGCCATTCTGTTCACGCTCGGCGTGTTCGGCATCTTCATCAACCGCAAGAACATCATCGTCATCCTGATGTCGGTCGAACTGATCCTGCTTGCCGTCAACCTCAACCTCGTCGCGTTCAGCGCCCAGCTGAACGATCTGCAGGGCCAGGTTTTCGCGCTGATGATCCTGACCGTCGCTGCCGCCGAGGCGGCCATTGGTCTGGCCATCCTTGTTATTTTCTACCGCAACCGTGGCACTATCGCGGTTGAGGACGTCAACATGATGAAGGGCTAGGGGCACCCGCTATGATCATTCAGGCGATTGTTTTCCTGCCCCTTATCGGGGCGCTTATTGCCGGCCTGCTTGGCCGCACCATCGGCCACCGGCCCAGCGAATTCATCACCACCGGCCTGCTGATCGTGGCAGCCGTGCTGAGCTGGGTTGTCTTCATTCCGGTCGCCTTTGGTGATGGGCTTGTGGGCGCCGTTGGCGATGGCCATGCCGCTGTCCTCAAGGTCGAGGTCATGCGCTGGATCCAGGTCGGCGACATGGATCTACGCTGGGTGCTGCGCGTCGACACGCTGACGGCCATCATGCTGGTGGTGGTCAATACCGTCTCGGCCCTCGTACACGTCTATTCCATCGGCTATATGAACGAAGATCCGCACCGTTCGCGTTTCTTCGCCTATCTCTCGCTCTTCACCTTCGCCATGCTGATGCTGGTGACCGCCGACAACTTCCTGCAGATGTTCTTCGGCTGGGAAGGCGTGGGTCTGGCCTCCTATCTGCTGATCGGCTTCTGGTACACCAAGCCATCCGCGTCTGCTGCGGCGATGAAGGCCTTTATCGTCAACCGCGTCGGCGACTTCGGCTTCCTGCTTGGCATTTTCGGCTCGTTCCTGGTGCTGGGCCAGATCGGTTTCGACGGCGCCTTTGCCGCTGTGGACGAATTCGCCACCACCGGCATGCCGACCTTCCAGTTCCTTGCCTGGAATCTGGACGCGATGACGGTTATCTGCCTGCTGCTCTTCATGGGCGCCATGGGCAAGTCGGCGCAGTTCCTGCTGCACACCTGGCTGCCGGACGCCATGGAAGGCCCGACCCCGGTGTCGGCGCTGATCCATGCCGCAACCATGGTGACGGCCGGTGTGTTCATGGTGGCGCGCCTGTCGCCGCTCTTTGAAACCTCTCCCTTCGCGCTCAATGTCATCATCGTCATCGGTGCCATCACCGCCTTCTTTGCGGCGACGGTTGGTCGGTGCAGAATGACATCAAGCGCGTCATCGCCTATTCGACCTGTTCGCAGCTCGGCTACATGTTCGTGGCCCTGGGGGTAGGGGCCTATTCGGCGGGCGTCTATCACCTGTTCACCCACGCCTTTTTCAAGGCACTCCTGTTCCTGGGCGCCGGCGCGGTCATCCATGCGATGCACCATGAGCAGGACATGCGGAACATGGGCGGACTGCGCAAGAAGATCCCCATCACCTATGCGATGATGATGATCGGCACGCTGGCCCTGACAGGCGTCGGTATTCCGGGCACCAATTTCGGTTTTGCCGGCTTCTTCTCCAAGGACGCCATCATCGAAAGCGCTTATGCCTTTGGCGGCAATGTCGGCAGCCTCGCCTTCTGGCTCCTTGTCATCGCCGCGCTGTTCACCAGCTTCTATTCATGGCGCCTGGTTCACCTGACTTTCCACGGTTCGCCACGCGATGCTCAGCATAGCCACACGGCGCATCCTGATCCGGCTCACGCCGCACTGGAAAGCCATCACGAACCCATCGACGACAGCAATCTCGACGACCATGCTCATGCAGCCGTTTCGCATGATGATGCCCATCACCATGGCTCGGCCTATGACCATGCCCATGAGAGCCCCAATGTCATGCTGGTGCCGCTCTATGTACTGGCCGTCGGCGCAGTCCTGGCAGGCGTGGTGTTCTACGGCATGTTCTTCCACGACGTCGAACATATCGAACACTTCTTCGCCGGCTCGATTTATGTAGATCATCAGATCATCGAGGACGCACACCATGTGCCGACCTGGGTGAAGTGGAGCGCCACAATCTCCATGATCATCGGCTTCGTCGCCGCATGGTACATGTATATCCGCCGTCCCGACGTTCCGGGCCGTCTGGCTGCCACCAATCCGGGGCTCTACAAGTTCCTGCTGAACAAGTGGTACTTCGACGAGCTCTACAACACGATCTTCGTGCGCCCCGCGCTGTGGATCGGCAATGCGATCTGGAAGGGCTTCGACGACTGGCTGGTTGACGGCAAGCTTGCCGGTGGCCTGGGTCGCCGCGTTCAGAATGTCACGAGCTGGGTCGTCAAATTGCAGTCCGGCTATCTCTATCACTATGCTTTCGCCATGCTCATCGGCATCGCGGCGCTGCTGACCTGGGCCATTACGGCCGGGGGGCTCCTCTGATGACCTTCGATAATTCGATCCTTTCTCTCGTCACCTGGCTGCCGCTTCTGGGTGCGGCCATTCTTCTGGCCACGCCAAAGACATCCATCGGGGCGATCCGCTGGATCTCGCTGGCGACAACGCTTGTTGTCTTCGCGCTGACGCTGGCGCTCTGGAATGCGTTTGACGCCTCCAATGCCGGCTTCCAGTTCGTGGTGAACATGCCCTGGATCGGCGACAGCATTGGTTACCGCGTCGGCGTCGACGGCATTTCAGTGCTCTTCGTTGTCCTGACTGGCCTGCTCATGCCTGCCGTCGTGCTGGCCAGCTGGGAAGTGGAAACGCGCCTCAAGGAATACATGATCGTCTTCCTGGTGCTCGAAACCCTGATGATCGGCGTGTTCACCACGCTCGATCTGGCCATGTTCTACGTCTTCTTCGAAGGCACCCTGCTGCCGATGTTCCTGATCATCGGCATCTGGGGTGGTTCGCAGCGCATTCAGGCGGCGTACAAGTTCTTCTTCTACACCTTTGTCGGCTCCGTCCTGATGCTGCTGGCCATGATGGCCATGTATTGGGACGCCGGCACGACCGATATCGCGCGCCTGCTCGACCACGACTTCCCGGTGGGCATGCAGACCTGGCTGTGGCTGGCCTTCTTCGCCTCGCTGGCTGTGAAAATGCCCATGTGGCCCTTCCACCGCTGGCTGCCCGAAGCCCACGTTCAGGCACCCACTGCCGGTTCGGTGGTGCTGGCCGCCATCCTGCTCAAGCTGGGCGGCTACGGCTTCCTGCGCTTCAGCCTACCCATGTTCCCGGAAGCCTCGCTTCAGTTCACCAATTTCATCTTCCTGCTCTCGGTTGCTGCCATCATTCTCACCTCGCTGGTGGCTCTGGTGCAGACCGACATCAAGAAGCTGATTGCCTATTCGTCCGTCGCTCACATGGGCTTCGTGACCATGGGTATCTTTGCCGGCAATGCTCTGGGCATTCAGGGCGCCATGTTCCAGATGATCTCGCACGGCTTCGTCTCCGGCGCGCTCTTCCTGTGCGTTGGCGTCATCTACGACCGCATGCACACCCGCGAGATCGATGCCTATGGCGGTCTCGTCGAGCGCATGCCGCAATATGCCTTCGCCTTCATGGTCTTCACCATGGCCAATGTCGGCCTGCCGGGCACGTCGGGGTTCGTGGGTGAATTCCTCACCATGATCGGCGTGTTCCAGGTCAACACCTGGGCTGCCTTCGGCGCTGCCTTCGGCGTGATTTTCTCGGCCGGCTATGCGCTCTGGCTCTATCGCCGCGTCATTTTCGGTGCGCTGACCAAGGATAGCCTCAAGGGTATCCTCGACCTCAACCTGCGCGAAAAGATCGTCATTTATCCGCTGATCGTTCTGACCGTGGTCTTCGGCTTCTATCCCGCGCCGATCCTCGACACGACCGCCGCTGCCGTGAACAATCTGGTTTCGAACTACTCGACGGCAATCGGCCGAGATCCGGCGGTCGACCTGGCCGACCAGCGCATCCAACTCGAATATGCCGCGCCCACGGGCGAGGCGCAGCCGGCCGCAGCGCCTGCTTCGCACTAGGAGACAGTCGTGAACTCTGACATTACCGATTTTGCGAGCCTGGCTCCGGCCTATCCCGAATTGCTCATGGCAATCGGCGCTTTGGCGCTGCTTGTCGTCGGCATCGTGGTCAACAAGGAAAAGTCCAACCTCGTCAGCTGGCTTTCGATTGGCCTTCTGGTGGCGACAGGCCTGCTCGTTGTGCTGCAGCCCGCTGATGGCGTGATCTTCAACGGTCTCTTCATCGCCGACGCCTTCGCACGCTACATGAAGGTTCTTGTACTCGGCGGTGCAGCCCTGGCGCTGATCCTCGGCCTGTCGAATGCCGAGGAAAACGGCATCCACAAATACGAATATTCGATCCTGGCCGTGCTGGCGACGCTGGGCATGATGGTCATGGTTTCGGCCAATGACCTGATGAGCCTCTATGTCGGCCTCGAATTGCAGTCGCTCTCGCTTTATGTGATGGCTGCCATCAAGCGGGACGACAGCCGCGCCACCGAAGCGGGTCTCAAGTATTTCGTGCTGGGCGCGCTGTCCTCGGGCATGCTGCTCTATGGTGCCTCGCTGGTCTATGGCTTCACCGGCCACACCAATCTGTCCGAGATCGTTATCGCCATTTCCAATGAAGGCCGCTCGGTTGGGCTGATCTTCGGCATGGTGTTCCTGCTGGCCGGTGTCGCCTTCAAGATCTCCGCGGTGCCGTTCCACATGTGGACGCCCGACGTTTACGAAGGCGCGCCGACCCCGGTTACGGCCTTCTTCGCCATGGCGCCCAAGGTGGCGGCAATGACGCTGATGATCCGGCTGGTCATGGACACCTTTGCGCCCATCACCAGTGACTGGCAGCAGATCGTCGTCTTTCTCTCGATCGCTTCCATGGTGCTCGCGGCCTTTGCTGCAATCGGCCAGAGTTCGATCAAGCGCCTCGTCGCCTATTCGTCCATCGGCCATGTCGGCTTCGCTCTGGTCGGCCTGTCCTCGGGCACCCAGGTTGGCGTGGAGGGTGTGGCCACCTATATGGCTATCTATGTGGGCATGACGGTCGCGCTCTTTGCCTGCATCCTGTCGCTGCGCACGACCCGCGGCGGCTATGTCGAGACCATTGATGATCTGGCTGGGGCGTCCAAGGCGCGGCCCTTCGTTGCGGCCATCATGGCCATCGTCATGTTCTCGCTGATCGGGCTCCCGCCACTTGCCGGCTTCTTTGCCAAGTGGATGGTCTTCCTGGCTGCCATCGAAGCCAATCTCTATGTGCTCGCGGTTATCGGCATGCTGGCCTCGGCCATCAGCGCCTTCTACTACCTGCGCGTGGTCAAGGTGATGTATTTCGATGAGCCCAAGGACGAATTCGTGGCCGTGCCGGGTGAACTCAACATCATCATGGCGGTGTTCGGCTTCCTGATCGTGACCTATTTCTTCACGGTCGGCAGCCCGCTTTCGTCCCTGGCGCACAACGCCGCCGGAAGCCTGTTCTAGGTGGCTGATTTCGCGCTTGGCGCCAAGGCTAAGGCCGCCGGATACCGGCTGGCCGGCTTTGACGAAATCGGCTCCACCAATAACGAAGCGCTCGCGGCTGCAGCTGCGGGCGATCAGGGCGGCATCTGGTTTGCGGCCCGGCACCAGACCGCCGGGCGTGGCCGCCGTGGCCGGCAATGGCATAGCGTGCCGGGCAATCTGGCAGCCAGCCTGCTGATCGTGCCGGATACGACACCAGATCTTATCGCCACGCTTGGTTTTGTGGCGGGGGTTGCGCTCAACCGAGGCCTGTCTGCGGTGCTGCCGGAAGGCATATTCCGCATCGGTATCGACGGTGCGGATGGCGCAGACGGCCGCTCCCGGATTGCGCTCAAATGGCCGAATGACGTTCTGGCCGATGGTGCCAAGCTGTCCGGCATTCTGCTCGAAGCAACAAAGACGCCTGATGGGCGTAGCGCCATCGTCCTTGGCTGTGGCGTCAATATCGTCTCTGCGCCCGGAGACACGCCTTATCCGGCAACCTCGCTTCAGGCTCTGGGTGTCGAACGGAATGCCGAAGACGTATTTGAAGCGCTGTCCGACGCCTGGGTTGAGGTGTTCAGCCTCTGGGATGATGGCCGTGGCGTTGCTGCCGTGCTCGATCTTTGGCGCACCTCTGCCGCTGGCATTGGCGCACCAGTCGCCGTCTCGCAGGACGGCGTTGTCCGGCGCGGCATCTTTGAAACTATTGACGCCTCCGGTCGGTTGATCATCCGCGACGATGACGGTTCGCGCTATCCGATCACGGCTGGCGATGTGCATTTTGGGGCAACGGCCAGCGCCCGAAGCTGACCACAACAAGGTGCGTTGCGACCGCCGGCCAGAGTCCGTGCGGCGTCACGCCGACATAAAGAAAGAAAACCCATGGCTAAGAACCAAAGGGATGAACTCGTCTTCGTGCCACTTGGCGGCGTCGGCGAAATCGGCATGAACATGGCCGCCTATGGCTTCGGTCCCGAGCGCAAGCGCAAGTGGATCGTGGTCGATTGCGGCGTCAGCTTCGGCGGGCCGGACCTGCCGGGCATCGAGCTCATCATGGCCAATCCCGAATTTCTCGAGGAAAATGCCGACGATGTGCTGGCTCTGGTGCTGACCCACAGCCACGAAGACCACTATGGCGCCGTGCTCGATCTTTGGCCGGTCTTCGACAAGCCGGTCTATGCTACCCCCTTTACCGCCGCCATGCTGGCGGCCAAGCGGGCAGGGGACGGCATTGTCGAAAATGTCGATGTCAAAATCATGCAGCCCGGCAAGCCCTTCACGGTCGGGCCCTTTACGATCGAGCCGATCAACGTCGCCCACTCAATCCCCGAATCCAACGCATTGCTCATCACCACGCCCGTGGGCCGCGCTCTGCATACCGGTGACTGGAAGCTCGACCCGACGCCGACCCTCGGCTCGCCCACCGATTTTGCGCGGCTGGAAGCCATTGGCAACGAAAGCGACCTGCCATTGGCTCTGGTTTGCGACTCCACCAATGCCATGAAGGACGGCGAAAGCCCCAGCGAGCAGGAAGTCGGCGAAAATCTGGCCAAGCTGATCGCAGATGCGCCCAACCGGGTTGCGATCACCACCTTCGCCTCCAATGTCGGGCGCGTTGTGTCCATCGTTCGCGCCGCACACAAGGCAGGCCGCGAAGTGGTCATGTCCGGGCGCTCGCTGCACCGCATCATGGGCATTGCCAAGGAACTCGGCATGCTCGAAGGCCTGCCGCCCCTGCATGATCAGGACATGTACAAGTCCATCGCGCGCAATAAATGCGTGCTGATCTGCACTGGCAGCCAGGGCGAGGCCCGCGCTGCCATCGCCCGCATTGCCAGGGGCGATCATCCGGTCATCGACCTCAATGCCGGCGACCGCATGATCTTCTCGTCCTGGGCTATTCCCGGCAATGAGCGCGAGGTCATCGACATTCAGAATTTGCTGATCGACAAGGGCGTCGAAGTCATTACTGCCAATGACGAGATGGTTCACGTCACCGGCCATCCTCGCCGTGGAGAATTGCAGAAGCTCTACTCATGGGTGAAGCCGCAGGTCCTCGTGCCTGTGCATGGCGAAGCCGCCCATCTTGCCGCGCATGCCAGACTGGGCCGCGACGCCGGCATTCCCGATGTCTGCGAAGCCCGCAATGGCGATCTTGTGCGTCTGTTCCCCGAGGCCATGACTTTTCCGGCCGAAGTCAGGACCGGCGAACTCTACCTTGATGGTCTGGTGCTCTGTACGCCTGAGGAAAGCGGCGTCAAGGGCAGGCGCCGGCTGTCATTCGGCGGCATGATCATCGTCAGCCTGGCTGTCAATTCCAGCGGTCACGTCGTTTCCGGTCCTGAAATGGTCGTGGAAGGTCTGCCTGAGACCGATGAGGAATCCGTCGCGGACCTCGTGGAAGACACCATTGCGGGCGTTATCAAATCCATGCCGCCCAAGCGCCGCTCGGATACGGAAGTGCTGAACTCGGCGCTGTTCAAGGCCATCCGCAACGAGGTCAACGCCTTCTGGGGCCGCAAGCCCAATGTCAGCGTCTTCGTGCACCGCGTGTAGCCTACAGGACCCCAACCCTGCCTCCCCCTTTTGCGGGGGGAGGTTGGGTGGGGGTTCTTCAATACGCCCGCACCCCGCGACAACCTCGCCACTTCCGCCATCGCGGCATCCGCGCTAGAAGCTGTCCATGCAATACGGTTCAATCCTCGCGGTCTATTTCATTGTCTGGTGGCTTACCTTCGTCATGGTGCTGCCTATCGGCAGCCAGAGCCACCATGAGACCGGGGCAGAGATTGTTGCCGGATCTGACCCTGGCGCGCCGCTCAAGCCGCGCCTGCTGTTCAAGGCGCTGCTGACCACCGGCCTCTCTGCCGTGTTTACCGCCCTTCTGCTTTGGGGCCTCTCCAACGAGACATTGCATCACTACTGGAATCGCTAGGCCTATTTGCGTTTCGCGGCGCCGTGGGCATGCGCCATGGCGAGGGCCGCTTGCACATCCTCCTTCGTAGCCGGTTCGAGCCACATCGTGGTCCAGCCCTGGCGGCCCCAAGCATTGTCAATTGCCTCAAATATCTCGGGCGCGACCATTTGCTTCAGCGCCTGCTCTTCGGGCGTGAACTTGATATTGGCCGATAACCTGTCTGCTGCCAGCGTCGCATAGATGCGGTTGACCTTGAAGGCTGTGCGCTCGAAATGCGGTGCCGAAACGGTGCCGGGCAGGGCCATCGCAATTGTTGTGAAGATTTCAGAATTTGCCATAGAGCTTTGTCCTGAAACAAAAAAGCGGGGCACTGGGGCCCCGCTTGAATAAGTTTGTTCGACAATACGCTGGTCTTAGGCGCGCTACGAAAGCGGCTGCCAACGCTCCTCCCTTGACGTTGTCGACGTCCGGCGGTTTGGGCCGCCTTTGTTTTATTGCGCCGGACCCTAACAACACTTTTTGGGTCTGCCAAGTAGATTCTGCATAGCTTGCATGCTTGCATCGAATGGACGGTTGGGCTTTGAGTGGGCATCAACAGTCCTTACGAGTCGAAGCACCTGTTTTGTGGAGTTCCCATGCGCCTTTCCCGATATTTTCTGCCGGTGCTGCGTGACGTACCCAAGGAAGCCGAGATCGTTTCGCACCGGCTGATGCTGCGCGCCGGCATGATCCGCCAGCAGGCCTCCGGCCTCTATTCCTGGTTGCCGCTCGGCTACAAGGTGCTGATGAAGGTGCAGAAGATCATCGAGGAGGAGCAGAACCGCTCCGGCGCAATCGAACTGCTCATGCCCACTATCCAGTCCGCTGATCTGTGGCGCGAGTCGGGGCGCTATGACGCCTATGGCAAGGAAATGCTGCGCATCGAGGACCGGCACGAGCGCGAATTCCTCTATGGGCCCACCAATGAGGAAATGATCACAGACATTTTCCGCACCTATGTTAAGTCCTACAAGGACTTGCCGCTGAACCTCTACCACATCCAGTGGAAGTTCCGCGACGAGGTGCGCCCGCGCTTCGGCACCATGCGCAGCCGCGAATTCCTGATGAAGGATGCTTATTCCTTCGACCTGACCAAGGAAGCCGCCGTCGCCGCCTATGAGCGCATGTTCGTCGCCTATCTGCGCACCTATGCCCGCATGGGCCTGACCGCCATTCCGATGCGCGCCGATACCGGTCCCATCGGCGGCGATCTCAGCCATGAATGGATCATCCTGGCGGAAACCGGCGAAAGCCAGGTCTTCTGCCACCGCGATCTGCTGGACAAGCCCATTCCCGGCAAGGACGTGGATTTCCGCGGCGACCTCAAGCCCATCTTCAACGACTGGACCTCGCTTTATGCGGCGACCGAGGAAATGGTCGATCACGCCGAATACGAAGCGGCAGTCCCCGAGGACAAGCGCGTCTCGGCCCGTGGCATCGAAGTCGGTCACATCTTCTATTTCGGCACCAAATATTCCGAGCCGATGAAGGCCAGTGTCACCGGGAATGATGGCAAGGAAACCGTGGTCCATATGGGCTCCTACGGTATTGGCCTGACCCGCGTCGTTCCGGCCATTATCGAAGCCATGCACGATGAGAACGGCATTGTGTGGCCGGTTTCAGTTGCGCCATTCGAGGCTGTGCTGATCAATCTGAAGGCTGGTGATGCAGACACCGATGCTGCCTGCGACGCCCTCTATGCCGAGCTGACCGCTGCGGGCCTCGACATGCTCTATGACGACCGCGATCAGCCTGCGGGCTCCAAGTTCGCCACGGCCGATCTGGTCGGCATTCCCTATCAACTGATTTTGGGCCCGCGTGGCCTTAAATCCGGCGAAGTCGAGATCAAGCATCGCAAGAGTGGCGAGCGCGAGACCCTGCCCCTGTCCGGGGCGGTGGAACGCCTCAGGAGCCTCATCGAACCGCAGCGGATGACCGACATTTGACCAACAGCACGCAAGCCGCCCCGGCGAACCGGACACGCCCTTTCGCCCGGTTTGAATGGATGATTGCCGGGCGCTATCTGCGCGCCCGCCGCAAGGAAGCCTTCATTTCGGTGATTGCCAGCCTGACCATGGTTGGCGTGGCCATCGGCGTGGCGACGCTGATTGTTGTCATGTCCGTGATGAACGGTTTCCGGGGCGAGCTTCTGGACAAGATCCTCGGCCTCAATGGCCACTTCACCGCCTATCCTATCGAGAGCCAGTTTACCGACTACAAGGAAACCGTAACCGCGCTCGAACAGGTCGATGGCGTCACCTTCGCCGTCTATTTCGTCGAGGGCCAGGTTCTGGCCACCGGGCGGGGTAATTCCAGCGGCGTCACCGTGCGCGGCATGGACGAGGAAAACCTGAAAAAGCTCACGCTCCTGTACAACGGGGCAGAACAGGGCGGTTTTGACCAGTGGGACGATAGCCGCGGCGTCGCCATCGGCTACCGGCTGGCGCAGACGCTCGGGCTTGGCATTGGCGACCAGGTCCAGATCATCAATCCCGAAGGCACGATGACGCCCTTCGGCTCCACGCCCCAGATCCGCTCCTATCCGGTCAATGCCATCTTCAATCTCGGCATGGTCGAGTTCGATAGCTTCTTCATGTATATGCCGCTTGAGCCTGCGCAGGACTATTTCAAGATGGTCGACGAGGTGCTGAAGCCCGGCGTCGCGCAACTGAGCCCGCTGGCGACCGACGCGGAAATCGACGCCGCCTATGAGCGCATTCCCCGGGCCTCGGCTGTCGAGGTCTTCATCACCAATCCCGATGATGTCACCGTCATGCGCCAGCGCCTGCAGGCATCCCCCGGCGTGCGCCCGCTCATCCTTACCTCCTGGCAGGAGCGCAACCAGACCTTCTTCTCGGCTCTGCAGGTCGAGCGCGTGGTGATGTTCACCATCCTCTCGATGATCATCCTTGTCGCGGCCTTCAACATCATTTCCAGCCTCATCATGCTGGTAAAGGACAAGAGCGCCGATATCGCCGTTTTGCGCACCATGGGCGCCACGCGCGGATCAATCATGCGCATCTTCTCGATCACCGGCACGGCCATCGGCGTCATCGGCACGCTGGCGGGGACTGTCATCGGCCTCATTGTCGCGGCCAATGCCGAAAGCCTTCGCGCCTCGATTTCCAACCTGCTCGGCGTCGCCCTTTTCCCGCCCGAAGTGTTTTTCCTTTCCTCGCTGCCCAGCCGGACCGATCCGGTCGAGGTGACCGTGGTGGTCTGCATGGCGCTGGGCCTCAGCTTCCTCGCCACCATCTATCCGGCCTGGCGTGCGGCCCAATATGACCCGGTGGAGGCCCTGCGCTATGAATAAGCCTCACCTACGTCTCGCTGGTGTTCACCGACACTATGGCGAGGGCGACAGAATGGTGCGCGTGCTGGAAGCGGCGGATCTCGTTGTTGAAAGCGGCGAAATGGTCGCGCTGGTCGCACCCTCCGGTGCTGGCAAATCGACCCTGCTGCATCTCTGCGGCCTGCTGGAATCGCCACAGGCGGGCGAAATCGAGATTGTCGGCCAGCCCACCAGCAAGCTCAACGACCGCGGCCGCACGCAGCTGCGCCGCTCGACCGTGGGCTATGTCTATCAGTTCCACCACCTGCTGCCCGAATTCACCGCGCTCGAAAACGTCGTCATGCCGCAGATCATTGCCGGCAAGGACCAGAAGGCGGCCGAAGCAAGGGCAATGGAACTGCTTGACCTGCTCGGCGTCGCTCCGCGCGCCAGCCATCGCCCTGCCGAATTGTCCGGCGGGGAGCAGCAGCGCATTGCCATTGCCCGGGCGGCCGCCAATCATCCGCGCGTCATTCTGGCCGATGAACCCACAGGCAATCTCGACCCGGAAACCAGCGATCGGGTCTTCGAGGCGCTAAAGGCCCTGATCCGCAACGAAGGCGCCGCGGCGCTGATCGCCACCCACAATTACGATCTGGCCCGCCGCGCCGATCGGATTGTTACGATCAAGGGTGGGCTCGTGGTGCCCCACACGCTCTAAGCCGCGCTACTGCCACCACCTCTGGCTGCCACCCCCGCGCATGCAAGGGTCCATCTCCGCAACCCCGGCATATCAGGATGGAATCCGGCCTGCGCGGGATGGATGGTGGCGCGTGTGTGAAATTTATCCTCACGCTCAAAACTGCAGCCATACTGGTCTCATCTCTCCCGCGATGGACGGACTGCAGCGAACAGTTGCGGGAGGAACCGCCGGAACCAGGTCGCTCTGGTGCCGCGTTCCGGATCGGCCGTGCTGTTGGCGAGCGTCCAATGGCACGCGGATTCGATCTGTCCGACAAATGCGGGATCCCGAGGCAGCGACGTCTCTATTATCTAACTTTACTGAGACGCACGCGCCTCGGGATACGTCCATCCTCCCCACCGGAAGCCTTGGCCGACCGGCGCTTGGCCATGTCCCGAATCTTAACACCCGCGGAATCTCTCCTAACGATTTCCTAACCAGTTAACCCGTGTCCCCGGTTTCACCGCTGTTCCTGTCTGGACGAGAACAAAAATCGAACATATAAGAACAATACAGAAACACAGGAGATAGAGATGCTCGATTTCGTCAAGGACTTCGCCGCTTTCGTGACCTTGGGCGTGTTCACCGTGGGCTCGCTGACCTGGATGGATATCATCACCAAACTGGTGTGATGGCTGTGGATTGAACGCTCTGTGGTTTGACCTCGCGCCAAGCCTGCCACAGAGTCCGCATCAGGAGATGCACATGCGCGGCCCCGGCTTCATTCACCTTCACGTCCACTCTGCCTTTTCCCTTCTTGAAGGGGCTTTGCAGCTTGAGACAATCCTCAAGATGGCCGCGGCTGACCAGCAGCCGGCGCTCGGCATTGCCGATACCAACAATCTGTTCGGCGCGCTGGAATTCTCCGAGAAGGCCGCCAAGAAGGGCATCCAGCCCTTGATCGGTGTCGAATTAGCTGTTGATTTTGCAGCAGCGGAAGAGCGGGTCAGCGAACGCGGCCATGTGGCATGGTCAGGCAAATCCAGCATTGTGCTGATGGCGCAATCGGAGGAGGGGTTTTCCAATCTCTCTCAACTGGTGTCGCGCTCCTATCTCGAAAGCCGTGATGGACTGGCTCGGGCCAGCCTTGACTGGATGCACCGCGACGGCCTCTCGGGCATCATCTGTCTTTCCGGCGGGCCGGAGGGCGCTATCGACATGGCTTTTGCCCAAGGGCAGGACGCCAATGCCACGAGACGCCTGGATCGGCTGGCCGATCTCTTCGGCGACCGCTTCTATATCGAATTGCAGCGCCATGGCCGGCCAATGGAAGCCGGCGTCGAACCGCGCCTCATCGATTATGCCTATGCCAAGGGTATCCCGCTGGTCGCCACCAACGAGCCCTTTTTCAAGAGCGAAAAGGAATTCGAGGCGCATGATGCGCTACTGGCAATTGCCGGCGGTTCCGTGCTCGCCCAGACCGAACGGAGAAAGCTCGGCGATCAGTATTATTTCAAGACTCGGGCCGAGATGGTGGAGCTGTTCGCCGATCTGCCCGAGGCATTGGATTCAACGGTAGAAATCGCCAGGCGCATTGCCTATCGACCACGCACGCGCGGACCCATTCTGCCGAAATTCGCTGCGGGCTCGCACGATAGCGAAGATGCCGTTGTCGCCGCGGAAGCGGCGGCGCTCCGAAAGATTGCCGTCGAGGGGCTGGACAAGCGCCTCGAAGTAACCGGCATTGCGCCGGGCAAGACCGAGGCCGAATATCGTGAGCGGCTCGATTTCGAGCTCTCCATCATCGAGAAGATGAAATTCCCCGGCTACTTCCTCATCGTGGCCGACTTTATCCAATGGGCCAAGGCCCATGACATTCCGGTGGGGCCAGGGCGCGGTTCAGGCGCAGGCTCTCTCGTGGCCTATGCCACGACCATCACGGACCTCGACCCGCTCCGCTACAACCTGCTGTTCGAGCGCTTCCTCAATCCCGAACGCGTCTCGATGCCCGACTTCGATATCGACTTCTGCCAGGACCGGCGCGAGGAAGTCATCGACTATGTGCAGGACAAGTACGGCACCAGCCAGGTCGCGCAGATCATCACCTTTGGTACGCTGCAGGCCCGCGCCGTGCTGCGCGATGTGGGGCGCGTCCTGCAGATGCCCTATGGGCAGGTGGACCGCATCTGCAAGCTGGTACCCGCCAATCCCGCTGATCCGTGGTCGGTCGAGCGGACGCTGAAGGAAATTCCGCAATTCAAGCAGATGGTCGACGAAGACGAGACCGTCGCGCAGCTTGTCGAAATCGCGCAGGCGCTCGAAGGCCTGTTCCGCCATGCTTCGACCCATGCCGCCGGCATCGTCATCGGCGACCGCCCCTTGCAGGAATTGCTGCCGCTCTACCGCGATCCGCGCTCGGACATGCCGGTAACGCAATACAATCTGAAATGGGTTGAGCCTGCGGGGCTGGTCAAGTTCGACTTCCTGGGCCTCAAGACGCTGACCACCATCCGCTATGCCGTGGACATGGTGAAAAAGCGCGGCATCGAACTCGATATCGACGCCATCCCCATAGAAGACGCAGCGACTTACAAACTTTACGCCCGGGGCGATACCTACGGCATCTTCCAGTTTGAATCCTCGGGCATGCGCCGGGCGCTGATGGAACTCAAGCCCGACCGCATCGAAGACCTGATCGCCATGAACGCGCTCTATCGGCCTGGTCCGATGGACAATATTCCGAGCTTCATCAACAGAAAGCACGGCACGGAAAAGGTCGTCTATCCCCACCCGGCCTTGTCGGAAGTGCTCGACGAAACTTACGGCATCATTGTCTATCAGGAACAGGTGATGCAGATCGCTCAGCTCCTGTCCGGCTATTCGCTTGGTGAAGCCGACATGCTGCGCCGCGCCATGGGCAAGAAGATCAAGGCTGAAATGGACGCCCAGCGCGTCCGTTTCCGCAATGGCTCGGGGCCGCAGGGTGTCAGCGAGGCTTTGGCTGACGAGATCTTCGATCTGCTCGCCAAGTTTGCCAATTACGGCTTCAACAAGAGCCACGCCGCCGCCTATGCCTGGGTGTCTTACCAGACGGCCTATCTCAAGGAACATTTCCCGCACGAATTCTACGCGGCGTCGATGACGCTCGACATGGCGCAAACCGACAAGCTTTCTGATTTCCGCCGCGAAGCCGGAAAGAAGGGCATTGAGGTTGTTCCGCCTTGCGTCAACCAGTCCGAAGTCGTGTTTTCGGTCAAGGACGATCGCATCCATTATGGCCTTTCGGCCGTGAAGGGCGTCGGTCGTGCAATGGCGGAGCACATCGTCGAAGTGCGCGGCAATACGCCGTTCAAGGACCTTGGCGATTTTGCACGCCGGGTCGATCCGCGCGTCTTGAACAAGCGGACGCTTGAAACACTGGTCAATGCCGGAGCTTTCGACGCTCTGGCGCCACGCCGCGAAATTGCATTCGCTGCGGTTGAATCCGTCATTGCCACCGCACAATCGCTGACAGCTGACCGCAGTTCGGGTCAGGTGTCGATGTTCGACAGCGCCGAGGAGGAGCCATTTCGCCTGCCGACCGGGGTGGCTGTATGGAATTCGACCGAGCGCGCCGACCGCGAATTAGCGGCGATTGGCTTCCACCTGTCGGCTCACCCGCTGGATGCCTACGCAGACCTGTTCGAAAAACTTCGCGTTCAGCGCTGGAGCGACTTCGAGCGTGCGGTAAAGGACGGAGCTGGGGCAGGGCGGCTTGCCGGCACCATCTCGTCGCGTAACGACAGGCGAACCAAAAAGGGCACGCCGATGATGATCCTGACGCTGTCGGATCAGAGCGGCACATTCGAGTGCATCGCCTTTTCCGAGCAGATCAGTGAGTACGGAGCCATTCTGCAGCCTGGCAATTCGGTAATCCTTCAGGTGGGCGCCGATGAACGGGCTGAAGGCATTTCCGTTCGACTGATGGCTGCGGAGCCCATTGAAGGTCAGGCCGAAAAGATCGACCGTCGCCTGACGATTTTCATGGCCGACGCCAAGGCGTTGGGGCCGACCAGCGCACAGCTCAAGCGCGGCGGCAACGCTACCGTGAATTTCGTCGTGATCCGCGATGGTGGATTGCGGGAATACGAGGTCGAGTTGCCCGGCAAATACGCCGTTAGCGCAGAAGTGGCCGGTGGCATAAAGGCGCTTGATGGCGTGACAGACGTCCGCTTCGTTTAATGGACGCGGGAGAGGGGAGCATTGCCCATCCTCTCCCGCTGGGGCTTTCACCTTTGTCCCCGCATGTTGCAGCGGGTCTATGATCGAATAATAGCATTCAGAACAAGCTGGTTGCTTGACAAGTTTGTGAGACTTTTATCGAGCGATTTGGCGGGCAGGCCTGCAATGGCTTGCGCAAACGGCAATGTTCACCTATATGGCCCACGCGTTCGGCATCTTGCTGACGTGATCACACACACGAGGCAGGCGTTCCTTCCAGGGAATTCCATCCGGTGGCGGGCTTCCGTCGCAACGCTTCGTGGCGGCATCAACCGGTTAAGGAGCAGCCCATCATGGCACTGCCAGAATTCTCCATGCGTCAGCTTCTCGAGGCTGGCGTTCACTTCGGCCACCAGAAGCATCGCTGGAACCCGAAAATGGAACGCTATATCTTCGGCGTTCGCAACGACATTCACATTCTCGATCTGAGCCAGACCGTGCCGGCCCTCAGCCGTGCGCTGCAGCTCGTGTCCGACACCGTCGCCGATGGTGGCCGCGTGCTTTTCGTCGGCACCAAGCGTCAGGCGGCTCCGCTGGTGGCTGATGCCGCCAAGCAGTCGGCTCAGTACTATGTCAATTCCCGTTGGCTCGGCGGCACGCTGACCAACTGGCAGACGATCTCGAACTCCATCGCCCGCCTGCGCGAGCTGGAATCGATGAGCGAAGCCGACCTCGCTCTGCGCACCAAGAAAGAGCGCCTGATGATGTCGCGCGAACAGGAGCGTCTTGAGCGCGACCTGGGCGGCATCAAGGACATGGGCAATGTGCCGAGCCTCCTGTTCGTGATCGACACCAACAAGGAAGCCAACGCCATCAAGGAAGCCCGTCGCCTGGGCATTCCGGTCGTTGCCATCGTCGACACCAATTGCGATCCCGACACCGTCGATTACGCTATCCCCGGCAATGACGACGCCAGCCGCGCTCTCGAGCTCTATGTCTCGCTGATCTCGCGCGCTGCCATTGACGGGATCGGCCGTTCGTCGAGCGCCCTCGGCACCGACCTTGGTTCCTCGTCCGAAGCTCCGGTCGAAGACCTGCCGGCTGAAGGCGAAGCAGCCGTCAACTAAGCGTCATCAGGACGTGCTTTCGGTGGGAAAGGCGGAATGCGCCTTTCCCCAAGGCATTTGGCGGTCCGGCTTCCGGACCGAATTCAATTTAAAACGCCCTTTCTAGAGGGCGGCATGAGGTGAACCCATGGAAATCACTGCTGCAATGGTCAAGCAGCTCCGCGACTCGACTGGCGTCGGGATGATGGACTGTAAAAAGGCACTGGCCGAAACCAATGGCGACATGGAAGCTGCAATCGACTGGTTGCGCACTCGTGGTCTTGCAAAGGCTGCCAAGAAGGCTGACCGTGTCGCCGCCGAAGGTCTGGTTGGTGTGATCACCGCCGGCACCAAGGCCGCCGCGGTGGAAGTCAATTCTGAGACCGATTTCGTTGCGCGCAACGAGCAGTTCCAGAACATTGTGAGCGCCGTAGCCAAGCTCGCTCTGGATGCCGATGGCGATGTCGTCAAGCTGGGCGAAATGCCGTTCCCCGGCACCGGCCATTCGGTGTCCGCCGAATTGACCGAAGCCATCGCCAAGATCGGCGAGAACATGAATCTGCGCCGCACCGAGAGCCTCGCGGTCTCCGATGGCGTGGTGGAAAGCTATGTCCACAACGCCGTCAAGGCGGGCCTGGGCAAGATGGGCATCCTGGTCGCCCTCGAATCGAGCGGCGACAAGGCCGTGCTCGCGACGCTGGGCAAGCAGCTCGCCATGCATATCGCCGCCACCAATCCGCTGGCGATCAATGCCGACGAGCTCGATGCCGACGTCGTCGCGCGCGAACGGGCCATCATTCTCGAGCAGGTCAAGGAATCGGGCAAGCCCGCCGACATCGCCGAGAAGATGGTCGATGGCCGCATGCGCAAATATTTCGAGGAAGTCACGCTCCTGGCGCAGACTTTCGTGATCGATGGCAAAACCAAGGTCGCCGACGCGATCAAGAACGCCGAGAGGGATGCTGGCGCGCCGATCAAGCTGACCAGGTTCGTGCGCTATGCGCTGGGCGAGGGCATCGAGAAGGCCGAAACCGACTTCGCAGCCGAAGTGGCCGCGACCTCCGGCGTGAAATAAGGCCGGGAACGACTTGGCGAGCGGGCCGTCGGCCCGTTCGCGCTCTCCGAAGCGTCAGCTCGGATCGAGCATATTCCTTAAGTGCAATCAAAACGCGTGGGCAAAGCCTTCATTCGACGGCAAATTTGCCATAGGGT
>JAEWGT010000005.1 GCA_023388175.1 Pseudomonadota bacterium
CAGAGTGATGGACGCGGACAGGAGCTGGAGCGTCGGGTGCTTTTCGGCGTCGAAGGCAATCGCTGCAAGACCGGGCTGAGCCAGCCACTGGCCGATGCCATTCGCGGCATGGCAGGCAGCGAGACCAGGGCCGATCCCACCGAAGCGCAGCAATGAGTGCCGATCAAGGATGGCGGGCCGTCCTTCCACACGGCGAACGGCTGCTTTGGCATGGCCGCCCCAATGGCGGCGTTCAGATATCTGACTTCTTCACCCCGCGACTGCCCTTCGCGCTGGTGTTCACCGCCTTTGCAATCTTTTGGATGGCGGCAACCTCACAGATGGCGCAGATGGGCCCCGCGAGTGGCGGCGCGCTCGACCTTTTCCCGCTGTTCGGCCTGCCCTTCATGTTTGTCGGACTATATATGGCCTTTGGCATTCCGTTCTGGGACGCCTATGAACGCCGGCATTCTTCCTATGCCCTGACAGACGAGGCGGCCTATATCGCCATGGACCTGTTCGGACGACGCAGCCTCAAGCGCTTTCCCATCAGCGACATGAATGCACTGGAGCTGGAGGACGGGCCGCAAGGAACCGTGTGGTTCAATCGTGACGTGCAGGTGTATCGGAAAACCAGCAGTCACCGGACCACCAATTCGGTTCGCCAGACCTATACCACCACGACCAGAACGGGCTTCAAATGCATCAATGCGCCCCGGACCATTTACCAGATGATCCTCGGGCAATTGAACAGAACCGGTCATGCCAAATCAACATGACTGCAGCGAGCGGCGCTTGACCGGCCTCGGGCGGCTTGTTGCCTTTTCAGTATCAGAGCCTGGCCCGTCCTCCCCGTCCGGACCTTGCGTGGTAGCGAGGCCACCACAGCCCCCTGCCCGGCGCCAATGCTATTGAGCCCTGAGCTTTGGCTGGCCGCGGTATCGCGCGGACCGAGGAGCGGCTGCAGGAGGGCTTGAACTCCAGATCCATGCAGATCCGTTCCGCGCCGTGAACAGGAATGGGCGTGACAACGCATCCAGCCTCGGAATGACGGATGGCGGCTTTATTCCAGGCCTAGCCAAAACCAATCAGTTTTCTGAAGCCCCCCTTCGTGTCCTCCCGGGCCGAAGAATTCTGCGCTCGTCAGATTGTGCTGCCGATGGCCGTGCAAGGGGAGCCGAGGCGCTTCCGCAAACTCAGTGAATCCCTGGTAAAAACACTGCAAACTGCCTGCGACGCGTTATCGGCCAAATCTCCTCTTGACAGTCCAATTCCCATAGCAATAAGTTTAGTCAAACGTTTGACTAAGGCTGAATACCCAGATGGGGGATGCAGGCATGTTTTTGGGAATTGACCTTGGCCTCGGCAGCCTCAAGGCGTCTGTTGTCGCCGTTGATGGCGCGCTTGTCGGCGAAGTCAGTGCTGCTGTCGGCACCAATAACCCGGCCCCCGGCATCGCTGAACAAAACCCTCATGACTGGGACAAGGCCCTGGCCCTCGTCCTCTCTCAACTGAATCAGCGTGGCCTGCTGGCTACCATCGAAGCCATTAGTTTCACCGCGGGTACCCATTCGACAGTCCTGCTGGATGAAGCGGGGCAAGTGCTGCGGCCGGCCATCATGTGGGCTGATCAAAGGTCGGCAGCCGAGGCTGACGAGTTGAATGCGCGCTTGCAGGATCGCTTGATCGCGATCGGCCATAACCGGGCTGCGCCCACCTGGTCCATCGCGCCACTGCTGTGGCTGACGCGGCATGAGCCTGAGATCGTCGCCCGAGTCCGCCGGATCACTTTCGTCAAGGACTGGCTGCGGGGCCTGCTGACAAACGATACCCTGACCGACTGGGTCGATGCGCAGGGCAGCCTGATGCTGGATGTCGATGCCTGCGCCTGGTCTGAGGAGCTTTGTGACGCCATCGGCTGGGACATGACTACACTGCCCTTGCTTCGTGGACCAACCGACCTGGCTGGACATGTGACACCGGAGGCTGCAGCAAAATATGGGATAAAGGCCGGAACACCGGTCTATGTGGGAACGTGCGACACCGCAGCGGAAGTCTGGAGTGCGGGCGCGGTCGAATTGGGCAACGCTGTGGTCAAGCTCGCCTCGGCAGGCGTGGTCAACATCATCAGCGACCGGCCCACCAAGCGTCCCGATGCGCCTTCCAAGCGATTTGTGGTGCCGCACCTCTACTACGCCCTCGGCGCCATCAACTCCTGCGCCTCGGCCCACAAATGGCTCACCGACATCCTGCTGGACGGCGAAGGTGCCGAGGACTTCACAAAGCTAGACGCCCTGGCGGAAGCGATTGCGCCGGGGTCCGGCGGCGTCATGTTCCATCCCTATCTCATGGGTGAACGCGCCCCCTATTGGGACCCGGCGCTGCGGGCCAGTTTTATCGGCATGAACCTGACCCATGGCCGTGGTCATCTTGTCCGTGCCTTTTATGAAGGCATTGCGTTTGCACTTCGCGACGCGGCCCGGCCACTTCAGGATGCAGGGCTGTCTCTGGGTTCGGCCGCGCTGATAGGCGGTGGTGCGAAAAGCGAAGTCTGGGCGCAGACGATCGCCGATGTGCTCCAGATACCATTGCGCCGGCCCAAACATGGCGATGCCTCCTACGGTGCTGCCCTGATCGCGGCAGTAGGGGTAGGCGCCTTCCCCGACCCCATCACCGCGGTGCGCAAATGCGTCCGTTTCGGCGAGCCATTCCTGCCCCGACAGGACAACCGGGTGACCTATGACAGGCTCTTTGACCGCTATCGGCGGAGCAAGGACTTGCTCACCGCACTCAATCACGAAATCAGCGCCGGCTAGGCCGCCGGCACCTGACAACAAACATAGGCCAAGGGAGAAGAGAATGAATTTCATCAAAGCCATCGCGCTGGCGGCAAGCCTTGCGCCCCTCGTCAGCATGCTGCCGGCAACGGCCCAGGAGGACACGATCAAGGTCGGCATGGTCACCTTCCTCACTGGTGACTGGGGTTACCCGGGCACGTCCACTGCGCGCTCCTTCGAGCTGGCAGCCGAGCTCTATGGCGGGGAATTGCTGGGCAAGAAGATCGAAACGGTGATTGCCGACGCCCAGAATCCCAACAACCAGATTCCGGAGGCGCAGCGCCTGCTCGCCCAGGGCGTTGAGCTCTTCGTGCAGGGATACAACCTGGTTCCCGTACCGCTGGCGCGATATGTCGTGGACAATGGTGGCCTGATGGCAGACGGCACCAGCTGGTCGCCCGACCTCAACGAGGAAGGCGGCTATGACAACTACTTCATGTTCATGCCGTCCTGGAAACACTTCTCGCAAACACTGGTGGACTACTCGCTGAAGTTCGGCGCGGAAAACCTCGGCAAGAAGCCGGAGGAGCTCAAGATCGCCCTCATTGGCAATCCCATCATGAGCTATGTCGGCGACGAAGCCGCCCGTATCCTGACCGAAATGGGCCTGCCGCCGACCATCCACGAAACCTATAGCAACGACATTGCCGACTTCACGCCCATCATCACCAAGATGCGCGAAGCCGGCATCGACATCGTAATCCCCTACCAGTTGGGCGCCGATGCCGAGCTGTATCGTCGCCAGGCCGCCGGACTTGACCACACCCCGCCCATTCTGCTGGCGGCCGGCGTTGGCTATGACCAGCCCGAATTCGCCAATATGGGCGACGCGGCGCTGGGCTCGATGTCCCTCTCATATACCGTTCCCGAGATGCGCGAAGAGTCCGCTCCCGGCCTCAAGGAATTCAAGGACGCCTATCAGGCCAGATATGGCGAGCAGCCGGTAACCCACGGCCTGCAGGTCTATGCCACCGCCGTCGCCTTCTTCCAGATGATCGACGCCGCCGGCACAACCGATCTCGACACCATCCGCACCACAATGGAAAACACCGTCATCGAGCGGGGCGAGCTGCCCAATTACTGGGGCGTCAAGTTCGACGACCGCCACGTCAACCTCTATGCCGATCCGCTGATCATCGGCCAGTGGGTTCCCGGAGCAGATGGCAAGCCGGTCTATAAGGTTGTCTATCCTGAAGAACTCGCGGTCGAAGACCCGATCATTCCCTACTTCGCCAAGTAAGCCATATTGCCGGCCGGGCGCTTCCGCCCGGCCGGCATCCCACGCTCTCGGATTTCTGCCATGACAACCGAAGTCTTCGCCACGCTCCTGCTCAGCGGGATATTCACGGGCGCGCTCTATGGGCTGTTTGCCAGCGGCCTGACCTTTCAGCTGGGCTCGCTATCGATCGCAAATTTCGGCTATGGCAGCTGGCTTGCGCTGGCGATGTACACGACCTTCTTCGCTCTCAGGGTCTGGAACATCCCGCTCTGGGCAGTCATCGTCATGCTGCCGGTGATTTACTTCTGCGTCGGCTATGTCATCCGCAACGTCCTGCTCACGAAACAGACGCTGGCCGTGCAGATCCTGGTCACGCTGGGCATCGCCATGGTCGTGGATGGGCTGATCTATCTCGCCTACACGCCCGCACCCCGGACACTGGGCATTGTCGAACCGCTCTTTTACATCACGCCTGATGTGCATGTCGGGCTGCTGCGCCTGCTGGCCTTTATCATCGCTGGCGTCACACTGATTGCCTTCCAGCTTTTCCTGCGCCGGTCTTATCTGGGCAAGATGATCCGGGCCGTGGTGGAGGAACCGCAAACAGCCCAGCTTCTCGGCATCAATTCCAAACGCGTTCTGGGAATAGCCTTCGGCCTCAGCTTCGTGCTGATCGCCATTGCCGGCATCATGATGATGCATTTGTTCCCGGTGACCAGCACCACGGGCTCGATCTATCAGCTCATGAGCTTCCTCATCGCCACAATTGCCGGGCTGGGGAATATGCGTGGCGCCTTCTTTGCAGGCATCGCCATCGGCGTGATGAATTCCTTCCTGCTCTATTTCATCTCGTCCTTTGCGACGGTCATTCTCTTCTCAGTCTTCGTTGTGGTGCTGATCGCCTTTTCGGGCCGCACTACGGGCATCAGGCATATCTGAGGTCATCATGAACATCACTTCGCCCCCCGCCCGGTCGCTGCACCTTCTAGGCTATGGCCTGGTTGCCGCCATGGTCGCGGGCTGTGCCATCCTGCCGATGTTTCCTTCGCCCGGCACCACCTATGCGATGAGCCTCATCCTGCAGATATTGCTTTTCGTCTATCTGGCACAGGCCTGGAACATAGCCGGCGGCTTTGCCGGACTCTTCAGCCTCGGCCATAGCGCCTTCTTCGGTCTGGGCGCCTACTCATACGGCGTCGGGGTCGCCAAATACGGGCTCGATCCCGTCCTGTGCTTCGCTATCGGCGTGGTTCTGGCCGCCCTTCTTGGCGCCCTGACCGCAATCATCAGCACGAGGCTGTCGGGCATGTTCTTCGCCATGGTGACGCTCGGTCTCAACGAAATCCTGCTCAACCTTGCCTCGCAGATGAACTGGCTGACCAATGGCGATGCCGGCACGTATCTGCGCAAGCAATTCACCATGACCCCGGCGACCGCATATTATGTTTTCCTGGGACTGTGCATCGCAATCTTCATCGTGGCCGCGCTGGTGCGACACTCCAAACTCGGCACGATGTGCATAGCGGTCAAGGAAAACGAGGCATTCGCCAGGGCGCTGGGCGTCCGGCCGGCGCTCTGGAAGACCGGTGCTGTTGTCATCAGCGCCATCGCCACGGCCATCGGCGGGGGCTTCTTCGCCATGTACCAGGGCATCGTCATGCCCAGCATGGTCTTCACCTTCTCCGTCTCCATCAAGATGCTGATCGTCGCCATGATCGGGGGCGTGGGTACGATCTGGGGACCGTTGGCCGGCTCATTTCTGGTGCTTTTCGATGAACTGGTGCGGGCCTCCCTGGGCAGTACCTTCGGCGGCGTATCGCTGATCGCCTACGGTGTCATTCTGATCTGTTCGGCGCTGTTCCTGCCCAAGGGCATCATGGAGGCGATCCGCAAGGCAACACTCAACAGGAGTGCCGGACGTGGCTGACACACCTATCCTTGAGGTTAAGGGGCTGACCAAGATTTTTGGCGGGTTGGTCGCCAATGACGATGTCAGCTTCACCATTCCGCGCGGCTCCATCTGTGGCCTGATCGGCCCCAACGGCGCCGGCAAATCGACCCTGTTCAAGACCCTGCTGGGTATCCATCGCCCAACCCGTGGCCGCATCCTGCTCAATGGACGCGACATCACCAATGCCAATCAGCAGGCCCGCTGCCGGGCCGGCCTTTGCTGCACTTTTCAGATCGCAGAGAGCTTTACCGAGCTGTCCATCCTCGAAGCGGTCATGGTGGGGGCCTATGGGCGCACCGCCTGGCGGGGCGAAGCGAAGCGTCTGGCGATCCAGGCCGTTGCATTGGTCGGGCTGACGGACCGAAGCCACCTGCGCTATTCCGAACTGAACGCCTTTGAGCGCAAGAAGGCCGAACTGGCCACCGCCCTTGCCAGCGATCCGCAACTGCTTCTGCTCGACGAACTTTTTGCCGGCTGCTCACTGCAGGAAATCGGCGAGTTGATCGGGTTGCTGGACGAGTTGAGCAGCACGCATGGCATTACCTTTGTCATCGTCGAGCACGTGTTGCACGTAATCATGAGCCTTTGCTCCAAGGTCATCGTCCTTGAAAGCGGGCGGGTCCTGGAAATTGGCAGCCCCAAAGAAATCTCAACGTCGCCGACGGTTCTCGCGGCCTATCTGGGGGAGGACTATGATGTTGATGAGCATCAAAAATTTGGTCGTTAATTTCGATCGACTACACGTTCTGAAGGGGGTCAGCCTCGACGTCGCCGAAGGCCAGATCACGGTCATCGTAGGTGCCAACGGCGCCGGCAAGTCCACGCTCTTGCGCACCGTGGCCGGGCTGAACCGCGCCGCGAGCGGCTCGATCAGCTTCCTGGGTCAGGACATTACCAACCGTCCCGCCCACGAGATCGCGGCAATGGGTATCTCGCTTGTGCCCGAAGGCCGGCACCTGTTCCGCGAAATGACGGTGACCGAGAACCTTGAAATGGGCGGCTATCTCTGCCGGAACACGCCCGGCGCCATAGCGGCCAATATGGAGCGCGTCTTCGACCTGTTCCCGGTTCTCAAGGAGCATCGCGACCGCAAGGCCAAGACCTTTTCAGGCGGCCAGCAGCAGATGATCACCATCGGCCGTGGCCTGATGAGCGCGCCCAAGCTGCTGATCATCGACGAACTGTCGCTGGGTCTGGCGCCCAAGATCATTGGCGAAATTCTCGAAAAGATCGTGCTGCTCAACAAGCAGGGGATGAGCATCTACCTGGTCGAGCAGAATGTGAAACAGGCGCTCAGGATCGCCCAACAGGGATACGTGCTGGACAACGGAGCCATTGCGCTCCGCGGCGCCGCATCGGACCTGCTGGCCAATCCCGAAGTTCAGCGCACCTATCTGGGTATTTGAAATGTACGGAACAGTCACCGATCCCTCGCTGCGCGTCCTGGGAGCGCCACGGGAATATATCCAGGGGCCGGGCGCCCTCGATCAATTGCCCAGGCTTGCTGCACGTCACGGCAACGGGCATGTCGCCGCCATCATCGATGGTTTTCTATACGATACGCTTGCGCCCCGGCTTGAAACGCTGTTTTCGCTGGCCGGGCAGCAGGTAACCTGCCTGCGGTTTGGGGGCGAGGCAACGCGGCAGGAGGGTGACCGTCTGGTCGCTGCCGCTGCGGACGCTGCGGTCGTTGCGGGTATCGGGGGCGGCAAGGGTATCGACATCGGCAAATATGTGGCGCTCCAGACCGGCAAGGCCGTCTTTTCGCTGCCGACAGTTGCCTCAAACGATGCACCGACGAGCCGGCTTATCGTACTCTACAATGAAGACCATGCGGTCGTCGGAACCGAGCACCTGCGGTACAATCCCGACCTGGTGCTGGTCGACACCGATATCATCGCCAGCGCACCGCCTCGCCTGCTGCGTGCAGGGGTGGGCGATGCCCTCACCAAACTCTACGAGGCGCGGGCTGCGGCCGCTTCCGGTGGCGTCAACAGCTTCACCGCAAGCCCCCCCTTTCTCGGTCGCAAGCTGGGCGCCATCTGCCTGGACGTCATCCAGCGGACCGCAGTCCCTGTTCTGGCCGCTCTGACTGAAGGCCAGCGTCATGCCGACTTCGAGGAACTGGTGGAAACGCTCATCCTGCTCTCGGGCATTGCGTTCGAGAGCGGTGGTCTTTCGGTGGCTCATTCCATGGTTCGCGGCCTGACGCGCCTGCCCGAACTCTCCGGCTACCTGCATGGCGAGCAGGTCGCCTACAGCACGCTGGTGCAACTGGTTCTCGAAGGGAGCGGCGAGCTCGATGGTGCCCTGGCCTTCAACAGGGCGATCGGCCTGCCCGTATCACTGTCGCGGATGGGTATCGCGCCCAACGACCTGGAAAGAGCCGCTTCCATCATTGGCGAGGCAACCATGACCGCCCCCTACATCACCAATTTTCCGCGCCAGCTCGACGCCGCCGCCATAGCGGGCGCAGTGATCGAATTGGAACGGGCATCAGCCATTGCAAAGGGAGCATGACATGGCAGTCATCGATCAGGTCGAGCTCTATTATGCCAATGCGGATCTGCCAGCGCCGTTCGAACCGGCCTGGGTTCCGGGCAGCCGCCGCACCAAGACGGGCTTCTATCTCATCCACATCGTCACCGAGGACGGCACCGAGGGCTGGAGCGGCTTTTCCGCATCCGGCAAGGAGCGGGCTGGCATAGGCGATGGCATTGCCGACGCCTTCCTGGGCACCGATCCCTGCGACATCGATCTCGTTCACGAACGCATCAAGATCCTGGCCAATGGCGGCCTGCGGCACTGGTGGATCGAGCCCGCCTTTTGGGACATCAAGGCAAAGCTGGCCGGCCTGCCGCTCTACAAACTCCTGGGCGGTACCGATGATACGCTGCGATTGTATGCGTCATCGGGGGAAGTGCGCAGCATCGAGGCGCGACGCGAAGAGGCCGAGGCACGCCATGCCGAAGGCTTCACCACAATGAAGATGCGCGTCCATGACTGGGACGAGGCTGTCGACATAGCCCAGATTCAGGATCTTGCCGAGTATATGCGCGGCCGGATGCGCATCGCGGTCGACTGCAACCAGGCGTTCCGCATGACGCTGCATGGCAACGCCGCAGCATGGGACCTGCCACGCGCCAAGCGTTTCGTCGATGCTGCCGCTGAAGCCGACCTGCTCTGGGTAGAAGAGCCGCTCTACATGGAATGGTATGACCAGATGTCCGAGCTGGCGGCCTATTCTCGCGTGCCTGTCGCCGGCGGCGAACTGCACACTTCCGGCCTGCCTGAGCTGCGCTACATGGTGCAGAAACATTGCTACGACATCTTCCAGCCGGACGCGATGTGGAGTGGTGGCGTGCAGCAGACGCTGGAAGTCGCACGGCTGTGCCGCCAGAAGGGCCTGGGCTTCAGCGGTCACAGCTGGGGCAACGGTCTGGGCTTTCTCATCAACGCCCACATCATGGCGGCCAGCGGTTTTGCCGGCGAATATCCGTTCGAATATCCCTATTGCCCGCCCGGCTGGACCATCGAGGCGCGCGATGCCTTGATGGCACGCCCGTCCTTGCATGACCGCGGACAGTTCCACATGCCGCAGGAGCCGGGGCTTGGCATCGAGATAGACCAGCAGGCACTGGCGCGGCAGGGAGTCTGTTTCTTCCGCGCCAGCCGGGCCAGCCGCCACTGGATGCCGCTCGTGCTCGAAGGCGCCGCGGTACGACGCGAAGTTGCCCGAGGAGACGCATGATGACCTACCGGTTCACCCACCGTCCGGGTCTTTTCTGGGCCGGTGGTGACAGCTTTGTCACCCGCAACCCCGCTCGGCCCGACCAGCTTGCCGGCGAATACACAGAAACGCGGATCGAAGACCTGGACCAGATATTTACGCTTGCCAAAGGCGCCGCGGCCAAATGGGCGGCAACGCCCGGCCTGCGCCGGCAGGAACTCTGCCACCAGTGGCTCGACCGCATCCGCACCAATGTGGACGACATTGCCCGCGCCATCACGCTGGAAATGGGCAAGACGCTGGCTGATGCCCGCGGTGAAATCCTTCATTCCCTAAAGGAAGCCAGCTTTGCCATAGACGAGGCGGCGCGGCCCATCGGCGACATCATGCCCTCGGCCCGTGAAGGGCTGCGCAATATGACGATCCGCCGCCCGCGCGGCGTCATCGTTGCTTCGACGCCGTGGAACTACCCGGTGCTGACACCGCTGCGCAAACTGGCGCCCGCCTTTGCCCATGGCAATGCAGTGATCCTCAAGCCATCGGAAGTCTCGCCGGCCGCCGCCTGCCTGATGGCGGAGCTGGCGCAGGACATTTTCCCCGAAGGACTGTTTCAGATTGCCCTTGGTGGCGGCAGGCTGGGTGCGGCACTGACCGGACACGCTGGCGCCGATGGCGTGACGTTTACTGGTTCCGTCCCTACGGGACGGGCCGTCTATCTCGCCGCAGCGGCCAATCTGGCCGCTGTCCAGCTCGAACTGGGCGGCAAGAATGGCATCATCATCCACGATGTCGACGATCTCGACGCATGCCTCGATCAGGTTGTCGCCGGTGCGCTTGAAAATGGCGGCCAGCGCTGCACCTCGATAAGCCGCGTGCTGGTGCAACGGGCGCTGGCGCCTGCGGTCGAGGCCGGCATCGCGGCACGCATGGACAGGGTTCGGCTGGGTGACGGCATGAGCGCGGATGCACAGATGGGCCCGATGGCGTCAGAGGCGCATTTCACGCGCGTCAAGTCCGCCATAGCGCGCGGTTCCGCGGAAGGCGCGCGCCGCGTCACTGAAGTCGGCAGCAGCAAAGACGGGGGCTATTTCATCCGGCCGACGCTTTTCGCCGATGTCTCGCCAGAAATGAGTCTGGCCTGTGAGGAAGTGTTCGGCCCGGTGCTGTCCATGCTTGTCTACGACACCATCGATGAGGCGTTGTCGATCCTCAATGGCGTAGAATTTGGGCTGGCAGCGGCGCTTTACTCCAACCGCAACGATGTGGTGCAGCGGTTCGTCTCCGAAGCAGCCGCCGGCATGCTGCATGTCAACCATCAGACCACGATCGACACGAACATGCCCTTTGTCGGGGTCAAGCATTCCGGTGTCGGGGCCGCGTCCATCGGGCGCTCGGCAATAGGTTTCTTCACGACGGAACATTCCGTCTATATCAAGTCCTAGGATCGCGCCGTGTCCGTGCAAACATACGACTACATCATCGTCGGCGCCGGATCGGCCGGCTGCGTATTGGCCAACCGGCTGTCGGAAGATGGACGCCACACTGTGCTTCTCGTTGAGGCAGGTGGATCGGACCTGCATCCCTGGATTCAGGTTCCGATGGGCTATGCGCGGACCTTTTTTCACCCCGGCATGAACTGGATGTATTCGGCCCAGCCTGACCCCGGCGTGGCAGACCGCGCGGTCTATTGGCCCAGAGGCAAGGTTCTGGGGGGCTCCAGTTCCATCAATGCCATGGTCTATATTCGCGGACAGCGCGAGGACTTCGATGGCTGGGCGGCCGGCGGCCTGCCAGGGTGGTCCTATGATGATGTTTTGCCCTATTTCCGCAAATCGGAACGCAACAGCCGGGGGGCAGGAGCATATCACGGAGGAGATGGCGAGCTTGGCGTGTCCGACATCGGCGCCGATTGCGATCCGATTATCGAGCACTTCGTGGGCATGGCCCAAGACATGGGCCTGCCGCTCAATGACGACTTCAACGGTGACAGCCAGGAGGGCGTGGGGCGCTATCAGTTCAACATCAAGAACGGTTGGCGCTCCAGCGCCGCCAATGCCTTCCTGCGTCCGGCAAGGCGGCGAAAAAACCTTACCGTCTTGACTGGAGCACATGTGCTTCGTCTTGAACTTTCCGGCACAAGGGTGAATGGCGTGCGTGTCAGGCATGCCGGGCAGGACCGGAGTTTCAGCGCCCGGAACGAGACAATTCTGGCAGCTGGCGCCGTCAACAGTCCGCAGATCATGATGCTGTCCGGCCTCGGTCCGGCGGAGGCGCTGAAGGCCGCCGGCATCGAGGTCAAGGCTGCCCTGCCGCAGGTGGGCCAGAACCTGCGTGATCATCTGTATGCCCCCTATGTCTTCAGGGTCCGCCAAAAGACGCTCAATGATCGATTGACTGCCTGGCCATTTTTGCTTGGATCGGCGCTGCGCTACGGCTTATCGCGGCGCGGAGCCTTTAGCACCAGTGTCAATCACGCCGGTGCGTTTCTCCGGACGGAGCCGGGCCTCGATCGCCCCAATATGCAATTCTATTTCATGCCGATGAGCCTCCAGACCCGAGGCACCAAAGTGGGTTTTCACGACTTTTCTGGCATGACAATTTCGGCCAGTCCGTGCCGGCCGACAAGCACCGGCTTCCTGCGGCTGGCCAGTGCCGATCCCTTTGCGGCGCCGGTGATCGTTCCAAACTATCTTTCGACCGACCACGACGTAGCCGACATGTTGTCAGGCGTCCGCTTCATTCGCCGCATGGCACAAAGCCAAAGCCTCGCCGCTATCATTGAAGCTGAAGTGGAGCCTGGTCCCTCGATACGGGAGGAAGCTGACCTCGTGGCCGATTTCCGGGCCAGATCGAACACGACATACCATCCAGTGGGCACCTGTCGCATGGGACAGGCCGCACAGGACTCCGTCGTCGACCATCATTTGCGTGTCCATGGACTGCAGGGCCTGCGCATTGCCGATGGATCGGTTTTTCCGGACATGATTTCGGGCAACACCAATGCTACCTGCATCATGATTGGTGAAAAGGCGGCAGACATGATCCGCTCAACCGCGCCTTGACGCAGCCGTCCCTTGCGGGGCATGACTTTGGTTTGGCATTTGAGCAGTGGGCTGCCGGCAGGCGATCCTGCAAAGCGGGCATTGGCGTGGGATGAGCAAGCGACGGGTGACATTGCGATTCCTGTCCGAGCAGACCGGGTTCGATGTCTCGACCATCTCGCGCGTGCTGCGTGACGACGCCACCTTATCCATCCGTCCCGAGAATATCGAGCGCATCAAGAAGGCAGCGCGGGACTTCAACTACGTCCCGGACATGGCGGGCCGCAGCCTCAGGGCGTCGCGCAGCTTTT
The DNA here is from genome assembly GCA_023388175.1 of Pseudomonadota bacterium. Classification (GTDB taxonomy): domain Bacteria; phylum Pseudomonadota; class Alphaproteobacteria; order Rhizobiales; family Devosiaceae; genus Devosia. The sequence goes on from JAEWGT010000005.1 coordinate 13,069, forward strand.
CGATCGGCGTGATCCTGCCTTCGCTACAGAACCAGATCCACGCCCAGATCGTGGAGGGCGCCTCGCGGGCTTCTCGCGACCGGGGCTATTCCCTGATTATCGCCCATGCCGATGCAAGCGTGCGACCGGGCGCGCTGGTCGATGAACTGGTGGCGCGCAATCGCATCGATGGCCTGATGTCGCTGACCTTTCGGGATGACCTGCGCCAAGCCGTAGTCGGCCGGGCAATGGAAATACCCGTCATGGCTGTCAACTGGCGCGCCGATGGCTTTGAGAACTGGGTCACATTCGACGAAGCGCCCGGTGCGCGGCTGGCGGTGCAGCACCTGATCGACCTGGGACATCGCAAAATCGCGCATCTTTCGGGTGACTTGAAGCGCTTTAATGCCATCGAGCGCCATTCGGGCTATCGGCAAGCGCTTGAAACATCAGGCATTGCCTTTGACGAGAAGCTGATAGAACCGTCCGGATACAATTATGACGATGGCGTCAGGGCCATCAACGCCCTCATGGACCGCGCAGAAGGCGAATTCAGTGCCATATTCGCAGTCAGCATGTTGACGGCTGCCGGCGCCATGCATGGCCTGCGCCAGCGCGGCATCGCTGTTCCCGACCAGATCTCTGTGATCGGCTTCAACGACGGCGCCGTGGCGGAAGTCGTCAGCCCCAGCCTTTCCACGGTCGCCTACCCACTCGCAGAGCTCGGCGCCGCTGCGGCGGACGGCATGATTGATATCATCGAAGGCCGCTGCGCGTCGTATCAAAAGGTAATTGGCACGCCCAGCCTCATGTCACGCGCCAGTACTGCAGCGCGATGACGCTCGACTGCCATTACAACTGAAATGCAGCAGTGTTTAAGGACTTGGCCATTCGAGCATGTCCGCTATGGGGTGGCTCCGAAAACGACATGACCGGTCACGAGCGTCGCGATCTGGTTTAGGCACCGTGAAACGCGGACGCTCCGCGCACCGTCGTCATCTGGCGAGCTGGGCGGGGAATGGATGGTCCCAATGGCCCCTATATTGGGACGTGATCACAAGTCTGCAGGCCGGTTTTGAAACGCGGCTGCTAACTGCTTCCATCACGTGGCGGTATCAGTTGGCAGATATGAAACGCGTTTCAAGTGTGGGGCATGATATGGCGAGAAGAACGGAATTTCTTGGGGTCGGACTTGCAGCAATCTGGATGTTTTCCATTTCATCGGGCCCCGGCCTGGCAGCGGCGCATGACGATTGCGCTGCACTTGCGGCCAATCCCTATGAGGAGGGTTTTGAAAGCATCGGCAAGGACCAGATGGACGTCGATATCGATGCTGCCATCGCCGCCTGCTCTGCAGCGGTAGAGCTGAATCCTGAAGACATGCAATCGCGCGCGCGCCTCGCGCGGGCCTATTATCTCGGCAGGCAATACGAGGCCATGTATCCCCACATTGAGCTCGCCGCCGCAGCGGGCAATGCCATGGCCCAGCAATTGCTGGGGGATTCCCTGGTGGACGGCAAGGGTATCGAGAAAGATCCTGAGCGCTCTTTTGTTCTTCTTGAGGCCTCGGCGGCGCAGGACTACGCGCCCGGGCTCTACAGTCTGGGCCTCAGCTATCGCGCTGGCGACGGGGTCGAGAAGGATGATGCCATGGCAGCCGATCTGTTTGCCCGAGCGGCCGCCAAGGACCAACGTTACGCCATGGGCGACCTGGCCATGATGAAGCTCAATGCCGACGGCGTCGAGCGCGATGTGGAGGGCGGCATTGCCCTGCTGGAAAGGGCCGTCGATCTGCGTGACAGCTATGCGATGCTGCAACTGGGCTATCTCTATTCCGAAGGCGACCTCGTGACGCCCGATGGCCCGCGGGCGCTCGACTATTTCCTGGCAGCGGAGGCCGCGGGAGAAACCAGCGCCGCCGCTGCGGCCGCCTATATCTATCTGGGCGAGTATGAAGGCGTGGCGTCTGACTTCGCCGAGGCGGAGAGGCTGGCGCGCAAGGCTGCCGATTCCGAGGACGGCGGTGGTTATTTCGTGCTCGGCTATATGACCGAGAATGGCCTGGGCCTGCCAAGCGACCTGGATGCGGCGCGCAGTCACTATGCTAAAGGTGCCGAACTCGGTGATGACGCCTCGGTGGAGGCTCTCGCAAGGCTTCAGTAAACGCATGCGCGGGGATAGGCGCAGAAAAGCGCCTCATCCTGCCCGCTTCATGACCCACGACGACTTTACTGGCTGGCGCCTGCATGTTGCTGTAAGGGGAAACCGAGTTGGCATAAGCACTTGGCAGAGGGGGGCGCAAGAGCTGAGCGCGAATCTTCTTGTACCGCACAGCGAACTGATCTCATCGGACGCTTCGACCTGGAGTCACCGTGTCGGCGTCATGTTCGAGACCCGCTTTTCCGATGAGCAGGCTTTTTCGATCGCTTTGCGCAATGCCCATCTCGGCCGCATGATTGTCAGCGAGATGCGGACCAGCCCATTCCTGTTCGGACGCAGCAAAGGAAAGCTGCGTTCCGACATGCTCGACCATTTCATGCTGCGGGTCGATCTGAATGAGAGCGGCTCGACCCTCAACCTGGTGGATTTCGGGCAAACGCTCGACTTCGCGCCGATCGCCTCGCACAATATCTGCATCATCCTGCCGCGGGACACGGTTTCCGAGGCCGTGGGCGGTGCCGAATATCTGCATGATATGACGCTCTCGGGCCCCGGCATCGATCTGCTCAAGGGGTTCATCATCCTGCTCAACCAGCAGGCACCCAACCTGTTGCGCGAACAGGCCGATGGGACCACCAAAGCCCTGATAGACCTCATGGCTGCGACCCTGTCCAGCACCGCTGCTGGGCAGGAAAGGGGACGCAACGCCGTTGCCATGGCCGTTACGCAACGGGCGCGCCACTACGTCAATAGCCACCTCGGTGACCCCGATCTGTCACCGGCCAAGATTGCGCGGGCGCTCGGTCTTTCACGGTCTGCACTGTACAGGCTGTTCGAGCCGTTGGGGGGTGTAGCTGCCTTCGTGCAGGAGCGGCGGCTGGAGCGGGCGTTTCGCCTGCTCAGCGACCCGCAGGAATTGCGCCTGGTGTCATCCATTGCCCATGCGCTCGGTTTTGCCAGCGAGTCCCATTTTGCGCGCACCTTTCGCCAGCGCTTCGGCCACACGCCCAGCGATGTCCGGGCCAGCGCGCGCCAAAGCCTGCTGCACCCTGCCGGTATCCAGCATCCCTTTTCCGACAGGCCGTTCGCATCATGGCTGAACGGATTGTGACGAGGCGAGCATAAAGGGTCGGCCTTGCGGCCGGCCCTTGTTTGCATGTCTCACATCGGCGAGCCAGGGCGCGTCCGGCGGCCGCCGGAAACCTCGTCAAGCGTCTCGTCGCGGATCTCGTCAGAGCGGGTGGTTTCCGCCGGCTTGTCCTGCGGCTTTTCGGACTTCTGGGTATCAGGCTTGCTCATGGTCTTCCTTTCAGTTGTGATCTGTCAGCTCATGCGGGGGCCACGGCGCGAAATGCCGCCAACCACCGTGTCGAGTTTCTCGTCTGCAATCTCGGCCTCGGCGGGGACCTTGTCCGGCTTCTCGTCCGAGACCGGCTTCTGCTCTGCCTTTGAGGTCATAGCGGCCTCCTAGAACAGGCGGGTATTGCGCCGCGCTGGAGCGCCGACGCGACCACCCGCAACCTTGTCCAGGGCGGAATCGGCAATCCCGTCCTTTGCCGTGTTGGCAGCATCCTGGGCGGCAACATCGTCCTTGGCAGATGCCTGCTTCTGGTCTGTCATTCTGCTTCCTCCTGCTTGAGACGATTTCAAGCATAGGCGCGCGCCGGTCCGTGCTCTATCGTCAGGCCAAGCCAATCCGTCCCAAACTCTTGCGGATTCGTCCCAAGCACGGTCCCGGCCATCGCCAGAGCGCGGCGAAATGGGCATTGTGCAGGACAATTTCAGACCGCGCGCTGGGCAAATTTGCGATGCAGGATCACGGCATCCGGCTTGGCTGCGGACCGGTGCGTTGGACGGATTTGGGGGTTGGATGTCCGTTTTTAGTATGCGTTTCAGCCATTGCCTCAGGCGCGTTCTGGCTGCCCTCTGCTTTCTGGCAAGCTCGGCGGCCATGTGCGCAGCTCAGGCCCAGCCCTTGCCCCGCTATAATGTCGCGCCTTCTGTCCCGCCTGCTCAGGTGGAGGCAACGGAAACCGAGCGCAGGGCGATGCTGGCGCGCATACTCGCCAACCCAGCGGATCTCGACGCCAATTTTGCCTATGCCATGCTCTCGGCACAGTTGGGCGATCTGGAGGCGGCTATCGCCACTTTCGAGCGCATGCGCATCTATGCGCCCGATGTGCCCCGGCTGCGGCTTGAGCTTGCAAGCCTCTATGCCCGGCTGGGCGCCTATGAAACGGCGCGCCAGCACTTCCTGGCCGTGCGGGCCCGGCCCGATACGCCGGCAGCAGTGCGGGCCAATATCGATGTGGCGCTGGCAAATCTGGGCGGAGCGACCACCGGCCCGCGCCTGTCCGGGCACGTGACACTGGGCGCCCTCTATAACAGCAATGCCAATTCCGGCCCCAATGAGCGCTTCGTCACCCTCAATGGATTTGTAGCGCGCCTTGATGATGTTGCCATCGGCACAGCCGATGCAAGTGGCGGGATTTCGGGCGGGCTGCAGCTTGCCCAGCCGCTGGGCAGTGAGGGCGACCGTATCGAGGCCAGCTTGTCGGGACGCCTCGAAAGCTTTGCCAATCGCACTGATGTTTCGGCCGGTGCCATCGATATGCGTATCGGAGCGCTTATGCGGCTCGATCGGTTCGGCCTCGACAACGCCACTGCGTCGCTAAGCGCCTTGGCAGGCACCAGTTGGCTTGGCGGCGAGCCTAATCTCAACCAGGTCGGATTGTCCGCATCGCTGGACATCCCCCTCTCCCAGGCCACCCTGATCTCGGCGAATTACACTTTGCGCTACGAGGATTATCTCGTCTCCGCGCTCCGACCACGCGCGGATCTGCGCGATGGGTTGCGCCATCGTGCCAGCCTTGCCCTCTATCACTCGCTCTCGAGCGACTGGCAGGTCATGGCCGGCATCAATCTCACCCGCAAAGACGCCGTGGCCGCCTCTCAAGCCTATTGGGAACCTGGCGTCGTTGCCGGCCTATCACATCGGTTCACGCCCGAGGGGGCGGCTGAGCAGCCCTGGACCTTTACGCTCTCTACGGCCGCCAGCCTGCGCAATAGCGACGGGCCAGACCCGATGGTCAACGCTGCACAGGCCCAGAGGGGAGTGGAACTGTCCATTCAGGCAACCCAGTCCATTCCTCTCAAGGACCAGTTGTCATTGCAGCTTTCGGCGGGATACCGCCATGTCTTCTCGAACTACGCCACTCGTACGCATGGTGCGGCATCTGTGGGTGCGTCACTGTCCTATTCCTTCTGAGGCCAAAATGCTTTCGCATCGCATTGCCCCATTTCTCGCAGTCTCTTCGATCCTGCTGGCGCCCCTTCCGCTGCTCGCCCAACCGGTCGGCACGACCGCCGCCGTCGTGCCCGATGCCTTTGCGCTGGGCGCTACCGCAACGCCGCGGGTCATCGAAATCGGCGATCAGGTCATTGCCGACCAGCGGATCGAAACCAACGAGAACGGCCTTGTGCAGATATTGCTCGCCGACGGCAGCAGCTTCACGGTCGGCCCCAATTCCAGTCTCGTCATCGACTCCTTTGTCTATGATCCGCAGACGGACACGGCCAGCCTGGCGGCCACGGCATCGCGCGGCTTCCTGCGTTTCATCGGCGGAGCCGCATCCAAGAGCGAGGCAGGCGCTACCATCACGACGCCCGTCGGCACGGCGGGCATTCGCGGCGCCATCGTGGACATATCAGCGTCCGGACAGAATGGCTTGCCGCCCGGCTTCTCCCTGGTCTTCGGCAGCACCCTTTCGGTGCGCACACCCGATGGCGCACAGCAGACCACGACCCAGCCCGGCCAGACCATCTTCGTGTCTGCCGGCACGCCCAGCGTGGTTTCAACACCGCCGCAATTGTCGGCGCAATTCTCCAATATTCTGACCAATGTGGTGCCGCCGGGCCAGTCCTCCCTCAATAGCGCCCAGATTGGGCAACTGGTCCAGTCCCTGCCGCCGGCACAACCCGGCATGACGACTACAGGCGGGGGAGCAGCCACTGGCAATTTCATCGCGCTCAATCAGATGATCACTGCGGTCATCCAGCAGGCGCAGGTGAGCGAAAGTGTGCAGTCCGGCACGATCGACACAATCGTCTCCGAGACGCCCGATGGCGACAGCGAACCCGACCCCGCAGGTCAATATCAGGCGTCCGGTTTCGGCGTCGGCATAGGAGCGTTCTCATCGGTGCTGAGCCAGGTGGCCGTCAGCTACGATGCCACCGCCATGACGGCCGAGGGGCGTTTTGTCGGTGGCTATTCTCCCGAGGAGGAGCTCTTCGTCTTCGGGCCCGACGAAGCAACCATCGCCCCCGACGGATCGCTCTCCGCCGCCAATGATCAGGGCAGCATGCAGACATCGAGTCAATTGCTCTGCACCCAATGCAATTTCATGGCCTGGGGCACCTGGAGCACTACAGATGCCGCGCCTGAGACGATCGAGAACGGGCATTGGGTGCTGGGCGACCAGACCACGGCCCAGCAGATCGAAGGGCTGACGGGAACGGCAATGTATTCGGGCAATGCGGTCGGCTATGCCACAGGCAGCGGCGCGTCCGGTGTGGCCGACGGCACATTTGACGCGGGCATGAATTTTGGCTCCGGGACGGGCTGGATCGAGTTCGACAATTTTGGCAACGATCTCGCCGGGCGCCGGGATTTCGGCGTCCAGACCGAGCTCGACGAGACAGGCCGAACGTTTGTCAGCACCAATTTCATCGACCCCACTGAATCGAGTCCAGTCTTTGGGGATCTGCAGGGCGGCTTTGCCAATGACGGTTCTGATATCGCAAAGGGCATAATGGGCGGCTTCTCGGTGAACGCGCCGATGGAAGGCTGGTCCGGCTCGGGCGTATTCGCCGGCACCAGACAGAACTGACGTGGCCGAGAAGCGGTATTTCGGCCGAGAGCGCTCCGGCAGGCGTGGCCTTGTGGTCGCTGCCGCCGGCATTGCGACGCTTGCTGTGGTCCTTGGCCTGTCGCTCGCACTTGGCGAGCAGCGCCAGCGGCTCGGCTATCTGGTTTTCGACGCATTCCACCGCCTGCATCTGCGCGAGGCCACCGAACCCAGTGTCGCTGTCATCGATATCGATGAGGCCTCGATTGCCCGGATCGGCCAGTGGCCCTGGCCGCGCACAATCATGGCTGATCTGGTCACCGAGCTGGAGGCGCTCGGCGTTGCAGCGATCGCTTTCGATATCGTCTTCTCCGAGCCGGACCGCACCTCGCTGGGTCGTGTGCTGGAGAGCCTGGGGCCGGAGGCTGCGGGGCTCGACGTCGCCGGGCTTCCGCTCGACAATGACAGCGTTCTGGCCGGTGCCGTGGCCGCGGCACCCGTGGTCATGGGCATGGCGATCACGTCGGAAAACACTGCGCAGCTGCCTCGACCCAAGGGCGGTTTCAGCTTTGGGGGCAGCAATCCGATCGACTATCTGCCGGCCTATTCGGGCGGCGTCACCAATCTTGAAATTCTCGATGACAGTGCGCCGGGCTTGGGCGTCTTTTCGTTTCCCCCGTCCTCGGACAATATCATCCGTTCCATGCCTCTTGTGCTCTCTGCACAGGGCCGGCTCTATCCTGGCCTCAGCATCGAAGCACTGCGCATTGCACAGGGCGCGGGCTCCTTTGCCCTGCGTTCATCCGATGCCAGTGGGGAGGGCGGTGGAGGCGCCGCATTAACCGCACTGCGTGTGGGCATGCTGGACGCCCCGGTGGGGGCCGCTGGCGAGTTCTGGGTGCATTATTCTGGCTTGCCCAACATGCCCGTCATTGCAGCCGCCGATGTGCTGGCGGGGACGGACCGGGACAGCTTGGCCGCTTCATTGGCCGGACGGATTGCGCTGGTCGGCACCAGCGCGGTGGGGCTGAGGGATATCGTGGCCACCCCCATTAATCCGGCCATGCCCGGCGTCAACGTCCATGCCGAAATCATCGACCAGATCGTCAGCCAGACTTTCCTGACGCGGCCCGACTGGGCGCCCGGGCTGGAAATCGCCCTGGCCGTCGCGTCGGGGCTGGCTCTGGTGGCGCTGGTGAGCCTCGGCGGCCCAATTGTCTCCAGCCTTGGCCTTGCCGGCCTGTCCCTTGCGGCAATGGCGGGATCGTGGTGGGCCTTTTCGAGCCAGGGCCTGCTTGTCGATCCGCTCCTGCCGCTTCTCGGCATGCTCGCCGTCTTCGGCCTCACCGCGCCGCTGGTGATCGCCCTCGCCAATAACGACAAGCTCTTCGTGCGCAATGCCTTTGGCCGCTATCTCTCGCCCACCTTGGTCGAGCGCCTGTCTGAAGACCCCGCGGCCCTCAGGCTTGGTGGTGAAATGCGCGAACTCACCGTGCTGTTTTCAGATATTCGCGGCTTTACCGGCCTGTCCGAAACTCTTGAGCCTACGGCGCTGACGACGCTGCTCAACCAGTTCCTGACCCCGATGACCGATGTGCTGCTCGCGCGGGATGCGACGATCGACAAATATATCGGCGATGCCATCATGGCCTTCTGGAATGCCCCGCTCGATATCGCCGATCACCCGCGCCAGGCATGCTTGGCTGCGCTCGACATGCTCAAGGCTGTCGAACAGCTCAATGCCCAGACCGGCCGCAGCCTGCGGGTCGGCATAGGCCTCCACACGGGCTGGGCCTGCGTCGGTAATCTGGGGTCTGAACAGCGCTTTTCCTATTCGGCCATTGGCGACGCCGTCAATCTGGCCTCGCGCGTCGAGGGCCTGACCAAGCAATATGGCGTGTCCATCGCCGTGACCACCGAGACGCGGCGCGCTGCGGGCAACCTGGCCTTCCTAGAAATCGATGCTGTGCGCGTCGTGGGCAGGTCGCGCCCCGTGATGCTCCATGCCCTGCTGGGCGATTCCGATGTTGCAGAGGGGGCAGGCTTCGCGGAGCTGGCCGCCTGGCATGTGCGCCTGCTCAACGCCTATAGAAGTGCCGACTTCGCTGCCGCCAAGACATTGCTTGACGGCCCGCGCCCGTCCATGGCCGCGCCGCTTGAGCCGCTTTACGTGCTTTATGCCGACCGCGTGAACGCCTTCATCGCCAATCCGCCTGCCACTGACTGGGATGGGGTGCATGTCGCGCATTCAAAGTAAAATGGGGCCAACATGAGCGAAAAGGACGGATTGTATCGCCAGCGGGCGCTTGATCGCCTGACCTCGCCCGAACAGCTCGATGACGCGGTGGTCACTATCGGTTCGGGTGCCGTACTGACGCTTCTGGGCCTGGCCCTCATCACGGCGGGCCTCGTCATCTGGGGGTTTTTCGGCACGGTCACAATTCCAGCGGATGAAGCCGGGAGCGATGTCGTGCGGCGCGCGCCTGTCACCCTGTTGTTTCCAGAGCTTGGAGGCCAGTGGTGAGCCTTGCCGCGCCCGCCACGCCGCAGCACGCGGCCAGTGAACCGCGACGGCGCGCAGTGCCCTCGATCCTCCAGATCGAGCAGACCGAATGCGGCGCTGCCAGCCTAGCGATGATCCTCGCCCATCATGGCCGCTGGATCACGCTGGAAGAGATGCGCGAGCGCACGGGCGTATCGCGCGACGGTACCAAGGCCTCAAACCTCCTCAAGGCCGCGCGGTCCTATGGCCTCTCTGCCAAGGGGTTCCGCAAGGACGCTGATCGCCTCGGCGAAGTCCCCTGGCCGGCCATCCTGCACTGGAATTTCAACCATTTCGTCGTGCTCGAAGGCATCGTGAACGGCAAGGCATACATCAACGACCCGGCCATTGGCCGCCGCACCGTGTCCTTTGCCGAATTGTCCGAAGCCTTTACCGGCGTGGTGCTGGCCTTCGAAAAAGGCCCGGAGTTCCAGCGCTCCAGGCGGCCTGCCTCGTCTATCACGTTGATCCGCGAGCGGCTGCGGGGTTCCCGTCTCGGTCTCGTCCTCGTGGTCATGGCGACCCTGCTGCTGATCGTGCCAGGGCTGGCCCTACCCGCCTTTTCCCGCATCTTTATCGACGAGATCGTGGTGGCGGGACGGCAGGACTGGTTCGCGCCTTTCGCGCTTGCGCTCGCTCTCGTCGCCGCCCTGCAGGGCCTGTTGACGGCCTTTCAGCAAACCATGCTGGTGCGGCTCGAAACGCGGCTCGCCATCGCTCCAGCCGCTGACATGGTGCGCCGCCTTCTCTCGCTGCCGGCATCCTTTTTCCTGCAGCGGCACCCCGGCGAGATCGTCAATCGGGTCGAGGCCAATGAGCGGGTAGCGCAGCTTCTCTCCGGTGCGCTGGCCACCAATATGTTCAACCTCCTGACCGTGCTGGCCTATGCTGCCTTGATGCTGGTGGTCGATCCGGTTCTGGCCATCGCTGCTTTCCTGGCTCAGGCGCTGCTGGTGCTTCTGGTACGCTGGTCCGCCGAGCGCCAGGTCGATGCCGCCCGCCGGCTCAGCACCGAAATGGGCCGGCTTGTCTCGGTGACGCTCAGCGCCGTTCAGGGCATCGAGACCGTGCGCGCGACCAATCGGGAACACCATGTTTTCCGGCGCTGGGCCGGGCATCAGGCCCGGCTCCTCTCCATCCGCACGGCGCTGGCTCGCACCGACGTGGTCGTCTCGGTACTGCCCGCCCTTCTGGCCGTGCTGACCAATATCATGGTGCTGGGGCTGGGCAGCGCCCGTGTCATGGCGGGAGAGCTGACGCTGGGCGGGCTTGTCGCCTTTCAGGCCCTGACGCTGAGCTTCACCGCCCCGCTCTTTGGCCTCGTTGCCCTTGTCGGCGAAATCCAGACCATCAGGGCCGATCTGGCACGGATCGGCGATGTGCTGCGGGCCAAGCCAATGGCTGTCGGGGCGCAACGCCAGCGGGTCGAAAATGCTCTGCTGGAGGTTTTAGGCCTGAGCTTTGGCTATAATCCGCTCGATCCGCCGCTGCTGGACAATATCAGTCTGTCGGTTGCCCCGGGCAGGCGGGTCGCCATTGTCGGCGGATCAGGCAGCGGCAAGAGCACGCTGGGGCGGGTCATAGCCGGGCTGCATGCGCCTTGGGCCGGGCAGGTGACCATGGCAGGGCACGATCTTGCGGCCTTCGAGCCGCGCCAGCGCGCCGAGCTGATCGGCTATGTGGACCAGGATGTCTTTCTGTTCGAAGGCAGCGTCCGCACCAATCTCAGCCTCTGGAACCCCGAATCGGACGATGCGGTCCTGCTTGCGGCCCTCGATGATGCCGGCATGGCGAACGATATTGCGGCGCGGCGTGGAGGCCTCGATGCCATCGTCACCGAGGGCGGCGGCAATTTCTCCGGCGGACAGCGGCAACGGCTCGAACTGGCGCGCGCTCTGGTCAGCAGCCCCAGCCTTCTGATCCTCGACGAAGCCACATCCGCGCTCGACCCGCTGGCGGAGGCCCATGTCAATGCCCGACTCAAGGCGCGGGGCATGGCTTGTCTCATTATCGCCCACCGCCTCTCCAGCATCCGCGATTGCGACGAGATCATCGTCATGAAGGCCGGACGCATCGTCGAGCGGGGCACCCATGAAGCCTTGATGCAGGCAAAGGGCGAATATCACGCTCTGGTGGGCCAAGAAGCATGAGCGATCCGCATCTCGCCGCCATTGCAGTCGTCCTCAAGGCCATGGGTCACACCTTGCCAGACACCACGCGACACCCCGGCGGCGCATCGCTTCTGCCGGCGCTGGGACTGCCCCACAGGCCGGTCGTGCTGGCCGCCGACTGGTTTACCAAGCCCGGCTGGCCCATGCTCGGCGCGCTGCAGGATGGTACGCCGATTGCGCTGGTCCCCCGCGGCCGGCGCTGGACCATGCGCCTTGGCGAGAAAGTGCAGAGGGTCGATGCTGAGCTCGCTGCGACCATCTCGCGCGACGCGGTGCAGATCTATCCGCGCCTGCCTGATTCCGTGCTCGATTTTCGTGGCCTTTTCCGCTTCGCCATCAGAGGCGGCGGCAGGGACATCGGCTCCGTTATCGCCATGGCCGCCCTCGGTGCTGCGGTCATTTCGACCGTTCCCCTCGCCATGGCCCATACGCTCACCGACATCGTGCCCCTGGGCGATTATTCTGCGCTCGGCGTGATCGTCCTGGTGCTGGTCATGCTTGCTCTCGCTGGTGCGGCCTTCGATGCAGTCAGGGCCCTTGCCGTGGCGCGGCTCGAGACCCGGCTCGATATCGTGTTGCAGTCCGCCATGATGAGCCGGCTCTTGCGCCTGCCCCTGGGCTATTTCCGCAACCATACGGCATGGTCCATAACCGGGCAGGCCCTGCGCTTTCAGGATATCCGGCAGATCGTCTCGACCCACCTCGTGACTGCGACACTGGCCATTTCCGCCATTGCCTCTTGCCTTTTCGTGCTGGTGACACTGTCACCATCCCTGGCTCTGGTGGCCGCCCTGCCGATTGGGCTGATCGCTCTGGTGTCAGGCATATTGACCTTCCGCCAGCTGACCCACGAACGCAGCCAGCTTGTGGCGGCGGCGCGTCTCGAGAGCTTTTCGCTGCAGATGATCCTGGGGATCAACAAGATCCGCCAGGCCGCCGCTGCCCCTGCCGCGATGGAGCAATGGATGCTCCGGGGGCGCCCCTATCGCAGCGCCTTTCATGGGGCACGGCGCTTCGCCGCCCAACAGGCCATCCATCAGTCCTGGATGGTCTGGATCGGTCTCGCTGTCGTCTTCGGCGCCATGGCTCTCTTGCCGCCCGCCGGTCTGGCAGTCGGAGTCATGGTGGCCTTCATCACCAGCTTCCTGCAACTGGCTGCCGCCATTGATGCACTCCTGCTGTCCGGCACCCAATTGCTGACCATCGGCCCCCTGCTGGAGCGGTCCCGCCCGCTGATCTCGACGCCGCCCGAACCGCGCGAAACAGGCGCCGATCCCGGCGTGATCAGCGGCGCTGCCAGCCTGCGATCCGTGCGCTTTCGCTATGATGCAGACGGCCCCGATGTGCTGAAGGGTGTCGATCTCGATATCGGCGCGGGCGAATTCGTCGCGCTGGTCGGCCGCTCCGGCAGCGGCAAGTCGACCATTCAGCGCCTCCTCACCGGCTCCGACCTGCCAACCTCGGGCACGGTCAGTTTCGACGGCAAGCCCACCACGGGCATGGATCTCTCCAGCCTGCGCCGGCAGGTGGGCATCGTGCTCCAGAACGGCATGATCCATGCCGGATCGCTCTATGAGAACCTGGCCGGCGCCACGGGCGCCAGCATATCCGACGCCTGGGACGTCGCCCGCATGGTTGGGTTGGCGGCCGATATCGAAGCCATGCCCATGGGCATGCACACTGTGGTGGCAGACGGCGGCGGCATGCTGTCCGGCGGGCAGCGGCAGCGCATTCTCATTGCCCAGGCCCTGATGCACCGCCCCAGGCTTCTGCTGCTCGATGAAGCCACGAGCGCCCTCGATAATCGCAGCCAGGCTCAGGTGGTGGACACGCTGGCGCGGCTCGAGGTGACGCGCGTCGTCATCGCTCATCGTCTCAGCACCATCAGGGACGCCGACCGCATCATCGTCCTGGATGGTGGCCTGGTGGTGGAAACCGGCCGCTTCGACGATCTCATGGCCCAAAACGGGCATTTTGCGGCGCTGGCCCGCGATCAGCATCTTTGAAAAGGACGGATATGCGCAAGGTTCTCTATATCCTCAGCCAGCTCAACGACGATGATGTCGACTGGCTGGCCAATGCCGGCCGGACCTGGACGGCGCCTGTCGACGAGCCGCTCATTCACGAAGGCAAGCCGGTGGCAGACCTGTTTTTCGTGCTGGCCGGACAAGCCAGCGTGTCGGTATCGGGCATGGGCGAACTGGTCCGCCTCGGACGCGGCGAGATCGCGGGCGAGATGAGTTTCGTCGATTCCGCGCCGCCCTCGGCCACGGTCACCGCTCTCGCCGGCTGTTCCATCCTCGCCGTCGACAAGCGGGCGGTGCAGGCACGTCTGGCCGAGGATACCGGCTTTGCCGCGCGCTTTTATCGCGCGCTCGCCATTTTCCTGGCCGACCGCCTGCGCTCGACCACCTCGCGCATGAAATCGGCCGATGGCCTGGCAACGACCTCCATCGTCGAGGATGAACTGAATGAGGATCTGCTCGATCAGGTGTCGCTCGCCGGTGTGCGGTTCGAACACCTGCTCAATACGCTGTCCTCGGCGCGGAGCGAGAGATGACGACCGGCCTGCCTTTTCTCGATCTCTTCGCCCTCATGGTCTTCGCCCATGCGCTGGGGGATTATCCCTTGCAGGGGGAATTCCTGTCGCGCGCCAAGAACCGCGCCAACCCTGTTCCGGGCGTGCCATGGTATCAGGCGCTCGCGGCGCATTCGATCATCCAGGGTGGGCTTGTCGGCTTGATCACCGGCAGCCTCTGGCTCGGCCTGGCCGAAACCGTCGCTCATGCCCTCATCGATGACGCGAAATGCAACGGCAAGCTGACCTTCAATCAGGATCAGGCGCTGCATATCGCCTGCAAGCTTGCCTGGATTGCCATCCTGGTTTTTCCCGCCGGCTTCTAGGACTTGCCTTTGCCCGCCATATCCAGTCCGGCCACGCTCCGCCTGCCACTCTTCATTGCCCTCGCGGCCCTGGTCATGGGCTTGCCGCGCACTCTGGTGCAGACGGCGGGAGCGGGCCTGTTCCTGGCGCATTTCCCGGCGCAATGGATTGCCTGGATCTATCTCGCGACGGCGCTGGTTTGCCCCCTTGTCGCCACTGTTTTCCTGCGGCTCGAAAGCCGGCTGCCGCTTGTGCCCATGCTGATCGGTGTGCAGGCCGCCAGCGCCCTCGTTACGGTTGCACTAAGCCTTTTCTATCGTCTCGAACCGCAGACCGTCGCGGCCCTGACGTTTCTCTGGGCCCAGATCGAGAACATGACCTCCAGCCTGGTCTTCTGGGGTCTGGCCAACCAGTATTTCGCCATAGCCCAGGCCCGCCGCGAATTCGCCCGCATCGGCGCAGGCGAGCAGTTGGGCGCGCTCGGCGTCGGCCTTGCCATCCCGCTGGCTCTCGTCTTCTTGCAGCCGTCCGACCTGTTGCTGGTTTCCGCAGCCAGCAACCTCCTGGCCGGGACGCTCATCATCGTCATCCTGCGGCGTCTGGCGCCTGCGGCGGGCCTTCCCGCCACTCCCGACCTGCCGCTGCGGCCCCAGCCCTTCAACCGGCGGGTCAAGGCCTTCATTGCAGCCATCTTTGCTGCGACCCTGTGCTCCAACCTCGCTTTTTTCCTCATCGACAACAGCTTCTATATCGAAACGCAGGCCCACTTTGCCGATGGCGTAGCCGCGACGGGCTTCATCGGCATGGCGCTCGCCAGCGCCGCCGGTGTCTCGCTGGTGCTGTCGAACACGCTGGCGCCCGTGATCATGTCTCGGTTCGGCGTGGCCGCCGTCATTCCCTTCTTGCCCGGTGCGCTTCTGGTACTGACCCTCGCCGTCCTGCTCGCTCACTCGGGCATGGCTGGGGGCATGGCCTGGGTCTTCGGCCTCGTCGTGGCCATGAAAGTGCTCGATGAAAGCCTGCGGCTCTGCCTCTATCGCCCCGCGTCACAGGCGCTGTTCCAGCCGCTGCCGGCCTCGGCCCGCTTTCGCGCCCAGACATTGAGCGAAGGGTTCGTCGAACCCTCGGGCATTGCCCTGGCCGCCTGCCTGCTGCTGCTGGCGGGCCTGCTGCCCGATATCGGCGCGGCGGACATTGCCATCGTTCTGGCGCCGGTCCTGGCCATCTGGTGGATTGCCGGGCTTATCGTCGGCCGGCGCTATCGTACCGCGCTCGAACTGGCCGTCACCGGCCGCCAGACGCTTGATCCGGCTGCACCGGTCTTTGCCAGTCCGCAGGCCATTGCGCTTCTGGTCGACCGGGCCCGCAGCCTCGACCCTGCCGAAGCTGCCCCCCTGCTGCCGATCATCCGCAGCCGTGACGTCCGGGCTTACCGCGCCTTGCTGCCCGATCTGTTGGGGCGCAGCCATGATCTCGATAAAGTCATCCTGTCCCATCAGCAGGATTTCGCAGGGGCTGGGCTGGCCCCGCAGCTGGCAGCGCTTCTGCCCCGAGCAGAGGCGGATCTCCGCCCCATGCTGCTCGCGGCGTTGTCGGCCTCCGCCGATCCGGTTGCTTTGGCCGCCATGACGACTTTTGAGCCCCAGAACCGGGCCGAGCATCTGGCACGCGCGAGGGCGCTCATCGCCATGGGCGGACCGGAGGGTGAGGCTGCCACGCGCGATTTCCTCGAAGACCTTGAGGATCCGCAACCGCAGATCCGCTGCGATGCCCTTCAAGTGCTCGCAGACAGTCGCGATCAAGAGGTCATGCATGCCATCGCCTTGCGCTTCGGCGATCCCGACGCCACGACGCGCCATCTGGCGTATAGAATAGCAGCAGGCTGTGGAGCTTCCATCTTGCTCGACGGTCTGACGGAAAGGCTGTCCGATCCCGCATGCCCACCCCAGGACCTGCCGCCGCTTCTGTCGGCTGTGGGCAGCTTTGGCGCGACGGGCCTCGACGTTCTCAAGCGCGTGACGACCTCGGGTGACCCTGCTATGCAGCGCCTCTGCATCGCGGCGCTGGCCCGCATTGATGATCCTGCGGCGCAAACCTGCCTTGCTGGCCTTGCGCTCACTGCGGACCCGGCCGTGGCTCTCTCTGCCATGTCCCAGATATGGGGCCGCCCCATGGTCCTTCCGCCGCGCCCGGTGCGTGCGCGCGCCGAGGTCCTCATAGACCAGGCAGTGCACCTGACGCGCGCCATTGCCGTATTGAAGCCGGATGATGACACGGGGCTGGCCATCGCGGCCTTGCGGCACGAGGCCCGGCAGCGCCTCGATCTGGCCCTCGCGCTGGTCATGATCTGCGATAGGCATCTGGTCGGCAGGCGGCCCGCCTTTGCCAGCGTCATGCGGTTCGGCTCAGGCGACCCGGGCTATGCCGACGAGCATTTCGAGCTCGCCCTGCCGCCGCGATTGCGCCCGGCTGCGCTGCTGGCCCTTGGCGGCGCGCAGAATACGGCCGACAGCCGCCGTCTTGCCGCGCTGGCATCTGCGATCCCGGACGAGCCCGGCCAATGCCTGGCCTGGCTGCAGGCGGGACCTATTCCATTATCGGCCTGGTCGCGGCTTTGCCTCGCCAACCTTGCCACACCGGGCAGCAAAATCGGGGGGACGCAGTCCATGGACGTTTTCGAAAGGGTGATGGTCCTGAAATCCGTCGATCTTTTCGCCGGTATCGAGGATGTCTATCTCGCTGAATTCGCGCCCGTCGTGGAAGAGCTCTTCCTGGACCCTGGCCAGGCATTGATCGCTGCCGGCAGCATGGGCACCACCCTCTACATCGTGGTCAATGGCAGCCTGGGCGTGGAACGCAACGGCGTCGAAATTGCGCGCCTTGGCCGGTTCGACGTAGCGGGCGAGCTTGCCGCCTTTGACCCCCAGCCCAGATCGGCCGACGTCGTGGCGCGCGAGGCCAGCCACGTCCTCGCGCTGTCCCAGGCCCATCTCGAAACGCTCATCGCGTCGCATATGGATATCGCGACGAGCATCATTCAGACACTCTCCCGCCGCCTCCGAAAAGCCCTGGGCGGCTGAGCTCAGCAGCGGGAGCATTGCTCCGGCCGCTCTAATCGTCCCGCCATCGACGCGGCTAAAGAAACGGGATCTGCCTCTGCGCCGTCTTGCATTGCTCTGTCTTGGGCATCGCAATGCCCCATTGGTCGGTGCGACCGGGCTGCCAGACCCAGTCCTGCGGTGTGCCTGTTGCGTATGAGTCATCAACCTTGAGCACTTCGGCTGTGTGCTCGACGACAATCCCAAAGGGATCGACGAAGTAAAGGAAGACATTGTCGCCTGGCCCGTGCCGTCCCGGCCCCCAGCCGATAGGAAAGCCCTTATCGCAAAGCCGGCCGCCGGCTTTCATGACGCTTTCCCAGTCATCATGCAGGAAGGCAACATGATTGAGGGTGTTGACGCTGTCGTCCGCCACGACGATGGCGTGGTGGTCTGAATTGGTGCGCAGAAAGCCCATTTTTTGCGAGCGATCCGTCAGCGCGAAGCCAAGCGCATCACGATAAAAGGCAATGTCGGCCTCGATCGCGGCACTGTTGATGTTGACATGGGCAAGCCGGGTCGGGCTGTTCTTGCCAGTCTCGACCGCTGCAACCAGTTCATCATCCTGAATGAGATTGATCCGACGGCCCCGAGGATCGCGCAGGGAGAAGCCCGTGCCGCCCCCGAGCCCGACATGTGTCAGAGGTTCGATCTCCTGCGCCCCGGCATCAGCAGCCCGCTTTTTGAGCGTAGTGATATCTGTTTGAGGGTCGAGCCGGAAGGTCATGCTCTCAATGGCGGCCTGTTCGCCCTGGCGCAGTGCCAGAATGTAAGGGTCGCTCCCCGCGCCGCGCAGATAGAGCGCATCACCATCGCTCTCGCAGACATTGAGGCCCCAGATCTCCGTGTAGAAATCCCGGGCCTTTCCAAGATCAGGAACCTGAAGGTCGACATTGCGCAATGCGGCAATGGGAAAACGCGGCGCTGCGGACATCAGACCGCCTCTTCAGCAACGATGGTATTGCGCAGGGAACCGACGCCGGACACCCGCACCTCGATTGCATCACCGGGCTTCATCCAGACCGGCGGGTTGCGCTTGGCCCCTACCCCGCCCGGCGTGCCTGTGGCGATGACGTCGCCGGCGCTGAGCGGAGTGAAGCCGGAGATATAGGCGATGATCCGCGCGATGGAGAACAGCATGTGGTCGAGCGTGGCGGACTGCATGAGCACGCCGTTGAGATAGGATTCAACGCTGATCGAGGCCATGTCGCCCAACTCGTCGGGGGTCACCAGTTCCGGTCCGAACGCTCCGGTGCCGGGAAAATTCTTGCCCGGAATGAACTGGCGGGTATGCCATTGCCAGTCACGCAGCGACGCGTCGTTAAAGCAGCTGTAGCCAGCGACATGGGCCAGCGCATCGCCCTCCGCGATATAGCGGCCCGGCTTGCCGATGACGACGGCCAGTTCCGCCTCGTAGTCGAGATTGTCGGACACTTTTGGCAGAATGATCGGACTATCCGCGCCGACCAGCGTGTCGGCAAAGCGCGTAAAGATCGAGGGGTGCTGGGTGGGGTCTCGTCCGGTTTCCACGCGATGGTCTTCGTAATTGTGTCCGACGCACAGGACCTTGCCCGGATTGGGAATGACGGGCAGCAGCGTCACGGCGTTGCGGGAGAGTTCTGGTCCCGTGAGGTCGCCACCGAGCAGGTCACCAGCGATGGCGCTTTTGAGGTCCGGCGCGACAGCGCCCAGGTCAATAACCCTGTCGCCTTCGGCGCGGCCCCAGGAGGTGCCTTGTTCGGTCTGGAAACTGATGAAACGCATGATGTCCTCGAATGAAAGGGCGGAGGCGCTCAGGCGAGCGCTGGGACTGGAAGGGTTGTGAACTGTCGCCCGAAAGCCTCGAGCTGGCCCGACAGGTCGGCGTCGGAAGTAGCAAGGATGCCGACATAGAAATCGGGGCGAACGAGAACGGCGATAGCCTGTCGCTGGACAAGCCACTGAGCCAGAAAGCCCGACGCGTCGATGAGATCGGTGTCAAGGATATGCTTTTTGGCATGGAACGCGTCCAGGATGTCATTGGCGCCCGGCGTCAATGAGACGGGGCCCCGGCTGAGCAATAACCAGCCACCGCCGGTAACCTGATCCAGCAACCGCCCCGGCTGCACTTCGGGATTGATGAACCGTTCGCCCGGCGCTTGTGGAAACAATGGCGAATGAATGGGCGCGATCAGCTCGGACGCAGAGCGAATATCCTTCTGCGCGCGGATGCGAAGGTCACGCTCGGCCGCCTTTTCAGGGTTCAGCTCGCAGATATAGCGGCCAGCCTCGATGGCGGCCCGGATAACGTGGCGCACCTGCGCCTCGCGCTCGGGCTGGTAGCTATTAAGGACGCTGCTATCGAGAGTGCCTTTGACCACTCCAGCCAGTTTCCAGGCGAGATTGGCCGCATCACGCAGGCCGTGACACATGCCCTGCCCGAAGAAAGGCGGCGTCTGGTGTGCGCTGTCGCCGGCGAGAAAGACTCGTCCCTTGCGCCATTGCTCAACCACAAGACCATGAAACCGGTAGGTCGCGGCGCGAATGATCTTGTGAGAAGCGCTCTTCAGCCAGGGCGCGACCAGTTCAGCGACCACCTCGGGTCTGGCCATCTGCGCATCGTCCTCGCCGGGCAACAGCATGAACTCCCAACGCCGGTGATTGCCTCTGCCGGGCACGATGGTGGCGGGACGTTGCGGATCGCACATCATGAGCGAGAGATTTTGCAGATTGGCGTCGGATGGAACGCCTGAAAAATCCGGAAAACTTATCGGCCCATCGACTTCGGCGTCGACGACCAGCCAGGGCTCGTTGAATTCGAGATCGTCGAGGCGGATGGAGAGCGACCTGCGGACAATGGAGCGCGCGCCATCACAGCCGACCACCCAGCGCGACAGGATCTCAGAGCCATCCGCCAGCGTGAGCGTGACCTTCTCATCATCCTGCCGGAGATCGATGACTTCGGCACCGTGGCGGGTTTCAACCGCCTCGAAGCGTTTCAGTCCTGCCCGCAGGGCGCCTTCCAGCTCTGGTTGGTAAAAGAAGTAGTCGTTGGCATATCCATAAGGCCGGGGTGCCCCGGCGATGGAGAGAAAGCGGATGACCCCGCGATCGGCACCAACATGGATATGGCCGTCTCCGGCGCGCACCTGGCTGAGGACATCCTCAGCCAGCCCGATATCGGCGAACAGACGCACCATTTCGTGGTCGACATGTATGGCACGGGGGAGAGCATAGGCCGATGGGTGACGATCCAGCACCAGGACGCTCAGGCCGGATTTCCCAAGTGCATTGGCTGCAAAGGCTCCAATCGGCCCGCACCCGACAATGACGACATCCCAAAGCATTCGTGTCTCCCAAAGGGCCAGGTCGAGCCGGGCCGGAACAGGGCCGAACGATGCCGTGGGAACATCAGTCGATATAATAATATATCTTTGCCATCCCATAACCGGAGCTAATAGAAACAGCGGAAGCCGAACCGCCAGCCTTCCATAAATGAGCATTATCGTGATCTGCGATTCAATTATTGGACGGATGGATCAGCTTGCTCACATCCTATTTGCACTGGAACGGCGGGAACCTTCGCCGCTATCCTTAAGGGAGGATCGACATGAAAACTTTATTCCCCGTGGCAGCGCTTGGCCTTGCCTTTTCCGTTTCGCAGCCGGTTCTGGCGCAGGAAATCAAGGCGGAAGTCATTCACCAGTGGACATCCGCCGCCGAGTCTGCCGGCGTGCAGGAGCTGGCGCGCAAGTTCGAGGAACTGGGCGGCACTTGGGTCGACAACGCCATTTCCGGTGGCCCGGCAGCCCGTTCGACGGCGGTGAACCGCGTGCTGGGCGGCAACCCACCTGCGGCCATGCTGTTCAACACTGGCGCGCAGTTCGTCGAATTGCAGCAGAACGGCTTCCTGCGTGATCTGTCCGACGTCGCCGAAACGGACGACTGGACCGATCTCATGCCCCGCGCGCTTCTCGACGCCTCGACCGTCGACGGCCATGTCTGGGCCCTGCCGATCTCGGGCAATGGCGCCAACTGGTTCTGGTTCAACAAGGCCGTTCTCGACCAGCTCGGCGCACAGGAGCCGACCAACTGGGACGAAACATTTGCCGTGCTCGACAAGGCCAAGGAAGCCGGGCTCGTGCCCTTCGCTGCTGCTGGCGAACCGCGCTGGGAGCGCCTGCTCTATAACGCCGTCGTGCTCGGCGTGGCGGGGCGCGATGTCTATGTCGATGTCATTTACAACCGCAATGCCGACGCCGTGCGCAGCGAAGCCTATCGCAAGGCTGTCGACGTCTTCTCCCGTCTTCGGTCCTACACCGATGCCGGCAGCCCCGGCCGCTCCTGGCCAGACTCGGCCAACCTGGTGATAAGCGGCTCCGCTCTGATGACGCAGGGCGGCACCTGGATCAATGGCGCTTTCCTTTCGGCTGGCATGGAACCCGGCGTCGATTATGAATGCGCCATTATCGGCGCAGACCAGGGCATGGTGATTTCGGGCGACGTGTTCCTCTTCCCCGATGACGACGCCCAGAAGGCCGCGCAGGATCTGCTGATCGAAGCCTTCTCGGACCCGGCCACGCAGACCGCCTTTGCCAATGCCAATGGCACGATCCCGATCCTCAAGGGCGCTGATGCTTCCGAGCTCAGCTCCTGCATCGCCGAAGCGTCGGGCTATTTCACCAATCCGGAACTCTCCGCAGGTGGTGATCAGATGATCTTCTCCCCCGCCGTCGTCGGCGCCGTGGAAGACGCCATCACCCGCTTCTGGAACAATGGCGGTCTTGACGAGGATCAGTTCATCGAGGCCTATGCCAACGGTCTTTCCGCGCAATAATTCGTGCATCCTGAGCGGCCGGCTCTTCCCAGGGGCCGGCCGTATTCTTTGGACTGGAGTTCGCCATGCTTGCCAGAGCGCCTTCCCGTGACAAGCTACATGCCGCCCTGACCCTCCTGCCCGTCGCCATCGTCGTGCTCTCGGTCTATGTCGGCGGAACGCTCTGGGCCGCGGGCATTTCCTTCACCCGCTCCTCCATGCTGCCGAACTACAATTTCGTCGGCCTGGCGCAATATGTGAGCCTGTTCAACAATCCACGCTGGCAGGTCTCGCTGCTCAACATGGTGGTATTCGGCGCCACCTTCATTCCGGTGACATTGCTGCTCGGCTATTCGATGGCAGCGCTGATCAATCGCGGCATTCGCGGCGAAAACCTGCTGCGCACCATCTATCTCTATCCCTTCGCCATGTCCTTCATCGTCACTGGCCTTGTCTGGCGCTGGATACTCAATCCAACATTCGGCATCCAGGACATCGCGCATCGCCTCGGCTTTACCGGCATAACCTTCGACTGGATCGTCGATGCCCGTTTCGCACTGTTCACCATAGTCTTCGCGGCGATATGGCATACGGCGGGCCTTGTCATGGTGGTGGTCCTCGCCGGTCTGCGTGGCGTCGATGACGACCTCTGGAAAGCAATCCGCATCGAGGGCATACCGGCCTGGCGCGCCCATCTTTCCATCATTGCGCCCACCATTTCGGCCAGTATCGCTACGGCAGTCGTCCTGATGTCCCTCGCCGTGGTGCGCCTGTTCGACATTGTTGTCGCCATGACCGGCGGTGGCCCCGGCATTGCCACTGATGTGCCGGCGAAATTCATCCTCGATCACTTGTTCGAACGCCAGCAGGTGGGCCTCGCGTCGGCGGCTGCCACGGTGCTGCTGCTTGTCGTGCTCGCCGTTGCCGTTCCGCTGCTCTATCTGCAGAGCCGCAAGTCCCAGAGCGCCCGATGACCCAGCTTGCCCCTCCCCCGCCGCAGCGGTCCGAAGCCATGCGCATTCTGCGCCGGATTCTCACCTATGCCGTGCTGATCACCATTGCCCTGGTGGCCTTGCTGCCGCTCTATGTGATGATCGTGACCTCCTTCAAGTCGGTGGAGGAAATCCGCTCCTCGATGATCATCGCGCTGCCCGAGGCGCTCGATTTCAGCCATTGGGCCAAGGCATGGAGCTCGGCCTGCACTGGCCTGCGCTGCGAAGGTCTTCAGGCCGGGTTCTGGAACTCGGTGCTGATCACCATTCCCAGTGTTGTCCTCGCCATCGCAGCGGGCGCCATCACCGGCTATGCGCTCAGCTTCTGGCGCGTACCGTTCGCCAACATCCTTTTTGGGGTGCTGCTGATCGGCGGGTTCTTTCCCTATCAGGTTCTTGTCTATCCCCTGGTGCGCATCACCTCGACCATCGGCATCTTCAATTCGCTGCCGGGCGTCATCGCGGTCCATGTGGTCTTTGCCCTTCCGGTCGTCACGCTGCTGTTCCGCAACTACTTCTCGACGATATCGATTGAACTGTTCAAGGCGGCGCGCATCGATGGCGCCGGCTACTGGCGCATCCTGCGCTCTATCGTCCTGCCCATGTCGGTGCCGATCATCGCGGTCGCCGCCATCCTGCAGGTGACCTTCATCTGGAACGATTATCTGGTCGGCCTCGTCTTCGGCGGCATCAATTACGCCCCCATGACTGTCCAGCTCAACAACATCGTCCACTCCGTCTATGGCGAGCGCGAATACAATGTCGAAATGGCAGCGACGCTGCTGACCTCCATCGTTCCGCTCCTCGTCTATTTCACATCCGGCCGCTGGTTCGTGCGCGGCGTGGCCGCTGGCGCGGTGAAAGGGTAAAGCTATGTCTCAGGTAAAAATTCGCGGCGTCAGCGTCCGTTACGGCCAGCTCGAAGTCCTCGAAAAGCTCGATCTCGACATTGCGCAGTCCGAGTTCATCGTTCTGCTCGGGCCTTCGGGCTGCGGCAAGTCGACCCTGCTCAACGCCATAGCCGGCCTGCAGGACGTGTCCTCGGGCAGTATCGAGATCGGCGGCCATGACGTCACCCGCGTCGAGCCCAAGGATCGCGGCATCGCCATGGTTTTCCAGTCCTATGCGCTCTATCCGCGCATGACGGTGCGCGACAATCTCGCCTTCGGGCTGAAGGTCGCCAAGGTTGCAAAATCCGAGATAGAACGCCGGGTCAATGACACCGCCCGCATGTTGCAGATCGAACCCCTGCTGGCGCGCCGCCCGTCCGAATTGTCCGGTGGCCAGCGCCAGCGCGTCGCTATCGGTCGCGCCGTGGTGCGCGAAGCCAATGTGTTTCTGTTCGACGAGCCCTTGTCCAATCTCGATGCGCAATTGCGCGCCGACCTGCGTGTCGAAATCAAGCGCCTGCATCAGCGCCTCGCCGCAACCATGATCTATGTCACCCATGACCAGATCGAGGCTCTGACTCTGGCCGACCGCATTGCGGTGATGAAGGATCGGGTCATCCAGCAACTGGGCACGCCGGACGAGATCTACAGCAAGCCCGTCAACACATTCGTTGCGCGCTTTGTCGGCTCGCCGGCCATGAATCTCCTGCCGGCGACCGCGAAGACTGAAGCTGATGCGCTGTACGCCGAGATCGATGGCAAGTCCGTTCGGATCGCAACAGACACTAAGGTCTCTGCCGGCCACGCGCTGACCGTCGGGATCCGCCCGGAGCATCTTGTGGTTGAGGCCAAGCAGGGGACGGGACTGGAGGGCGTCATCGATGTCATCGAGCCCATGGGGCCGGAAAAGCTCGTCTGGATCAAACAGGGCGATCACATTCTGTGTGCCCGGCTCGACGCCTCGTTTTCGCAGAAGGTTGGCGACACGGTCTGGCTGAGCGCTGAGCTCAACAATATCCACGTTTTTGATCAGGAAAGCGGCGTGCGGCTATGAAGGGCGGGGTAAAAAGCCAGGATCTGCAAGCTGCGCCATTCAATCTCGACGCCGCTGCCCTCGACTGGGTGCTGACGACCTTTTCGCACCTGACGACCGATCAGAAGCTCGGGCAAATCCTGCTCCCCCTCTGCCGGGACCTGTCGCCCGCCGCCATCGATGCCGTGCTGGCCTATCATGTCGGGGGTATCCATCGCATGCCGGCACGTGAAGAAGCCGAGTTGACCGAGAGCGCCGGGCACGCGCAGGGCAACAGCGCCATCCCGCTGCTGATGAGCTGCGATATCGAGTTTTCGGAAAAGAGCAGCGTCAAGGCTGGCACGCCGTTTCCTAACCAGATGGCCGTCGCCGCGACCGGCGACCCGCTGGATGCGGAACGTATGGGCGCGGTTGCTGCGCGTGAAGGCGGCTTTCTCGGGTTCAACGTAACCTGGACACCCGTTGCCGACCTCTGCCTCAATTTCCGGTCCAATGTGGTCAATACACGCGCCTTCGGCGACAGGCCGCAGCAGGTCAGCGAGCTGGTGCGGAGCTACCACAGGGGGATATCAGCCAATGGCTTTGCCACCTCCATAAAGCACTGGCCCGGCGATGGGCTGGATGATCGTGACCAGCACTTTGCCACCACGCACAATAGTCTGGAGCTCGAGGACTGGCGCCAGTCCTTTGGTGCGATCTATGCCGATGCCATTGCCAATGGCGTGCAGGTGGTCATGTCCGGCCACATCACGCTCAAATCCTATGGCCGCTCCCTCGGGGACAAGGCGCTGAGCCCGGCCCATATGCCGGCGACCCTCAACGCCGATCTCAATCTTGGCCTGCTGCGTGGCGAGCTGGGCTTTAACGGCGTCATCGTCTCCGATGCCACCGGCATGGTTGGCTTCGAGGCCTGCGGCCACCGGCGCGACACTGTTCCCGCCTGCATCGAGAATGGCTGCGACATTCTCCTCTTTCCCAACGATATTGCCGAGGATTTCGGCCATCTGCGCGCTGGCCTCGCCGCCGGAAAACTGTCGGAAGGTCGTGTCGACGACGCCGTGTTGCGCATCCTCGCCCTGAAGGCGGCGTTGGGTTTGCACGAGACACATGGCGCGTTGCCTGCGCCCGAGCGCCGGGCCGAATTGCTGGGCAGCGCCGAGCATCAGGAATGGTCACGATCGATAGCGTCCCGCGCCGTCACATTGGTCAAGGACACACAGAACCTGCTGCCAATCGAGCCGGCACGGCACAAGCGGGTGCTGATCGCGCAGTTTGAGGAGCGCCGCAGCCCGTCCGGTCCGCTGCCGCAATTGAAGATCGGCGAGATGCTCGCCGCCGCCGGCTTCGAGGTCAGTTACCACAAGCGCGGTCAGGCAATCGATCCGGCGGCCCATGATATCGGCCTTTACCTCGTCGCGGAGGAAGGCGTTTCGGCCAAGGAAAATCTTGGGCCGCAGTGGGAGCGCCTGCATGGCGATTTCCCGCTCTCGATGGAGCGCCTGTGGGCCTATATGCCGACGATCTATGTATCGCTCGGCACGCCCTATCTGCTCTATCACATGCCCGAATGCCCCACTTTCGTGAACGCCTATGCGGCAGTGCTGCCCGTACAACGGGCGGTGGTCGATGCGCTGACCGGCAAGACGCCATTCACCGGCACCAGTCCCGTCGATGCGTTTTGCGGTCTCGAAGAGGCGCATTGGTAGATGGTGCATCGCCTCGCCAGCACGCTGACCCTGCGCCAGGCCGATATCATGGTATCGGCGGCGCTTGCCTATGGCGACCAAGAGCGGTTGGAGCCGCTTGCCGTCTGCGTTCTGGATGCCGGCGGACAGATCGTGGTGTGCAAGCGCCAGGACGGCGCGGGCCTGCTGCGGCTCGATATTGCCCATGGCAAGGCCTGGGGCGCCCTCGGCATGGGCCTGCCATCGCGCGGCATTGCTGAACGCCTTGGCAGCCAGCCGGCGTTTCTCTCTGCATTGACCGTCGCCTCCCAGGGGCGGCTGGTGCCGGGACTTGCCGGCCTGCTGATCGGCGATGAGGACAAACTTGTTATCGGCGCCATTGGCATCAGCGGCGATATCGGGGAGCGCGATGAAGACGCCGCGCTCGCAGGTATCACCGCCGCCGGCCTGCAGCATCTGTCCTGACCCCCTGCGAGGCCCCATGCCAGCCGAACTCTCCATCAGCCTTGGCATCACCTCTACGGACCGCACGCGCGCCATCATCGATGGGCGGGTAGGCATTCCCGGTGTGAGATTGGACCTGCGGGTCGATGAACCACAGGCCCTGTTCAGGGCCGGGCAGGTGGGCGGGGAACTGGACGTGGCGGAAATGTCGCTGGGCACACATATGCTGCAGACCGACCGCGGCAACGCGGCCTATTGGGCCTTGCCGATCTATCTGTCGCGCGCCTTCCGGCATAATGCCATCCATGTCCGCAACGACCGGGCCATTGCCAGCCCAGCCGATCTCAATGGCCGGCGTATCGGCGTCGCCGGTTTTCAGCAGACAGCCACGATCTGGGTTCGGGGCATGCTGGCCGAGCATTACGGCTTCGATCCGGCAAGTGTGCGCTGGGTCGTCGGGGGCGTCGACAAGCCTGGACATTTCGAACGGGTTTCGCTCGACGGCCCGCTGCGCCGAACCATCGAACAGGCAGAACCGGACCGGACGCTGGATGCCATGCTCCTCTCCGGAGACATCGACGCCATAATCTCGCCTGCGCCGCCGCCTTCCGCGCACCTTATGGGCAGTCCGGTTCGGCCCCTTTTCGCCGATTGCGCCGCCGAAGAGCGCAACGCCTTTGCGCGCACCGGGATCTTCCCGATCATGCATGTTCTGGGGATCAGGAAGACGCTTGCCGACCAGCAACTCGCGCTGGTTCCTGCGCTCTTGTCAGCTTTTTCCGCGGCGAAGAGGTTGGCGCAGGACGAGCTGCTGAAAACCAATTATCTGCGCGTCAGCCTGCCTTGGATCGCCGAAGAGGCAAGACGCACGCAGGAACTGATGGGCGACAATCCCTGGAGCTACGGATTTTCGAACAACACGGCGGCGCTGCGCGCCATGCTGCGCTACGCGCAGGACGATGGACTTGTCGGTGAGGAACTGACCCCGAAAGCGCTGTTCCATCCGGCCAGCCTGGGTTTCACAGAGAAGAGCGACGGCTAGGCTGGTCAGT
The DNA here is from genome assembly GCA_023388175.1 of Pseudomonadota bacterium. Classification (GTDB taxonomy): domain Bacteria; phylum Pseudomonadota; class Alphaproteobacteria; order Rhizobiales; family Devosiaceae; genus Devosia. The sequence goes on from JAEWGT010000005.1 coordinate 41,641, forward strand.
GTTTACAGATCCGGTGTATAACCGCAATTAATGGAAACGGTATGCGGACCCTGCCATCACTGATGGATCTCAATCCCCAGCAATTGCGCTATCTTCTGGCGATCAGCCGGGCCGGCTCCTTCGTCAAGGCAGCCGAAGCGCTCAATGTTTCGCAGCCCGCGCTATCGGTTGCCATTTCACGGCTGGAAGATGTCGTCGGCGCCAAGCTTCTGGAGCGCGGCCGGCATGGCGCCCAGTTGACCAATGCCGGACAGCATCTGATCCGCCACGCCGAAAGCGTTGAAATGGTGCTGGCGGCGGCGCGTGACGAAATGCAGCTTTTCGACCAGGGTGTCAAAGGCCCGCTCACCGTTGGCGGCACGCCGCTCGGTACGGCCAGCATCATACCGGACGTCATCGGGCAATTATGTGAGGAAATTTCTCACGTGCATGTACGGGTCGTCGAGGATGTCGATGAAGCCCTTATCGACCGCCTGCTGCGCCACGAACTCGATCTGGTGATCAGCAATCTGGGCCTGACCCATAATCCGTCGGAAATCGAAGCAATCCCGCTATTCACGGCCCGCGCGGTCGCCGTGGTGCGACCGGGCCACGAATATTGCGACCGCAAGCTCCTGACCTTAGGCGACCTAGCCCGCTATACCTGCGTGCTGCCGCCTGAGGGAGGCGCGCTGCGCAAGCAGATCGAAGCCCTGTTCACCATCAACAGCATGCCGTTTCCCACCAATGTCATTGAGGCGGCGCCGTTTGGGGTGCTCAAGGAAATCGTCCGGCGTTCGGACGGCGTCACCATTCTATCCGACCAGATCGTCAGGTCCGAGTTGCTGAATGGCGCCCTGATTGCCATCCCGCTCAGGGAACAGATGGCCGTTCGCACGTTCGGCCTGCAGATGCTCAAAGGACGAAAACTGGGCACACTGGCCAGGCGCTTTACCGAGATAGCGACCCAGGTTGCGCCAAACTACTCAATGACCTAGCGCCTCTCCGCGACACGCTGAGCGCTGCCCACGATTTTGCGCTTTTGCCATCGTGTCGGGCAAAGCTCAAAAAGTATGGCACGGCCATGAACTTGTCGCTGCTGGAATAGAGATTGTCGGCAGAGCTGATTCTCACGCGCTGATCGGACGAACCGCAACGCGGCAACCACACATCCCAGAGATCACGTCGATCCATCTGAACCGAAATGGCGCGCCCGAAAGGATTCGAACCTCTGACCCCCAGATTCGTAGTCTGGTGCTCTATCCAGCTGAGCTACGGGCGCGCATGCCGACAATGGCGGCGGGCTTTTGGGGATCAGGAAACCGTGCTTCCTATCCCGAAGCGGGGCAACCCATACATGGGCATGATTGCCAATGCAAGCGGAGGGAGCACGAATTTCGTGAGAAGATTGAAAGGCAGTGGAAAAGTGCGTTGCCCTTGCACGCACCATTCATCCGCCAGCGCCAGCGGATCTGCGCTATTGCTCAAGCACCATCCCGCGACAGCGGCAGGGTGATGTCGAATCGTGTGCCGTGGTCGGTCTCGGCGAGGGCCAGCCGCCCGCCATGGGCTTCGGCAATTTCACGGGCAATCGCCAGACCCAGGCCCGTGCCGCCCGACCGGACCGACCCCTCGAAGGCGACGAAGAGGTTCTCCCGCGCCCGCACGGGCAGCCCCGGCCCATTGTCGATCACAGAAATGATCGCCTCGTCCGCGCGCGTCTCTGCACGAACGGTGACGCGGCCGCCCTGCACGGTCGTGCCGGCGCTGTCCAGCGCTTCGCGCGCGTTCTTGAGCAGATTGACCAGCAGCCGTCCGATCTGGCTGGAATCGGCCGTGATCTGGAAATCCTCGGGCACCTCATTATCAAAACCGAGATGCGGATTATCGGTGACGCGCGCTTCAAAACCCGCATCATCCACCAGCGCACGCAGTGGAACGCTGGTGAACTTTGGCGGCAGCGCCGCCTCCCGTCCGTAGTCCAGCACCGATTGCGCAAACCCGATAGCCTTGTCCAGCGTCATCACCAGCCGGGGCGCCAGCCGCTGGACCTTGGGATCGTCGAGTGTCGCCACCTGATCGGACAGCAATTGCGCGGCAGTCAGCGTATTACGCAGGTCGTGGTTGATCTTGGCGACGGCAAGACCCAGATCAGCCAGATGCTGGCGCTGCCGCAGCATGGCGAAGAGATCGCTTTCCATCGCCGCAAGCTCGCGTTCGAGAATACCGATCTCGTCACGCCGCAGCGAGGGGTTAAGAATGAGGGTTCCATTCTCGGGCGCCTTGCGGAAGGCCAGCATGTTGGCAGTCAGCCGCAATATGGGATCGATGAACAGCGTACTGACCAGCATATAGAGCGCGAAGGCCGTCACTGCCGCGATACCAAGTGACACCAGAACGATGCTGCGTGAATAATCCAACATGTCGCGCCGTAGCGGATATTCGGGCATAAGCAGTTCGAGCATGCTTTCATTCATGTCGCCTTCGCCCACAATGCGCAGCGTCCGTCCGGGGCCGGCAAAAAGCGTGTCGAGCGCCCCGATGATCTGGCTGGGCAGGTCGCGCTGCCTCAGGTCGGCGGTGACAGCGCGGTCAGGCATGACCGGCTCGGTCATCTCTATCAGTTGGCTCTGTCCCTCGCGCCTATAGACAAGGGCGTCCGCCCCCGCCGAGAGCAGCAATCTGTCGGTCAGTTCGCGCGGCAGGGCCATGACGTCGGGCACTGCATCCAGAACCCGGGCGGCAACAATGCCCACACGTAGCCGGTCTTCGAGCCATGTCGTGCGGAAACTGGCCAGCGATGGGAGGTAAATGACGATTTCGACCAGCATGATCACCCCGATGATGGTGATGATCAGCTTGCTGGAAAGGCCGGAAAACCGGCTATTGATGGCGGGCGACTGCTTTTTCATCTCGCCTCGATCATATTCCAGGCACGTGGCAGGCGTTAGCCCCCGGACCAGATAAAGCGCGATGCGACACACCTTCGCGCATCCGCTATAAGCAAATACGCCGCCGCGCCGGGCCGGATCATCGGCGCGACAACGAAATCCACCGGCGAAGCGCACGCCGGCGCGCAGTCCATTTCGACACGGGCCTGAGCGCGGCCGCCATCTCGCCCAGATGCGTTACCGACGCAAGCAGATTCGGGCGGGGCAGCGACAGCCGCGCGAGATCAGCCAGCGCGATGCGTTTGTGCATCGCAAAGGCCAACACTGCTATCAAGTCAGCTGCGCCAAGCCCCACGGCGCCAGCACCCAGAATCTGGCCATCCTGCGCGAGGCTGACTTTGACGAGCCCCTCCGGCACGCCCAATGCGCGGGCGGACTCGTTCTCGATGAGACTGGTTCGCAGGAGATGCCCACCTGAACGCGCCCGCCTGCCAGGCAGAGCCAGACTACCGATTTGCGCCAATGGCGGGTCGGTCATCACGAGAGCCGGTGACGGCGCAGGTTTTTCCACAGGCGCGCCGAACAGCACGGTTTCCACGACGGCTCGCCCATGGCTGATGGCGTGTTGCCATTGGTCAATGCCCGCGGCGGCGCCGACGACCCGCACGCGCCGATTCCCCGTCTCGCCCAGCGGACCAAGCGCATAGTGCCCGGCCGACCCCTGCGGGGCCTGCAATCGCGCCTTTTGCGGGCCGAGCGCCGAGAGGTCGGCATGAGGCCCCATGGCCACCAGCACATGCGACACATCGAGTGGCTCGTCCTCGCCCGAGGGCAGTTCCACGACGATCCCGGTCCCCTGCGCACGCGGCAGAATTTCACGGACACTCGCCCCACCAAGGACGCGGACGCCATCCTGCGCCAGCGTCGCAAGCAGCATGGCACTGATTTCGGCATCATATCCGGGCAGGACATCACCCTGTGGCACCAGAGTCACTTCAGAGCCAAGCCGCGCAAAGGCCTGCGCGAGGCTCAGCGCAGCTGCGTCGCCTCCGATCACCAGCAGATGGGTCAGCTTGCGGTTGTTCTCCAGAATGGTGTCGGGGGTGAAATAGCCGATCCCCTCGATGCCGGGAATTGCAGGAATGAAACTGGGCGCGCCCAGGGCCAGAATCATCGCGCGTGGCCGGATTTGAATGTCGCCCACCAGAAGGCTGTTCTGGTCTGCAAACGAAACGTCCCCACGGATGATTTCGATTCCAAGCGCAGTCAGCCGCTCCCGCTCCGTCATCGGCGCCTGTTCGGCAGCCAGCGCCAGGGCCCGCTCCTGCACTGCTTTCATACGGACCTTCGGGTCGGCATTGGCAAGGCCGAACTCACCGGCAGAGCGCAAGGCATGGGCGCGGGCGGCGCTGGCCTGAAGACAGGCAAGGTGCAACGCCTGCTGCGGGCCGTCCCCGGGCTCGGGCCGGCCGCGATCCACCAGGATCACGCGCGCCCCCAGCCCATTGGCATATTGGGCCAGCGCAATTCCAAGCGCACCGGCACCGACAATGCAAAGTTCGGGTCGAGAATGGTCAGCCATGTTCATTTCGACTAGAGAAGCTCAACCACTTATGCGGGTGAATGGGCCGCGTGACAACTGTTCGTCCCTGCCCCACAACACCGCGATGGCGCGTTGACTTGGGGGCGGCTTTTCCCTATAGACCCCCCAACCCGAAGGCGGCACGGCTTGTCCGCCTCCATGACCAATTCTGCGTAAAGCAGTATCAATAAGAGGAACCGTGCATAAGCGCGGTCTGATGTTATGAAGCGTACATACCAGCCCTCCAAGCTCGTGCGTGCCCGTCGTCACGGTTTCCGTGCCCGCATGGCAACCAAGGACGGCCGTGCGATTCTCAATCGCCGCCGTGCCCTCGGCCGCAAGAAGCTGTCGGCCTAAGGATTGCTGGCCGGATGACGGCCGACGATTCCACGCCTGAAGCGACATTGCGCCGTCTCAAGCGGCGCTCGCAATTTCTTAGAGCTGCCCGGGGCAATCGCGCCGGGCGTTCTGCGTTTGGGCTGCAGGCTGCTCCTGCGCCTCAGAGCGAGCCCGGTGTCGGCTTCACGGTCACCAAGAAGGTCGGCAATTCGCCGGAACGCAATCGCATGAAACGGCGGTTGAAAGCCGCTGCGGCAGCTTGCGCGCGTGACTTTCACGAAGGACATGACTATGTCCTTCTGGCGCGGCGGGAGGCCCTCAGCATGCCCTTCGCCAGACTGGTCGCTGATTTGAGCGGCCTCATAGCCCGCGTTCATGACCAAAGCGCAGGCAACAAACGCAATAGTCCCGGCCAAGGCCAACGGAACACGAGACCATGAATTCTGACAATCGCAATGTGATCCTCGCCGTGGTGCTCAGCATGCTCGTGCTGTTCGGATGGCAGTTCTTCATTGCCGGCCCGCAGCTCGAACAGGCGCAGCGCCAGGCAGAACTGCGCGCAGCCCAGCAGGCGGAAGCCCAGCAGCTTGCCGTGCCACAGGCCGAGGGCGACGCCGCGGCAGCCACGCCAGCGATTGCCGGGACACAGACCTATGCAGATCGTGACACGGCCCTTGCCGCCTCCGATCGCGTCGCCATATCGACGCTCGACCTTGAAGGTTCGATCAACCTCGTCGGCGCGCGCATCGATGATCTGGAGTTGCGCCAATACCGCGAGACCGTGGAACCCGATTCCCCAATCATCGCGCTCCTGAAGCCGGCCGGCCTGCCGGATGCCTATTTCATCGAACAGGGATGGGTCGCCTCCGCCGGCTCGAGTGTTGCCCTGCCCGACAGCAACACGGCCTGGACGGTTGAAGGCGACAATAATACCCTGACCCCGCAAACGCCCGTAACCCTGCGCTATGACAATGGCCAGGGCCTCGTGTTCCGCCGCACATTCGCGCTGGACGATTATTACCTGTTCACGGTCACCCAGACGGTCGAGAACAGCGGCAGCGGCGACGTCGCACTCTTCCCGTTTGCGCGCGTCGTGCGGCACGGCGACCCCAAGGTGGCCAATTTCTTCATCCAGCACGAAGGCCCGATCGGCGTTCTGGGATCGAACAATTACGTCGCCCGCAAATATCACGACCTCCAGAACGAACGTCAGGTCGATTTCTCCTCGACCACCGGTTGGCTGGGCATGGCCGACAAATATTGGGCGACGGCGGTCCTGCCTGCTGCGGGAACCGGAATCAATGCCCGCTTCGCCTATAGCGCGCCCAACGGCAACCATGTCTATCAGTCCAATTATGTCGAAACCCAGCCGGTCATCGTGCCTGCTGGCGGCACCGTCAGCCACGAAGCCTATGTCTTCGCCGGCGCCAAGGAAGACCGCGTCATCAACGCCTATCAGGAACAATATGGTTTCGACCGTCTGGAACTTCTGATCGACTGGGGTTGGTTCCACTTCCTGACCAAGCCTATGCACTGGCTGCTGGTCACGCTCTACGGCATCCTGGGCAATTTCGGTCTGGCCGTCCTCGCCGTGACCGTTATCGTCAAGGCGCTCTTCTTCCCGCTGGCCAACCGCTCCTATGCCTCCATGGCCGCGATGCGCCGCGTGCAACCGGAAATGAAGGCCATTCAGGAGCGGCTCAAGGATGACCGCGCTGCCCAGCAGCAGGCCATGATGGAGCTGTATCGCAAGGAAAAGATCAATCCGCTCTCCGGCTGCTGGCCCGTGCTGATCCAGATCCCGGTCTTCTTCGCGCTCTACACCGTCATCTTCATCTCGCTCGAAATGCGGCATGCGCCATTCTTCGGCTGGATTCAGGATCTGGCGGCTCCAGATCCGACCAATATCTTCACCTTGTTCGGCCTGATTCCGTGGAACCCCATGGCCGTTCCTCTGCTCGGCTCGTTCCTGCATCTGGGCATCTGGCCAGTGGTCATGGGCATTACCATGTGGGTGCAGATGCGCCTCAACCCGCCACCGCCGGACCCGACACAGGCCGCCATTTTCAACTGGATGCCGGTGATCTTCACCTTCATGCTGGGCACGTTCCCCGCTGGTCTGGTGATCTACTGGGCCTGGAACAACCTGCTCTCGATCTGCCAGCAATGGTTCATCATGCGCCGCCACGGTGTCGAGGTGAATCTGTTCGGCAACATCATGGACAGTTTCCGCCGCAAGCCAAAACCGGCGGACACGCCCAAGAGCTAAGCCGGAACCAGACAATATGGCCCGCCGCTTCACCCCGGCGGGCTTACTCTTTCTGAGGGCAGGATCATGACCCAGCCAGATTATTCCCCCCATATCGTCGAGCGCGGCCGCCTGCTGTTTGCGCGGCCCATCACCTTCGTAAAGGGCTGCGTCTCCATTGCAGACCTGCCGCCGATGGATCGGGTCGAGATCGCCTTTGCCGGCCGCTCCAATGTCGGCAAGTCCAGCCTGATCAATGCTTTATGCGGAACGTCGGGATTGGCGCGCACCTCCAACACGCCGGGCCGGACGCAGGAGCTCAACATCTTCGAGAGCCAGAGCGAAAATCTGCGCATCGTCGACATGCCCGGCTATGGCTACGCCAAGGCGCCCGAGCCGAAGGTGAAGCAATGGACGAACCTGATCCACCGCTACCTGACCGGCCGTGCCAATCTGCGCCGGGTCTATGTGCTGGTGGACAGCCGCCACGGGCCCAAGGACAATGACATCAGCGTCATGAACGAGCTGGATCGCGCCGCCGTCAGCTATCAGGTCGTTCTGACCAAGATCGACAAGCCTTCGGCAAAGGATCTGGAAGCCAATATCGCCAAGACCATGGCAACCATCGCCAAACGGCCCGCTGCGCATCCCGACGTCATTCAGACATCAAGCGAAAAGGGTATCGGCCTCAGCCACCTGCGCAGCGAGATCGCCCTGCTTCTCGAGAGCTGATCAATCCTGACCGGCAAAGAACTGGCCGATATAACGGCGAACCAATAAGCTGTCCGATGCGCTGTCGAGGGACTGAACGGCCTTGTCGACGACATCGTCTGGTGCCGAGCCGCGCCGCATGTCGGCCAATGCCAGCGTATAGTCATCCTCGAATTCCGGATGCGGCTGAAAGCTCAGTGCGCGGCCCGAGCGGTAAGCCAGCCCCGCATTGGGCGTGAAGTCTGACGCCAGCACCACCTCGGCTTCCTTGGGTGGCACGATCACCTGATCCTGATGCGAACACGCGATGGACAGTGTCTCCGGCGCGTCGGCCATGAAGGATGGGCGACTGATCACGCGATAAGTGTGCCGGCCAAGCCCCCAGCCCTTCTCGGACTTGCGCACGTCCCCGCCCAAAGCATCGGCCATGATCTGATGGCCAAAGCAGATTCCCAGCATGGGCGTGCGATCCGCATAGGCCTTGCGGATGAACGCGCGCAGCGGGTCGAGCCAGGCGTGGTCCTCATAAACCCCTGCCGGTGAGCCGGTGATCAACACGCCTTCAAGACCTGCCGGATCCGGCAGATCATCGCCGCCGATGACGTTGATCACGTCTTGGGTGAAAGGCCTGCCCGACGTATCGAGCATAGTCCGGAACATATCGGCATAAGGCGAAAACCGGTGCCGGATGGGCTCGGGCACCTTGCCGGTTTCGAGAATGGTGATCTTCATGTGACGCAAATCCTTTGCGCCGCTTCTAGTCCGGCAGATGGATGTGAGGCAACGCCGGACAGCGCATGGCAGCCTTCGCCGTTCAGTTGGTGACGCTCAGCTTCACCGATTTTTTTACGCCCTTCTCCTCAACCTCAATCCAGCGGGAGAAAGGGGCATCGGCGGCGCTGGCATCGGCCATTTCGTCCACATAGATGCCAGCCTGCAGCAGACCGCGCTTCGCCGCCTGCGGCAGGAGCCCGGATGCCCATCGCACAACGGGCACTGGAACCGAAAACCCGGTCTCCCTGCGGCCATCTACATATTTCTCGACGCTGACTTTGAGCATGACGCGACCCTGCTGACACTATGGCAGCTATTTAGGGAGCGTATTCAATCGCTTCAAGCGGAAGGGGCGAAACGCAGCGACACGCCGTTGATGCAGTAGCGCAGGCCGGTGGGCGGTGGGCCATCTTCAAAAACATGTCCCTGATGACCGCCGCAATTGGTGCAATGCACCTCGGTACGGATCATGCCGTAGGAATTATCTTGCTTGGTGCCGATTGCGCCCGGCAAGAAATCCCAGAAGCTCGGCCAGCCGGTGCGGCTGTCATATTTCTTTTCGGATTCGAAAAGCGCCTGATCGCAACCGGCACAATGAAAGACGCCTTGGCGCTTTTCGTCATTGAGGGGCGAGGTGAAGGCGCGCTCTGTACCCTCATGCCGCAACACATCATAGGCGGCCGGATCGAGACGCGCACGCCATTCTTCATCGCTGAGCTGGAACGGAAAGTCGCCTTCCATCGCCTGGAGGCGACCCAGTCCGAGGGCCGTCGCCAATCCGGCTACCGCGCCGGAAAGCAGCAGGCTGCGGCGAGACAGAGGCATAGTGCTTCTCCTTGAATGAGAAACCGGCACCATCCGGGGGGATGGTGCCGGGCCTATCGACGTGACCACAAGTGCAAGGGACCGTCCAGAGGGTCACGTCCAATTGAGGGGCGTCGCGGGCAAGAAGGAGTGACGCCCCTCAATTGCATTGCCTTACGAAGCAGGCAGGAGCACTGCGTCGATCACATGGATCACGCCGTTCGACTGGTCGACATCGGCGATGGTGACGGTTGCGGTGCCGCCGGCGGCGTCGGTAATCTTGACCATGTCGCCATCGAGGCTGAAGGTCAGCTCGCCGCCCTGGACAGTCGCAGCCTTGTATTCACCGCCATTGTCATTGATCATCTGAACCAGATCGGCCGAGTGAATGTCGCCTGCAATGACGTGATAGGTGAGGACTGCGACCAGCTGATCCTTGTTTTCGGGCATCAGCAGCGTGTCGACAGTGCCGGCCGGCAGGGCTTCAAACGCGGCATTGACCGGCGCAAAGACGGTGAACGGGCCCGGGCCGGAGAGGGTTTCGACCAGGTCGGCAGCCTGAACGGCGGCAACAAGCGTGGTATGGTCAGCCGAGTTCACGGCATTTTCGATGATGTTGTTGGTTGCGGGCATGGCAGCGCCACCAACCATGGGGGCGTCCTGAGCGATGACGGCAGCGCCGGACATCGTACCGAAAGCAAGAACAGCGGCGAGGGAAAGTGCACGAAGAGAGACGGTCATTGGGAATTCCTTCCTGTTGAATTCTAGTCCCGTTTATGTGCGGGATACTGCAACTACGGCCCTCATCCTGAAACGGTTTGGTACTGGATGTTTTTGGATCACCAGAAAAAATAGATGCCGAAAAAAATAAATTATTGTTATTTTAGAATGACTTAATGAGCGCCTGATCGCCACGCAACCTGATTATGGCGACAAAAAGATGCAGTGATCCGAGGTGAGGTCGGGCTCGTAAAAAGGCGCCTTGGCGAAAGTGGTTGCACGCCCAACCCGCTTGCAAACAAAAAAACACCCCGGCTTTGGGCCGGGGTGCCATAAGGCGGGAATTCAGACGGAAATCAGCTGCGCAGGCCGGACCAGGCGGGATCGGACGCATAGCTTTCGGTGGGAATGGTCTGCGTACTGCGGCCCCAGATATCGACGCTCATCAGGCGCGGGCCGTCATTGCCGCCCGGATCCTGGAAGAACATGATGACGCGACCATTGGGCGCCCAGGTCGGACCCTCGGCATGATAGCCGGAATAAAGCAGGCGCTCGCCCGAGCCGTCTGCATTCATCACGCCGATATGGAACTGCCCGCCCGACTGGCGGGTGAAGGCGATGAGATCGCCGCTGGGTGACCAGACGGGCGTCGAATAGCTGCCCTGGCCATAGCTGATGCGCTGCGGATTACCGCCGCCGGCGCCCATCATATAGATCTGCGGTGAGCCGCCACGATCGCTTTCGAAGACGATGCGGCTGCCATCCGAGGAATAGGACGGGCCGGTATCGATGGCCGCGCCGGAGGTGAGCTGCGTCGGCTGGCCGCCATTGGTCGAGATCGAATAGATATTGGTCGCCCCGCCCTGTTCGACGGAGAAGGCCACCGTGCCGCCATCAGGCGAAAACCGCGGCGCGAAGGTCATGGCCCCCACCGACGCCAGCCGCTGCTGGCGGCCGGTCGAAAGCTGCAGCAGGTAAACCTGCGGGTTACCTTCGGCGAAGTTCATATAGGTGAGCAGATCGCCAGTAGGCGAAAAGCGCGGGGTCAGCGCCATGGACGAGCCATCCGTGAGATAGGTCACATTGGCGCCATCCTGGTCCATGATGGCCAGACGCCGCGTCCGGTTGGCCTTGGGGCCACTCTCTGCGACATAGACCACTCGAGTATCGAAATATCCCGTGCCGCCGGACAACTGCGAATAGATGGCGTCCGAAATCTGATGGGCGATGCGGCGGGCCGAACTGGGATCTGTGGCATAGCTGCTGCCCACCACCTGGCTGGCCTGCTGGGTATCCCAGACACGCACCGAGGCAGAAATCTGCCCGCCGCGTTCCACTGCGCCCATGACCAGCCCATCGACATTGGCCGTGCGCCAGACATTGAAGTCGGGCGTTGCGTTGACGTCACCCACCTGCACTGGCAGCGAAGCCGGATCGAGCGGCAGGAACAGACCCGAGCGGCGCAGATTGTTGCGCACGATTTCGGCGATCTCGCGCCCGAAGCTGGGGTCCGAAGACGCAAAGTCGGGAATGGCGATCGGCAGCGGCTGGAAATTGGCGCCTTCAACCACGATGCGCAATTGAGCCAGGGTCATGGGGGCGGTGGCCAGCAGGGCGCCGCCTGCAAGGCCCAGTTTCAACGCAGTGCGCCGGTTCACAAGGGTCATCTCGGTTTCGTCTCCGGTTTCGCCGTTCGGGCCGTTTTTGGCCAGCAAACAGGCAAATTCAAGGTCAAGGTCTAAGTTCCACTTCGATCTGACGCCATTGATCATAGGCGTCAGCAGAAAGCATCGAATAGGGGCCGCACTGCACCACGGCGCGCTGGGCGGCGCGGGCAATGCCCTGCCCCGCCGGCGATGGGTCGGCGGAAACCACCTGCGGCGTGCCGTTGACGCTGCCGTCGCGGTTCATGGAAACACGCAGTGTCACGTTCATGCCGCTGTTGAAGTCGCTCGGCAGCAGGTTCCAGCAGCCCTTGATCCGCGCCACCAGCCCGTCGATCGCGGTCTGGCTGAGGCGCGATGAAGTCCCGGTGGTATCGCCCAGTGTCGTCGATCCACCCTGCCCGGTCGTGCCACCGGTGGTGGGCGCGTTGTTGATGATATTGTTGATCTGGTCTGCTGCGGTTTGGCTGGGCGTGGTGGAGGGCGGCGTCGGGCGGGGCTGCTGCGCGGCCGCCGCAGCCTGGCGCTGACGCTCCTCTTCCTCACGACGCCGCCGCTCGGCAGCCTGTGCCTGCTCGCGGATCTGGGCGAGATCGGTCGGGCGTGCCGTGGGCAAGGCAACATTGGTCTGCGGCGCCACCGGCGGCTCAGGATCGGGTTGCGGAGTCGGCTCGGGTGTGGGCTCCGGCTCTGGCGTGGGCTCCGGTTCAGGGGTCGGCTCAGGCTCAGGCTCAGGATCGGGAGCCGGAGTTGGCGTCGGCACCAGATCGGCCGGACGTGCCTGTGGCAGGGTCGGCGCTACCGGCGTTGGTTGCGGCGCGGGCTCCGGTTCGGGCTCTGGGGCCGGAGCGGGTTCGGGCTCCGGTTCGGGAGTGGGCTCGGGTTCAGGCTCAGGCTGTTGTTCGGGAGCCGGAGCAGTCTCGGTAACCGGGGCAGGCGTCGGCACATCGGCGGGCGACGGCGTGACCTGATCTTGCTCGGTATTGCCTGTGGGCTGCGCCAGTTCCGCAGGCGTATCGGTATCCACCACCGAAGGCGTATTGGTTTCCACGACATCGCTGTCGAGCTGGCCCATGCGAATATTGGAATATTCCTCGATGGGCACCAGATCGACCGAGATGGATTGCACACTGGTTTCCAACTGCTGCGTGGAACCGAGATTGACAAGACCCAGGACCAGCAGCAGCACATGTGCAGATATCGAAACCGTAAGGCCCGTCCGCATGAGCCCGGCCTATCTCTCGCGCTCGGTGACGAGCCCGATCTTGGTGTATCCCGCAGCGGACAACATGCCCATGACGCGCATGACCGTGCCGTAATTGGCGGTGGTATCGCCGCGCAGATAGATGCGATCCTCGGTCGTTGCCAGCGTCCCGACCAGAGCGACAAGCTCGCCTTCCGATACAGCCGCATCGTCGACGAAAATGGCCCCTTCCGGCGTAACGGCAACGGTGATGGGGCGCGTCTGGCTCGGCATTTCGCCTGCGGCGGTGCGCGGCAGGTCCACCGACACGCCGGATGTCATCATCGGCGCCGCCACCATCATGATGATGAGCAGCACCAGCATGACGTCCACCATGGGCGTCACGTTGATTTCGCTCATCACACCCGATTTCTTGCGGCGACGGCCACGGCGTCCGCCGCCTCCACCGCCTCCCGATACGCCACCCATGCCCATATCAGCGGCTCCGCGCTTCGAGCTGGCGGCTGAGGATGGTGGAGAATTCGTCGGCAAACCCTTCCAGTCGCCCGGTCAGCTTGCCGGCGTCGGACGAGAGTTTGTTATAGGCGATAACCGCCGGAATAGCGGCGACAAGGCCGATAGCAGTGGCGAACAGCGCTTCAGCGATCGGCCCCGCAACAACGGCCAGGTTGGTGTCGGCGGAGGCGGCAATATTGGTGAAGGCGTTCATGATGCCCCAGACCGTACCAAACAGGCCGATAAACGGTCCCGCCGATCCCACGGTCGCCAGGAAGCCCAGGCGCTTTTCGAGATATTCACTCTCACGCGCAATGGCCACATCCAGCACCTTGTCGAGGCGCTGCTGCATGCCCACGAAGCTGGCTGCATTCTGCTCGTGGCTGCGCTTCCACTCCTTCATGGCCGCGACAAAGACCGCGCCCAGCCCGCCCGAAGGCTTTTCGGACTGCTGCTGGTAAAGCTCTTCCAGCGACTGGCCCGACCAGAAGGTGCGCTCGAACTGGTTCATCTCCGCCCTCATGCGGCGATAGGCAATCGTCTTGTCGATAATAATGGCCCAGCACCAGACCGAGGCGACGAGCAAGCCGATCATCACCGACTTGACGACGATGTCGGCCATCATAAACAGGCCCCAGATGGACAGATCGGTATGCGGGGCTGCTGCCCCGACTGCATCCATGGCTTCCATGAAACTTCCTTCTCGGCCCGGCTCACTCAAGCGGCCCCACCATCGGTGCGATGGGGAGCAAATCTGTCAAAATTAAGAGAAATGCCGCGTATTCCGGCCCGCGAACGAACCGGCACGAAGCAAAGCTCCCTTTGTGCCCTTTATGGTCACCAAGGAGTTAACAAACCGAATCCGAAACGGGTATTCGCTAGCAGACTGCTAACGTTCAGGGCCTCACAAGGTCCCTTATTGAGACGGGAAGGCGCGCCGGACCACCGGAAGTCTTGATGGCGACGACCACCAGATGCGCTTCCACCAAGATTTCCGCTTCACGCGAAATTGTCTGGTGCAGGGTCAGCCGGGCACCGGTCGCGGCCAGCGGCCTGGTCTCGACACTGAGCAGATCGTCAATATGGGCAGCGCCGATGAAATCGAGCTGCATGGAGCGCACGGCAAATGCGATCCCCTGCCCGGCCAGTTCTGAATGATGAATACCCGCCGCACGCAGAAACTCGGTGCGCGCCCGTTCAAAGAACTTCAAATAGGCGGCGTGATAGACATTCCCGGAAAAATCGGTGTCTTCGTAATAGATGCGGACGGGAAAGCGGTGCAGGCTCATCGCGCGTCGTCGACGATATGGATCGGTGCATGGGGCAGATTGCGCAGGAAGCGCGGCAACCAGGCGGGCAGCAGATTCATCTGCTCCAGCGCGTCCCCGGCGAGCGGCACCCAATAGAAATGAAGGTCATGCCCCTCGTCCTGCCGCACCAGCCAGGGCGACTGGCCATTCGGCCCCTGCCCCGTCAATGTGGCTGGATAGAAGAAGCCGAGTTCATGAAAATCCTGTTCCTCGCGGCGATAAAAGCTCTCTGAGGTGGCGATCAGCGGACCGATTTCGGCAGGCATTGCCAGTTCCTCGGCAATCTCGCGCTCAAGGCTGATCCGGCTGGGCTCACCCAGCTCCACGCGGCCGCCGGGCAGCATCGTATAGGTGTCGTCATCCTCGCGGCACACCAGCACATGGCCTTCGGCGATGATCACGGCCGCGACCCGATAATTGAAGCGCTGGCCCTCGATGGGAAAGCTGATGACGTGGCGGCTCATTCCTCGCCCTCCTCAAACAGGCTCGACTGAGTGCCGACAAAGCCCTGCGGTACTGACTTGCCCATATGCTGGAACGCGATCGAGGTCAGCATGCGGCCGCGCGGCGTGCGCTGGATGAAGCCCTGCTGGAGCAGATAGGGCTCGACGATTTCCTCGATGGCGTCACGCGGCTCGCTGAGCGCGGCGGCAATGGTTTCGATACCCACCGGCCCGCCATTGTAGAAATCGGCAATGGTGGAAAGATAGCGCCGGTCGAGCTGGTCGAGCCCGCGCGCATCGACGTCGAGGCGCAGGAGCGCCTTGTCGGCCACGGCCCGGTTGACCTCTTTCGCTCCATCCACCATGGCAAAATCGATCACCCGCCGCAAAAGCCGCCCGGCAATGCGCGGCGTGCCGCGCGACCGGCGGGCAATTTCCAATGCCCCGTCGGGCGCCATCGGCATACCCAGAAGACGGGCGCCGCGCGTGACGATCTGCACCAGTTCCTCGGGCGTATAGAAATTGAGCCGCACCGGAATGCCGAAGCGGTCCCGCAAGGGTGTGGTCAGCAGGCCGGCGCGCGTCGTTGCGCCGACAAGCGTGAATTTGGCAAGATCAATGCGCACGGACCGGGCAGCGGGGCCTTCCCCAATGATCAGATCGAGCTGGAAATCCTCCATCGCCGGATAAAGCACTTCCTCGATGGCCGGATTGAGCCGGTGGATTTCATCGATGAACAGCACGTCGCGGTCTTCGAGATTGGTCAGAAGCGCGGCAAGGTCCCCCGCCTTGGCAATGACCGGGCCGGACGTGGCACGGAAACCGACGCCAAGCTCGCGCGAAATGATCTGCGCCAGAGTGGTCTTGCCAAGGCCGGGAGGCCCGACAAACAGCACATGATCGAGCGCCGAACCGCGCTGTTTGGCCGCCTGAATGAAGACTTCGAGATTGGCCCGCGCCGCAGCCTGCCCGACGAAATCGGCAAAACCGGAAGGACGCAGCGATACGTCCAGATTGTCGTCGCGGCCCGCCGATGCGGAGGTGAGGTCGGTCAAGTGCTCAATTCCCTAAGACCCAGACGGATCAGCTTTTCAGTCGGCGTATCATCACCTTCCCGGGCAACGACACGCGCCAGGGCGGCGGAGGCCTGAGCGCTGGAATAGCCCAGATTGGTGAGGGCGGAAACCGCATCGGCGACATTGCCGGAGGCAACACCCTCGCCCAGCGCGGTTTGCAGGCCCAGCGTACCGGCATCGACCGCGCCGATGGCCGGCACCTTGCCCTTGAGCTCGGTGACGACACGCAGCGCCAGCTTGGGGCCGACACCATTGGCGCGCCCGATCATGGCCTTGTCCTGAAGGGCCACGGCACTGGAAAGCTCGGACGGGCTCATCACCGACAGAATGGCCAGCGCCACCCGTGAGCCCACGCCCTGCACGGAGGTCAGCAGGTTGAACCAGCTTTTCTCCGCCTCATTGGCAAAGCCGTAAAGCCGGATCAGATCCTCGCGGACGATGGTTTCGATGAAGACCACGGCAGCCTCGCCAACGCGCGGCAGCGCCTGCAAGGTGCGCGAGGAGCAGAAAACCTCGTAGCAGACACCCCCGCAATCAATCAGCACCCAATCGTCGCCGAATGAATCCACCAGCCCCTTGAGCTTTCCGATCATACCAGTGCTCCCATGCGACGGGCTGAGACCCGGTGATGCGCGTGACAAATGGCAATGGCCAGCGCGTCTGCCGCATCTGCACCCTTGAAATCGGCAGCCGGCAGCAGCGTTTTGACCATAAGTCCAACCTGATCCTTGGCCGCATGGCCGGTGCCGACCACGGATTTCTTGACCAGATTGGCGGCATATTCCGCAACAGGCAGGCCGCGCAGCGCCGGGGTGACCAGAACCACGCCACGCGCCTGGCCCAAAGTCAGCGCCGAGCGGACCCCGGCATTGACGAAGGTTTCCTCCACCGCCGCTTCATCGGGCAGGTGCAGATCGAGAAGAGCATTAAGGCCCTCGGCAAGCACAGCCAGTCGATTGGCCAATGTCCCCTCGACCGGCGGGGTCAGCGTGCCGCAGGCGACAAAGCCCAGCCTGTTGTCCACAGCCTCAATGATCCCCCAGCCGCAGCGCCGCAACCCAGGGTCGATGCCGATGATTCGCACGGATTTGCTCATGCCGTTCCTTTTATGGGCCTTGCCTGAACCTACCAAGCCCAAAGTGAACAAAGAGGCAACAAGCACGACATTTTCAATCTGCGCCATAACGACAACGTTCTGTTCACGACCGAAGTTGTAGTTTGCCGCCGGACGCAGGGGCACGATTCAGGAATGCATGGAGCAAACACCAGGCTCAGCAGGCAGGCATGGCTGCGAGTCTATCGCAGCGCGGGTTTGATCACCGCCATCGCCGTCATCCTTTCGATCATCATCACCAATGTGATCATGGAAACCTTCTCGGAAGGGATCAACATTCAGGGCCTGATCGTTTCGATCGTCACGCCGATGGTGCTGGGCGGACCATCGATCGCCATTATTCTCATCCGGCAGGAGCAATTGCGGGCTGCCAATCTGCAATTGCAGAAAATGGCCACCTATGACTTCCTCACCGATTGCCTGAACCGCGGCGCCTTTGCCGCCAAGGTGGGCAAATTGCTGGCCGAACCGCGGGCATGCGGCACCGGAACGCTGCTGATGATCGATGCCGACAACTTCAAGGCCATCAATGACCTCTATGGCCATGACGTGGGCGATGAAGCCCTGACCCTGATTGCCCGCTCCATCCGGTCCGTGCTGCGCGACGGCGATATTGTGGGCCGCATGGGTGGGGAGGAATTCGGCGTCTTCCTGCCGGGCGTAACGCAGGGTCAGGCGGAAATGGTCGCCGAACGTATCCGTGCCAGCGTCAATCTCGCACGCTTCACGCCACAGGGCGAGCAAAGGCACCTTTCGGTCAGCATCGGTGGAGCGGCATTTTCCGGACCCTCGACATTCGCCGAACTGTTCCGCATTGCCGACCAGCGGCTTTACAGCGCGAAAAATGCCGGACGCAACATGTCCAATATCGAGCAGGTCGTGGATCATCCCGTGATCCAGCTGAAGAAAAGCGCATGAAAAAGGCGGCCATGACGGCCGCCTGTTGCCTGTGTGTCGAAGCCGGATCTACTGCGCCAGTTTGGCGGCATCCTCATCGCTCATGTCGAAATTGGAATAGACGTTCTGCACGTCATCATCTTCTTCCAGCGTATTGATCAGCTTCATCAGCGTCGCGCCCTTTTCGGCGTCGATCGGCGTGACATTCTGCGGCTTCCAGATCGCCTTGACCGATTCTGCTTCGCCCAGAACAGCCTCAAGCGCGGAAGACACCTCGGCCATGCCCTCGAAAGAGGTGTAGATATAGTGGCCGTCCTCGTCGCTTTCGACGTCGTCCGCCCCGGCCTCGATGGCCGCTTCCATCACCTTGTCTTCCGACCCGGCGCTGGTGGGATAGGTGATTTCGCCGACGCGGTCGAACATGAAGCCGACCGAGCCGGTTTCACCCAGCGCACCGCCATTCTTGGAAAAATAGGAGCGCACATTGGAGGCGGTGCGGTTGCGATTGTCGGTCAGCGCCTCGACGATGACGGCAACGCCGCCGGGGCCGTAGCCCTCATAGCGGATTTCATCATAGTTTTCGGCATCGCCGCCCGAAGCCTTCTTCACCGCACGCTCGATATTGTCCTTGGGCATGGACTGGGAGCGGGCATTGGTGATGGCCAGGCGCAGGCGCGGATTGAACGCCGGATCGGGCTGCCCCATCTTGGCGGCGACGGTGATTTCGCGGGCCAGCTTGGAAAAGATCTTGGACCGGATCGCGTCCGACTTGCCCTTGCGGTGCATAATGTTCTTGGCGTGGGAATGGCCAGCCATGTGTACCTCGAAGGTAATTTCATAAATTCGGGCCGCTTATAAGGAGTTGGGGACAGCTTGTGAAGCGTCGCCCTCACTCATCCTCATCGGCCAGGCGCACGAATACACGCGCCTTTTTGTCGGTCAGGCGCCGTGCAATGTCCTCGGCCTCAGCCAGTGTCTCAAGGCCGGTGATCTGGATTGCGGCCATCTCAAGCGGCATCATGATGACGGGGGACGTCACCACGGCATCCTCAATCATGACATCGATGCGCTGTCCGACATGGTCGGCGGTGAATTTCGCAAAGAGGCGCCTACCGTCCTCGGTCCACCGCAAGTTGACCACTGGATAGCCCAAACTCGCATCGAGCCTGCCTTGGGCCTCTGCGACCCCTATCGACTGCTTGGGACCACCTTCGGCCAAGGCAGGGGACGACAGGAAAAGTGCCGCAAGCAGGGGTAGGATTCTAGTCATCCAATTAGGCTAGAAGCGCTTGACCACTAATGCAAGGCAGGCGCGAAACGCGCCTGCCAATCCCATTGTTCAGCCTGGATTGTGCTTGTTCCAGATAGACTGGTCGATCTTGCCGCTGAGTTCGGGATAGTCCGCGGCATGAAAGACCGGCTCATGGCCTGCCTGACGCTGCGCCCTGTAATCGCGCGTCAGTTTCACCACCGTACCGGACAGCAGGACGATGGCGATGAGATTGACGCTGGCCATCAGCCCCATTGACGCGTCGGCTGCATTGAACACAGTCGCCACGCTTTCATAGGCGCCCCAAACCACCATGGACAGAACCCCGATACGCAGGACCGTCAGGCCGGGCGTGTTGCCGATCTTGAGAAAGGTCATGGCGTTCTCGGCATAGGAATAATTGCCGATAATGGAGGTGAAAGCGAAGAACAGGATCGCGATGGCGATGAAATACTGCCCCGCCCCGCCAATATGGACGCTCATCGCCGCCTGCGTCAGGGGCGTGCCGGTGAGCTCACTGCCCGGCACCATGACGCCGGAGAGGAGGATCATCAGGGCGGTTGCAGTACAGATGAGGATCGTGTCGATGAATACGCCCAGCGCCTGCACGAACCCCTGCGACGATGGGTGATGCGGGTCGGGCGTCGCAACGGCAGCGATATTGGGCGCCGAGCCCATGCCCGCCTCGTTGGAGAAAAGGCCACGCTTGACGCCGTTGAGCAGCGCCCCGGCAATGCCGCCGCCTGCTGCATCGAGCCCAAAGGCCGATTGCACGATCTGGCCCAGCAAGCCCGGCACTTCCCCGATATTGATGGCGACGACATAGAGGGCGACGAGCAGGTAGATGACCGCCATGAACGGCACGATGATCTCGGCCACGCGCGCGATCTGCCTGATGCCGCCGAAAATCACGATCCCGGTCAGCACTGCCAGCGCCAGTCCAACCCAGAGCTTGTCGAAGCCGAAGGCGCCCTGAAAGGCGTCGGCTATGGAATTGGCCTGAACGGCGTTGAAGACCAACCCGAAGGCCAGGATCAGGCAGACCGAAAAGATCGCACCCGCCCAAGGGGCATTGAGACCCCTGGCAATGTAAAAGGCCGGACCACCGCGATATTCGCCCTTGTCGTTCCGCGTCTTGTAGAGCTGGGCCAGCGTGGATTCCGAATAGGCCGTCGCCATGCCGACCAGCGCCACCATCCACATCCAGAAGATTGCGCCGGGCCCGCCGAGATAGAGCGCGACCGCCACACCGGCCAGATTGCCGGTGCCCACGCGCGAGGCGAGCGAGGTGCAGAGCGCCTGAAACGGGGTAATGCCGGCGCTGTCATTGCGCTTGCCGCCCATCACCGCACGGAACATTTCCGGGAAATTCACGATCTGGATGAAACCCAGCCGCACCGTGAAAAACAGCCCCACAGCCAGCAGGCCATAGATGAGGATATAGCCCCAGAAGATATCGTTGAGAAAGTTGATGATCGGATCAAGCATGGCCCATTGCCTTTCATGCGTGGACGATTGATCGGCACGTCACGCCGCGTCCGGGGCCATAATCCGCTTCAAGCCGGCAAACGAGTCTGCGCCCTGCCGCGACCATTCGATCCGATCCCAGATCGGACATCTCGGCAAGGGGAAAAATCAGGCGCTTGGGAAGTCGGGCAGCGCCTGCGCCAGTACGCCACCCAGCCGCAGCGGCGCCACATATCGCGCCAGCCCGGAGCGCGGGTCGGTTTCCACGGCAATACCGCAAACCGTGGCCTCGCCCTCGGCCGGGGTGAAACGTCCATTGGGGATGCCGGTGAGGAACCGGTTGAGCGGCTCTTCGGTATCGGTGCCGATAATGGAGTCGAAGTCCCCGCACATGCCGGCATCAGCCTGAAAGGCGGTGCCGCCTTTGAGCACACGATGATCGGCGGTGGGGATATGGGTATGGGTTCCCACCACAAGGCTCACCCGTCCATCGAGAAAGTGGCCCATGGCCTGAATTTCCGAGGTCGCTTCTGTGTGAAAATCCACGATGATCGCATCGGCGACTTCCCCCAAAGGCGCGTCGGCAATGGCCGCTTCCACCGCACGAAAGGGGTCGTCGATGGGCGGCATGAACACGCGGCCCAGCGCATTGACCACCAGAACCCGGTGCCCGTTGCGTCCCTCGACCAGCATCGCCCCGCGCCCCGGCGTGCCGGACGCGTAGTTGATCGGGCGGATCAGGGTCGGCTCACGCTCGATATAGGTCAGCGCCTCGCGCTGGTCGAAGGCATGATCGCCCAGCGTGACGATGTCCGCACCAGCATCGCGCAGCGCCTGGAAATGGCTTTCGATCAGCCCCTTGCCGTGGCTGGCATTCTCGCCATTGACCACGACAAAATCGAACTTGTATTGGGCGATGAGGCCTGGAAGGCGTTCCGCCACGGCATCGCGGCCGGCACGGCCCATCACATCGCCCAGAAACAGAAATCTCATGCGGTCTTCTCGAAAAAGCGGACGCCCTGCTCGGTAATCACCGCGTCGAGGGGAATATCGTGGCTCTCGCGCGGGATATGCTTCAATTCCTGTGCTGCGAAGGCCAAACCGACCAGCATCGGCTTTTTGCCGATGGCGGCCAGCGTGCGGTCATAATAGCCGCCACCATAGCCGAGCCTTGTGCCGGCTGCGTCAAAGCCCAGAAGCGGCATCAGCACCAGGTCGGGCTCGGCACGCGGGGCGTGATCGGAAGGCGCCAGCGTACCGAAACCGGCCTCATATAGCGGCTGGTCGGCCTCCCAGACTCGCAGATCCAGCGGCGCATCGGCGCCCGCTACAACCGGCAATACCACTTTCTGCCCGCCATCCATCAGCCGGATCAGGATCGGCTGACAATCAAGCTCGTCGCGGATGCGCCAATAGCCGGCGATGATATCCTCTGGCGCATAGGCAATAGTGTCGAAGAAGAACCGGGCCACCGCGACGGCGGCGTCCTGCCGTTGTTCCGCGCTCAGCGCCGCGCGGGCGGCATGGGCCTCTTTGCGCAGGGCGGCCTTGGCGTCTTCGATTGCAGGATCGGCCATGCGCCCTCGTGTCGAACATCAATTCAGGTGCCACCCTGGCCGTGGGACATGCGATCCCGGGAACCTACTCACGTAGGTGGGCGCCGTATGTCCGAGCCCACGGGCCCGGTCAGGGACAGCTCCCTTAGGATCGATTAAGGCCCCGGGGATATGTGAAGTCCTCACGCGCCGGGCAGCGGATGAGATATAGGCGCATGATTGCGGCGCTGCAAAGGGGCTGGGATCAAATCCGGCCAGTTTTGCAGAGCTTGCCAACGGCTATGGCAGTTGCATCGACCCATCCAGGGAGTCCGCGACGCTTTCCAGCGCCCGCGAGGCATCCACCAGCTTCCTGGCAAAACTGGCCTCGGTGTTTTCGAGTTCGGTGGCGATTTCTTGGCCGGCGCGGGTGAGTTCGAGCACTTCCCGTTCCAGCGCCGCGACCTTGCGCTCCGCCTCGGCCAGTTCATCCAGCACCGCAATGCCCGCCATGACGGTAAGGCGATTGTCGCCGATTTCGCCGACCGCGCCCTTGAGCCCTTCGACATGCTTGTTGAACCGCTCGGCAAGACCGATCAGGTGCCCCTGCTGACCCTCTTCGCAGGCCATGCGGTATTTGCGGCCATTGATCTCGACATTGACTTCGGGCACGGGCCTACTCCGCCTTCTGCAACACGGCGCGCACGGTCTCCATGGCTTCGACCAGCCGGCGCGACACGTCATGGGCGCTGTCATCGAGCCGCTTGGCACGCGCCGCCGTCTTGTCGAGTTCGGTGGCCAACCGGGCCCGCTCATGCACCAAACGCTGGGTATCGACCTCAATACGCTGCTGACGCTGAATACGGGTGCCGAGTTCGCGCGTGCTGGTCTCAAGCCGGGCCAGTGCCCGGTCGAACCGTGCGGCTGCGGCGATCAAGCCCTCTTCAAGTTCCGTCTCACTCATGGCCGCTATCGCCCTCAGGACGCATCGATTCAAGCAGTTCCAGCCTGCCCCAGCCACGCCGCCTTTGCAACCGCGTTGGCGCGTTAAACCCCCGGAAATCAGCCTTGTGCCGAACGCGAAACGGGCTTGGTGACATTGACAGGAAGGCCGAACCTGTTATGCCTCAAGCCGCTTTTTGGGAGGAGGCACGCCGGTCCGCCGCCCCCGACAAACCCTAGCCTTTTTGAAAGAGCGGTCTTGCCCATGACAAACACAGCCCAGCAGAACGAACTGGCCAACGCGATCCGGTCCCTGTCCATGGACGCGGTCGAAAAAGCCAATTCGGGTCACCCCGGCCTGCCCATGGGCTGCGCTGACATCGCCACGGTGCTGTTCACAAAGATCATGAAGTTCGATCCTGCCGACCACAAATGGGCCGACCGCGACCGCTTCATTCTCTCGGCCGGCCACGGCTCCATGCTGCTCTATTCCTCGCTCTATCTTCTGGGCTACGAGGACATGACCATCGAGCAGGTGAAAAATTTCCGCCAGCTCGGCTCCAAGACCGCCGGCCACCCTGAATATGGCCACGCCACCGGCATCGAAACCACCACCGGCCCGCTAGGCGCAGGCCTGGGCAATTCGGTTGGTTTCGCCGTCGCCGAAGCCAAGCTCGCTGCCGAATTCGGCTCGGACATTGTCGACCACTATACTTATGTGCTGGCCGGTGACGGTTGCCTCATGGAAGGCATTTCCCAGGAAGCCATTTCGCTGGCCGGCCACCTCAAGCTCAACAAGCTGGTGGTGATCTGGGACAACAACGACATCACCATCGACGGCAAGGTCTCCAACGCCGACTCGACCGACCAGATTGCCCGCTTCAAGGCGGTGGGCTGGAACACGATCGAGGTTGACGGTCATGATCAGGACGCCATCGAAAAAGCGCTCCTCGACGCCAAGACGTCGACAGACAAGCCAACCCTGATTGCCGCCAAGACCACGATCGGCTTCGGCGCGCCCAAGAAGGCCGGCACGGAAAAGGTCCACGGCGCTCCGCTCGGGGCCGAAGAACTGGCCGGCGCCAAGGCCGCGCTCGGCATCGATTACCCCGCCTTTGAAGTCCCCACCCATATTCTCGACGCCTGGCGCGCTGCCGGCACCCGCAGCCAGAACATCCGCGGCGAGTGGGAAGCCCGTCTCGCCAAGTCGGACAAGAAGGACGAGTTCACGCGCCGCATGAACGGCAAGCTGCCGTCCGATTTCGCCGAAGCCTTTGTCGCCTACAAGCAGAAGCTGGCCGAGGACAAGCCCAAGGTGGCGAGCCGCAAGGCCAGCCAGATGGCGCTCGAAGTCATCACCAAGACCGTGCCGGAAGTTCTGGCCGGCTCGGCCGACCTCACCCATTCCAACCTCACCAATACCCCGGACACGGTGCCCTTCCAGGCCGACAACCATTCCGGCAATTACATGATGTATGGCATCCGCGAGCATGAAATGGGCGCCGCCATGAATGGCGCGGCCCTGCATGGCGGCCTCATCCCCTATGGCGGCACGTTCATGGTCTTTACCGACTATGCCCGCCCGGCCATTCGCCTCGCCGCATTGATGGAAATCCGCTCCATCTTCGTCATGACCCACGACTCCATCGGTCTGGGCGAAGACGGCCCGACGCACCAGCCGGTCGAGCATCTGACGGCGCTGCGCGCCATTCCCAATCTCAACGTCTTCCGCCCGGCAGACGCCATGGAAACGGCAGAATGCTGGGAACTGGCGATGGCTGCGGAAAAGACCCCGTCCATTCTCGCACTCTCCCGCCAGAACCTGCCGGCCGTCCGCACCGAGTATTCGGCCGAGAACAAGTCAGCCAAGGGCGCCTATACGCTGGTTGGCCCGGCGGATGCCGACGCGGTGATTTTCGCCACCGGCTCGGAAGTGGCCATCGCCGTGGAAGCGCAGAAGGAACTGACCGAAAAGGGCATTTCGGCCCGCGTCGTCTCCGTGCCGTCCATGGAGCTCTTCAACCAGCAGTCCGACGCCTATAAGGCAGAAGTGATCGGCAAGGCCAAGGCCCGCGTTGCAGTGGAAGCCGGCATCGAGATGAGCTGGAACAAGCTGCTTGGCGACAAGGGTCGTTTCGTTGGCATGCACTCATTCGGCGCATCGGGTCCGATTGACGCACTCTATGCCCACTTTGGCATTACGCCGAAGGCCGTTGTTGAAGCCGTCACCGCACAGTTGTAAGAGAGCCTCGCCTCCCTTCTCTTTCCTTCCGCCCTAGGAGCGTCACATCATGGCAGTTCGCGTCGCCATCAATGGCTTTGGCCGCATTGGCCGCAACGTTCTCCGCGCCATCATCGAATCCGGCCGCACCGACATCGAAGTCGTGGCCATCAACGATCTCGGCCCGGTCGAAACCAATGCCCACCTTCTGCGCTTTGACAGCGTGCATGGCCGTTTTCCGCACACGGTGACAGTCGATGGCGACACTATCGATGTGGGTCGCGGCCCCATCAAGGTGACTGCGGTCCGCGATCCGGCCGAACTGCCACATGGCGAAATGGGCGTCGATATCGCCCTCGAATGCACCGGCATTTTCACCTCCAAGGAAAAGGCTTCGGCCCATCTCAAGGCCGGCGCCAAGAAGGTGATCATCTCCGCCCCCGGCGATGGCGCCGACAAGACCATCGTCTATGGCATCAACCATGCGAGCCTCACCAAGGACGACGTGGTGATCTCGAACGCCTCCTGCACGACCAACTGCCTCGCGCCGCTGGCCTATGTGCTGCACAAGGAATTCGGCATCGAAAAGGGAATGATGACCACCATCCATTCCTATACCGGTGACCAGCCGACGCTCGACACCATGCACAAGGATCTCTATCGCGGCCGTGCGGCTGCGCTCAGCCAGATCCCGACCTCGACCGGCGCCGCCAAGGCCATTGGCCTGGTGCTGCCCGAGCTCAAGGGCAAGCTGGATGGCGTTTCGATCCGCGTGCCGACCCCGAACGTGTCCTGCGTCGACTTCAAGTTCATCGCCAAGCGCGACGTGACCGCCGAAGAAATCAACGCGGCCGTGAAGAAATATGCCGATGGCGAACTCAAGGGCGTGCTGGGCTATACCGACCAGCCCAACGTCTCCATCGACTTCAACCACGACCCGCACTCCTCCACCATGGCGCTCGACCAGACCAAGGTGATGGACGGCAATTTCGTGTCGGTCCTCTCCTGGTACGACAACGAATGGGGCTTTTCCAACCGCATGGCCGACACGGCCGTGGCCTTGGGCAAGACACTCTGAGGCGGTTGAAG
This sequence comes from Pseudomonadota bacterium, assembly GCA_023388175.1. GTDB lineage: Bacteria > Pseudomonadota > Alphaproteobacteria > Rhizobiales > Devosiaceae > Devosia. The sequence continues at coordinate 68,416 of JAEWGT010000005.1, forward strand.
CATCGGAATTGAAAGGGCGTCCCACGGGGCGCCCTTTTCATATATCGACCCGCCCCTTCTTTCGTCACCACCGGGCTTGTCCCGGGGGTTCATGGCGCGGCAAGATGGATTGCCCGGACAAGCCGGGCAATGACGATCCCAGGACAGTTTTGCGAGGCGATGACCCACTTGACCCTCAACCGATCCATCCGCTGGCACGGCATCGATCTCGATACATTCGAGCACGCCCACATCATCGCCAATGGCCGCGACACGCGCATTCGCGGTGCCATTATCGGGCCCGATTTCGGCCTGTTCTATCGCCTCAAGCTCGATGAGAACGGCCATACGCGCACGGTGAAAATCGAGCGCGCCGATGGCAGGGTGCTGGAACTGTTCGCCGACGGCGCCGGCGGCTGGTCCGATGACCGTGCCGAGCCGCTCCCGGCCCTTCGCGGTTGCATCGACGTCGATATATGGCCGACGCCAATGACCAATTCCCTGCCCATCCGGCGTATGGACTGGGGCGACCAGCCCATACGCTTCGCCATGGTCTGGATCGACGCCACCGATCTCAGCCTGAAACGCTCCGAACAGATCTATACAAAGCTGGACGACACCCATTTCCGCTACCAGTCAGCCGACTTCGAGCGGATCATCACGGTGGATGAGGACGGCCTTGTAATCGACTATCCCGGCCTGTTCGGCCTGGCCGACTAGATCGGCAAGACGACCCGGACCGCTGTACGATTTCCCCCACGTTTTGATACCCCGGCGCTGCCCGTTAGCGCATTGTTAACCATGCGATCCCTTCATGGTCAGGCGGAGTTCAATCCTGATTTGGAGTCGATCCATGGCCGATGGCAGAGCCCACATCATCACCGTCGGAAACGAAAAGGGCGGCTCGGGCAAGTCGACCACCGCCCTGCATCTGGCCGTTTATCTGCTGCATCAGGGTCATTCGGTCGCCACCATCGATGTCGACAGCCGCCAGCAGACCCTCACCCGCTATGTCCGCAATCGTCGCGCCACAGCCGAAGCGAGCGGGCGCGACGTGCTGATGCCAAGGCATGTCCACTTGCCAACCGCCTGGGGCGATTCCATCACCGAAAACCAGCGCGTCGAGCTGGACATTTTCAACCGCGCCATGGCCGAGTTGCGCGGCGCGGTTGATTTCGTGGTTATCGATACCCCCGGCTTCGATGGCAATCTGGCCCGGCTCGCCCATTGCGCGGCCGATACGCTGATTACCCCGATCAATGACAGCATGATCGACCTCGACGTCCTCGCGCGCATCGATCCCAAAACCGGGGCGCCGCTTGAGGCCAGCCCCTATACGCGCAATGTCCACAAGGCCCGCGCTGAGCGGCAGAAATCCGGCGCGCAACTGGATTGGGTCCTTGTGCGCAATCGCATTTCCAATCTCGGTTCGCACAATGCCAGCCGCGTGCAATATCTGGTCGAGCGCCTGTCCGGCGGGCTCGGCTGCCGTCTGGCCGATGGCATTGCCGAGCGCGTCATCTTCCGTTCGCTGTTCCTCACCGGCATGACGGTGTTCGATCCGCTCGAAGCCGACATTCTCGGCGCGGCCCCATCCATGTCCCATGTCAATGCGCGGCAGGAATACCGGGCGCTCGTCGCCGCCCTCAATCTGCCGGACAAGGCGACGCTGCGGCTTTCGGCCTGACGAGATTTTTCGTTCTCCCGCTTTCGGCTTTCGTGCCACTCTGCTAACCCACGGCACACCATGACCTGACTGCGGAGACTGACCGATGAGCGACGGCTTCAAGACACTCGACGAACTCGATCTCACCGGCAAGCGCGTGCTGCTGCGCGCCGATCTCAACGTGCCGGTTGCCGACGGCAAGGTGAGCGACGTCACCCGTATCGAACGGCTGGTCCCCACCATCCGCGAAATCGTCAAGAAAGACGGCAAGGCCATCCTGCTCAGCCATTTTGGCCGCCCCAAGGGCAAGGTGAACCCCGAATTCTCGCTCGAACAGGTCTGCGAAGCCGTCGCCAATGAAACCGGCCATCCGGTCGGCTTCGTCGCCACCGACTGGGTCGATGTGAGCGAAGCCAGGAAGGCCATTGACGAGGCGCCGGCCGGTTCGGTCCTCATCCTGGAAAATACCCGTTTCCATCCCGGCGAGGAAGAAAACGACGTCGAACTGGCCAAGCGCATGGCGAGCCTCGGCGATGTCTATGTCAACGACGCCTTCTCCGCCGCCCACCGCGCCCATGCTTCGACCGAGGCATTGGCGCGCCTGCTCCCAGCCGCAGCGGGCCTCGCCATGGAAGCCGAGCTCAAGGCGCTCGAAGCCGGTCTCGGCAAGCCGAAGAAGCCGGTCGTCGCCATTGTCGGCGGCGCCAAGGTCTCCTCCAAGATCGACCTGCTCGAAAACCTTGTGACCAAGGTGGACGGCCTCGTCATCGGCGGCGGCATGGCCAATACCTTCCTCTTTGCGCAGGGACATGGCGTCGGCAAGTCGCTGTGCGAGAAGGACCTTGCCGATACGGCCCGCCGCATCATGGACAAGGCAGAAAAAGCCAATTGCGCCATTATCCTGCCCATCGACGCGGTGGTATCCTGGCACTTCAAGGCCAATTCGCCGACACGCCTCTATGGCGTCGACGCTGTCGACCCCGATGGCATGATCCTCGACATGGGGCCCTCCTCCATTGAGCGCGTCAACGCCGCCATCGACGATGCCCATACCCTGGTCTGGAATGGCCCGGTCGGCGCGTTTGAAATGGAGCCGTTCGATGCCGGTACCGTTGCCATCGCCAAGCATGTCGCCAAGCGCACCCATGACGGCCATCTGGTCTCGGTGGCCGGGGGTGGCGACACGGTGAGCGCCTTGGCCCACGCCGGTGTCAAGGACAAGCTGACCTATGTCTCGACCGCCGGCGGCGCCTTCCTCGAATGGATGGAAGGCAAGCCCCTGCCAGGCGTCGAGGCACTGAAGAAATAAGGAAAAGGCCGGGGCGACCCGGCCTTTTGCTCTGCTAGCGTGAAAAGCTGATCTCGCCCGCAGCGACGGCGCTGATCATCTCACGCAGCCCTTCATGCGCGATGCTGCTGACGTCTCCGGTTTCCACCAATCCCAGAGCCACGTCCGCAAAGTGATCGACCAGGAAAGCAGCCTCGAAAGCCGGGCGCTCTGGCAGGGCCTCCATCACGCATTGGAAGTTCTTGGCCGTGAATACCCCGTCACGATAGGTGAAGTCGAACATGGGGTGATGCAGGTCGTCGTAGAAATCGGTCTCATAGCCGCAGCCCTTGAGCGCATCGACAGTGTCGCCCTCGACTGGTGACTTGAGCGAGAAGGTCAGCGATAGGAATGTGTTGTTGGCAGCCGCATAGCGCCCCATGATGTTGTAGCGGAGCGGATCCCTGCCCTCACGAACACCCGCCACATCGGAGAACCACAGCACGCTCACCCAGTCTGCACGCCCGCTCGTATCCGAGATTTCCTCATGGGTTCGAACGATATGGGTTGCAACCATCGGCGCCTTGCCAAGGTCAGGCATGGTCAGGGCCGCCAGGTTGGGCGTGCCGCCTTCCAGCGCATATTGGCAACTGGCCCGGCCGCCGGCGAGATCGAAGTCAAACATCTTGCTCGCCGGGAAGGCGTCACGGATATGGCCCGACACCTCTCTTTCGGGAAAGCGCTCCGCATAGGGGACGAGGAACGAGGCCTCTTCCAGGATATAGAGATCGGGATCGGAGATGGAGCCAAAACGGTCGCCGCCGCCCGGACAGGACAGCGCATAGATCTGGTTTGTCGCCGCCGGTTCGCGCATGGACTGAACCACGAACGCCACCGCATCATGGATCGAACGGCCATCCACCTCGAAGCTGAACAGATCAAGGCCACGCGCCGACTCTAGGGCCAGCGCCGTCAGCACTAGGGCATTGGTCGATCGCGCGCCATAATGCAGGCCCATGCCACCGCGCTGACTATCGATGGGCCAGCTGCCATCAGGGCGCATTTCGGTGATTGCCTGCTTGTAGTTTTCCACCACCTGGCGAATGGCGAGCTCATCATCGCTCATGAGAGCCCAGACAAGCGCGACATAGCTGCGCAGGAACGGCTTGTTGTCCTGCCGGAACCGCCAGGTGCTGTCTGCAACCAGCCCGACGATGTTCTGCATCCACAGCCCCACCACACCGCGCTCGGCAGGCTCAAAATCGCTCGCAATCTCTGCCGTCGCATTGAGTACGGTCAGGATGGCCTGCATCATCTGGAAGTCGATGGGCCGCTCGTCCCGGCTGATCCGCACACCTTGGGTGAGGCTGCCGGCCTGCGCCCAGTCCATAAGACCGCGCTTGAGAACGGCGCGAGCAACCGGATCGTCGGTTAGGCGCACATAGGTGGTGATGCGCGCGAACCAATCGGCCGCCGCGTCGACCTCGGCAACGCGTTCGCCATAACGTTCATCAAGCACCACAACGGGGATGGGGGCCGGTGGATAGAGCGATCCTGCGCCGATAGTGCATTGGACCGAGCCGCGAACAGGCGTGAAGGGCGAGGTCCATGCCGCCGCAGCAAGTTCATCCGGGCTGCGTTTTGAAATGGAAACGGGCGACGGTGCGCCTATTGCCGAATGCTGCAGGCATTCATTGGTCGTGCGATAGGCACCCCACAACGCCTCCAGCTGGGCACCCGCCAGGGCATTTCGTGCCGGCGCCGAGACGTCGATGGGTGGGCTGGGTTCTGCGCGCAAGGCTTGACACCATGCGACAGCGCTGCCCGAAGCCAGTTCCGGCAGCGACGCGCCGGAATTGGCCATATACTCGGACGCCGCGTTGCGCGTGCGCCCACCCATCATCCCATCGGACGGGCCCGGATCATAGCCCAGACGCGACAATTCCTGTTGCACACACAGAATGTCTGCATAGGCCGGCTGGGTAGCGCCAGCCAAAGCCAGCACGGCGACAACGGGCGCAAGTATCGAACGCATGGGCATCTTCCTCCTTCGGGAGGACAGGATACGCCCTTTGCGCGCTCAAAAAATCACCATTTCTAGTGATGCCGGGACCAGATCCTGCGCCCGCTTGCGCGCTGTGGCGCGGTCAGAACTTTGCGGTCACCGGGTCCGAACCGATGCGGCCGTCTGCAACATCGAGTCCGGCAATGGCGGCCTTGTCTTCTTCGCTCAGCGCAAAGTCGAACACGTCGAAATTCTCAACGATCCGGCTTGGCGTTACCGATTTGGGAATGACGATGAGCCCGCTGTCGAGATGCCAGCGGATGATCACCTGCGCGGCACTCTTGCCATGGCGGGACGCGATATCGCCGATGACGGGATCGTCGAGCAGCTTGCCCTGCCCCAGGGGGCTCCAGCTTTCGGTCAGCACACCGAGTTTTTCATGCTTGGCGCGCAGGGCCCGCTGCTGGAAGCGCGGATGGAGCTGCACCTGATTGAGCGCCGGGGTGACGCCCGTCGCGGCAATGATCTCTTCCAGATAATCGCCTTCGAAATTGGACACGCCGATGGAGCGCGCCTTGCCCTCTTCGCGCAGCCGGATCAACGCCTTCCAGGTGTCGATGAACTTGCCGCGATAGGCCGAAGGCCAGTGGATCAGATAGAGATCGACATAATCGGTCCCGAGCCGCCTGAGGCTCGCATCCATGGCCGCCAATGTACTGTCGAAACCCTGATCGTCGTTCCAGACCTTGGTGGTGAGGAAAATGTCTTCCCGCCTGACATTCGAGGTCCGCAGGCCTTCACCCACGCCTTCCTCATTCTGGTAGATCGCCGCAGTATCGATATGGCGGTAGCCGGCCTTCAACGCCGTCTCCACCGCCATGACGGCCACGTCATTGGGGGTCTGCCAGACGCCAAGACCGATCTGTGGAATGGAACGGCCGTCGTTGAAGGTCACGAGGGGAAGCGTGCTCATCTTTTATCCTGATCATGTGGAGGAGGAGACGCCGGTCGACGCCACTACAATATCGTCATCTTACGATAAAAGAAGGGCGACGCCAAGATGTGCACCATCTTCCATACAAGGTTCGCCTTTCGTCTCATATCCACAGGTCTAATCGAAATCGCGGTGACGAAAGTCTAACCTCCTTGTCAGTTCACTCCCCCGAGGCAAGACACATGACCAAGTCGCTGAATGCGATTGCCCAGAAGCTGATGACGCCCGGACAGGGCATTCTGGCCGCTGACGAATCCGAGGGCACGATCGGCAAGCGCTTCGACAAGATCAACCTGCCCAACGTGCTCGAACTGCGCCGCGACTACCGAGAAATGCTGTTCGGCGCCACCGAGGCCATGCGCAATTACATCTCCGGCGTCATCCTCACCGAAGAGACGCTGAAGCAGGAAGCCGCCAGCGGCACGCCCTTCCGTGCCATCCTCGCCGATGCAGACGTCATCCCCGGCATCAAGGTGGATCGCGGCGCCTTCCCGATGCCGGGCGAAGCCGGTGAAAAGATCACCGAGGGTCTCGACGGCCTGCGCCAGCGCCTGACCCATTATGCCGAGCTGGGCGCGGGCTTTGCCAAATGGCGCGCTGTCATCACCATCAACGACATTGCACCGACCCGCAACAATATCCGCGCCAATGCACATGCGCTGGCCCGCTATGCCATGCTCTGCCAGGAAGCCGGCATCGTGCCGATCGTCGAGCCGGAAGTGGTGGGCGATGGCGAGCCGGGCAATCACTCGCTGGAACGCTGCGCCGCCGTCACCGGCGATGTGCTCGAAAATGTGTTCAAGGAACTGCGCCTGGCAGGCGTTGATCTCGCCGGCATGCTGCTCAAGCCCAATATGGTGCTGCCCGGCGTCAACTCGCGCGAACGCCCCTCCGTCGAGGAAGTCGCCAAGCGCACTGTCGCCGTGCTCAAGGAACATGTGCCCGCCGCCGTTCCCGGCATTGCCTTCCTGTCGGGCGGCCAGACCGATGAGGAAGCCACGGCCCACCTCTCGGCCATGAACCAGATTTCCGGCAAGCCCTGGCCGCTGACCTTCTCCTATGGCCGGGCGCTGCAGAATGTCGCGTTGCGCGAATGGGGAGGCCGCCGCGAGAACTTCGCCGCCGCCCGCCAGGCTTTCGCTCATCGTGCCCATATGAATTCGCTGGCCGCTCTGGGCGAGTGGACCACCTCGATCGACAAGGCGGCCTGATCCGATCCACCCGACGCTCCCAACGTCGCTGAAGGCGCGCGTTTCCCTTGGAGACGCGCGCCTTACTTTTGCGGCAGGCTAAGCCACCATTGCGTCCCGGGGCCTCCATCGCCTATTGGGTTCTGTCCCTTTGTCGCCAAAATGGCCAAATAGGGAAAAGCCTGAAACTGGGAAACGCCATGGCGCCGCTGCTTTATCTCATCACCCCTGCCGATCCCGACCCGGTTCAATTTCCGCGCCTGCTGATGAGCCTGCTCACCGGCCCCGAGATAGCGGCCCTCCTCGTGCAGCGCGGCACGCTGGACGATGCCGCCTATGCCGGCCTTGCCGAGAAACTGATGCAGATCGGTCAATCAGCGGGCGCCGCCGTATTGCTCGAGGATGATTATGCGCTGGCGCGCCGGCTGGGCGCCGATGGAGTCCACATCACCAGGGGCGGCACCAGCGCGATCAGGGAAGCGACCGGCGCGCTCAAGCCCGACGCCATTGTCGGCGCCGGCAATATCAGGTCACGCCATGATGCCATGAGCTTTGGCGAACTGGACGTCGATTATGTCATGTTCGGCCCGCTGGGCGGAAAATCCGATCCGCAGGCGACGGAACTGGCGCAATGGTGGGCCGCAACCTTCGAGGTTCCCGCCGTCCAGTCCATTCCCGACGCAACGCCCGACAGTCTCGTCGATATAGAGGCTGAGTTCATCGCTCTTTCCGATTCGGTCTGGACAGCGCAGGGCCCGATGGAAGCCTTGCAGGCCTTCGACCACGCGACGCGGGAAAAGGCATGAAGATCAGGCCGTTTCTGCTCGCCGCCATTCTGTGCGGCGTCACCCCGCCCGCCCTGGCACAGGGCAATGACGCCGAGCAGATCAGCACCGATATTTTCGGGCCCCGCCATCAGGTGGACCAGGCCTATGGCGCCTATCAGATGGGCTATTACCTGACCGCCCTGCAACTGGCCCTGCCCCGCGCCGAACAGGGCGACGCCGCGGCGCAGACCCTGATTGCCGAAATCTATGCCAGGGGCCAGGGCGTCAGCCAGAATGCCGAGCGCGCCGCCGGCTGGTATCAGCTTGCCGCCCGCAATGGCGACCGGCTGGCCATGTTCGAGCTGGGCATGCTCTATCAGAACGGGGTCGGCGTGCCGCGCAATCGTGAACGCGCCGCAGAGTTGTTCCAGAGCGCGGCCGACGCGGGCTATATCCCCGCCAAGTACAATATGGCGCTGCTGCATGTGGAAGGCATTTACGCCGAGCCCAACCTGTCAAAGGCCGCCACGCTCATGCGTGAGGCCGCCGAGGCCGAATTGCCCGAAGCCCAGTATGATTTCGGCGTGATGCTTCTGGAGGGCGCGGGCGTCGCCCCGGACCCGGCGGAAGGCGCCCGCTATATCGGGCTGGCCGCCGAGCAGGGCCTTCTGGACGCACAGATCGATTATGCCACCCTGTTCTATCTTGGGCAGGGCGTGGAGCGGAACATCGAGACCGCCGCATCCTGGTATGCCCGTGCGGCGGAAGGGGGCAACGCGGTGGCGCAGAACCGCTATGCCAAACTGCTGGCAGTGGGCGAAGGGGTAACGCTGAACCTTGAGGACGCCGCCATGTGGCGCGCATTGGCGCGACGGCAGGGCCTTTCCGATCCAGCGCTGGACCGGCTGCTGGTTTCCATCCCCGCCACTGCGCTGACCCAGGCCGAGGAGCGCGCCCGGTTCTGGCCCTCGTTGCCGCCTGGCGCGGCCGTCGCCAATGCCGCGCCTGCCACCCAGCCCCATATGGACAGGCCGGTCCTGTCCGGCCCGATGAGCCGGGAAAATGCGCCCGAGGCGGCCCAGGAAGGCGCATCCGAGCCGATACAGACGCAAGACCCTTGAACCCATGCCCTTTCTGGGGCAATAAGCCCGCCACACTTTTAAACCAGCGGCGGGATGCACCAATCCCTTGGCAGAACGGCGGCTTACCCCGTCGCGGCCGGGCCGCATGAGCCAGCGAGCACTTTCTTATGGCGCGTTCCGCCCTTCTCAACGTCATGGTCAATGCCGCCATCAAGGCGGGCAAGTCGCTGAGCCGCGATTTCAACGAGGTTGAGAACCTGCAGGTCTCGCGCAAGGGCCCGGCAGATTTCGTCTCCAAGGCGGACCTGCGCGCCGAGCAGATCGTTTTCGACGAATTGCGCAAGGCGCGTCCCACCTATGCTTTCCTCATGGAGGAAGGCGGCGAGGTCGCCGGCACCGATGGCCAGCATACCTGGATTGTCGATCCGCTCGATGGCACCACCAATTTCCTGCATTCGATCCCGCTCTTTGCCGTGGCCATCGCGCTGCAGCGCGGCGACGACATCGTCGCTTCGGTGATCTACAACCCCATCATGGACGAGCTCTACACCGCCGAAAAGGGCGGTGGCGCCTGGCTGGCCGACCGCAAGCGCCTGCGCGTTGCCGGCCGCAGCCATCTCTCCGACGCCGTTGTCTGCACCGGCATCAAGACCCAGGGCACGTCCAACGACACCCTGCAATTGCGCCAGCTCGCCGCCGTCAATCCTGCCGTCGCCGGCATCCGCCGCTCCGGCTCGATCTGTCTCGACATGGCCTGGCTCGCCGCCGGCCGCTATGATGCGATCTGGGAAGCCGGCCTCAAGCCATGGGATGTCGCTCCAGGCTTCCTGATGGTCAAGGAAGCCGGTGGCCTCGTCTCCGACTTTGCCGGCCAGCCCGGATCGGTCTGGAACGGACAGATCGTGGCCGGCAACGAGGCGCTGCATGGGCAGATGCTCAAGACGCTGAAGCCCGTACAGTAATATATTGACTGTAAAAGTCATAAAATTTATACCCCAAAAAAAGTTGCTTTTTGGGGAATTTCATCGTGTTTCGTAGCTGTGTTCTGGGCCTGGCCCTGACAGTCCTTGTTGTACTGCCCGGCAGTGCGCAGGACGTGTCCTTCCCGATTACCGTTGAGCATGCTCTGGGCGAAGTGACCGTGCCCGAAACACCCGAGCGCATCGTGGTGCTGAGCAATCGTGACGCAGATACGCTGCTGGCCTTGGGCGTTCAGCCTGTGGCGATCCGTTCAATCTATGATTTCGAAAAGGGTGTCGGCCCTTGGTCAGAAGACCTGCTGACCACCGAACCCACCGTCTGGATCGGCCGCGAGCTCAATTTCGAAGCCATTGCCTCGGTCCATCCCGATCTCATAATCTATGCCACCTCTGGGGGCGATCAATCCGAGTATGAACGCCTGAGCCAGATCGCGCCGACCCTGTCGCTGCCCAAGGGCGCGGTGCCATGGGGCGCCAAGGTCGAGGAATCGACGCTGGCAATTGCCGAAGTGCTGGGCCGGCGCGCCGAAGGCGAAGCCCTGCTGGCCGAACTCGACGCCTATCTGGCCGATGTGAAATCAGCGCATCCTGAGTTTGCAGGAAAGACAGCCGCCTATCTCGACATTTATACCGGCGGCATATCGAGCTATTCAGAAGAAAACATCGTCAATCAAACGCTCTATGCGATTGGTTTCGAGCCAGTGGCAGGAGCCGCGAGCATTCCGGAGGACGACAGCTCCATCAACGTTTCTGCAGAACTTCTGGCGGATCACGTCGGTGATATCACGCTGATCTTCCCCTATGGCAGAACGATGGACGAACTGGTCGCCGAGACACCGACCCTCGCCATGGTGCCACAGGCGCAGACCGGAGGATTGATCGTGCTCGACAACCTGGCATTCTCCAATTCGTCCGTGGTCTCCATTCCCTACGCGCTGAACCAACTCGTCCCGACATTTGTCGAAGTGCTCGCCAAATAAATTCACCGGGGCGGGTCTTCCCGCCCCCTTTTCGCCGCGACGCTCCGTTAACCTTTTTAATTGTCAGCCCTTTCAGCCGCCTCTAGACTCGGGGGCGATTGATTTGCGGCAAGGGGCAAGGTTCGGCAAGATGACGCAAGGCTATGATCCTTATCGCTTGGGCAGCCCGGCTGTTTATCTGGTCAAGATCCTGATCTTTCTGGTGTTGGTGGCTCTGGTTGCCGCCATCCTGTTTTCCACCATCGTTACCTTTTTCTGGGCCAATCCGTTCATCAACGGGCTGATCTTCTTCACGTTGGCCATCGGCATCTTCCTCAGCTTCCGGCAGATTTTCCGCCTGTTCCCGGAAGTCAAATGGGTCAATTCCCTGCAGGAAGGCACGATTTCAAATGTCCGCCCGCCGATCCTTTTGGCCCCGGTGGCCGGCATTCTGCGCGAGCGGATCGGGGAAGCGATCATCACGCCGTCCTCGATGCGATCGATTCTGGATTCGGTCGGCAACCGCCTCGACGAAGCCAAGGACACATCCCGCTATCTCACCGGCCTGCTGGTCTTTCTCGGCCTGCTCGGCACCTTTTACGGCCTGCTTGAAACCGTCACCTCCGTAAGCACGGTCATCAATGCCCTTGATGTGACATCGGGAGATTCCGCAACCCTGTTCACCAATCTGCGTGAAGGGCTTGTCGCCCCGCTGGGCGGCATGGGCACGGCCTTCTCCTCCTCGCTGTTCGGCCTTTCCGGTTCGCTGATCCTAGGCTTTCTCGACCTGCAGACCAGCCAGGCGCAAAATTCCTTCTACACCGATCTCGAAGACTGGATGACCTCGATGACCGAGCTGGATCACCCGGTCACTGCCATGCAGGCCAATGCCGGCGGCCCGGACATTCAGGCGCTGGTCGACAAGCTGGGCGCAACCAACCAGAACCAGAATTCTTCGCAGAACGCCATTCGCGCCATGGCCGAACTGGCGCGCGGCATAGACGGGCTGGTCAAGCATATCCGCACCGAACAGGACGATCTTCGCAAATACATCAATGAGCAGGGCGAAACCAACAAGCGCCTGCGCGACCTGATCGAGGCCATGCTCAACGAAGACGACAACGAGCGGCGGAACTGAGCCATGCCGGGCGCCCGTTCCCGTCGCAGGCAGGAGGCCAATTACTGGCCGGGCTTTGTCGATGCCCTGTCGAGCCTTCTGCTCGTCATCATCTTCATGCTGTCCCTGTTCATGCTGACCCAGTTTTTCCTTGGTCAGGAAATCCAGGGCCGCGACACGGCATTGGCGCGCCTCAACAGCCAGATCGCCGAACTGACCGAACTGCTGCAGCTCGAACGCGCCGGTTCGGACGATCTCACCGCGCAATTGGCCACGCTGACCGCCACTCTGGCAGGAGCCGAAGCGGCAAACCAGGATCTGCAAAACCAGCTCTTGGGCATAGGCACCGGACTTGGTGACCGCGACGACGCCATTGCCGGTCTGCAATCGGACCTGCTGGCTGCCGAGCGGCTGTCCGACGAGGCCAATGCGCAGGTTGCGCTGCTTAACCAGCAATTGGCCGCCCTGCGCATGCAGATCGGCGCCCTGGAAGCCGCGCTCGAAGCCTCGGAAGCCCGCGACAGCGAAAGCCGTACACAGATCGCCGATCTGGGCCGCCGGCTCAATGTGGCGCTGGCCCAGCGTGTGCAGGACCTGTCGCGCTATCGGTCCGACTTCTTCGGCCGCCTGCGGCAGATTCTGGAGCAGCGCGCCGATGTTCGCGTCGTCGGAGACCGTTTCGTGTTTCAGTCCGAAGTGCTGTTCGCCCCAGGCCAGGCCGACATAGCCACGGCCGGCCTGCCCGAACTCGATGCACTGGCCGACGCCATTCTCCAGCTGGAGCAGGAAATCCCCCCCGACATCAATTGGGTGCTACGCATCGACGGCCATACTGACATCAGGCCCATCTCCAATGCGCGCTTCCCCTCGAACTGGGAGCTCTCGGCAGCCCGCGCCATTTCGGTGGCGCAATATCTGGTCACGCGCGGTGTGCCGCCGGCGCGGCTGGTTGCGGCAGGGTTTGGCGAATTCGCTCCGCTCGACCCGGCCGAGAATGACGAGGCCTATAGAAGAAACCGGCGCATCGAGTTCAAACTGACCGAAGGGTGATCGTCCGGGCAGGGGGGCCTCTTAACCTTAACAGGGCTGATCACAACTTCCGTGACCAAAGGGCAACGCCACAGAAAAGCCCGGATTCCCGCCACATCCACGCCGCAATAGGCAAAGATTAACCACGTTGGCACACCGGCTTTTAAGAATAAGCGCGGTAAATGCTGCGCTTAAGATTGTACGCTTTCAGGAGCCTCACGTGGTCATCCCCGCACCCATCAATACCGTTATGCGCGCTGCCGCGATGATGCTGTTCGTCGTCGTCATTGCCGCCTGTTCCCGTTCCGCCACCGATAATGTTGGCCTCACCGGCGTCGGCAATACCGGCCCCGGCGGCGGCGCCCCCGGCAGCCAGCAGGAATTCATCGTCACCGTCGGCGACCGTGTGTTCTTCACCACCGATTCCAGCTCGCTGACCAGCGAAGCCATGGCCACCCTCGACAAGCAGGCCCAGTGGCTCAATCAATATGCCAACTACCGCATCATGATCGAAGGCCATGCCGACGAGCGCGGCACCCGCGAATACAATATCGCACTCGGCGCCCGCCGTGCCTCCGTCGTGGTCAACTACCTCGTCTCCCGTGGCGTCAATGCCCAGCGCATCACCAGCCAGTCCTTCGGCAAGGAGCGCCCGGTCGCCATCTGTAACGACATTTCCTGCTGGAGCCAGAACCGCCGCGCGGTAACCGTGGTCCAGTAAGACACCGCTCTCCCCTCGCGGAGAGCCATCCGATCCAGTGAAAACTGGAGGCAAGAGCGCCCGGAGCCCCTAAAAAGGCCCGGGCGCTTTTATTTCACCAAAATTGCTCTTTATCGGCTGAGGGAAAGAACCCATCTTGCCAGAAGGCAGCATTGGAGATGATGCGTTGACGTTAGGACGTTTTTCAAAGTTTAGCCGGGCAGCCCTGTGTGCGCTCGGCCTTGGATTGGGGGCCGGTGCCGCCCAGGCGCAAACCCTGCCGCCTGGCGAATTGAGCGGGCTCGGCTTCAACAATACCGGTGGCCGCATTCTGGTCGCCCAAGCCGACAATGCCCAGTTGATGGTGCGCATCCAGCAGCTCGAAGAACAGATTCGCGTTCTCAATGGCCAGGTCGAGGGCCTGACCTTCCAGCTCACCCAGCTGCAGGAAATTCTCAACCGTCTCTCCGAAGACAGCGAATTCCGCTTCCAGCAATTAGAGGGTGGTGGCTCGGGAAACGCTGATGCGGCAACCCAACCAGGCGGCGTGACGCAGCCTGAGGGCTTGCCGCAGGACCCGGCGCAGATCGGCGACGACTCCGTTCGTCCCACCATCATCCCCGAACAGGGGGTTCGCCCCCTGCCCGGCGAGCAGGAATTCGATCCCTCTTTCGATGACGGATCGCTCGGTGAATCCTTCGATCCGCTGGTCGGCACCGGCCAGGGCGGGGGCATTGACCTCGTGACCGGACAGCCGCTCAATCTGAGCTATGACCCGCGCGCCACAGAGAGCGGCAATCCGGACGCCGACGCCCAGTTCCGTGCCGGCTATGAAGCGCTGGTGGGCGGCGACTACGATTTCGCCGAACAGCAATTCGGCCAGTTCATCGAGCTCTATCCGGACAACGCGCAGGTCGCCGACGCCGCAAACTGGCTGGGCGAGGCACTGATGGCGCGCTCGGCCTATGCCGAGGCGGCGGATGTTCTGGTCGAAGCCTACCAGAAATATCCCGACCACCCTCGCGCCCCGGATCTGCTGCTGAAGCTCGGCATGTCCCTCAACGGCGTGGGCGAGCGCGAAACCGCCTGCCGCACCTTTGGCGAGATCGACCGGCGCTATGCCGACACGATTCCCGCATTCAAGGCGCGCGTCAGCGAGGAGAAGACCAGGGCCGAATGTCCTCCGGCCTGAACCCCGATGTGAACGATCCGGCAGTGCTGGCGCGGCTGTTCGCGCCGGCGGCAGCTCAGCCTGCCATCGGGCTTGCCGTGTCCGGCGGGCCGGATTCGCTGGCATTGATGCTGCTGGCGCAACGCTGGGCGCAATCGCTGTCCTCCCCCCCTGTCCTGCTCGTCTATAGCCTAGACCATGGCTTGCGCCCCGAAGCCCGGGATGAGGTTTCCATGGTTCTGGCTCTCGCCCAGAAGCTGGGCCTGCCGGCGCGCGGGTTGCAATGGACCGGCCCAAAACCCGAAACCGGCCTGCAGGAAGCGGCGCGGCTGGCGCGCTATCGCCTGATCGGCGAGGCCATGCAGGCAGATGGCGCGCGCCTGCTGCTGACCGCCCATCACCGCGCCGATCAGGCCGAAACCGTGCTGATGCGACTGGCGCATGGCAGCGGCATCGAAGGCCTCAAGGCCATGACACCACTGGCCGTGGTGGAAAACGTCTCCATTTTCCGTCCCCTGCTCGATGTCGAGCCCTCCAGCCTTGGCGCGCTGCTGAACGAGGCCGGGATAGAGCCGGCCCATGACCCATCCAATGACGACACGGCCTACGAACGGGTGCGCTGGCGCAAGCTCCTTCCCGCTCTTGCCGGGGAAGGGCTGGACAGCGCCGCCCTGTCCCGCTTCGCCGCCCGCATGGCCGAAGCCGATGCCGCCCTGGCGCAGATGGCCGATGCCGGTTTTGAGGAATTGGTGCGGCTCGATGGCTTCGGCGCCGCCAGCCTGCCACGGGCCGCGCTTCTGGCATTGAGCCCCGCCATCGGCAGGCGGGTTCTGGGGCGCATCCTCAATATCGTCGGCGGCCGCCAGAAGCCGCGTGCCCTTGGACAGGTGGAGCGGCTCTATGACCAGCTTGCTGTTGAAGGCCTGCCCCGCGCCGCCACGCTGATGGGCGCCATCGTCCGGCTGAAGGGTGAAACACTCACCGTTTCCCGCGAGCCGGGCCGGGCCCTGCCCGAAGATCGGAACCTTGTTCCCGGTGGCGAAATGATCTGGGACGAACGATTCCGTATCGCCAATCTCTCCGACAATCCCGGCTTTGTCGCCGGCGCAGCCGACTTCCTGCCGCGCCACCGGCTGGAAACGGTCCTCGGCTTCAAGGTGACCACCCCCGCTGAAGCCATTCGCACCGCCCCGCTGGTGCGCGACGCTGACGGCGGCCTTTTGGCGCTGGGCGGCTGGTCATTCGATGACCGCGTGAAGGTCGAATTGCTGATCGACTGAACATCACGCAAAAACCGCCTTGAAAATGTCGGCAAAGGCGATTTCATCGTGCGGCAAAATCGAATAGACCCTTTCCCCGAACGCCTTGCCCAGGAGACGCTGAACCCATGGCCGAAGACACACCCAACACTGACCGGTTCAGCCATGATGCGGGCATTCTGGCCCAGGCCCTGCCCTACATGCAGCGCTACGAGGGCAAGACCGTCGTGGTGAAATATGGCGGCCATGCCATGGGCGATCCCAAGCTGGGCCAGGCCTTTGCCCGCGACATTGCCCTGCTCAAGCAATCCAAGGTCAATCCCATCGTCGTCCATGGCGGCGGCCCGCAGATTGCTTCCATGCTGAAAAATCTCGGCATTGAATCCAAATTCGAGGGCGGGCTGCGCGTCACCGACAAGCGGACCATGGAAATCGTCGAGATGGTGCTGGCCGGCTCGATCAACAAGGAAATCGTGGCCACGATCAATGCCGAGGGCGAATGGGCGATTGGCCTGTGCGGCAAGGACGGCAACATGGTCTTTGCCAAAAAGGCCGAAAAGACCTTCAAGGACCCCGGCTCCAATATCGAGCGCGTGCTCGATCTGGGCTATGTCGGCGAGCCGGTGGAAGTGGATCGCACCCTGCTCGACCTTCTGGCACGCTCGGAAATGATCCCGGTCATCGCCCCGGTTGCCCCGGGCCGTGACGGCAATACCTACAACATCAACGCCGATACCTTTGCCGGCGCCATTGCCGGCTCGCTCGGCGCCAAGCGCCTGCTGTTCCTCACCGACGTGCCCGGCGTGCTCGACAAGGACGGCAAGCTGATGCCCGAACTGACCGTGCGCGAGGCCAAGGCGCTGATCGCCGACGGCACCATTTCGGGCGGCATGATTCCCAAGGTCGAAACCTGCCTCGAAGCGCTGGACAATGGCGTCGAAGGCGTGGTGATCCTCAATGGCAAGACGCCTCACGTCGTGCTGGTCGAACTTTTCACCGAACACGGTGCCGGCACGCTCATCGTACGCTGATTGGAAGGCCGCGCGGCCGTCTTGCATGACGGCGAGGGTGGCGTAGGGGCGCCTGCTTGGGAACCGAGTTCTTCATCTTCGCGGCAATCGGCTTCTTCGCCCAGATCGTGGACGGGGCGCTCGGCATGGCCTATGGCGTGGTCAGCTCGACCATGCTCCTGGCCTTCGGCGTCCCGCCCGCCGCGGCCTCCGCATCCGTTCATGCCGCCGAAATGTTCACCACGGCGGCCTCCGCCACCAGCCATGTCAGCCATCGCAATGTGAACTGGCGCCTGTTCTGGCGACTGGCGCCGGCCGGCATCTTGGGCGGCGTGCTCGGCGCCTATGTGCTGACCGCCATTGATGGCGCAGTGCTGCGCCCCTTCGTCACCATCTATCTCGGCCTTCTGGGCATCTACATCCTCTATCGCGCTTTCCGCATTCGCGCCGCCTACAAGCAGCCGCGCACCGGCATCGTGCTGCCGCTGGGCGTCGCGGGCGGCTTCGTCGATGCGGCGGGCGGCGGCGGCTGGGGGCCCATCGTTACGTCCACCCTCATCGGCTCGGGTGGCGCACCGCGCTATGTGGTGGGCACTGTGAACACAGTGGAATTCTTTGTCACCACTGCCATCTCGGTAGCCTTCCTCACCGCATTGCTCACCGGCCATTGGGAAGAAGCCGCCGGCATCGATCGCCATATCTGGTCAGTGGCGGGCCTTGTGGTCGGCGGCATTCTTGCCGCGCCGCTTGCCGGCTTCGTGGTTCGCATCATTCCCGCACAGCGGCTCATGCTCCTGGTCGGGTGCCTTGTCGTGTCGCTGGCCTGTTTCCAGACCTGGCAATTGCTCACACAATAAAAGGCCGCCCGGAGGCGGCCTCTGTTTTGCTCTAGGCTTCTACAACCACAGGAGCGCCATGCCCCTGTGGCTGCTTTCCAGACGGCTTGAACACAAATGCCATGGCGAGAACCAGTCCGAACGAAATCACCTGATACCAGAGTGCCAATGCCGCCGCGTCGGCGAAGGCCGTCTGCGGTGTTGCTCCGCCAGCGAAATTGCCGGCAAGCTGCGAGAAGAAAATCTGCCCCACAAGCGCAATGCCCAGCGCGCCACCGACCTGCTGGAACGCCTGCAAGGCCCCGGAACCGGCCCCGGCATCGCGCGGCGGCACATTGCGCAGCACGAGCTGGAACAGGGAAGAAAATCCCGTGCCCAGACCGACACCTGCAATGACCAGCGCCGGCAGGAAGGTCATGGCATCGATGGTCTGGCCGGCATTGGCAAAGATGAAATGCAGCCACAGAATACCGCCCGCCAGGAGCGCGCCTGCTGCGGCGAGACGGCTACGCAGGTAGTGAGAGCCGAACCGCCCGGCAATGAAAGACGCAATGAGCACGCCCACCGAAAATGGCGTATTGGCCAGGCCCGATTGCAGCGGCGTGAAACCGAATCCCGATTGCAGCAACAGCGATATCACCAGGAACATGCCCGGAATGCCCGAGGCGAAGACGGTCACGACGAATGCGCCGAACATGTAGTCGCGGTTGCGCAGCAGGTCGTAATTGAGCAATTGCGGCTGCCCCGCAGCTGCGCGGCGCTGCTGCCAGAAATAGAAGGCCACCAGCAGCACGATACCCCCTGCCATCATCGCAAAGCTCCATGCCGGCCAATCGAAGGCACGCCCTTCGATGATCGGAAAGACCAGCGCCACGATGCCCAGACCGAACAGGGCGATGCCGACATAGTCGTTGCTGAGATCCTTGTGCCCCGGCAGGCGCGGGATAAGCATCCAGCCGGCCACGATGGCGGCGATGCCGATGGGAATGTTGACGAGGAAAATCGGCTGCCAGTCGAGCCCGAAAAGCTGCGCGTCGATCAGGATGCCGCCCAGGATCGGGCCACACACCGAGGCCAGGCCGGCGGACAGTCCGAACAGCGAAAAGGCCTGCCCTCGCTCGCCGGGAGGGAAGGTGACCGTGGCAATGGCCAGGACCTGCGGCGTCATCATCGCGCCGCCAATGCCCTGCAGGATACGGGCAAAGATCAGCATCTCGATATTATGCGCCAGTCCGCACAGGGCCGAGGCGGCGGTGAATGCGGCCACGCCCCAGAGGAACATCTTGGTGCGCCCCACAATGTCGCCCAGCCGCCCGAACGGCAGCAGCCCCAGCGCGAAAGCCAGCACATAGGCGGCCACGACCCATTCGATCTGGCTGTCCGTCGCGCCCAGGTTTTCGCGCATCGAAGGCAGCGCGACATTGACGATGGTGACATCGATCAGGTTCATGAAATTGGCGATCAGCAGGATGGCCAGCGATAGCCAGCGGCGCGGATCGGGGGGATTGGCGGTTTCTGCCGCATAGGTCTGGGACATTTGAGGTCTCGTGGGGTTCAACTCTGGCGGCTGGCAAAAGCCCGCTCAAATTCGGCAAATACGGCAAGAATATCGGGGCGCTCGGGTCTGGAAATCCGCCAGCTTGCAACCATGCCCGCATAGATGCGCGCCGCGGCATCCGCGTCGATATCGGGGCGGAGCGAGCCGTCTTCTGCACCCTTGCGGAAAATTTCGGCCAGCTGGGCCAGCCATCCGGAGCGCATCGGCCGCATGATGGCGGCGATGGCCGGATCGCGTCTGGCCCGCTCGGTCAGCTCAGCCATGACAGCAAGCCGCTCGGGCGCCTTTTCCAGGGACTCCATGGCGTCGTCAAATTCAATATGCAGCAGTTCCAGTCCGGTCCTGCCCTCGCGGGGCCGGCTCAGATCCTGAGCGCGAAACTCGTCCTTGAGGCTCTGCGCCACCAGACTGATCAGTGCTTCCTTGCTGGGCACGTGGTAATGCAGGGTGGCGATATTGATGCCGACGCGGGCCGCGATGTCGCGCGTCCTGAGGCCTTCCAGCCCCTTTTCGACAATAAGACTGCGCGCGGCAGCGGCAATCGCTGCGCGTCGACCATCTCCGCTTTCACGCTTCTGGCTATCCTGTTCCATAGATGGCTCTTACGCCCGCGACAGGTTCTAATCAATCACTTGATTGATAGTGAATCACCATGCCTGACCTGCATGCTATGCCTGCTACTGGCGGTTGACATTTCGTGTCAGCGGGCGTCCATCAGCCCGCCAGTGCCGGAGCCGATACGATGACCGACTATGTCCGCAAGATCCTGACCTCGTCCGTTTATGAAGTGGCGGAGCAGACCCCGCTCGAAGCCATGGACCTGCTTTCCGAAAAACTCGGGCGCACCATTCTGGTCAAGCGCGAGGATCTCCAGCCGGTTTTCTCCTTCAAGATCCGGGGCGCGCATAATCGCATTGTCCATCTGAGCGCCGAAGAACGCGCGCGCGGCGTCATCTGCGCCTCGGCTGGCAATCATGCGCAGGGCGTGGCCTTGTCGGCCACCCGGCTTGGAATCCGCTCCATTGTGGTGATGCCCACCACGACCCCGATCATCAAGGTCAATGCCGTCAGGCGCCTCGGTGGCGAAGTCGTGCTGTTCGGCGACGGCTTCGACGCCGCCCGCGCCCATGCTGCAGGTCTGGCCGAGCGCCATGGTTATGTGTTCGTCCATCCCTTCGACGACCCCGACGTCATTGCTGGGCAGGGCACTGTGGGGCTTGAACTGATGCGCCAGCATCCCGAGCCCATTGGCGCCATCTACGTGCCGGTGGGCGGCGGGGGCCTAGCCGCTGGCATTGCCAGCTTCGTCAAATTCCTGCGGCCCGAAATCCGCGTCATTGGCGTCGAGCCCGAGGAAGCAGCCAGCATGAAGGCGGCCATCGCCGCCGGAAAGCCGGTGCCGCTGGATCAGGTGGGCCTGTTCGCCGATGGCGTCGCGGTGCGGCAGGTGGGCGAGGAAACCTTCCGCCTCTGCCGTGAGCTGCTGGACGATATCGTCACCGTTACGGCCGACGAAATCTGCGCCGCCATCAAGGACATTTTCGACGACCACCGGGCCATTACCGAGCCCGCGGGCGCCCTGGCCCTGGCCGGGCTGCGCCGCGACATCGAAGATGGCAATGCGCCGGAGGGTGCGCTCATTGCCATCAATTCGGGCGCCAATGTCAATTTCGACCGGCTGCGCTATGTGGCCGAACGCGCCGAAATCGGCGAACGGGCCGAGGCGCTGCTGGCCGTGACCATCCCCGAACGGCCCGGTGCCTATCGGGCCTTCATCCGGCTGATTGGCCAGCGGGCCATCACCGAATTCAACTACCGCTTTGCTCCGGGCGCCAGCGCCAACATCTTTGTCGGCGTCAAGCTCTCCGGCGGCGACGCGGAAAAGCACGACATCATCACCATGCTTGAGGCCAATGGCCTCGGCGTGACGGACATGACCGACAACGAGGTCGCCAAGCTGCATGTGCGCCACATGGTCGGTGGCCGCGCCGCTGGCATCAGCGACGAAATGGTGTTCCGGTTCCAGTTCCCCGAACGGCCCGGGGCGCTGCTCAAATTCCTCGAAGGGCTGAACGACGCCTGGAACATTAGCCTGTTCCACTACCGCAATCATGGCGCCGATTACGGTCGCGTTCTGGTGGGCATTCAAGCGCCGGCGGCGACCCGCTCGAACCTGTTCGAGCATATCGATGCCATCGGCTTCCCCTATTGGGACGAGACCGAAAATCCAGCCTATCGACAATTTCTCGATCTGGCGTGAACCCCATGAACAGGGTTCGACGTTAGGCTGAAATATACCGCTAGTATCAAGACGGACGCATTTTAGCCCTGAAGCCATTGCAAATGGCGCAGCCAGGGACAATCTGCTGTCAAATGCATGCCGGTGGCCTGCCGGCGCCATTTTCAATCGTGAGGGACACGACACCATGATCAGGACGATGAAGACGACCGGCCTAATGCTCGCCTCGGGCCTTGCAACGCTGGCGATGATGCAGCCGGCCATGGCGCTGGATGCAGAGGCATTCGTCGATCGCATCGAAGCGGTTTACAAGTTCATGGGCTATGATCTGGCCTTCGGCCCCGCAACCGTGGACGGCGATACGGTTACCATCGACGGCCTCACCGTCGGCATGACCGGCCTCACCGAAGAGCCCGCCCAGATCGACACCACGCTGACCTTCACCGGCGTCGTCGAGAATGACGATGGCAGCTATTCCGCGGACGAGCTGACCGTGCCGGACGTCGACACCGAATTTGCCAGCGACCCGGTCGGCCATGTCAGCCTCACCGGCATCGTGGCGCAGGATCTCTGGTTCCCGCCGGAAGGCGATACCAGTGCCGAATCGCTGATGCAGACCATGGGCCGCTTTGCCACCGGTCCGCTTGTGGTCAGCCGCGATGGCGTCGAGTTCGTCAAGATTGACGGCATGGAAGTCGCTTCCGACTTCACCTATGCCGAGGACGACTCGCTGGAAAGCATCGTCTCCAATGTCTCCGTCGCCAATATCTGGGCCGACCTCTCCATCATTGACGCGATTGGCGAGGAGGCCTCTGCCGATGCCGAGAGCGACGGCGAGACCCCCCAGGCGTCTGAAGCAGCCGCTGTCATCGAAGCGCTGGGCCTCACCACCATCAACGGCAACATCACCCAGTCCATGACCTGGACCATGGCAGACGGCCGCCTGACCATTGAAGAATCGCTGATCGATTTCGACAATGTCGGTGCCCTGAACCTGACCTTCGACATTACCGGCTTCACCCTGGACGTGCTCGACAAGCTCTATGCCATGCAGTCGAACGAGCTCGACCCCATGAGCGAGGAAGCCCAGGCCCAGCAGATGCTGATGGGCATGGAAATGGCGCGTGCCCTTTCCATTGCCGGCGCAACGGTGCGTTATGACGATGCCGGTCTGGCAGGCAACCTGCTGGATATGTTCGCCGCGCAGTCCGGCGTTGAGCGCGCCCAGTTCGTCCAGTCGATCAAGCCCGCATTGCCGGTCATGATCGGCGAGGCCGGCATCCCCGCGCTCACGGCAATGGTTGTGCCCGAGCTCGAAGCCTTCCTCGATGACCCGCAGAGCCTTGAGGTTGTCGTTGCGCCGCCCAGCCCCACCAGTTTCCTGGTGCTCGCCGCGGCCGCTGCCAACCCGGCAGGGCTGATCACGGCTCTGGGCCTCGCGGTCACGGCAAACCAGTAACGCCGTTTTATAAAGGGCCGCATCAGATGATGCGGCCCTTCGCTTTTTCGGGCATTATCCCGCCATGACTTCTGTTTCCGGCTTCGGCCATATCACCGATTGGGTGTTCGATCTCGACAACACCCTCTATCCGCGCGAATGCAATCTGTTCGCGCAGATCGACATCCGCATCACCCAATACGTGATGGACCTGACCCGGCTGGATTTTGCCGCCGCGCGGTCGCTCCAGAAGGATTATTACCGGGATTTCGGCACCACGCTGAACGGGCTCATGCAGCAGCACAGCATCGACCCCGACCATTTCCTCAACAATGTCCATGCCATCGACTATTCCCCTGTCGATCCGCATCCCGATCTGGTCGAGGCCATTCGCGCCCTGCCCGGCCGCAAGTTCATTCTCACCAATGGCGACAACAATCACGCCCGCTCGGTGCTGTCCCGGCTGGGGGGCGCCGATCTCTTCGAGAACATGCACGACATCCGCGACATGACCTTCGTGCCCAAGCCGCATCGCGCCGCCTATGACGGCTTCTTCACCCGCTTCGACATCGAGCCATCGCGGGCCATCATGTTCGACGATCTCGAAAAGAATCTCGTCGTGCCCCATGAAGTCGGCATGGCCACGGTGCAGGTCGTGCCCGGCGACGATTTCACCCATGAGCAGGTCGATGCCTGGGAGCTTGGCCGCACCACCGGTCCGCATGTCCATCACGTCACCGGCGATCTGGCAGGCTTTTTGCGCAATCTGAAATAGGCCCTATTCTCCCCGCGACCGGGGCACATTACATTGGCCGCATGACCGACCTCCCCGGACGCCGTCCGCCTCCCCTGCCCGACGAAAACCCCACCCTCAGGCAGCGTCTCGAAAATCTGGCTCATCTCGGCCGGCTCGTCGCCCAGATCTGGCGCACCAGCCGCTGGCTGACGCTGGCCTCCATTTGCCTGCGCCTCGTGGCCGCACTCCAGCCCGTCGCCGTGCTCTATGTCGGCAAGCTCATCGTCGACGAAGTCGTGCGGCTGACCGGCATTACCCCGCCCGGTCCCGCGATTTTGGATTGGTGGAACGCTGGCCTGCTCGAACCGATCATGCTGCTCCTGCTGCTCGAACTTGCGCTGGTTCTGGCCAATGACATTATCGCCCGCGCCACCGGGCTGGTGGATTCCATTCTCTCCGAGCTTCATGCCAATCAGGTCAGCATCGAGCTCATGGCCCATGCCGCCAGGCTGGATCTGCAACATTTTGAAAGCGCCGAATATCAGGACCGGCTGGAGCGGGCGCGGCGGCAGGCTGCCGGGCGCAATGCCCTGCTCAGCCAGATGTTCGGACAGGCGCAGGACATTTTGACGGTCATCACCCTTGCCGCCGGCCTCTTCATCTATGCGCCCTGGCTGATCCTGCTCCTGCCGCTGAGCTTCATTCCCTCCATCTGGGGCGAGACCCGGTTCAACACCCTGGCCTATATGCTGAGCCGCTGGCGCACCCCGGAACGCCGCGAAATCGAGTATCTCCGCCACATCGGCGCCAGCGCCGAAACCGCCAAGGAGGTCAAGCTTTTCGGCCTGGGCGACTACCTCATCAGCCGCTTCCGCAAGCTCGCCCACGCCATCTTTCTCGAAAACCGCCGCGTCGCGGTGCTGCGTGCAGGCTGGGGCGCGGTCTTTGCCGGCATAGCGAGCCTGGCCTATTACGCCGCCTATGCCTACATCGTCTGGCGCACCATTACCGGCGAATTCACCCTCGGCGATCTGGCCTTTCTCTCCGGCTCGTTCCTGCGGCTCAATGGCCTGTTCCAGAAAATCCTGCTCGGCTTCACCCAGATTGCCGGGCAATCCATGTATCTGGACGATCTCTTTTCCTTCTTCGAGATCGAGCCGACCGTGCTTCCGCCCGCCGATCCGAGATCCTTCCCCACCCCTGTCAGCAAGGCCATTGTCTTTGACAATGTCGGCTTCCGCTATCCGGACACGGACAATTGGGTGGTGCGCAGCCTCTCCTTCACCCTGCCCGCCGGGGAAACGCTGGCGCTGGTGGGCGAGAATGGAGCGGGCAAGACCACGATCGCCAAGCTCCTCACCCGCCTTTACGATCCGAGCGAAGGCCGCATAACCGTCGACGGCATCGATCTCAAAGACATGGACCCGCGTGATATCCACGCCCATGTCGGGGTGATCTTTCAGGATTTCATCCGCTACAGCTTCTCGGCCCGCGACAATATCGGGGTGGGCCGTATCGAAGCGCGCGAGGATCAGGGGCGCATTGAAGAAGCGGCGGAGCAGAGCCTCGCCGACGCCGTCATTGCCAAACTGCCCAAGGGCTATGATCAGCAGCTCGGACGCCTGTTCAAGCAGGGCCGCGACCTGTCTGGCGGCGAATGGCAGAAAGTCGCCATTGCCCGCGCCTATATGCGCGATGCCGAGTTGATCATCCTCGACGAGCCCACCGCAGCACTGGACGCCAAGGCCGAGGCCGAGGTCTTTTCCCGTTTCAAGGAACTGGCGCAGGGCAAGACGGCGGTGATCATCTCCCACCGCTTCTCGACCGTCCGCATGGCCGACCGCATTCTGGTGCTCAACAATGGCGCAATTCTCGAAGCCGGCACGCATGAGGATCTGGTGGCGCAAAAGGGCCGCTATGCCGAGCTCTTTGAATTGCAGGCCGCCGGCTATCGCTGAGACCGGCTGGTCAAGTCCGGTGAAGCGTCTTACCTAATTGAGACAGCAAGCCCAGAACGGACCCCCGCGTGCCCCTGCCCGAAGAGAACCACATCACGGTCATTGCCGAGACCTATCGCCTGCTGGGTGATCCAACCCGGCTCAAGATCGTGCTGACCTGCCTTGATGGCCCCATTGCCGTCGGCGACATTGCCAAGGCGACCGGGGCCAGCCAGTCCCTTGTCAGCCACCATCTGCGCCTGCTGCGCGCCGCGCGTCTGGTGCGCGGCACGAGGCGCAATAAACAGGTTCTCTACGAAGCCGCCGATGACCATGTCGCGCGCATGCTGGCAGACATGCTGGCCCATGCCACCGAAGAACACGACCATGATGCCGAACGGGATGACGACGCTTAGCACCGGCTTGACACCATAATATGAATTAGTGTTCATATGTAAATATGAACAGGGTGCCACGATGACTGCTGCCGATCACGCCGCGCATAGCCACACACATGGTCATGGCGATCATGGTCACGATCATGCCGACCATAGCCATGCCCCCAATGTCAGCTCGGGCAATGAGCGCGCCGTACTGATCGGGCTGACGCTTACCGGCGCATTCATGATCGCCGAAGTGGTGGGAGGCGTGCTGTCCGGCTCGCTGGCGCTGATCGCCGATGCGGGACACATGCTGACCGATACCGTGGCCCTCTTTCTGGCCTGGCTCGGGTTCCGGCTCGGACGCCGCCCGGCCGATGCGCGCCGTTCCTTCGGCTATTCGCGGTTCGAAGTGCTGGCCGGGCTCGTCAACGCCCTCACGCTCTTCGCCCTTGTCGGCTGGATTGCCTATGAGGCGGTGCAGCGCCTGTTTGAACCCCATGAGGTTCTTGCCGGCCCGATGCTGGTCGTCGCGGTGCTCGGCCTCATCGTCAATCTTCTGGTTTTCCGCATCATATCCCGGGCCGATGCGGACCATGTGAATATCAAGGGCGCCCTGTTGCATGTGCTGGGCGATCTGCTGGGCTCGGTCGGCGCAATCATTGCGGCGGCCGTCATCTGGCTGACCGGCTGGATGCCGATCGATCCGATCCTCTCGGTCTTTGTCAGCCTGCTCATCCTGCGCAGCGCCTGGGCTTTGTTGATGCGGACCTTCAATATCCTCATGGAAGGCGCGCCGGACGGTTTCGATGCGGAACGCCTGCAGCAGGAACTGACCGCGGAAGTCCCCGGCCTCGCCGCCATCGGACATCTCCATGTCTGGTCGCTGTCATCGGGCCAGACCATGGCGACACTTGAGATCCAGCTTTCGCCCGAAGCGAACCCCGCTGAGGTTACCGCCGCAGTGCGCCAAAAGCTGGAGACCGGGCATGGCGTCAGCCACGCCACGATCGAAATCGACTGGAGTGGCGCCGGGCTGTCCTGTCACGCCATCAGAGGTGGGCAAAAGGATCAGCCAGCTCCGGCAAAACCCGCCGCCGCCAGCCCCGCAGCCCTGCCGGTGGCAAAACAGGCCGTCAGCAGATAGCCCCCGGTCGGCGCTTCCCAATCCAGCATCTCGCCCGCGACAAACACGCCCGGCATTGCCCGCAGCATATAGGTCTCATCCACGTCCTTCCACGCGACACCGCCGGCGACCGAAATGGCCTCCTCAATCGGACGGGTCTTGTGGACCGGCAGGTTCAGCGCCTTGATCTGCCGAGCCAGCGCAGGAGGGGCAAGGGCAACGACATCAGGGATGAGCTCCCGCAACAGGCCCAGCTTGACCCCGTCAAGCCCGGCGCCCTTGCGCAGCCGATTGGCGAAACTGGCCTTCGCCGGCTGCCGCTCAAGGTCGCGCGCCAGTCGCTCCACGGTGCGCCCCGGCGCCAGATCCAGTTCCAGCGCCGCCACGCCATGCTGTTCCAACTCATCGCGCAGCGCCGCCGCATGGGCATAGACGAGGCTCCCCTCTATGCCCCATTGGCTGACGACAAATTCACCTTGCTGCGATCCGGCTGTGCTGCTGGCCGTCACCGCCTTGACCGGCTCTCCGGCAAAGCGTTCGACGAAAACCGGGCTCCACGCGACCTCGAAGCCGCAATTGGCGGGGCGGAACGGCGCTACCGGGATACCGCGCTCCGCCAGCAAGTTCACCCATGACCCATCCGAGCCGAGGCGCGGCCAGCTTGCCCCGCCCAGTGCCAGCACCGTCGCGTCGAAATGCTCTTCAATGCGTCCATCGGGCGCGTCGAACAGCAGGGCATCGCCCTCAAAACCGACCCAGCGGTGACGGGTGCGGATCTCGACGCCGAGACCGGCCAGCCTGCCCAGCCATGCGCGCAGCAACGGCGAGGCTTTCATCGCCTTGGGAAACACCCGCCCGGAGGAGCCCACAAAAGTTTCGATGCCCAGCCCGGCGCACCATTCCCGCAAGGCCGTCGCATTGAAATCATCAAGCGCTGCTTCCAGCCGTGCCCGTGCCGCGCCATAGCGGCCCAGCAGCGCCGCGTGATCCTCACCATGGGTGATATTGAGCCCGGACTTGCCCGCCATCAGCAGCTTGCGGCCGATGCTGGGCATGGCGTCGAACACGACGACCCGCGCACCGCCCATGGCCGCCGCCTCGGCCGCCATCAGCCCCGCCGGCCCGCCGCCGATAATACCGATCCGCCTTGCACACATATTCGGTGTCTCGCCCTTCCTGCGCCATTGACGCGTCCGGCGTTAATTCCGGCCTAAGACCTCTTGCCTATCATCGCCACCGGCAGAGATACGGGGTTCTCTAGCATGCGCATTCTGATTGTCGATGATAGCCGTTCGAGCCTTGCCTTGATCGGCTCCATCATCCAGCAGACTCTGACCGGCGAGCTGGAGCTTTGCCTCAGCCCGGTCGAGGCGCTGGGAAAGTGCGCCGACAGCCAGTTCGACCTCATCATTGTCGATCACATCATGCCGGAAATGGACGGCGTTGCCTTCACCGCCGCGCTGCGCGCCCGCCCCGCCTATCGCATCGTGCCGGTGATCATGGTCACGTCCGATCTCGACAAGGCCGTACGCATCGAAGCCATCAAGGCCGGCGCCACCGACTTTCTGCACAAGCCATTCGACCCCACCGAACTCCAGGCGCGCGTCGCCAACCTGCTCGCCCTGCGTCAGGCGCAGGTCGAACTGGCCGACCGCGCCCAATGGCTGACCCGCGAAGTCGAGCGCGCCACTGCCCACCTGCTGGCACGCGAGGAAGAGATTATCTACCGCCTCGCCCGCGCCATCGAATACCGTGACGGCGATACCGGCGAGCACGTGTCGCGCGTCGCCCTGATTAGCCAGCTCATCGCCGAGGGCATCGGCCTTCCACCCGAGCGCTGCCGCATGATCTATCTGGCCGCCCCGCTGCACGATATCGGCAAGATCGGCATTGCCGACGCCATCCTCTCCAAGCCCGGCAAGCTGACACCCGAGGAAATGGCCATCATGCGCGAGCATGTGACCATCGGCGCCCGGATTCTCGAACGCGGCTCATCGGACCTGATCCGTACCGCCGAACTGATCGCCCAGAGCCATCACGAAAAATGGGATGGCAAAGGCTATCCCGACCAATTGTCCGGCACCGACATTCCGGTCGAAGCGCGCATTGTCGCCATCGCCGACGTCTTCGACGCCCTGTGTTCCGCACGACCCTACAAACCCGCCTGGCCCATCGAGAAGGCCTATGCGGAAATCATCCAGTCCAGCGGCAGCCATTTCGACCCTGCCTGCGTCGCTGCCTTCCGCGCCAAATGGCCGGAAATCTGCGCGATCATGCAGGATGGTACCGAGTGCAAGACTGCCGGCCTCTAGCCCGCGCCTGTCTGCACAACAACTTCCATTCAAGACTGCACCCGCTGCTGGCCCGCTTTGACTCCCGGCATCAGCCGCGCGCGGCTTGAACACTGCCGCACCCATCGCCCCGTCGCGCTGAATCAAAATTCTTACGATTCGCTTTCTTGTCGCTCGATTCAGAATCGAGTCGCGTGGATTCGCATCCGCTCAGAGTCGATTCCACAACGATTCAAAAAGAACAAAGAATTTACTGTAATTATTTCAGAAGTAACAAATAATACTTGCGAATCAATTTTTGATGCAAACGAAAAAGGGTAACCATCGGTTAAGTCATCAATGCAAATATAGTATCAAGCCGGATGGGAATACGGCGAAAAGATTGGTGCATTACAGTAGGCGAGTTAACCATCTGAAAGTGCGGATCAAACACCGCTTCCCGGCATAAATCCACGATAGAGAGACAGAATGTCGACCATCGGAATAAACCACCCCCGGTCATGCCCATGACCGGGACACGAGACCACACGCACGTCTTGTCAGGCGACACGGGCATAAAAAATGCGGCAGAAGTCGCAACCGGCCTGCGCGACGCCCTGGACCGCCATCAGATCGTTAGCGTCGATACGCAGACGCTCACCAGTGCCGACATCACCACTGTCCAATCCCTGATCGCCGCCCGCGTCTCTGCGCAGGCGCAGGGCAAGACGCTGACGCTCGCTGCCCCCCTTGGTGAAAAGCTGCGTGATGTGCTGGCCGGTGCCGGCCTGCTTTCGCCTGCCCAGACGCACAGGGATTTCTGGGCCCCCTCCTCCGATCAGCCTTAAGGACGCAATGGCATGAGCAAGACCATTCTGACCATCGATGATTCCGCCTCTATCCGGCAGATGGTGTCCATGACGCTGATGTCGGCGGGGCTGGATGTCATCGAAGCCGCCAACGGGGCCGAAGGCTATGACAAGGCCACGACCAACACGGTTCACGCCATTCTGACCGATCTCAACATGCCCGTGCTCAACGGCATCGAGTTCATCCGGAAATACCGGCAGCACCCCTCCAGCAAGGGCGTGCCGATTATCCTGCTGACCACGGAATCGGATGAGGAGCTGAAGCGCCAGGCCAAGGAAGCCGGTGCAACAGGCTGGATCGTCAAGCCCTTCAAGCAGGATCAGTTGCTGGCCATCATCAAGAAAGTGGCGGGCGCATGAACATTTCCGACCCGACCGAGACCTTTCGTCAGGAGGCCCGCGAGTTGCTTGAGCAACTCGAAGCCGGTCTGCTCGATCTCGAGCAGGACCCCTCCAACAACGACCTCATCAATTCGACCTTCCGCGCCCTGCATACGATCAAGGGTTCGGGCGCCATGTTCGGTTTCACCGCCGTTGCCGAATTCGTCCATGAGTTTGAAACCGCCTTTGACCGCGTGCGCAAGGGCCAGAGCCAGGCCAATGCCGCGCTGATTCAGGTCGCGCTCGACGCCAAGGACCATATTCACCGTCTCATCGAAAATCCGGACACCCCGATCGAAGGGGGCGATGAAATCCTGGCGCATCTGCGCGTCATCGTCGAAGGGGGCAGCGTCGACCCCGTGCCGGCCATCAAGGCCGAACCGATCGCCGCCCCGCCAGCGCCAACAGATGTGAACCGGTCCTGGCGTCTTGTTTTCTACCTGCCCTCCGATGCCTTGGCCTACGGCACCAGCCCCCTGCTGCTGCTCGAAGAACTGGCCCAGATCGGCCCTGTTGAGGTGACCGCGCTCACCGACCGGGTGCCGGACCTGGATAGTTACGATCCCGAAATTCCCTATATCGGCTGGCAGGTCGATATCGAAGCCGACGATCCGGCCGGAGCGGTCGACGACGTCTTCATGTTCCTGCGTGACAATATGGAACTGAGCCTGACGCCGCTGGAGATGCCGGTCGAGGCAACGGCCCCGCAACCGGAGGTCGCAGCGCCTGCCGCCACGCCACAGCCGGTCGCAACCGAGCCGGTGATCACCGCCGCCGAGCTTTCCAGCCAGTCCCCGACGCCACGCGCCCGTGCCGCCGACAAACCTGAAGCCGCTGCCGCCACCTCGCTGCGCGTGCCCGCCGAACGTCTGGACGAGCTCATGGACCGAGTGGGCGAGCTGGTCATTGCCCAGGCCCGCCTCAGCCAGATCGCCGCGCAGAGCGCCGACTCGTCCCTCAAGACCATTGCGGAAGAACTCGAGCGCCTGTCCTCGGGCCTCAGAGACACCACGATGGGCATTCGCATGGTGCCCATTGGCAGCCTCTTCGGGCGCTTCCGCCGCCTTATTCACGATCTGTCGAGCGAGTTGGGCAAGCCCATCGAATTCGTCACGGCAGGTGAAGATACCGAACTCGACAAAACCATGATCGAGCGCCTGGCCGACCCGCTGGTCCACCTGATCCGCAACTCTGTGGATCATGGACTGGAAAGCGCGGAAAAGCGCCTCGCAGCCGGAAAAAGCACCAAGGGCACGGTGCGCCTGTCGGCGGTTTACTCAGGGGCAGAAGTCGCAATCTCCGTCACCGATGACGGAGCAGGCCTCAATCACGAGCGCATTCGTGCCAAGGCCGAGGAAAACGGGCTGATCACGTCCGATACCAAGCTGACCGAGCAGGAACTCAATCACCTGATCTTTGCGCCTGGCTTCTCGACCGCCAAGGAAGTGACATCGCTCTCCGGGCGCGGCGTCGGCATGGATGTGGTCAAGCGCACCATTGACGGGTTGCGCGGCACGATCGACGTGACCACCACGCCCGGCCAGGGCACGACCATGACCCTGCGCCTGCCGCTCACCCTGGCCATTATCGATGGCATGCTCGTGCGCGTCGGCAATGGCCGCTACACCATTCCGCTGGCTGCGGTCGAGGAATGTGTTGAATTGCCGGATGGCATCGAGGCCCATGCCAAGGGTCGCAATTTCCTCGATATTCGCGGCAGCCTCGTGCCCTATCTGCGGCTTCGGGAAGTATTCGGCACCACGACGCCGACCGAGCTGCACCAGAAGGTTGTCATCGTCTCATCGGGCGAAGGCCGTGTCGGTCTCGTGGTCGATCAGATCATTGGCAACAACCAGACGGTCATCAAGCAGCTGTCCAAGCTGCATTCCTCCATCAAGTCCTTCTCCGGCGCCACCATACTGGGCGATGGCACTGTCGCATTGATCCTCGACACGGCTCATCTGGTCTCCGCCGGACAATTCTATGTCGAACGCAATCAGACGGGGAGAGCGGCATGACCACGCCCGGCACCACCATGACGGCGCTGACCATCAGGCTCGAAGACGAATTGTTCGCCGTCGAGGCCGGCCGGGTCCGCGAAATCCTGGACCTCGTGCCCATTACCGAAGTGCCCAATGCGGCATCCTTTGCCAACGGACTGATCAATGTGCGGGGCCGCGTCGTCCCGCTGGCAGACCTGCGCGTCATGTTCGGCATGCAACGCCCAGAGCCCGATCAGGACACCCGCATCGTGGTCATGGAAGTGGACATCGACGGCGAACCCACCATTGCCGGCATCCTTGCCGACAAAGTCCACGACGTCACCGACATCGAGGCGGCGTCCATTGAGGAAGCGCCCAAGGTCGGCATGCGCTGGCCGACCGACTTCGTCAGGGGCATCGGCAAGCGCAATGGCGGCTTCATCATCATTCCCGACATGGAACGCATTTTTGAAATCTCGGACGGAAGAACCCCGTCCTCGGCAGCATCAGAAGAAAGGCCAGTATCGTGAGACTGACTATCAAGACAAAATTGGCGGCGGTCTTCACCACCGTCGTGGCGCTGTCCGGCGTCGGCATGTTCCTCGGCATTCAGGGTCTGGGCACGATCAATCAGTCCATGGACACCGTGATCAATGGCCCCGTCGAACGCGCCCTTCAGATCAGGGATCTGGAGATCGACCTCACCTCGATCTCAAATAACATGCGCGGCATGATCCTGAGCCAGGACCAGGAAGAGCTGGCCCAACTGCAAGCGACCATCACCGCAAGCTACGATGAACTTGTAGCCGGTGCGCAAAGCCTTTCCGAGCGGTTCACCAGCGCCGAAAACGTCGCCGACATGCAGAGCCTGCTCACCACGCTCGACGCCTATTGGCAGACCCTGACGCAAGCCCAGGCCGAGGCGGTCAAGAATACGGACGCTGCCGCTTTTGCCATCACCACGACGCAAGGCAGCGCGGCAATCACCGCGCTCGAAAATACGATGGGCCGGCTCCTGCCTGCGCTCTCCGCGCGCGTCGCCGCAGGTGATGCCTCCGCATTCCCGGCCTATGAATCGGCCAGCACTCTGTTCCTGGATGCCAGCGACGTCTTCCGCCAGCACCGCAATGTGCTTCTCGCCTCCAGCCACCCGGCCAAGCAGGACGAATGGTTCGGTGATTTCGACGGCGTCTATGAACGCATGCAGCCGACCATCGACCGCCTGGCTCGTCAGGTCGGCCCTGCTGAAACAGCAATGGTCGCAGAACTGCGGGCCAATCTCGACAGTCTTTTCACCGCAATGCAGAACGGCAATGACGTCGCCATCCAGCGCTCGCAGTACAACGCCACCGAGCTTGTCGACAATGTCGGTGCCCCATTGCGTGCAGAAGCAGTAGCCACGCTCGACCGTGTCACGGCCCGCAACGCCCAGACCGTCGCCAACGCCATCAGCGAGGCCACCGCACTCTACGAACAGACCCGCCTGTTCCTGCTTGCCCTTCTGGCCGGCTCGGTGCTGATCGCTGCCATTGCTGCAACCTGGATCGTCGTCTCGATCTCCCGCGCCCTTTCCAGCGCCGTTCGCCTTGCCGATGAAGTCGCCGGCGGCAATCTCAGCGCCACCGCCGAAAGCAAATCGGACGACGAGGTGGGTGACCTGCTCAAGGCGCTCAACGCAATGACGCAGAAGCTGCGCGAAGTCGTCGCTGAAGTGACCGCCGCCACGCGCAACGTCGCCGCCGGCTCCCAGGAAATGTCGGCCACCGCCGAACAACTGAGCCAGGGCGCCACCGAACAGGCATCCTCGACCGAAGAGGCATCCGCCTCGATGGAAGAAATGGCCGCCACCATCAAGCAGTCGGCCGACAATGCCAGCCAGACCGAAAAGATCGCTCGCCAGTCCGCTGCCGACGCCATCGCTTCGGGTGAGGCCGTCGACAACGCCGTCACCGCCATGCAGACCATTGCCGAAAAGATCATGGTCGTGCAGGAAATCGCCCGCCAGACCGACCTGCTCGCCCTCAACGCCGCGGTGGAAGCCGCCCGTGCCGGCGAACATGGCCGCGGCTTCGCGGTCGTCGCCTCCGAAGTGCGCAAGCTCGCCGAACGCAGCCAGGCTGCCGCCGCCGAAATCTCGACGCTCTCCGGCACCACGGTCAAGGCTGCCCAGTCTGCCGGTGAAATGCTCTCCAAGCTGGTGCCCGATATCCAGCGCACGGCCGAACTGGTGGAAGAAATCTCCGCTGGCAGCCGTGAGCAGAATGCCGGCGCGGCCCAGATCAACACGGCCATCCAGCAGCTCGACAAGGTGACCCAGCAGAACACCTCGGCCGCCGAGGAAATGTCGGCGACCTCCGAAGAGCTGGCCAGCCAGGCCGAGCAGTTGCAGTCTGCCATCAGCTACTTCCGCATCGACGCCAGCGCCGTGCCACTTGCTGCGAGCACTCAGGATCGTGGCAGCGAGCTGCGCAAGGCCGTCATGGCCAAGGCGCCGCACATGGCACCCCGCAAGACAGCCGGCAAGGCGAAGGCTTCCCAGGGTGGCGGCTTCGATCTCGATCTCGGCGGTGACGGCCACGACGATCTCGACGGTGAATTCACCCGTCGCGGCGCCGCCTGATCGCGCACATCGCCTGGCCGGCCATTCAGGTGGCCGGCCAGGCTGTTCATGAAGACACTCCAGGAGCCCGGAATGGCCGAACGATCGCAATATGTAACCCTCGGGGTGGGCGACGAACTGTTCGCAGCTCCGGTCAGCCGCGTGCAGGAAATCCTTGATATGCGGCCCATTGCCCGCCTGCCTCAGGCGCCGCCGCACCTGCTTGGCATGATCGACGTGCGGGGTCAGGGCGTACCAGTCCTCGACCTGCGCCTGACCCTCGGAATGGCGGGGGCAGAGGACAACGAAAACACCCGGATCGTGGTGCTGTCCATCGCTGCCGCATCAGGCGAAGTGGTGCTGGGCCTGAGGGCCGACCGCGTATTCGAGGTTACCGTGCTCGACAGCGATACGCTCGATCCGCCCCCTGCAATTCAGACGGGCTGGAGCGGGCATTGCATCGAAGGTATCGGTCGCCGCAACGGCCTTTTCGTTACCGTTCTGGATCTTGATCGCTTGCTGGGCGACGCCGCCGGCTTTGCCAGCCGGGCCGCCTGAAATCCAATCGCGCCACCTGCCCCACCGGCCGCGATCCTGACGTATCGGAGTTCGCCTTGACCAGTCTCGCCCATGCCCTGCCCAACGCTGCCACCGATGACGATCATCTGACCGCGACCGATTTCCAGCGTATCTCCGCCCTGATCGGCGAGCAGGTCGGCATCCGCCTGCCCCCGGCCAAGCGCCTGATGGTGGAAGGCCGCCTGCGCAAACGCATCCGCAGCCTGCAACTGGCAAATCTCAGGGCCTATGGCGATTATCTCTTCCGGCAGGAGGGGCTCGAAAGCGAGTTGCCCTTCCTGATCAATGCAGTGACCACCAACAAGACCGATTTCTTCCGGGAGCCCGAGCATTTCGAGCTCATGGAAAAATTGCTTGTGCCCGATCTGCTGTCCCGGCGAACCGGCGAACGCAATCCACTGCTCAAGATCTGGAGCGCCGCCAGCTCGACCGGCGCGGAAGCCTATACGATCGCAATGGTGCTGGCCGACATGGCCGCGCAGCGCCGGGATTTCCGCTTTGCCGTTCTTGGCACGGACATTTCCACCGACGTCCTTGAGCAGGGCCGGCGCGCCGTCTATCCGGCGGAAATGATTGCGCCCGTCCCGCCAGGCATGCAATCGCGCTATCTCATGTTTGGCCGCCGGCCCGGCCCGCGTCCGGAAGTCCGCATCGTGCCTGAACTGCGCCGCAGCGTGCAGTTCCAGCGCCTTAATCTGATGTCGTCGTCCTATTCGATCGATCGTGACGTGGACATCATCTATCTGCGCAATGTGCTCATCTATTTTGAAAAATCCGATCAGGCAGCGGTCATTTCGCGGCTCATCGAGCATTTGCGTCCCGGCGGTTACCTCTTGCTTGGACATTCCGAGTCTATGGTGGGCACGACAATCACCATGCGGCAGGTCGCACCTGCGGTGTTCCAGAAGGCTTAGGTTCCTCCATGAACGCACAGAGCGGCAAGATTCAGGTCCTCATCGTCGATGACAGCGCTTCGGTGCGCACGACCCTCAGCGACATCATCTCCTCCGCCCCCGATCTCGAGGTCATGGCGACGGCAGCCGACCCCTACATCGCGGTCGAACGCATCCGCCAGCAGGTGCCGGATGTGATCTTCCTCGACATAGAGCTGCCGCGCATGGACGGGCTGACCTTCCTGCGCAAGATCATGTCGCAGCGGCCGATCCCGGTCGTCATCTGTTCCAGCCTCGCTCAGGCAGGGTCGGACACGCTGATGCAGGCGCTCGAAGCCGGCGCCGTGGACGTGGTGGCCAAGCCGCGGGTGGATACGGCTCAATTCCTCCAGGAATCGCGCATGCGCATCTGTGATGCCGCCAGGGCCGCCGCGCATGCCCGCATGAGCGGCTCGAAAAAATCCGCCGCCATCATGCACGCGCAGCCCGATCTCAAGGTCGAGGCCAAGCTGACCGCAGACGCCATTCTGCCCCCCCTGTCCGACACCCGCCGCGCCAGCGTTATTGCGCGCATGCCGGTCACCGAGCCGATCATCGCCATTGGCGCCTCGACCGGCGGAACCGAAGCCTTGCGGGAAGTTCTGGAGGCGCTGCCGGCCCAGAGCCCGGCTATTCTCATCGTGCAGCACATGCCCGAGAAATTCACCTCCGCCTTTGCCCGCCGGCTCGATACGACCTGCGCCATCCGCGTCAAGGAAGCCGAGGACGGCGATGTGGTGGAGGCCGGACAGGCCCTGATAGCCCCCGGCAATCTGCATATGCTGCTGACCCGCAACGGCGCCCGCTATAGCGTCCGCATCGAAGATGGTCCTCATGTCTCCCGCCACCGTCCTTCCGTGGACGTACTGTTCCGCTCGAGCGCGCAGGCGGCCGGCCGGAATGCCATGGGCATGCTGCTCACCGGCATGGGCGATGACGGCGCGCGCGGCATGCTGGAAATGCGGGAAATGGGCAGCCTCACCCTGGCACAGGACGAGGCCAGCAGCGTCGTCTTCGGCATGCCCAAGGAAGCCATCCAGCGCGGCGCAGCCGTTCGCGTTGTCCCTCTGGGCAAGATGGCCGCAGAAATCACCGCCTTCGGCCTCCAGGCCCGATCCACCGCAGGAGCGAAATCATGACCATATCCATCGCCCCGGAAACGATCGCCCGTCTCGCTCAGGACCTTGCCGGACCCCGGCAGGAGATCGAAACCGCCTTCGTTGCCGTAGGCGCGCGCCTGACCGAAGGCGCCGCACTGCTCAATACGCTGAGCAAGCTGTTCGAGGCACTGCCCGAGGCCCTGCAAGGCTCCAAGGTCGCCGAAGCCATGGCCCATCTGGGCGCGGTTGCCGAGCGCGCGGAAATTCTCTCCGGCACATTCGGGCAGGAAAAGGCCGATCTGGCGCGACTGGTCGAGGTTGTGGGCAAGGCCAATGCGCCGATTTCCGATCTGCGCCGTGCGGTCAAGATGATGGGCATCGTCTCGGTCAATGCCCGCGTCACCGCGGCCGGTATTGTCGGGGACAGCGACGACTTCGACGTCTTCACCACCGATATCGCAACGCTCTCGGATTCAGCCAGCCGCACCATACAGGAATTCGCGCAGGTCTATCGCCAATTGACCAATGAAGTGGACCGCGCAGCATCCCAGCGCGCCCGCTTTGAGGCCACTCATGCCGACACACTCTCCCATCTTGCCAAGAGCCTGGTCGAAACCATAGCAGCGCTGGAACGCCAGCGCGCCGCGGCTCTCGACGCCAGCGCCGAGACCGGTCGGGTTTCGCGCCAGATCGTCGGTCGCATCGGCAGCGCCGTCATGTCCCTGCAGGTGGGTGACGCAACCCGCCAGCGCATTGAACATGTCGAAACCGGACTTGACGCCCTTGCCGCGATTGTCACCGGATCGGACGTTTCTGACGCAGATCGGCCCGGCGCAATCGCCGCCCTGACCATATTGCAGCAGACCCAGCTCAGCGATATCGCCGCTGCCTTTTCCCAGGAGGTGGAACAGGCCGGGCAGGACCTCAACGCGCTGGCGAGCGACGCCGGGACCATCATGGCCCGCAGCCGGGATTTCCACGGCGATGATGGCGCCCAGACCTCGGCAATTGCCGGTCTCAGTGCACAATTGCGCGCCGCGCTCACCATTCTCAAAGACTTTGAGGCCGAGCGCGCCAAACTGGAAAGCGTGGCGAGCGCGGTGCAGGAAACCGTGCGCATTCTGCTCGAACATGTCGGCGCCGTCCAAGACATCGAAGCCAATATGCGCCTTGTGAGCCTCAACGCCGCAGTGCGCTGCGCCCAATTGGGTCCACGCGGCGCCTCGCTCACCGTCATCGCCATGCAATTGCGCGAGCTGACCACCGAAACCGTCGTGGCCGCAGAAGCCGCCATGAACCAGCTCGACCAGTCCTCAACCCTTGCCGGCGCCTTCGGCGCTGCAGCCGCCGGCAACGGCGCCGGACAGATTTCCGAATTGGAGGATCAGGCCAATCTGGCGCTGGACATTCTGGGCAAGCTCGATCAGGGCATCGGCATGGCCCTCGCCCGTCTCAATGCCGATGGCCCCAAGGTCATAGCTCTGCTCGACACCGCCGCACGTGGTCTCTCCGGCCAAGCTGCGCTGGCAGAAACGCTGGACGATACGGCCATGGCCATTGCCGGCCTCACCAGCGAACCGCTCTCCAACATCCAGCCGATCAGCCTGCCCATTCTCGATGAACTGCGCAAATCCTACACGATGGAAGCCGAGCGCATGATCCATGACCGGCTGTTCCCCCGGACCGCAGCCAGCATGCAAGCAGAGCCAGAGCCAGAAGCCGAAATGGATCTCGACGCCTTCATGTTTTAGCGCCTAAGCAAATCCGCTTCTACGACAACACCGAAAGAGCCTGTCATTGCTCAGCCGCATGCGCAGGCCAAGATGCTGTGCGGCGCGTTTCCGTATGAAGTGCCTCGATACCTGCGCGCTTTGAACGCGCCTGACGCTGCTACCTCGGCCGCCCGGAAGGGGTTGAGTGGAAAAGCAGGCACTGCGCCGTATAGACGGCAATGGCCATGCCCAATGCGCCAACGGCTGCGACAGCCAGCAGGATCAGGAGGTCAATCGGACCGCCCAGGCCCGCGAGCGTGGAGTGGGTTACCGCCAGGACAATCATCACGGCCAGAATGGCGCCTACTGGCATGGAGATCTGGGCCAGCAGGAACTTGCGCCAGCTCACTGCTCGGTCGCGAATAAGGACATAGATATAGGCGAGTGTCACCACGACGGCTCCACCCACCAGCAACCAGAACAGCACCGTGCCG
Organism: Pseudomonadota bacterium; assembly: GCA_023388175.1. GTDB lineage: Bacteria > Pseudomonadota > Alphaproteobacteria > Rhizobiales > Devosiaceae > Devosia. The sequence goes on from JAEWGT010000005.1 coordinate 108,759, forward strand.
AACATGGCCTCGAAAACGGCCAGCATTGTATCGAAAGTCAGTTCTTTCATCTCGCCCTCCTCAGGCACGGCCCTGCAGCATGGCCTGATAGGTCGGCTTGAGCGCCACCTCCTTCATCAGCCAGCTGACCCAAAGTTCTTCGAGCGGCGCGATCAGCCCCGGGAAGGACGGCACCAGATTGTTTTGATAGTCGAATTCGATCAGCATCGCCCGTCCGACCTGGGTAATGAGCGGGCATGACGTATAGCCCGTATAGACCTCTGTACCCTCACGCCCCTCAATGCTGGCCACCAGGTGATCTTCGACCACCGGCACCTGCCACTTGACGCTGGCAGCGGTCTTGCCCTTGGGCACACCGGCCACGTCGCCCAGCGCAAAGATCTCGGGAAAACGCAGATGCCGGAGAGTCGCCTGATCGACCTCGACCCAGCCCTGATCCACCCACTTGTCAGCCCAGGACAGACCCGATGCCCGGATGAAATCCGGCGCCCGCTGTGGGGGAATGACATGGAGATAATCATACTCGATCTGCTCGGTCCCCTCCCCGGCCCTGAAAGTCGCAACGCGCCGGGATGGGTCCACCGCGGTCAAGACGCGAGAATAGGCGGTCTCGATGCCGCGCTGACCAAACAGCATGCGGAGCTTTTCAGAGACGATGGGCACTCCGAACAACGCCTCGTTGTGCGCGGCATAGATGAACTTGGCCTTGCTCTTGTTGCCGGCCCGCCGCGTGATATCTTCGACAAGAAACGTATGCTTGAGGGGCGCGCCAGCGCATTTCATCTCGGTTGCTGGTCGCGTGAAAACAGCAGTGCCGCCCTCCTCGGTAAATTTCTGTGCCGCCGTCCAGGTTCGAGCGGCATAGTCAGGCCCGGCATAAAGCGCCCCGATGCCGTTCTGCCCCACGAGATCGAGGGAAAACCCTTCAATAGCGTCGTGGTCGAGGACAAGGCCGGGCGCCAGCACCAGATAGTCGTAGGAAACGGTGGTGCCGGTCTCCGTCGTCACCAGACGGGACAATGAATCGACCGCGGCAACGCGTTCGGCAAGGAAGGTGATGCCGCGCGGCAGCCAATCGGTGGTGCGCGAAACCACGTAATCTGCCGGCTTCAGACCTGCCGCCACTAGGCTCAGGCCCGGCTGATAGAGATGTTCGGGTCGCGGATCGATGACGGTGATGGTCGCACCCTCAAGGCGATGCACCAGCCGATTGGCCAGTGCGGTGCCCGCGGCCCCGGCTCCGACGATGACGATGCTGACAGAGGTCCGGGTGACCGGTTGCGCTTGCGCGTTGACGCCCCCCAGGGCCAGGGCCCCGCCGCCCAAGGCGGCCAGTTGGAAAAATGACCTGCGATCCATGTTCTACTTTCCTCCCCCTTAACAGGCACTTCTGACGAGATGCCCTGGATTTTGCGACGCTGGCGCGGCCTATGCTTCAGCCTTGGCGCGCACCCAGCGGATAATGTCCGCACTCGCCATGGCGCCGGAGACCCGCGCCACTTCCTGTCCGCCCTTGAACAGGATCATGGTTGGAATGCCGCGAATGCCGAGGCGCGCAGAAACCTCCTGGTTCTCGTCGGAATTGAGCTTGATAAAGCGCATGTCCGGCTCGCTCGCCTGCGCCGCTGCCATGAATTGCGGTCCCATCACCCGGCAGGGTCCGCACCATGGCGCCCAGATATCGACCACAACCGGAATGCCGGACTTGGCAATCTGCTTTTCGAACAGGGCACCGGACACGTCGGCGGGCTGGCCATCGAAAAGCAGCCTGGAGCATTTGCCACATTTGCCGGCGCGCGCGTCCTGTTCAGGCCCGATCCTGTTGGTGGCGCCACAATGAGAACAGACGATATGGGTCATACACGCTCTCCTTGGATCATGTTCACGCGAGGCGGGCCTGCTCGCCTTGATCCAGATCATCCCCGCCCCCGGCACCAAGGCGTTCCTCGACGATGGCGCGCATGGCCTGGTGCTGGCTGAGATGGACGCCGCCTGACAGATGCCTGATGAACTCGGTGCTCTTGAGCCGATCCATGACCGGCCCCTTGACCTCGGACAGGTGCAGCCGGACGCCGAGGTCCTTGAGACGGTGCTCGATGGCTTCGAGACTTTCGAGTGCCGACATGTCCACGGCATTGACGGCCGAACACATGAGCACAACGTCACTCAGGCCCGGATTGGCCGCCACCTGATTGATCACAAGATCTTCGAGATAGCGCGCATTGGCGAAATAAAGGCTTTCATCGATGCGGATGGACAATACGCCCGGCACGGTCTCGACCTGATGGCGCTTGACGTTGCGGAAATGCTCGGTGCCCGGCACCTGACCGACAATGGCGGCATGAGGCTGCGAGGAGCGATAGAGGAAGACCAGAATTGAAGCGCCGACTCCCAAGGAAATGCCGACCTCCACGCCCAGCAGCAATGTGCCCAAAAGCGTAATGGCGACGGCGGCGAAGTCGGCCTTGGAATAGGACCAGGCGCGTTTCAGGATGGAGAAATCAACCAGGGTCAGCACCGCGATGACGATCGTGGCCGCCAATGTCGCCTTGGGCAGGATGGCGAGGAAGGGCGTCAGCAGCAGTGTGGCCCCGGCAATACCGATGGCGGTGAAGGCACCGACGGCAGGCGTAGCGGCACCGGCATCGAAATTGACCACCGAGCGCGCAAAGCCACCGGTCACCGGATAGCCGCCACCGACCGCCGCCGCGATGTTGGAAGCCCCGAGGCCAATCAGTTCCTGGTTGGGGGCGATACGCTCACGGCGCTTGGCGGCCAGCGTCTGGGCCACTGAGATGGATTCAACAAAGCCCACGATGGAGATGATCAGCGCCGGCACGGCGAGCTGCTGCATGATGCCGAGATCGAAATTGGGCAAAGACAGCATGGGCAGGCCCTGCGGTACATCGCCGACCAGCGAGACACCCTTGGCGCCGAGGTCCACCAGCACGGACCAAGCCATGGTGAGGAAGACGACCAGCACCGGGCCAGCCCGCACGATGATCGTGGCCACGCCCTTGGGCACGCCGAACCGGTTGAGCCAGTTCTTGAGGTCAAGCCGGATCCACAGCAGCAGCGCCAGCGCTACGGCCCCGACGGCGACGGTGTACCCGTTTATCGCGCCGATATTGTCGATGATCGACATCACCAGCTCGGGCATGGCATGGCCCTCTGTGCGGATGCCGAGCAGGCCGCCGACCTGGCTGGTGGCGATGATGATGCCCGAGGCGGTGATGAAACCCGCAATCACCGGATGGGACAGGAAATTGGCGATGAAGCCCAGCTTGAACAGGCCCATCAGCGTCAGCATGACCCCGGACAGCATGGCGAGCATGATGGCAGCGCTGGCATAATCGACGCTGCCTTCGGCGGCGATGCGGCCCACTGCGGCGGCCGTCATCAGCGACACGACCGCAACCGGCCCCACCGCAAGCGCCGAGGACGTGCCAAAAATGGCATAGGCCAGGAGCGGCAGGATCGAGGCGTAAAGACCCACTTCCGGCGGCAGGCCCGCCAAAAGAGCATAGGCCAGCGACTGGGGGATCAGCATGATGGTAACAATGACCGCGGCAATGAGATCGCTGGTCAGGGTCTGCCGGTTGTAGCGCCGGCCCCAGTCGAGGATGGGGAAATAGGCCTTGAGAGACATTGAGGACTACTTGGAAAGCGTCGCGTAAAGGCTGCCGGCGCGGGCACCGGAACGGCAATAACCGAGCATCGGCTTGGGCATTTTCTCCCAGGCATCATGAAAGCGGATGATCTGGCCTTCGCCCAACCCGCCTGAAACAGGAATATGGACGATCTGAATCCCTTCGGCTTCAGCAGCGCGGGCCACGTCATCGAATTTGGGCTGGCCGAATTCCTCGTCATCGGGCCGGGCACAGACAATGGACTTGTAGCCGGACTCCGACAGCGTCTTGACCTGCTCGGGCGTGATCTGGCCGGTGGTGGAAAAATTGTCGTCGATCTTGCGGACGTTCATGACTGTGCCCTTGGGCTTTAGAAACGAGAACATGGAGTGATCCTGGATGGGTGCCTGCCCCGGCAGTGGACTACCGGGGCAGGCCGGGCTGTGGCGAATTGGGGGCGCTACAGCCCGTTTACGGGGACTTTTAGAAACGTCTTGCCGCTCTCATCCTTGGGCGGCAGCTGGCCGGCGCGCATGTTGACCTGAAGAGACGGGATGATGAGCTTGGGCATGGCGAGCGTCGCGTCGCGCGCTTCGCGCATCTTGACGAATGTGTCCTCGTCCGTGCCGTGCCCGACATGGATATTGTGGTCGATCTCGTCGCCCACCGTGGTCTCCCACTCAATGTCGCGGCCGTTCGGGCCGTAGTCGTGGCACATGAAGAGCCGCGTCTCGCGCGGCAGCGACAACACCCGCTGAATGGACCGGTAGAGCGTACGGGCATCGCCGCCCGGGAAGTCGGCGCGGGCCGACCCGCCGTCAGGCATGAACAGCGTGTCGCCCACAAAGGCAGCATCGCCAATGACATGCGTCATGCAGGCCGGCGTATGGCCGGGCGTGTGCATGACATGGACGGTCAGGCCGCCGATCGCGTAGCTGTCACCGTCCTTGAACAGGCGGTCGAACTGGCTGCCATCGCGCTGGAACTCGGTGCCTTCATTGAAAATCTTGCCGAACGTGTCCTGGACAATGGTGATGTTCTCGCCGATCCCCAGCTTGCCGCCGAGCTTGCCCTGGATATAGGGGGCAGCGGACAAGTGGTCGGCATGGACATGGGTTTCGATCAGCCATTCGAGCTTGAGCTGATGCTCCTCGATATGGCGAATGATGGCGTCGGCGCCGTCATAGGTAATGCGTCCGGCGGCGTAGTCGATGTCCATGACGCTGTCGATAACGGCGCAGGCATTGCTGTCCGGGTCCTTGACCACATAGGAAATCGTATTGGTCGGCGCGTCGAAGAAGGCGGTTACTTCGGGCTTTACGGCAAGGTCGGCGGTGAACGGAAGCGTGCTCATGGCGATGCTCCTTTGCGTGTGTCAGGCAGATTGAGTGCCGCGCTGTTCGAGCGCGATGCGAATGGTGCGGGCGGCGAAAATGCCGACGAGCATGGAGCCGACAAAGGCCCAGGCCGAGGCTTCACCGAGGCCGAGTGCGGGAATGGCGCCGCCGGGGCAGAAGCCGGAAATGCCCCAGCCGATGCCGAACACGGCCGACCCGGCAATCAGCGGAGTATCGAGCTTTCGACTGGCTGGGAGGTGGAACTTCGCCTCGTAAACCGGCTTGTCGCGCTTCAGCACGAAGCGGTAGCCGATAGCGGTGACCACAAGGGCGCCGCCCATGACGAAGGCCAGGGATGGGTCCCAGGTGCCGGCAATGTCGAAGAAATTGAGGACCTTGGCCGGATTGGCCATGCCGGACAGGGCAATGCCGGTGCCGAAGATGAGCCCGACAATGCCGGCGAGAATGGTGCGCTGCATCAGAAGCCTCCCAGCACGTGACGGATGATGAAAACGGTGACCATGGCTGCGCCCAGGAAAGTCAGCGTGGCGACGATGGAGCGCGGCGACAGCCGCGCCATGCCGCAGACACCATGACCCGAGGTGCAGCCCGAGCCGTAATAGACCCCGACGCCAACAATCAGGCCGCCGATGATGATCCAGGGCATCGGCACCGGGCTTTCATAGGCAATGGTCTGGCCCGACAGGCTCAGGAGCAGGATTGGAGCAGCCACGGCCCCGGCCAGAAAGGCAGCGCGCCAGGTCCAGTCGGTAGAAACGGGCGGCAGCAGGCCGGTGAGAATGCCGGTCATGCCGGCAATGCGACCGTGGAAGGCCATGAGAAGAACGGCTGAAAGGCCAATCAGTGCGCCGCCGAGCAGCGACATCACTGGGGTAAATTCAGTCATCGGTTAGCAACCTTGCAGGTGGAAAAGCCAAAAAGTGTGTAGAGAGGGCAGAAGCGCACGAGGGCCGTCACGATCAGCACGGCGCCGACGACAACCGAACCCCATTGCAGGATGGGATTGGCGCCGAGAGGCAAAGCCGGAATGAAGGCCGCAACAATCAGCACGATACCGATGATGATTCTGGCTATCCGGTCGGGTGACCCCACATTGGCGCGCATCGCAAGCTCCTTGAAAATCGCTCGAAAAAGAGCGATAACGAAAACAGACGATAATTCGTATATACGAGATCACTAATATGATCAACATGGAAATGGATAGGATGGAGCAGAATGCCGAAAAGGCATCTCAGCTCCTAACGGCCATGGCCAATCCCAAGCGGCTGCTGATCCTGTGCAACCTGCTCGATGCAGAACTCAATGTCAGCCAGATCGCCGAGCGGGTCGATCTTGGGCAATCGCCGCTTTCCCAGCATCTGTCCAAGCTGCGCGCCTGGGGCCTGGTCAAGACACGGCGCGACGGCCAGCAGATCAAATACACCCTCGCCTCCGACGAAGTGCGGCAGGTGCTCACCACGCTGTATAATATCTACTGCGCCTGCTGATTGCAGGCCCGGAACTAGACCGATATCTCGCCGGCAGGCGCCATGATGCCGCTATCGGAAGACCAGGTCATGTCCGCATCCATCGGAAATGCCGGTGACGGTATGCGGGCATAGGGGATCGCTGTGAAGTCGAGTGCGCTGACGCCCTCGGACAGCAGGCAGATATAGGCGCTGGCGAAATCTTCCTGGGCAGGATGAAGATAGCCGACCTTGACCACATAGACCTTGTGCTGGTCCGGGCTTATTCCCGCAGCAGCAAAATGCTCGGGACTGGTATAGGACACCCGCGCAGCGTGGAAGCTGGCCGTGACGCCCTCTATCGCAATCGTCGCCCAAGGCGCAGAACTCCCAATGGCATTGGAATAGGCAGACATGTCGTAGGACGCGCCCAGGGCGACGACCCGGGCCGCCACTGTTCTGATCTGCTGGCGCGCTGAAACATGCGCACCAATAGGCAGCTGCACATCGGCGCCAACACCGGCGGCGTGGCACAGCTGGACCACCGTGGCATCGAAAATGCCCCCGATGACAATATCCTCAAGGCCCATATCCAGCGCGTCCTGAAGCACAAAGGTGAGATCGCCACCGGCCCCCGCCGTCGTGTTGTCCCCGGAATCAGCGAGATAGATGCGTTTCCCCGGCATGCTGGCGGCCTGCGCCAGGCCCTCGGCGATCGTCGCAGTCTGCATTTGCAGGCGAAAATCATGCCGGCGCTGCCAGATGGCCTCGGCGATCTCCAGCGCAATATCGCGCGCCTTTTCCGCGCTCTCGAAATGAGTGACGATGGTCTGCATGCCGCACCAGGGCACGTCATTCCACCCAAAGCCCACAAAGATATGCGCTTCGCCGCCGCCCGTCATGGCATCGTATTCGGGCAGCATGCCAAACAGCTCGCGGGCCGGGCTGAAGGTCGTCATCGCTTTTTCGCCGGGCACATAGATGGGAATGCGCACGCCGGCCTTATAGGGCTTTCGTCCGGTCCGGACAATTTCCATCAGTTGCGTCGTCGCCCGCGCGCTGGTCTCGTGGGTGTCCCGATGCGGCGCCGTGCGCAGAGCGGAAAGCGTATCGATTGCCGCCAGCAGTTGCTCGGTCACCTGCCCATGATGATCAAACGGCACTGCAATGACCACATCGGGTCCGACGGCCTGCCGTATGGCCAGGATATAGTCCGTGTCGCCATGGCGACCGAGTCCGGCCACCTCGCCGGCGCCGTGATTGGCAATGACCAGTCCGTCGAACGGCCCATGGTCGTGCAGCAGTTGCAGGCTCTCGGCCTTGAGGGCATCGTAGAACGCAGGCGCCAGGGGTCCGCCCGGCACCATCCGTCCGAACATGAGCGGCACCAGCTCGAAATCCGCGTCAGCCGCGACCGCTTCGACCACCCCGGTCACCACGGGTTGCTTCAATGCCAGAATGTCGGCGCCGCGCACCAGTTCAGTGGTCGATCCATCCGTCAGTACCGGGCAGGCCAGCATGGCCTCCAGCCGATACCCGATCAGTCCAATACGCTTTTTCACGGCCACGGTCCCTCATCTCCTCACAGGTGCCCCGCCCGGCTGCACATCAGCGGAGGCGGGGCCATTGGGCGCTTAACCCGCGACCAGCACATGGTCTGGTTTCAACCAGAACGGGGGCAGATAGAGCGGGGTCGAGGAGAACGGCAGGATCTCATCTTTGAGGCGCACGCCGATCTTGTCGGCCATGAAGGCACGTCGCGCCTCGATGCGACGCCACATCTCCGGGTAGCGCTGGCGCAGGGCATCGCGCAGTGACGCATCGGCCAGCACCACCATGTCCTCGCAATTGAGCGCCCATCCATCAGGCAAGGGGGTGGGGATGATATCGACCTGCAACAGCATGCCGCTGGCCAGTTTTTCGTCCGAGCCGGGCCGTACCGGGGTGTGGTGCCATTCTTCGTGGCCGCCCAGATGTCCCGGATTGAGCGCGGGACGCAGGCCACCTTCGGCCAGTTTCGCCTTGACCGCCCGGTCGATCTCGCCGCCGGCAACGCCAATGCCCGCCGTGTCATACCAGGTGCAGAGTGCCGCGAAATAGGCTTTGGCAATGGCCCGGAATTCATCGTTGCCCTCGTCGAGCAAGCCGGCCCGCGAGGATAATGCCCCCCATAGCCCGAGCGCCGTGGTCACGCCGTCGCCTTTGCCGAGGCGGCGGGCCGTCGGGCTGCGCAACCCGATCACCGGCTCCCCCGCGCTGGCCGACGCGAACATGGTATGGACATTGATCGGGTCGCCCTCATAGGGCAGGCGCGACAGCGCCTCGAACTCGGTCTCGCCGGCCTTGGCGCCGGCCACGACCGGCCAGAGCAGTCTGGACACCTTGGCGCCGCTCCATTCAAACGCCGCGATCTGGTCGATATCGAGGATTGTGCGCAAACCATTGGCCGGGTGCATCAGCACCATGCTGGCCTCGCTCAGCCCGTCGCGCCCGCCGATGACGCCAGCCAAGGCCTCGACGACAAAATCGGGCACGAAATAGCCCTTCTGGGTCTCGCCTGTGTCGGGGCTCATATATTTCCAGCCGACCAGCCCCACGCTTTGTCCGCTCTTGAGGCCGGCATCGGCCAATCTTGCGTCGAGAAGCGGAAACTGGCTGCGATCCTGTCCCATCAGGCTGAAACTCTGCGCCAGCAGCACTTCAAGACCCGGAAGGCGCGCCAGCGGCGCATAGCTCAGCGATTCATTGCCTGTCAGCAACACGCGCTTGCCGCCCGGCCCCAGCAGCAACAGCGCTTCCTCGAACCGCGGCTCGAAGCCGGTGAGGAAAGCCATATTGCCGAAATGCTCGCGATCCGCATACACGGCAAGCCAGTCGCTTCCAGCACGCCTGAGTGCTTCATCGGCCCGGGCCGCAAAGGTCTCGGCAGGAATTTCCGGCTGAGCGCCAAGGGGCCCGAAATCGGGCAGCGCCACCTGCTCAATGCGTATCGTCATGTTGTTCCCCTCCATTATTTAAAGCAGATACGGCCGCAGCCGCATTGTGAGTTTGAGATCAGCGTCCGGCTCCAGCACCAGCGGCGCCACAACCCCCGTTCCGGAGCGATTATGGGCATCGACGGTGTGGCTCACCGGCTCAAGGCTGACAAAGCCTGCATCGCCGCCTGGCGTGTAGAGCATCAGAACATCGAGGGGCTGGTCCGCCTGCATCACGAGGCCCATGCCCATCTCAGGCCATACGATCTCGGCCTGCCCATCCCATCCGGCATAGGCAACATTGAAAAATCCATCGGACAGTACCCGGCCATCGCGGTAGTGATGAATCGGCGCCGTATCGAGCGTCAGAAATTGGTCTGGCAGATGTTCGCTTGTCTCGGTCCAGACACCCGCCGCACCAAAGCGCAGGCGGGTTTGTGGTGTCCTTGGAAACCAGGGGTGAAACCCGCCACCGAATGGCAGGCGCACCCGACCCTTGTTGGTCAGTACCAGTTCCGCCGAAAGGCCCTGATCTGAAAGCGCATAGGTTAGGCGGCCATGGTATCGGAACGGTCCTGGCCCCTCAGCATCAAGGGACAGTTCGGCACTGGTCTCGCTTTGCTCCGCGACGCGCCAGGCGGAGGAAAAGGCATTGCCGTGGTTGGGAAAAGGCTCCCCATCAATATTGGGCTTGAGCGCATGGAAACGGCCATCGATGGCGAACCCGCCTCCAGAAATCCGGTTGGAGAAGGGCGCCAGCACATTGCAGCCCAGCGCGAATGGTCCGGCACGGCTGGCGTGAGGTCGCGTATCGAACACATCAGCCCACTGACCATGGCCGTCCTTTCGCTTGAACGTGGCAACAGCACCGCCGCAGCCGGGCAAAAGCGACACCAGGTGTTCACAGGCTGCTAACGAAATCGGCTGAAACGTGTGGAGCAAGGGCATGCTTCCGCGATTGACGAATACGATATATTCTGTCTATTTGTATGATATATTAAAGTCAAGGCGCGCTGAAACAACATGCGCGCCATCCCAATGAAAGGGTGGAGATCGTGCCGGTTATCGCAGCCGAAAAATACTGGATTCTGGAAAGCGGAGCGTCCGCCTATGCCCTTGGGATCACACCGGAGGGTCTGTTGGTGCAAACCCATTTCGGGCCAGCCCTCCCGCGCCGCGAGGACTACCCGAAGGCCGAAATGGGCCGGCAATTCTCCATGGAAAACGCGCTCCAGCATACCCATCAGGAAATGGCGACCGGAGAATCGGGTGTCTCCGACGAGCGTACGATCGACGGCATTTCGGATATTGGCCTGCGCGGTTTTGCCCTGCGTTTCGAAAGCGCCGAGGCCAAAGCCGAAACGCTTTCCATCACGCTGCATGATCGGGGCCACGATGTCCGCGTCCGGCTGGACTACGAAATCCTGGCGCAACATGGCCTGCTCACCCGTCGCGTTGCCATCGTCAATTCCGGTTCTCACCACCTCAAGCTGACGCGCTGGTTTTCCGGCACCTTCTACCTGCCGCGACGGGGCGAATACACGCTCCACCACCTCGATGGCCGCTGGGGCGACGAATTCCGCATGCAGGCCGACTCCTTTGCTCATGGCGTGATCAGCCATGAAAGCCGGCGGATCACCACCTCGCATGGCGGCGTGCCCTATTTTGCCGTCGACAATGCCGATGCCGGACTCAAGGCGGGCGAGGAGCATGGCGAAATCTGGTTTGGCGCGCTGGAATGGAGCGGCAATTGGCGCCTCCTGGCCGAACGCACCCGCGATGGCAGAGCCATTGTACACCTCGGCCTCAACGATCACGACTTCGCATGGGAGTTGCCGCCCGGAGAAACCTTCACCTCTCCGCGCCTGGTTTTTGGCCATACCGAAAACGGCTTCGGCGACATGAGCCGACGCTACCATGATTTCGTGCGCCAGACGCTGTCGCCTCGCCCCGGCTACGTCCCGCCGGTCGTTTACAACTCCTGGTATGCGACACTGTTCGATGTCAGCGCCGAAGGGCAGTCCGCGCTCGCAGACAAGGCCGCCGCCATGGGCGTCGAAATGTTCGTCATCGATGACGGTTGGTTCGACAAGCGGGTCAATGACAAGGCCGGCTTGGGCGACTGGTGGCCTGACGCCAATAAATTTCCCGATGGCCTGAAACCTCTGGCAGACATTGTTCACAACCGGGGGATGCAGTTCGGGCTCTGGATCGAACCGGAAATGGTCAACCCCGATTCCGATCTCTACCGGGCACATGCCGACTGGATCATCCACTTTCCCGAACGCGAACGCACCCTGTCGCGCAACCAGTCCATGCTCAATCTGGGCCGCCCGGATGTGCAGGATTACCTCATCGACATCTTCGACAAGCTGCTGAGCGAAACGGACATCGACTTCATCAAGTGGGACATGAACCGCAATGTCTCAGAACCGGGCTGGCCCGGCCATGACCGCGATGCCCGCGAAATCTGGGTGCGCTATGTAGAGGGGCTCTATCGCGTCTGGGGCGAATTGCGGCGGCGCCACCCCAATGTCATCTGGGAAAATTGCTCCGGCGGCGGCGGCCGCGTTGATCTGGGCATGATGGCTCTGACCGAGCAGAGCTGGGCCAGTGACAATACCCTGCCCCCTGCCCGCTTGCAGATACAGGAAGGCTATAGCCAGCTCTTTCCCGCCAATTCCATGGCGGCCTGGGTCACCGACGAGCATAAGGACGAGTTCAGCCTTCAATTGCGGTTCCACGCAGCCATGGCCGGCGCTCTAGGCGTTGGCGGCAATCTGCTGGAATGGAGCGCGGATGAGTGTGCCGAGGCGGCGCGCCATGTCGCCGACTTTAAGCAGATCCGCCCCCTCGTGGCCGCGGGTGATCTCTATCGGCTGGCCTCCCCGCATGCCAGCCAGCACTCGGCCTTCGCCTATGTCGCCAAGGACAAGAGCGAGGCAGTGATCTTCGTCTTCCGGCTGGCTCAGGACCGGATTGCCGCCAATCCGCTGGTCTTCCCGCAGGGGCTGGATCCCGAGGCGCTTTATGCCGACGAGGCCGGCGAAACCCGCTCCGGTCGGGCTTGGGCCGTGCGCGGCTTCGCCCCCGAGCTCAGGAACTATGCCAGCACCATCAAGCGCCTACGCCGACTGGCATAATTATATCATACCATATGGACATTATGTACGACATATTCTAACGTCGAGCTTCGGAGGCCTGAATGGTCACGAAATGGGAGGAACTAGAGATGAATATTCCAAAAGGCGCGCCCCGCGCCTTCTCCGTAGCAATTTTTGCTACCGCATTGATGATGTCATCGGCACTGGCCCAGAGCTATTCGCAGGCCCCGGCGCTTGATGACGCCGTAACGGCAGGCGACCTTCCGCCGGTCGAAGAACGCATTTCCGACAACCCGCTGGTGCTGGAGCCGGTGGAAAGCGTCGGCACATATGGCGGTGTCATCCGCGACATCACCAAGGCCAACCTGGACTGGCAGAAGATCATCCTGCAGGTCGAGCCCTTTGCGCGCTGGGAGCGCGACCTCAATGGCGTGCGGCCGAATGTGGCCGAGTCCTGGGAATGGAACGACGAATTCACCGAGCTGACGCTCAATTTCCGCAAGGGCATCAAATGGTCAGACGGGGTCCCGATGACCGCCGACGACTTCATGTTCTTCTGGAACGACGTGGTGCTCGACGACACCGTACCGGTCAGCTTCCCCGCCGGCACCGTAGTGAACAACACGCCCATGACCGTCGAAAAGCTCGACGAGGACAGCGTCAAGTTCACCTTCGGCGGCCCCAATCCGCTGTTCATGGAGCTCAGCACGCGCGGCTATTACAACAGCTCGCAATGGCTGATCCCGGCGCACTACATGCGCGAGTTCCTGCCCAAGTTCAACGATCAGGTTACAGACACCAACGAGTTCATGGCGCGCTATAGCGTCGACAGCCGTATCACCTACACCGATATGCCGACGCTGGGGGCCTGGATTCCCAATTCCTATACGCCGGGCCAGCGCCTCACCGCCGAGCGCAACCCGTACTACTGGAAGGTCGACACCGAAGGGCAGCAACTCCCCTATATCGATGGCTTTGAAACCACCGTCGCCAGCGACGACAGCGTCGGTCAGGCCGTGCTGCTCAACTCCATCGCCGGCAATCTCGACTTCCAGTCGCGCGAATTCAACCTGGCCGATGTGAGCCTGCTGCTCGAGAACCAGGAAGCAGGCAATTACACGGTCAAGCTCTGGGATCGTGGCGATTTTGCCTGGCCCTGGATCATGATCATGTACGATTATGAAGACCCGGCTTTGGTCGAGTTGCTCTACGAGCCGAATTTCCGCCGCGCCATGTCCGTGGGCATGGACCGCAACAAATACAACGACGTTGTCGCCTTCGGCCTGGCCACGCCGCGCCAGTTCGCCCTCAGCCCCCTCAGCGAAGAGCTCCAGACCCCTGAGGGAAAAGAGTTCTACGAGGAATGGGTCAATTCCTACATCGACTACGATCCCGAACAGGCCATGGCCTGGCTCGATGAACTCGGTGTCGTGGACCAGGACGGTGACGGCTGGCGCGACAAGCCGGATGGCTCGCGCCTGCAACTGATTGTCGACATGCAGACCGGCGACCAGCAGACCGCCGACGTCATGGACCTGATCAAGGAAGACTGGGATGCCATCGGCCTCGAGACAATTCTGAACCAGGGCGACTGGTCGACACTGTCGGCCCGCCAATCCAGCGGCCAGACCATGCTGCGGGCCTGGGGCAGCGCTGCCGGTTGGGGTCTTCTCTCCGCACCCACGGTCTGGGCGCCGGTGGAAGACGCCGAATGGACCATGGGCGGCATGAGCATCGCTCTCAACTACCAGACCGGTGGCCGCGAAGGCACCCCGGCGCCCGAAGGCTCCATGCTCGAAAAGCTTCAGGACGCCTATTCCAAGGCTGTTGCCGCGCTTACACCCGAAGACCGCAATGCGGCGCTGCTGGAAGCCTATCGCATCCACCTCGATGAAGGCCCGATCACCATCGGCACCATTGGCGAGCATCCGACCCCGGTCGTCGTGTCAAACCGCCTTCGCAACGTGCCCGAAGTCGGCCTTGTCGGCAGCTGGGACATGGGCTTCCCCGCCACCGCAGACCCGGAACAGTTCTACTTCGTGGACTGATCCATCGTCTGAACACCTAGTCGGTGGTGCCCTACGGGGCGCCACCATTCCGGGGAGGCCATAGCCATGCTCACCTATATCGCCAAACGCTTCGTGATCATGCTGCCCACGCTGCTGCTGATCATGGCCGTAGGCTTCTTCATCATGCAATTGCCGGCCAGCGACTATGTCAGCCGCTATGTGGCCCAGCAGGGCCAGATGGGCAACACCACCGCTGTGCTGCAGGAAGATATGCTCCGTCAGCAATTCGGCCTCGACAAGCCGCCTGTCGAGCGCTTCTTCTCCTGGATCGGCAATTTCGCCCGCGGCGACCTGGGCAAATCCTTCGTCGACTCACGCCCGGTGACCGACATCATCATGGAGCGCCTGCCGGCAACCCTGGCCATCTCCTTCCTTGCCTTCATCGCGTCCTGGGGCATCGGCATTCCCCTGGGCGTCTATTCAGCCACCCATCAATACAAGGTCGGCGACGTGGCCCTGACCACAATTGCCTTTGTCGGCATTGGCCTGCCCGATTTCCTGCTCGCCATGTTCCTGCTGGTGCTGGCCTTCATCGCCAGCGGACAGGTGTTGCTGGGCCTCAATGCACCCGAATTCATCAACCAGCCTTGGTCGCTGGACCGGATCCTCAATTTCTTCTCCTATGCCTGGCTCAGCGTCACCGCCGTGGCCTTTACCGGCATGGCGCTGATCATGCGCGTTACCCGCAACAACATGCTCGAAGAACTGGGCAAGCCCTATGTCATGACACTGAGGGCAAAGGGCCTGCCCGAGCGCATGATCATCTGGAAGCATGTCTTCCGCAACGCGCTGCACCCCTTGGTCACCATGTTCGGCCAGGTCCTGGCTTTCCTCATCAATGGCTTTGCCATCACCAGCGCCGTGCTCAATCTGCCGACCATCCAGTCCGTCTATCTTACCGCCACCTTCCAGCAGGACATTTTCCTCTCGGGTGGCATTCTCATTCTCATCGCCATCACCGTCATGCTCGGCAATCTGATCGCCGACGTGATGCTGGCATGGCTCGATCCAAGGGTGCGCTATGACTGACCTGGCCGCCACCACCGCCGCACCGCCATTCAAGGCATCCACCGACGCAGAGCCCACCAAGGTTCTCTCGCCGCGCCAGCTGGCCTGGCGCAAGTTCAAGCGCAATCGCCTGGCCATGTTCGGCGTCATCACGCTGATGCTGATGTATCTCATGGCCCTGTTCGCCGGTTTTCTCGCGCCCTATGGCGATCGCGAAACCCACGCCGAATTTGCCCGCGTCGGCCCCCATGGGCTGCAGTTCTTTGACGATGCGGGCACGTTTCATCCTGTCCCCTTCGTCTATGGCCTGTCGCGCGAAATGGATCGTGCCACCTTCCGTATGGCGATCACTCCGAATGTGGAAGAACGCTATCACCTGCGCTTTTTCGTAGAGGGTGCGCCCTATTCCATTCTGGGCCTGTTCCGCTCGAACATTCACCTGTTCGGGGTCGAAGAGGGCGGCAAGATCTTCCTGCTGGGCACCGATACCAGGGGGCGCGACCTCTTCAGCCGCATCCTTTATGGCGCTCAGGTTTCTCTGACCGTGGGCCTTGTCGGTGTCGGCCTGTCGCTCATCATCGGCATCTCCATCGGCCTCATCACCGGACTGTATGGCGGCTGGTTCGACGAGATCGTCCAGCGCATCATCGAAATGACCATGGCCTTTCCACAAATCCCGCTCTGGCTGGCGCTGGCAGCTCTCGTGCCGCCCACCTGGAGTTCGATACAGGTCTATTTCGCCATTTCCATTGTCCTGTCCATTCTCAGCTGGGGCGCCCTCGCCCGCCAGGTGCGTGCCATGGTGCTCTCGCTCAAGACGTCCGATTTCGTCCGGGCGGCGCGCTACTCCAATGCCTCGACCGCACGCATCATGTTCAGGCATCTGATGCCCTCGACCATAAGCCATATCCTGGTTGTCGCCACCCTGACCGTGCCCGCCATGATCCTGGGCGAAACGGCGCTGAGCTTTCTGGGACTCGGCATCAAGCCACCCCTGACATCCTGGGGCCTGCTGCTCAATGAGGCGCAGAGCGTGCGTGTCATTCTGGAGCTTCCCTGGCTGCTGTTCCCGGCCGTTTTTGTGATGCTCACCATCATTTCCTTCAACTTCCTGGGCGATGGGCTGCGCGACGCCGCCGATCCCTTCTCGCGATAGGAGTGTGATGATGAACACGATCGCCAGGGTCGACCCCCTCATCACCGTAACCGGCCTCGTCACCGAATTCCGTACCGATGGCGGCACCGTCCGCGCCGTCAATGGCATCGACTTCACCATTCCCCGCGGCGGCACCCTCGCGGTGCTGGGGGAGTCGGGATGCGGCAAGTCCGTCACCGGGCTGTCTCTGCTCAACCTCGTCCGCCACCCCGGGGCCATCGCCGGCGGCACGATCAGCTACCACCCCGCCGGTGGCAGCACGGTCGAGATCACCGCTCTCAAACCAACATCGGAAGCCATGCGCCGCCTGCGTGGCGCCGAGATGGCGATGATCTTCCAGGAACCGATGACCTCCTTTGATCCACTCTTCACCGTGGGCGAGCAGATCATTGAGACCATTCTTGTCCACGAGCCCACGCTGGGGCGCGCCAAGGCGCGGACACGTGCCATTGAAATGCTTGGGCGGGTGCGAATGCCCAGTCCCGAAATCATGGTCGATCGCTATCCCCACCAGCTTTCGGGCGGCATGCGCCAGCGCGTGATGATTGCCATGGCGCTCAGCTGCGGCCCCAAGCTGCTGATCGCCGACGAGCCCACCACCGCCCTCGACGTGACCACGGAAAGCCAGATCCTCGACCTGCTGAAGAGCCTTCAGGAAGAGATGGGCATGGCCATCCTGTTCATCACCCACGATCTGGCCGTCGCCTCCGAAATGGCCGATGAAGTGGTGGTCATGTATCTCGGCTACGTGGTCGAGCAGGGCCCCGTGGACGCTGTGCTTATGGCGCCGGGCCACCCCTATACCCAGGCGCTGCTCAATTCCGTGCCAAAGCTGGGTGATGACGCAACGACCCGGCTCAACGCCATTGCCGGCATGGTGCCGACCCCGGACCAGATGCCCTCGGGCTGTCCTTTCCACACCCGTTGCCCCCATTTCATCCCCGGCACCTGCGATGTCGAGCTTCCCGACCTGCGACTTGCCGGACCGAACCATCGCGCCCGCTGCGTGCTGGTCGATCCTGCCCTATCGGGAGAAACCGCATGAGCATGGCCGTCAATTCCGTGACCGCAGAGAGCAAGGCGCCGATCCTTTTGAGCGTGCGCAATGTCAGCAAATCATTCCACCTCAGCTCCGGCCTGTTCGGGCGCAACTCGGGAGAAGTCCGCGCGCTGGACAATATTTCCTTCGATGTGCCCGAAGGCTCGACCGTCGGACTGGTCGGTGAATCGGGCTGCGGCAAGTCGACCATGGGCCACACCATCATGGGCGGCCTCAAGGCCGATGGCGGCTCGATCAAATTCGCCGACCCCGCGATGGGCGAAGTCGAGCTGGTCGGCGCCGACAGGAAAGTGCTGCATCAATCCAGGCTCAACATGCAGATGGTGTTCCAGGACCCCAACGCATCGCTCAATCCGCGCATGAGCCTGTTCGATCTGGTGGCCGAGCCCCTGATCATCAACAAGATCGTCTCGGGCAAGGCGCTGGAGGCACGCGTCGTGCAATTGCTCGAGCAGGTGGGCCTCTCCTCGCGCTATCTCTGGCGTTATCCCCATGCCCTGTCAGGGGGCCAGCGCCAGCGCGTCGTCATCGCTCGAGCCCTGGCGCTTAACCCCAAACTCGTCGTTGCCGACGAAGCAATTTCGGCGCTCGATGTGTCCATCCAGGCCCAGACGCTCAACCTGCTCAAGGATTTGCAGGTCGAGTTCGGCCTGACCTATCTGTTCATCGCCCATGATCTGGGCGTGGTGAACCACTTCACCGATCATACGGTGGTCATGTATCTGGGCCGGATCATGGAACAGGGCCCTACGCGCGCCGTGTTCGAAAAGCCGGCCAATCCGTATAGCGAGGCTCTGATCGGCTCGGTGCCGCGCATTGGCCGCCACGGCGCCGTCCGCAAGCGCCCGGCCGTGGGCGAAGTGCCAAGCGCCGCCAATCCGCCCTCGGGTTGCCATTTCCACCCGCGCTGCCCCTATGCCCAGGATAGATGCCGCGCCGAAATTCCCGAACTTCGGGAAATCCGCCCGGGGCGCCTGTCCCGATGCCATTTTGCCGAAGAGCTCGATCTCGCCGGCATGAACGATATTGCCCAGCAAGGCCAGGCTGCATCATGACCCTATCCTCTTTCGCCCCAAATGCGCCGGCGCAGGCCGTGCCCCGCCCGGCGGGCGGCCCCATCCGCATCACCGCCATTACCGCGCGGGTCTGCAATGCCGACATGCGCAACTGGATTTTCGTGCGCGTCGAAACCGACCAGGACGGGCTGATCGGCTGGGGTGAGGCGACGCTGGAATTCAAGACCCGCGCCGTCATTGGCGCCATAGCCGATATCGAGCCCATGCTGGTGGGGCTCGATCCCCGCGACATCGAGCAATGCTATCAGGTAATGACCCGGCATGGCTTCTGGCGCATGGGTGTCATCGGCATGACCGCGATCAGCGGCATTGAAATGGCGCTGTGGGACATTCTGGGCAAGGATCTCGGCGTACCGGTCTGGCGCCTGCTCGGCGGTCAGGTCCGCAGCCATCTGCGCACCTATACCCATCTCGGCCTTGGCGACATGCGTGCTGTCTATGAAAGCGAGACCTCCGCATCGGTCGTCGAAAAGGCCCGTGCGGTGATCGAGATGGGCTATGACGCGGTCAAGATCGTCTGCGTGCCCTATACCCACTACCTCGCCCCCAACAAGGATGTCGATCGTGTCGGCCGCCTCCTCGGCGACCTGCGCAGCGCCGTGGGCGAGGACGTGGACATCATGGTGGATTTCCACGGCCGCCCTGCCTCAATTGTCGCGGCCATGGCTTATATCGATGCCATGGCGCCGGCCCGTCCCATGTTCATCGAAGAACCTGTGCCGCCCGAGGATTTTGAGGGCCTCGTCGAGGTGACGCGGCGCTCCTCCGTGCCCATTGCGTCCGGCGAGCGCCTGGTCGGGCGGCGCGAATTCGAGCCCGCCCTGCGCCAGCACGCCTTCCACATCGCCCAGCCCGATATCTGCCACACCGGCGGGCTGAGCGAGACCAAGAAGATCGCGGCCATGGCGGAAAATGCCGGAGTTGGTCTGGCCCCACACAATCCGCTCGGCCCCATCGCTGGGGTGGCGGCGCTGCATTTCGGCATTTCCACGCCCAATTTCATCATTCAGGAAGAGATGTCCGGCGCCGTTCCATGGTATGGCGATGTCGTGCATTGGCCCATCGAACGCCAAGCCGGCAGGTGGGATCTTCCCACGGCTCCGGGCCTGGGCGTCGAGGTCGACGAAAAGGTCATCGAGGCCCATCCCTACAAGCCCGATATCCTGCATCCGCGCCACGCAATTCTGGAGGACGGCACCATTGTCGACTGGTAAGGAGCGTCTCGCTGGCAAGCGCGCCATCATCACCGGCGCCGGTCAAGGCATCGGCGAAGCAATCGCGCGCACCTTTGCCGCCCATGGCGCCAGGGTCGTCATCGCCGAGCGCAATGCCGAAACCGGCTCAGCCGTTGCGGATTCCATCAACGCCGAAGGCGGGCAGGCTCTTTTCGTCTCCACCGATGTCACTGAAATCGCCGCTATCAAAGCCATGGCCGAACAGGCCGTCGCCTGGATGGGTGGCATCGATACGCTGATTAACAACGCCGGAGCCAATGTCTTCCATGTGCCGCTCGACATGCCGGAGGAAGAATGGGCCCGCTGCATGCGGCTCGACATCGACGCCGCCTGGCATTGCGCGCGCTATTGCCTGCCCCATATCCTCGACGCGGGTGGCGGGGCCGTGGTCAATATCGCCAGCACCCACAGCTTCAAGATCATTCCGCACACCTTCCCCTATCCGGTCGCCAAGCACGCCCTGATCGGGCTCACCCGCGCCTTGGGCATCGAATATGCGGACCGCAACGTGAGGGTGAACGCCATTGCCCCCGGCTATACCGATACCCAGATCGCCCGCGATTACTGGGCCGGTTTTCCTGACCCCGAGGCCGAACGTGCGCGGGCGGAAAACCTCCATCCCCCCCGCCGCATTGCACGACCCGAGGAAATTGCAATGACGGCCCTGTTTCTCGCCTCCGATGAGGCGCCCTTCATCAACGCGGAAACGATTGTCATCGACGGCGGTCGCTCGACGCTCTATCACGAGTAAAACAGTATGTCCGTGGCAGTGAGGGACCGGGAAAGCATGCCAATCGCCGAGGCAGTGGACCGCTCGGGGGAAAGCACCACGTCCTTCGTACGTGTCAGGGTGCTTGCAACATTGGGTCAGCGCATCGTTTCTGGCCGCTATCCTGTCGGATCGACCCTGCCCACAGAGGCTCAGCTCTGTGACGAGTTCGGTGTCAGCCGCACCGCGATGCGCGAAGCGATCAAGATGCTTTCGGCCAAGGGGCTGGTCGAATCGCGCCAGCGCGCCGGGACACGCATCCTGCCGGCAAGCAATTGGAACCGGCTTGATCCCGACGTGCTCGACTGGAGTTCTTCCACCGCCGATCCTGAATTCATGCAGGCGCTCATCGAAGCACGGCTTGTTATTGAGCCCGCCGGTGCGCGCATGGCGGCTTCGCGTGCCACTTCAGCAGATCTGGCGGCTATTGAAGGCGGCTTTATCGCAATGAAATCGGCGCCGCTGGACAATCTTGCTGCCTGCGCCGAGGCCGACGTCCGCTTCCATCTTGC
The DNA here is from genome assembly GCA_023388175.1 of Pseudomonadota bacterium. Taxonomy (GTDB): domain Bacteria; phylum Pseudomonadota; class Alphaproteobacteria; order Rhizobiales; family Devosiaceae; genus Devosia. The sequence goes on from JAEWGT010000005.1 coordinate 130,155, forward strand.
AATATTGCATGCCAGCCACAACCCGGTCTTTACAGGACTTGGCAATCTGATCAGCAACGCTCTGGCCAATTCATTTCGCCTGACCACGTCCGTGTCGCAGAGTTACGTCACAACACTTGAGGCCCATGGCGATGTGCTGGAGGCGATCCGGTTGCGCCAACCCGACATTGCCCACGACCGCATGCGGTCACTCATCGAAATTGCGTCCTCGGACCTCTATCGTCACTTGCACACGCTCAGAGCGGAAAAGCTTCCGTAGCGCGGGCCGTTCCTGCACAGCGCGGCATGGCCCGAGCGCGTCGCGGCCAGGAAAAGAAAACGCCGGAGACCCCACGGTCTCCGGCGTTTTTATTGGTAGCGAAGCCCAGATTCGAACTGGGGACACACGGATTATGATTCCGTATGTCTAGGCTTCTGGTAATCCCGCTCGGGAAGAAAAAAACCCGGTTTTGTTAAGGATAGCGCAGGTTTCCGCTATCATCCAGTTCTATCTCTATGCTCCATGGACTTGTCCCAGATTTGTCCCACGGATTCGAGATCCCAATGAGCCAGATAGACATTAAACAGCCTACCCTTGCCCGCGCCCTGGCCGACAGCCGGAATGGCGTCGGGCGCTACGAGATCGCCGACAGCCGCGCCAAGGGCCTGCGGCTACGCGTGAGCCCCGGCGCCGTGCTGTGGCAATACCGCTTCATGATGGACAAGAAGCCCACAAGGCTCACCCTCGGCTCGGTCGACACGTGGTCGATAGCGGAAGCCCGCCAATTGGTCTCCGATGCCTCGGTGTTGATCCGCGGACGGATCCGGCGCCCGGATGATGCATGGGTAGCAGAGCAGCTGGTCGCGCACGGCAAGGCGTCGGCGCCGGCGGACGAACCGGTGCTGGCCGCGCATCCGAATACGTGGGAATGGGTGCATGCCCGTGAACTGTATATAGAAGACACGTTCCGCACGAAGCGGAAGAAGACCGCGGACAGTTATCGAACCTTGCTCACGAACACCCCCGAGCTCGCGCAACTGCATGGAAGGTTGGTGTCTTCCATCAGCCGCCGCGAGGCCGCACGGGTGATCGCGGAGATACACTGGCGCGTCGAGCCGCACGCCGAGCATGTCGCCGCCGTGGTGTCAGCATTCTACACATGGCTCGGAGACGATGCTCGCGCCGACGAGACCGGCGTGGAACCCGGGCACATGCGTGGGCTGAAGGCCCCTGCCCGGACTGCTAAGGCTGAGGTGGCCAAGCCGGCATTCAATCGCAAGCGTTATGCGCCGCCGATGCACGAGGTTGGGCGGCTGATGGCAATCGCGAAGAGCGGTGCAATTGATGACAGGATCGCGCTGGCTATCCAGCACCTCGTCTACACCGTCCAGCGCGTCACCTACATCGTCCATGCCCGTGTCGACGGCATGGTCGCCGCCGATACCATCGGCGAGGGTCTGTGGATCATGGAGCCCATGCACAGGAAGACCGCGGAACGCCGCGACGACAACACCGATCATATCGTGCCACTGCCTAAGTCCGCTTGGTCGGTCGTTTCGAAGGCAATGGATTTGACGGAAGACATGGATCACCATCGTGTCTTCCCCGGCTACCGGCCACGCAAGAAAGGCGGTCCGGTGGACGCGATCAACGAGTCGGCAGTTCAGCACAACATAAGCTACATGCCGGGTGTCATTGCTCGCCCGCATGACCTGCGGCGCTCATTCGCGAAGTTTGGCCAGTCGAAGTTCCAGTGGGGGATCGAGGGTACCCGATCGATCCTCGATCACAACGAGGGTTTCTCAAGCGACGACGTGACCGTCCGCTCTTATCTGCACGATGGCATAGGACCGAAGTGGGACATCATGCGGAACTGGTGCGGGTTTGTCGACGAGGCGACAGCAGAGGCACTCGACTACGATAAGCGGCTACATGATGTCGAATGGCTGCACTCGACGATCGCGAGGAACAGGGACGAGATCAAGGACCGGTATCGGCAGGCCCAGGGTAAGCCACCTCGGCGGACGGGTGCTTCCCTTGCGAAGCCTGGCATCGCTGCATAAGACCTTTTGGATTTCGTTCTGGGGCTTTTCATGAACCGCACTATCTCGATTGCCGTACTCGCCATACTCGCCTCACCAGCCGCAGCGCAGGAATTCAGTTGGCAGGCGATGCTAGGCCAGCCCCTTCCAGCCGTGGTCGATCGTATCTCCAGCGTGGCTGAATGCGAGACGAAGCCCTACTCGGTCTATGTGAGCAACTACCGCCGTGGTGGAGTGACGACGGGGTCGTTTTGGTCTCCTTTCGAGCCAGATCCGGCAGGCTCGCTCGCCCTAGGCGACCCCTACCGGATCGGCGTAGATTTCCCATCCGTGCAGGTCGCCACCTGCATCGTCGAAGGCGAGGCCGGCATCAAAATCCTCAGCCGCGACCAAGGTGTTTTTCGTGTCGAGATCACATACGGCGAGTGCCGATACGTCTACCGTCCAGGACAGCTGGACGAGTTCCGTTGCTCTCGTGAACTCAGGCAACCTGCGGCTTACGACGCCCCCATCCTTGCCAGCATCGGTGATAATCTGAAGACGAGAACCCGTGTTGACGCTACCACGGACAATGCCGCCCTTAACGCTGATCTCGATTGCAGGCGGGAATGGTCAAGCTACTCGAGCGAGGAGTTCACGCCGGAGTGTCGCGTCACCGGCGGCGTGGCAGACGGCATCTGGACGGCGTTCGGCGTCGTCGAAACGATGAAGCCAGGTTTCTTCGGCGCCTCCGTAGAGGGTCGGTATGTGACGCTCGCCCAGTATGTCGATGTCGCCGCCCAGTCTCAGGTCAGCCAAGCGCTGGCCGACGCTGTCGAGATCCGAGTGGCGGAAGTTCGGGCACGCGTCGAGGAACGGCAGCGGATCGAGGACGAGGCAGCTGCGGAGCGGGAACGAGGGACTCTCGAGATACTCACATCCGTGCCGTAGAAATCCTGACTGAAAAGTTAAGTTGCTGTGTAGTTGAGATGACTACAGGGCAACTCGCCGGCAGGTTGCCGGCAACCCCCTTTATGACAAAATGTTATCGAAAAAGAATAGTGCTTGCAATGACTTAGAGATGACCACATCTTTGTAGTGCACGTGCGCTGGAATTGTCCGCGGCGGCACCGGCTCAAGGAGAGCTACAAGATTACCAAAATCCGTAAATTGAAATCCATAGAATGCTTACTCGGCTCCGTCGAATGGCGCCGCGAGGTCTCGCCGATCGCGTCATGAGCCGGACAACATATACGGACGAACAGCTCGGCAAGCACACATTCAACCTGCCGGGCTCGTCGGCCACCATCGGCGGCATACTCGACGAGGCCGATGCCGTCATCAGCGCCGCCAAGGAGCGCAAGTGATGTTGCAGCGTAGCCCCCGCCCCGGTATTCGTCGTCAGGTATTCGATCTGACGGAGGCCGACATGGGCGCGTTTAACGATATGGAGCACCGCGGCTACCGCAGCGAGCTGCCGCTCGAGATTCAGGAGCAGTTCACGCGGGACGTCGAGCGGCTGTTCCCGGAAAGCCCGTCGTCCCGGCTCGCGCGGGCATGCGGCGGCGTCAATAATCGGACGGCACAGAAGTGGATCTCGGGCGCGTTGACGCCGCCCGAGGACGTCCGGGAGTATGTCGCCGCCCAGATCGCCATCCTGGATGCCGAGGAATACGACAAGAAACTGCTGGCCTTCGCGGAGGCCAACGCCGGCAGCCTGGATCGAGAGGTGGTGACGGCCCAAGTCGCCGGCCTTTTCGAGAAGATGAGCGGCGGGTATAAAATCCGTTTACCAAAAGATAACTAAAGTTAACGCTGGCGCTCGACACGCCGGCGTTTCTAGTTCTAGGGTGCCCGTCTAGTTCGGAGTCCGTAAAAAGACGCTTCCGACACATCGATCTTGTCCTGCGCGTTGGCGTAGGCAGACGTCACTAGGACGAACAGATGGCCCCCTACACGCCCCAGCCGGCATCCCCAGATTTTTTGCGCGCCCGCGCCGCGTGGTCCAGCCGCGAGGCAGAGATCCTCGACGGCGCCTCGCTGCCGACGATAGACGATTTCCGCGCCGGTCATAGCTGCATCAACGACGACCTGCGCGAGGACCTGCTCGCGCAGGCTAAGCGTGATCTCGATAGCGGACTGCACAGCGGCGAGGTCGAGGACCTGCTCGCCAATCTCCAGTCATTCCCGACATCGAATAGCTGCTGGGCCGTCTATCAGGTCATGGGCAAGGGCAGCGGGCACGCGGACGTCTATCTGTTTCACGCCGCCCTGCGCGCGCATCCCGATGCCATCGTGCTGTGGGCATCGGACCTGTCGACCCCTCGCGACCCGAAGGATCGGATAGGCCATATGATGGGCCTTGCCGTCGCACTCGGCATGCTTGCGTCGCTGCAACAGTGGGATCCGGATCCGAATGCAACGGCGTACAACGTGCGCGAACTCCGCGACCACGGCCTTGGTGTGCAGCGGCGCGGTGCCGATACCCTGCGCGAGTGGGACTGGGCAACCGAGCAACTCGAGTGGGATAACATGTATGCTGATCAGAAGAAGCCTGATCGGCCTGCGAAGCGAAATCTCGACAAGGCCTTGGCGGCGATAGCGTCGCTGGAAGCCGACGCGGATTTCCTGCGCGCGGTCGAAGAAGACCGGGCCGAGATCCCGCAGGCCCATGCGCCGTCGAAGCCGAGGGGTCCTGAGCGACCGGTGGTGCCGCAGGTCCTCCTGCTCCGCCCCGACAGCAAGCACAGGAAGGAGATCGTGGCCGCCGCGCTGCCGATAGCCGGGAAGCCTTTACCGCTGGTGGGCGGTGGCCGTCTAGCCGAGGCGCGTGCACTCATGCACGAGAGCCATCCGCACTGCCAAGAGCAGACGGATCGGATCCTGACGCTCCAGGCTGGTCGCGAATTCCCGGTGTTCCGCATGATCCTCGTCGGCGAGGCAGGCGGTGGGAAGACCGCATATGCTGTCAAGCTGGCAGAGTCCCTGGGCATGCCGGTGCAGGTGGTCCCCGCCGGCGCGGCCTCGGATGGGTCGTTCGGTGGCACGAGCACGCAATATTCGTCTGGCCGCATGAGCACACCGCTCCAGTTCGTGTGCGAAACTGCTGTCGCAAATCCGATGATCGTGGTCGACGAGGCGGACAAGATCGGGACCGGTCGACACAACGGTAATCTCGGGGATGTCCTCCTTAACTTCGTCGAGCCGAGCACGGCGGCGCGCTATCTCGACCCGGGCCTGGAGACGAGCGTCGATCTGTCGGCTGTGTCCTGGATCCTGTGCGCCAACGATCTCAGCACGATCCCGGTGCCGCTGCGTGACCGCTGCCGCATCGTTCGTATACCTCGGGCGGGGTTCGAGCATATCGGCCCGATCGCCGACAGGATCATCCGTGAGGTCGCCGAGGAACGTGGCCTCAACCATCCGGCCTGGCGGCAGCCGTTGGCGCCGGATGAGCTGGAAGTCGTCGGTCAGGCCTGGGGCGGCGGGTCACTGCGTCATCTGAACCAGATCCTCGAGGACTTCATCGTGAACCGCGAGCAATCGATGGGGATGAACTGATGGACGAGGCACTCGAGACCTTTCGCGATGCCTGTCTCCAGGCCGCGGTTCACGGAGAGACGGAGGCCCTCCGGGAAGCCGCCTCCGCCGCGCGTGACGGCGTCACGCTTACCACCGTCCGCGGCGTGCTCGATGCCGCCGCGGGCTCCCGATATCTCCCGCGCCTGGAGCGCGACTTGATCAACCTGTGGGTGCCGTTATGAACGATAATGAATCCGAAGAAGGCTATTTGAATTTTGCTGTGAGCCTCGGGGAGGAATTCCGGCGGCACGCACTCGTCGCCCTGCGTCCTGACCCGCTGTTCTTGCTGCGGGAAATCAGGTGGGAGCACGATGGCGCGCATTTCGGCTTCGAGATCGAGCCCGGGCCGGTCCGCGACAGCCCGGAGCGGTCGGTCATGGCTGAACTCCTGTCGCGGACGTATCGCGCACGGAGCCGGCGCGTGGACACGGCGACGTGGACGATCCCGGCGCCGCCCGAGAACTACCAGAGCGTCCTGGAGGACAAGTTCCCGATCCTCCGCGGGTCTGGCCTCGAGTTCCGCGGCGGCTGGTTCGATCTGGTGTGGGCGACGGCGGAATGGTTGGAAAGCCTCGGCGGGGACTTTTATCCGCTCGCTCAGTGCAAGGAGAAGTTCGGCGGCTTGCGGCTCTACGGCCTCATGTCCGGCGAGGCGCGAGACATCTGTGATGCCGCGGAATACCTCTCAGTCCATATTTGCGAAGTCTGCGGGCGCCAGGGCATGTGCACTACAAACAGGGGCTGGATGTCGACGCATTGTGCCGAGCATGGCGATGGCTGACGTGGCCGGTCTGCAACAAGCCATCGGGCGCATGAAGTCCGTCCGACACCGGCGGGTGGGCGCCATCTACGGGTGGCGCCCGCCGGCGGACGGCTGGACGGGAATCGTCGTGGACACGTTCCCGGAGATCCAGAGCATACGAAAAATCCCGCCGGGCTGGTGCGATCTCGTCCTGGCGCTGGCCGATCATATCGACGGGAGCGGCATCGTCGTGATGCAGGTTGCGGAGAACCCGCAGAATGGCCAGCTGCTGGTGCAGCATCGCTGGCGGCTCCGGGACTACCGGGATTTAGCTGTCGAGGCGACGATAGATGCATATGAGACAGCGTCGAAATTCGTGTGCCGGGAATGCGGATCGGGCGGTGCTGTCATCAAAAGGGGCACGGGCAAGCTGTCGAAAGCACGGGCGCTGTGCGAGCGGCACATGAACGGAGACGGCGATGAGTGACGACAAGATCGAAAGGCTGACGACCACCGTCCGGATCGCCGAGATCGCGTCACGACCGCCGATCACGCGCAACGGCCTCCGCTGCCGGAAATGCAATGAGGTTATCGAGAGCCGGTACACCGAAGATTTCAGATTCTGCGGGTGTGGCGCCGTGGCAGTCGACGGCGGGCTGGAGGCACCGCGTTACCTCGGCGAGCTTGAGGACTACGAGGTCCTGGCCGAATACGGTCCGCCGGATCCGACGAAGGCGATGGCGTATGTGCTGGCGGCGGAAGCCCTGCTCGGGGCGCTTGGGACCGCCCCGGTAATCGATGAGGTTCGCTTGCCCGAAGCCTTCGGGTGGATGGAAGAAGCCCGGGTGCGGGCGGAGAAGGCAAGATGAAAGAGCCGATCATGTCGAGAAACTCGCTGACGAGATTGAGAAGCTGACGTAATGAGTGAAGACCTGCTGCGACAAATTCAGCTAGCGCTGCTCTTCGATTTCGAGCCAGTCTGCAACCGCGTGATCCGGATAGCCAACATCGACTTGGCGGATATCGAGGCCGAGTATGAGGGCTTTCATCTCATCCCCTCGGGCACTCCGGAGCGCTATCAGAAAGCCTATCGCTGGGGCATGTCTACTATAGCGATAGCTCTAAGAAGCATGGCCACTCGCCGGACAGCAAGGCGCTGGTCAAGGCGTTAGCCGAGTTGCATGTATATCTGAATCGGATGGCGGAAGGCGGTATATGAGAGATGCCGGCACGTTGCCCACAGGTTGCCGGCGAGTTGCCCTGTAGTTGAGATGACTACAGGCTAACTTACCTTTTCAAGTCAGGATTTTTGATCGTCTTGCCCGCTACCGCTCCGGCTGGCATGTTGCGGGAATATTCGAGGGTCATCGATTTGTTCGACAACACTATCGCCGAGGGCAGCATCCTCGCCGTTGTTCTCATGGTCTACGTCTACGGCGTGGCCTACAATATCGGCGGCGTATACGTTAAAGACAGCACCGGCGTGATGACACCCGGCATCGTGCGCTCGAGCCTGGGCACGATTGCTATCATCGCGATGTTGCCGACGATCATCTGGCCGGCGATCTACGTCAGCCTGTTCGATGGCGTGTTCTGGGCCGGCGTGGTGACGTTCCTGATCACCACCATCGGCGGCGGTATCGCCGGAAAGCTGTTGGGCGTCACGGCGGCCCGCGGTGCGTTCATGGGGATCCATTTCATCCTGGCCACCATCGCTATGATCGCCGGTTATTGGCTGAGCCTGACTAACCTTCCGGGGGCATCATGATATTCGGTCTGGGGAAACGCGCTAAGGCCAAGGATGCCGCGCTGCAGGGCACGCGAACGGTGTTCCAGTCCAACTTGTTGCGGGTCGACCTGCCGCCCGGCTTCTGGGAGAACTCGTACGTGATGGGGGTCATCTACGGGATGTCGATGACGATCGCCACGCTGGCATCCGGCAACGGTCTCGGGAAGCAGGACCTGGGCGCGATCACACTGGAAGTCCTGACCGAGATATCCGGCGGAAACCAGTTCGAACTGGGGCAGCGGATGGCCTACTTGGTGCAAGCCAAGGTTCCCAATTTCGCACTGGCCAGCGAGCGAGCGGCACGACTTGCTGTCATGTATAACAACAAGCAGGTCATCGGGGACGACAACGATATCCGGGTTGCCCGGGAACAAGCGCGGGCGAACCGGGACCTCTACGTATCGCTGGGCACGCCGACTGACGGCATCAACGATGTCCTTGCCGAATTGAACGATATCTGGATACAGAAGCCGTTGGCGGCTGCGCTAGGTCTCAGTCTGTATTCAAGATGATGCTGCCTGCGGCCAGGACTTCTTGAGCTCGGCGATCCGCTTCATCTCGTCCGGCAGGCTGGCAGTGAACACGCGGTCGTCGATCAGATTGTGCGCATCCCGGGCATCGATGACGATGGCCGCCATGGCCATGATATGCGCGAGGTGCGGCAAGCCGCTTTCCTCGTCGTCCCAGTCTCCTGATTCAAGCTGGGCGAGGTGCCGGCGGATCGCGGAGATGTAGTCGCTGATCTTGATCGGGCGATGGCGCCAATTGAACGATCCGTATTTCCCGGCGCCGAGGTCATGCACCGCGGCTTGGTACAGGGACGGCAACGCAGGCGTGTTGAAGTACTGGATCTTCCGGCGCCCGGCGGCGGCCTTCGGGTTCTCCGTCACGCTGCCTCCATCTCGCCGGCGTCGAGCATCGCCACGCGTGCGCGGGAGATCTCGCCGAACCGGTCGTCGTATGTGATGCCCTGGAGCGAGCGCCCGGACAGGAATCCGGCGCCGTAATGCCATGCGTCCTGCGGTATCGGCGCTTGGTGCGTCTCCGTGATCACGCCGTTTCCCTCGGTCGCAAACTTCGAGGAATGGTGGATGTGGAAGGTGTGTGCGTAGCGGAACTGGGACGCGCCCCAGTCGGCAGCGCGACGGTGGGCCATGATCGCCGGCATGTCGCCCGGCTTGACTTCACTGGGTGGCCAACGCTTGATACAGGGTCTCGGAACGATCGGTCTTCATGCTGCCCTCGCTTTCTCGCGCGGCTTGATGACGACCTCGACCTCGTGGTCGAGGGCTTCCACGAGACGAAACAGTTTCTCCCAGCCGACGAGCCCGCCGGCGTTCAGGTCTTCCAGGTCGTCATAGAGGTTGCTGGGATTGACGCCGCCTATGCGACGGGCGATCTCGGATGTCTTGACGCCGCCGGCGGCCTTCTGGCGCAGGACGAACCGCGCGAGCTCGCGACGGATTCGGTCGCTGCATTCCGCACGAAGATACTGTCTGACCTCGCCCCGGATCACGCGGCGATCCTCAGATTAGAGTGAACGGTGTTTAAGATATAGACTAGCCGCGAAGCGCCAAATGCAGCCTCGTTGCGGCGGTTCAGATCCTTGAAGACCCACTCTTTGAACGAAGGATCGTAAGTCTGGAAAATCTCGGCTGTGATGCCGTTAGACTTCAAGAGATCGGCGATCTGGCCGACAAGCTGCGATTTATCGCGCCTTTCGACTACAGACTTATTGAAAGTGCGCGTAGAAGTATTTCGTTGCACAGCAGTCTATCACCTTGTAATCATTAAGGACTATGCCTGTTAACCACTACGTCAACTCCCAGGAGAAAATATTTATTCATCGGAAAATCAATTTTTGAAAGTGTCGGATAAGTGTTGCGCCACGTATTTCTGCGGCCTCGTTGGCACTGGACTTGCGATCGTTCGATTCTCGAATGATTTTCGGGACTCGACATTTACGAAGGAACACCACATCTTGTCCTCAAGAGGCCGGCGCTAGATCGGTCCTGTCTTTGTGTGAGTGACTAGATGAACAAGCCAACGGGACCGCTCCGCGGGACCTTCCGCCGCATATCGTCGGGTGACAGGAACCTCCGCCTCAGGCGTGACGGACTGCTCGATTCCGGCGCCGACATCAGCACCTGGTTCGAGACCGTTGGCCCCGTCGCATTACGCAACGGCTGGCCCGTCTATCCGGAAGCCAAGTCCGGTACCCGCAAGCCCGCCATCGTCCAGGGCAAGGCCCTCCGCCCGATCAAGGACTACAAGATGGACCGCCAGCTCCCGTCCACCGATGTGGTCGACGGATGGGCGAAATACGCGTTCGAGCAGAACACGGCCATTCTAACAGGCGACGCAGCGGACATCGTAGTCGTCGACGCCGACATCTTCGACCCTGTCGTCTCCGCCGCCGTCGAGGCGATCGCCGACGAGGTCCTCGGGCGCACGGTGTTCAAACGCGTTGCCAACGCCCCCAAGTTCGCCATGGTCTACCGCCGTCCGCGCGGGCGCCTGCAGCTCGCCAAGAAGATCTTCGAACTCGACGCCCGGTTCGATGGCAAGAAGCAGATGCTCGAGATCAAGGATGGCCAGGCCCTCACGGTGTTCGGCCACCACGCCGACAGCGGTCGACCGATCCTGTGGGTCCGGGAAGGGTCCCCCATCACCCACCGCCCAGATGTGGCTCCGCTCGTCACGGAGGAAATGGTGAAGCGCTTCCTGCAGCGCGTCGACGAGTCCTTCCCGCTTCTCAAGTTCAACCTCGATGGCGTTCCCGCAGGCGAAGTCGAATACGCCGATACCGACGTGGCCGATATCCGCGTCCCGAGGATAAACGAGGCTATCATTCCCGCCGCCGGCCTGAAGCTCACGGAAGGCCGAAAGGCGGAATTCCTCCTCCCGCGCGCGGGCGCCTGGGCCGTCGCCAATGCCGGTGTCGTGGCGCCGCTCGCCGGCGGGGTCCGCCAGGTCAGCGACGCCGGCGTGAAGGCCATCGCCAAGGCCATGGCCGACGAGGCCCGTCTCTATGTCGCGCTCGGGTGCCAGCGCGACGACGACCTGACCGAGCGCACACTGGTAACGGTGATAACGGCCATGATCCGCTCCGCTGCCGAAAAGGTCGCCGGCGGCGTGTTCAAGCCGAAGGGTACGATCCGCGCCCGCACGGTAGCGGCACCCGTCGCCGCGCCTACGGTGAAGGTCGGCGTCGACCAATACGACGACGAGTTCTCCTGGCTCCCGCCGATCGACAAGCGCGCCGAGATCAAGGGTGTCACCCTGACCGGCGCCGACGCCGTGGAGGCCAAAGCCCGCGCCCTGATTGCGAACCGCGGTGAGATCATGCAGTCGGCGTCACGGGCCGTCCGCCGGGCCATAGACAAGTGGCTGATGCAGGTGGCGCTCTGGGATCCGGAAGGGCACACGCCCCCTCCCACCCTCTTGCTGAAGGCTCCCACCGGCGCCGGCAAAACCACGGCGCTGATCGAGGGCATCGCTCGCTTCAAGACCGCGCATCCGGACCTGCAACTCGGTCCTATCCTGATGCTCCTCCCCGGATATTCCAACATCCACGAAGTCGCCGCCCGCGAGGACCTGGGTGTGTGGACACAGGAGACCGAGCATCGCGCCGCCAAGATCGTCAAGGAAGCCGGCGGCCATGGCCTGCGCCTGATGGTGTTCAAGGGCAAGCTGGCAGCCGGGTGCCAGGAGCACGAGAAGGTCACGGAACTCCAGCGCCGCGGCATCTCGTCAGGCAACCTGTGCTACCGCAAGGACACGGTCGTCGGCGAGGACGAGCACGGCCATCCCGAGAAGACGGTCCGCGAGAGCTGGTGCCGGTACCATCCCGAGAACCCGGCGCGCGATCCAGGCGACCGCCCGTGCGAGAACATCCTGCAGCGGCTCCAGGTCGCCCATTCAGACCTGGTGCTCGCACCGCACGCATTCATCCACGTCAACGTCCCGAAAGTCCTCAAGGCATGCAAGGCGGTTGTGATCGACGAGCGTATCTGGGACAAGACCATCGGGACCGCGACTATACCGCTCGACACCTTCACCCGCGTCCGCGGCGCCCCGCCGCCCACCAAGAAGCAGTGGATGGAGAATCCGAACGTCGACATGTCCTACATGCTGGCCTCGCGTGACGACGCCACCAAGTGCCTGATGGCAGCGTTGCGGGAAAACCGGAACCCAGCTGAGGCCCTGCTGGACATGCGCGTGGATTTCGGCAACGGCCACGGCAAGACCGGTATGGAACTCGTCGACGACGCTTTGGCCGTCACCGGTCGCGGTCAGCGCGAGGTCCTCGAGATCGAGCCCGGCATGGATATCTCCACGATCCGCGAGATCACGTCACGCGCCCAGGGTAAGCACATCCTCGAGGAACACCGTGCTTGGACGATCCTGAAGGAAGCCATGGAGACCCTGCAGTCCGACCGGATCGCCGGCAGGAACACCAACCGCGATACCCGCCTGCAGTATCTCACCGACACCGCTTTCAACCTGCCGACCGAGGAACTCGGGATCAGCTGGCGCCGCAAGCGCAATTTCGAGACGCACCCGACACTGTTCCTCGACGCATCCGGATCGAAGAAGATCCTGGAGAAGCTCTGGGGCCGCGAGATCGAGATGGAGGTCGTCGAGGCTTCGGAACACCGCCGGGTCCTGCTTGTACCCGACGCCTCCTATTCCAAGACCGGTCTGATCCCGAACAGCGACGACCGAGCCGACACCCTGCGCGGGAAGGCGTACCGCATGACCCTGCTGCGCGACGCCCTCTACACCACCAGCGCCATGTACGGGTTCGGCGGCGTGATCGCCGGTGCCGCGCTCGGCGTCCGTCGTGTCCTGGACGATCTCGGATGGGGCGCACCCGAGAACCTGCACTTCGTCCACTACGGCGCCCTCCGCGGCCTGGACTTCGCCAAGGACCACTCCGCCGCCATCTCCATCGGGTCCATCGCCCCCTCGTGGCGGGATATCGACCGGTATGTCGGCGCCCTAACCTACGACGACGCGAGCCCGGAAGCCCCTATCGACTATCTCGGCTCCGGTCTCGACGGCGAAGGCAAGGACCTGGTGCAGCCGACCGTGGAAGCCCGCTATCCCACCCGCGACGGCGGCTATGTCGTGATCGAAGGCGTGGCGGATTTCGAGACCCCGTGGGCCGGCGAGGTCTACCACCAGATCCGGGAGGAGGAAATCAACCAGTTCGGCGGACGCCTCCGTGCCGTCTACCGCGAGGGCCGGGCACCGGTGTGGATAGTGCTAGGCAAAGTCCTGCCGGCGGGATGCATCGTCGACGAGGTGATATCCCTGGCCGACCTAGCGCGCCCCCTGGGTCGCAGCACGCGGTCATTGGAAGCAGTCCGCCAGTCCGGCGGTCTCGTCGCCCGGGGAGCCACGTGGACGCCCTCCGTGGACGTGTGCAGCGTCGTCGCCGTCGACAAGCTCGTGGAATCGTTCGGATCCAATCCGCGACTGGCGGAAGGATTCCACGAGGTATCCTACCGCCTCTCTGACGAACGCGAGGAACGTCGGGCCTGGGTCAACGCGGCGACTGGATCGGATCCGGTCGAGACGGTCGCCGCCCGCGTAGGCGACCTGCATGAACCGGCACGTCTCGTCAGGGAAGCCCGCGTCGTCCCGTTCGGTAAGCCGGCGGTCGACCCCGACCGTATCGTCTACGGTATCCGTGAGCAGGCGATCATCGCCGCCAGGGAGGCCGCGCTGGAGCAGGAAACCGAGGAAGGCGCGGAACCGGTGTTCGTGCCTGCCATACCTGCCGGCGACAGGACCGAGCGCTGGGCCGCGGAACTAGAGGCCAAGATGCTGGCCGCCGTCCGTATCGACCACGGCACCTTACACTTCGACGACAAGCGCCTGGGCGTGAAGATGGGCAGCGTGACCGTCGATATCGACACATTCCTGATGGCCGAACAGATCGTGGAAGCCCGGAAGGCAATCGCCGCCAAGCTGCCGGAAGCCAAGCCCGAGGCGGTTCCGGAACCGGCGCCGGCACCCGTACCGGTAGCTATCTCGTGGTCGTCGGATCCGTTCGAGACGTGGGAAGCCGAGCCGGCCAACAGCCAGGAGCCGGTGGCGGACAACGTCATAGCGCTACCGCCACCGAGACCCAGACCGGCAATGGGTTTTGGGACTATGCGGCGTTCATTATCTGGATAACCGCCGTGACGTCCGTGGCCGCGCCGGGATCGGACGACGACACGTCGATCGTCAGCACGTCCATCGGCGCGACAGGCGAATCCACAGCGATGTAGCCGCCGAGTGTCGTCCCGCTGATGTTCACGCTACCGATCGAGGTACCGTTCTTGCGGAGGGTCACCGTCACGGTCTTACCCATTCCAGGAGCCGTCGTGAGTATGGCGCCGCAGGGATTGCCCACGTTGATCGTTCCCGCCGCTGGCACAGGTACCTTCCCGACCAGGGTCGCCCCGCTCGGGATTGGCGTTCTTGTGCAGGCCGCCATGGGCGTCCGGCCTGATGCCCTGCAGTTCCTCCAGGTTGGGCCAGTAGGGCACGCCCACGTAGTCGTTGGCCAGGCCCACGTCCCCCGGGAGTCGAACGGTCTGGCCCATCATGAACTTGAAATAGGCGGATTGCTTCTCCTGGACGTAGACGCCGGCGGATACGTCCCCCTTCTCCATGAAGTCGCTCTCGCTCTTCAGGCCCTTGCCGCGCATGCGGACCGATGACTTGCGCCCCAGGTCGGTCACGCGGGTGAACGGCGCCGGCCTGTCGACCACCTGGTCGATAGCCTGTCCGATGCCGATCTGCGCCTCGCGGGCGACCTTGTTGAGAGCGAACTGGAGGGCCCGGGGGAAGCGCTGGGCGCCGAGCTTGCGGAAGTCTTCCTCCCATACCTCTATCTGGCCGCGCGGGATCACCGCGTCCAGGGTCAATGCCAGCTTTGATTTCGCGTTGCTCGCCATGCCGGAAGCAAGGCGCTTGCGAAATCTTGCGTCAACTCCCGTGCAAGCAAAAAAAATAGGCGACCGGGTTAGGGTCGCCTGGAGGTCGATTAGTCTTTGTGTGGATGCAATATAGGCGTTGCGCCAGCATACCGCAACAGCCGCTCCCCGGATCGTATCCGAGGATGTAACGGGGGTGTCAGCGGCTCACTGCAGGAATTCCTCTAGCGTGGCCTGGCGACGACGGATCCGTTCGGCGACCGGAATGCCGGCTTCCGGATGCAATGACGGGATCGAGTGGACGTGGCCGTGCTCGGGCCGTCTGCCGAGGCGACCCAGGACGGCGGCCTTGGAGGCTTCCGGATCGTAGCCCTCGCGGTCGACGAGAATGGTACGTGCCGTCTTGAGGATACGCGCCACGGGCACCACGGCACCTGCCAGCCCCCAGGACGGCAGCGGGGTGCGAGCCATCTCGAAGGCGATGGATTCGACGATGACGCGGTCCACGACACCGGTGAGGGGACGACCGTCCGCACGCATGCGTTCCCGCCGGCGCGCCTGCCGTGCTCGGTCGTTGGCCTTCCCTGGATCGATAGTCGGTTTCCTGCTCATAAGGCCAGTATGGGGAGGACGAAGCAAGCCACAACCCCGGATGCAAGCCCGGATCGGATCACGCGTCTACAATGTCCGCCGGACAGGGTGTCGATCCCTATTGGACAACACGGACCACGGAGTAGCGCCGTTCGGCGCGTATAGCGGAGTGGTCCACTCTCCGAAAAGCGACGAATCGAGACTCGCGTAGATCGACACCCGATACAGACCACGGCCAACTCCCAGTCCCGTTATCCACCCCATCACAGGCGCGCCCGAACCGCCCGTCGACGACACCGCATGGCGCGCCTTTTCGACCCCCAGATAACAGGTACAAATATAGGTATACTATATATGGACTTTTGAAAAAGCAGGTTTTGAGGGTCAACCGTTCCGTAAGCCATTGTTTTTGCTGGATTTGACATGGACATACGTCCTGGCCTACTCTGCTTTTTCTGACAGCCCCCTTTTCGGGAGGTTTTGCATGCCCTCGAAGCCCCTTTTCCTGGTCCTCCCGGGAGCCATCGCCGGCACCTTCGCCATGCGTCCGCGCGTGAGCGGATCCACCGGCCTGACCGGTGCAGATATCGCCTTGTGGCTCGTCGTCATGGACCATCACTCCACCTTCGGCGCCGCGGAAATGATGGTCCTCGAGCAGGGTCTGATCACGGAGCGGTTCGGTCGGATCACGCGGCAGCGCATGCATGAATCCATGCGGCGCCTGATGGACACGGAGGTATACCTCGCGGAGCTCGACCGCTGGGTGCCTGCCATCGTTGCCATGGAGGAATTCCCTATGCCCAGGACGGATCCCCGCGTGCCCGTGGCGCCGGAATGGGGGTTCACCGTCGACCCCACCCTGTTACGTGCCTGGTACGACGGCGTCGAGGCCATCCCGATACGTGTCGCGTGCAGCCAGTTGCGAGAGTTGACCAGCCGCTATGCCGTCGCGGCGTGGCTCCGCCTCCTGGTCTGGTCCGGGAGGACTGGTGTGGTCCCGCACGATCACTGGGCCCTGGCATTGCCCAAGACCGGCACAGGCCTGCGCGTTGACGTGCCGGTCGACGAGCTAGGGGAGTTCTTCGGGTACGACGTTCACCTCCCGGCTTCGAAGGTCGCGGCATTGTTCACCACCGGATCCGATAATCGTCCTGTCGTCATGCGCGAGCTCGTGCGGGTGGGTGTCGACTACGAGTGCGTACCCGTGACGAGCGCATGGCACAGGAAGCCGGTCGCCTACCGGATCCGCATGGGCAACCGCTCGGTCGCCCTGTCCGACATCACGGACGGTCGCTGGGCGGATGTTTCCCCCAGTCGCCCGAAACGTCGTCGCGTTGCCGCCGCCGTGAAATAATCCCGTTCGGGAAGGTCGATAAAATTGCCGTCGACGCGATCGCCTGATCTCAAGATTGCCGTGCTAGCCATCGTATACCACCCAGGAGAGCGACATGATCAGTGACGAGACCTTCGTAGCCATCCGGGAATGGGACCGCACGCTGGACCGCGTGGTGGCTGACGCCGATGCCATTATCGACCGCAAGAATGCCCAGCTTGACCGTCTGGCCGCCCAGCTTGCCGCCGCACAGCGCGAACTCCAGGTGGAACGCGGCAAGCGCAAGATGGCTGAGCTGAAGCTGATGCGGCGCGGTCACTGAATTCGGTTAACCGACCTGCACTTTTTCTAGTGCAGGGGTATTGCGCCTTTCGACAAGCCGCACTACTTTGAGTGCATGCTTCTGGGATCGTCCCAGGGCAACGTCTGGAAAGGACGAACACATGCACACCACCGCCACGGCTATCACACGCTTTTTCATTGCCATCGACGCCGACATGACCATCCATTCCGCCATTGCGGAAATCGATGACGGCAGCTTGAGGAAAGGGGCCGACTTGACGAGGGGAAGGGGTGAAGTCAATGCTATCGTCGCCGCCCTGGCGAATGCCGGCATCAAGTGCAACCATCGTGACCTCAACAAGATCGCCGCCCCTGAATACGCCAGCGCCTTCCATCAGGAATATCTGTTCGAGGGGGCCGAGTGCACCAAGCGCCTGTACGATCACGTGCAGATCAACGGCGGCAATGGCGTCGAAGTCGTGAAGACCGGCGATCTCTATGACATCGTCGCAGAGGACGTAAGCCTCGTCGCCGCTATCGAAGACGCTCCGAACCTGGTCGCCCTGCAGGCCGCGCTGCGTGCCGTGGACGACTACTGCTACGAGCACGGCCTCGAGCCCGACGATCTTTACAGGATATCGGACATCCCCAACTTCGGCGGGGACGACCCCCAGGAGGGTGGTGCCTATTCCTGGGACAAGGACTCGATGCTCGTGATCTGGGACGGCTGGAGCATCCTCCCCCGCCCCGGGCAGGACGGCAGCGTCCAGCGGGTCGTGCTCCACGACCCTCACGCCGGATTGTAAGAGGTGATGACGATGACCAATCTCATCACTCCCGCCGAATCCACTGTCCTGCTGTCGCTCATGTACAACGTCTACGGCGGGCCCGACGTCTGCATCCCCAAATGGGCGCATAACGAATCCCGGAAGCCCCACCGCTTCACCGGACGCAAAGCCGCCGGCGTCATCCGCTCTCTCGTCCGCAAGGGCCTTGTCGAGCGCGATGACGAGTGCATCTGGCTGTCGAATGCCGGTGTCGACGCCGCCGCCAAGGTAGCGCTGCAGGAACACTCCCCCGATTTGCGCGATCTCGCGAAGCGCGTCTTCGAAATCGTCCGCGACAAGGTCCATGAGCCTGACGCTTGGATCCGTGCATACGGACGCGAAGCTGCCACCCGCTCGGTCGACGAGTTCATCGACGGCGACATCTATATGTTTCCCGAACTGCTGTTCATCGTCGAGGCACGGATCAAGGCCTGGATGCACGTCAAGTCGGACGCCATGTTCGCGGCGCGGGAGGTGGCATGATGGCCAAGTACCACGTCACCTGGTCGCCGGCACCGGGCCGTCTCGCGGCCCTTGCATTTCCTACGGAGGCGGCTCGTGCCGCCTTCATCGCCGCCAATCCTGGGAAGGCGACGATCCTGCACGCCCGGAAGGCGCCGAAGAAATCGGTCACCGGCGTCCGCACGCCGAAGCAAGTGGGAGCCAGGACATGGCTGTAGACGACGAGAAAAAGGCGCTCCAGGAGGAGCGCCGCAAGCGTCTTAAATCCATCGGCACGGCGATCCACGGGCCGCGCTATACGAAGGATTTGGCAGAGGCCATGGGCGCGTCGCAGGAGATCGTCAGCCAAGCCGGGAGCGGCACCAGGAACGTCTCCGATCAGTTTGAGGAAAGCCTTCTGCGTTATGCGCAGCATGCCTTGCCGGCGAAAATGGCGGAGCTGCAGAAACTGGCGGACGAGCTCGGGATCATAATCCCGCCTCGGGAGAAGCCCCCTGATCCCGAACCCGATCCCGACGACGATGGCCCCGCGCCGTCCATCTAAAGCAAAGGGCCCGCCGATCACCACCGGCGGGCCCTTCTCCATTCCGGCGGCGAACCTACGCCGCGTATGCCATCTCCGGCGCCGGTTCGTCATAGTCGTCCGGCTTGGCGGCCATGGCTCGATTATAGGCGGCGACACTCTCTCGATCGGCGGCCAGCACGCCCCTGATCGCCCGCTCGCCCCGAAGGTGGTCCCGCAGCGCCTGGTCGTCCGCGCACAGCACGCGGGCGAGCATCGGGCGATCCATGGCAGCCAGCCACTCGATCTTGCTATCCGCAACCGGCTCCAGGTCTTCCTCGGTCACGCGGTCGGCGGCCATGGCACCGGCGAGGCGGCGGATCCCGTCGAGCTCGTCAGACTCCCGGACACCTGCCGGCACAGCGGGTTCATCATCGGCGATCGCGCCTGCCGGTGCACCGCCGCCGGCGAAGGGCGCCAGGACCGTCCTGGTAACGAGCTTGCCGGTGCGCCAGCACCACTCCGTAACCTGCCGCAGGGCGCCCAGCATAGCGCCGATGGCTGCAATCAATCTCTTCATGTTCAGTCCCTCCATGTCTTGGAGACCGACGATGCAGCTGCAGGTAGCAAGTATCCAGAGCCAGAAATCCATTTCTGCATTCGGGAATCTTTAGATTTTTATTCCGAGGCTCCAGGATCGACGCATACGGGCGCTGGGACGGCTCCATGAAGCTGACCCCACTACTTACCCCAGGGTGCCACTGGCGGGCTTCCCTGTGCCCCACGGATGGCAAATCCCCATATGGTCGTTAACCGGGTTCCAGCCCGTCCGAAAATCCTGCATTTTCAAGGGCTTGCGGTTTACGGAGAGCCGCACACATAATCCGGCATCGTATGGAGAGACACGATGCCGTTGAACATCCGCCGCCCCGGCGTGCCCCCGAAGCCGAAAGAGACGAAGTTCGTCGACCAGCTGATCGAGTACGCCGCCACCCCGGCGACGCCTGCTCGCCGCTCGTTCCGCAAGCCTCCGCCGGCGAAGCCCGCCGCGCCCGAAAGCGGTGACCCGCGCTGGGCAGAGGCCCGTGCCGCCTTGCGCGCCGAGATCGCCGGGATGACGGATGCCGAGTTCGACGCATTCCTCGAGGACATTGGCGCCGCCGGCGTCAGTTTCATGGCTGACGCGTACCGGAGGGAACGCAAGTGATGGACCGCATCTCCGCAATCCAGCGTGTCGTCGGCGCCGTCGAACGCCGTGATTTCAGCGGCGTTACCGAAGACGATCTCGCCCTTGCCGACAACGAGCACGCCAACAGGCTCTATCGCGCGTGGATCGCCAACGAGCGCATGCCCGTGCCAGACGATAATGGCATCAGCTGCAACGACGACGTGCTCGTGAGCGTGAGCAGCGTCTCCGGCTTCGGCGATCGCCACCGCATCGTCATCGAACACCACGAACGCCTCGAGCTCGAGCCGGGCGACTTGATCTACATCCGCCGCCGCACGCCTATCCGCGATCCCGAGAGGCGTCGCGACTAGCCCGTGCCCGCTGCCCCCGGACACCGCGCCGAACCGGGGGCGATGGCAGGCGCACAATGGAGATACCACAATGACCAAGACCAAGACCGCTACCCCGAAGGCAAAGTCCACCTACGTGCGCCCGAGCCGCTCGAAGGCTGGCGTTGCCGCCCGCGCCGCCGAGAAGGCCGAGGCCGCCGGGATCCCGGCACCGCACGCCACGCTCGGTGAGGCGAAGCTCCAGTCGGCCAAGGCCGAAATCGCCCAGCGTGACGAGGCCATCGAGCATATCCGCACACACGGACTGGAGAGACCGATGCCTGCATTCCTGATCACACCCACGATCCCCGGCCACCTCTGCGTCGAAGCTGGCTATCCGGATCCCGACACGGATCCCGTGGGCTGGATCGATGCCGTGCGCAACAAGGCCGCCTGGATGGTCCAGGAACACGGTATCGACCTCTCGCAGGCCAACAGGCTGATCCAGGTGGCCATCGCCCGGGCTGACTACGAGCCGCCCAGGGCGCTTTCGGTGTTCGAGATGGAGATCCTCGAGGAGCTTGCCGCGTAGTGCAGGCGATGCCGGATGCAGGTGGCAGGATTGTCATTCCGGTGCTGGAAAGCCCTAGGAAAACTAAGGCAACGCGACATCGTAATAACGGGTACGTACGGAAATCTTCCCAATATCGGTTTTGGGAAGCGGAAGGGACATCATGAAAATCTGGACGCTCTCGGACCTGCATACGGAATTCGGTCCATGGTCTCCGCCGGAGATCCCCGACGCCGATGTGTGCGTGATCCCCGGCGACATCGCCGCTGGCGCCATGGCAGCTATCGACTGGTGCAAGGCCGAGGTCCTGCCGCACATGCCGGTCGTCACTGTGCTCGGAAACCACGAATTCTATGGCAGTAGCATCGAGCGCGAGGTGAACTTGGCGCACGAGTATGCGCCGCGTGCCGGCGTCCAGCTCCTGGAGAACTCGGCGGTCATCATCGATAACACGCGCTTCCTCGGCGCGACCCTATGGACCGATTACGATCTTTTCGCCGCCGGAAGTCCCGGGATACAGCAGATGTCTCTGGCTGCCGCCAGGTCCGGCATGAACGACCACCAGCGGATACGGCTGCGCGATTTCAGCAAGGATAGATTTCATCCCGAGGACGCCCGGGCCAAGCATGAGGTTTCTCTGGCATGGCTCGAGCGCGAACTGGCGACGCCGTTCGACGGCGATACCGTGGTGGTGACGCACCATTGCCCGTCATCCCGATCCGTCCATCCGCGGTTCGCCGGCGACCTGCTGACCGCCTCGTTCGCCAGCAATCTCGACTGGCTGATCGAGAAATACCAGCCCGCCCTCTGGCTGCATGGCCACACGCACGACAGCCACGACTATTCGATCGGCGCCACCCGGGTGGTCTGCAATCCGCGCGGATATCCCGCCGAGCGCAAGGCGCAGGATCAGACGCCGGAGAACGCGGCGTTCGATCCTTCGCTCGTGGTCGAGATCGGCGAGCCTAGGCCGAAGCTGGGGTGGTGACGATGAGATTGCAGATAGCCATCGCGGCCAACGGAGACCTCCATATTTGGACAGGGGATCACATGCCGCCGGCGGCCAACCTGGTCGACGTCGAGTTGGTCCACGGGGACGGCATGTGGATCATCCCAGCGGATCGGGCGGCGCCGCTGCGGGAGCTGCTCGGAACCGGAGAAGTCGCGGCCCAAGTCGGCGTGCGGGACACGTCGAAGATCGCGAACATCCTGGCGATCGCCGAGAACCTCGTCCGCGAGATCCGGGCTGAGGTGGACGGAGACGATGACGACGACCTACCCAAGCCGCCTGGGCTGTAGCGGTTTACGTTTTCCCCGATCCGGTTGTCAAAACCCCGTTTCGAGTTGTCGAGGCGGGGTTTCTTGTTGTCATATGCAGGTGATCCGTTTCCAGCCACTACGTGTTAACCTTCACTTATCGCGTAGTGCCTCCCCTCCCCTCGAACCCAGTGCAAGCAAAGTGAAGTGTAGGGCGCCAAGCTTCAATTGATGACACGAAAGGGTTCCCTGAAAGAAGAAGGGCTCGGCAGTTAACCGAGCCCTTTCAAAGCCGACTCCACTTGGAGGAAACGGTGCTCGAAGTCTATCAGCCGCCTACGCGGCAGGTTGACCGTCCGGCCTCCAAGACAGCGTACGCGACAATTGTTTCAGGATCCCGCAAGTTCAAAGTACATTATTAAGAAAATTAGATCTTCAACGGAAAGCACCCCAACAAAACTAGCGCGCCCTCGACCTGTCGGTGTTCGAGCGCTTTGCTGACCGATTTGGGGCCGAAAGCGGTCTGTCCGCTCCTGACAACAGACATTGGAAAGCAGCCACCAGCATACTTGCGCGCTACTGGCCCATTTGGGCCGGCTACCCTCACTACCCGCTCGGCGGGCGTTCTCGTCTTAGTGGATTAGTCGTCATTTGGGCTCTGGTACCGGACAGTGTGGGGCGCGGTAGATGGAGAGCCGCTGATGAAAAAACTGTTGCCACAGCTATTATGAACGGAGCCCGCATCCGCCTCGCCATGCGCCAGGCCGCTGGCAGAAAAACGTTTCGTCTGCAGCTGACTCTGAATAAAAAACCTATCGTTCGACCTTCTCAGACGAGCGGGGGCGCTGGTCGCCGTCTCCACCGTACTTGCGGAGGGAGTATTAGTCCCATCGGGTTGCTGGTCATTTGGGCATTCTTCGGCCAAGAACGACTAGGTAATGCATTTCAAGTCCGGCTATGGGCAGCGCAATCCTATTCAGCATGACCGTTTACCGCCACTGGCTGCTCAGTGAATGCAGCACATCGGTCCGGCTGACCTGGCCCACGAAACGCCCGCTACGCAGCACCGGGAAGCGTCTAAATGAACTTGCGATCATGACCTCGCAGGCGCTGACGAGGTCGAGGTCCGCTTCCATGGTCTGAGGATCGGGAGTCATGTAGTCTGCGACCGTCCCGCCCCACTGGCGATAATAGGAGGCGCTGAGCGCGGCCTTGAGGCAGTCGCGCTTGGACAGGACGCCGACTAGTTCGCCTTCCGCATCGAGAACGGATGCGCCGGAAACTCCGGTCTCCATCAGAATGGAAATGGCGCGCACGATTTCAATTCCAGGCGCGAGGGTCACGAGATCGGTCTTCATGACATCGCCAACGCGCGGCAAGGCCAATTCGGTCATGCCCGATCCTCTTCTCGGTTGGGGCAGGCATGGCAGGCGCCGCCGCAGACAATGCCGCCGCAGGAGCCCCTGAGCGCCGGACGCCCAAAGACCAGGCCCAGGCCGAGGGCGGCAACGGCGAGGACGGCAAGCAGTGTAGCGGCGATCATGGTCTGCATGACGGGGTCCTATGCGTGAACGAGCGCGGTGAAAGCGCGACTGGAGACGGCTTCGACGCCGCCTTCGGAATTGCGCAGGAGGAACAGCGCCGCCAGTCCGTGCCGTTCTGCAAATGCGGGGCCCCTATCGGGTCCAAGGACGAAAAGGGCGGTGGCGAGCCCATCCGCGGTCATGGCCGAGCGATCGACCACAGATACCGAGGCGAGCCTGGTGTGCACCGGTTGATCCGACCGGGGGTCGATGAGGTGGCTGTAGCGCCGTCCGGCGGTCTCATAGGCATTGATGGCGTCGCCCGAAGTGGCGATGGCAAGATCAGACGCGGCGAACTGGGTGTGGATGCCGCCGTCGAGCGGATCGAAAATGCCCACCAGCCAGCCATTCCTGCCCGTTTGCTGGCCCGACGCCAGGAGTTCCCCGCCGATATCGATCAGGAAATGGCGATGTCCGGCGTGACGGAGATGAGCGGCGACGAGGTCCAATGCGTAGCCCTTGGCGATGCCGCAAAGGTCCATCGAGAGCGCAGCATCCGCCTTGCCAAGGGTGAGGCTGGAGCAGGACAGCGCTGTGTAATCACCCACGCGCCCGCCCCTGATCGGGCCGAAGCCGTAGCGGCCGACGAGGGGGCCCACTGTCGGATCGAAGGCGCCATCGCTCAGCGCTGCGATGCGCAGGGCTTCCGCGCAGACCCTGGCAAGATCGGGCCCCGCCGCAAAGGCGCCGGCAGCAGCGCAATTAAAATCGGAAATCTCGCTGTCGGCCCGAAAGGGGCTCATGGCGCGGTCGACGCGATCGAGGATGTCCACGATCTCGCCAGGAAGCCGCTCATCGATGCCGCCCGGCAGAAGAATCGACCATCCGGTGCCGAAGGCGCGTCCCGAAAGGCGGATGGTCTCCTCCCCGCTGGCCTGCACTGCCGCCAGCACGCCCAAACCTGCCAGACCGGATAAAACCTGCCGTCGCGTGATCGTCATGGTCAGATCCCGAAATCGTCGTTGAAGATGGCGTCACGCTCGACGCCGCAATCGTCGAGCATGGCATAGACGGCCTGGATCATGAGCGGAGGGCCGCAAAGGTAATATTCGCAGTCTTCGGGCGCTGCATGGTTCTTGAGATAGGCATCATAGACCACGTCGTGAACAAAGCCCGTAGCCCCCTGCCAGTGGTCACCCGAGGCGGGGTCGGACAGGGCTGGCGTCCAGGTAAAATTGGGGAAACGGCGCGCCAGATCGTCGAATTCCTCGACATAGAACAGTTCGGCGCGGGAGCGCGCGCCATACCAGAAACTGATCTTGCGGGTGGTGCCCAGCCGTTCGAGCTGGTCGGCAATGATGGCGCGCAGCGGCGCCATGCCGACGCCGCCACCGATGAAGACCATTTCCTTTTGCGTGTCCTGCGCGCCGAAATGACCATAGGGGCCGGCAAGTTCGACCAGGTCGCCCGGCTGGCGACCGAACAGCCAGGAGGAAACGGCTCCGGGTGGTGCATTGGGCAGTGCCGGGGGCGGCGTAGCGAGACGGATATTGAGGACGATCAAGCCTCTATCGGCCGGACGGCTGGCAACGGAATAGGCGCGGGATACGGGCTCTGCGCTCCGGGCGACGAGATCGTCCAGCCCCATGCTGGTCCATTGGACCCGGTGGTCCTGGGGGATATCGAGTTCGGCAAACGGCAATTCGTAAGGCGGCGCCGTGACCTGCACGAAGCCCCCAGCGGTAAAATCAAAGCTGGCATCATTCGGCACCGTGAGGACGATTTCGCGGATAAGCGGGGTGAGTGCGCGCACCGAGTGCACCTTGCAGACCATGGTCGACACATCGAGCATGGCTTCGTCCACCGTAACGCCCATGTCATGACGCACGACGATCTGGCAGGCGAGACGCGTGCCGCCGCGCAGTTCGGCGGGCGAAAGGCGGGCGGCTTCGGTAGGGAGCGGTTCAGCGGCGCCCTCGAGGCCGCTGACCCGGCAAAGGCCGCAGGTTCCGGCACCTGCGCATGCGGAGGGCACGGCGATGCCATTGGCATTGAGGATATCGAGCAGCTTGAGATTGGCCGCGCCGGGGACGCTCCGTCCGCCATTGACGGTAATGGTCACCGGGCGCGCCGGCAGCAGGATTTGCCGGGCGCCATGCAATACGAGCGCCAGCGCGACCAGCAGCAGGGAAAGGAAAAGGAGCCCGAGCAGGATGTCGATCATATCACCCGCACCCCGACAAAGGCCGAAAAGGCCATTGATATGAGCCCGGTGACGATGAATGCCATTCCCAGCCCTTCAAGGCCCTTGGGAATATCGGCGTAGCGCAGCCGTTCGCGGATGGCGGCGAGGGTGACGATAGCCAATGCCCAGCCGATGCCGGTGCCCAGGCCATAAACGGCGCTTTCGGCCAGGTCATATTGCCGCTCGACCATGAACAGGCTTCCCCCGATGATGGCGCAGTTGATGGCGAGGAGCGGCAGATAGATGCCGAGCGACCGGTAAAGGCCCGGCATGTAGCGGTCGAGCAGCATCTCGATCACCTGCACCAGACCGGCCACGATGCCGATGAAGGTGAGCAGGCGCATGAAGCCGAGATCGACATCGGGCAGGCCCAGCCAGGTGAGGGCCCCGGCGCTGAGCAGATGGGCGTGCAACAGATGATTGAGCGGCACGCTGATGGACTGGACGAGGATCAGCGCCACCCCAACGCCAAGGGCGGTGTCGAGCCGTTTGGACACGGCAAGATAGGTGCACATGCCCAGGAAGAAGGAGAGCGCCAGGTTTTCCTCGAATATCGCCCGCTGGAACAGCTCGATCATGGCTGCACCTGCCGTTCGGGCTCATAGGGGACGAATTCGCGAGTCTCCTGCTGGACGGGGCGAAGACTGCGCACCGCCCAGACCAGCAGGCCGAGGATGATGAACGCGCTGGGCGCCAGCAGCATGAGCCGCATGGGCTGGTACCAGCCGCCGTCGGCGACGAGCGGCAAGACGCCATATCCCAGAAGCGTACCGGCCCCGAAGAGCTCGCGGATAGAAGCGACGACCAGCAGCACCAGGGCATAGCCGGCACCATTGCCCAGGGCGTCGAGCATGGAGGGCATGGGACGGTTATGCAGGGCGAAGGCCTCGGTGCGCCCGAGGACGATGCAATTGGTGGCGATCAGCGATACGAAGACCGAAAGGCGCTGGCTCATTTCATAGGCGAAAGCCTGCAACAACTGATCGGCGACGATCACCAGCGAGGCGATGATGGTGATCTGCACGATGATCCGGATCGATCCGGGAATATGGTGGCGGATAAGGCTGATGAGGCCGGCCGCCACGGTCAGCACCACGATCAGCGCCAGTGACAGGGTCAGCGCCGTTGCAACCGAAGTGGTGACGGCCAGGGCAGAGCAGATGCCCAGGATGTGGACGGATACCGGATTTTTGTCCAGCAGCGGATCGGTGATCACCTGGAGGCTTTTAATCATCACGGTTCTCCCTGCCGCAGGCGGTCGAGCCAAGGCCCGAAGCCCATCGGGCCGAGCCAGAAATGGACCATGTCTGTCACCGCGTAGCCGGTGACGGAGGCGCCGGAAATGCCATCTACCTCATGGGGGCCCTCGGCCCCGTCACGAACCACTTCGATCACCACTTCGCCATCGCGGGAGGCGGTTTTTCCGGCCCATTGGGCCTGCCAGGCGGGTTCGGCGATGCGGGCGCCAAGACCGGGGGTTTCGCCCTGCTCGTAGACCGTGAAGGCGGCCACGGTCTGCAGGTCAGCCTCCAGCGCCACATAGGCGCGGATGGTGGACTGGTAGCCATTGCCGTAGATGGGCAGCACGACCAGCGCCAGTTCGCCGTCGCGCCGCACCATGTAGACCTGCGCGAGGTTCTCGCGCCGGCCGATGCCTGCCAGATCTTCGGCACGATCGAGGGCGGTGCTGGTCGCGGGGTCCGCCGCGATGGCTGCCTGGTCGAAGTCGGCTGGGTCGATGGTATCCGCCAAGGTGCCGCTACCGAGATCGACGATGGCGATTTCCGCAGCATCGGCTCCGGCCTCCTCGAGGATTTCCCCGATCCCGGGGAGACCTGCCAGCATGGCGCTCATCAGCGCCTGCCGCTCGGCCACGACATTGGCCGCGATCAGGGGGCGCAGGGCCACGGCCGCGATCGACACCGACAAGCCGCAGACCACGGCGACGAGCAGGGCGATGCCCACCGTTTTTGTGCGGTCTGTATTGGGTCGGTCGAGGAATCGCCGCCAGGGATTGGGTCGGTGAGCCTCAGCCATGACGACGCTCCCTTATCCTGACGTTGACGGCGATCGCCATGGCGTCGAGCAGGGGCGCAAAGATCGTCGCCATCAGGGCAGCGAATACCAGCGTGCTGATCGCCGTGCCGGTCTGGAGGAAGAGGGTCGCAAGAACCCCGAACAGCAGTCCATGGAAAGGCCGGCTCCAATCGGTCGCTGCGGAGGCGACGGGATCGGCCACGAGAAACAGCAGCACCAGCCAGAAGAGACCGGTTTGCGCGAGATCGGTCGCTTCGGGAACTGCCTGCAGCCAGCCGAGCCCCAGCAGCCCCAGAAGCGCGCCGGCCAGAACGCGCCAGTTGGCCTGGCCCGATACGGTCAGCAGCAAGAGCGCCGGCACCAGCGTCCAGATCGGCAATGCCGAAGCCTCCCGATAGCCCTCGCCGGCAAAGGAGAACATCAAAAAGGCCAGGGTCACGACGGCAGGATGGAGGATGTTGCGGCCATAGCCACCAAACACTAGGAGGCCTATGACCACGCCGAACGTCGTGCCGAGAACCAGTTGCCACACCGGCGCCGTTGCGGGTACCAGCAGGGCGATGATGATGGCAGCAGAGATGCCTTCGAGGCCAAATCCCTGACGGCGAATGCGGGTGAAAACCACCTGCCAGGCCAGCACGATGGCGCCGACCAGTGCGACCCTGCCCAACACAGCGGGGCCGTCCCCCCAGACACTCCACAACAGGGGGAGCGCCAGCCCCGCCAGCACGGGCAATTGCCCGCGCAGCAGCGGATGGGTGGCAAGCGGCGTCAGGCGCGACGGCATCATCGCTCCGCCTCCAGGGCATCGAGGACATTGCGGAGCATGCGACCGAAATCGGCCTTGCCGCCGTCTGCGTAAGCCAGCAGTGCCAGGTCTTCCTCGATCAGTTCCAATGCCCCCAGCCGGCGGGCGGTTTCGGTGTCGCCGACGCTGATGGCGCGCAGAAACGGCACTGGAAGGAGGAAGGGTGGCGCCGCGCTTTCGTGCAATCGATTGGGGATCACGGCGCCGCTTCCCCGCATGAGCCAGTCGGCAGCGTGACGGAGCCCTGTCGAGCGCTCGGGCACCGGCGCATGGCGCAAGGCTGAAGCCTGCTGGTGGCCGCGCGCCAGATAGCGCCCGACCCGCCCATCGACGGGGGAGCCCGACAGCAGCCGAACCGGCGCCTCCACCAGGCGGCCGGAAAATAGCTCATGCAGATCGGCGCCGGGCACGGTTTCGAGCAGTACCGCTTGCCTGACCCCGTCGCCTGCCAGGCCGACCACCCGGCGCTGCCAGATGGTGCCGGTTTCAAGCAGGTGCCCCAGCGCGATCACCTCCTCGTAGCCGAGATGCCATACGGTGCCCCGCGCACCGACGGGGTGGAGATGATGAATATGCGTGCCAGCAAGTCCCGCCGGGTGGGGGCCGGCAAAGCGTGCCGGAACCACGCCATCCACCGATGGCATCACCGCCCCCTCACCATGACAGAGATAGGTCTTGCCCGACGTCAGGAGGCGCAGGGCGGACAGACCGCGCCCGAACCAGAGGCGGCGTGGCGTGATCACGGCGGATGGATCGGGCGCCAACGGGCGGGTGTCGATGGCGGTGATGAACAGCGCCTCAGGCTGGTCCGCAGGCGCGGGAATGCGTCCGAAAGGACGGGTCCTAAGACCGATCCACAGTCCCGCCTCGATCATCAGCGCGACCAGTGCATTCCGGTCCAGCCGGTCGGGGACCATGAAGGTTCGAGGAGCCTTGCTGTCGATGTCCAGGGTGATGACCAGCCGGTCCAAACTCCGGCGCGGTCCACGGCTTATCTCGGTGATGATGCCCGCGGCCGGGGCGACATGACGCAGTTCGGGCCGGCGACGGTCGGTGAACAGCGGGTCACCGGCCGCGACCATTGCACCTTCCTCCTGCTCGAAAACCGCTCGGATGCCCGGCGTGTCATCTCCCAGGATGGCGATGGTCCGGGGCACGAGCCCGGTTTCGCCGTCATATGAAGGCGCCGGACCGAACCAGGGGTTGAACCCGCCTGTTACCCTGACTTTCATCCATCTCCCATTCGTCGCAATCGCCGGATTTGACCCTCACATTAGTATCGTGGGTATCTCGAAGATTTGACACAGGTCAATCCTTTAGGCCCAATATACGATTAGCATGGCACGCTTGGAATGAAACGACAGCGCACTCGCCCAGCCAAGATGGAGGATACCCGATGACCTGCAACGGACACGCCACGCACCGGTGGTTTGGATTTGGCCGCTTCTCAGCACTCGTTGTGTCGGTGATGCTTGTTATTGCGCCAGCCCAGGCAAACCCGGCGGCGGCGCTTCCGCCTGGACCCAAGGAAAACCTTGCCCAGTGGGTCGAGGGCGACACAGCCACTCTCGAGGCGGTGGTCGCAAAAGACCTCGATGCCCAGGCCTGGCAGGCCGAACTCCAGGGCATTGAACCCTCCGAAGCATTGGCAGCGCTGGCCGATTATCTTTCTCTCAACCTGCCCGCCGAGCCGGCCGGTTCCGACGTGGCATCGATGCTTGCCGGCCTACCAGCCGACGGTAAGGAACTCTATCTCCGGGACTGCCTCTCATGTCATGGGGGGGACCGCTACTTCCTCCAGCAGGACAACAGCATCGATGAATGGATGGGCATCTTCGACGCCCCTTACCACAGGCGGCTCCTGACCGAAGGCCTGGAACGGGAAACGTTTGCCAGCTACGCCGCTCACACGGTGCCGCTGACGCTGGAAACTGTTCCGGAGGAGCTGCAGGACCGCGCCGACTAACGGAACACTGCCGTGGGGGGCAGGGCTTCCCCACGGCGGACGACGCGCCGCCATTCAACGACCAAGGATTGCTTGATGACCGAATTCTCCCTACCGCGAAAGATCACCCTTGCAACCGATCTCAGCGCGCGCAGTGACCGTGCGTTCGATCGCACCATTGCTTTGGCCCAGCAATGGGATGCGGAGGTGCAACTGGTCCACGCGGTCGAGGACACTCAATACGCCTTCTGGGTGCAAGGTCCGACGTGGCGGCGGTCGCCAGATCCTGTTGCAATCGCCCGGCGGAAGCTCGAAACCGAGTTTCCCGGCTGGTCGAATGTCCGTGGCTCTCTGGTCGTCAAAAACAGCGCTCCGTATACACTGGTAACGGAATCCGCTCAGCAGGCCGGCTCCGATCTGATCATTACCGGCATTGCTCATGACGAAACCTACGGGGCTGACAAGATCGGCCGTATGGTCACTGAAATCGCCAAGCATTCCCAAGCCCCAGTCCTCGCCGTGAAGCGTCGCGTCGCGGGTCCCTATCGGAATATAGTCGTCGCCAGTGACCTGACGGACGTGTCCCGTCACGCGATGATGTTTGCTGCGGGCGCTTTCAGACAGGCCAATGTCAGCATCTTTTACGGCTTCGACGTGCCCTATGCCGATAAACTGGACAATCTCGACAATGTGGAACGCGATCTTCGCGCCAGCGAAACAGCGAACGCACAGAAGTGGGTGAAGTCCGTTCTCGGAGAGGCTGCCGATGAGATCAATGTCATCGCCGAAATGGGACAGGTCGCCCGCAACCTGGGCCACTATGTTTCCGACTGGAGGGTAGATCTCGTAGTGGTGGGCTCGGAAGGGCGAACCGGATTGCTGAGCGCGATCCTGGGCAGTACGGCAGAGGAGATCATGACCAAGGTGGACTGCGACGTGATGGTGGTAAGGCCCGGATGAGCGCTAGGTTCCTATGCGTTGCCAGACGTGCCGGTCCTGTCCACCTCTATCCAGTTGTTCGCTCGGCAGGCGGCAATGTCCGCTCCTAGGTGCCCTTGCAGAGTCTTCAAACGGCTAGAATGGTGAAGGGTTTCGGGCGCTGTTTGGCGTACGAAAGCCACCCATGCAGGAACCCGGGGTCCGCATGCGCTGAGCTATGGGGTTTTTGGATTTGGCCTGGTCAAGTGCCGGCTGCGCACTGCGGCATATGGCGTGGCACGTTTGCCAGTTGGACGTTGTCCGGGCAGCATTTGAGCCTCAGCGGCGACGCTAGTGGTGGGATTGGTGTGCATGATGATGGTCGCTGGAGCGTCTGGCGCGAACCATTTCGTCGGTCTGCGATGCGTCGCAGCCGTTTGAACAGGCGGATCATGCCGGGTCATGGACGGTCTCCCGGGTTGGTGGTCTCGTGGTTGGCGGCGCCCGGGGCTGGCACCATGCCGCGAAGGTCTCGATGATGACCATGGTGCCGCCGCAGCAGGGACAAGGCGGGCACGGGTCTGGGGCGGTCTTGGTGGCCGGCGGTTCACCGGACGCCGGCGCCACCCCCAACATGTCGCGGACCTGGGCGAGGCTCTCCTTGCGAACGGAGCCGGCGAGCAGGCCGTAGTGCCGGATGCGGTGGAAGCCGCGCGGCAGGACGTGGATCAGGAAGCGACGAATGAACTCGTCGGCGACCAGGGTCATGACGCGCTGCCGGTTGGCGCCGCTGCGGCGATAATCCTTGTAACGGAAGGTGACCTCATTGCCGTCGAAGGCGATGAGGCGGCTGTTCGAGATCGCGACGCGATGGGTATAGCGGGAGAGATAGGCGAGCACCGCCTCAGGCCCTGCAAAGGGCGCTTTGGCATAGACCACCCAGCGTTTTCTGCGGACCGGCGCGAGATGACGCTGGAAGGCACGGCGGTCGTTGAGCCCTGCCCGCTTGCCGAAGAAGGCGAGATTCCCAGCATTATGCAGCTCGAGCAGCCTGCTCAGGAACAACCGGCGGAACAGTGCCCCAAGCACCCGCACCGGCAGCAGGAAGGCTGGTCGCGACGAGATCCACCGCCCATCCGGTGTGATGCCACCACCGGGCACGATCATGTGGATGTGCGGATGGTGGGTCATGGCCGAACCCCAGGTATGGAGCACGGCGGTCATGCCGATGCGGGCGCCCAGATGTTTTGGGTCGGCCGCGATGGTCAGCATGGTCTCGGATGCCGTCTTGAACAGCAGGTCGTAGACCAGCGCCTTGTTGTGGAAGGCGATGTCGGCGACCTGGGCGGGTAGCGTGAACACGACGTGGAAGTAGCCGACCGGCAGGAGGTTGGCCTCTTGTGCTTCGAGCCAGGCGCGTGCAGCGGCGCCCTGACACCGTGGGCAATGCCGGTTGCGACAGGAGTTGTAGGCGATCCGCTGATGCCCGCAGTCAGAACAGGCTTCCACATGACCACCAAGCGCAGCGGTACGGCAGGTCTCGATCGCCGACATGACCTTGAGTTGGCCCAGGCTCAGATGCCCGGCATGGGTCGCGCGATAGGCGGGGCCGGCAGCGCGGAAGACATCGGCGACCTCAATGGTGGCGCGCACCGCTCAGGCGGGTGGAGGTTTATCCTCCATCAGAGCCATCAACCGGTCGAGCGGACTGGCCACCGCCTGGATCGTACGGGTCGAGACCTTGGTGTAAAGTGCGGTTGTCTCGAGCTTGGAGTGCCCAAGCAGCACCTGGATAACCCGGATATCAACATCCTGCTCCAGGAGGTGCGTGGCAAAACTGTGCCTAAGGGTGTGCGGGCTGACCCGTTTGCGGATGCCGGCGACCTCTGCCGCCTCCTGTACCGCGCGATGTAATTGCCGCGACGAGATCGGATCGGTGCGCGAGCGCCCCGGAAATAGCCAGCCATGAGGCAGCATGACGCCCGTTCGCTTGCCCTCGCGCCACCACAGGCGCAGCAGCTCCAGCAGCTGGGGCGAGAGCATGGCGTTGCGATCCTTGCGTCCCTTGCCTTGTTCGACCCGGATCAGCATGCGGGCGCTGTCGATATCGTCGACCTTGAGATGGGCGACCTCGGAGACGCGCAAGCCGGCGCCATAGGCGACCCCGAGCGCGGCCTTATACTTGATGCCTGGCGCCGCCTCGAGCAGCCGGGCCGCCTCCTCGATGCTGAGCACGTCAGGCAGTTGGCGCTGATAGCGGATGATCACCAGGGCCCGCGACAGATCCGGCCGCTTCAGCGTCACGTCGAACAGGAAGCGCAGAGCCGAGACGGCACCGTTGATCGTGGAGGGGCTGACGCCGTTCTCATGCTGAAAGAGCTGGTAGCGGCGGATATCGTCTGCCGTGGCCACATCAGGGCTCTGCCCCAAGAAGGCGGCAAAGCGCCGGACGTGACGCACATAATCGTGCTGGGTGTGGACGCCCAGGCCGCGCATCAGCATGTCCTGTTGCATGCGTTGGCGGAGCGGCGTTACCGGTGAAATGGTGGGTGACGTAACCATGGGGAGTTCCTCTCGTTGAAAGAAACTCCATGGTCCGACTGCGACCTCAGCCGCTCAAAGACCTAAACGATGACGCTGAACATCCCGCGCGCACCCCTCCCGCGGAGCGGGTTAGTGCATGGGGCGCCTCTCTGACCGGCAGCAAGCGACCCCATTACAGCCTTTACGAGACGGTTTTAAAGTTTCCGAAAGCTGCCAATCGCCGTCCCGCCAACGCCGCTGTAACTCGCCCCATTACGGACGTTCAATTGTAAGCGGCAACACCACAAGAGCGGAAATTGGTCGCCTCCTTTGGCTGACTGAGCCGTTCTTTGGCTACGGACTTCAGGTACGATAATTGGGGGGCCTTGTTTGCTCAACTACACCGGCAACAGCGTGATACATGCTCCCGTTGTGTCGATGATGACGATGGCGCTCAGAAGTGGCGCAGCGACACCAGCTTCACACGTGCTTAGATGATCTCATGTCGGATCAAACTTGCCGCTAGCGGGCGACGCGGAAAATCCTGCAGCGAAGCGGCGTGCGTTGAGGACATAACCTTCAGCTGATCTTTGCAAGCCTTTGATCGCTTCGGCATCGAGCATGCGCACGACCTTGCCCGGCGCGCCTACGACAAGCGAGCCGGCGGGAATTTCCTTATTCTCGGTGATCAAGGCGCCAGCTCCAATAAGGCAATTTTCGCCAATGCGGGCGCCGTTCAGAACGGTCGCGCCCATGCCGATCAAAGTGTTGTTTCCGATGGTGCAGCCATGGAGCAAGGCGCGGTGGCCGATGGTGCATCCGGTCCCGATGGTGAGAGGATAGCCCATGTCGGTGTGCAGGACTGAGTTTTCCTGCACGTTGCTGCGCGCGCCGATGGTGATCGGCTCATTATCGCCGCGCGCTACCACGCCGAACCAAACGCTGGCATCTGCATGAATGATGATCCGGCCCACAAGGACAGCGGTCGGGGCGATCCAGGCGGCATCTGGGTCGATCAGGGGTGCTACGCCGTCGAGGGAGAAACTGTTCATCTGTTGTCCCGAGGTTTCTGAAAGCGAAGGGCGACGCCTTTGTTGGCTGTTGAGAGGCGTGGACCGGCCGTGCCGTACGCGTCGATCTGGGCGGGAGAGCGGCTGGTTTCTATGTCACGCCGCCCAGTGTTTCTTGCGGGGGGTTTTGCCAATGCCGGGATTGAAACTATTGGTTGGATCAAGCTGGCGATAATGGTCCCGTAGCGCGGGCTTGGCATCGTATAGATGACCGACATTGTGCTCGGCCGGATATTCGGCGCCGCGGGCATCGAGGAGCTTGAGCATCGCCGCCTCGATGGCGTGGAGATCGCCGCCGCGCCGCACCAGATATTCCTGATGCAGGACATGGCAGAAGAAATGTCCGCAATACATCTTACGGACGAAATGCTGCTCGAGTTCGGCGGGAAGGGTTTCGAACCAGTCGACGGTATTGCGCGGCAGGGCGATATCGAGGGCGACGATATCCTCCACTTCGTCGGGATGAACGTCGCGGAAGCGGACCACCGAGCCGCCGATGGCGAAGCGGTTGAGATAGGCACACTTGCCTTCCTCTTCCGTGCATTCAAAGTAGGCGCCGGCCTGTGTCGGGAAATGTCGGGCGAGGTAAGCGCGGGCTTCGGCGATGCCTTCGCCGCCCATGCGCAGCATCAGGTGGTGCTCGTAGCGGTCGCGATAATCGTTGAGGCGGGCCGGCAAGTGTTCAGGCAGGACGCCGACCACGGCCTGCAGCAGGCGGTCGGTGACGTGGCCGCCCATGCCGAGCTTTTCGGTCAGACCATCGAACCAGCTTTTGACCGCATAGGCCTTGGGCACATTATCGGTGCCCAGGTGTTTGACGAACAGGAACAGGTCCTTGCCGTAGCGCTGTGACAGGTCATAGGCGCCGCGGTGCATGTATTCGCCCGCGATGGGCATATTGGTGAAGCCCGAAAGGATATCGCGACGCACCATGGCCAGATCGGATGGATCGTTGCTGCCTATATAGAACACGGCGATATCCAGATCGGCCTCGAAGGTATCGAGGCGCAGGGCGAAGACGGCCACCTTGCCGGCGGAGCCAGAGGCTTCGTAATGTCGGCGCGGATCGGCGTTGAAGCGCGCGGGCGTCGGCGCATCGACTTCGCGGACATGGTCATGGTAGCCGCGATCGGAGGCCCACTGGTTGCCCTCCTCGCGCACATCGGCGGCCGTGTAGTCTCCCTTGTCCAGGCGGGCGAGGATGGTTTCCGGAACGGCGCCCAGCTCGACGCCGAGGTGGTTGACCAGATGCAAAATGCCCTGAGCATCGACCTGCGCGAAGAGGGCAAGCTGGGTATAGGCGGGGCCGCGGCGGATCAGCGAACCGCCCGAATTGTTGCAGACGCCGCCGATAACGGAAGCGCCGATGCAGGAGGACCCGATGACCGAATGGGGTTCACGGCCGAGCGGGCGCAGGCGCTTTTCCAGTTTGTCGAGGGTTGCGCCGGGCAAGCACAGCACTTGACGGCCCTCGCTGAGCAGGTCGATGCGATCAAGGCGCAGCGTATTGATGATCACGATGGGCCGATCATAGTCATTGCCATCGGGCGTCGAGCCTCCAGTCAGACCGGTGTTGGCTGCCTGGCAGATGACAATAACGTCAGCTTCGACGCAGGCCTGCAGCACCCGCCATTGCTCGAGCAAAGTGCCGGGTCGAACCACGGCGAGCACTTTCCCGTCGCCGAAGCGATAACCCTTGCGGAAGCGACGTGTTTGCCGGTCACCGACCAGGACATGCCGATGTCCGACGAATTGCTGGAATTTGGAAAGGAGCGGCTGCATGATCCTGGGCCTGTGCCGGCAGGCGCCGTTGGGCACCTTCCGAAGTACGATTAAACTCGGCTTGCGACTTCCATAAGCGCACAATCAGGTGCAGGCAAATTGCGGCATGTTAACACCGCGCCGCGCGCATCGCCGCCAAATGAGCGCGTTATTTCCCGGTCATTCGCGCCTGATAAAAGCGGCTGATAAAGGCGCTGTCTTTCATGCCATTGCCCTCGTCGACAAACTGGGCGTAGCGTTCGACAGCGGCGCGCAGCAAGGGCAGATCGAGATCGAGTGCTTCTGCAAACTCTCTGACATTGCGCAGGTCCTTATCGAGTTGTCGCGCATAGGCATTGGGCTTGTCAAAATCTGCATGGTGCATCTGAAGGAAAATCGACTGCAGGCTGCGTGAGTCGGATGCGCCTCCGGCGAAGGCACCGGGCAGCAAGGCTGGGTCGATCCCGGCCTTTTCAGCCATCACCAAGGTTTCGGCCATCAGCACATAGTTCACCCCGACAATGGTCTGATTGATGATCTTTGCCGTTTGACCTGCTCCCAGGGCGCCAAAGTGCGTCAGATTGGCGGACAGGTCTTCCAGAACCGGCCGAGCCTGGTCCACCTTTGCTTTGTCGCCGCCCGCCAGGATGATAAGCCTGCCGTCCCGAGCCAGCTTGGGTCCGCCCGAAATCGGGGCGTCGACCCATGCCATGCCGGCTTCGGCTTGAAGCCTAGCGGCAAAATCCTGGGTTTCGTCGGGATTGATGGTCGAGCAATCGATCAGCAGCGACGCACCACCCAGCGCTCGCGCCATTCCGTTTTCGCCGAAGCAGACCGAGGAAACGGCCTTGCCATCCAGAATGCAAAGGATGACGATGTCGGAGGCTTCGCGGACCCGGTGCGGGCCATCAAGCCACTTGGCGCCGGCCGGCACCACTTCGGACGCCTTTTCCGGCTCCTTGTTCCAGCAGAAAACCTCATATCCCTGGTCCAACAGGCGCAGAACCATGGGCGCGCCCATGATGCCAAGGCCGATAAAACCAAGACGCGGTTTTGGCGCGGTCAAACCGTTTTCC
Source organism: Pseudomonadota bacterium (assembly GCA_023388175.1). Classification (GTDB taxonomy): domain Bacteria; phylum Pseudomonadota; class Alphaproteobacteria; order Rhizobiales; family Devosiaceae; genus Devosia. The sequence goes on from JAEWGT010000005.1 coordinate 168,432, forward strand.
CCTCAAGGCGATAGATGCGACGAGCATTTTCGCGGAAAAGCAGAGCGCGGTCGGCATCGGCGAACTGGGCCGTGATCTGGGCAAAACCATCGAAAATGGTTTCAAAACTTGCAACAAGGCCATCCACCGGAAAGTTGCTCGCAAACATCGCCCTGTCGGTACCGAAGATTTCGATGGCGTCGAGCACGATGGGCTGATTGTCCGCTACCGTCCAGGGCCGGCCGACAAGGCCGATGCCTGAGATTTTGATAGCAACATTGGGTGCGCCTGCCAGAAGCTTGAGCGCCTTGCGCCACCCTGCCAGGCCCGAGGCGCTGCGATCGGATGGCAGGCCGGTGTGGTTGACGATGATCTGGGTATCGCCAAAGGCATCGGCGAGTGCCCGAGCTTCCTCGAAATGCCACCACGGTGTCTGCAGATCGAATGATAACCCGTTGGGCTTGAGCAGCGCAAAGCCCTTGCGGAACGCGGAGTCACCCATGGAGCCGGGCAAATCCGGCTCTACGAGATCGGGGCTCCTGGCGGCACGCGGCTTATGGCGAATACCGCGCACGAACGGGGTCTGCCCATGGGCGTGCAGGACAGCCTCTGCATCGTCGCGATCAAGCCAGGCTTGCGCCACCATGACGCTGGGCAGGCCCTGTGGCCGGATTTCTTTCACCCATCTTGTTTCTCCCACCGGATCGGCGGGATCCCATTCGGTTTCGATATAGACCGAGCCGATCACATCGAAGCGCCCTGCATCCCGTCGGTAATCCTCGATCAGGTAGTTTCGCTTGAGAGAGGAATAGTCACCGTAACGGAACGGGATCGGCGGTTCGTCGCGCAGCCATGGAAGATAGTTCTGTTCGATATTCCAGAAATGGTGATGGGCGTCGATGATCTGCATTGGGGCCTACTTGCCGACGCCGAAGTTGACGCCGGTCACGATGAAACGCTGAAGAAAAACAAAGAGAGCGATAAGGGGCAAAGTGGAAAGCACCGCGCCGGTGAGCAGCATGGACCAGTCGGTTCCATCCGTCGTTGCCATCAAGCCCAAGCCGAGCTGAATGGTGCGTGTGCCGGGCGAGCCGGAGATGATCAGGGGCCAGGTAAAGTCCGACCAGGCGGCCTGAAAGGAAAAGATGCCGAGCGCAATCAGGGCTGGCGTGCACATGGGCAATGCCACGCGCCAGAAGATTCCGAGTTCGGAACAGCCATCGATGCGTGCGGCTTCCTCCAGTTCCTTGGGCAGCGTCAGGAAAAACTGACGAAGGAAAAAGATCGAATAGCCGCTGATGACGCCCGGAAGAATGAGACCATAGAAGGTATCGAGCCACCCTGTGCCGCCAGCGCCGAACAGATCGTTGCCACCCGCCAGGGGGACGGACTTCACCATGAGGAAGAGCGGCACCATCATCACTTCGTCCGGGATCATCACGGTCGCGAGGACCAGATAGAAGACGAGGTTGCGGCCCGGAAAGTGAAACCGCGCCAGGATAAAGGCAGCCATGGCCGAGAATATCAGCTGCAAGAAGGTGCGCACGGTAGCGTAGATCAGAGTGTTCCAGGTCTGGAGACCCATCTGCATGCGCGGGTCATTCCAGATGTCGACGTAGTTCTCCCAGCGCGGCGGCCACACGACAATGGCCGGGGGATAGGTGAAAATCTGCGAATTGGTGCGCAGCGAAACCGAGACCATCCAGAACAGGGGAAACAGCATCAGGACGGCGATGATGGTGGCCGGCAGATAAAAGGTGAGGACTGCCCGCAAAAGCTTGCGGCGGCTGCGCCCGGCGGCGGGCTTGGCGGCAGCAACGGCGGGAAGGGGAAGGGACTCGATGGCCATTGCGCTCTCCTATTCGTAAAGGTTGCCGCGGCTGACGAGGCGCAGATTGATGAAGGACGCGATGACCAGGATGATGAACAGGACCATGGCCATGGCGGACGCATAACCGAAATCAAGGTTCTGAAAGGCGGTGCGGTAAATGAGGTGCACGAGGGTGACCGTTGAGTTGTTCGGCCCCCCTTCGGTCATGACATAGACCTGCGAGAACACCTGGAACGAACCGATAAGGGTGGTGATCAGGACATAGGTCATGGCGGGGCGCAGCAGGGGCAGCGTGATGGCGAAGAACTGCCTGACGCGACCGGCGCCATCGAGGGAAGCGGCCTCGTTGAGCTCCTTGGGAATGGCCTGCAGTGCGGCCAGAATAATCACCATGTTGAAGCCGAGGCTTTTCCAGACGCTCATGATGATGATCGCCGGCATCGCGGTCGTGGTGCTGTTGAGCCAGGGCTGGGCAGACAGGCCGACCGAGTTGAGCAGATAATTGAAGAGCCCGCTCGAGACCTCGTAAAACAGCACCCATACCAGCGCGGTGGCAATCAGCGGGGACACGACCGGAAGATAATAGATGGTGCGGAAAAGCCAGGCGCCCGGGAGGCGCGTATTTACCAGCAAAGCCAGCAGCATCGAGAGGCTGACGCCAAGCGGCATGGCAAACGCCGTGAAGTAAAGCGTGTTGCCGAAGGCGCGCCAGTAAAGGTTGTCGTGCCAGAGGTCTTCATAGTTCCAAAAGCCCACCCATTCGGGAGGCGACAGGATATTGAAGCTTGTGAAGCTGAGGTAAAGCACCACAAAGATCGGGGCGATGACCCAGACCAAGAGCCACAAAAGTGGGATGCCCAAAAAGAAGAGGCCGAGCAGAAGCTGCTGCTGTTTGATGGTCATGGACCTGCTCCTTGGCAATGACGGCAATCCCGCAGGTCTTGGCTTGCGGCAATCTGCAAGCCCGCCCCAGATAAACTGAGGCGGGCCGGGAGGGATCAACCGCGACGGAGGGTGCGGTTGACCTGATTGGCGGCGTTATCCAACGCCGTTTGTGGCTCTTCACCCGAGATGATAGCTTCCACCGCAGGAATGATGGCCTGGAACACACTGGGCCAGTTCTTGTGCCGCGGGAAGATGCGCGATTCCTCAAGCAGTTCCTGGGCAGTGCGAAGGCCCGGGTTTTCCTCGAAGGTGGCAATGGCTTCGGGTGCTTCGAAGACGCCCGGCGAAACGCCCGGCTTGAGCATGGCGACGCGATATTGCTGCGCCTCAGCCGAAGCCAGGAACTTCACGAATTCTGCTGCCGCTTCCTTGTTGTCGCTTTGCTCATAGACGACGTAGGCGCCAACGCTGCCGAAATTGAGCGGAACATCGTCGGCATTGGGCATCGGCACGCGCGAAATGGAGATCGGCTGCGATTCAGGGTCGTTGCTGGCATCGTAGAACACCCAAGGACCGTCATAAATCATTGCCACGCGGCCCTGTAGGACGTTCTGGCGCAGACCTTCGCCGGCATTAAGCGCGGCACCGGGCAGTTCGGCAAGACGTGAGATGATTTCGCCCGCAGCGACGCCTGCCTCATTATTGAAGACGACTTCGGTGCCGTCCTCGTTAAAGACCTGACCGCCCTCGGCGTAGAGCAGGTTGATGAAGAAGTAGGCCAGCGAGTCAGCGCCACCAAGGCCAAAACCATAGCGCTCGATATTGCCTGGCGTGCCGACGGTGAGCTGCTCGATTTGAGTGATCAGTTCGTCGAAGGTCTTGGGAGGCTCGGTAATGCCCGCATCGGCAAACGCCTGGTCGTTCATCACGAGGAAACGAGGATCGTAGGCATAGGGCAGGCCATAAACACCATCGTTCCAGAGCACGTATTCGAAGGCGCCCGGATAAATGTCGGTTTCTTCAGCGGAAACGCCATATTGAGTGAGATCGGCAAGCTGGCCCTGTTCGGCAAACTGGGTCAGAAAGCCACTCCAGATCGGGCTGACGTCGGGCGCGGAATTCGATGCGACGGCGGTGGTGATCCGCTCGAAATTGGTGCCGAAGCTGGTCTTGATGCGCTCAACCTTGATGTTGGGGTGCGACGCTTCGAAGGCTTCGATCATCCTGATGGTGGCTTGTTCCTCCTGAACAGAGTGTCCCTCCCAAAACTGGATGGTGACAACGTCCTCCTGAGCAAAAGCGGGCACGGCGAGCATGCTGGTCGAAGCCAGCAACGCCAGTAGTCGGCGTGACTTGGTCATGATTTCCCTCATTTGTTGCGATGGCTACGGCCGATAATGTCGGCTCTTTTTCGAGCGCCCGCGGATCGCGAGCGCTCCTGTTTGAAATCAGCGCGAGGCTTCGAGCTCGGCGTAATACTTCTCGATGCCTTCGACATCGACCGAGGCGTCGTGCGTCATGCCCAGGGCGTCGTACTTTTCGCGGCGCTTGCGCATATCGGCCAGGAGCACGTGGTAAGCATGCAGGGCCACTTCGCGGGCAATTTCGACCGGCACCACGATGATACCGTCATCGTCGAGGCCAACGATGTCGCCTGGCCGCACCTGAGCGCCGCCAATGCCGATCGTGGTCTGCGTTTCCACGGCTTCGATGCGGCCGGGGATAATCGTGCGGGCGCGCGTCTTGGAAGCGAGCGGGGTCTTTTGGACGATGATCTCGCCCGAGTCGCGGCAGGCACCATTGGTGATGATGCCGACGCCGCCGGCCTGAACCACGCCGAGGCTGTTTTCAGAACCCCAGAAGCCGACATCGTCGGCACTGCCAGCGTCCATGACGACAACATGGCCCGGCTTGATTTCGCGGCCCATGTGAGAGGCCGCATTGCCCATCTTATTGAACCAAACGCCATGGGCGTTGACGATGTCTTCGGTTGTATCGAGCTTCCACATCGGCTTGTTGGCCGGCACGGCGCGCACCGTATAGGCAACGCCCCAGAACTTCATGCCAACCCAGATCGGGCGGATGTCCTGGCTGACAAGCCCGACATTGAAATAGCCGATACCGTCCATGCCGTCGGCAACGTCGGCAACGCGCAGGTGCTCGAAGTATTTGCGGATTTCGAACGGATCGATGGTGTTGCCGGCTTCAGCCGCTGTTGCGGACATTAGACTTCCTCCTTGCAAACGGCCCAGATAGCCGCCTCTCATGTCCCGATCTTGTATGCAAGAAGGTTTGGTGTCAACGGTGGTGTGAAACGGAATCTCGGAAATAATCCACTTTAGGCCAATCCGTACCGTTCGGCTGATGCCATTCAGCGCCTCAGATGTTCGCCTTTTGATACATTCCCAAGCGCAATCAAGTGCCCTGCCCTGACCCGGACTCCTGGGGGATATGACGGAGGCCATTCATGAAATGCTCGCGCGTCAGCTGCGACAGAAGATCGCCATCCCGCGACACCAGCGCCGAAAGCATGCGGGAGTGCTCATAAACGGCAGCGACCCAGCGATCGGGATTGAGATTGGCAATAGCACGCGCTCTTTCGACGCGCGGGATGAGGGTCTGCCATGTGCTGATCAGAACCGGATTGGCTGAAATCTCGACGATACGGCGGTGGATCCTGTGGTTGAGATCGAGATAGGCGGCTCGCTCCCGCTTCTCATAGGACTCCAGCATTTTGTTATGCAGGCCAGCGATTTCGCCGATTTGCTCGGAGGTTACGAGCTTCACGGCCAGCTCGCCAGCCAGTGCCTCAAGCGCGCCCACGACCTCGAAAAGATGCCCGATATCGGGCGAGCGCAGCCGAGCAACGATAACGCTTCGATTGGGCAGAAGATCGATCATTCCTTCGGCCGCGAGCGTGCGGAAAGCCTCACGTACGGGGGTGCGCGACACGCCAAGCTGCTGGCAAAGCTGAACTTCTCGCAGTCGAGTGCCGGGCGGGAGCTCGCCGGACAGAATCATCGTACGCAGCTGCTGGGCCGCCTGTGTATGCAGCCTCCCCCTCCTGGGGATGTTTTCCACAGCGCCAGGCGCGGCGTCCACCATGACTTCTTCGTCGTCCATTCAGCAACTTCCTTTCAACCCCTGTATGCAATCGGTACCTGATCGTACATCTTCACCTAACATTGTGCGAGGGGATTGACGTTGAAGCATTCTTGCATACAAGATTGGGCATCAGGCACCCTTTGCCGTTGATGCAGATCCATCTCAAACGAGTCAAAGAGGTGCAACTTTGCCAAGTGCCAATGGCCAACCCGGTTCTAACCCGCTGTCGGCAGTACAGCCGTTATCGCACCTCCGTGTCCTCGATCTGAGCCAGGTCATGGCCGGCCCCTTCTGCTGCATGCTCCTCGGCGACATGGGTGCCGACGTCATCAAGGTCGAACCGCCCAATGGCGGAGACCAGACGCGAAAGTCGATGGGCTTTCGCATGAAGGGCGCGGACAGCCCCGGCTTTCTGGCGCTCAACCGCAACAAGCGCTCCATCGCTCTCAATCTGAAAAGCGAAGCGGGCCGCGAGGTGTTTTATCGCCTCGTGGATACCGCCGACATCGTGGTCGAGAACGGCCGCCCCGGCGTCGCCAAAAAACTAGGCATCGACTACCCAACGCTTAGCGCTCGCAATCCACGGCTGATCTATGCGTCCATTTCCGGGTTTGGGCAGACTGGTCCGTGGTCGGGACGTCCGGGCTTTGACCTTATCGCCCAGGCAATGTCGGGCATCATCAGTGCCATGGGCATTCCCGGCGCCGAGCCGGTGAAATCCGGCATTTCTGTGGGCGATCTCGGCGCGGGTCTTTTTTCGCTTTATGGCATTCTGAGCGCCGTGATCGGTCGGGAGAAGACCGGCCAGGGTCAATATGTTGACGCGTCCCTGTTCGAGGCGGCACTGGCGTTGGGCATATGGGAAACCACCGAATACTGGGCCACCGGCAAGTCACCAGAACCGCTGGGCACAGCCAATCGAATGAGCGCGCCCTACCAGGCGTTCAAAGCTGCCGATGGACACTTCGTTGTCGGCGCTGCCAATCAAAAGCTCTGGACTGCCTTTGTACACGTCGTGGGGCTTCCGCAGCTTCTGAATGACCCTCGCTTTATCGAGAACAAGGAGCGGCTGCAAAATCGGGTGGCGCTCGCCGAACTGCTGGAAACAGAATTCGCCAAGCAATCTGTCGACCATTGGGTGGAGGCCTTCCTCGGCGCAGGCGTCCCCGCCGGTCCCATTTATGATTATGGGCAGGTGCTGGCGAGCGAGCATACACATGCCCGCGAAATGGTAATGGATGTCGAGCACCCGATAGAGGGCGTGATCAAGTCACTCGGCTTCCCGGTCAAATTGTCCGGCACACCGCAAAGTGTGCGGCGGTCGGCGCCTTTGCTGGCGCAACACACGGCCGAAATCCTTTCAGAGCTTGGCTTCGACGATGGTGACGAAAGCCTTGTGGCGCGTGGAGCCTTTGCATGATGAACCAGGGACAGGTCGTCTTCACCAAACAGGATCGGGTCGGCTACATAACTTTCAATCGGCCCGATGCACGCAACGCCATGACCTGGCAGATGTACGAGGAGCTCGGGGAAATCTGCAGGACGGTCGCTGCCGACGGCGATATGCGAGCGGTTGTCCTGAAGGGCGCTGGCGGACAGGCTTTCATTGCCGGCTCAGATATCAGCCAGTTCGCCCAATTCAGCGATGGGAGCGACGGGATCGCTTATGAGCGCAAGATGGAGCATTATCTCTCCTTGCTGCTCGACATTCCAGTGCCAACGATTGCGGTGATCGAAGGCTTTGCGGTGGGCGGCGGCCTCAACATTGCGGCCTGTTGCGATATCCGGATCGCTGAGAAGGGCGCGCGCCTGGGTGTGCCTATCGCGCGGACCATCGGCAACACCTTATCGATCCATAATTATGCCCGGCTTGTTGCCGCGTTCGGCGAAGGCCGCGCACGGCGCATGCTCATGTTGGGCGAGTTGCTTGATGGCGAAGAGGCCCTGTCATGCGGCTTTCTCTCGCGGCTGGTCGAACCGCAGGATCTTAACGAGGCAACCGCAAAGCTTGTTGCGCGGCTCCTCGAAAACGCACCATTGACCTTGAAGGCAAGCAAGAAAGCCATCCGACGTGTGCTTGATGCCGATCTCGACGAGGCCGAGGATCTGGTCGCACTTTGCTATGGCAGCCAGGACTTCCAGTTGGGCGTTGCCGCATTTACCGCCAAGCAGAAACCGGCCTGGACCGGTCGCTGAATATCATCATGACCGCTCAGCGCGGCAGGGAGGGCTCAAATGGCTCCACTTTCTATTCGCGACACCACAAAATCATACGGCGCAGTCCAGGTTATCAAGGGCGTGTCGGTGGAAATCGAGGACGGTCAGTTCGTCGTGCTTGTCGGCCCTTCGGGCTGCGGCAAGTCGACATTGCTGCGCATGATCGCCGGGCTGGAGGAGATCAGCGGCGGCGACATCGTGCTGGGGGACAAGGTGATCAACGAGCTTCACCCCAAGGACCGCGATATCGCCATGGTCTTCCAGAACTATGCGCTCTATCCCCATATGAGCGTCGAAGAGAATATGGGCTTTTCGCTCAAGCTCTCCGGTGTGGATAAGGCCACGCGCCGTGCCAAGATCGATAATGCCGCTCGCATACTCAATCTGAGCGCCTATCTTGATCGCTTTCCGCGCCAGCTTTCAGGTGGGCAGCGCCAACGCGTTGCCATGGGCCGCGCCATCGTTCGCGACCCCAGCGTTTTTCTGTTCGACGAACCGCTGTCCAACCTTGATGCCAAGCTGCGCGTGCAGATGCGCGCCGAGATCAAGAGCCTGCATCAAAGGCTCAAGACAACGACGGTTTATGTGACGCACGACCAGATCGAAGCCATGACCATGGCCGACAAGATCGTGGTCATGCACGACGGGATTGTCGAGCAGGTGGGACGGCCCCTCGAGCTTTACGACTATCCTGCCAATATGTTCGTGGCCGGATTTATCGGCTCGCCGTCAATGAATTTCTTGCGCGGTGTGGCGCGACCACAGGGCAAAAACACTTTCCAGCTCGAGGATGGCACGGAGTTGCCCCTCCCCCCAGCCGCTGATGTCGCGTCTGACACCCCGGCCGTCTATGGCATTCGTCCCGAACACCTCATCTATGAACCGAGTTCGCCTGTTGCGATTACCGCACAGGTCGTCGAGCCAACAGGTTCTGAGGCCCATGTAATCGGCACACTTGGCGACCAGCAGATTGTTGGTCTCTTCCGGGAGCGTGTCGAGGCGATGCCGGGCGATCCGATCGGTTTCCGGCCGATCGCCGAAAAGGCCCATCTGTTCGATTCAAAGAGCGGCAAACGTCTCGGTGGTAACCCGTCTCCTCTCAGGTCGTGATGCAGCATCGCCAAGGCAAGGTCGCCATTGCGACCTCCCTTCGCCGTTTCGTAAACCACTAGAGGATCTTATGCCGGCACCCATCCTTGACGCATCTGCAATGGCAGGAACCCTGGTCGGCCGGGTGTGGCGCAATGACAAGCATGGCCCGGCCGTCGTCACTCTGCGTGACGGCATGCTTTCCGACATCACCAGCGTGGCGGCTCCTACGGTTTCGGCGTTGCTGCAGCGCCCCGATGCGCTCGACTATGTCAAAACCTTTACGGGAGAAGCCATCGGCAAGTTGGAGGCTGTTGCGGCAGCGAGCGATGGCCGTGCCGACGCCGACACGACGCATTTTCTGGCTCCGTGCGACCTTCAGGCGATCAAGGCATGCGGGGTGACGTTCGCGCAATCGATGGTCGAGCGTGTCATCGAGGAGAAGGCCGCCGGCAATGCTGATCGCGCCGCGGCCATTCGCCAGCGTATCGGAAGCCTGATCGGAGACAGTCTCGCCAATCTGAAAGCCGGATCCGAAGAAGCGGCGCGGGTCAAACAGGCTCTGATCGCAGAAGGGGTCTGGTCGCAATATCTGGAGGTTGGCATTGGCCCCGATGCTGAAGTGTTTACCAAGTCACCGGTGCTTTCGGCAGTGGGATGGGGTGCCGAGATCGGCATTCATTCAAGCTCGAGCTGGAACAATCCCGAGCCCGAGATTGTCTTGGCGGTCAACAGCCAGGGGCAAGTGAAGGGCGCCAGCTTGGGTAATGACGTCAATCTGCGCGACATCGAAGGCCGCTCGGCTCTTCTGCTCGGCAAGGCCAAAGACAACAACGCATCCTGTGCGATCGGGCCGTTTATCCGGCTATTCGACCAAAGCTGGGGTCTCGATGATGTCCGCCAGGCCCAGCTGCAGCTCACCGTCAAAGGCGAAGACGGATTCGTGCTCGATGGGCACAGCGCCATGAACAAGATCAGTCGCGACCCGCTGGATCTGGTGGCGCAAACCTGCGGGCAGCACCATCAATATCCCGATGGCTTTATGCTGTTTTTGGGAACGCTGTTTGCACCGACCAAAGACCGCGAAGCACCGGGTCAGGGCTTTACGCACAAACTGGGCGACGAAGTGACGATCTCTGCAACCGGGCTCGGCGCGCTGCGCAATGTCGTTCGCCATTCGCACCACTGCGCACCATGGACCTTCGGGGTTAGTGCCCTCATGAAAAACCTTGCGGCACGAGGATTGCTCTGATGCTTTTTGTCGTCACAGGACTGGACAAACCTGACTTTCTTGCGCACCGCCTGAAATTTCGAGCCCAGCACCGCGCCCATTACGAGGGGTTGGGAGCCGACCTAATTCTGTCCGGCCCGTTTCTCGACCCGAAGGGTGAGCCTATCGGCAGCATGATCGTCATGCGCCGCAGTAACCAAGCCGACGCAGAAGACTTCGGCCGTCGCGACCCCTATGTCACCGAAGGGGTATTTTCCGAATGTACCGTCCGCCGCTGGTCTTGGTTTATGAACCGGCCCAGTAGTGCGTTTGAGGATTAGGTGCCAATCACAAATAGTACCGGGTATCATTGTAAGATAGAGCGTGGCTCGTTCAGCTTTCCGTGATGTTGACAGGTTTATATCTGACGGCGCAGGTTAGCAGTGTCTCAGCTGTCACCTGCACTGGCTGTCGTGCCTCTGGATCTAAAATTCGGCTTTTAACATTCGGAACAGAGACCATGGAACGAACAGGTCCAGCGGCTTTACTGCGTTCCTCTTTCGCCGCCAGTCAGCCGCCGCCGGCCTCAAGTTCGCCGACCGGCTCTGTCTACTTTCCCAACAGCCGATCCCAAAGCAGCCTGTCTGCTTGCCACCCCACTATCGCCATTGAGCCGGCCACGGTGGAACGGCAGGTCTGGGATATCGGATTTCCGGCCTCAACGGCCGGAATGGGGCGCGTTGCTGCCGGGTATCAAAATGTAGCTTAAGACAAGAAACGGGCCAGGGTTGTGAAGATCGGAATGCCCATAAGCACATTGAAGGGGAATGTGATGGCCAGCGACATGGCCAGGGGCAGGCCAATGTCGGCTTCAGGCAGGGCCAGTCGAATGGCGGCGGGCGCTGCGATATAGCTGGCGCTGCCGGCAAGGATTCCAAGCGCTGCGATGGAACCGGTGTCCAGCCCGATCAGGACGCCTGCAAACACGCCCACCGTCCCATTGACGACGGCAAGGATGATGGCCAGCGCGGCTATGGCAGGCGTGACGCTGCGGCTTCGTATAAGATGGCGCGCGGCCACCAGGCCCATGTCCAGCAGGAAGAGGCACAGCACCCCGGCAAAGGCGTGTTGGAAGACTGGCCGGATAGGCTCGAACCCGCGCTCGCCAACCACCAGACCGACGGCAAAACTCCCCAGCAGCAGCACCACCGCGCCATCCCGTACAGCATGGGATAGATGGCCGCTCAGCGCTTTTGCCCCGGAACCTTCGCTTCGCCTGGCGAGCCAGATGCCGGTGATGATGGCCGGCGCCTCCATCATGGCGAGGACCGCGACCATGTAGCCGGCGACCGGCGTGCCGCCGGCCTCCAGAATTGCCACACCGGTGACGAAGGTCACGACCGACACGGACCCATAGTGCGCCGCCACCGCGCCGGCGTTGACGGTGCTCAGCCTGGCCAGGCGCCGCATCGCCCAGAAGGCCGGGATGGGAAGCAGGAAGCTGAGGCCGATTCCAGCCAGGCCTGCCACTACCAGTTCGCTCGTGAGGCCGGTCGCCGAAACCTGGACCCCGCCCTTCAGCCCGATTGATGTCATCAGGTAAATTGCCATGCCTTTGCTGACAGCCTCGGGAATGTCGAGACTGCTGCGCAAAGAGGCTGCGAGCATGCCAAGGACGAAGAACAGGATTGCAGGTGACAGCAGGATTTCCATCGGGATCGCCAAGTTGGAAGGACGCTGACGTCACCTAGCGTGTGCGGATGGTTCAGAAAAATTCATTGATCAGATCGAACCGTTCTGTATGAAAGAACGATGCAGGCGCTCAACTTTCGACATTTGTTGTATTTCAGGCAGGTCGCCCGGGAGGGCAATCTGACACGCGCAGCCCGTGTCCTCGCGGTGTCACAATCGGCTCTGTCCACGCAGATCCAAATCCTTGAGCAGAGGTTGGGGCATCCGCTGTTCGAACGGGTCGGACGTCGGCTCATTTTGACGGAAGCCGGCAAGGTGGCGCTCGACCACGCCGATGCCATTTTCGATATGGGTGAGGATCTGCTGACCACGCTGCGTGTCGGTTCCGGACGCCGGCAGGTTCTGCGTATCGGGGCACTGGCAACGCTATCGCGCAACTTTCAGATCGATTTTCTGCGGCCCTGCCTTGGCCGGGCAAACCTTGAAGTCGTGCTGAGCTCGGGGAGCCTGGTCGAGTTGACTGGCCAGTTGCGCCGCCTCGAGCTCGATGTCGTTCTGTGCAATGCCGCACCCGGTGCCGGCAATGCCGACGATCTGATGGCGCACCGGCTGGCGCGTCAGCCGATCAGCCTGTTCGGCGCGGCAAGCCTGCAGTCGCACGGCCAGACACCCCAGGACGCTCTGCGAACACATGGCGTTATCCTGCCGACGGGTGCCAGCATCATCCGGGTTGAATTCGATGCCCTCTGCGCACGCCTCGGCATCGTGCCCTCGGTGGTGGCGGAAGTGGACGACATGGCGATGCTCCGCTTGATGGCGAGAGAGGGCATTGGCCTGGCCCCGCTCCCGGCTATCGTGGTGCGCGACGAGCTTGAGGCGGGCACACTGCGCGAAGTGGTGCGACTGCCAGGGATCGAAGAGGCGTTTTACGCGCTGACCTTCAACCGGCAATTCCAGAGCCCCGTCGCAGAAGAACTGATCGCCGCTGCCGCAAAGTGGTCGCTCTAAAAAATCCTCGATGCCCTCTTGTAACTCTATTGGCCCATGCCAATCTCGGCTGCCGTGACCGGGCCCCTCTGGCGTCGGCGGTAGCTGCCGCGACGCGATGTCGGATCACCTTGGCAGGGCCCTTGGGCATCTGCGTTGGTGCCCGATTGTTGTCTTGGTCTCCCAACGCACTCCCTCAGTCCGCCGAGCGGCACCTTGAGAGGAGTTATTGATGACCAAAGACAAACACCAGGACGACCTGTTTTTGCGTGGCGCTCGCCTGCGGGCGCGCCAAAAGGCAGATCAACGCGATCTGCACGGCGAAACCAGCCGAGCGGGCGCCGAGGATTTCTTCCAGGCGCTCGTGGCCGCCGTCGCCGTGATCGCCCATGCCGATGGACAACTGGCCTTGGCTGAAAGGCGCAAGCTGGTGCAGGCCTTTCTCGCCAGCCCTGCCATGGCCGGCTTTTCGGTCGCCGACCTGGCCGAGGAACTGGCTCACCATGCACGCGCCTATGGCTATGCCCCCGACCTTGCCGAAAAGCAGGCCCTGACCACCCTCAGCATCTCTGCACTCGGCCCGACCGAGCGCCAAGCCATCCGCGATGCCTGCCACCAGGTGATCACCGCCGATGGCCTGGTTCACCCCGTGGAACTGGGCGCCCTGCACCGCGTCGAGCGCGCCTTCGGGATCGATGGGAGCCAGGATGACGGGAACCCGCTCGACAAAATGCCTGACGGAGCCGCGTAAATGGACATCCTGATCAGTATCTTCCTTGGCCATCCGCTCTGGATGTGGCTGGGCTTTCTGGGACTGGTGGTCCTGCTCCTGGCGTTCGATCTGGGCGTGCTGCACCGCGATGGCCACGAAATCGAGGTGCGCGAGAGCCTGATGCTGTCCGGCTTCTATGTGACGCTCGGGCTGGCCTTTGGCGGCTTGGTCTGGTGGCAGCTGGGCGCCCAGTCGGGCCTTGAATATCTGACAGGCTTCGTCGTCGAAAAAAGCCTCGCCATGGATAATGTCTTCGTCATTGCCATGATCTTTGGCTATCTCGCCATTCCGCGACATTTGCAGCACCGGGTACTATTCTGGGGCATCCTGGGCGTCATCGTCCTGCGCGCGATCATGATCGGCTTCGGCGCCACGCTGGTGTCCGAATTTGGCTGGCTGCTCTATGTATTTGCGGCCTTCCTGATCTTCACCGGCATCCGCATGATGATGCCGGGGCATGGCGAGACCGATCTCGGTAAAAATCCGGTCCTCGTCTTCATGAAGAAGCGCTTCCGCGTCACCGAAGAACTGCACGGCGACAAGTTCTTCGTGCAGCAGGCCGATCCCAGAACCGGGCGTTTGGTACGCTACATGACGCCGCTATTCCTCGCGCTCGTCATGATCGAGATCGCCGACGTCATCTTTGCCGTGGACTCGGTGCCGGCCATCTTTGCCATCACCACCGATCCCTACATCGTCTACACGTCCAACATTTTTGCAATTCTGGGCCTGCGGGCGCTCTATTTCGCCCTCGCCGCGATCCTGCACCGCTTCGCTTATCTCAAGCAGGCACTGGCGGTGCTGCTGGTGTTCATCGGTTCTAAGATATTTGTCGCTGACCTGTTGGGATGGGAGAAATTCCCAGCCGAATGGTCGCTCGGTATTACCTTCGTGATCCTCGCGAGCGGTGTCGGATACTCATTGTGGCGGACCGCCAAGCCAAATTAGCGCGATCGGGAGGAGGTAATATGCCTCCTCTTCACTTTCTGTGCGACCATCGGCTGACCAGTCCCTTTTCGGGGCGGGCGACACCTGACCGGACGACCGCTTTCAGGAAATCGAAACGGCAACGCCATTGTCTGAAATGGGGCGCTTTGCCGATCGGCAAGTGTCAGCCCCATTTCTGCCGTTTGCGGGATAGCAAGACACGCCGACTGTAGCTTAATAAGGCACCGGTTCAGTCGTCCAATCCCTGCAATGCCCCTTCGCAGATCAGCGGAGATGATTGAAACGCGCAGCAGTCGATCAGGCGAGCTTCTTCCTCAACGCCTTGCTTGGTGTCGCCAGCGGAGGAAGTCTGCTGCCTTCGAACATCACCTAAAGAGTGTTCTCAACCCGAGATGAATTGGACTGTTCAGCCTCGGATTCTGCCTGCCGCGCCAGATCGTGCATTCGGCTCATGAGATCGCAGGTAATCTGGCGCTCCAGCGTCTCGGCAGCATTGCTGGGGCAGAACAGGGTGATGGCGACGCGGTACTTTCCGATGTCGGTGGTGCCAAAACGCACAGACACTAGTGCATCTTTGAGGTCGACAGCGCTGCGCCGCTCGATGGAGGCATTGACATGCTCGGCCTGCGCTCGGTGGGGAGCGTAGTGCTGATCGACGGTCGCCTCGATCATGTCTCGGTGCCCGAACACATTCGTGGTCGGCTCGAGCGTCAGCGAAAAACTATGATAGATGAAATCTCGCAAAAGTGAGAAATTGCGCACCGGCGTGTTGAGCAAGATGCTGTTGGGGATCACAACGGTCCGACCGGTGAACTGAAAATATTGGACGTTGCCATCGAATTCATGCAATGCGGTGACGAAGATGTTGTGGTCCACAACCTCGCCTCGCGAATTGCCGATTTCGATCCGATCTCCAATGGAGAAGGATCGGGTCGAGGCACGCAGGAACGACCCTGAAAAACACAGGATAAGTTCCTTGGTCGCCACCACAAGGGCAACTGCAACAGCGGTCAGCGAAAGGGCAAAGGTGCGAAGTTGCGGGGCCCAGATCAGCACCAGGCCAATCACGCCCAGGAGGAACAAGACGTTGCGGATCGTTGCGGACCAGCGACGCTGAATATGCGGACTGGCTTCCGTCTTGCTCCGGAGCAAGCGGGTGGCGACCAAGCGGATCACCACCAAGAGGCCGAGCAGGGCTATCGAGGCCGCGATGTCCAGCAGTGCGAGGCCGTCGAGTGCTGGCAGCGGCAATAAGAAATTGGTCGGGTCAGATCCCATTTATTCCTTCCATCATGAAGTCTGTACCCATATCAACCCAACAGTGTCAACGGCGGTGTAAAAGTCGACCATCGGGCGGCGCAAAAGTAGGCCACTTGGCGGGGCATTCGGGGAACGTCGGGAGGGCGTAGCCCGACCAGAGTTTCCCGAATGCGGCGTCGGCGTTCTTATGGGGTGGTGTCGGCGGTTTTTCGGGCCCTGCTCTGGGCGAGGCGATAGCTGTCGCCATTCATCTCGAGGATGCTGACGTGATGGGTCAGGCGGTCAAGGAGCGCGCCTGTGAGGCGCTCGGACCCGAAGGTTTCGGTCCATTCGTCGAAGGGCAGATTGCTGGTGATCAGCGTCGATCCGCGTTCGTAACGCTGGGAGACCAGTTCGAACAGCAGCTCCGCTCCGGTCTTTGACAGCGGCACGAAGCCCAGTTCGTCGATGATGAGCAGCTTGTAGCCGGCCATCTGCTTCTGGAAACGCAGTAGGCGGCGTTCGTCGCGCGCCTCCATCATCTCGCTGACGAGCGCGGCGGCCGTGGTGAAGCCCACGGACAATCCCTTCTGGCAGGCTGCCAGCCCGAGCCCGATCGCAACATGGGTCTTGCCCGTGCCGCTGGGCCCGAGCGCGATGACGTTCTCGCGCCTTTCGATCCATTCGCAGCGCGCCAGTTCCAGCACCAGCATCTTGTTGAGCTTCGGGATGGCGGCGAAGTCGAAGCTGTCGAGGCTTTTGGCGGCCGGGAACTTCGCAGCCTTGATGCGCCGCTCGACCATCCTGCGTTCCCGGTCGATCAGCTCCAACTCGACCAGCCGGGCAAGGTAGCGAACATGATCCACGCCCTCGACCGCGCATTGCCGCGCAAGCTTCTGGTGCTCGCGCAGGAAGGTCGGCAGCTTCAGCGCCTTGAGGTGATGAGCGAGCAGGAGTTCGGGGGCATCGCTGCTCATGCCGGCTCCTCCTCACGGTCCAGCAGCCGCATATAGGCCTTGGCCGAAGTCTTCTCGACGGTGGCTCTGGGCAGATAGGGGTAGATGTCGAGGTCCAGCCTGGACGGCCTGCGCTCGGCCCGGCACAGGACGAGGTGCTTCACGGCATCGAAGCTGATGGCGCCCAGATGCAGCGCCTGCTTCACGGCTGCGTGCAGGTCGGCCAGATCGAAGCTTTCCATCAGGCGCAGCACCTGCACATAGGCGCGCCGGCCCTGTTTGCCCATCCGCACCTCCATAAGGCGGCGCAGTGTCGTGAACGCCTCCGGCAGTTCCCAGCCCTGCAAGGGGGCCGCCTGGTCGAGCGCGTTGATCTTCTGCTCTATCAGCGGCAGGTAATGCAGCGGATCGAAGACAACCTCTTCGCGCGCATAGCTGCGCGGATGACGGGCAATGATCTCCCCGCCGCAGCCGATCACCACCGCCTCGACATAGCCCCGGATCCAAACGTCCTGGTGGCCGAAGGCGACCGGGACGGAGTAGTCGTTGGTCCTGTAACGCACCAGCGCCTGCGAGGAGACCCGGCCGCTGGCCTGGTCGCAGGCCTCGAAGGGCGAGGCCGGCAGCGGGCGCATCGCCGCCAGATCGCGCAGCAAGCGTTCGCCGATCGTCTCGCTCGCGCCGCGCAGCCGCTCACCCTGGCGCTTGCGGCACTGCTCTTCGAGCCACAGGTTGAACGCGTCCCACGATGCAAAGCGCGGGATCGGCACCATGAAGTTGCGCCGGGCATAGCCGACCAGTCCTTCGACGCTGCCCTTGTCATTGCCCTTGCCGGGACGGCCATAGCGGTCCCGGATCAGGTAGTGGGACAGGAAGCCGCTGAACAGCGCCGCCCGCTTGCGCGTGCCGTCGGGCAGGATCTTCGCCACCAAGCAGCGGTCGTTGTCGTAGACGATCGACTGCGGCACAGCCCCGAAGAAGGCGAACGCATGGATATGACCGTCCACCCATGCTTCGGCCACCGCCGCAGGATAGGCGCGAACATAGCAGGCGTCGCTGTGCGGCAGATCGAGCACGAAGAAGTGCGCCTTCTGCTCCACGCCGCCGATCACAACCATAGCCTCGCCAAAATCGGCCTGTGCGTGCCCGGCCGGGTGCGCCAGCGGCACGAACATCTCCTGGCCGCGCCGCGCTCGGTCGCGCATGTAGTCCTTGATGATCGTGTAGCCGCCGGTAAACCCATGTTCGTCACGAAGGCGATCAAAAACGCGCTTGGCCGTATGACGCTGCTTGCGCGAGACCGCACGGTCCGCATCAAGCCACTGATCGATGATCGGGATGAACGCGTCCAGCTTCGGGCGTCGCACCGGGGCCTGCCGCCGATAGCCGGGCGGAACCGAATACGCCATCATCTTGCGAACCGTGTCGCGCGATATGCCAAAATGCCTTGCTGCCTCGCGTTGGCTCATGCCCCCGTCGCAAGCCACGCGAACCTTCAGATATAATTCCACGGTGTAGATCCCTCGTCCCTCCCTGCGCCACGCAGAAAAGGGAAAAAGTGGACGACTTTTACGCCGCCCGCAGCAGGACTATCCCGCCGCTACCGTGGTCGACTTTCTCACCGCCGTTCTCACAACAGCTTGCAAACCGAGCGGCGCGATCTTCGTGGCATAGTCGGCATACTTGTCCGCCCGCACCTGTGCTATCATAGCGATAGCCAAACATTCGAACCGATTGCATCTGGTCTGCGGAACAATGACGCTCACAAGGCACGCCCTCCCTGGGCCCGAAATTTCCGACGCAAAGCTCGATCCTTCGATCCAAGCTTTGACGTTGTCTGATGTTCGCATGCCTGGTGCACCGCTCGTCTACGTGAACCGCGGCTTTGAAAAAATGACAGGTTATGAACGCAGCGAAGTCATCGGGCAAAATTGTCGCTTTCTTCAAGGGCCAGATACGAGCTCAGACGCCATCGCGCAAATGAGGGCTGCAATCGCCAGTGGCGCCCCCTTGATCGTGGACGTGCTAAACTACCGAAAGAACGGCACTCCATTCTGGAACCGGCTCTCGCTGACGCCGGTCAAGGATCCTATGGGCAGAGCAACGCACTATATCGGCATCCAGAGTGACATTACACGAATGCGTTTCTTGCAAGAGCGTCTTCAGTTGATTGCACTTGACCTTGCGGCCACAGAAAAACACGAGCTCGACTGAGCCCCAATTTCGGAATTCGGCACGCGGTATCACCCTTTAACATAAAGGCCGTGCGGTCGATTCCCTGGACAGAGCCTTGGAATGGACTGGGATGCGTCCGGCGATATCGTGGTGGCCAGCTGGGCGTTCGGCTGCGGAAATGCGGTGAAAACTTCACGCGCAATCCTAAACCCGTTCTGCAAGGCCACATTGAGAGGATCTGCCGGTCGACTTGGCGAAATTTGCATGCCAAGTTTTTGCAGTATGCTTGATGTTCAACATACGCGATCCGGCCGTCGCGGAAAGCTCCTGCAGCAGGAAGCCCCAGTTTCGCCGACGCCGCGAGTTTGGCGACACGTTCCAAACGCTCAAATACAGGAGCACGAAATTTGATGGAGATCTGGGTACCGCTCTTTGGAGGGCTTGTCCTTTTGATCTTGGGCGGCGAACTGCTTGTGCGTGGCGCCGTGCAGGTTGCGACCCGTCTTGGTGTGTCGCCGCTAGTGATTGGACTGACCCTTGTCGGTTTTGGCACCTCTGCTCCGGAACTGGTCACCTCAGTGCAAGCAGCGCTCGCAAATGCGCCAGGCATCGCCTATGGCAACATCGTAGGTTCAAATATCGCAAATACGCTGCTGATCGCAGGTGTTGCAGCCACAATAAGCCCGATGATTATTGCCTCAACGGCGCTGAAACGCGATGGCGTTGTCATGCTTGCCGTCGTGACAGCCTTTGCCGCGATCGCATTTATTGTGCCGCTTGGCCGGGGCATTGGCGTCGTCTTTGTCGGTGCGCTTGTCGCCTATGTCTATCTTGCGTTCCGGCAAGAGCAATCATCAGCTCCCGATGGCCATGGGGCAATCTATGACAAGAGCCTCGCGCTACAAGAGACCGATACTGGCGTTGTACCGCCAGCGAAGATGGGCGGCTCCCTCCTCGTCTCAGGGCTGATCGCTTTGGGCGGTCTTGTCCTGGTCATTCTCGGCGGGCGGTTTCTCGTTGATGGGGCGGTATCACTGGCGCGCGGTTTAGGCATTGCGGAGACAGTCATCGGGTTGACCATTGTCGCGGTTGGCACGTCCATGCCCGAACTTGTAACCTCGGTTGTTGCCGGCCTCCGCAAGCAGGGCGATGTAGCGTTCGGAAACATCATAGGCTCGAACATCTATAACATCCTCGGCATCGGTGGCGTTACAGCCCTGATTGCACCTGGCGCAGTCCCCGCTGAGATTGTCGGCTTCGACAATCTCGTCATGGTCGGTGTATCTCTGGTGCTCGTACTCTTCGCGTGGACCGGACTGCGGATCGGCCGCAGGGAAGGGGCAGTTCTACTTGCCGGATACGTTGCCTATATCTATTTCGTCTGGCCGTAGGCTCTGGCTCCTATCTTCGCAGCATCGGCAGCCGAAGAGCGGCGACAAAGTATGAATCCTAGTCTGGCGGTCGCGCACATCGTGACAAAGGTTGTCTTCGCACGGAATTCAGCAGCGGCCAAACCACCTGACCTCTGATGGTCGCGCCCAGGCTTGGCACGCGCGCCGTCACGCTGTGGCACTCAACCTATGACCATATCTATTGGCGTGCAGACCGTGTCCTTGCTGACGGTAGATACCGCGTCGCCAAACGAGAGCGACTGGGCGCGCGCATTCAACATTATCGCGTGGCCCATCCGCAATGCGTTGGCTCCTATTGAAATCCACCGTCCGCTTGCCGAGGCTCTCGGTCGGTTGGCTGCTGCGGATGGTCATAATCTGCCCAATGAGGACTTCCAACGCAGGCTGCTCGCGATAGCGGATGGTCTATGGTCGCGGCGGTTATCCGACTGGCTCAGGGACGGTGATCTAGCCGTCGATCTTTGTCGCAACCTCCTGACGGGCGAGGATGCCACCACCTGGATCGAACCTAAAGCAGCAGCGCGCATCGCGAAGGACATACGCACTGATGGCGAATGTCGACAGGCATTGCGACATGCACGTCGGATTGTCCGCACATCCTCCAGTTCGCATCTTGATCTAACCCCGGCCAGCTGGTCGCTTTCAGTCCTCAAGGCGGAGAGTACCTATTCGATAAAGCGGCTTCTATTGGTGGGCCCCCAAGCGTTACCGCGCGCGCGCGATGCGGCTTTGGCACGGTTGGGACAGTCGGCAGCCATACGAGTACCCGGGTACGAAGATCGTCCGCTCCCGTTGGAAAAATTCCTGAGTGGAGAAGCAATCGAGTTCAGCGCTCCGTCAAAAGCATGGGACGACCAAGTATTAACGGCAGACACCAACGAACTGAGCCAATCGGTTCAGGATATGATCAAGAGCCTTACCCCAGCGTCGCCTCATCTGTTCAATTGGAGCGAAACAGGCGGACTCCTGAGTGAACTTAAAAGAGGAACCACGGTTGGCAGTGAAGACTTGGTTCTGCTGCTCAACCGCATCGACGATGATGTCGTCTCGATATCACCCTCTTTCCACATAACTGCACCAGACGGCCTGCTGGCACGAGTTGCAAAGGCTGGTGACTGCAAGCACCTGCTAACAAGGCACGGCGTTCGAACTGAAGATGATCAGCTCGTTACATTCATCGGCGCAACACGACTGCAGATCGAGGGAAATCGCGTTGTCAGTGCTGGCGACGCACCTGTCTTTCTCCGGGCCAGCAACAGCAACACCCAGGTCTCCCTGACACAATCGGTCAGCCGGTCACTATCGCTGTCAGCGGGCGACGTTCTGCAGGTTCCGGGTTCTGTTGCCGGTGTCGAAATTGAAGTGTCGCACGAGGGACGAACCCAGACTTGGCAGGTACTTCAATCACCGGATATCCAGTGCGCTGTATTCAACTGCCATTTATGATTGCAGCGATGGTGATTGCTGCCATGAAGGTGTGAGCGCATCGGTCGTAGCGGGTGGCGATGCGTCGCCAGTCCTTGAGGCGTGCAAACAGGTTCTCGACCTTGTGTCGGTTTCGGTAGAGCGCCTTGTCGTGGGGGATGGGTATTTTGCGGCTTCGGCTTGAAGGGATGCAGGCAGACGTGCCGCGTTCGGCCAAAGCGTCCCTGAAACGGCGACTGTCATAGCCTTTGTCCGCGATCAGCACAGCGGCGCGCGGTAGGGCGTCCAACAACAGGGCCGCGCCCTTGTGGTCGCTCATCTGGCCTTCCGACAACAGCATAACGAGAGGGCGTCCCCGGGCATCGCAGACCGTGTGCAGCTTGGAGTTCAGGCCGCCTTTGGTTCGCCCGATACGTCGGGGAACATCCCCTTTTTAAGAAGGCTCGCCGCCGTGCGGTGGGCCTTCAGGTGGGTGCTGTCGATCATAATGACGTCCGGCTCGCCCGCCATCTCGGCCAGAGCAATGAAGATCCGGTCGAATACCCCAAGCCGGCTCCAGCGCACAAAGCGGTTATACAGCGTCTTGTGCGGACCGTAGTCCGAGGGCGTGTCTCGCCAGCGCAAGCCGTTACGGATCACGAAGACGATCCCCGAAAGCACGCGCCGATCATCTACTCGAGGCACACCATGCGACAGCGGAAAGAACGGCTCGATCCGTGCCATCTGCCTGTTCGACAACCATAAAAGATCACGCATCAAAGCCTCCCTGATCCCAATCAGGAATCAGAACGTCGCCAAGCACGCAAGCGATTTAACAGGTCCTGAGCCTAGTTCATCGCGCAAGCCAAGCCCAATGTGTATCGCAATTTCATGCTTCACGGCGGCTTCGAATGGTCGATGGATCGTCGAGAAGACTTCGCCAAGATGATATCGGACAAGAAGTATAGCGACCTGTTCAAGCCAGGATCGATCGGCGGAGAGCCCTGGATGTTCTACATAGTCGACGAAGCGCTTGCCCAAATGGTGGGTAATGTTGAGGCGATCCTAGACGGCCTCGCCGCGTTTGCGGAAGCCGTCGATAAGCTGAAGACCTGAGGGGAGGATCCTAGGTCATATTGCGCACCTCATGATGCACCGGCGCCGGTGAAGCTGCGGACGGCAGCACCGATGACCAAGCCGACCGTTTCGGCGATCGCTGCCTTTCCCGCCTCGGATCCGGCACCGACTGCGATGGACTTAAGGTGCGCGCCAGCGCCACCCTTAGCAGTCGGGAGTGCATGGCCGATCGCGTCCATCGCTTTCGCGGTGATCTGGACGTCCTCGACCCAACTGTCACCCAGCGTCTTCCGGTCGAACCTGATCAAGCCTTCGTTCTCTAGCCAGTCGATCAGGCCATAGAATGTCTCGTCGACGTCGGAGCTTCCCCTCGGATGGACCTGAGTGTTCTCGATCAGGATGTTGGCGTCGAAGCTGACCCGGCGCGGCCAGTCCTCCGCGAGCGTTCCGAGAATGTATAGCGTCCACGCCTTGCCTACTTCGGTGTCGTCATACTGCATTGATACCCCCAATCCGGGGTGACTATCGCCGTCCACGGAAAATACGGCAAGGCCGTTAACGCTGTCGCGTGAATGCGTTGGTTTGTCCCAGACTTGTCCCATCGGTTGGTTTGTTCCGGGGCCCCGGAAAAGGAAAACGCCGGAGACCCGAGGGTTTCCGGCGTTTTGAATGGTAGCGGAGCCCAGATTTGAACTGGGGACACACGGATTATGATTCCGTTGCTCTAACCAACTGAGCTACTCCGCCTCAAGGGCGCCGACATTTCGGTCGGTCTGCGCCTTAGTAAGGTTGGGGGGCTTGGGCTGTCAAGGGTCACTCGACCGGCGGCGAGCATTTTCCAACTGCTCTGCCATTTGCCGGACAAGAACCAGATCGGCCTCGAACCTGGCGCGTTCCCGCTGCCTGCCGTCCACATCGGGAATCCGGAGCAGATAGGATGGATGATTGGTTACATAAAGCACTGATCCATCAGCCATTTTAATGGGCTGCCCCCGCAGCGTGCCGATGACGACGCTGGTCTTGCCCAACAGACTCTGCGCCGCGGTCGCGCCCAGCGCCACAATGACTTTCGGTTTGACGAAACCGATTTCGAGGCCCAGCCAGAATTTGCAGGCCTGCACCTCGCCGCCATCGGGCCGCTGGTGGATACGGCGCTTGCCACGCGGCTCGAACTTGAAGTGCTTGACCGCATTGGTGACATAGACTTTTCTGCGGTCGATACCGACCTTTTCAATCGTCTCGTCAAGCACTTGGCCCGCAGGGCCGACAAAAGGCCTGCCCTGCAGGTCCTCCTGGTCACCCGGTTGTTCGCCGACAAACATCACATCGGCATGCTCTGGCCCTTCGCCAAACACAGCCTGCGTTGCATGCTCGTAAAGCGGGCAGCGCCGGCAGCCCTCGATTGCGGCACGGGCATCAGCAAGTGATTGAATAGTCTCGATTTCCTCCGGCATGTCCACCTGCCGCCGCAGGTGGCGGACCGGCGGTTGCGTTGCAGCGCGGGCGATCATTTCCTGCTCCATGACCTTGGCATTGCGGATCAGGGGCGCAATGAGTTCGGCCTCCGGCAGGTTGCGCCAATATTTGACCGGCATCTCGCTTTTCATCATCGCGACCTTGAGCCGGGCCGGATTGAAGATCGAGGCATAATAGGTCTTCCAGTCCCCTTCGACCGCATCGTCGGCGGGTATGTCGGACTTGTGCCCACCAGGCCCAAAACTGAGATTTTCCGTGTCCCACCAGGCACTTGCATAGGGTGTCACCACACCCCAATACATGCCCGCAAAGCGTCGCGCGAAGAAGGGGGCGGTGGCCTCCAGAGTAAAATGTTCGGGCTCGAACCAGGCGAGGAAACGCTCCTGCCCATCCCCGTCCTCCACCTGCCGGAAGCGCACAAAAGCTTTCATTTTGTGACTGTCGCGTCTGACCGCAGAGGCCATTCGCGTCAGCAGGCTGTTATCCCTGTCCGTCGCATCAAGCAGCAATTGGTGAGCAGACTGTTGACGCCAGAGCAGTCGATAGAGCAGCGCGAACCGTTCCGGATCGGAGTGCTGGATGGCCTGCCCGGCAAGATCGATGAAAGCACGCGGGACATTGCCAACCGCTCCTGCCACCGCCGGTGGCAGGCTTTCATCCCCGAACAGTTCGTCATCATTGTTGCCGCAAAGCCAAACAACATCCCGCGGCGCGACGTTCCCCGCCAGCAGGGCCCGGGCGTGACCACGCCACTCGGCCAGATCGTTGGGCCGTTGAAGCCGGATCCGATACATCAGAACAGCGCCAGTTGCTCAGGCGGCGGCGCCAGCTTCTGGCGGAGCTTCGCGTCGTCGGTCAGCCCGCCCGGCGACCAGTCGGCAGCGGCGATGAAAGGGCGGACCTTTTCGATCGAGGCGGTCAGGCGGGCCACATCATCCAGGCGCAGCCGATGGTGGCGGCGCGAAGCGATGATTTTGTTGACCGCATTGATGCCCAGCCCCGGCACGCGCAACAGCAATTCGCGCTCGGCGCGATTGACGTCCACCGGAAAGCTCTGCCGGTGCTTGAGCGCCCAGGCCAGCTTGGGATCGATGACCAGATCGAGATCACCCCCCTCCCCGCCCGCCACGATTTCGGGCACATCGAAGCCGTAGAAGCGGATCAGCCAGTCGGCCTGATAGAGTCGATGTTCGCGCATCAGCGGCGGGGGCTTGAGCGGCAGGCGCGCGGACGCATCGGGAATAGGCGAGAAGGCGGAATAATAGACCCGCTTGAGCTGGTAACCGGAATATAGCCCCGCCGCCCGGGTCAGAATGGCCGCATCATTGGCGCCGTCGGCGCCCACGATCATCTGCGTCGACTGTCCGGCAGGGGCGAAGCGGTCTTTCCTCGCCTTGAGCTTTTTCTCCGGCGCAGCCTCGTCGAGCTTGCCGCGCAGGCGCGCCATGGCCGTGCGAATTTCCGAAGGCCGCTTTTCCGGCGCCAAATGTTCAAGCGCGCTGTCGGTGGGCAATTCGATATTGGTCGAAAGCCGGTCGGCCCAGCGCCCGGCCTCGGTCAGCAATTCCGGCGCCGCATTGGGAATGACCTTGAGATGGATATAGCCGGCAAACAGATGCGTCTCGCGCAGGGTCCGCGCCACCCGGATCATTTCTTCCATCGTATGATCTGGCGAGCGGATGATGCCGGAGGAGAGAAACAGACCCTCGATATAATTGCGCCGGTAAAAATCCAGCGTCAGCCGCACCACGTCCTCGACGCTGAAGCGCGCCCGCGCCACATTGGACGACGAGCGGTTGATGCAATAGGCGCAGTCATAGATGCAGAAATTGGTCAGCAGCAGTTTGAGGAGGCTTATGCAGCGGCCATCGGGCGCATAGGAATGGCAGATGCCGCTGCCTTCGGTGGAGCCAATGCCCTTCGTCCCCGCCGAATTGCGCTTTTCGCTGCCGGACGATGCGCAGGACGCATCATATTTGGCCGCATCGGCGAGAATGGCGAGTTTTCGGGTAAGCGTGAGCGCAACCATATGTTCATCCTTTGTTCTGGATGAATACCGCAAGGATGGCGCCATGGCATTTCAAAAAGACAGGGTGTTCGCAATTGTGATTGGCCCGACGCCTGAACGCAGATGCCAGTTGGAGCACTCATCTGGAGGCCCAACAGCCAGATATGTCGAGGTTTCGGCAGGTCCTCAATCGCCCGAGCTATCGAGCCCTATTTGATCAGCCAGCGAAATGCCCGCAAGAGAAACGCTTGCGCGCCATTGGCGATAGGAGTGCCATGCGCAAAAATCAGCTTCTCGGTGGGCCATTCCAGAATACGGCGCACAGACCGGCGAGCGGCGTCACGGTCACTGAATGCCACTCGAAACTTCCGTGGGACTGCAGGTTCGGCAGCGGTCATCAGGTCCAGCCGTGCAACCAGTGCCCGCCAGCCCGTGAACCATCCGCGCGGGAAGTGCTGGATCAGGTCAGTGAAGATCGCGGTACCGCTGTCGCGGTGGAAGAAAACGACTTCCGTGGTGATGCGGTTGCCCCACATGACCGCGTGGTCGATCTCATCGGCCCATGCCGCGACCGGGCTGTCGGTAAAATCAGCGTCGAACCTGATATCGGGACGTTTAGCCCTCAGGCCAGGCGGCGCATAAACGGTGGCATCAGGATAGATCCGCTGCCACTCGCCCAGGAATGTATGATGGAGAGAATTGGGGGCGACCAGATGCCTGACCGGCCCTAATGTCTCAACCTCTGAGCGCAGTGCGTCATTGGGCGCAATGGGTGACCAAAGGACGAGGTCACCACTGGCCAATCTCATGACAACCATGCGCGTGGGATAGTGAAAACCCGCCGCCGCCATGACAATTGGCCCATCCGCAATCCATATGCCGGGACCAAACTCTGCTAGCATGGCGACTGCCTCACGAATATTTACATTCGTGTAAATTTACACCACTGTATAAAAATGACAACGCTGAAGCGAACCGACCGGTCCCGAAATCTTATCCTCGATGCTGCCGGCGTCGCATTTGCGGAGAAGGGATTTGCCGCGACATCGGTTGAGGAGATCGCGGCACGGGCGGGTTTGACGCGCAAGACGGTGTACAACCTGTTCGCGTCAAAAGGTGACATCGCCTCGCAACTCATCGCCCGTGTGGAAGCCAATGATGCAGCCTATCGGCATCGCATGGCGGCAGATGAAGACGCATTGCTCATTCTCGAATGCGTCTTTCAAGACAGCGCGCGCTGGTGCCTGGCAAATCCCTCGCTTGCAAAATTGGCGCTTGCCCCGGTCGACAGGCCATCCCTTGAACCGCCGGGCGACCGGCCGTCGTTTCAGGGGCTTGTCAGGGATATTCTCATCTTGGGCCAGCGGCAGGATGTTATCCGCAAGGACGATGACTGCAATTTCATGGCGCTCATTCTTCTTGGAATTTACGGACAGGCAATGCTTTCGGCTCTCGCGGGCGGGCAGTTTGACAGGGAGGATATCGGGCACATCATCCGCATCGTCGTTGAAGGGATAGGGGCTCCCGCCGCACGGCAACGCCTCGCGTCACCCCCATCTGTCACCCCAACCGTTCAGTAATCGACACCAATCCGTTGCGATTGGCATTCTTTCCAACGCCGGGATGCCCCCATACATTGCTTCTCGAAACGAGCGCATTGGCGCTGCATGAGGAGACATGAAAATGACACTCGAACTTGGCGGCATTCACCACCTGACGGCTGTGACCGCAGATGCGCCGCGCAATCTCAAATTCTACACCAAGACGCTGGGCATGCGTCTCATCAAGAAAACCGTCAACCAGGACGATACCTCAGCCTATCACCTGTTCTATGGCGATGGCGTCGCCTCGCCCGGCGCGGACCTGACCTTTTTCGATTTTCCCACCCTGCGCGAGCAGCGCGGCAATCATACCGTGGGACGCACCGGGCTGCGCGTCGACAGCGAAGAGACGCTGAACTGGTGGAAGGCGCATCTGGAAGACAATCAGGTCTCCACCTCCGGCATCAAGGAGCGCTTCGGCCATGTCTCGATGGATTTCGAGGACTTTGAAGGCCAGCGCTTCCGCATGGTGGTCGATGGCCGCAACAAGGTCGTGCCCTGGGCGAAGTCACCCGTGCCGGCCGACAAACAGATCATTGGGCTCGGCCCCATCACCCTGTCCGTGCCCGCGCTCGAACCCACCGATGCCATGCTGACCCGCGTGATGAATATGCGGCAGGTCCGCAATTATCCGGCGCGCGAACGCAATGGCGAAGTCTTCGTCTATGAAATGGGTCCGGGCGGCCCGGCGGCGGAACTGCATGTTTCGGTCGATCCGAGCCTGCCGCGTGCCCGGCCCGGCGCTGGCGGCGTCCATCATGTCGCCTTCCGCACACCCGATCAGGACTCCCTGCGCGAATGGATCGAGCGGGCCAACAGCTTCGGCATCCGCTCCTCGGGCGAAGTGGAGCGCTTCTATTTCACCTCGCTCTATTTCCGCGAGCCCAATGGCATCCTGTTCGAGATCGCCACCGACGTCCCCGGCTTCGCCGCCGACGAGCCGATGGAAAGCCTCGGCGAGCGCCTGTCCCTGCCGCCCTTCCTCGAAGCGCACCGGGCCCAGATCGAAGCCGGGCTGAAGCCGCTGGAATAGGCTGGGGAGGTACGACCCCCTCATCCGCCCCGGAGCCTGCCTTCGTGTGCTATGCGATCCGAAGGGGCACCTTCTCCCACGAGGGCAGAAGGGAGCGTTGTGACTAACCAAAAACGCCGGTTTCCCCTCTCCCCTTGTGGGAGAGGGTGGATCGGCCGAAGGCCGAGACGGGTGAGGGGTTCTATTCGCAAATGCGGTGCTCGACTAAGCATCTCAGCCCCTCATCCGCCCTTCGGGCACCTTCTCCCACAAGGGGAGAAGGGGGCGTCGTGCATTTGGAAGGTTTATCTCTCTATTGAAATATCCGGCTTCAGCATTGCCGCCATATCCACCAGCCGGATGAACTCGGCGCGATAGCCACCCTCGTCTGCCCCGCGACCGGCGCGGGCCAGCGCCGCGATTTCGTCCCAACTCATCGATCCGCCATAAACGCTCGATTTCACCTTTTGCCCGAAGGCCGCCACCGCCGCCGCAAACTGCGCATCCACGCCAGCTTCGGCGATGTCGCCATAGACCAGTTCAGGCGTGACCGGCACTTCGATCAACTGGCTGACATCGCTGTCGGGCAGCTTGTAGCGCATCTTGAGAAAGGCGATTTCCTCGCCGCCATCCGCTGGCGCAGCGCTGCCATAGCGTAGCGGGTCGATCTGGCCTGAACCGACCGGCGTGATCTCATAAAGCGCGGTGACCGTGGTGCCGGCCCCGACATCGCCGGCATCGACCGCGTCATTGTTGAAATCCTCGCGGTTGAGGTGGCGCGTTTCGTAGCCGATCAGCCGGTATTCGGCGACCTGGGTCGGATTGAACTCGACCTGCACCTTCACATCCTTGGCGATGGTGTGGAGCGTGCCGCCGATTTCCTCGACCAGCACTTTCCTCGCTTCGGCAAAGCTCGAAATATAGCTGGCATTGCCATTGCCGTTCTGCGCCAGCGCCTGCATGGTCGCATCATCGAGATTGCCGCGCCCGAAGCCGAGCACCGAGAGGCTGATGCCGCTGGCCCGCTTGTCGGAAATGAAATCCTTGAGCGCGTCGGGATCATTGATGCCGACATTGAAATCGCCGTCGGTGGCGAGGATCACCCGATTGGTGCCGTCGGCGATCTTCGCCTGCTCGGCGAGGCGATAGGCCAGCTCGATCCCCTCGGCGCCGGCCGTGCTGCCGCCGGCATAAAGCTGGTCGAGCGCGGCCATGATCTGCGCCTTGTTGTCGGCGGATGTCGGCTCCAGCGCGATCCCGGCCGAGCCGGCATAGGTGACGATGGCAACCGTGTCATTGGCTGAAAGCTGATCGAGCAGCAGGCCGAAGGCGCGCTTGAGAAGCGGCAGCTTGTCGGCCGTATCCATCGAACCCGACGTGTCGATCAGGAAAACCAGATTGCTTTTCGTATCGGCCAGTACCGGTTCGAACCCCTTGATCCCGATCTGCAGGATCTGTGTCGCCGCGTTCCACGGCGTCGGATAGACCTGGACATGCGGCTGGAACGGCACTTCGGCGCTTGCCGCTTCCGGGTAGTCATAGGGGAAATAGTTGATCAGTTCCTCGATGCGCACCGCATCGCGCTGCGGCAGGAAACCGTCTTCCAGCATCCGGCGGGTATAGGCATAGCTAGCCGTATCCACATCCAGCGAAAAGGTGGAAACCGGCTCTTCCACCACCGCCTTGAGGCGCTGTTCATCAAAGCTGGCGAATGTATCGCCGCTCATCTCGTAGCTGGTCGGCGCAAGCTGGTCACTGGCCACGCTCCGCATGGTTGTCGGCATCGCACCGCTGGGTGCAGACATCGGCGCCGGCACCGGGGGCGGCGCCGCGTCCACCATCAGCGGTTCGGCCACGACCAGCTCATTCGCCGTTTTGGCGCGCGACTCGGCCGGGATGGACTCCGCGTTCGTCTGGCTGCCGCCCGCAACGTGCGGGCTCTCCGAACGATGCTCCCAGGCTGGGAACAATGCGGTGGAGCTATAGAGCTGCCAGCCAATCGGCAGGACCAGAATGGCAATCGCGGCAGTGCCGATGGGAAGACGCATGTCCATGATCGAAATCCTTTTAAGGGATGTGAAGATGGACGTGAGACGGCTGCCCAATGGGTTTCCTTTGGGCGGGGTGTGCGATTTTTCCTGCTCGGCCTCGAATGCGGCACTGGCGGCAGCGAGCGCTTTGGCGCGCGCGTCAGCATGCGGCGTCGGCGGGCTGGCCTTGAGGCTCTCGAATGGATCGTTGGTCTGGCTCATAGAAGAACCCTCAATGTCTTGCGGGCTTCATGCACGTGGAAGGACACTGTCGCTTCCCTTATGCCCATGATGTCGGCGGCTTCGGCATGGCTCAGCTCTTCGGCATAGACCAGAAGCACCGCGTCGCGCTGTTTCTCGGGCAGGCGGCGCACCGCCTCCCAGAGCTGGGAATGGGTCGTCGCCGCCTCCTGCTCCGCCTGTTGATCGGGGGGCGCGATCTCGGCATAGGCGTTCATATGGCGGCCCCTCCGGCTGCCCGCCCGCTGCCAGTCGCGCACCGCATTGAGCGTGATGCGATACACCCATGACGAAAAGGCGCTGCGCCCGTCAAACCGGGCGATGGCCTGGCCGATCTTGACGCAGACCTCCTGCGCAATGTCCTCGGCATCATCCCGATTGCCGCACCAGCGCCAGGCCGTACGATAGATGGCATCATACTGATGCTCGATCAGCGCGGCAAAAGCATCGGGATCGCCATTGCGCGCGCGAAGGGCCAGTGCCGCGGTAAGGGCTCCGGGGTCCGGGCTGGGTGCGGCGGTCAGTCCCAACATTGGTACATGCACTTCTGGCCTCTAGGGGGTATCCTAAAGCTATGACGCGGCCATCGGCGCAATCCTTTGGCCGCCGCCCGCATTTTTTGCTTTTCTGGAAAGTCCCACATGAGTGACGACAAACCCGGGCCATTCGGCCTCAATCGCAGCCGCATCATGATCCTGCTCATGGGCGCGCTTGTCGTGCTGATTTCCATCGGCATGTTCCTTGGCGGCCCCAATGCCTATCAGGCGCTGCGCGACGCCAATACCGCCGCGACACAGCCGACGGCAGAGCAGTTGAGCGGGAATTGACCAACCGGCCTGCCCTCCCTTCTCCCCTTGCGGGAGAAGGTGGATCGCGCATAGCGCGAGACGGATGAGGGGTTCGAGCCTATTCCCACGACAGGGGATAAGGGTGGGCCCGTACCCCTCATCCGCCCTTCGGGCACCTTCTCCCGCAAGGGGAGAAGGGAAGGCCGGTGGGTTTAAGCCACCAGCGCCTGTGGCACGGCCTCGGCGATGAAGCCGCCGCCCAACACTTCGCTGGTCGTGCTGTCATCGGTGTAGAACACGCAGGCCTGTCCGGGCGAAATGCCATATTCGCCGCTGACCAGCGTCACATAGACATCGCCATCCCGCATCTGGATCACCGCCGGCTGCGGCCCGCGGGTGGAGCGCACCTTGACCTCGACCGGCGCGCCATTGCCGGCGCTGGCCTCTGCAAGCGGCAGGCCGCCAAGCCAGTTCACGTCGCGCAGCCGCACCGTATGCGTCTTGAGCGCTTCGCGCGGCCCGACAATGACCCGGCCTGTCATGTGCTCCAGCTTCACCACATAAAGCGGCTCGCCTGCAGCTATGCCCAAACCCTTGCGCTGGCCGATCGTGTAGTGAACGATGCCCTGATGTTCGCCCAGAACACGGCCGTCGAGATGCACGATCTCGCCCTTGCTCAGCGCCTCGGGGTGCATTTTTGCGATGATATCGGCATATTTGCCCTGCGGCACGAAGCAGATGTCCTGGCTGTCATGCTTCTCGGCGATTTCCAGCCCGAATTCGCGCGCCAGCTCGCGCACTTCCGGCTTGCTCATTCCGCCCAGCGGAAAGCGCAGGAAATCGAGCTGGTCCTGGGTCGTGGCAAACAGGAAATAGGTCTGGTCGCGCTCGCTATCGACCGGGCGGAACAGCTGCCGGCGGCCATCCTCGCCCAGCCGCGACTGCACATAATGGCCGGTGGCCAGGACATCGGCGCCCAATTCCTTTGCCACCGTCATCAGGTCGACGAACTTGACCGACTGATTGCAGGCAATGCAGGGCACCGGCGTCTCGCCCTGCTGATAGGCATTGGCGAAGGGCTCGATCACCGAGGCCTTGAAGCGTTCTTCATAGTCGAGCACGTAATGGGGAATACCCAGCCGGGCGGCGACGCGGCGGGCATCATGAATGTCCTGCCCGGCGCAGCACGCCCCCTTGCGGTGTGTCGCTTCACCATGATCGTAAAGCTGCAGGGTGACGCCCACCACCTCATAGCCCTGACGGGCAAGCAGGCCGGCAACGACTGAGGAATCCACGCCTCCGGACATGGCGACGACGACGCGCGTGTCCTCCGGGCGCTTGGCGATATCAAGCGAGTTCAACATTTTCCTGTATCCGGTTGGGTTCAAGGGCCAGCGGAATGAGTAAGCCCGGCTTTTACCCCTCCCCGCAGGCTCTGTCCATTCAACCCGGCAGCTTTTGCCGTCACCGGGCAGCTTTGTACCGGCCGAGATGACACGCAAATCTCTGCCGAACACACAAGTCCCTGAAATCAAAGGATTTTCAGCACAACGACAACTTGGCAAGGCTCTTGCATTGTCTCTGCTGGATCAGTCTGTTTCAAGGACGCCCATTGTGGCATCACATTTGACCATCATCAGCGGCCCGCAGGGCAGCGCCAGCGCCCGCTCTTTCGGCGGCGCGCGCGAAACGGGTGAAAGCGGCGGCATGCCGGGCCTGTTCGCCGCGCTTCTGGACGGCACGCCGGCAGCAGCCGCCCTCACCTCCGGCGCCAATGCCGGCAACGGGGAAAGCCGGAGCGAGGTCGATCTTGCCAGCCTGCTCCAGCTCGGGCTCGAAGCCGCGTCCAGCAGCAATGAAGAGGGTGACGCCGAAAACGCCGACGCCGTGGCCGCCGTTCTCGATCTCAACACCAGTGCAGCCGTGCCGGTCGATCCCGCGCCCATGGTGGATTTCGTCGAAGCGCTGACGGCACTCAAGGCCAGCCTTGATCGTGGCGAGCCGCTCGACCCCGACCTGCTGGCGAGGGTGGATGCGGCGCTGACCGGACTGGCCGAGGCGCTCGGTCTTGACCTGGCCGGCCTTGCCGTGCCCGACGACTTTGCGGCCCTGCTGGCCAATACCGGCAGCGATGACAAGGGACTGGCCGGAACGCTCAACCAGCTTCTGTCGCCCCTGGCGCAATCCCTGGCCGGGGCCCAGCCGGCCGAGAGCGCCGCAGCCATCGCCGGTGAAAATTCGGCACGGGAACAGCTCAAGGCACTTGGCGACAGGCTCGCCGCGCTGCTCTCTGCCCTCGATGAGGGCGCGGTGAGCGCGGAAAAGCTGACCGCCATCGGCATGGCGCCGGGCAATCCGCCGGTTGAAGACATTGAAGCAGCTTTGGCCCGCTTCGCCACCGCCATGCAGGCCGATGCCGACATACCGCAGGAGCCGGTTCTGGCCGCCGCCAGCCTCAAGACCAGCGAGCCGGCATTGACGGGCCAGTCGGTTGACAAGGCCCGACCGGACGCGCCCGGCGAAACCGGCAAGACTGTTGAAAGCGGCTCGCCGCACGAGGAGCGCAGGGCCGATCCACCCCCACGCGACACCCGCCCTGCCCCCGCACCCAATGCCGGCCCGGTCAATGACCCGGTCGGTCAGGCCGCTGCCACGGTGCAGCAGGACCAGTCCGCGCTGCGTATCGAGGCGGTCGGCACGAAAAATGTCGTTCAGTCCGGCTATCAGACCAGCCAACAGCAGCTCAACCTGCCGCAACTGGCCTTCGAGCTGGCCCGCCAGGTGCAGGACGGCAATACCAGGTTCCAGATCCGGCTCGACCCGCCCGAATTGGGCAAGATCGATGTGCGGCTCGATATCGACAAGTCCGGTCAGGTCCATGCCCGCCTGACGGTGGAAAAATCCGAGACATTGGACCTGATGCAGCGCGACCAGCGTGCCCTGGAACGCGCCCTGCAACAGGCCGGCCTCGAAAATGGCAAGACCAGTCTCGAATTCTCGCTCAAGCAGAACCCCTTTGCCGGACAGGGCGACAGACAGACACGTGAGGAGCCCGGCTTCCGCGACAATGATCTCGTTGCCGCCGAGGCCGAAGAGGCTCCGCCAATGGTCAATCTCTATCGCGGCAGCCTTCAGGCCAGCGGCGTCAACATCATCGCGTAAGGAGTTCTGTCATGAGCGTTTCAGGCGTTTCCAATACGTCCGGTGCCAATGGCCTGTCCCGCCAGACCATTGCGCAGAATTTCGACACCTTCCTGTCGATTCTGACGACGCAGCTGAAGAACCAGAATCCGCTCGATCCACTGGATACCAATCAGTTCACCCAGCAACTGGTGCAGTTCACCGGCGTCGAGCAGCAGCTCAAGACCAATGACTTCCTCGAAGCTCTGCTGCTTAACACCCAGAGCGCCGGCCGTTCCGACGCCGTGTCCTATATCGGCAAGGAAGTCAGCGCCTCGGGCAAGACCGCCGAGCTCAAGGATGGCGGCGCCTACTGGACCTATAATGCCGCCGCCAATGTGGCCAATGCCACGGTCACCATCAAGAATGCCTCGGGCAGCGTCGTCTA
Source organism: Pseudomonadota bacterium (assembly GCA_023388175.1). GTDB lineage: Bacteria > Pseudomonadota > Alphaproteobacteria > Rhizobiales > Devosiaceae > Devosia. Next base: position 204,133 of record JAEWGT010000005.1, read on the forward strand.
TGTCGAGCAGGGCTCGCTCAATTCCGGCAGTGGCGCCTTCCTCTGGGACGGCATGGGCTCGGATGGCAGCAAGCAGCCCGACGGCATCTATACGATCGACATCAAGGGCACCAATCTCAACGGCAATACTGTCGCCGTCACCACCAATTCGGTGGGCATTGTCACCGCCGTGGACTTCTCCGGCTCCGAACCCATGCTGACGGTGGGCAATAACAAGATCGCCCTCAAGGACGTCACCAATGTCAAGCTGGTGGCCCAATCCACCACGCCGCCCCCGGTGAGTGACCCCGAGCCGGAGCCGGACACTGGCGATGATGGCGGGGCTGATGACGAGACCCCGGCCACCTGACAGGTGACCGCGCCCCACGCCATTGCCATGGGTCGGCAGGCCCAAGTTCAATCCCTTGAAACGCCTGCGCTTTCTTAACCTGTTGTAAGTTTCCCCTTAGGGGTATTTTAAGGCCGTTCCTCTACTCTGCCTTCATATGGTCAGGTTTGAGTAGAGAGTAAAATGACCGTACAAATGCGTCCGCGCGTAAAGTACGTAATCGGCCCGGATGGTAGTCCGCTTACGATAGCGGATCTGCCGCCTGCCAATACGAGGCGGTGGGTGATCCGTCGCAAAGCCGAAGTTGTCGCCGCCGTGCGCGGGGGCCTCCTCAGCCTTGAAGAAGCCTGTGAGCGTTATACGCTCAGTGTTGATGAATTCCTCAACTGGCAGGCTGCAATCGACAAGCATGGCCTGGCTGGTCTTCGGACCACCTGGATCCAGCACTACCGGGAAGGCTGATCCAAGAGGATCACGCCCTGAGCCCTGCGAAGGGCCGGACCGAATTATCGGAATACACAAATATAAACCTCGCCCGAGCAATCAGGCGGGGTTTTATTGTTGGCTTCACACATATTCGTCGGCCATCCAGACCGCACCCGGACCTGCAGCTTTCAACCGCTGATAATAATCCTCGACGGCCGGGAAGGCTTCCTTCTCGAACGGCGTCTGGAACCAGCGGTGGCAGGACAGGCCCAGCACGATATCGGCAGCGGAAAAATCCGCCCCGCCGATAAACGGCCCGCCTTTTGCCAGTTCTGTCTCCAGCACCGCCATCCGCGCCGTCCAGCGCTCTATCGATTGCTCGATCTGCTGCGGATCGTCGTAGCCCGGCACTTTTCTCAGCAGTGCATAAACCGCATACATCCAGACCGGATTGAGGTCGGACACCTGCCAGCTCAGCCATTGCAGCGCCCGGCCGCGCTGTTTCAGGTCCAATGGCAACAGGCGCCCGCTGCCATCCCTGTCCGCCAGATAGACCAGAATGGCATTGCTTTCCCACATCGAGAAGTCGCCATCCACCAGCACCGGCACCGTGCCGTTGGGATTGAGTGCCAAAAAGTCCGGCACCTTGGGGTCACGCAGCGGCAAGCCCCAGTCTTCCTGCTGATAGTCGATATCCAGAAGGTCCAGCGCCCACACCACTTTGCGGACATTGATGGAGGTCAGTCGCCCCAGAACGCGCATCATCGGAATCACCAAAAGTTAACTACACCCGGCATTTCTTGCCCATATTCGCATTCCGGAACAGCGAGTTAATAACTTGTTTACCATCCGCTAGGTAATTTTTGCCCATCGGTCTGGGGGCTCCACGACCGCGAGTGAGTCGCCTGAATTTCCGCCTGCCGGCGAAAATGAGGGTGGGAATTCAGAGTGGTGGCGTGGAAAGTCTGACCAATCTCATCAACCGGATCGGCATGCCGCGCCTTGCGGCCATGGCCATGGTGGCTGTGCTGATGCTCGGCTTTTTCGGCTTTCTGATCATGCGGGCGCAGACCCCGCAGATGGCGCCGCTCTATTCGGGCCTCAGCCTTGAGGATTCATCGGCCATCCTCACCGAATTGCAGACGCTCAACATCCCTTACGATCTGCGCGGCGAAGGCGACACGATCCTCATCCCCCGCGACCAGATCACCACCACCCGCATGACCCTGGCCGGTCAGGGACTGCCCCAGCGGGGCCAGGTCGGCTACGAAATTTTCGACCAGCAATCGACGCTCGGCGCCACGAGCTTCGTCCAGAACATCAACAATGTCCGCGCGCTCGAAGGCGAACTGGCCCGCACCATCGCCTCGCTGAACCGCATCAAGGGCGCGCGCGTCCATCTGGTCCTGCCCGAACGCGAACTGTTCCGCCGCGAGCGCAAGGACCCTTCGGCGTCCATCGTCCTGTCGGTGCGCGGCGCGCTGTCGGGCGGCGAAATCCGCGCCGTCCAGCATCTGGTTGCCTCCGCCATCGAGGGCCTGACCCCGGCCCGCGTCTCCATCGTCGATGATCAGGGCAATCTGCTGGCCTCGGGCTCGGGAGACGATGAAGCCACGCTGCTGTCCGCGCAAAGCGATGAACGGCGTCTGGGCATCGAAAACCGCATGCGCACCCGCATCGAGGACATGCTGGCCAATGTCGTCGGTGCCGGTCGCGCCCGCGTCGAGGTTGCCGCCGAACTCGATCTCAACCGCTCGACCACCACCCAGGAAATTTTCGATCCCGAAAGCCAGGTCGTGCGTTCGACCCAGACGCGCGAAAGCGAAAATCTCTCCGGCGTCAATAATGGCCAGGTGACGGTTGCCAATGAACTGCCCGGCGCGAGCCAGGGCGCAGCCGGCCAGGGCCTGACCGATCAGGGCACCTCGGCCGAGGAAATCGTCAACTACGAGATTTCCAAGACCACCCAGACCGCCGTCAACGAGGCGGGCTCCATCAAGCGCCTGTCGGTTGCCGTGGTGATCGATGGCACCTATGCCGATGACGGGGCCGGCAATCAGGTCTATACGCCGCGCAGCGCCGACGAAATCACCCAGCTTCTCACCCTCGTCCGCTCTGCCGCCGGCTATTCGGCAGAACGCGGCGACTCGGTGGAAGTGATCAACATGCAGTTCGCCGAGCGGCCCGACCTGCTGGCGCCCGGCACCGACCAGGCCGCAGGCCTGCTCGACTTCACCCGCGACGACCTGATGAATGGCGCGGAAATGGCCGTCACCCTGCTGATCGCGCTGGCGCTGGTCTTCTTCGTGATGCGGCCCCTGCTCAAGAAGGTACTGACCGCCGAGACCCAGCCGCTGGCCCTGCCCCCGGCCGCCGAACTGGGCCAGCATGGCACCCTGCTCGCCGACGGCACGGTGACCGCCGAAGAGGCCGAGGAAGAAAGCCAGCCCCGGGACAAGACGCCTGCCTGGGTGGCCAATGCCAAGTCCATGGGCGAAACCCAGCTCCAGACCCTCAAGACGGTCGGCACGCTGGTCGAGGAAAACCCCAAGCAGGCCGCACTCATCGTGCGCGACTGGCTCGGTAGCGCGGCGTAAAGATCATGGCTCTTGTTTCCCAATCCGCTACCGACGATCAGGCTCAGACCACCGCCGTCGCTCAATTGCAGGTGGGCGGCGAAAACCGCGTGCTCAAGGGCGACGAAAAGGCTGCCGCGCTGATGCTTGCGCTCGGCCCGGATTACGGCAAGCCCATTTTTGAAGAACTGGACGAGCTTGAAATCCGCCAGTTGTCCCGCGCCATGGCGCGGCTGGGCCCGATCACCCAGGAAATGCTCGATGACCTGATGATCGAATTCGTCACCACGGTTTCCTCCAATGGTTCGCTTTCGGGCAATACCGACTCGACCGAGCGGCTGCTCCTCTCTTTCCTGCCGCAGGAGAAGGTGGACGCCATCATGGAGGAAATCCGGGGCCCCGCCGGCCGCAACATGTGGGAGAAACTCTCCAACGTGCAGGCCGACGTACTCGCCGCCTATCTCAAGAACGAATATCCCCAGACCATCGCCGTGGTGCTGTCCAAGATCGCCACAGAACATGCGTCCAAGGTGCTCGCCGTGCTGCCCGAGGAACTGGCCATGGACGTGGTGCAGCGCATGCTGGGCCTCGATCCGGTGCAGAAGGAAATTCTCGAAAAGATCGAGATGACCCTGCGCACCGAATTCATGTCGACCCTCAACCACACCAAGCGCCGCGACAGCCACGAGCAGATGGCCGAGATTTTCAACGCCTTCGACCGCCAGACCGAAGCGCGCTTCATTACCAGCCTCGAAGAAATGAACCGCGACGATGCCGACCGCATCAAGCAGCTCATGTTCACCTTCGAGGATCTGGCAAAGCTCGACATGGCCGCCATTCAGGTCCTGCTGGCCCGGCTCGACAAGCGCGAACTGGCCCTGGCGCTCAAGGGCGCCAACGAGAACGTCAAGGAATCCTTCTTCAAGAACATGTCCGGCCGCGCCGCCAAGCTGCTTCAGGACGATATGAACGATATGGGCCCGGTTCGGCTCAAGGATGTCGACGAAGCCCAGACGCGCATGGTCGGCATAGCCAAGGATCTGGCCGCCAAGGGTGAAATCATCATCCTCAAGACCAATTCCGACGACCAGATGGTGGCGTAATCCATGACCCGGCTCGCCCGCTTCACCTTCGATCTGGACCTGCAACCCCGGCACCTTGCGACCGAACCCGCCAATGACGGGCCACCGCAGCCCCCGCCGGTCCCCTCCATTCCCGAAGACGTGGTGGCCCAGCTCGTTGCGGCCGCGCGTGAAGATGCCTATGCCGAGGGCCTGGCCGCAGGCGAACGCAATGCCAGCGCCATGGCCGCCCAGACCGTCGCCGCCGCTTCGGGCACTTTGGCCACCCAGTCCGCTGCCATGGCCGAGGCCATTGATCGCGCCATTGCCGAGCATAAGCGCGACGCGGTGGAACTAGCGCTGAGCATTGGCCGCAAACTGGCCCTGCATCTGGTCGCCCGCCAGCCCCAGGCTGAACTCGAAGCCTTGATTACCGAATGCCTGGCAAGTCTTGGCGGCGTGCCGCATCTGGTGATCCGCTGCCATCCGGAACTGGCCGACACGATCCGCGACAATGCCACCGCGCAGATGGCCCATTCCGGCTTTTCCGGCCGCCTGATCGTCATGGGCGAACCCGATATCCGGCTGGGCGACGGGCGTCTCGAATGGGTCGATGGCGGGGTCGTGCGCGACATTGCGGAAACCGCCCGCGAAGTTGACCGGCAGATTGCATCCTTTCTGGCCGCTACAGGCCGCGTCGAGCAAGAGGAGAACGGGCATTGACCGATCCTGAAGACGACATCACCGCCACCGAAGGCATGACTTTCGATGCGATGGAGCCCACCGAAAGTCCGGAAGCCGGTGAACTTCACGTCGAGCGCAATGCCGCCGATCTCGAAGCGGTGTTCGATGTGCCGGTTCGCGTCTCTGTCGTGCTTGGACGCACCAAGATGCCGGTTTCGTCCCTGCTCAAGCTCGATACCGGCACGGTAATCGAGCTGGACCGGCAGGTCGGCGAAGCCGTGGAAATCTTCATCAATGACCGTCTGGTCGCCCGTGGTGAAATCGTGCTGGTCGAAAACCGGCTCGGCGTCACCATGACCGAAATCATCAAGCCCCAGTAAGGGAGCAAAACATGCGCCTGCTCATCATCGGAGCCCTGGAAGGCCAGCTTTCGACCGCAACCAAGATGGCCATGGATGGCGGGGCCAAGGTCGCCCATGCGCCCTCCATCGAGATCGGTCTGGCCGCTTTGCGCGCCGGCAAGGGCGCCGATCTGCTGCTGGTCGATGTGATGATGGACATTGCCGGGCTGATCGCGGGCCTGGAAGCCGAGCGGATCGCCATTCCCGTCGTCGCCTGCGGCGTCGAGACCAATGCCGCCGCCGCCGTCAACGCCATCCGCGCCGGCGCCAAGGAATATATCCCCCTGCCCCCCGATGCCGAGCTGATCGCCGCCGTCATCGCCGCCGTGGCCCGGGAAAGCTCCGATTTCCTCTATCGCGATCCGGTCATGGAGCGCGTCGTGCGCATGGCCGAGCAGATCGCGCCCTCCGAGGCCTCGATCCTCATCACCGGCGAAAGCGGCACCGGCAAGGAAGTCGTGGCCAAATATGTCCATGCCCGCTCGCGCCGCGCCAACCGTCCCTTCATTTCCGTCAATTGCGCCGCCATCCCCGAAGCGCTGCTGGAAAGCGAATTGTTCGGCCACGAAAAAGGAGCCTTTACCGGCGCAGTCGCCCGGCGCGTCGGCAAGTTCGAGGAAGCCTCCGGCGGCACGCTCCTGCTCGACGAAATCAGTGAAATGGACGTGCGGCTGCAGGCCAAGCTGCTGCGCGCCATTCAGGAGCGCGTCATCGACCGCGTCGGCGGCACCAAGCCTGTGCCGGTCGATATCCGCATCCTTGCCACCTCCAACCGCAACCTGTCCGAAGCGGTGCGCGAAGGCTCCTTCCGCGAAGACCTGCTGTTCCGGCTCAATGTCGTCAACCTGAAGCTCCCCGCGCTTCGGGATCGCCCCGGCGATATCATCGCACTGTCCGAACACTTCGTCGCCAAATATGCCAAGGCCAACGGCATTCCGCCCCGGGCACTCTCCCCGGCCGCCCGCGACGCCCTCGTCAAGGCCCCATGGCCGGGCAATGTGCGCGAACTGGAAAACACCCTCCACCGCGCCGTGCTGCTATCCTCGGGCGAGACGATCGAACCCGAAGCCATCGTCCTGCCGGACGGCATGGGCCTGTCTGAGGCCGCCCGCGCCACCTCGCCCGCTGCCATGGCCGCCCAGACTGCCGAAGCCATGAACCGTGCGCTGGTCGGCCGCACCGTGGCCGATGTCGAACGCGATCTGATCCTCGACACGCTCGACCACACCTTCGGCAACCGCACCCATGCCGCCAATATCCTCGGCATTTCCATCCGCACCCTGCGCAACAAGCTCAACCAATATGCCGATGAAGGCGTCACCGTGCCCGAGCCCGGCGAAAAGCGGGGCGCGGCGTAAGCCAGACTGACCATGACCGACATTCCATCATCCCCCCGTCCCGGCTTCGCGCTTCCCTCCGTGAGCAGCATCGTCAACATGCTGCGCTCGGGCGATATCGCGCTCGCCGCCGGCGTGATGGGGCTGATCGTCATTCTCATCGTGCCCATGCCACCGCTGCTGGTGGACATGCTGCTGGCCATTTCCATCGTCTTCTCGGTCATGATCATGATGACCGCGCTCTTCATACAGAAGCCGCTGGAATTTTCCGCCTTCCCCACCGTGCTGCTGATCGCCACCATGCTGCGCCTGGGCCTCAGCCTTGCCACCACGCGCCTCATCCTATCGGACGGTCATACCGGCACCGCCGCCGCCGGCCACGTCATCGAGGCCTTCGGCAATTTCGTGACGCGTGGCAATTTCGTCATCGGTACGGTGATTTTCCTCATCCTGATGATCGTGAACTTCATCGTCATCACCAAGGGTTCGGGCCGTATCGCTGAAGTCGCCGCCCGCTTCAGCCTCGACGCCATGCCCGGCAAGCAGATGGCCATCGACGCCGATCTCTCTGCCGGCCTGATCGACGAAGACACCGCCAAGAAGCGCCGCGCCGACCTCGAAGGCGAAAGCGCCTTTTTCGGTAACATGGACGGTGCGTCCAAATTCGTGCGCGGCGACGCCATTGCCGGCCTGATCATCACCTTCATCAACATTGCCGCCGGCATGCTGATCGGCATCCTGCAGGAAGGCCTCAGCTTTCAGGAAGCCGGCAGCGTCTATACGCTTCTGACCATCGGCGACGGCCTTGTCAGCCAGATTCCGGCGCTGATCGTGTCCACCGCCGCCGGTATTCTCGTGTCCAAATCCGGCGTCAATGGCGCGGCCGACAAGGCACTGACCACCCAGTTTTCCGGCTATCCGCGCGCGCTTGGCATGTCGTCGGCCGTCATGGTCGCCCTCGCCCTGCTCCCCGGCATGCCGGTCATTCCCTTTCTCGCTTTGGCAGGCGGCGTCGGCTACGCCGCGTTCCGCGCCACGAGGACCAAGGACGCCCGTCTCAAGGATGAAGCCGCCCAGGAATTGGCCAAGGCAGCAGGGCCCATGGGTCCGGGCGCTGCCGCCAATGCCCAGCCCGCCGAGCCGCCCATCACCGATGCGCTCAAGATCGACGATCTCAAGCTCGAACTGGGCTATGGCCTGCTGACCTTGGTCAAGGAAGACGAGACCGGCTCAGACCGCCTGACCGAGCAGATCAAGGCGTTGCGCCGGCAGCTGGCGCTGGAACTGGGCTTCGTCATGCCTCCGGTGCGCATCCTCGACAACATGCAACTGGAGCCCAACGACTACAAGGTTCGCATCAAGGAAGTCGAAGCCGGTTTCGGCCAGATTTTTGCCAACCAACTGATGGTCATGGACCCCTATGGCAACAAGATCGACCTGCCGGGCACCCACACCACCGAGCCCACTTTCGGCCTGCCCGCCACCTGGATCGAACCGGCCCTGCGCGACGAGGCCGAATTGCGCGGCCTCTCGATCATCGATCCCTCGACGGTGATTTCGACCCATCTGACCGAGATCCTCAAGGCCAATGTCGCCGACCTCCTGAGCTATGCCAATGTGCAGAGCCTGCTCGATGGCCTGCCCAAGGATCAGCAGAAGCTGGTGGAAGACATCATCCCGGGCCTCATCACCGTCTCCGGCCTGCAACGGGTGCTCCAGTCCCTGCTGACCGAGCGCATTTCCATCCGCGATCTTTCTTCGATCCTTGAAGCCGTGGCCGAAATCGCCGGCAATGGCCGCTCGGTCCAGACCATTACGGAACATGTCCGCTCGCGTCTGTCGCGCCAGCTCTGCGCCTCAAATCTCGGGCCCGACGGCAATCTGCCGCTGCTGACGCTGTCCCCGCAATGGGAGCGCGACTTCGCCGAAGCCATGGCCGGTGTCGGCGAGGAACGTCATCTCGCCATGGCCCCCAGCAAATTGCAGCAATTCATCGGCGCAGTGCAGAATGCCTATGAAAAGGCGGCGCAGCAGGGCGAAATTCCGGTGCTCATCACCTCGCCCTCGATCCGCCCGCATGTGCGCTCGATTATCGAACGCTTCCGCCCGCAGACGGTTATTCTCAGCCAGAACGAAGTTCATCCCCGCGTCCGGCTGAAGACGGTGGGCAATGTGTGACGGATAGACCCGAAGAACGCCGCCCGAAGGCGGCGCGCTGATCGGCCTCCTGGACTAGCTCAGCCGTCCGGGCACGACCGGTGGCGTGTCTAGCTCGGCATTGTCTTCGGAAATATCGGCCTCGCCATTCTCGGCCAGCTCCAGTTCCGCAGCGTACCAGAATTCCTGCTCCCGGCCTTCGGGCTGGCCTGCCGCATCCCAAAGCTGGAACGCGCGGTCACGAATTTTCTGTTCATCTAGATTGGGCATTGGACCTCTCCATCGTCGTCATGCGTAAACGTGCTGCCCGCCCTGCGGTTGCCGGTGGAACGCCGATGTGAGCGGGTGCATTATTGATCTGCTCAAACAGGCCCGGCCCATCATGAAACTCTTTGTCTGCGACCACTGCGGAAACAGCGTCTATTTCGAGAATGCACGCTGCGAGAATTGCGGCCACGCCCTGGGCTATGTCCCCGCGCATAACGCCCTGGTTTCACTCAATGAGAACAATGGCGAGTGGACCAGCCCGGCATTGGGAGGCGAGGCTTATATCTATTGCGCCAATAGCGTGCATGGCGCCTGCAACTGGCTGATCCCGGCCCAGCCCGGCGGCGACATTTATTGTGCGGCCTGCCGGCACAATGACACCATCCCCCCCATCGGCGAGCCGCTGCATCTCGCGCAATGGCAAGCCATCGAGCGCGCCAAGAAACGCCTGTTCTATTCGCTGCTGCGTCTCGGCCTGCCGCTCAGGACCCGCGCCGAAGACCCCGATCACGGCCTTGCTTTCCGCTTTCTGGCCGATATCGAGACCATGCCCGAAGCGGTGATGACGGGCCATGACAATGGCCTCATCACCATTGCCCTGGCCGAGGCCGACGATGCCGAGCGGGAGCGCCGTCGCGTCGGCATGGGTGAGCCCTACCGTACGCTTCTGGGCCATTTCCGTCACGAAATCGGCCATCACTATTGGGACCTTCTGGTGGACAACAGCCCCATGCTGGAGCAATTTCGCGCCCTGTTCGGCGACGAACGCGCCGATTATGGGCAAGCGCTGCAGGCATATTATGCCAATGGCGCCCCGGCCGGCTGGAACCAGACCCATATCAGTACCTATGCGACCGCCCATCCCTGGGAGGATTTCGCCGAAAGTTTCGCGCACCATCTCCATATCACCGATACGGTGGAAATGGCGGCAGCCTTCGGCCTGCGCGCCCGCCCCAGGACCGGCGACGCCAATCTTGTTTCCGCTCCGGTGACATTCGATCCCTATATGGAGCCGGATATGAGCGCGATCATCGGCCACTGGATTCCGCTGGCCAGCCTCATCAACAATCTCAATCGGGCCGTCGGTCAGACCGATGCCTATCCCTTCATCCTGACGCCGCCCGTCATCGAGAAGCTGGCCTTCATCAACGAGCTGGTCCACCAGGCCCCGGCGCTCAGCCAGCTTTCCGCCATGGACCGGATGACCAGGGAAGATTGAAGCAGCGCGTGGATGGCAATAGACTTGCCGCCATGACCGATCTGATCATTACCCCCGTGCCTGTTTTCTCGACCCTATGCAACGCGGCCTTCGCCCTGCGGCGCGACGTCTTTGTCCGCGAGCAGAAAGTGCCCGAGGAAGAAGAGCACGACCAATACGATCTCACTGCCACCCATTTCGCAGCCATCGCCGAGGGCGAAGTGGTTGGCACGCTGCGGCTGATCATTCAGCCTCAGCACGTCAAGATCGGTCGCGTTGCCGTTCACTCATCCTTCCGTGGGCGCGGCATTGCCCGCAAAATGATGCACGCCGCCATGGACCACGCCCGCGCAGAGGGCCATTCCCGCTTCTATCTCACCGCCCAATCGGACAAGCTGGGTTTCTATGAGAGCCTGGGCTTTGCGGCCTTCGGTCCCGAAATCATCGACGGCGGCATGCCCCATCGCGCCATGCGCGATTATGACACGGCTGATGCCGTAATGGCCGACTAGCCGGGCGTTTCGGGCCATCCGCGGCACGTCGGCAAGCCCGCCCGAAAATATTGGTTCAAAACTTCGGGAACGGGTCGGCGCTTGGCTGCGTTGACCCGGCATGAACAGCATGGGCCGCACGACGCGCTACCGGCAAGTTTTGCGCCGTACGGCCCTGTTCACCGCAACGATGAACAAATGGAGCCTACAATGATCCGCACCCTTTTGACTACCTCGGCTGTTGCCCTGGTCCTCAGCACCGCTGCGATCGCGCAGACCGAAACCCCTGCCGTTCCCGAAGCTCCCGCCACCGACGTCGCTCCGACGGATTCGATGGCACCGGCTGATCCCGCTGCTCCGGCCGATCCAATGGCCCCCGCAGATTCAATGGCACCGGCAGACTCCATGGCCCCGGCTGACCCTGCCGCTCCGGCCGTGACCCCGGCACCGATGGATGGTGTTGATGTTACCGTTGATGCCCGTACTCCTTGGGAATTCTCGGCTGGCTACACGATTGGCGCTGAAGATTTCATCGTCAACGACCTGCTGGGCGCACCGGTCTATTCGAGCGGCGCTGATGACGCCGAAGAAATCGGTACCGTCAACGACCTGATCATCACCGCTGAAGGCGATATCAATGCCGTCGTGATCGGTGTTGGTGGCTTCCTCGGCATCGGCGAAAAGAATGTTGCCGTCGACTACCTGTCGCTTGAGCACACCATGGCTGCCGACAACACCTGGCGCTGGGTCCTGCCCACCACGGCAGAAGCTCTCGAAGCCGCTCCCGAATTCGTCTGGGAAGACCCGCGCGCTCCGATGACCGATCCGGCCATGGACCCCATGGCCCCGGCTGATCCTGCCGCTCCGGTCGTGACGCAGTAATCTGCTGAACCAAAATACAAAAGGCCCGCTTCGGCGGGCCTTTTTCTGTTATCGATATGCCTTTTCTTCCACGTCACAGATCGTTACTGTATCGCCCATATGTGAGGAGGCGAATTTGCGCAGGTCTTTTGGGCTTATTATAATTTTCGCGCTGGTTGCATCGCCAGCCGCAGCGCAGCAGTGGCAGCTTTCGCCGGACAATCGCACTGCAACCATAAGCGATGACGTGGTGACCTTCGGGTTCAAATGCAACGACAAAGATGAATTCGCGCTGGTCTTTCAGATCAATGATAGCGATCTCGAACCTGTAATCAAAAGCGCCATGGAGGCTGACCCCTTCGTTCATCTGCGCCTAGCGCCAGCAAATCGGACATTTGCTAACGGATCGGATGCGCTCACCAACACTTGGTACTTCGGTCAGGTCGGCGACGTTTGGGAGATCCGGGGGCAGGAGGGGTTCATCACCTACCTGCATGCCCATGAAATCATGGAGGCCCCAAACACTTTTGAGATTGCACTGCGCCAGAATGACGGCAGTGACGCCGCCGGAAATTACCATACGGCGCAGTTCACGGCGCGCGGCGCAACCGCAGCAATCCGGCCATTGATAGAACCCTGCCGCGCAAGTCTGGCGGCGTCGACACCAAAGTCATTCTAGGCCGTCGCGCGTCTCAAATGGGCTAGCCAGAAACTAAAAAGGCCCGCTTCGGCGGGCCTTTTCATAGGCTCAGCGCGTACTGACTACTGACGGCGGAAGCGCAGTCGCGCGACCTCGTCATAGCTTTCCTGCTCGAGCTTGTTCTGCTCGTCACGCTCGCGCTGATGTTCGCGCTGGTCGAGCAATTCGACCTTCTTGAGATCTTCGAGCGCCTCGGCCAGCGCGTCCTGCGCCGCCTCCAGCTTGCCCTTCATGTCATTGGCCGATGCCAGCAGATTGTCGCGGCGGGTCAGCGCAGCCTTGGCAAAGGTCGAATAGGCGAAATGCCCGATATCGGCGATACCGGTCTTGGTATGCTCGATCTCGATCTGCTGGTCGAGTTCGGACGCCATGCGCTCGAAATCGGCGATCATCATTTCAATCTGCGCGACCTGTCGGCGCTTTTCGTCCACCTGGAACTTCTTGAGCCGGATGAGGCTCTCGCTGCGCGATTTCAAGACCTGTACTCCTTACACACCAAGTCAGTTCCGGAGCGGTCCAATACGCGGCGCCACTCCATCAGGCCCCCGCATCCGCCTCGGCGACGATTTGGGCGAGCTCCTCATAGCCCTCCCGGATCGCCGTCACCTCATCCCGCCGCTGGCCAAGAAAGGCCTCCAGCCGCGGATTGATGGCGATTGCGCGGTCCACATTCGGATCTGACCCTTTCCGGTAAGCCCCCAGCCGGATCAGCTCCTCCATGTCCGAGAATATGGACATGAGTTCCCGCGCCCGAGACAGGGTGGGCCGGACCTCTTCCGGCACACATCCTGGCATGGTCCGCGAGATGGACCGGAGCACATTGACGGCGGGGTAACGGCCCCGTTCGGCAATGCCGCGCTCCATCACGATGTGCCCATCAAGGATACCGCGCACGGCGTCCGCAATGGGCTCATTGTGATCATCACCTTCCACCAAAACGGTAAATAGACCGGTAATGGACCCTGAATTTGGTTTACCGGGTCCGGCCCGTTCCAATAATCGTGGCAATTCTGTGAACACTGTGGGCGGATAGCCCTTGGCCGTGGGCGGTTCGCCGATGGCGAGGCCGATCTCGCGCTGCGCCATGGCAAAGCGGGTCAGACTGTCCATCATGCACAGCACACGCTTGCCCTGATCCCGAAAATATTCGCTGAGCGCCATGGAGATATAGCAGGCCTGCCGCCGCATCAGGGCCGCCTCGTCCGAGGTCGCCACCACCACCACGGCGCGCTTGAGCCCCTCTTCACCCAGATATTCCTGGATGAATTCATGCACTTCGCGCCCGCGCTCGCCTATCAGCCCGATAATGGAGACGTCGACATCGGTATTGCGCGCCAGCATCGACATCAGAACCGATTTACCGACGCCTGAGCCGGCGAAAATACCCATGCGCTGGCCCTCGCACATGGTGGTGAAGGTATTGAGGCACCGCACGCCCAGCTCGATCGGCTCGCCGACGCGCGTCCGGTCATGCGCGGCCAGCGGGGACTGCCGCAATGGATAGGAGACCGCGCCGCGCGCCAGCGGCCCCTTGCCATCGATCGGATCGCCATTGGCATTGACCACACGGCCCAGCCAGGAATCGGACGGATTGACCGAGCCGTCATGACGCCGGAACACCGCCTTGCAGCCCAGCCGCACGCCGCGCAATTCCCCGAAGGGCAGGCACAGGGCATGTCCGTCGCGGAAGCCGATGATCTCGGCATTGAGGTGATCGCCGTCGCTGGCCTCGATGATGACGCGCCCGCCGACCCGCAATTCGCGCACCGGCCCGATCACTTCGATGAGCAGGCCCTGAACGGACTTCACCCGCCCGAACACCTCAACCTCTTCAATGGCATCAATGGCCGAGATCAGCGCTTTCATGTTCATCCGGCATTCATCAAAGGCGTCCAGGCCTGCCCCGGCATCGCCATGATTATGGTTTCCGTGAGGGCTCGAATCGAGCCAGGTCCGAATCGGAATGTAACTGATCGTTAACTCAAAAGCTGTATTGGCGTGGAGGATTGGCGAAATCCGCCTTCCGCCACACATATGGCAAAACACCCCCAAAAGCCCCGATTGCATGAGTCAAGTGAGTCGCTTGAAAGGGCTTTTTAATGTTTTACATTAAGATTTTTAACGTGCATTTGTCTTTATTTTTCAACGAGTTAATATAAATTCACCCTAACGCTCTTTGCGTATTGCGGATCAGAATTAAACTTTGTTAACTAGTTGGGCTTAGGCTTCAGTCATATCCAGTAGGGTTGGAGCGGGACGGGCAATTTGGCCTTGCCTCCCGCGTGTTCCAGCAGGAACGAATGACAAGGGGAATATAATGCGGGTACTCCTTATTGAGGACGATAGCGCGACAGCGCAGAGCATCGAACTGATGCTCAAGTCCGAGAGTTTCAACGTCTACACCACCGATCTGGGTGAGGAAGGCGTCGATCTCGGCAAACTCTACGATTACGACATCATTCTTCTCGACCTGAACCTGCCCGACATGAGCGGATACGAAGTGCTGCGCACTCTCCGTGTCGCCAAGGTGCAGACGCCGATCCTGATCCTTTCGGGTCTGGCCGGTATCGAAGACAAGGTTCGTGGTCTCGGCTTTGGTGCCGACGACTACATGACCAAGCCCTTCCATAAGGACGAGCTCGTGGCCCGCATCCACGCCATCGTCCGCCGTTCCAAGGGCCATGCCCAGTCGGTCATCTCGACCGGCGACCTCATGGTCAACCTCGACACCAAGACCGTCGAAGTGCAGAACGCCCGCGTGCATCTCACCGGTAAGGAATACCAGATGCTGGAGCTGCTTTCGCTCCGCAAGGGTACCACCCTCACCAAGGAAATGTTCCTCAACCACCTCTATGGTGGCATGGACGAGCCCGAACTCAAGATCATCGACGTCTTCATCTGCAAGCTGCGCAAGAAGCTGTCGGTTGCCACGGGTGGCAAGAATTACATCGAAACCGTCTGGGGCCGCGGCTATGTGCTGCGCGAGCCGGACGAGAACGAAGTCTATAGCGAGAACGTGGCCTAACAGTCCGACATCGTTGCGATTTCAAACCCCGTGCCTCCGGCGCGGGGTTTTTGTTTGCCAGCGTCGAAATCTGCTAGGATCGTTCGTCATCCCCGCATGAAGACGAGGAAGCAGAAACGCAAAAATGAGCGAACGGACGGAAACCGACCGCGCCATTGCCGCCGTCTGGCGCGTCGAACAGGCGCGGGTCATTGCCGGCCTGACCCGCATGGTGCGCGATATCTCGCTGGCCGAGGAACTGGCCCAGGATGCCCTGATGGCTGCGCTCAGGACCTGGCCGGAAAACGGCGTGCCGCGCAATCCCGGCGCCTGGCTGATGCAGGCGGGCAAGCGCAAGGCCATCGACTATTTCCGGCACCGCAAGATGGCATCGGGCAAACTGGAGGAAATGGGCCGGATCATGGAGGACGCGGTGCCTGACACCGAAACCGCCCTGCATGAACAGTTGGACGATGAAGTCGGCGACGACCTGTTGCGCCTGATCTTCACCTCCTGCCATCCCATTTTGCCGCCCGAAAGCCGGGTTGCGCTCACCCTGCGGCTGATCGGTGGCCTTTCGACAGAGGAAATCGCACGGGCCTTCCTCGCCAATGACGCCACGATCGGCCAGCGCATCGTGCGCGCCAAACGCACCATTGCCGATGCCGGCCTGCCCTTTGAAGTGCCGGCCAGCGCCGAGCGGGCGGAACGGCTGGCCTCGGTGCTGGGCGTGCTGTATCTCATTTTCAACGAGGGCTATTCGGCGACGGCGGGCGAGGACTGGATGCGCCCGCAACTCTGCGAAGAAGCGCTGCGCCTTGGCCGCATTCTGGCCGGACTGATGCCGGAGGAACCGGAGGTCCATGGGCTTTTGGCATTGATGGAACTGCAGCATTCGCGCGTAAGGGCCCGCACCAATGAAGACGGTGCGCCGATCCTGCTGCCGGACCAGAACCGCGCGCTCTGGGATCAATTGCTGATCCGGCGCGGTCTTGATGGCCTTGCCCGCGCCCAGGCCATGGGCGGCATTGCCGGGCCCTATGCGCTACAGGCCGCCATTGCCGCCTGCCATGCCCGCGCCCGCACATCCGACGAGACCGATTGGAGCCAGATCGCCGCTCTCTATGGCCTGCTCAATCAGGTCGCGCCGTCCCCGGTCGTCGAGCTGAACCGTGCCGTCGCCATATCCATGGCCGAGGGTCCCGCCGCCGCCCTGCCGCTGCTGGATACGTTGGCCGCCCTGCCGATCATGCAGAACTATCACCTTCTCCATGGCGTGCGCGGCGACATCCTGCGCAAGCTGGGCCGCCACACCGAAGCCAATCTTGCCTTCAGGAAAGCGGCAGACCTGACCCGAAACGAGAGGGAGAAGGCGTTTCTATTGGGGCGCCTGGAGCAAGAGGCTTAGGCCGCCGCGATATCCGGCAGGTCGAATTTTGATTCAAGGATCACGCGGTCGAACGGCTTCATCATGTAATCATCCGCCCCGGCCTTCAGCGCCAACGCGATGGCGCCGATATCGTTCTCGACCGTGCAATAGATGACGCGAGGCTTCTCGCCCCCGACATAGGCGCGCAGCAATTTCAGAAATTCCAGCCCGCTCATGATCGGCATGTTCCAGTCGAGCAGGATCGCATCCGGCATTTGCTGCCGGCATTTGTCGATCGCCTCCTGACCGTCCTCGGCCTCGTCCACACTGTAGTCGATATCTTCCAGAATCCGTCGCGCCACTTTGCGCACGACACTGGAATCATCGACAATCAGGCAGGTGCGCATGAATCATGCCCCCGAAAGAGGTGGAACGCTCTGCCGACTATGCCCATCAATGATTGGTGAATGGTTAGCGAAACCGCCTTATTCGGCGGCTTCGACCTTGGCCTGCGGCGTTGCAGTAAAGAAGAATATCTCGTTTTCGAGACCGATATTGAGGTCCATGTCGGTCATGCGCGCCAACAGGCCGGTGTAAAAGGGCTGGATGCCCCGCGCATCCACCGACCCCTCTTCGGGACTGCCCGAAAGCAGACCTGCCGAGCCCGACGGCACAAGCGTCTTCTGGCGCTTTTCCGGATCGCTTTTGGAGGTGAACTCGAATTTCTCCTCGCCCGCCGGACCCGTGATCGACGCCTTGACCACGCCGCCGCGCGGCACAGAACCTGCCGCGATCAGCAGCATGTTCATGAACAGCTTTGCCTTGTGCTTGGGCAACAGGATCAGCGGTACATTCCATTCGAGATCGGCCTTCTCGACCTCGAACAGGATCTGGGCGACCCGCTCGCATTCGCGCGTGTCGATATCGGTGCCCGCGGTCGAGGACGCACCGTAGGCAAGCCGGGCAAATTCCAGCTTGGCGCGGCTCTGCTTGGCGGCGCTGGCAATGAGGTCGCGCGCGCCTTCCGCCATCTCGCCCTGCGCCGGATCGGCCAGCACTTCGAGCCCGTTACCGATCGCCCCGATGGGATTGATCAGATCGTGGCACACCCTTGAGCACAGCATGGCGGCCAGATCGGTTGCCTTGAGCTCGATGATATCGGCCATGGGTGTTTTCTCCGTGCAAAGCCGGCGGGCGGCTAGAATCAGTTAGAGGGACATTAAAGCGGCTTTATCCGGCGCACTACCGGGTCGACAGGCTTTTGGACAGAACCTGCCAATGCTCGATGCCCCGAAGCGCGGCGGCATCGGGAGCCAGCAGGAACGCTTCGCGATTTGACGCCGAATAGAACAGAAACAGGCGCTGCTTGTATATTGTATAGATGGCCGGATCGGCGTCCGACACGAAACCGCGCGCCATGCTCATGGCGCCATGGCCACCATATTGTGGTGCGTAAATTTCGGGATTGCGCCGAAACACGTCCCGGTTTGCCTCGCTGGCAAACAGAAAGGGCGCCCCCATCCATTCCAGTTCCAGTTCCTGCCGCCCCAGCAGTGGCGCAGGCTCGGTAAAATAGGAGACCGGGTCCATGCCGCCAATGGCCAGGCCCGTCAGCGGATCGGACAGGATATAGGTCGTGACCGACTGTGCCGCAGCATCGCGGACCATGGCCGGAAAGAGCCCGAAAAGCGGCAAAACAAGGGCGATCATGGTTAAGATTTGTTTAGAGATTTGCTTCATCATCTGTCCAAATGATCGGCATTCCGGCGCCCCAATTCTGGCGCATAAGACCTTAAGGTCTTCGTAAATTTGCCGCTCGCAGTGGAGACCGACCCATGTTCAAACGCCTGGCCCTCTTTGCAGCGCTTCTTGCCGCCCTCATGCTGCCGGCGACCCCCAGCATGGCGCAGGGTTCGCTCGGCGACACCTTTTCGGGCGACGAACTGGTTGAAAGCGGCCGCGAATTCTTCGGTTCTGCCGCGCAGGGCCTCGCCTCGGTGGTTGAGCGGGCCGTTGGCCAGTTCGGTCTGCCCAATGGCTATATTCTGGGCGAGGAAGCCGGCGGAGCGCTGATCGTCGGCGCCAAGTATGGCGAAGGCACGCTCTATACCCGCAATGCCGGCCAGTTCTCCATTTACTGGCAGGGCCCGTCCATCGGTTTCGACATCGGCGGCGATGGCTCAAAGGTCATGATGCTGGTCTATAATCTCAACACCATCCAGGACATTCTGGGCCGCTATCCGGGCGTTGACGGTTCCGCCTATGTCGTCGGCGGCGTCGGCATGACCGTCACCAAGCGCGGTGATGTCGTCGTGGTGCCGATCCGCTCCGGCGTCGGGGCGCGGCTGGGCATCAATGTTGGCTATCTCAACTTCACCAGCGAGCCGACCTGGAACCCGTTCTGATCCCGATCTCGGATCACTTCTTGAACAGGCCGGGGTGCATCGCCCCGGCTTGGTCGTGACGGCTGGCCCCAAACCCGTTAGGGTTAACCTCCGGCAAAGATGGTCCGCTGCTGGCTTTGCTGGCAGATAGGGTTGTGAACGGCTGATACGTGGCGCCACTTTGCCACCGGAGAGATGTTCGATGCTGATCGAGAACATCATGTATTTTGCGCTGGGCCTGCTGGTCGCGGGTCTGGCGGCGCTCGTCCTCATGCCCGCCGTGTGGCAGCGTGCAGTACGGCTGACCAAGCGCCGTATCGAAGCCGCGACCCCCATCACCATGGCCGAGTTCCGCGCAGACAAGGATCAGCTCCGGGCCGAATTCGCGCTCTCCACCCGCCGGCTGGAGATGAATGTGGAAACGCTGCGCAAGCGGCTGGCCGAGCAATTGGGTGACGTCAACCAGAAGCGCAGCGATCTCGGCGCACTCAAGGCCGAACGCGACAAGCATCTTCTCATCGTAAGCGAACTGGAAACCCGCGAGGCCGACTTGCGCGCCCGCGTGCTGGAACTGGAAAAGGAAGGCGCAGACCTCGCCCAGCGTCTGCGCATGCGCGACCGGGAGCTGGAAACCCGCACCGACGAGATTGCGACCTTGCGCACCTCGCTGCGTGGTGGCCTGACGCCGTCCAACTCTGTTGACGGGCTGGAGCTTTCAGGCGACGCCGCAGAAGATATCGACCGGCTCACCACCGCGCTGGCCATAGAGAGAAAACGCGCCGCCTTCCTCGAAGACCAGGCCCGCAGCCTGATTTCGCGCCTCGAAACCTCTGATCGCCGCAGCGGCGAGGCCAGCGCGGCCATCGCACAGATGCGCGACGCCCTGGCCGGGCGGGAAGCGGAGAAGGAAGCCAGTGCTGAAGAGCTGGTGATCGCCGAGGCCCGCATTGCCAGCGCAGAAAACCGGCTCAATGCCCTGCTGGCCGAGACCACCGAGACCGTGGCGCGCAGCGAAGGCCGTGCCGAGCAATTGCTGGCCGACAAGCTCTCCATGGAAGACGAGCTTGAAAAACTCCGCGCCAAGGTGAGCAATGTCGAGGCCTCGATCATGGCCGATTGGGAAACCGAACGCTTCGAAGAGGCCCATCTCCGCGAAAAGCTCAACGACATTGCCGCCAGTGTCAGCCGGCTGGTCTATGCCGTTGAAAACGACACCCCCGCCAGCACTTTCCCCGAGGAAAGCCTGTTCGACCGCGTGCAGCGCTTTGCCGACGATGGCGAGGGAGAAGACCTGCTGCCCACGCCCGGCGAAAGCCAGCGCGGCTCGGTAACGGACCGTCTGGCCGCCTTGCGGGAAATCCAGGGACGATAAGGCGTCTCGACGCGTCCAAGCGGAACGTGACGTTACTCCGCCTCTATCCGCGTGCTACGCACCAGTTCGCCAGTGCCCGCATCGAACACCGACAGCATAATCGCGTCACCGGCGCGATAGGTCACCTGAATGGTGCCGTCATTGCTGAGCGCGGAAATCACTTCGGATCCTGCCGGGATGCTCACCGCCTCTGCAACGGCAGGCGGCGGACTGTCGCGCGTCATGCGATAGACAAGTGCAAAGCCAACCGCCATAAAGCCGAGCAACATTATGCCCATCGAAAACGCGAATGACCGGCGGGCTTTTCCCAATGCAGCCTTGGCTTCCGGCGTCCATTCAGGGGCTTCGGCCTGTGGCTGGTTCTGATCAGGATTACTCATGGCGGACGATACCGATTTCGAGTTTGAGGGCGAACCCGTTGAGATTGTAGTCGACGAGAGCCTCGCCGGCGGCAGGATCGACGCAGTATTGGCCAGGGCGCACGATGCGCTCAGCCGTAACCGGATCAAGGACCTGATCCTTGGCGGCGCCGTCAGCGTCGACGGCAGGCCAATTGGCGAACCCAAATACCGGGTCAAGGCCGGAGAGACAATCACCCTTGTCGCCCCTCCCCCGGAAGACGCAGACCCACAGCCGGAAAACATCCCACTCGATATTCTTTACGAAGACGCCCACCTCATCGTCATCAACAAGCCGGTCGGCATGGTGGTCCATCCCGCGCCAGGCTCGCCATCGGGCACACTGGTCAATGCCCTGATCTATCACTGCGGCGACAGCCTCAAGGGCATTGGCGGCGTCAAGCGTCCGGGCATCGTTCATCGCCTCGACAAGGACACGTCCGGCGTCATGGTCGCGGCCAAAACCGAAAAAGCGCACAAGCACCTCTCCGAGCAATTTGCCGATCACGGCCGCACCGGCCCGCTGCATCGGGCCTATATCGCTTACGCCTGGGGCGCGACCCAATCGGGCATGGGCACAGTCGATGCCCCCCTCGGCCGCGACCCCGGCAACCGCCTGAAACAGGCCGTGCTGAAATCCGGCC
Source organism: Pseudomonadota bacterium (assembly GCA_023388175.1). GTDB lineage: Bacteria > Pseudomonadota > Alphaproteobacteria > Rhizobiales > Devosiaceae > Devosia. The sequence continues at coordinate 225,791 of JAEWGT010000005.1, forward strand.
GCGAGGCGATAACCCATTATGCGGTGGAAGCCCGCTTCGGCGGCGAGGGTTGGGATATCACCCGCATCCAGTGCCAGCTCGAAACCGGCCGCACCCATCAGATTCGCGTCCATATGGCCCATATCGGCCATCCGCTGGTCTCCGACCTGCTCTATGCACCGGGCTTCGCCACCAAGGTCAACAAGCTGCCCGAGGAACTGGCCGAAATCGTCCGCAACCTTGGTCGGCAGGCTCTCCACGCCGCAGAACTCGGTTTCGAGCATCCTGCGACGGGCGAGGAAATGTTGTTCGAAGCCGATCTGCCGGACGATCTTCAGGAACTGGAGGATGCGCTGGAGACTTACGACAAGGCAGCGGCGCGCTGAGCTGTGGTCGCTCTTCACACCAACGTGTTTGAACCCGCCATGCTTTTATCGTATTATAACGATGAAACATGTCCAGCCATGGCCCAATCTATCCAATTTGTAACGTTTCTTGGGTTCTGGCCTCTTAAATTCGACACAGACCAACCTATATAATCCTTACATCTGTCGATGTGCCTCATGGGCAATGACAGATGTTCTGCCCGCGGCCTGCGGGGGAGACACGAAAAGGGGGTGCATTCATGGCCCAGTCCAATTTGCCGGTCCTCTCATCCGATGGGGGCCTCAGCCGTTATCTTCAGGAAATCCGCAAGTTCCCCATGCTGGAACCGGATGAAGAATACATGCTGGCCAAGCGCTACAAGGAACATGCCGATCCCGGCGCGGCCCAGAAGCTGATTACCAGCCATCTGCGCCTGGTCGCCAAGATCGCCATGGGCTATCGCGGCTATGGACTCCCCATTTCCGAGGTCATCTCTGAAGGCAATGTGGGCCTCATGCACGCGGTCAAGCGCTTTGAACCCGAAAAGGGCTTCCGTCTGGCCACCTATGCCATGTGGTGGATCCGCGCTGCTATTCAGGAATATGTCCTGCGCTCCTGGAGCCTGGTCAAGATCGGCACCACCGCGGCCCAGAAGCGTCTGTTCTTCAACCTGCGCAAGGTCAAGGGCCAGATCGCCGCTCTCGATGACGGTTCGCTCCATCCCGACCAGATCAAGCAGATTGCCACCACGCTTCGGGTCTCCGAAGAGGACGTCGTGTCGATGAATTCGCGCCTCTCCGGCGACGCCTCGCTCAATTCGCCCATGCGGGCGGATGAGGGATCGTCGGAATGGCAGGACTGGCTGGTCGATGACACGCCCGACCAGGAAACCAGCCTGGGCGAGAGCGAGGAATTTTCCGAGCGCATGACCATGCTGAACAGTGCCATGGACGTGCTCAACGAGCGTGAACGCGCCATCTTCCAGGCCCGTCGCCTGCAGGATAATCCATCCACGCTCGAAGAGCTGGCCCAGCAATATGACGTCAGCCGCGAGCGTATCCGGCAGATCGAGGTCCGTGCCTTTGAAAAGGTCCAGGACGCCGTGCGGCAGGCCGCAGGAGCCTGAACTGGGGCGAAAGCCCCTAAACCCATGGCCTGACACTATTCAGCGCCCCGGTCATTGGCCGGGGCGTTTGTTTTGACAGCAGCGCGGTAAGGATATTAACCGCATCGCGACATTATGACTGGACGGTAACGTCCGAAGAGTCGAGGACTTGCCCTTGTAACGCCCTATTGTGGGCCCTACATTCGCCCCTAATAAACGGCGCTTCTCTCGCCGGCCTCTCCGGGACAGGATTGATGAACGGAAATTTCCGCAACTTTGCCATCTGGCTGGTCATTCTCTTTATGCTGATGGGCCTGTTTCAGGTCTTCCAGTCTTCGACGCGCTCTGTTTCCGTCGCGGAAAAAAGCTATAGCCAGTTCGTGACCGACATCGAGTCCGGGCGCGTGACCAACGTGACCATCACCAATGATGTCGTGTCCGGCCAGCTCAATGACGGCACGCGCTTCGAAACCATCATTCCGACCGGCGCCGACCTCATCACCAAGCTCGAAGACGCCAATGTGGGCATCACCGCCCGCGCCCCCGAATCCAGCCCCTTCTGGTCGATCCTTCTGTCGAGCTGGCTGCCCTTCCTCGTCATCATCGGCGTGTGGTTCTTCTTCATCCGCCAGATGCAGGGCGGCGGTCGCGGCGGCGCCATGGGCTTCGGCAAGTCCCGCGCCAAGCTGCTGACCGAGACTCAGGGCAAGATCACTTTCGAGGACGTTGCCGGCGTCGATGAAGCCAAGCAGGACCTCGAAGAAATCGTCGAATTCCTGCGCGATCCGGGCAAGTTCCAGCGCCTTGGCGGCAAGATCCCGCGCGGCGTGCTGCTGGTTGGTCCCCCGGGTACCGGTAAGACGCTGCTCGCGCGCTCGGTTGCCGGCGAAGCCAATGTGCCCTTCTTCACCATTTCCGGTTCCGACTTCGTGGAAATGTTCGTCGGCGTGGGTGCGTCGCGCGTCCGCGACATGTTCGAACAGGCCAAGAAGAACGCCCCCTGTATCATCTTCATCGACGAAATCGACGCCGTCGGCCGCCAGCGTGGCGCCGGGCTCGGAGGCGGTAACGACGAACGCGAACAGACCCTCAACCAGCTTCTGGTCGAGATGGACGGTTTTGAGGCCAATGAAGGCATTATCCTCATCGCCGCCACCAACCGTCCCGACGTTCTGGATCCTGCCTTGCTGCGTCCCGGCCGCTTCGACCGTCAGGTCGTTGTGCCGAACCCCGATGTTTCCGGCCGCGAAAAAGTGCTCAAGGTCCATGTCCGCAAGGTGCCGCTGGCGCCCGACGTCGACCTCAAGGTTCTGGCCCGCGGCACGCCCGGTTTCTCCGGTGCGGATCTGATGAACCTCGTCAACGAGGCCGCTCTCATGGCGGCGCGGCGCAACAAGCGCTTCGTTACCCACCAGGAATTCGAAGACGCCAAGGACAAGATCATGATGGGCGCCGAGCGCCGCACCATGGCCATGACCGATGACGAAAAGAAACTGACCGCCTATCACGAAGCCGGTCACGCCATCATCGCCCTCAAGGTTGCCGGCATCGATCCGATCCATAAGGCCACCATCATCCCGCGCGGCCGTGCGCTGGGCATGGTGATGACCCTGCCGGAAAGCGACAGCTATTCCTTCAGCCGCGAGAAGGCGCTTGCGCGTCTCACCATGCTGTTCGGCGGCCGCGAAGCCGAGATCATCAAATTCGGCCCCGCCAAGGTCACCTCTGGCGCCTCCGGCGATATCCAGATGGCAACCAGCCTCGCCCGTTCGATGGTGATGGAATGGGGCATGAGCGAGAAGCTCGGCCGCGTGCGCTACAAGTCCAATGACCAGGAAGTCTTCCTCGGCCATTCCGTGACCCAGTCCCAGCACATGTCCGACGACACCGCGCGGATCATCGACCAGGAAGTGCGCAAGCTGATCGAGGACGGCGAGGCCTCTGCCCGCGAAATCCTCACCACCTACCACGACCAGTGGGAAGCCATCGCCCAGGCGCTGCTCGAATACGAGACGCTGACGGGGGACGAGCTGCGCGCGCTCATGGACGGCAAGCAGCCGGTGCGTCCCGACGACAACGGCACTGCCGCGCCCAAGGCCACCAGCGTGCCCTCCGCGGGCAAGGCCGGCAAGAAGCGCCCCGACGCCCCGCCCGAGCCGGGCATGGAGCCCCAGCCAGAGAGCTGAACCCTCTAGGGGAAATGATTAAGGGTCACCACTGGTGGCCCTTTCTCTTTGGGTTTCGCTCCTTTATTGCGCCGCATAGTGGTATTGATAAAAGCAAACCAGTGAATCGGGAGGACCGGCAATGGCCCGCAAATATTTCGGCACCGACGGCATTCGCGGCCTGGCCAATGGCGACAAGCTGACGCCCGAACTGGCGCTCAAGGTGGGCATGGCCGCCGGAACCAAATTCGTGCGCGGCGACCACCGCAATCGCGTGGTCATCGGCAAGGATACGCGCCGCTCCGGCTATATGATCGAGCAGGCCCTCACCGCCGGCTTCACGGCCGTGGGCATGGATGTCTATCTGCTCGGCCCGATGCCGACGCCCGCCGTCGCCATGCTGACCCGCTCGCTGCGCGCCGATCTGGGCGTGATGATCTCGGCGTCGCATAATCCTTATGACGACAACGGCATCAAGCTGTTCCGCCCGGATGGCTACAAGCTCTCCGACGAGATCGAAGCCGAAATCGAACGGCTGATCGATAGCGACATGACCCGGCATCTCGCGCGGGGCCGCGACATCGGCCGCGCCCATCGTGATGAGGAAGCGCGCACCCGCTATATCGAATATGCCAAGCGCACCCTGCCCCGGAATATGGACCTGGCAGGTCTGCGTGTCGTGCTCGATTGCGCCAATGGCGCGGCCTACAAGGTTGCTCCCATCGCGCTTTGGGAGTTGGGCGCCGAAGTCTTCACCATCGGCGCCGAGCCCGATGGCTTCAACATCAACCACAAGGTCGGCTCCACCGCCCCCGAAGCCCTATCGGCCAAGGTCAAGGAAGTGCGCGCCGATATCGGCATTGCGCTCGATGGCGACGCTGACCGCGTCATCATCATCGACGAAAAAGGCAATGTGGTCGATGGCGACCAGTTCATGGCCGTGATCGCCGAAAGCTGGATGGAGCGCGACATGCTCACTGGCGGCGGCATCGTGGCCACGATCATGAGCAATCTGGGCCTTGAACGGCACCTGACCAATCTCGGCCTGACCCTGGAACGCACCCAGGTGGGCGATCGCTATGTGCTGGAGGCAATGCGCGACAAAGGCTTCAATGTCGGCGGCGAGCAATCGGGGCACATTATCCTCTCCGATTTCACCACCACCGGCGATGGTCTGGTTGCCGCGCTGCAATTGCTGGGTGTGCTCAAGCAGAAGGGCGCGCCGATCTCCGAGATCTGCGCCCGCTTTGAAAAGGTGCCGCAGCTGCTGCGCAGCGTGAAGTTCAAATCAGGCAAGCCGCTGGAGCACAAGCAGGTCATCCAGGCCATCGCCGACGGACAGGCCATGCTCGGCGCCAGCGGGCGCCTGGTCGTGCGCGCCTCCGGCACCGAGCCGGTCATTCGCGTGATGGGCGAAGCCGACGATGCGGGATTGGTCGAAAAGGTCGTTGGCCAGGTCGAGGCCGCGATCCGCGACGTGGCATAGGCGCCAGCGCTGCGCGCTTTAGCCGGACACTGCTTGTGAGCTTGGACACGGCCCGGGTTTCCCGGCCGGAAAGTGCGCGTTTCAACCTGTGAGCTGCTGTTGACCAGATCGCAGCGTCCCGGCACGTCACGCGCCAAATCCTTAACCAGTAATACCTTGGTAACTATTATGGCTCACGCCCAGTTATGGTTAAATCTTTAGGTTAAACCGCCTTTAAGAAATTTCCTGGATACTGCCATGAAATCGACTGGTTTCGTGGCAACCCAAGGAATTACTTTAATGCGCAAGCTCACTCTGGCGGTATTGGCGGCAGGAGCCGCTTTCGTCGGACCGGCCCTCGCCGCCGACATGCCCTTCTACCCGCCCATCATCGAAATCCCTGATGTGGATTACGGCTATACCGGCTCGTTCTACCTGCGCGGCAGCGCCGGCCTGAACGCCATGTGGGCAAAGCGCGTCAATCACCCGACCGCCACTCCGTCAACCTTCGACGTCGATGGCTTCGGCTATGGCTATTCCTATGGCGTCGGCGCCGGCTTCGAGACGGGCACCGGCCTGCGTTTCGACGTGACCGCCGACCGCCTGCACAATGACGGCATGAGCATCACCGTGCCGGGCGGCACCGGTCTCGCCGCCGGTCAGCACACACTGAGCCTGCGCTCCACGGTCGTGCTTGCCAATGCCTACTATGATGTCGGCTTCGGCGACGGCTATTCCGCTGCCGGCGGACCCTTCGGCTATATCGGCGCGGGCGCCGGCATCGCCTTCAATGACATGGTGTCCAATCCTCCGGCCGGCAACCCTGCCGATACCTGGGGCAAGAACGCCAGCTTCGCTGCGGCCGGCATGGCAGGCCTGGGCTATGATTTCGGCCAGGTTGTCGCCGATGTCGGCTATCGCGCGCTCTATATCAACCGCATCGAAAATAACGCGACGCTCCATCCCTATTCGATCGACAACAACTGGGTCCACGAAGTGCGCGGCACGGTGCGCTACCGCTTCAACTGATCGGTCCTGGCGGAAAGCCACATCCGCTCTGGCAGGAATAAAGGCCGGTGTCTTGACGACACCGGCCTTCTGCTTTCATTCGATGGCCATTGACGACCAAACAGCATGCATGCTCAGAAATTGCGGGAGTGCCGGAGGCGGGGCCGAAACAGCGGCGCCGGACCGGCTCAGGCAGCCTTGCGTGTCAGCCGCTGCTCGAAATCGGCCAGCGGCATCGGGCGGCCGAAATAGAAGCCCTGGAATTCCTCGCAGCCGCCATCGCGCAGGACGGCGAATTGCTCGGGCGTTTCCACGCCCTCGGCCAGCACCGCAAGATCGAGATCGCGGCCCAGTTGGATAATGCTGCGGGCCAGCGATGCACTGCGCTCGTTCTCGGTCACCTCCTGCACGAAGGAGCGATCAATCTTGAGCTGGGTCAATGGCAGCCGCCGGATATAGCCTAGCGAGGAATAGCCGGTGCCGAAATCATCGAGCGCCATTCCCAAGCCGATACCGCGCAGGATCTGCATCTTGGCCGCCACCAGATCGATATTGTCCACCATGACGCTCTCGGTGATTTCCAGCTTCATCAAAGCCGGGTCGATCTCGAACCGCTCGATCATGCGCATGACCAATTGCTCGAAATTCTCATCGAGGAACTGGCTGGCGCTGACATTGACCGACAATGTCATTCTGGCCAGTTCAGGGTCGCGGCTCCAGTCCGCCAATGTCCGGCAGGCATTTTCCAGCACCCATTGTCCAATCAGCCCCATCACGCCGGCTTCCTCCGCCTGCGGAATGAACTCACCCGGCGAGACGTAACCGCGCCGTGGATGCTTCCAGCGCAATAAGGTTTCCGCCCCGATGATCCCCCCGCTCCGGTCCACCTGCGGTTGATAGAACAATTCAAATTGCCGGTTCCACAAGGCGGCTTTCAGCTCCTGCCCCTTGCGGTCTGGCCGCTCGAGCTCCACCTGCAACGCGTGGACGCAGGCAATGAGCATGGCAGTGGCCATGGCGGCATTCATCCAGGAACCGTAGAGACGAACCGAGTCTGGAATGGGCCGGGCAAACGGCAGGCTGTAGGTGGTTGACGCAAAGACGACGAAGGCCACGATGGACAGGCCCACAAGCGCCAATTGAGCGCGCGAATGCTGACGCTTGAAATTGAGATAGCCCAGTAATGCCAGTACCAGGAAGAAGATGTGGGACACGCGCGGCGCGGCGGCGCTGGGAATATCGAAGACCAGACAAAGCGAACCAACGAAAACCAGAAAGGCCAATTGGGTCAGCAGCAGCGCCGTCGCCAATCGGCCGCCACGGGCCAGCCCCCACCCCAAAAGTGCAATTCCGGCCAGAAGGAATTCACACGCGGCCAGAAACACATGGCCTTGCAAGGTGAAGAACCCGCCCCAGAACAGGCTAAGACCAAAAACGGCAAGGGCGACCCACTTATAGGCGAGAACGAACCGCCCCGAATATTGGGCATTGTCGCGCTTCAATTTGGCGGCATTGGCTTCTGCCACGCAGCGTCCTCGCTTTATCCGCTGTCACTTCTGTAACAACACGTCATCCGTCTCATCTTGCCAATGAAAATAATGTCCGTCGCTTAATATAAGGTGTCGCCCGAAATGGCCGGTCAGGCCCGAATGGCGCCGCCTGTGGCCAGGGCGACCTGAGCGAGATAATCGGCAACCTGCTGCGGACCGCGTGCCTTGGCAGCAATATCAAGTCGCAGATCAGCCACGATTTCAGCCGGCCTGCCGCCCAGCACGATCACACGATCGGCGAGCCTGGCGGCATCGTCGGGCTCATGGGTCGCCAGCAGGACGCTTGTGTCGTGCCGTTCGATCAGCCCGGCCAGCAGCGTCTGCATCTCGCCGGCCAGCATTCTGTCCAGCGACACGAAAGGCTCATCGAGCAAAAGCAGCCCCGGGTTACTCACGAGGGCCCGCGCCAGAGCCACGCGCCGCTGCATCCCGCCCGACAATTGCGCCGGAAAATCATTGCCCCGCCCGGCCAGACCCATATCGGCCAGCAGCGCCTCCGCCTGTCGGATCGCCATGGCAGGGTCGGCGAGCCGTATATTGTCCAGCGCCGTAAGCCAGGGCAGCAATCTGGGATCCTGAAACACAAAGCCTGCCATTGGCGCGTCTGGCGCGTTCACGCCGCCCACCCGGATCGTGCCGGAAAAATCGCGGTCAATGCCGGCAATCATCCGCAACAGGCTGGATTTACCGATCCCCGATGGCCCCATCAGCGCCACAACGCTGCCCGGCGCGATGTCCAGCCTGAAATCGGCAAAGAGCAGCGCGCCGGCGCCAAACTGCTTTTCAGCGATGGCAATGCTCAGGCCCGGCGCCATGCAAGTGCCCTCCGCTCCAGGACCCGCAATACCCCATATTCAAGCGCCAGCACCACCACAATGAAGCTCGTCGTATAGGCGAGAATGGCAGTGACATCGAAGAACTGGAAAAACACGCTCACCCGATAGCCCACGCCGCCATCGCTTCCCAACACCTCGAACACCAATACGATCTTCCAGATCAGCGACAGGCCGGTGCGGGCCGATGCAAGCACGAAGGGCAGCAATTGCGGCCAGTAAATCTGCGTCATCCGCCGCCGGAAATCGAGCCGCAAGGCCGCTGCCAGTTCCTCATATTCAGCCGAGAAACTGCGCACCCCCTCGCGGATGGTTACAATGACCAGCGGCGCCTTGTTGACCACCACCGCGGCGATCAGTGCCGTCTCCGTCAGGCCCAGCCAGATATAGAATATGATGGCCACGACAATGGCCGGCAGATTGAGCCCGACAACAAGCCAGCCCGAGAACAGCCGGTCCGCCCAGGCCTGCCGCCCCAGCGCGATGCCCAGGCCGGTTCCGATCACCATGGCGATGCAGAAAGCGGCCATGGCGCGCATGAGCGTCCTGCCCAGATCGGCAAGCAGCGGCCCATCGAAGGCCATGGCAATCATCGCCTCGCCGACGGCGAGCGGCGTTGGAAACAGGCGATGCGCCACGATCATCGCCAGACCCTGCCAGAGCACAAGCAGGAGCGGCAGGGAGGCTATTTCCCAGCCGACGCCGCTTCGTCCCTGCCGCGCAACGCCTATTTTCTATATCCTTCCCAGAAGGTGCCGGGCGCCAAAGCCGTTTGATCGCCCACCACATCGGCGCCACCAAATTCAGCCAACAGGCCAAAGGCCAGTTCGGCCATAAGCGTATCGTCCGGGTCATAACCCGCGACGATCCCGGCCCTGTAGCCATCGCGCAATTGCACGAACAGCGCCGCATCGTCTGCCGCACCCATAACCCCGGCCAGGCCATCCCACACCGCGTCATCGCTCAGCAATATCGCCTTGGCCTCGAATGAAGCATCGAGAAACCGCGTGAGACTTTCCTGCCGCTCAACCCCCAGGGACTCGCTGAAGGTCCATCCCAGCAATGGCGGCGCCTCCGGCAGGCCAAGCCCCTGAAACATCTCGCGCACCGAAATCACTTCGCGCCCGCCGGCGGCCTTGGCCCGGGCATTCCAATGCCAGAAATTAAGACCGGCCCCGACACCGCCTGAAGCGAGCAATTCATTGATCAGCGGCGGCGCACCGAATCGGGCTTCGGCATCGGCGGTCAGGACCTGATCCGTCAGCGCAGCATAATAGGCCTGCAAGACCACCCAGCTCTTGTCCACCGGCCCGCCGGCAATGCCGATAATCGTGCTGGCCAGATCCTCGACGGTCTGAATGGCGCTGTCGGCCGGCACAACCAGCCCGCCCACCGCCAGCGAATGCGGAACCATGGTGAAGTCACTGCCTTGATGGCGCTGCGCCGAAACCCAGGTGAAGTCGGATAGGATCACGTCGACCGCCCCGGCCTGCAAGGCAATCTGCCCCGCGCGGCTATCGGCCAGCGGCCTGATCTCCAGCGCCACGCCATGCTTTTCATCGAGGCCCAGACTGCGGATGGCCTCGATTTCCCAGAGCGCGGTGCCGCTTTCCTGCAGGCCGAGCACCAGACTGTCCTGGGCGGAAACGGCAAAAGCCGACCCGCCCAGCAGGAGGCCTGCGGCAACAATGCGTTTCAACATCAGTCGCCCTTACGCGCCGGTAACACGCCAGATGACATCACCCACGTCGTCAGCCATCAGCACCGCGCCATCGCCGGCAATGGCCACGCCGACCGGCCGGCCATAAGAATATTCCTCGTCAGCCGAGAGGAAGTCCTTGAGGATTTCGCGCGGCATGCCAACCGGCTCGCCATTCTGGAATTCGACAAAGGCGAGCTTGTAGCCGGAGAGTTTCGAGCGGTTCCACGAGCCGTGCTGGCCAATGGCCATGCCCTGCGGAAAACCGGGCAGAGTGCCTTCCGGCAGCCAGCACAGACCCAGCGACGCCGTGTGCCCGCCAAGGGCATAATCGGGCTGCAGCGCCGACGCCACCCTGGCCGCATCCTGCGGCACGCGATCGTCGACCACACGGTTCCAATAGCAATAGGGCCAGCCATAGAAGCCGCCATCCACCACCGAGGTCAGGTAATCCGGCGGGGTTTCATCGCCCAGCCCGTCGCGTTCATTGACCACGGTCCAGAGATGTCCCCCCTCCGGCTCCCAGGCCATGCCGACTGGATTGCGCAGGCCCGCGCCGAAAATGCGCGACTGGCCGGTCGTCAGGTCCAGTTCATGGATACAGGCGCGGTTTTCTTCCACCGCCATGCCCTGATCGGCAATATTGCTGAGCGAACCCACCGCCACATAGAGCTTGGTGCCATCCTTGGAGGCGATGAGATTGCGCGTCCAGTGGCCGCCGGGGATCAGGTCCATCAGCTTCCGGCCGGGCGTCGTGATTTTGGTCGCGCCGGGCTCGTAGGGATAGGCAAGTACGGCGTCCGACGCGCCGACATAGAGCGTGTCGCCGATCAGCGCGATGCCGAAGGGCTGGCGAACATTCTCGATCAGCGCAAAACGCTCCTCGGCCACGCCATCGCCATCGGCGTCACGCAGCAGGGTAACGCGATTGGGGCTGTCACCGCGCGCCTTGGCGCGCTTCATCGTGGCCGCCATGGCGTGGTCGAACAGCGAATTCGGCTTGCCGTCTTCGCCCATGGACTCGGCCACCAGCACATCGCCATTGGGCAGCACATGGATATTACGCGGGTGATCGAGCCCCTTGGCAAAGGCATTGACCTTGAGCCCCGGCGCGGGGGTCGGCCTGTGATCGCCTTCCCAGCCTTTGGCGGTGGGCATTTTCAGCGTCGGAATCTTTCCCTGCGGCTTGGGCTCGGGAATGGCAGGCGCGGTGCCATAGGCAGGCGCCTTCGGACCATCACCCGAATGGCGAACGGCAACGGCAATGCCTCCAACAAGGGCAACAAGGCGGGCAAATAGGGAATTTTCAGCCATTCATCGTCTCGGAAAATGCAGGGAAAGCAGGGATTGCAAGTCACGCTAGTGGGTTTGCCACATCACCGCTAGAGCAGCAGCCCAAAAATACACATTTTGCCGTTTCTCCAACCCATTGCGGCTGCCCGCGATAACTCCTTGGCAGGAATTAATTCAACTCTGCTGCGGGTTTGGAACATTCTCATGCCTCGTGCTGTTCCCGGAGCAGGAGGTGGCGGATGCCAAGGTTTTATTTTGATCTTTACGATGGGGACCATTTCGCTCCCGACCCCCAGGGATTGGACCTGCCGTCCGCCGATATCGCCCGTCAGGAGGCCACCCGCACCCTTTCCGAGATCGCCGCGCAGGAAATTCCCGCCGACGGGCCGCAGCGGCAGTTCCGCATCGTCATTCTCGATGCATCCCGGATGGTCCTGTACGAGATACGCATCGATTTTCACGCAACACAATCAACGCCAGGTAGTTCTTCTCCTGTGGAGGATGACGGAGAACAAGATGGCCACCGAGATTGATGTGCTCATATCCAAGCTCCAGGTCATTGGCCGGCTTAACGACGAGCACATCGCGGCATTACGGCAATTGCCGATCCAGAAGGCGTTGATTGATCGAGGACATGACGTCGTCCTGGACGGCAATATCATGACCCATAGCTGCATCGTGCTCCGGGGCATGTTGCACCGCCACAAGACGATGCGCGACGGCAGCCGTCAGATTATTTCATTCCACCCCGCAGGCGACATTCCCGACCTCCCGAGCCTGCATTTGCACAAGGTGGACTATACGCTTTCGGCAACCACGCAAACGCTGGTCGGGCTGGTCGAACACTCAGCCATCCGCGACCTGCTCAGGGCCCAGCCGGCGCTCACCGATCTGCTGTGGCGCGACACGCTTGTCGATGCCGCCAAGTTCCTCACCTGGATGATGCTGATCGGCCAGGCGTCCTCGGAAGCCCGCATGGCTCATCTTTTCTGCGAAATTTACACCCGTCTCGAGTCCGTCGGTGATGTCGAGGGCAAAGCCTTTCGTTTTCCGGCCACACAGGCGGACTTGGCGGACGCATTGGGTATGTCGATCGTACATGCCAACCGCACGCTTCAGGTCCTGCGCACCGAATCTATGTTGAGCTTTGCCAATTCCCGCGCAGAGATCCTGGATTGGAACCGTCTGTCGGCTCTGGCCCAGTTCGATTCCTCCTATCTGCATATCGCGGACGAATAGCGGGCGACTGCCCGGCCCATCCGAAAATCCACAATCGTATCAACGATTAACCTATGTGAATGGTCGGAGTCGCGTCACGACCTATCATCCCTTTCGTGGGGATTTTCACATTTGAACAAGCTGCGTCACGACCTACGGGTTCTAATCTGTGAGGATGAATATGTGTTGGCCATTGAATTGGCCACGCAGGTAAAATCCTACGGCGCCGAGGTCGTGGGCATCTGCGCCAGTCTTGCCGAGCTTGAGGTTGCGCTCGACGACCCATCCTTTGCCGCCGATATCGCCTTGCTGGACGTACAATTGACAGATGGCGAGATATACGCCGCCGTTCCGCGCCTGGAGGCGCTCGGCATCGCCATCATTTTTTCCAGTGGCTATCTCCCTACCCATCGCCCCAACGAACATTCCCATCATCCCTGGCTGACGAAGCCCATCGGCAGTGCCGATCTTCTCCGGGCCTTGCGGCATGCAATTGGTGGCAGAGGCGACAGGCAGAGTGGTTAGCGTTACAAGCTCGCTTCGCGGCAACGATCCTGTCGAGCGTTTTCTGCACAGATTGGACACGTTCGAACCGCTCGATCCGAATGCTCGAAATGCCCTGCGTCGCGCCGTGCAGCGCGGCTCACTCGTTTCAGCCGACCAGGAATTGCCGATGGAGGCGACCCCCGACGTCACCATCGTTCTCAGCGGCTGGATTTGCCATTTCCGCCTGCTGAACAATGGCAGACGTCAGATCACCTCGATCATGGTACCCGGGGACTTCGTGGATTTCGGCTTTTTCACGGGCGGGAGCAGTCACATCCAATGCGTGGCGACAGCACCCAGCCAGATGGGCCGAATTCCCATTCGCCAGTTTACGGATCTGGCCGAGCAATATCCCGCCATCATGCGCGCCGCGCTGCATGCTTCAGCGATCGATGCCGCCATCAGCCGGGAAAGGGTCATCAGCCTGGGGGTTCTGTCTGCTTTGGAACGCGTATCCCATCTGCTATGCGAGTTCTTCTACCGCCTGTCCGCTGTCGGCCTGGTCACCAGCGACGACTGTTATGATCTACCCATGACACAGGCAGAACTCGGTGCCGCTTTGGGGCTTTCCACCGTCCACGTGAACCGCACCATTCAGACCCTTCGCAAGCGCAGCGTCATTACCATGCATGGCGGCCGGGTCTGGGTCCACGATCTGCGGCAATTGGCAGGACTGGCCGGGTTCGACCCTGGCTATCTCAACGTGGGCACGCCGCATGGACAATAGCTGCCCTTCTAATCACCCGCCTTGTTGAGGGACCGCTGCAATTCGAGGTCGGATTGTCGGCGCTGCAAGCAGCGCTCCAGTGCCGAAAACCAGTATTCCTGTTCCCGCCCCGCCGGCTGGCCGTCCTGTTCCCACAGGAAATAAGCGGTTTCCCGCACTGCTTGCTCGAATTTCGGGTCTCCCCAGCGGTCAACATCCTCGTCCATGCTCTTGCTCTCCGCCTGCACCGAACGCGAAAGTTAACTCAGGTTAACACTTGGTTTGCCTGTTCGGTGAGCCGCAATGCGAATCCCATTGACGGCGTTCCATCACAGGCGTATTTGCGGCCTCAGGACATCTCGCCCTAACGCGAGACGCATAGGCCTGGGAGGGCCGCTGAAGATGGCTGATACGCCCCAAACCGCACCGGCGGTCAAACCGGCAAATCCAAATTTTTCGTCGGGTCCGTGCTCCAAGCGTCCAGGTTGGACGATTGATGTGCTCGCCGGCGCTCTGACCGGTCGCTCGCACCGCGCCAAGCCCGCCAAGGCGCGCATTCAGGAAGCCATCGACCTTACCCGCACCCTGCTGGAAGTCCCCTCCGATTATCGTATCGGCATCGTACCCGCTTCCGATACCGGCGCCGTTGAAATGGTGCTCTGGAGCGCTCTGGGCGCGCGGGGCGTCGACATGCTGGCTTGGGAATCCTTCGGCGCCGGCTGGGTGACCGATGTGCAGAAGCAGCTCAAGCTCGATGACGTGCGTGTTCTCGAAGCGCCCTATGGCGAATTGCCCGATCTGACCCAGGTCGATTTCAACCGCGACGTCGTCTTCACCTGGAACGGCACCACTTCGGGCGTCCGCGTCCCCGACGCGAACTGGATTCCCTCAGACCGTCAGGGCCTGACCATCTGCGACGCCACTTCGGCTGCCTTCGCCCAGAAGCTCGATTTCCAGAAGCTCGATGTCGTCACCTTCTCCTGGCAGAAGGCGCTGGGTGGCGAGGGCGCGCATGGCGTCCTGATCCTCTCGCCGCGCGCCGTAGAGCGCCTCGAAACCTATAAGCCGGATCGCCCGCTGCCCAAGATTTTCCGCATGACCAAGGGCGGAAAGCTGATCGAAGGCATTTTCAAGGCCGAGACCATCAACACCCCCTCTATGCTCTGCATCGAAGACGCCATCGACGCCATGAAATGGGGCGTTGAAATCGGTGGGCTCAAGGCCATGCAGGTCCGGGCAGACGCCAATTTCAACGTTCTGGCCGATTGGGTGAAAAAGACCGACTGGGTCGAATTCCTCGCCAGGAACGCAGCCGAACGCTCCAACACTTCTGTATGCCTCTCGATCGTCGACCCGGAGATCGCCGCCCTTGACGCCGATGCTCAGGCCGCCTTCGCCAAGGCCATCGTCGCGCGTCTCGACAAGCTGGGCGTGGCCTACGATTTCGGCTCATACAAGGACGCGCCCTCGGGTCTGCGCATCTGGGCCGGCTCGACCATTGAAGCCTCCGACCTCGAAAAGCTGACGCCGTGGCTCGACTGGGCATTCGCCCAGGAAAAGGCCGCGCTCAAGGCTGCTGCCTGACCCTTCTTACTGCGCTCCGGCGTTCCACTCTTTCGTCATTGCCGGGCTCGTCCCGGCAACCCATGGACCACCGGGACAAGCCCGGTGGTGACGACGGAGCGGAGACATCGAGCAGACCAAGTCATTCAAGCGGCGCAGCAGGTTCAAACCCTGCCCCCGCACCAAAGCAGGACACCCGCCATGCCAAAAGTTCTCGTCTCCGATAAACTGAGCCCCACCGCCGTCCAGATCTTCAAGGATAATGGCGTCGAGGTGGACTACCTGCCCGATCTGGGCAAGGACAAGGAAAAGCTGCTCGAAGTCATCGGCCAGTATGATGGCCTCGCCATCCGTTCGGCCACCAAGGTGACCGAGAAGATCATTGCCGCCGCGACTAATTTGAAGGTCATCGGCCGCGCCGGTATCGGTGTCGACAATGTCGATATTCCCGCCGCGACCAAGAAGGGCATCATCGTGATGAACACGCCCTTCGGCAATTCGATCACCACGGCCGAGCATGCCATCGCCATGATGTTCGCTCTCGCCCGCCAGCTGCCCGAGGCCGATGCGTCGACCCGCGCCAGCAAGTGGGAAAAGAACCGCTTCATGGGCGTCGAAGTCACCAACAAGGTGCTTGGCCTGATCGGTGCCGGCAATATCGGCTCCATCGTCGCCGACCGGGCCATTGGCCTCAAGATGAAGGTCGTTGCATTCGATCCGTTCCTGACCCCCGAGCGCGCCCAGACGCTCGGCATCGAAAAGGTGGAACTGGACGACCTGCTGGCCCGCGCCGATTTCATCACCCTCCACACCCCGCTGATCGACGCCACCCGCAATATTCTCAATGCCGAAACTCTGGCCAAGACCAAGAAGGGCGTCCGCATCGTCAATTGCGCCCGTGGCGGTCTCATCGATGAGGCCGCGCTTTACGATGCCCTGAAATCGGGCCAGGTCGCCGGCGCCGCACTCGACGTTTTTCTCGTCGAACCCGCCGAAAACAATCCACTGTTCGAGATGCCCAACGTCATCTGCACGCCCCATCTTGGCGCATCGACCACCGAGGCGCAGGAAAATGTCGCGCTTCAGGTCGCCGAGCAGATTTCGGCCTACCTGATGACCGGCGAAATCACCAATGCGCTGAACTTCCCGTCCATTTCGGCAGAAGAAGCCCCGATCATCACGCCCTGGGTCAAGCTCGCCGAGGCGCTGGGGTCCTTTGCCGGCCAGCTCACCGAAACCGCCATCAGCGGCATCAAGATCGAGTTTGAAGGCACCCCTTCCACCCTCAATACGCGCCCGATGGTCGCCGCCGCCATCAATGGCGTGCTCAAGCCGTCGCTCGGCGACATCAACATGGTTTCGGCACCGCAGATCGCCAAGGATCGCGGCATCACCGTCGAGACCACGACCCGCGACCGCCAGGGCGCCTATGAAGGCTATATCCGCCTGACCGTCACCACCGAGCGGCAGACGCGTGGCCTTGCCGGCACGCTCTTCGCCAATGGCAAGCCGCGCGTCATCCAGGTCAAGGACATCAACATGGAGGCGGAACTGACCCCCGCCATGCTCTATGTCACCAACGAGGACAAGCCTGGCCATATCGGGCGCCTGGGCACGCTGCTCGGCACGCTCGGTATCAATATCGCCAATTTCAACCTCGGCCGCGCCGATGTTGGCGGCGACGCCATTGCCCTTCTGTCGATCGACGGCACACTGACCGACGAACAGCTTGACCAGATCGCCAGGCTCGAAGGCGTCAAGCAAGCCAAGGCGCTCAAGTTCTGAGCCATTTGGGATAGCGTTCTGCAGGCGGCCTCCGGGCCGCCTTTTTCATGCCCGTCGCGCGGCCCATTCGGCCAGGATAATCCCGGATACGATGATGGCTGCGGCGATGAAGTGATAGACCTGCAGGCTCTCGCCCAGGATGATCACCGAGCCCAGCGTGCCGAAGACGGGAATAAGATTGTGGCTCGGCGCGGCACGATTGGCGCCGACCAGCTCGACGCCGCGCGCATACGCCACCTGGCTGAACATGGACGGAAAAATCGCCACATAGCCGATCACGATCCACACCGTCAGCGAGGCATGCTGAAGCGTTGCCACCTCGCCGAGCCCGCCACCGAACACGGCCAGCATGACGATCGAGGTGATGGCGGCGCCGGAAAAGGACACGGCCATGAAGCTCATGATGTGCATTTTGGGCCGGAAGCGCAGCGCCAGCGTATAGCTGGTATAGGCAAGGCAAGCCAGAATGATGAAGCCGTCGCCGGCATTGACGTCGAGTGTCAGCAGCCGTGCCGGGTCGCCATGCGTCGCCGTCAGCAGGACACCGAAAATGGCCAGCAGCACGCCGATGACCTGGATTGGCTTGGCCCTCACCTTGAAGAACAGGAAATTGGCGCCCAGAATCAGCATGGGCAGCGACGCCTGCTCGATCGCTGAATTGACCGCGGTCGTGGTTTGGAGGCCAAGATAGAGAAAGCCGTTGAACAGCGCATAGCCGACCGCCCCGAACGCCATCAGCACCAGCCAGTATTTCCGCACCACTGACCAATCCTGGCGCAGGTGCCGCCAGGCAAAGGGTATGATGAAGGCAGTGGCAAGCACACAGCGGCTGGCCAGCAACAGGAATGGATCGATTTCCCCTGCGATGAGCTTGGCAGCAACCACATTGCCGCCCCAGAACAGGGGGGCCAGCACCAGCAGCAGATAGGGTTGATCGAGGATGCGGGCGATTATGCCGCTATTTTGGTTATCGTGCGGCTTTGTCATCGTCGCTTCGGTGATGTAAGGACAGTTGGACTTACCAGCTATTCGGCCACAATCAAACCAGACAAAGGTGGCCGGGAGGACAGGCGTCCAATCTCTTAGTGGTCCCGCCGCAGTGCCGGACCTGTTGTCGCGTTTCTTGGGGAAGACTGGATTATGGCGAATGTGGTTGTCGTCGGCTCGCAATGGGGCGACGAGGGCAAGGGCAAGATCGTGGATTGGCTTTCGGAGCGCGCCGACGTCGTGGTGCGCTTTCATGGTGGCCACAATGCCGGCCATACGCTGGTCATCGATGGGGTAAGCTACAAGCTGGCTCTGCTGCCATCGGGCCTGGTTCAGGGCAAACTCTCGGTCATCGGCAATGGCGTGGTGGTGGATCCGCACCATTTTGTCGCCGAAATGGCCAAGCTGCGCGCGCAGGGCGTCAAGATCACCCCCGAAGTGCTGCGCATTGCCGACAATGCCCCCCTGATTCTCTCGCTGCACCGCGAGCTGGACGGCATCCGCGAGGACGCCAATTCCGGCCTCAAGATCGGCACGACCCGGCGCGGCATCGGCCCCGCCTATGAAGACAAGGTTGGCCGCCGCGCCATTCGCCTGGTCGATCTGTCCGAGCCTGAAACGCTCATGCCCAAGATCGAGCGCCTCCTGACCCATCACAACGCACTGCGCCGCGGCATGGGCCTCACAGAAATTTCCGCCGCGACGATCCACGAGGAACTGACCTCGATTGCCGGAGAAATCCTGCCCTTCATGGATCAGGTCTGGCGTGTCCTTGAAGACAAGCGCAAGGCAGGGGCCCGCATTCTGTTTGAAGGTGCGCAGGGCGCACTGCTCGACAATGATCACGGCACCTACCCCTTCGTGACCTCGTCTAACACTGTCGCTGGCCAGGCCGCAGCTGGCTCCGGTCTCGGCCCCACCGCGATCGGGTATGTTCTGGGCATCACCAAGGCCTATACGACCCGTGTCGGCGAAGGCCCCTTCCCTTGCGAGCTTGACGACGATATTGGCCGCCATCTCGCCGTGGTCGGCAAGGAAGTCGGCGTGAACACCGGTCGCCCGCGCCGCTGCGGCTGGTTTGACGCGGTGCTGGTGCGCCAGACCGTCAAGACATCCGGCATTACCGGTATCGCCCTGACCAAGCTCGACGTGCTCGACGGCCTCAAGGAGATCAAGGTCTGCGTCGGCTACGAGCTCGATGGATCACGGATTGATTATTTGCCTGCCTCAATGGGGGCACAGGCGCGCGTTAAGCCGATCTACGAAACGCTCGAAGGCTGGTCGGAAACGACGGCGGGCGCGCGTTCATGGGCCGAATTGCCTGCGCAGGCAGTAAAATACGTGCGTTACATTGAAGAGCTGATCGGGGCGCCGGTCGCCCTGTTATCCACCTCTCCGGAACGCGCCGACACGATCCTTGTGGTTGACCCATTCCAAGACTGAGAAATTTTGTTACAAGACTGCGCTGTCAGAGTGAGTACCAAGTAGCCAATGGCGGATTACAAGGAGCTGCTGCGTCGGGCGATCTCGGCGCTGCCCGAGAATAACGGGGCTGCGCGTCGCGCAGTTTATGAGAAGGCGCGCTCGGCCCTTGTCGGGCAATTGCGCGCCATTCAGCCGCCCTTGCCGGCGCGCGACATCACTCAGCATCGCCTGCAGCTCGAAGACTGCATCCGCCAAGTCGAGCAGGAAGCCAGCGAAGCCATCATCAATCTGGGCCGTGATCATCAGGTGGTATCCCGCCCGACTGTCTCGGCCCCGATAGAGACGCCAAAACCACCCCAGCCCGCCGCGCCGCCACCGGAAAAGCCGGCCGTCCGGCCTGAAGTCGTTGTACCCGCAGCTCCGCCTGCCAAGGAAACGCCCCCCGAGGACGCGCCGACAGCGGTCGTCGACGAGCCCAAACTGCCAGAAGCAGTCGTTCCGCCAGCGACGCCCGAGCCGCAGGCACCGGCTTCGCCGGGCTCAATCGAGGACATCATAGCCCAGGCCGCCGAAACGTCCGGCGTCTCGGTCAGTATCGTGCCCGACAAGGACCACCCGCCCTCAGCGCCCGTCGCTGCGGAGCCCCCCCTTGCCGTGGAAAAGGTAGCGCTCCCGCCTGAGCAGCCAGCCAAGCGCCCCTTCTTGTTCGCACCACGCCGCGAACCCGCGCTGTCGACCTCGGCGCCGGCATTGGCAGCGACGGCCAGCGCCGCCCGGATCGAGCCTGCACTTGGCGGGGCCGCTACAGAGCCGGTCATAATCGAATCCTTGCCGGTCGAACCTGCCCTGTCCAGCGTCCGCGAAGTCGATGTCGAAGGCATCGAGACCCGCGAGGCCGAAGGCGCCATTGAGCGCGCCATCGAAACGCTGGATCGGGAAGCGCGCGGCGAAGCCGGCGAAACATCTCCGCCCCTCAACATGCCGCCGAACCTCTCCGCCGACCACGAGCGCGGCGACGAGTCCGGCTTTGCCGCCGCCGAAGTCGAGACGCGTTCCGGTGCGGGCCTAACGATTTTCCTTGTCGTTTTCGCCTTGCTGCTGGTTGGCGTTGGCGGCGGCGGCTTCTGGGCGTGGCGCGAAGGCTATGTCGACCTCGACCAGATGTTCGGCCGCAGCCAGCCGGTGACCGAAACGGCACAAACCACTGACCAGCCTGTTCTGCCGACGCTGGATGCAGCCACGGCCGAGCCTGCAACCGACACCGAAAATGCGGCTGGCCCGGGCAATACCGCCACGACCACGACGACAGAGCCCACCAGCGCGCTAGAAGGTCTTGAGCCCGAAGATCGGCTGGAGCCAACACCGCAGGCGGTAACGCCGAACGGGTCCGAAAGCATTCTGCCATCCATCGGCACCGGTGAAAACAAGACCGAGGAAAGACTGTCGGGCGAGGATACATCCATCACCGCGGTCAATGATCCGGCTGCCAGCGTCGACCCGGTCAACCTCGCGGGCAATCAGTCTCTGCTGCTGGAAGCCTCGACCGATGGACGAAGCGGGGCCGTTCCCTTCTCGGGAACGGTGGACTGGACCGAAGGCGTGGACGAGATCGGCCTGCCCACCTTGCAGGCGCGCGCCAGCATTCCGGCGCGCAATCTCGATGTCTCGATCACCATCCGCAAGAACAGCGACCCGATCCTGCCCGCAAGCCATTTGATGGAAATTACCTTCAACGTGCCTGACACGTTCATGGGTGGTTCCATTGCCACGCTTGCCGGTGTGCTGCTCAAGAACGAGGAACTGGTTCCCGGCACGGCCCTCAGCGGCGCCGCGGCGCGGATCGTTGGCAATTCCTTCCTCTTCGCGCTCAGCGCCTCGCCGGGCGACATTGCAGCCAATACGGATCTGCTGCGCAGCCGCCGCTGGATCGACCTTGCCGTGATCTACGGCACAGGCCGCAATGCCATCCTGACGCTTGAAAAGGATGAAGACGCCCAGGTCCTGTTTGACCGGACACTGGCGGCCTGGGCCGAATAGATGCCGGAGCGGGTCAGGCCCGCTCCAGTTGCCCTTCGCTGAGACGATAATGCTTCTGCGCCAGAGCGGCGATATCGTCGCCATGATGGCTGACGAGCAGAGTGTGCCAGCCATGCCGGCGGGTCAGTTCCCGCACCAGTTCACGCGTCGTTCGGCGCGTCGCATCGTCCAGCGCCGAAAAGGGCTCATCGAGCAGCAGCACGGCGCGGTCTCGGAGCAATGTCCGGGCCAGAGCGACCCGCTGCTTCTGCCCGCCCGACAGATTGGCGGCTTGCCGGTCCTCGAAGCCGGCCAGGCCGACTTCCGCCAGGGCAGCGCGAACTGACTGTTTTCCCTGTTCTTTTGCTGTTCCCTTCGGCAGGCCCAGAGCCGCATTCTCCTCGGCCGTCAAGTGATCGAAGAGGTTGTCGGCCTGTAGCAGCAGCGACACCGGACGCTGTTCGGGCGGCAGCGGCAGGAGGTCCGCGTCATCCAGGGTCAGCATCCCGCCAGTGGGCCTGAGGAACCCGGCGACCAGATCGAGCAATGTCGATTTCCCCGAGCCGCTGGCGCCGGAAATTGCAGTGATTTCTCCGGGACTTGCCTCGAACGAGAGACGATATTCCGCCTGTCCGGGATAGGCGAAAACGAGGTCAGCGGCGACCAGCATGGGCGAGCCTTTCGATAAGCCAGGGCAGAAAGATGAAGGCGGCGATGGTGCCGATCAACAGGATGGCGGCAATGGCGGCGGCGTCATTGTTCCGGTAGGAACCGAGCGCCCGGTACATCATCAGCGGCAGGGTCTGGAAATCCTGGGTTCCAAACAGCGCAATGACCCCTAAATCCCCGAGGGAAAAGCAGAAACTGAGCGCCAGCATCAATCCGATATCCCGGCCCAGCAGGGGGTATTCGACGCGCATGAACTGCACGGAACCGCGCAATCCGAGCGCGCGGATCAGCTTGCCGCGTGTTCGCACAATACCATCCAGTGGCGGGCCTAAAGTCGCCATGGCGAAGGGTAATGCCAGCAGACTGTTAGCGCTGACCACCACGAATGGCGCGGCCATGCTAACCGGAACGCCAAAATTGCGCACCAGCAGGAAAAAGCCGAGCGACAGCACCACGGCGGGCACTGCCAGATATGCAAAGGCGGGTATGCCCAATAGGGTCCGCGTCACCGGATGAGCCGATGCGCTCCGGCCCATGGCCAGCGCCAGGGCCAGCAACAGCGTCAACAGAGCGGAGGCCGTGCCGATACCGATGGAGGTGGCGGTGGCGCGCCAGAAATTGGGCTGGGTCATCACCCTGCCGAAACCGCCGGCAATACCGTCATAGAGAACCGAAACCAGCGGCAGGGCGAAGCCCAGCACGGCAAGGATCAGCACCAGCCATTGCACAGCTCTTGCTCCCGCCCCGTCGCGCCATGTCGGCGGCAGTGAGCGGCCAAGCGCGGCGGGCGGCGGTGTGAAAGCCGAGGCCAGCAGAATGACGACGGCGCAGACGCCGATCTGCGTCATGGCCAGCAGCACCGCGCCGGTGAGATCGAAATCCAGCCGCACGGCCGAAAAGATCGCCACTTCCAAAGTCTGGTTCGCCGGACCGCCACCAAGCAGCAGCACAATGGGAAAACTGGTGAAGGCCAGGAGAAAGATGATGGCGCCGAGCCCCGGCAGGGAACCGGCCATGGCAGGCCAGTCGATCAGCCGGAAACGCTGGCCCGCTGAAAGCGCCAGCGACTGGCCGACCTTGAGCCGGTTGGCGGGAATGGCATCGAGCCGGGCCAGCAGAATGCGCGCGGCAAAGGCGCCATCGAGAATGACATGGGCGAGCAGGATACCCGACAGTCCATAGGCCGGACTGTCGAAGCTCACACCGAACAGGGTCTGGCTGATCTGGTTGATCCAGCCATTGCGCCCCCAGATGGAGAGGAGGCCGAAAGCCACCACCATGCCGGGCGTAACGATGGCGGCGGCAAAGAGCCCGACGACAAGATCGCGGCCGATGAAGCGCAGCCGGTTGAGCGACCAGGCCAAAGCCATGCCCACGCCAAGCGACAGTATGGTAGTGAGCCCGGCCTGTATCGAGGTCATCCGCAACAGATGCGCAATATCGACCCGCGAGTGGCCGGTGGCATCGGTCGCAGCCGCAAGAATGGCCCAGAGCACTGCAGCAATCAGCGCCGCGATGGCCAGCGACAAAGCCGTGGCGACGGCGATACGAACCGGGCGATGGGGAAGGGTCAGCATGGGTCCGTCTCTCAAATCCCCCTCATCCGCCCTTCGGGCACCTTCTCCCACAAGGGGAGAAGGGAACTCCGTGGCTCCCCGGAACGCGGGTCCCCCTCTCCCCTTGTGGGAGAGGGTGGATCGGCCGCAGGCCGAGACGGGTGAGGGGGCGCTTGTTACTGCACCGCCGCCAGCATTTCATCGATCCAGGCAGCGGAATTGGCGGTGATCTCCTCTTCGGGAATGGTCAGCGTCTTTTCCGGCTGCGGCAGGCCTGCAAAGGCCGGATCGAGCTGATCGCCCAGATCGACCACCGGGAACATCCAGTTGGTGGTGGGAATATGCTGCTGGCCCGCAGGCGAGGCGAGGTAAGCGAGGAAATCGCGCGCCAGATCCTGCTGGTCGGAGGATTTCAAAATCCCCGCCACCTCGATCTGCGGGAAATGGCCCTCGGTGAACAGCGCCGCTTTGATCGTGTGATCGTCCTCGTCATAGATGTGGTAGGCCGGCGAGGTGGTGTAGGAAAGCACCATGTCGGCCTCGCCATTGAGGAAGAGCGAATAGCTTTCGCTCCATTCGCGGGTAATGGTGAGGATTTTCGGCTTGAGACCAGCCCAGATTTCGGGCGCGCGGTCGCCATAGGCCGCCTTGACCCAGAGCAGCAGGCCGAGCCCCGGCGTTGCCGAGCGCGGGTCCTGAATGGCAATCTTGACACTGTCGGGCAGCGCGATCAGCTCTTCGAACGACGTGGGCGGCTCCGGCATGGTGTCGGTGTCGTACATGAAGGCGAAATGCGAATAATCGAACGGCACGAACTGCGCGTCGCTCCACGGCTCGGGCAGGACAAGGTCGCTCAGCGTCAGACCGTGATCGGCGAAAAGGCCGGTGGCGCGGGCTTCCCCGGCAATGGCCGTATCGAGACCCAGCAGGATATCGGCTTCGGTGCTGTCGCCTTCGAGCTGCGCCCGGCGCAATGTGCCGATGGAGCTGTCGGCAGCCACGAAGGTCACCGTGCAGTCGCAGCTTTCTTCAAAACCCTGCTTGAGCGGCACGCCGGGACCCCAGTCCGAGGCGAAGCTGTCATAGGTGTAGATGGTGAGATTGGGCTTATCCTGCGCGAGCGCGATGCCGGATGTTCCGGCAAGAAGGACCGCAAGCGCGATGGAGGTGAACTTGACCATATGGGTCATCCCTTCATTCATTTGCGGTCATGGGTGAAGGGATGCGTCAATGGAGAGGACGCGAGAAAGCGCCCTTGCCATCTCGAACTTCCTCCGCCAGCATGACCTGGTTCAGGTTCTATGGGTAACTCTCAGCTCCGGCAGCAACCGGAACACCCCAGCGAGACGA
Organism: Pseudomonadota bacterium; assembly: GCA_023388175.1. GTDB lineage: Bacteria > Pseudomonadota > Alphaproteobacteria > Rhizobiales > Devosiaceae > Devosia. The sequence continues at coordinate 251,075 of JAEWGT010000005.1, forward strand.
TGCGGACCATATTGAGAGACTTCCCCAAGTGCAATCCCCCCATTCGACTGACGGCAAGACCCGGCTGCTGCGCTTTGAAACACCCCTGGCCATTGTCGGCGGCGGCAGTACCGATCTGAATTTTCTACGCGATCTGGCGGCGCGGGGCGTGGCTCTGGTCGCCGCCGATGGCGGCGCCGACACCATCGGCGCGGCGGGCCTGGTCCCCGAAGCCATATTGGGCGATCTCGATTCGCTGTCCGACCGCGCCGGCTGGGAAAGCCGGACAAGGGTGATCCACATCCCCGAACAGATCACCACCGACTTCCAGAAAGCGCTTTATTCGACCAACGCACCCGTGACCCTGGCCCTGGGCATGACCGGCAAGCGCCTCGACCATACGCTGGCCGCGCTCAGCGCCCTGCACGAAGTGGCCCAAGAGCGGCATGTCATTCTGATCGATGAAGTCGATGTGGCGCTGGCCATATCGGGGCCTTTCGCCTTCGACGCCGCACCACGGGAGCGCATTTCCATTCACCCGCTGGTGCCCATCACCTTCGAGCGGACCGAGGGCCTGTTCTACCCCATGGACGACCTGCTGCTCGACCCGGCCGGCCGGCTCGGCACCTCCAATGAGGGCACGGGCGGACGCGTCGAGATCGTGCCAAAAGACAATACGCCCTGGCTGTTGATCCTGGGCCGTGAGCGACTTTGGGATCTGGTGACGGCGTGTGGGTAAGGCGCTTCGCGTTCAAATAGAGACGCCACTCTTCGCCATCGTCACCACCGGGCTTGTCCCGGTGGTCCATGCCGCCGTCAAAATGGATTGCCGGGACAAGCCCGGCAATGACGAAGAACCGGGATTTATTTCCCCGCAAGGAGCGGGCGCCGACAGTTCTGCGTATCCCTATGAAAAAATCCCCGGCCTTTCGACCGGGGATTTCAAAACCTACAAGCCCAGAATGGACTATTCTTCGTCGGCAGTGTCCGATTTGAGCGACTTGAGCTTGGCGAAAACCGAATCCGCGTCGATGTCTTCATTGGCGGGCTTGGGCGCAGAATAGCCCTGATCTTCTCCGCCTTCCTCGCCTTCATAGGACGCACGGGCCGCCGCGCGGGCCATGGCTTCCTCGGCGGTCAGCAGGGTTGTCCCCTCGTTGAACTCGCTCTGGGCCGGTGCGTCCTTGGAGGCGCGCTTGACCTCGAGGTCAAGGTCGATCTGGCTGCACAGGCCCAGCGTCACCGGGTCCATCGCGGTCAGATTGGCCGAATTCCAGTGGCTGTTCTCGCGCACCGATTCAATGGTCGACTTGGTGGTGCCGACCAGACGCATGATCTGCGCGTCCTTGAGCTCGGGATGATTGCGCACCAACCACTTGATGGCATTGGGGCGCTCATTGCGGCGTGAAATCGGCGTATAGCGCGGACCCTTGCGCTTGACGGCGGCAACGCGAACCTTGGGCTCGGAAACCTTCATGCGATAATTGGGATCGGCTTCGGCCTTTTCGATCTCTTCGCGGGCCAATTGACCGTTCTGCACCGGATTGACGCCCATGATGCCGCTGGCAACGTCGCCATCGGCGATGCCCTGCACTTCCAGCGGATGCAGCGTGCAGAAAGCGGCGATCTGCTCGAAGGACAGCGCCGTGTTGTCCACCAGCCAGACGGCGGTCGCCTTGGGCATCAGAAGGGTCTGGGACATGGCTAAATTTCTCCTGGTGGCGCGGCCGGTTTTCCTCCGGGCCGCTCCGCCTCTTGGTCAAATGCTGAGGGGAACTGATGGTGAATATAGTGAAAATGCAGGCGATCCGCAATGACTAACTGGCACTCTCCCCTGCGCCGAACCGGGTGAGCAGAACAATCTTGCCGCGGTGGCTCCGGCTTTCCATGAGCGCATGCGCCGCACCGGCTTCGTCCAGCCCAAAGCCGGTGACCTTGGGCTTCACCCAGCCCGGCGCTTCCATGGCCGGTATGAAATGCGCAGCAATGTGAGCGGCGATGGCGGCCTTGGTGGCGGGAGATTGCGGGCGCAGGGTCGAGCCGGACAGCGTCAGGCCCTTGACCATCATCTGCCGCAGGGGCACCGCGGCATTGCTGCCTTCCAGCGTCGATATCTGCACGATATGACCGCCCGGAGCCGACACGGCAATATTGGTGGCCGTCATGGCCCCGCCAACAATATCGACCACCCGATCGACACCATGGCCTTCGGTCAGGGCTGCAACACGCTCGGCAATGTCCTCGCTGCTGCGGTCGATGACCGCCAATGCCCCCAAGGACAGGCAATAGTCGGCCTTGGCGCGATCCGACACCACGGCAATCGCCCTTGCGCCGGCAATGGCGCAGATCTGGATTGCCGCGCCGCCAATACCCCCTGCCCCGCCATGCACCAGAACCAGCATGCCGCGTTCTAGCCCGGCGCGCAGCACCAGCGTCTGGGTGATGGTGAACCAGGTTTCGGGCAGCGCCGCAGCCTCGGCAAAATCCCAGTTTCGCGGTATGGGCAGGACCTGCCCCGCCGGCACGGCGACATATTCGGCATAGCCGCCGCCATTGGTCAGCGCCATCACCCTGTCACCAGCCTTGAGGCCCGTGACACCGGCGCCCAAAGCGGCGATTTCGCCGGAAACCTCCAGCCCCGGCAGCGGCGAGGCGCCGGGCGGCGGGTCATAGTGACCGCGCCTTTGCGCCAGATCGGGCCCGTTCACGCCCGCCGCCGCAACGCGGATCAGCACATCACCGGCGCCGAGTTCGGGCAATGGTTGCTGGCACGGAACAAGAGCCTCGGGCCCTCCGGGGGCGGCGATGGCGATGGCGCGCATGTCATGTATCCGATTCATCGCCGCATGGTTGCGCAACCCGGCTTGCCCTGCAAGGCGGCTGCGCTAAACTTGTCCGGAAAACCAGGCGGAGAAGGACCATGGAACAAGACGAGCGCAAGCAGATCAAGACCTATGAAATCGGCACCGTGCTCGACTCGCTTTCGGTGGAGGAGCTTGAGGAAACCATCGCCCTGCTGGAAACGGAGATCACCCGGTTGCGCAGTGCCATGGCCGCCAAGGGCGATTCCCGCAAAGCCGCGGAAGCCGCTTTCAAATTCTAGCCAATGCGGGCGAGCAGGATGAGGGCGGAGGCATTCCAATCCTGGACATCGCTTCAACAGTGCCCCACCTGTGCGGGTCATCAGGCGCCAATGTCCCGATTGCGGCGACCGGCATCCGGGGGTGCAGAGAGCACCGCTGGCACAGAGGTCGCAAAGTCGTGAACACACAGGGTTAAGAAATAGCGTTGCGTTAAGCTCGAATTAATCCTTGGGCGGTAACGTCTCATTATTCAGTTTGTTCTGAATTTTTCAGAGTGGTTTCTCCCTCTGTTTGACGCCTCCCTGTTAACTTCGAGAGCCGCAAATTCTGTGGCTCTTTTTCTTTTCTGCAACAGGGTTTTGGCTGTCACGCTTAAACCAGATTTTTAGGATAGGCGGAACCTTTGGGTGACCTCTGGCGCTTCTTCGCCTAGCATGGCCCAACTGGAGGAGTGCGTGTGGTCGAAATGGGCGAAACCAAATCCGCAATAGCCATCGGCCCGCGCATCGTGGCTTCGGGTGGCTTCGACGCGCTTTATCGTGAGGGCATGGGGCTGATTGAGGCTGTCGCGGCCTATCTCGATGATTCCGGCAGGATCGAAAGCCGTGTCCTCTCGCGTGAAACCGGTTTCCTCTACGCCACTGAATCCATGCGGCTCACCACACGGCTGATGCAGCTTGCCTCCTGGCTCCTGCTGCAAAGGGCCGTCAACGAGGGCGAGATCACCCGCGAAAATGCCCGGGCCGAGAAGGAAAAGGTGAAATTTTCCGCCACGCCCAGCCAGCGCGGTGGTCCGGGCTATGATCAATTGCCCACAACCCTGCGCGATTTCATCGACAAGGGTGACCGCCTGTTCGAGCGGGTCATGCAGCTGGACGCGCTGGAAAAGGGCAATCTGCCGGACAATGTGCCCGCCCATGCCAATGGCGTTGCCGATCAGTTGGCCCGCATCAAGGCCGCCTTCGCCCGCGCTGACTAGCCGCCCGTGAAAGACCGGACGCGCCGGCCGGAACCTGCAGACAATCTCCAAACAAAAAGCCCGGCACTGTGGCCGGGCTTTTCGAAATATCGCAAGCGGCTGGCTTAGATGCCCAGGCCCTTGAAGCGCTCCTTGAAGCGCGAGACGCGGCCACCGCGGTCGAGCAGCTGGCCCGTGCCGCCGGTCCAGGCGGGATGGGTCTTGGGGTCGATGTCGAGCTGCAGCGTGTCGCCTTCCTTGCCCCAGGTGGACTTGGTCTGGTAGGTGGTGCCGTCAGTCATGACCACGTTGATGACGTGGTAGTCGGGGTGGATGTCACTCTTCATGGCGTCGCCTCAAATCAAACGGGCGCCGCAGCGCCCGGAGAGCAGAAAACTGGTGTTGGGCGGCTTACTACAGCACAAAAACCGGTTCCGCAAGCCTGACAGAGCGGCAAATTTGCCCATTCCCCAGCAGTTGCCGGGGCTGGGGGCAGGCCCTATATGGTGGCGGTCGCCACGGGCGGCGCGCCCACTCACAAACCGGCGAATGACCAAGCCATGACAGACCAGGCAATGCCCGTCGAGGCCGATCCCGAAAAGATTGTGCCCGAAGGCCGGATCGAACCGAGACGCCTGCGCCCGCTGCGGCGGCTGGTGCCCTTCATTCTTGCCTATCCGGTGCGGCTGACCCTGACCATTGTGTTCCTGCTGACCTCGGCCATAACCTCGCTGGCCATTCCCGCTGCGCTGGGCGGGGCGATCGACGAGGGCTTCGTCGCGCAGAACCTTGAAAATGTCGGCCGCTACGGCTGGATCATCCTTACCATTGCCCTGGTCATGGCCATTGCCAGCGGCGCGCGCTTTTACTTCATCTCGGTGATCGGCGAGCGCGTGCTGGCCGATCTGCGTCAGGCGGTGTTCAGCCACCTGCTCAGGCTCGATGCCAGATATTTCGACACCAACCGCATCGGCGAACTGACCAGCCGCCTCAATGGCGACGTCGCTGTCATCCGCAGTGCCGTCGGCTCCAGTTTCTCGCTGGCCCTGCGCTCCATGGTCACCATTATCGGCGCGCTGGTGATGATGATCCTCACCAGCCCCGTGCTGACACTGGCCGTTGTCATTGCGCTGCCCATTGTCCTCGTGCCGGTCATCGCCTTTTCGCGGCGTCTGCGCGGCATGTCGCGCAAGACCCAGGACGCGCTGGCAGATCTCTCGGCCATGGCCACCGAAATGCTGGGCGCCAATCGCACCGTGAAGGCCTTCACCCAGGAAGCGGTGCAATCGGCGCTCTATAACGAGCGCAGCGAAGCCAGCTATCGCGCCGAAACCAGACGGCTTGGCGCCCGTTCGGTGATGGTGGCCATGGTGATCTTCCTGGGCACAGCCGCACTTGTCGGGCTGGTCTGGTGGGGCGCCCGTTCGGTGTTTGATGGCGCGGTATCGGCCGGACAACTGGCGCAGTTCCTCGTCTATGCGCTGATGGCAGCCGGCGCGCTCACCAATGTCAGTGAAGTGCTGGGCACCTTGCAGATGGTCGCCGGCTCCACCGAGCGGCTGACCGAAATCCTCGATACCGAGCCGGCCATCAAGGACCCCTCCGCGCCGGCTACCCTGCCCCGGCCCCCGCTCGGCACCGTGGCCTTCGAGAATGTCAGTTTTTCCTATGACGGCCCGGGCGGCGAGCCGGTGCTGACCGATGTGAGTTTTTCGGTGGCCAAAGGAGAGACAGTGGCGCTGGTCGGCCCGTCCGGCTCCGGTAAATCCACCGCACTGTCTTTGTTGCAGCGCTTCTACGACATCTCGAACGGCACGATCCGGGTCGATGGCATCGACATCCGCGATCTGCGCCTTGCCGATCTGCGCCAGCGCTTTGCCTATGTCGAGCAGGAGCCGATCATTTTCGCCGGCACGATCCGGGAGAATATTCTCTTCGGCAGGCCCGACGCCAGCGACGAAGAAGTCGTTGCCGCAGCCAGGGCCGCCCTCGTCGATGATTTCGTCGCCGACCTGCCGCGCGGCTACGACACCATAGTGGGCGAACGCGGCGTCATGCTCTCGGGTGGCCAGAAACAGCGCCTCGCCATTGCCCGGGCCATTCTGCGCAACGCGCCCATCCTGCTCCTCGACGAAGCCACCTCGGCGCTCGACGCCCAGAGCGAGCGTCTGGTGCAACTGGCGCTGGATCACCTGATGGAAGGCCGCACCACGCTCGTCATCGCCCATCGCCTCGCCACGATCCGCGACGCCAGCACCATTCTCGTTCTGGAGGCCGGACGGATCATCGATCACGGCAGCCATGACCAGTTGGTGGCCAAGGGCGGGCGCTATGCCGAATTGGCGAAACTGCAGTTCCGCGAGGCGTAAGGGCGCGCCCCAGAGTTGACAAACCGCACCCTGCGGGATCGGTATAGCGCGCCTTTTCTTCTCCGGATTCGTTCTCCATGCCAGATCCAGTCTTTGTCGCGGTCTGCGTCGCCGCAGTGCTGATTGTCGGCCTGTCCAAGGCCGGCCTGCTTGGCGGTCTCGGTGTTGTCGGTGTGCCTCTGCTGACCCTGGTCATGGCCCCGCGCGATGCGGCGGGCATGATGCTGCCGGTGCTGCTCTGCATGGATGCCGTCGCCATCTGGATGTATCGCAAGGAATGCGACTGGAGCCTGATCAGGATCATGCTGCCCGGCGCCGCCGTCGGCACGCTGATCGGCTGGGCGCTCTGGGCCGTGGTCAGCGACGCCGTCGTCCTGCTCATGGTGGGTGTCGTCACCCTGCTCTTCGTGATCGACGCGGTCTTTCCCATCCGCAAGAAGCTCGAAGGCCTGCCGCCATCCAAACCCTGGGGCACGTTCTGGGGCGGCGTCGCGGGCTTTACCAGCTTCATCTCCCATACCGGCGGCCCGCCCTTCCAGATCTATGTACTGCCGCGCAAGCTCGCCCCCGCGCTCTATGCCGGAACGACGGCCTTTTTCTTTGCCATCGTCAACACGGCCAAGCTGGTGCCCTATTATTTCCTCGGCCAGCTCAATGTGCAGAACCTGACCCTGTCCGCCGCCCTTGCCCCGATCGGCGTGCTCGGCGTGTTCATCGGCGTCTATCTGGTGCGCCGCATCGATGCCAGGCTCTTCTATCGGATCGCCTATTGGCTGGTGTTTCTTCTGGCCCTGCAATTGATCTGGGAAGGGTCGAACCGGCTGCTGGCAGGTTAAGCCCTAAACATTGAACCCAATCAGAATTGATAAACCTGAAACCGCAGAGATTGCTCTTATTTACGGCGCAACGGCAAAGACATTTCGTGAATGAAAGATGTAAATACTTCGTCGAGTAGATCCTCAAAGCGCCCCTCTATTTTTCCTTTTTTGGCTCGAGAGCAAGCTTTCTTCACGTTCTGAGATACCTTCTCACCAAAAAGCAACCTCGCTCTAACGATGAGTTCGGCTTCCGCATCTTCGATAGTTTCCCATCGGTATTTTGCGCGAAATTCCTTTTTATCGATACAATCTGATGTCCCGATTTCTGGGAGAAGAGCCGTAAAATCTTCGTAGTATTGGAAGCGCAAGTTGAACATCTCGGCATGCAGCTTGTCACGCGCCGTCTGCCACTGGCGCCACGCCACCACGCCCACTGCTGCTGCAATCATAGCAGTAGCGACTGCGCCTATACTGGGGCCAAGCGCCCAGATCCACAGTGCCCAATCTGGCAGGCGATCTGCTGTGTTCATTGAAACCCCCGATTCTAAACTGCCTTCATTGAGTATCGAGGGCCGCTATATGACAAGCGTAAAACCATCACATTTTTTGCCATTCTGAAGCTTCGGTCTCGGACGAGAAACACATGCTTCCGCCGGAGCTAGCGGACGTCGAGGAGGAAATGTTCTGACTGGCCGATCAATGTCTACCGCGTCACCCCACCACCTTCACATCAACCCGCCCACTGGCTAAGGTCCGCCCCGAAACTTTTCTCGGGAGTCGCGTTCTATGTCCGAAGCCGCTCAAAAGGGCCATAACCAGTTCGGAAACCTGCCGGTCTGGGATCTCGACGATCTCTATCCCGGCAAGGACAGTGCCGAATTCAAGGCGGCGCTCGAAGAGGCCAAGGCGCTCGCGGTCAAGTTCGAGGCGGACTACAAGGGCAAGCTGGCCGACCTTGCCAGGTCGGGCGGGCTGATCAGGGCGATCAAGGATAGCGAAGCGCTCGGCGATCTCTCCGGCCGCATCGGCTCTTATTCCTTCCTCCAATATGCGCAGCGCTCCACCGACGCCGACCGCGCCAAATTCATGGGCGACACCAATGAGGCGCTGACCGCGCTCTCGACCCGCGTGCTGTTCTTTGAACTCGAACTCAACCGCATCGAGGACACCGATCTTGAAGCCGCGTTCGAGAAGGACGCTGAGCTCGCCCGCTACCGCACCTGGTTTGCTGACCTGCGCAAGGCCAAGCCCTATCAGCTTGACGACAAGCTGGAGGAGTTGTTCCACGACAAGTCCGTCACCGCCTTTTCCGCCTGGAACCGGCTCTATGACGAAACCCTGTCGAGCCTTTCCTTCGAGGTCGACGGCGAGACGCTGAACCTTGAATCAACCCTGCATCTCCTGTCCGAAAAGGACGAGAAAAAGCGCGAAAGCGCTTTCAAGGCGCTGTCGAAAACCTTTGCCGGAAATGTGCGGCTGTTCACCCACATCACCAATGTTCTGGCCAAGGACAAGGAAATCTCCGACCGCTGGCGCGGCTATGAAGACATTGCCGATAGCCGCCACATGGCCAATGCCGTGGAGCGCGAAGTGGTCGATGCGCTGCAAAAGGCCGTGCAGGATGCCTATCCGCGCCTGTCCCACCGCTATTACAAGATGAAGGCCAAGTGGTTCGGCAAGGACAAGCTCAATGCCTGGGACCGCAACGCACCCCTGCCCACCAGCGACGAGCGCATCTGGGATTGGGATACTGCCGTCTCGACCGTCATGGACGCCTATGGCCGCTTCTCGCCGGAACTGGCCGAAGTCGCCAAGCCATTCTTCAATTCCGGCTGGATCGATGCGCCGACCGGCAATGGCAAGCTCTCGGGCGCCTTCGCCCACCCCACCGTGCCCAGTGCCCATCCCTATCTCATGCTGAACTATCTCGGGCGCACGCGGGACATCATGACGCTGGCCCACGAACTGGGCCACGGCGTCCACCAGCGCCTGGCCGCGGCCCAGGGCCCGATCCTTGCCAATACGCCGCTGACCCTGGCCGAAACCGCTTCGGTCTTCGGCGAAATGCTGACCTTCCGGGCGCTGCTCGACAAGACCACTGACCCGAAACAGCGCTTTGCCTTGCTGTCTTCAAAGGTCGAAGACATGCTCAATACCGTGGTGCGCCAGATCGCGTTCTACACCTTCGAGCGCAAGGTCCACACCGCCCGCCGCAATGGCGAACTCCGCGCCGAGGAAATCAACGCACTCTGGCTCGAAGTGCAGACGGAATCCCTGGGTGACGCCATCATCGCCAATGAAGGCTATGAAGTGTTCTGGACCTATATTCCGCACTTCATCCATTCTCCCTTCTATGTCTATGCCTATGCCTTCGGCGACTGCCTTGTGAACTCGCTCTATGCGCAGTATGAGAAGGCCAATGAAGGCTTTGCGGAGCGCTATTTCGAGCTCCTCAAGGCAGGGGGTAGCAAGCATCATTCCGAACTTCTCGCGCCCTTCGGGCTCGATGCGAAAGACCCGCAATTCTGGTCGCTCGGCCTCTCGATGATCGAAGGGCTGATCGACGAGCTGGAAGCAACTTCGCCCTGAGCACACATGCGGTCAGGACAAGGTGCAGACTTTTCCGGTCCGACCGCACGACCCTAGCACTTTCGGACTAACACCTTTAGACGACTATACTTTCGAGGATCTGATGGCCAAAAAGACCGCCGAACCCCACCCCGCTCCCGTACTGGAATCTGGCATGGACTACGCCGAACACGAAAAGACCTATAACGGCTTCGTACAGAGCGTGAAGTGGTCGATCTACGGCATGGCCGTTCTGGTGGTGATCCTCTATTTCCTGATCATCCACTGATCTCGTTGCAGTAAGCAGGCCCGGTGAAACAAGCCTGCCCGCCGGCAGGCGGGTAGGAGAGTTTCCATGAAGATTGCCGTCTTGCGCGAGCGTTTCGAGGGGGAAAGCCGCGTCGCGGCCACCCCCGAGACCGTCGCCAAACTCATCGGTCTGGGCGCTGACGTCAGCGTCGAGAAAGGCGCGGGGCTGGGTTCCCGCATCGATGACGCCCTGTTTGCTGAAGCCGGCGCCACTATCGGCGCCAATGCCACAACCACGCTCAAGGGCGCAGACATCGTCCTCTGCGTGCGCCGCCCCGCCGCTGCCGACCTTGCTGGCGTCAATAAAGGCGCGCTGCTGATCGGCGCCCTCGATCCTTATGGCAATGAAAAAGACCTGGCCGCTCTCGCCAAGGCCGGCGTTTCTGCCATTTCCATGGAATTCATGCCGCGCATCACCCGCGCGCAGGTCATGGACATTCTCTCGTCACAGGCCAATCTCGCCGGCTATCAGGCCGTCATCGAAGCCGCCAAGGTCTTCGACCGCGCCATGCCGATGATGATGACCGCCGCCGGCACCGTGCGCCCGGCCAAGGCCTTCGTCATGGGCGCGGGCGTTGCGGGCCTCCAGGCCATCGCCACCGCCAAGCGTTTGGGCGCTGTCGTGTCGGCGACCGACGTGCGCGCCGCAGCCGGCGAACAGGTTGAATCGCTGGGCGCCAAGTTCATCATGACCGAGGCGCTCAAAGACGCTTCGGGCACCGGTGGCTATGCGCGCGAATTGACCATGGACGAGCAGGCGGCGCAGGCCGAGCTGGTCGCCGGGCACATTTCCAAGCAGGACATCGTCGTCACCACCGCGCTCATTCCGGGCCGTCCGGCACCCAAGCTCGTGACCAAAGCCATGGTCGAGAGCATGGCGCCCGGCTCGGTCATCGTCGATCTGGCGGCCGAACGCGGCGGCAATGTCGAGCTGACCCAGAAGGATAAGGTCGTTGTCCATAATGGCGTGACCATTATCGGCTATTCCAACCTGGCCGGCCACATTCCGACCACCGCCAGCCAGCTTTATGCGCGCAACCTGCTCTCCTTCATCGATACGCTGATCGACAAGAAAGAGAAAAAGCTCGCCATCAACTGGGACGACGAACTGGTCAAGGCCACCGTCCTGACCCGTGACGGGGCCGTCGTGCATCCGGCCTTTGCTGTTGCTGCTGCACCCGCCGCCGAGCCGAAGCCGGTCGCCAAGCCCAAGGCTGCGCCCAAGAAGCCCGCGGCAAAACTCGAAGCCAAGGACGCCCCGATCAAGACCGGCGCGGCGAAAAAGCCTGCTGCCGCCAAAAAGACGGCTCCAAAGGCAGAGGCTGTGCCCGCGCCCCAGGCAGTGGTGACCCCCGCCCCAGCCGTGCCCGTTGTCGCCAAGAAGGCTCCGGCCAAAAAGCCAGCCGCGCCGAAGGCCGACGCTGCCGCAAAGCCTGCGGCCAAAAAACCAGCCGCGAAAAAGCCGGTCGCACCCAAGGAAGGCCAGTAAGATGGATATGTCCGCAATCGACCCCTTCACCTTCCGCCTCGCCATTTTCGTGCTGGCGATCTTTGTCGGTTACTTCGTGGTCTGGAGCGTCACCCCCGCTTTGCACACCCCGCTGATGAGCGTCACCAACGCGATCTCCTCGGTGATCGTGGTCGGCGCGCTCCTCGCCGTGGGCGTCAACATGGTCCACGACGCCAGCTGGGTTTCAAAGCTCTTCGGCTTCATCGCTCTGGTCTTCGCCTCGGTGAATATCTTCGGCGGCTTCCTGGTCACCCAGCGCATGCTGGCCATGTACAAGAAGAAGGGTTGATCGAAAAATGATCGACGCAAATATCGCCGCCCTTCTCTATCTGGTTTCGGGCGTTCTCTTCATTCTGGCCCTGCGCGGCCTGTCCAGCCCGAAATCGGCCCGTCAGGGCAATATGTTCGGCATGGTGGGCATGGGCATTGCCATCCTCACCACCCTGGCCGTCGCCGCACCATCCGACTTCGTGAGCTGGCTGCTGATCATCGGCGGTCTCGGCCTCGGTGGCGGCATCGGCGCCTATATGGCCCGCACGGTCAAGATGACCGACATGCCCCAGCTCGTCGCCGCCTTCCACTCGCTGGTGGGCCTCGCCGCCGTCTTCGTGGCCGCCGCCGCGCTCTATGCGCCCGAAGCCTTCGGCATCGGCACGCTGGATCACATCCATGCCCAGGCGCTGGTGGAAATGAGCATCGGCACCGCTATCGGCGCCTTCACCTTCACCGGCTCGGTCATCGCCTTTGCCAAGCTCAACGGCAATATGAGCGGCAAGCCGATCATCCTGCCGTCGCGCCACCTCATCCATATCGGCTTCGGCGTGGCCATCGTGGCGCTGGTCATCGCCTTCGCCCTCACCGGACAGGCATGGATGTTCTGGGCCATCACCATTCTCGCCCTCATTCTGGGCGGGCTGATGATCATCCCTATCGGCGGCGCCGACATGCCGGTCGTCGTCTCGATGCTCAACTCCTATTCCGGCTGGGCGGCAGCCGGCATCGGCTTCACCCTGGGCAATACAGCGCTGATCATCACCGGCGCACTGGTTGGCTCCTCGGGCGCCATCCTCTCCTACATCATGTGCAAGGCGATGAACCGCTCGTTCATCTCGGTGATCCTGGGTGGCTTTGGCGGTGACGCAGCCGCCGCCGCGGGCAGTGCCGAGGACGACCGTCCGGTCAAGCAGGGCGCCGCCGACGATGCGGCATTCCTGATGAAAAACGCCGGCAAGGTCATCATCGTGCCCGGCTACGGCATGGCCGTCGCCCAGGCCCAGCACGCCCTGCGCGAAATGGCCGATATGCTGAAGGCCGCTGGCGTTGAAGTGAAATACGCCATCCACCCGGTCGCCGGGCGCATGCCGGGCCACATGAACGTGCTGCTGGCCGAAGCCAATGTGCCCTATGACGAAGTGTTCGAACTCGAAGACATCAATTCCGAGTTCGCCCAGTCCGACGTCGCCTTCGTCATCGGCGCCAATGACGTGACCAACCCCGCCGCCAAGACCGACAAGACCTCGCCGATCTACGGCATGCCGGTCCTCAATGTCGAGGATGCGGGCACCGTGTTGTTCATCAAGCGCGGCATGGCCGCCGGTTATGCCGGTGTCCAGAACGAACTCTTCTTCCGCGACAACACCATGATGCTGTTCGGCGATGCCAAGAAAGTCACCGAGGACATCGTCAAGGCCCTCGGCCACTAGGTCCATGCGGAAACGCGAAACCGTCTTGAAAGCGCGGCCATGAGTGCCGCGCTTTTTTCTTTTGCCCTCGCAAGCCTCTTCATCGAGCTGACGCCGGGGCCGAACATGGCCTATCTCGCCATTCTCTCGGCCGAGAGGGGCCGGGCTGCAGGACTGGCGGCAGTGGCGGGCGTGGCGCTGGGTCTGACGCTTCTGGGGCTGCTCGCGGTATTCGGACTCGGTGCGCTGGTGCTGGACCAGCCTATCCTGTTCCAGACCCTGCGCTGGGCCGGCATAGCCTATCTCGTCTATCTGGCCTGGGAAGCCTGGACAGAGGCACGCAGGCCGATAAAGGCCGTGGACGACAGGGCCGGCACATGGCGTTTCTTCCGCCGCGGCCTCATCACCAACCTCCTCAACCCCAAGGCGGCGATCTTCTACGTCACGGTCATGCCCGGCTTTCTGCCCACGCCCTCCATCGGCGATGCGCTGATTTTCGGGGTCGTCTATGTGCTTGTGGCAACCCTGGTACATGCCGGCGTGGTGCTGGCAGCGGGGACCCTGCAACCTCTCCTCACCACGGACAGGCATCGGCGGCAGATGGGCACGGTCTTTGCCCTGCTCCTGCTGGGCATCGCTCTCTGGGTGGGCATCAGCACCGCCGGATAGCGCAGAGCCTCAATAATGCGGCGGCGGCTTCTCGCTCGCCGGGTCCGCGATATAGGAACCCGAGCGCACCTGTTCCTCCATCATGCCCAGCTTCTTGGTCAGAAGATCGATGGCTTTCCACTGCTCCGTTATGGTCGCATTGAGCTCCTCGATCGTGTGATCCTGATAGGCGATGCGCGTTTCCAGCGCCTCGATGCGCGCCTCGATCTCTTGGCCGGCCATGGTCGTTCTTCCCTGCTATCCTGCACCGAATAGGCCGCCTTGCGCCCTCTCTCAAGCCACTTCGCTAACGCGAGCGTGTTGACGCAAACGGAACCCGAAGCGGTTTTGGGCCATTTCCCTTGTACAAATTGCCAAGGGGAAGCCAAAAAATGGCCACCACAGCAGAGTTCACCACCGCCCTTCCGGCCCGTCGCGGCGCCGCCTTCGACCTGCGCCATGTGCTCACCATCCTTGCCTGCGCAGCCCTCGCGCCCGGCCTGTTTGGCCTGGTCAATCTCGGCGCCGAAGCGCTTGGCATCATGCCGCTGTTCTTCGCGCCCTTCGGTCTCCCCGGCTGGTCCGGCGGCGCGGTCCATCTGGGCCAGCTCGCGCTGCTTGGTGCTGCCTTTGGCGCGCTGATCCCGCTTGACGCGCAGCCTGCCCGCACCTGGCTGGCCGTGCTGATCGCCGCCTATATCGCGCTGCCTTTCCTGACGGCCCCGCTCGATTCGCTGCAGTTGAGCATTCTCTGCACCACCATTCTGCTGCTCGGTCTGGCCACCATTCGCCGCGTCGGCGAGGCGTCGCCGCTGGCCGGCTGGCTGATGGTTCCCATGCTGGCCATTGTCGGCTTCAGCGCGGCGATGGGGCTGGTCCTGACCGCCGCCTATACGCCGCCCTTCGCGCTGGTTCAGGGCAACAATCCGCCCACGCCCGCCGCATAAAGGCACGGTTACCCACAGGTGCCCTCTTGCCTGATCCCGTCCAGAGCGCCATCTGGGCGGGATCATTCTGTTTTGGAGCAAACCCATGGCCAAGCTGCTCAAGATCGACGTGTTTACCGATGTGGTTTGCCCCTGGTGCCTTGTCGGCTCCGCCCGGCTGGATCAGGCCATCGCAAAATTGCCCGAGGACGTGGAGGTCGTGGTGGAGAACCACCCCTTCTATCTCGACCCATCCGTGCCACCCGAGGGCGTCGATGTCGGGCAGATGCTGAAGGAAAAATATGGCCGCGATCCCAAGGAAATGTGGTCACGCGTCGAAGGCGAGGCAGCCAAGGCAGGCGTGACGCTCGATCTTTCCAGGCAGCCGCGCATGTTCAACACCGCCAAGGCGCATACGATCACAAGGCTATCCAAGCCGAATGGCAACCAGCACGAACTGGCCAATGCCATTGCCGACGCCTATTTCCTTGAACACCGCCAGATCAATGACGACAACGTGCTGGCAGACATTGCGGTCGCATTCGGCTGGGATCGTGGCGACGCACTCGACGCCATCAATGACGAGAACGAGCTGTCGATTACCGCCCAGCTGGCCACCAGCGCCGCCGAGCAAGGCATTCGTGGCGTGCCCTTCTTCGTCTTCGGCGAGAAATATGCCCTGTCCGGCGCGCAGCCCGACGAAGTCTTTGCCCAGGCGCTGGAAAAGACGCTTTCCGAACTCTGACAAGGGTATATGGTCGGCGCAATTCTGCTTCGCCGAGGTCTGACGTGAAATTGCTGCGCCGTATTCTTGCCGCCCTGCTCGTCCTGATTGTCATCGGATATGCGGGTGCGGTCGGCTACATGTTCGTCAATCAACGCGCCTTGCAATATAGCGCCACCGGATCGATCACCACGCTTGCCGATTCTGGCCTCGGCGGCGCGCAGCAGCTTGAAATCGCCTCTGGCGACGGCTTCGTGACCGCCTGGTATCAGGCGCCCCGCCCCGGCATGCCGCTGATCCTCTACTACAAGGGCAATTCGGGCAGCTTCACCTATGAGCACGAGCGCTATGCCCAGTTCGTCGCCGATGGCTATGGCTTCCTCGCCTTCGACTATCGCGGCTTTCCCACCTCGCCCGGCGAGATCACCCAGGACAATATCCTGGCCGATGCGCTCGCCGCCTATGACTGGGCGGCCGAGCGGCACGATCCGATCCTGATCTGGGGCCGCTCGCTCGGCTCTGGGCCAGCCACCTATGTCGCCAGCCAGCGCGACGCTGCCGCCCTCCTGCTCGAAACCCCGTTTCTTTCAGCCGTGACCGTTGCCGCCGAGCGCTATCCCTATCTGCCGGTCGGCCTTGTCATGCAGGACCAGTTCCGCAGCAATGAATGGATCGCCGATGTGAGCGAGCCGGTGCTCGTCGCCCATGGCACGGCCGACACCACGATCGGCGTCTCCAATGGCGAGCGGCTCTATGCCTTGGCGCCCAATCCCCATGAGCTCTGGATCGTGCCCGATGCGGGCCATTCCGATCTCTGGGCGGCCGGCATATGGAGCCATGCCAGGCCCTTTTTCGAGAAAGCCGTTTCCCCGTGACCAATCCAGCCCCGGCGGGCATGTCGGCCCGCCGCACCGCCATTATCGGCGGCCTCATGGTGGCGACCGGCCCCCTCAGCCTTACGCTTTATGCGCCTGCCCTCCCCACAATCGTCGGCGACTTCGCCACGACGGACGCCGCCGGCAAGCTGACGCTCACCGTCTATTTCGCCGCTTTCGCCCTGGCTCAGCTCATCTGCGGGCCTCTGTCGGACCGCTATGGGCGGCGCGGCGTCGGCATGGCTTTCTTTGCCATTTATGTCGTCGGCAGCCTTATCGCCGCCATCGCGCCCAGCCTTGAAGTGCTGTTTCTCGGCCGTTTCGTGCAGGGTTTTGGCGTCTCGGCAGGTGTGGCTCTCTCCCGCGCCATGGTGCGCGACCAGTTCGTCGGCGGGGAAGCCATCCGCATCCTGACGCTGATCAATCTCATCCTGACTGTGACGCCGGCCGTTGCGCCCACGCTCGGCAGCGTCATTCTGCTGCTTGGATCATGGCACCTCATGTTCGTGGTCATGGCCGGCTTTGGCCTCGCCATCCTCGCCCTGCTCTCCACCAGCGCCCGCGAAACCCTGCCATCGGAAAAGCGCATGCCGCTGCGGCCCGGCACCATTCTCGCTAACTATCGCCAGCTCCTCAGCGCGCCGGACTTCGTATTCCCCTCGCTGCTGCTCTGCCTGGTCTTTTCCGGTTTTCACGGTTTTACCGCGCTTCTGCCTTTCATCCTGATCGATGACATGGGCTTCACCCCGTTCCAGTTCGCCATGGCCATGCTGGCGCAGACGGCATCCTTCATCGCCGGCAACCTCATCGTCTCCCAGCTCGCCACGCGCCTCAGCAGTGACAGGCTGGTGACGATAGCCCTTATCCTCCTCGGCGTGAGCGGACTGAGCTTCGGAATCTTGCCGCACCTGTTTCCGCTCTCGGTTTTCGCCATCATGGTCCCGGTGGGCATCTGGATGTTCGGGCTCGCCTTTATCAGTCCTACGGCCACTGCCGCAGCCATGGCCGGCTTCGGGTCCATCGCCGGGGCCACCGGTGCGTTGAGCGGCTTCTTTCAGGTCGGTGGCGGTTTTGCCGGCTCGCTGGCTGCCGGCACGCTGTTTCCGGACGCCATGACCGCCCTCACAACGCAGCTGCCCATCGTGGCGCTTCTGATCATTGCTGTCGCCCTGCTCGACCGCCGGCGGAAACACAGGCAATAAAAAACGCCGCCCCGAAGGACGGCGTTTATAATCTTGGAAGCCTCTAGGCTTAGCTGCGGGCTGCACCAGCAGCAGCGGGACGACCCGGAGCCGCCGAACGGGCGGGCGCGGCTGCAATACCACCTTCACGCTGGGCGCGCTTGCGAGCCAGCTTGCGGGCGCGGCGAACAGCCTCAGCCTTCTGGCGAGCCTTCTTTTCGGAGGGCTTCTCGTAGTAGTTGCGCAGCTTCATCTCGCGGAAGACGCCTTCGCGCTGCAACTTCTTCTTCAGTGCGCGCAGCGCCTGGTCAACATTGTTATCGCGAACGACTACTTGCAAAGGTCAACCGCCCTTTCAAAGCTTGGCAAATTTGTTTGGATGAAAGCGATATGGCCAAAACAGCCACACCGCCGACCAGCCGAGCCGGTCACCGTGGGCGGGTCTATAGACCAAGAATCCCCGCCTGTCCACACTTGCGCAGTGGAAAAGTGCGCTATCTTGCCTGTTCGGGCCGCGCCCGCTACCAGTTTGCAGCCCCCAACGGAGCCGGCCATGTATCAACCTCTCGTCTTCCTTCCCGGCCTGATCTGTGATGCGCGGCTCTGGCGCGACGTCATCGCAGGGCTCGCGGACGGCATTGCCCCAATGGTGGCCGACCTGACCCTTGACGACACCATAGCGGACATGGCCGCCCGGACCCTCGCCGCCGCACCGGACCGCTTCGCGCTCGCAGGCCTCTCCATGGGCGGCTATGTAGCGCTGGAAATCATGCGTCAGGCGCCGGATCGGGTAACCCACCTTGCCCTCCTGGACACATCTGCCCGCGCCGATACCGAGGAGCGCCGTGAGACCCGCCGCAAGGGCATCGACATGATCGGCCAGGGCAAGTTTATCGGCGTGTCCCGCGGCCTGCTCGGGCAACTCGTCGCCCCGCACAATCTGGGCACGCCGCTGGCCGATGACGTGCAGGCCATGTCCGAGCGGGTCGGTCCCGAGGCCTATATCCGCCAGCAGCAGGCCATTATGGGCCGCGTGGATTCTGTGCCCTCGCTCGGCGACATTACCGTGCCCACTCTGGTCGGTGTCGGCGCGCTCGACAAGATGACACCACCGGAGCTGGCCGAGGAAATGGCCTCAGGCATTCCCGCAGCGGAACTGGTGCAATTCCCAGGCGCGGCCCATTTGCCCACCATGGAAAATCCTGGCGCGGTGGTCGACGCCATGCGCGCATGGCTGGCCCGCTAGCGGTCAGGCCCGCACGATTTTGTTGATATGGCCCATCTTGCGCCCTGGCCTGGCTTCTGCCTTGCCGTAAAGATGCGGCTGGGTATCGCCATCGATCCCGTTGGGCACCATGTCCACTTCATCGCCGACCAGATTCTGCATGACCACATCGGCCATGCGCCGTGGATCGCCCAGCGGCCAGCCGGCAACGGCCCGGATATGCTGCTCGAACTGATCGGTAAGACAGACCGCCTCGGTCCAATGTCCCGAATTATGCACGCGTGGCGCAATCTCGTTGACCATCAGCGTCGGGCGCTCGCCGCCGATGACGAAAAACTCCACCCCCAGGACGCCGACATAATCGAGCGCCACGACGATCACCTTGGCCAGCATCGCTGCATGCTTTTCCACACCCGGCGGAATGGCGGCAGGCACGGTGCTGGTGAACAGAATATGGTTCCGATGCACATTTTCGGCCGCATCGAAAGCGCGCACCGCGCCATCGAGGCCGCGCGCCACCACGACCGAGATTTCCTTCTCGAATGGCACGAACCCTTCGAGCACCAGCGGATGGGGATTGAGCGCATTGAAGGCGGCCTCAACATCGCCGGGCGCGCGCAACACCCGCTGGCCCTTGCCATCATAACCCAGCCGCGTCGTCTTCAGCACGGCAGGCAGGCCCAGTTCAGCCACCGCAGCATGGAGCTCGTCGAGGCTATGGACCGCCCGATACGGCGCCACCGGAATATTCTTGGAGGCCAGAAAACCCTTTTCGGCCAGCCGGTCCTGCGAAATGGCCAGCGCATTGGCGCCGGGCCGCAAGGGCTTCAGCCCCGCCAGGATTTCTGCCGTCGCTGCGGGAACATTTTCAAATTCATAGGTGACGACGTCGACTTGGCCCGCAAAGGCGCGAAGCGCTGCCTCATCGTCATAGGCCGCAACAGTCTTGAACGGGGTCACATTGAAGGCCGGGCTCTGCGGATCGGGGCAATAGATATGGCTTTTGAGCCCGAGCTTTGCCGCCGCCAGTGCCAGCATGCGCCCAAGCTGCCCCCCGCCCAGAATGCCGATGGTGGAGCCGGGTGCGAGGGATGCAGAAGTTTCGGTCAATGGACTACTCGAGATCGGACGGAAATTGCGGAACGGACTGCGTCTGGCGGGCGCGGTGGGCTTCGAGACGCTCGGCCAGCTCTTCATCATTAAGGGCCAGGACGGCGGCGGCGAGCAGCGCCGCATTGATCGCGCCGGGTTCGCCAATGGCCAGCGTGCCTACCGGAATGCCACCGGGCATCTGCACGATGGAATAAAGGCTGTCGAGCCCGTTAAGCGCCTTGGACCGCACCGGCACGCCGAAGACCGGCAAGGTGGTCATGGCTGCAATCATGCCAGGCAGATGCGCTGCTCCACCCGCCCCGGCAATGATTACCTTGACCCCTTCGGCCTTGGCATTATTGGCGAAATCCACCATGCGTTCGGGCGTCCGATGCGCCGAAACGATGCGCGCCTCATATTCGACTTCGAGATTTTCGAGGGTTTCGGCGCAGAGCCGCATGGTGGGCCAGTCCGATTGGCTGCCCATGACGATGGCAACAGGTGGCTTGAGCATGGCGTTTCCCTCATCCCGCTCCGCAAAGCGCGGAACTAGCCCAATTCCCGCCACAAAACAAGGCGGCGGCGCATTCAGGCGATGATGTCCGGCAGCAAAATATTCTCAAGCTGCACGATGCGGTCCTTGAGCGTCAGCTTGCGCTTTTTGAGCCGCTGAATAAGCATCCGGTCGGCCACATCGGACTGGCTCAAAGTGTGGATAGCCGCGTCCAGATCCGCGTGTTCCTGGCGTTTTGTCGCCAGTTCGAGCCCCAGCAGGGCTTCCTGTTCCTTGTTCAGCGACAGCATGGATTACCGGGACGGTCAGGCAACATTTCCACTCTTGGTTAACTGATCACAACGAGTTTTGCATCTGATTTCCGTGTCCCTCGCAAAGCTGGTCGACAAAGCATGAAAGATTTGTGACGATACCCCTGTCCAACACGCTGAAGGAGTTATTTATGACGACTGAAGGCCACATCGCGGCGCTGGAACGGCGCCATCAGGAACTGGACCGGCAGATTCAAAGCGAAACGCAGAATCGCCTCGTCGACGACCTGATGGTGGCAGCGCTGAAGCGGAAAAAACTCGAAGTGAAGGACGAACTTTACAAGCTCCAGGCGGAAACCCGGCAATAGCCGGGATCAAGACATAAATCTGTTTCCTGGAGGGTCACGGCGCGAGCCGCGGCCCTTTTTCATTGCCAAGGCGAACGGCCACGCTGGCAAAATTCATCAGGATTAACACCCTCTTAAGTCCCTCCCGGCATCGTCATCCCAAAACGGCACAACACGATTCGTGCCGCTGAATGACGAAAGACCCGGGGTATTTATGACGCGCGTTCTGGTGGTGGATGACGATCCGGTGCAATTGCGGCTCACGGCGGAAGTCGCCAGCCGCGCCGGGTTCAAGCCCATCACCGCCACCAGCGGTGAACAGGCGCTGGCCATCCTGCGTGACGACCGTCAGGTCGGCGCCATGATTCTCGATCTGGTCATGCCCGACCTCGACGGCATGGGCGTGCTGGATGTCATGCGCCGCGAAGGCCTGACCACGCCTGTCATCATCCAGACGGCCAATGCCTCGCTCGAAACCGTCATCTCGGCCATGCGCCAGGGCGCGGCGGATTATTTCGTCAAGCCGGTCGCGCCCGAGCGGCTGATCATCTCCCTGCGCAACGCCATGAAGCTCGATGCGCTCGAAACCGCCATCCGCGCCGAACACGCCCGCAAGTCCGGAACCTTCTCCCGCGCCGACATGATTGCATCCGCGCCCGCAATGGCCCGCGTCCTGTCTCTCTCGGCCAAGGCCGCCAAAAGCACCATTCCGGTGCTGATCGAGGGGGAGACCGGCACCGGCAAGGAATTGATAGCGCGCATCATTCAGGGTACCGGTGAGCGCGCCGGCAAGCCCTTCGTCACTGTCAATTGCGGCGCCATCCCGTCCAATCTCGTCGAGTCGGTGCTGTTCGGTCACAAGAAGGGCGCCTTTACCGGTGCCCATGCCGACCAGACCGGCAAATTCGCCGAGGCGCATAACGGCACGATCTTTCTCGACGAGATCGGCGAATTGCCCCTCGATACGCAGGTCAAGCTGCTGCGCGTCCTGCAGGAAGGGGAAATCGAACCGCTGGGCGCGGTGAAGTCCGAACGGGTGAATGTGCGGGTGATCTCGGCGACCAACCGGCGCCTGCTCAACCTCGCCAAGTCCGGCGAGTTCCGCGAAGACCTTTACTACCGCCTCAACGTCTTCCCCATCTATGTGCCGCCGCTGCGCGAGCGCCGGGAAGATCTCGTCAATCTCATTGCCCATTTCATCGCCCGCTTTTCCGCCGAGGCGGGCAAGCGCGTGCTGGGCATCTCGCCCGCCGCCATGGACCTGATCGCCGCCTATGACTGGCCGGGCAATGTCCGCCAGCTCGAAAACGCCGTCTATCGCGCCATTGTGCTGACCGATGGCGCTTTCCTCGAAATTCAGGATTTTCCCCAGATCGTGGCGCAATCCGCTGGCCGCGAAGAGGCGCTGCGCACCATCGGTCAGGTGGACATGCCTGCGGCGCCCATCCATATCGACGCCGCGCCCGCGCGCAGCCGCATCGACCCGGTATTGCCAGCCCTGCAGGACCGCTTCCTCGACGAGACCGGACAATTGCAGGCGCTCGCCCATATCGAGCGCGAAGCCATCGTCTTCGCCATCGACCACCATGGCGGCCGCATGTCGCGCGTGGCGCGGGCGCTGGGCATTGGCCGCTCGACGTTATACCGCAAGCTGCACGAATATGGCCTGGCCGAAAGCCTGATCAACGACGCGGCCTGACGTGGAAATGTGAATGGGGAATGCGCCGTTAACCGTGTTCCTTACCGCCGCCTTAACAGTTTGGGTTGATTTTGAGCCCGAATGTTAACCGCGAGGCCATCATGAACCGCTTCGGCATTGCGCTAGTCGCCGCTCTTTCCCTGTCCACCGCCGCACAGGCCGCTGATCTCAGCTGGGCCAATAGCGGCGGATCGTCCAATCTCTATTCTCCGGTCAGCGCCGCGCAGTGGACCGGCTTCTATGCCGGCGTCTCGGGCGGCCATGGCTGGGGCACGGTCTCCACCACCCCCGCCAATCCCGGCGGCACCATCGACAACAATTCCAACGGTTGGACGCTGGGCGGCCAGGTTGGCTACAATGTCGATATGGGCGGCTTCGTGCTCGGTGGTGAAGCCGATCTGCAATGGGCCAATATCGGCTATTCCGAGCCCATCGCCGGCGGCACATTTACCGCTCGCACCGACATGTTCGGCACCCTGCGCGCCCGTGCCGGCGTACCGATCGGTCAGGTCATGCCCTATGGCACGGTCGGCGTTGCCTATGGCCGCGGCTCGATCACCGAGGATACCGGCTTCACCTCCACTCAGACGGCCAACCATTTCGGCTGGACTGCCGGTGTGGGCCTTGAGGCACAGGCCACCGCCAACCTCTCGCTCAAGGCCGAATATCTCTATGTCGACCTCGGCTCGCAGTCCTATAACCTGCCTGGCGCCAACCGCGATATCGGCCAGCGCTTCGGCGTGATCCGCGCCGGCGTGAACTACAAGTTCTGATCCCGGATCAGGCGCGGCGTTGCAGCCGCGCCACAAACCTCCTTCACAAAGCTGCGAGCAATTGCTCCGGTTAAGGTTTGCGGTTTATTGAGAGTCTGCGGCGTGGCCTGGAACGGGCCGGATTCGGCCCCACCGCCTTGCCACATCCGATACGCGGCAAGGAGCAGGAATGAACAAGTTCGTGGTTGGTGTGGTCGCCCTTTTCGCTGCCACCACCCTGGCGCATCCGGCAATGGCCCAGCAGGCCGTCGCGGCCCTCGAAGCCAGTCGCGTCGTCATCGCTCCCCCGCAAAGCGCCATTGCACGCACCATCAAGGATGGCCTGTCCGCCGCTTATTATGGCAGCCGCGCGGGAACACCGTCCCATGAGGATGCCCAGCGCCTCTACTTCCTTTATGGCGAACGCTATTTCGAGCCGATCTGGCTGACAGAAGACAAGGCGGGCAAGATCGCCTTCTCCCCGTCGGCCGACAAGATCATCGACCTTTTCCGCAATGCCGCCAGCGAAGGCCTGCGGCCCGAGGATTATCTCACCGCCGCCATCGATCTCAAAAGCGTTCCTGACAACGGCATGGCCCTGGCAGGGCTCGAAACCGCATTTTCGGCGGCGGTGATGCGCTATGCCAACCACATCCACAATGGCCGCATCCGCCCGCAATCGGTCACCGAGAATTTCGACATCAAGGCCAAGCCCATCAACGAGGCCGCCCTGCTCGAACGCCTCGCCGCCAGCAATGACCCGGCGGCCATCCTCGCAGAGCTCGAACCCCGCCATCCCGAATTCCTGGCTCTGAAGACAGCGCTCGCCAATTTCGCCGATACCAGCGCCGAACGGCCTGCCCCCATCGACGACGGCCCGGTATTGCGGCCCGGCAATTCCGACGCTCGCCTGCCCGCCATCCGCGAGCGGCTCAAGCTGCCCGCCTCCGCCTCGACCGCCTATGACGCGGCCACCGTCACCGCCGTCAAGGACTTCCAGCAGAACGAGGGTCTTGAGGTCGACGGCATTATCGGCGCCGCCACCATCGCCGCTTTCAATGGCGGCGCGGCCACACGGCGCGAAGACATCATCGCCAATATGGAACGCTGGCGCTGGATGCCCTCGGATCTCGGCGACTTCAACGTCTTCGTCAACATTCCCGAATTCCGTCTCGCCATCAATCGGGGCGGCAAAGAGGAATATACGACCCGCGTCGTCGTCGGCACCACCAAGAACCAGACGCCGATCTTCTCGGACAATATCCGCCATGTGGTGGTGAACCCCTATTGGAACGTACCCTCCTCGATCATTCGTGGCGAGATCGCGCCGGCCGTGATGCGCAATCCCGGCTATACCGACAGCCAGAACATGGATCTGCTCTATAACGGCACCGCCGTGAGCCCCTGGCAGGTGGACTGGAGCCAGGTATCGACGACCAATTTCCCCTTCCGCGTGCGCCAGCGGCCCGGTCCGGGCAATGCACTGGGTCAGGTGAAATTCCTCTTCCCCAACAAGCATGATGTCTATCTGCACGATACCCCGTCAAAGGCGCTGTTCTCGCGCTCCTATCGCGCCTTCAGCCATGGTTGTGTCCGCGTTCAGGACCCCTTCGCCTTCGCAGATGCGCTGATGGCCAATGAGCCCAATATTTCCCGCGCCTCGCTGGAAGCCATGTTCGGACCCAGCGAGAAATGGGTAAACCCGCAGACCCAGATTCCGGTGCATCTGGCCTATTTCACCCTGCGCGTCGATGCCGACGGCACGATCCGCAATTTCGGTGACGTCTATGGCCACAACGAAGCCCTGATCGCCGCCATGGGTCTCAAAACCCAGGCCGCCCCGGCCATCGTGGCCAATGCCGAAACGGTGCCGGACGAGCTTTCGCCCTGATCGCAGGTTAACCCCGCATTCACACTTTCGCCTTGGTTGTGCCCGTTTTTACGCTTAATAACGAAGCTGTGAGCGGGGGGAGAGCCTGTTCACATCTGGTTAGCGTTAAGAATATCGATCGATTTTAGCGCTAACGTCCGACCATATTATGCAAGTGAACCGGGCAGAGTTTGGCGTGACGGTCTCGACTAATTTTATCCGGCGGAATCCTGTGCGGCTGCTTGCGGCGGCAGTTGTGGCTTTTTCCGCCCTGTTTTTCGCGGCGCTGCCGGCGGCTTCCGCCAATGAGCGCGCCCTTTATCTCTACTATACCCACACCAAGGAAACCGCGCGCATCGTCTTCAAGCGCAATGGGCAATATGTCCAGTCGGGCCTGAGGGAACTCAACGTCTTCCTGCGCGACTGGCGCCGCAATGAGCCGGCCAATATGGACCCGCGCCTGTTCGACCTTGTCTGGGAAGTCTATCAGGAAGTCGGCGGCACCCAGCCGATCAATGTGGTCTCCGCCTACCGTTCGCCCGCAACCAATGCCATGCTGGCGTCCAATTCCTCCGGCGTTGCCGAGAATTCCCAGCATATGCGCGGCACCGCCATGGACTTCTTCATTCCCGGCGTGCCGCTCAATCGCCTGCGCGCCGTGGCCATGAAGAAGCAGGTCGGCGGCGTCGGTTTCTACCCCACTTCGGGCAGCCCTTTCGTGCATCTGGATACCGGTTCGGTACGCGCCTGGCCGCGCATGACCCGTGCTCAGCTCAAGGAACTGTTCCCCGACGGCAAGACCATGCATGTCCCCACCGATGGCAAGCCGCTGTCGCAGGAGGGCTACCAGATCGCCATGGCCGAATGGAAACGCTGCCACGCCTATCCCTGCAATGGCTCCAGTTCAGGCACGCAGGTGGCCAGCTCGGGTGGCTCCGGCCGCACCCTGATGGACGTTCTGTTCGGTGGCAATGACAATCAGCAGGCCGCTCCAGCCGTCGCTGCCGCACCCGCGCCCCAGATGCAGACCGCCGCACTGGCGCCGCAACAGGCGACACGCATAGCGCCAGTCATGCCCTCGCCCCGCCCCGCCGATCTGGGTGGCGCGCCCGCCGTCGCCGCCGTGGCGGCCGCCCCCGCAGAACCGGCCCTGCCGTTCGGCACGACCGGCAGCGCCCCGCTGACACCCGAAGAACTGGGACAGGTTCAGCTTGCCAGCATCACCCTGCCCGTGGCCATGCCCGACGACCTGCGCAGCCAGCGCGCATCGGCCCTGCCCTCCGGCGATGCGGTCACCGCCATTGCCGCCCTGTCGCCCACGCTGCCGACGCCCCGGATCATCATGACCGATCCGCCGGCCGACATCCTGACGGCCTATGCTCCGGCCAATGCAGCCGAAGCGGGCCCGCAGAATGCCATTGATGCCATTCTGGCCGGAACCACCAATGCCGGGCTGCGCCTGCCCGGCATGCCAACCCCGATCAGTGCAGCCACCGGCCTGCGCACCGCCTCGCTTGGCGGCCAGACGACCGACCCGATGGCGGGGCTGTTCAACCAGACCTTCGGCGCCACCACCGCCGCTGGCACCGATACACTGGCTGACGCGCTTGCCCAGCATGTCGCCAGCCGCGCGCCGGGCAGCCAGATGCGCAATCGCGATCTGGTTGCGCCCGATCTTGACCATGCCGCTGATATTTTCACCGCACCCGTTGCGCTCAATTCCAGCCATTTCGCGGTGATCTTCAACCATGACGAGGCCGATTTCGATCCGGCCCCGGAAATGGGCCGCCATGTGCTTGTCAAAAGCGTGGGCAATAGCGGTCCGGGCCTGATGCGCTCGCCATTCTCGCTTCCGACCATGACCAACTAGGCGCGGCAGGCTTCGGTCTGCCTCGCAAAAGCCGGAATGACCCGCTTCAACCGCGCTCGCCCGCCCGGGCATGGCCCGGCACCATTGCCAAGCCGGAAGCCGGGGCATAAACAGGGCGGAAGACCAGTCAATCAAGAGGCCCGACTTGGCCGAACGCCCCCAGACGCCGCTGCTCGATACCGTAAACACCCCGGCTGACCTGCGCGCCTTGCCGCGAGAGGATCTGGCCCAGCTTGCCGGCGAATTGCGCACCGAAATGATCGACGCCGTCTCGGTGACGGGCGGTCATCTGGGCGCGGGTCTCGGCGTGGTCGAACTGACTGTGGCCCTGCATGCGGTCTTCGACACGCCCCATGACCGGATCATCTGGGATGTCGGGCATCAGGCCTATCCTCACAAGATTCTGACCGGCCGCCGCGACCGCATCCGCACCCTGCGCCAGAAGAACGGCCTGTCCGGCTTCACCCGCCGCGCCGAAAGCGAATACGATCCGTTCGGGGCAGGACATTCATCCACCTCGATCTCCGCCGGCCTCGGCATGGCGGTGGCGAGCGAGCATCTGGAAACTCCGCGCAATGTCATCGCCGTCATCGGCGACGGCGCGATGTCAGCGGGCATGGCCTATGAAGCGATGAACAATGCCGGCGCCATGGATGCCCGGCTTATCGTCATTCTCAACGACAATGACATGTCCATCGCCCCACCCACCGGGGCGCTGCGCACCTACCTGGCCCAGTTGGTATCCGGCCCGGTCTATCGCGGCACCCGCGAAGCGGCCAAGAACATTGTCCACAAACTGCCGCCATTCCTGCACGAGCCCGCACGCAAGACCGAGGAATTTGCCCGTTCCTTCTTCACCGGCGGCACGCTGTTCGAGGAACTGGGCTTCTACTATGTCGGCCCGATCGACGGGCATAACCTCGAAGACCTGATCTCGATCCTCGAAAATGTCCGCGACTTTGGCAATGGCCCGATCCTGGTCCACGCCGTGACCAAGAAGGGCAAGGGCTACGCGCCTGCCGAAAAGTCCGCCGACAAATATCATGGCGTCTCCAAGTTCAACGTCATCACTGGCGCGCAGTCCAAGGCCCCGTCCAATGCGCCCTCCTACACCTCGGTCTTTGCGTCATCGCTGATTCAGGAGGCCGAAGCCGATCCGCGCATCGTCGCCATCACCGCCGCCATGCCCTCGGGTACCGGGCTCGACAAATTCGCCGAACTGTTCCCCAGCCGCATCTATGATACAGGCATCGCCGAACAGCATGCGGTGACCTTTGCCGCCGGCATGGCCAGCGAAGGCATGAAGCCCTTCTGCGCCATCTACTCGACTTTCCTGCAGCGCGCCTATGATCAGGTCGTGCATGACGTGGCCATTCAGGGCCTGCCGGTGCGTTTCGCCATCGACAGGGCGGGCTATGTCGGCGCCGATGGTCCCACCCATGCCGGCAATTACGACAATGCCTATCTGGGAGCCATTCCGGGCATCGTGCAGATGGCTGCGGCCGACGAAGCCGAGTTGCGCCATATGGTGGCGACCGCCGCCGCCTATGACAATGGCCCCATTTCCTTCCGCTATCCGCGCGGCGACGGCATGGGCGTCGATATGCCTTCGCGCGGCGAAATCCTGCCGATCGGCAAGGGCCGCATCGTCCGTCAGGGCACGACGATTGCCCTGCTCTCCTATGGCACGCGGCTGGGCGAAGTCCTCGCCGCCGCCGACCGGCTGGCTGCACTCGGCTTCAACCCCACCGTGGCCGATGCCCGCTTCCTCAAGCCGCTGGACGAAGAGCTGATCGCCCGATTGGCGCAGAGCCATGATGTTCTCATATCGACCGAAGAGGGCGGCCTGGGTGGCTTTGGCAGCCATGTCGCCACTTTCCTCGCCAGCAATGGTCTGCTCGATGGCAAGCTGCGATTCCGCCCGCTGATGATCCCCGACACTTTCGTCGAGCATTCAAGCCAGAACGACATGTATGCCGAGGCCGGTCTTGACCGCGCCGGCATCGTGCAGACGGCGCTGGCGACGCTTGGCTATGATCAGGCGGCGCTGAACGCGGCATTGGCCAAGGTCTAGGCGCATCCGCTCACCGGTTTTCACACTTTGTTGAGAAATGTGGCGTTTGCTGTCGGCACTGTCACATGGAGGCCTTGGATGGCCATTTCCAGTATTTCCATTGCCGCGACCGGCATGCAGCGGGCGTCGGCTCAGCTTGAGCACAGCGCCGGCCGCATTGCGCGTTTCGGGGCGGAGGACGTCGACCTGACCAACGAAATGGTCAACGTCCTCCACGCCAAAAACGACTTCAAGGCCAATGCCAAAGTGGCGGAAGCCGCCCGCGACATGTCCAAAGCCCTGCTCGACATTCTGGTCTGACGCGCAAATAAAAACTCCCGCCGAAGCGGGAGTTTTTGTTCCAGTTGATGACGGCTCAGCGCTCCGGCGGCGCCTCGACCATGCCCAGCGCCGACATATAGAGCTCCAGCAGCGCTTCCTGCTCCATGCGCTCATTGGCATCCTGCTTGCGGATGGTCACGATCTTGCGCAGGATCTTGGTGTCAAAACCATTTCCTTTGGCCTCGGCATAGATTTCCTTGATATCGGCGGCGATGGCCGCTTTTTCTTCTTCCATCCGCTCGATGCGCTCGATGAAAGCGCGGAGCTGATCCTGCGCGACGCTGTCCTCAACGGCCATGGCAAACCTCTTAACCTTTGGCCCGCCTGGCGGACCTGAAAACCTTTGAAACCCTCGCGCCCCATCAACCCCAAGCGTGTTCCGGGTTCAACCCCTTTATGGGCCAATCCACATGCTGGCATGCGCGGGCGCGGCCCCTGCGGCCGAGCATACCCGCATTTCCGTCACAGAGCGTCATTAGCCATTGACCTCCATCCCGCCATCGGCTCAAACAGGGGCAATTCCGTTCATGAAATCCGGCCCGCTCGTGCGCAGCATCAGTCTTGTCCCGACCCTGCTGGTCACCGCTCTCACCGGCCTAGCCGCCGGCACCGTTCCCGCTCATGCCGAATTGCGGGTCTGCAACCAGACTGCCAACCTCATTTCCGTGGCACTTGGCTATCGCGCCGAGCGCGGCTGGATGAGCGAAGGCTGGTGGCAGACCCCGCCCGGCGATTGCCGCGTACTCTATCAGGGCGAGTTGCAGAGCCGCTTCTATTACCTGCATGCCGTGGACGATATTGGCGGCGGATCATGGGCCGGCGAGATCTTCATGTGCAGCCGCGACGAGACCTTTACCATATTCGGGGTTGAGGATTGCCTCGCCCGGGGCTATGAGCGCACCGGGTTCTTTGAAATCGATACACAGAACCGGACCGACTGGACGCTTCAGCTCACCGAGAATGCGGGCGTGCCCAGCGTGGTTGGCCCGGACCTGGAAGAAGATCTGGAAGATCCCGCATTCCTGGTCGACCCCGACGCTCCCCTAACGCCAGACGATATGGATACGCAATGAGACGGATCAGACGCGCAAAGATCCTCGCCACCCTCGGGCCCGCAAGCCACGAGGAGAACATGATCGAGGAACTGGCCAAGGCAGGCGCGGACGTGTTCCGCATCAATATGAGCCATGCCAGCCACGAACTGCTGCACCAGACCGTGGCGCGTATTCGCCGCGTCGAGGAAAAGCTCAAGCATCCCATCGGCATTCTCGCCGACTTGCAGGGCCCCAAGCTGCGCGTGTGGAAATTCGCCGAAGGCGCCGTCAATCTGGTCGCCGGGCAGAAATTCACGCTCGACAGCCACAATGACGATCAGGGCAATACCGAGCGCGTTTACCTGCCGCATCCCGAAATCATCGAATCCGTCTCGGTCGGTGACCGTCTGCTTCTGGACGATGGCAAGCTTTCGCTCAAGGCGACGAAAGTCGGAGGCGGAGCCATCGAGACCGAAGTGGTCTATGGCGGCAAGCTCTCCGACAAGAAGGGCGTTTCCCTGCCCGACACGCTCCTGCCCACCGGCGCGCTGACCGAAAAGGACCATGCGGACCTGCTCGAAGCGCTCAAGGCCGAAGTGGACTGGATCGCCCTCTCCTTCGTGCAGCGCCCCGAAGACATCATCGATGTCCGCAAGATCGTGCAAGGCCGCGCCGGCGTCATGGCCAAGATCGAGAAGCCCCAGGCCATCGAGCGTCTGGAAGAGATCGTCAAGCTCTCGGACGCCATCATGGTTGCCCGTGGCGATCTGGGCGTCGAACTGCCGCTCGAAACCGTGCCCGGCCTGCAAAAGCGCATGATCCGCATGTGCCGCCGCTATGGCAAGCCGGTGGTCGTGGCCACCCAGATGCTCGAATCCATGATCACCGCGCCGGTCCCGACCCGCGCCGAGGTTTCGGACGTCTCCATCGCCGTCTTTGAAGGCGCCGATGCGGTTATGCTCTCGGCCGAAAGTGCCTCGGGCCAGTACCCGATCGAGGCTGTCGCCACCATGAACAAGGTGGCCATTGCCGTCGAAAGCGACGCCAATTACCGCAACATCATTCGCGCCGCCCAGACCGAGCCGGAAGCCACCGCCGCCGACGCGATCTCCGCAGCCACCCGTCAGGTCGCCGAAACCCTCGATCTGGCTGCTATCCTGACCTATACGGCCTCTGGCTCCACCGGTATCCGCGCCGCCCGCGAGCGGCCTTCCAAGCCGATCATCGCCCTGTCGCCCAACCTGCGCACCATTCGCCGCCTCTCGGTGGTCTGGGGCATCCATTGCGTGCAGACCGAGGACGCCGTGAACCTCGAGGATATGGTCGATCGCGCCTGTGTCATCGCCTATCAGGAGGGCTTTGCCCGCCCCGGCGACCGCATCGCCATCACCGCCGGCGTGCCACTCGGAACGCCTGGCGCCACCAATATGCTGCGCATCGCCTTTGTCCGCCAGGACGGCGCCGGTTCGAGCTAGTCGGCAGCATACGGACAGACAGGAACGCCGCCTTTCGAGGCGGCGTTTTTTTGCGCCTACTGCCCCACGAGAAACGAACGGAGAACCTTGAGATCGGTGCGCAGCCACTCGCATTCCGAAGCGAAATGCGCGTCATCCTCACCGGGGGATTGCAGCACTGTGCAGCACAGTTCGGTGCCCTCTCCATTGGGGAACACCCGCACGCGATAATGCCGCTCGAGGACGTCCTTTCCCATAATGCTGATATCGAGCACGCCAAAGGGATTGGGTGGCGTGAAGTGGATCGTGACCGGCTTGCCCTCATGCACTGTGGCCCAAACCCAGTCGCTGACCGGGGTCAGTGCTGCATGCAGCAGCCCTTCGGTCCAAAGCGGCAAAGTGGCTGGGTCCGCAAGAAAGGCATAGATATCCTCGTAGGGCCGATCGATGGCCATACTGATGGTCGTGCTGGGAAACATGGACTGACGCTGGATTGAGCCGCTGCGACCTTCTGGCGAGACGGCTTGAGGTGACGCTTCCCGGTTTCGACCGGCTGGTGTGTCATAGCATCGCCGCGCTGCTGGACAACCTCTTGAAATTTATCGATGTTTAGCCTGGTTAATGGATAAAATTGTCTATACGCCCAACACAGCCAGATCGCGCCCGGTGACGGCAAATTGTGCGGCAATGATGCGCCATCCGTTCCCTGCAAGGCGGAGGAGTCTTGTGCGAGCAGGAATCCGGAAACGACAAAGCCCGCCAGAGGCGGGCTTTGAAACATCGCGGTGATGGCGCAGCTTAGCCCTGGCGGGCCTTGAAGCGCTTGTCCACCTTGTTGATGATATACACACGCCCGCGACGACGGACGAGCTTGTTCGCGCGGTGGCGAGTCATCAACGCCTTCAGCGAGTTGCGGATCTTCATCTTCTTATCCTCGGTCAAACAAAAGGGGCGCCAAAGCGCCCTGAAACTGGCCTCGTATTAGGGGAATTGACCCGCCCTGTCAACGCAGGGAACGATACTGATGAGCTTTTCCCGCGTGTTAATGCGGAAGTGACCACTGAGGCCTAGACTTGCTCCGACTATCTGACGGCAGCACCCAAATGACCACCCCAATCAAACCGAAAAACGGCATACTCATCATCGATCCCCAGCCGCATATGGCAATGCTGGTCACAACCATGCTGCGCTCGATCGGCCAGCGGGACAGCCGCGAAATCAGCGAGGCCAGCCAGGCAATCCTCGAAATGGGCCGGCGGGCCTATGACGTCATCATCATCGATGATGGCATCACCAATCCGGACGCCGTCGAACTGGTCCGGCGCATTCGCTCCAACAAGGAATGCGAGAACCAGATGACGCCCATCATCATGATGTCGGCAGCGCCGGACGCAGCGCGCATAACCGAAGCCCGCGATGCCGGTGTCACC
Source organism: Pseudomonadota bacterium (assembly GCA_023388175.1). Lineage (GTDB taxonomy): Bacteria > Pseudomonadota > Alphaproteobacteria > Rhizobiales > Devosiaceae > Devosia. The sequence continues at coordinate 284,638 of JAEWGT010000005.1, forward strand.
GAATTCCTGCGCAAACCCTTCGCGGCCAATCACCTCAAGTCGCGGCTCGACGCGATCGCATCGGCGCCGCGCGAATTCATCGAGGCCCAAGCCTATTCCGGCCCGGACAGGCGCCGGCGCAGCGTCAATGTCGGCGACAAGGATCGCCGGGGCAGCTAGCCGGCCATTGGCGCCGCTCTGCCGGTCCTCAAGCAAAAACCCCCGGCCTGCGCCGGGGGTTTCTAATTGGAAACAGCACAACCTGCTCAGGCGGCGGCGTTTGCGGCTTCGCGGCGCAGGCGGCGACGCACCTCGCGGCGGCGCATCTCCTCCTTCGGATCGGGCACGGGCACCGAGGCGATCAGCTTCTTGGTATAATCATGCTGCGGCTGCATGACGACCTGCTCGGAAGCGCCGATCTCCACCACTTCACCGAAATAGAGCACCATGATGCGCTGGGCGATATGGCGGACAACGGCGATGTCGTGGGCGATGAACAACAGGGAGACGCCCAGTTCCTTCTGCAGGTCCATCAACAGGTTGATGACCTGCGCCTGCACCGACACGTCCAGCGCCGAAACCGCTTCGTCGCAGACGATCAGCTTGGGACGGGTGATGAGCGCCCGCGCAATGCCGATACGCTGGCACTGCCCGCCTGAAAATTCATGCGGATATTTGTTGATCATATTGGCGGCAAGGCCGACCTTTTCCATCATCTCGATGACCCGGGCCATGCGCTCGGCCTTGCTGACTTCGGGATAATGAATCTGGAGCGGCTCGGCGATGATCGCGCCCGCCGTCATGCGCGGGTTGAGCGAGGCCAGCGGATCCTGGAAGATCATCTGGATATCCTTGCGCAGCCCGGTCAGTTCCTTGGGGCTCATCTTGAGGATGTCCTTGCCCATCCAGACCGATTCACCTTCGGTTGCCTCGATCAGCTTGATGATGGCGCGCGACAGGGTTGACTTGCCGCAACCGCTCTCGCCCACAATGCCGAGCGTTTCCCCGGCATGCAGGTCAAACGAGACTTCCTTGACGGCCTTGAGCACGCTATGGCCGCCGAAAATGCCGCCCTTGGGGATCTTGAAGTGGACCGAGAGGTTGCGGACCTTGAGAATGGGTTCCTTGTCGGTCATGCCTCACCCTTCTTTCTCATGAATTCATAGGACACGGTCGAAAGGCGCTCGACCGGCTTGTCGAGGCGCGGCACGGCTGCCAGCAGACCCTGCGTATAGGGATGCTCGGGATTGGCGAACAGGTCTTCGGTCTTGCGATATTCCATCACCCGCCCGTCGAACATCACCAGCGTGTCCTCGCAGGTGCCAGCGACAATGCCCAGATCGTGAGTGATGAGGATGATCGCGGTGCCGAAATCCTCCTGCAGGTCGACCAGGAGGTCGATGATCCCGGCCTGCACGGTCACGTCGAGCGCCGTGGTCGGCTCGTCGGCAATCAGCAGTTCGGGCCCGCACAGCAGCGCCATGGCGATCATCACGCGCTGGCGCATGCCGCCCGAGAATTCGTGCGGATACATATGCACGCGGTTCTTGGCATCCGGAATGCGCACGGCATCGAGGAACCGCACGCTTTCCGCCACTGCCGCGCTGTGGCTCATGCCCTTGTGCAGTTCGAGCACCTCGCTCATCTGCCGCGAGATGCGCAGATAGGGGTTGAGCGAGGTCATCGGGTCCTGGAAGATGATGCCGATGCGGCGGGCGCGATATTTGTTGATCTCGCGCAGCGGCAGGTTGAGGATTTCCTTGCCGTCGAACATGACCGAACCGCTGGACCGGCCATTCTTGGGCAAAAGACCCATCAGCGCGAAGGCGCCCTGCGTCTTGCCCGACCCGCTCTCGCCCACAATGGCTAGGGTCCTGCCCTTTTCCAGCGTATAGCTCAGATCCTTGACGGCGTTCACCACGCCGTCCTGGGTCTGGAAATCCACCTTGAGGTTTTTGACTTCGAGAAGTGCCATGGTCTTAGCGGTCCTTGGGATCGAGCGCGTCGCGCAGGCCGTCGCCGACAAAGGTCAGGCACAGCAGCAGGGTCACGAGCACGGCCGCGGGGCCGATCAGCAGCCAGGGCATGACCTCGGTCACCTGCGCGCCTTCGGAAATCAGCGTGCCCAGCGAGGTCTGCGGCTCCTGGATGCCCAGGCCCAGATACGACAGGAAGCTCTCCACGATAATGATCTCGGGAATGGTCAGCGTGGCATAGATCACCACCGGACCCGTGAGATTGGGCACGATGTGACGGATAATGATCGTCCACCAGCCCGCGCCGCTGGCGCGCGCCGCTTCCACGAATTCACGTTCCTTGAGGGTGATGGTCTGTCCACGCACGATACGCGCCATGGTCAGCCATTCCAGCGCCCCGATGCCGACGAACAGCAGGATGGGGCTGCGTCCGAAGATCACCACGAGAATGATCACGAACAGGATATAGGGCAGCGCATACATGATATCGACGAAGCGCATCATCACCGCATCGACCCGGCCGCCGATATAGCCCGATACCGCGCCATAGATGATGCCGATCACCACAGAGACCAGCGTGGCGACAGTCGCCACGATCAGGCTCATCTGCGTGCCCTGTAACAGGCGCGCCAGCAGGTCACGTCCGTTCTGGTCCGTGCCCAGGAAATGGCCCTTGTCGAAATCGGGCGGCTTGCGGATCGCCGACCAGTCAACCGTTGAGAATTCCCACGGCACGAAATAGGGGCCGATAAAGGCGATCAGCACGATGGCGGCGAGCAGGAACAGCGACACCACGGCCGCCTTGTTGGCGAACAGCCGGCGCAGCGCGTCGTCTGTCAGCGAACGGCCCTTGGGCGCGTCGAGCTTTGCCAGCTTGTCGGCATAGGCCGAGAGCGTGACGTCTTTTTGGGTAATGCCGGCCATCAGCGGTACCTCACCTTGGGGTCAAGCCAGGCATAGGCAAGGTCGACCAATAGATTAAGCACCAGGATCAGCGCCATATAGAGAACCACGGTTCCCAGCACGAGGCCGTAATCCCGGTTAAGGGCGGCATTGATGAAATACTTGCCGATGCCCGGCAGACCGAAAATCTGTTCGACGATCAGCGAGCCGGTCAGCAGATAGGAGAGGCCCGGTCCGAGATACGACACGACCGGAATAAGCGCCGGCTTGATCGCATGGCGGGCCAGCACCAGCCGCTGACCAAGACCCTTGGCCCGCGCCGTGCGCACGTAATTGGAGCCCAGCACCTCGATCATCGAGCCGCGCATCAGCCGCGAAATACGCGCTGCATGCGGCCAGGCGAGGACCGTGATCGGCAGGATGAGATGCGCAATCGAACCGGCGCGCCAGCCGCCGGCCGGCAGCCACTTGAGATAGACGCCGAACACCAGTTGCAACAGGCTGCCCATGAGGAAGTTGGGCACGATGACACCGATCATCACCACCAGAACCAGCACATAATCGGGCCACTTGTTCTGCGTCACGGCAGCGACCATGCCGGCGAGAAGCCCGATGGCGGTGGCGATGACGAAGGCCGACAGACCCAGCATCAGGCTGAAGGGCATGCCCAGCGCCAGAAGCTGGGACACGGTAAAGTCCTGCACCACCATGGAAGGCCCAAGATCGCCCTGCAGCAGGCGCCCCACATAGAGGAAATACTGCATGATCAGCGGCTGATCGAGATCATAGGCGGCGCGCAGATTGCGCAGGATATTGGCGGGCAGCGCGCGTTCCGCGTCGAACGGACCGCCGGGGGCCAGCCGGAGAATGAAAAAACACGCCGTTATGGCGATCAGGGCGACCGGGATGGCTGAAAGCACCCGTCGCAGCGCATATGCGAGCATTTTGGTAATCCTCGTCCGCTGAACCGGCGCTGGCGCAAGGAAATATCCTCGGGCGCTCTGGTCGAACGGAAAAAACGGTAAGGGGTCGCCACCTTGGCGGCGACCCCGGGATCAGACTATTCGGTCTTGGACAGGTAGCGCGTCAGGTGACGATCAACCGGATTGTCGACAAAACCTTCGATGCGCGGCGAAACCACCCACTTGGACACGTAGTAGTAGATCGGCAGAACGCCGAACTCGTCCATGGCGATGGCTTCGGCCTGGCCCAGCAGTTCACCGCGCGCTTCGAGGTCGAGCTCGGTCATGGCCTGGGTCAGCAGGGCATCGTATTCGTCGTTCTGGTAACGGCCATAGTTGTTGCCCCAGGCGATATTGCCATCGGCCTGTGCCGTGCCGCCCTTGAGCAGGTCGAGCATGTTGGACGCGTCATTGTAGTCCATCAGCCAGCCGGCGCGACCGATCTGGAAGTCGCCTTCCTGAAGGGCGTCGTAGTGCGGGCCCACTTCGGCATTGAACAGCTCGACGCGGACATGGATCGGTTCCCACATGGCGCCGATGGCCACGGCGATGCGGCGGTGGTTTTCGTTGGTATTGTAGCGCAGCTGCAGGTTCAGCGGGTTTTCGGCGCTGTAGCCGGCGGCTTCCATCAGGGCCTTGGCTTCTTCGACGCGTGCGCCGTAGTCCTCGCTGGCCCAGTCAGGCATATAGGCCTCGCTAGCGAAATTGGCAGTGCCCGGCGGGACCCAGCCATAGGCTGGCAGCTCGCCCGTGCCCAGCACGTCCGGCCCGATCACTTCGCGGTTGATGGCGATGGACAGAGCCTTGCGGACATTGACGTCCTGCAGTTCGGGTATGGTCTGGTTCATGACGTAGTAATAGACGCCAAGGAACGGGGCCACATGGGCTTCGCCCGGATACTGGTCCTGCAGCAGCTGGTACTGGTCGGCAGGGAAGCTCGACAGAATGTCGAATTCGCCGGCGCGGTAGCGGTTGAGCGCAGCATTGTCGTCTTCGGTGATGTGGTAGATCACTTCGTCGATGGCGACATTGGCAGCGTCATAATAGCTTTCGTTCTTCTCGGAACGAACGAAGGAACCCGGCACCCATTCCACCGGCACATAGGGGCCGTTGGCGACCAGATTGCCGATCTGGCTCCACTCGTCGCCATTGGCTTCAACGACATGGGACGGAACGGGATAGGCGGTGTAGTGGGTCAGCGCAGCCAGGAGGTATGGCGTGGGCGCGACCAGCGTGATCTCGACGGTCTTGTCATCGAGCGCCTTGACGCCGAGCTCGTCGAAATCGGTGATTTCGCCGGCATTGATGGCTTCGGCATTGAGAATGAAGTGGTTGAGATAGGCATAGCTCGAAGCGGTTGCCGGATCTTGCAGGCGCTGCGCGCCGAGCACGAAATCCTGCGCCTTGACCGGCTCGCCGTCGGACCACACTGCGTCGTCGCGCAGGGTGAAGGTGTAAACGAGGCCGTCATCGGACACTTCGTAGGAAGCAGCCTGACCCAGGATGGGCTCACCGGCGGCATCGAGGGTCATCAGACCTTCGATATAGTCACTGATCGGACGGTCTTCCCAGTTACCCGAGGCCTTGTGCGGATCCAGCGTGCGCGGATCGCCACCATTGTGCAGTTGCAGCGTCACGGCGGAGGCCGCCGTCGACATCATCAGCGCGACTGCGCCGGCGGCCGTTACCGCCTTCAGGGTTGTGGTGAGTTTCATTCTCGTCCCATCTCCTTGTGGAATTCCTGAAATATTCGTGCCTGCGCATTCTTGGGCGCAAATGCTGTCCCTGCCGGTCCGGATTTACCGGCCGATCAAGGTTGCTGGACGGTATCCCGCATTTCCGTCCACTGACAAGCAAAAGATTGACCCAAACGTCATGCCATGCCCGATTGTGAACGGGTTGCTATGCAAGAAAAAAGAGCAATTGCTTGCGCACAAGCTAGCAAGCGTGGAAATTCATGCCAAATTTGGTCACAATTTCTCGACGACGGGCAAGAGCATGTCGCCGAGAGATATTTTTGGGCATTATCCGAGAATGCCACTCCGCTGTGCAAAAAATATCGCCAGCGCAATAGCCAGCAATACGGCAAAGGGCACCCAGCCGGGCATTGGACCGCGCGGTTTCTTCACGGGCGGCTCGGGCTGCTTTTCGGGACGCCGGAACTGGACGACATTTTCGCTCATGACGCGCTTTCTACCAGTGCCGCCACGCCCATGCCACCCGCCGTACACACCGAGATCAGCGCTTTTTTGCCGGCCTGAGCGGACAGCAGCTTGGCGGTCAGCCCCAGAATGCGCGCGCCGGTCGCGGCAAAGGGGTGTCCATAGGCAAGGCTCGATCCCTTGACATTGATCTTTGCCGGATCGATTTCGCCCAGAACGCTCTCGCGCCCCAGAACATCCCGGCAATAGGCGGGATCTTTCCAGGCCTTGAGCGTACACAGAACCTGTGCCGCAAAGGCCTCGTGCAGTTCGAAATAGTCGATATCGTCAAACCCGAGCCCGGCCTTTTCCAGCATTTCGGACACGGCAATGGTGGGGGCCATCAGCAGGCCCTCGCCATGGGCAAAGTCATTGCCCGCGACCCGCCCGGTGGTGAGATAGGCCAGGATCGGCAGGCCGCGCGCCTTCGCCCAGTCTTCCGAGGCCAGCAGCACACCCGAGGCCCCATCGGTCAGCGGCGTCGAATTGCCGGCCGTCAGCGTGCCAAGCCCGCTTTTCTTGTCAAAGGCGGGCTTGAGCGTCGCCATCTTTTCCATATTGGCGTCGGCCCGCACATTATTGTCGCGCACCAGCCCGGCGCATTGCAGCAGCAGGTCGTCGTGAAAACCCTCGTCATAGGCCTTGGCGGCATTGCGATGGCTGGCCACGGCCAGCGCATCCTGCTCCTCGCGCGAAATATTCCATTCCCGCGCCATCAATTCACAATGCTGGCCCATCGACAGCCCGGTGCGCGGCTCGTTGACCGACGGCGCCACAGGGGCGAGTTCGCCAAACGAAAAGCCTTTGAACGCCTTGAGCTTCTGCCCGGTCGTCTTTGCCGCATTGGCATTGAGCAGACGATGCTGAACCTTCGACCCAAAGACAATCGGGCTATCGCTCACCGTATCGGAACCGGCGGCAATGCCACTCTCGATCTGGCCCGAAGCGATCTTGCCCGCCAGAACCAGTGCTGCCTGCAGGCTCGTGCCACAGGCAATCTGCATCGTCGTGCCCGGCGTACGCGGGCTCAGGCCGGCATCGAGCAGCGCCTCGCGGGCAATGTTGAAATCGCGGGAATGATTGATCACGGCGCCCGCGATCACTTCATCCACCTTCTCGCCCTTGAGCCCGTATTTGTCCGCCAGCCCGGCAATGGTCGTGCCCAGCATGGACAGATTGGTCTCCTCCACATAGGCCGTGCCGCCACGGGCAAAGGGAATACGGGCCGACCCGACAATGGCGACGCGCTTGAGTTCAGTCATGTTTGGTCTCCTGAAAAGAGGCCTGAAAGGAATGGGGCATAACGGCTCCGGCGCCTCCCTCCCCTCTGAGGGGAGGGAACGATCCCGCGGATAATTGCAGCATATCCATCACGCCCGCCCATCGGCACGGGCCTTCATCGGCCCGCCCAGGAATGGCGCAAAGCCGGTGCCCATGATGACGCCGATATCGGCCATCTCGGGCGAGGCAACGACGCCTTCGGCCACCACCACCTCCGTCATGTCCACCAGCGGCTTGATCAACTCGCGGCCGAGCGCGGCGAGATCGGCATGGGCCGGCACCGGTCCCTTGACCGCCTTGCCCTTTTCCCACTTGTAGAAGCCTTCATTGCTCTTGCGGCCCAGCTTGCCCGCCGCGATCAGCCGCGCGAACTGGCTGCCCTCGGGCACTGAATGACCGAGCTCCGTCGCCACCGACTTGCCGACATCGAGCCCCACCGTATCCATGAGTTCGATTGGCCCCATCGGCATGCCGAAGGCAACGGCCGCCGCATCGAGCAATTCCTTGCTTTCGCCGCGCTCCACCCGCTCCACCGCGCCCAGCATATAGGGCATGAGCACGCGATTGACGAGGAAGCCGGGGGCCGACTTGACCACAACCGGCGACTTGCCGATGGCCTGGGCAAAGCTGGCGCCCTTGCCGATCGCCTCGTCGGAATTGAACCTGGAGCGGATCACCTCAACCAGCGGCAGTTGCGCCACCGGATTGAAGAAATGCAGGCCAATGAGCCGCGCCGGGTCCTTGAGCGCCTCGGCAATACGTTCCAGCTCGATGGAGGATGTGTTGGTGGCAAGGATCGCTCCAGGCTTGATCTTGTCTTCCAGTCCGGAAAAAATCGACTGTTTCACTTCGAGCTTTTCCACCACGGCCTCGATGATCACATCGGCGCGCGGCACGCCCAGCCCCTGCGGGTCGGCGGTCAGCCGCAGCATGGCGGCGTCGACTTCGCGCTTCTTCTTGTAGCGCTTCTGGAACAGCTTCTTGGCCCGATCCAGCGCCGGCTGGATGCGCTCCATGTCGAGATCCTGCAAGGTCACGCTCATGCCGCGGTAGGCGCACCAGGCCGCAATATCCCCGCCCATGACGCCCGCGCCGATCACATGCACCCGCGAGAACTTTGCGCCCTTGAGACCCTGTTTCTTGAGCCCTTCGGACAGGAAGAACACGCGCCTCAGATTAGTGGCTGTCGGCGAACCCATCAGGGGCACGAAGGCATCCACCTCGCCCCGGATCATCGCCTGCCAGTCATTGCCGTGCTTCTCGAACAGATCGATCAGCGCATAGGGGGCCGGATAATGGTCCTTCTTCGCCTTCTTGCCCGCCTGCTCACGCATCTTGCTGGCCGCATAGCCGCGCAACGGGCCCATGGCCATCAGCCGCTTGGACAATGGCGCATGATCCGATTTGCGCTTGGACAGCACTGCCTTGCGGCCTTCCCAGCGCAGCATGTCGCGGTGGCGCACCAGCTTGTCGACGAGATTGAGCCCGCGCGCCGCTCCGGCCCGCAGCATGCGGCCCGTGAGCATGATGCTCATCGCATCGACAGGCCCCGCCTGCCGGATCGAGCGGCCCGTTCCGCCAAAGCCGGGAAAGATCCCGAGATTGACCTCCGGGAACCCGATGCGCGTTTTGTCGTCATTGACCGCAATGCGGTAATGACACGCCAGCGCCAGTTCGAGCCCGCCACCAAGGCAGAAGCCATGGATACCGGCCACCACCGGCACTTTCAGATTCTCGATCCGGGCAAACAGGGCATGGGTGCGTTGCAGCGCTTCCGGCAGCACCGAAAAATCGCTCATCGCATCGAATTCGGACACATCCGCCCCGGCGATGAAGCCGCTATCCTTGCCCGAGAGCAGCACCACGCCGACAATTTCATGAGTGCTCGCCAGATCCTCGATCCGCGCCACCAGCGTTTCGAGCTCCATGATCGCCTCGCGGCTCAGCACGTTGACCGAGCCCTCGGGCGAATGAATGGTCAGCCAGCCGATCTTTTCGAGATCGGTATGGAAGCTCCAGTGTTTCGTCTCGGTTGCCTGTGGGGCGATCATGGTCACTCCTCAATCTTTTCGGCGTTTCGCCGTTATCGTCATCGCGTCCGACGGCGCCGAAACCACCGCCGGTCATCCTCGGGCCCGGACCTTACTCTGCCGCCACCCGGGGCGGCGTTTCCTTGAGGACATCCATCTCGAAGTCATCGACATGCACGGCCCTGTTGGTCGCCTCATCCGCTGCGCGCATGATGCCGGCCTCGTTGCCGTTGAGCACGCCTGCCGCCACCGCATCGTCGATGGCGTCGCGATCCAGCCGCCGCTCGAACACACCCTTGCGCGAGGCCTTGATGAACTTTGCCTCGATCTCCTCCGCTTCGGTCACCTTGATGAAGGCATCTTCCAGCACGCCGGTCACATCATTGGGGTCCATCGACACATAGACGCCCGTGGTCAGCCGGTCCCGGAACGCGCCGGGGCGCAACACGGCGCGCACGAAGCGGTAATTGACGCGATCCGAGGCGCGCTTGGCATGCCGCCCCAGCGGGAAGCACAGAAAGCGCATGGCATTGGCAAAGAACGGGTTGGGGAAATTGGCAAAAACCTCGCCAAAGATGTGCTCGATATTGGCCACGCGATCTTCCATGATCGCGTCGATCAGGTCCCGGTCTTCGGCAATCTGCCCTTCTTCGTCGAAACGTTTCAGCGTCGCCGACATCAGGTACAATTCGCCCAGAAGATCAGCCATCCGGCCCGAGAGCTTCTGCTTGCGCTTGAGCGCGCCCCCCAGCACCACTGTCGTCCAGTCCGCCACCAGCGCGAAATCCTGGCTGTAGCGATGCAGCCGGCGATACCAGCGCGCCATCGGCCCTTCATTGGGCGACGACGCGAAGGACCCATTGGTCAGCCCATGCAGGAAGCTGGCCACGATATTGCGCAGCATGAACTTGGTGTGCCCGCCAAAAGCGGCATCGAATGCTTCGATCCCCGCGCGCTTGTCCTTGTTCTGCGCCGCTGAAATTTCCTTGAGCAGATAGGGATGCGCCCGCAGCACGCCCTGCGCAAAGGTCATCAGCGTGCGGGTGAGAATATTGGCTCCCTCCACCGTGATGGCCACCGGCAATGCCTGATAGGCGCCGAACAGGTAATTGCCCGGACCGTCCTGAATGGCGCGGCCGCCCTGGATGTCGAAAGCATCGTCCATGCTGTCGCGCATGGCTTCGGTCGTGGTGTATTTGAGCAGCCCCGCAATAACGGCCGGGCGCTGGCCTTCATCCACCATCGACGCCGTCAGACGACGGGTCGATTCGAACATATAGGCGCGCTTGACCATCTCGCCGAGCGGCTCGGCCACGCCTTCCATAATGCCGACCGGAATGCCGAATTGCCGCCGCACCCGCGCATAGGCCGACGTGGCCCGCAGCGTCGCCTTGATCGAGGTCGTGCCGATAGCGGGCAGCGAGATGGCGCGGCCAGTGGAGAGGCATTCCATCAGCATGCGCCAGCCCTGCCCGGCATATTCAATGCCGCCGATCAGGAAATCCATGGGCACGAACATATCCGTGCCACGCACCGGGCCGTTCATGAAAGCCTGCCGCGCCGGATAATGGCGGCGGCCGATATCGAGGCCCGGATGGTCATGCGGGATCAGCGCCAGGGTGATGCCGATATCCGGCCCGCGCCCCAGGTGGTTGTCAGGATCCTTGAGAATGAAGGCGAGACCAACCAGCGTGGCGATGGGCGCCAGCGTAATGTAGCGCTTGTCGAAGCTCAGCCGGACACCCAGCACTTCCTGCCCATTATACATGCCCTTGGTGACCACGCCGATGTCCCGCATGCCACCGGCATCCGAACCCGAATGCACCCCGGTCAAGGCAAAGCAGGGCACTTCCTGCCCATTGGCAAGGCGATGGAGATATTTCTCCTTCTGCTCGGGCAGGCCGTATTTCTCCAGCAACTCGCCGGGTCCGAGCGAATTGGGCACCATGACGGTGATCCCCGCCGCCACCGAGCGGCTGGCGATCTTGGAAACGATCATCGACTGCGCCTGCGCCGAAAAGCCCAGGCCCCCATGCTCCTTGCCGATCAGCATGCCAAGGAATCCCTTGGACTTGAGGAAGTCCCAGAGTTCGGGCGACAGGTCCGCGCGATTATGGCGGATATCCCAATCGTCGATCATCCGGCAGGCGGTTTCGGTTTCGTTGTCGAGGAATGCCTGCTCCTCTGCCGTCAGCGTCAGCGGACGGATTTTCGTCAGCTTGTCCCAATTGGGCCGGCCGGAAAACAATTCGGCGTCCCAACCCACGGTGCCGGCATCAAGGGCTTCCTGCTCGGTCCGGCTGACCTTTGGGAGAATGGATTTGACCGCGCCATAGATGGGGGGCAGCAGCAGGGCCATGCGGATCGGCTTCACCGCCAGCACCAGCAGCACCACGCCGAACACGATCAGGACCCAGGCAAACCAGCCCAGTTCATAAACCGCACCACTCTGGGTAAAATCCAGCCCCGACAGCAGGCCGATGGCTGCAAAGGCAGCGCCCCATTGCCAGAGCGGACTTTCCCGCATGGCCAGCGTCGCAAACACGACAAGACTGATTGCAACCAGCAAAAGGATCATCGCCCTCATCCTCCTTGGACGGCGAACGATCCACAAGTCAGGAGCGTTGCCGCCATTCCTCTAGCGCGCGTGTAACCGCACAAAACTCTAGTGCCGGGCCAGTACTGATCTGGAATCAGTCCGGCCTTCCCCTTGCTTGATCCGCACCATAGCGCGGAGCCGGGGCATCATATAGAGCCACTTTATCGTAGTTTACGCTTACGTCAACTAGAGGACCTATACGTCTTTCATCCTACCGCCGATGCAGGCCCGTATTCTGAAAAGCCGGGCACCGAATTGACGCTAACGTTAACCCATGGAATAGTTTCATGGTTCCGGCCTGCCGGGCGCAATCGGGAAAAACCCGCCGCTCTCCAAACGGGAGCATCATTCGAGGAGGAAACGATATGGACACGACTGCCCCCAATGACAGCCTGCGTCCCTGGATTGCCAGCTATCCCGAAGGGATCGCCTGGGACAGTCCGATCGACGAGACCCCCGTGCATGAGCAGGTTCTGGCTGCCTGTGCCAAAAATCCCGGCGCCCTGGCCCTCGACTTCCTCGGTGGCACCACAACTTTCGGCGAACTGGGCGAGAAGATCGCCGCCTTTGCCGGCGCCTTGCAGACCCAGTTCGGCGTCAAGAAGGGCAGCCGCGTCGCACTGATGCTGCCCAACACGCCCTTCTACCCCATCGCCTATTACGGCGTGCTGCGCGCCGGCGGCACCGTGGTCAATTGCAACCCGCTCTATACCGTGCCCGAGCTCAGCCACATCACTGCCAATGCCGGCGCCGACATCATGGTGACGCTCGATCTCCAGCAGATCTATGAAAAGGGCGAGGCGCTGCAAAAGGCCGGCCACGTCAAGACTCTGGTCGTCGCCCACTTCCCCAATGCGCTGCCTCTGGTCAAGAAAATCCTCTTCTCCATCGCCAAGCGCAAGGATCTGGCAAAACCGGCCTATGGCGCAGCCATCGTCTCCTTTGAGGCGATGCTGGACCGCAACGACAAGCCCTCAGCGGTCACCATCGACCCGCACAAGGACATCGCCGTCCAGCAATATACCGGCGGCACCACCGGCATTCCCAAGGGCGCGCTGCTGACCCACGCCAATATCGCGGCCAATGTCAGCCAGATCGACAAATGGGGCGATGGCCTGTTCTACGCGCCCTCCAAGGTCATTGCTGTCCTGCCCTTCTTCCACATCTTCGCTATGACCGTCTGCCTCAACGTGCCGCTCAGCAATGGCATTCCAGTCATCATGCTGCCGCGCTTTGAATTGAAGGCCCTGCTCGGCATTTTCGAGCGCACCAAGGCCAATGTCCTGCCCTCCGTGCCGACCCTGCTCAACGCCGTCGCCCGGGCTGAGAACGTCAAGCCGGAGCAATTGGCCAGTCTCGAAGTGGCCATTTCCGGCGGCGCCGCCCTGCCCGATGAAGTGCGCAACGCCTTTGCCAAAAAGTCGTCCAAGGCCATTCTCGCCGAAGGCTATGGCCTCACCGAAACCTCGCCCGTCGTCTGCTGCGCCGCCCTGCGCAAGCCGAGCAAGCCCATGTCCATCGGCCTGCCCCTGCCCGGCACCGATATCCGCTTTGTCGATGTCGATAGCGGCAAGGTCGTCGGCATCGGCGAAGATGGCGAGCTGCAGGTCAAGGGACCCCAGGTCATGGCCGGCTATTACGACAATGCCGAAGCCAGCAAGGACGTCTTCATGGACGGCTGGCTACGCACGGGCGATGTCGGCCATATGGACGAGGACGGCTATGTCTTCCTTGTGGACCGCATCAAGGACCTGATCATCTGCTCGGGCTTCAACGTCTATCCGCGCACCATCGAAGAAGCCCTGATGGCCCATGAGGCGGTCGAGGAGGTCAATGTCATCGGCGTGCCTGACGAGTATCGCGGCGAAGCGCCCGTTGCCTTCATCAAGCTCAAATCCGGCAAGTCCGCCACCGAAGCCGATCTCAAGAGCTTCCTCACCGGCACGCTCAACAAGATCGAAATGCCCCGCGAGATCATCTTCAAGGACGCCTTGCCCAAGACGCTGATCGGCAAGCTTTCCAAGAAGGAATTGCGCGAGGAATATGCCGAGACCCGAGGCGCCAGGAAGTGAATCGCATCGAGCCCGAAGCCCGCGATCTGTTCTCGATAGCCGACCTCGCCAGCGAGTTCGGCATCTCCACCCGCGCCATTCGCTTCTACGAATCCAAGGGCCTGCTCTCTCCCGAGAGAGTGGGTGCCACCCGCATCTTCCGCCGCCGCGACCGCGCCCGGCTGCTGCTCATCCTGCGCGGCAAGCGCCTGGGCTTCTCGCTGCGCGACATTTCCGACTATCTCAGCCTCTATGATGCCGACCGCAATCAGCAGGTCACCCTTCTCACTGAAAAGGTCGATGAACGCATCGCCCTGCTCGAACGCCAGCGCGATGACCTCGAAACCACGATTTCCGAACTGCGCGAAATCCGCAAACTCGCCGACGACCGGCGCTGATCGCGACGCACTGCTGCTCTAGCGCCTGAAATCAGGCTTTTTCGGCTTCACCCAGCCCTTGGGCGGCTGGCGCACCGGGGTGTTGGAGCCCAGCCCCATCTGGCCCGGCGGAGGCTGGCCGACAATGTCATCCCCCTCGCCTTTGAGCCGCGCAATCTCGTCGCGCAAAGCCGCCGCCTTCTCGAAATCGAAATCGGCCGCTGCCGCGTCCATCTCCTTTTCCAGCGCCAAAAGCCGCTGATGATTGCTCCGCGATGACATGCCTGTCTCCGTTCTCACTGACCTGTCGGCTCTTTCTCTCCCTCCCCCTTGTGGGGAGGGCCGGGGTGGGGGTGCTGCGCGTTCAGCGAACTGCCATGTCCACACAGCTTCCGGACAGTTCAGCACACTGCCGAACAAGATGGGGGCGCAAAAGCGTCAGGAATTCCGCCCTCACCCCACAAACCCCATAACATCTTCCAACCGCGCCGCCTCATGGGCAGGCTTGTCCCATCGTATCCGGCTGATGCGCGGAAACCGCAGCGCCACGCCCGATTTATGCCGCCCGCTCTTTTGCGCGCTGTCGAAAGCCACCTCGAACACCAGCTCTTTCTTCACCTCGCGCACCGGCCCGAAAGACGCAATCGTGTTCGCCCTGATCCAGCGGTCGAGCTTTCTCAATTCCTCATCGGTGAAGCCGAAATAGGCCTTGCCGATGGGCACGATCTCATTCCCCTTCCAGGCGCCGAACGTATAGTCGGAATAAAACGAGCTGCGCTTGCCATGCCCGCGCTGCGCATACATCAGCACTGCATCGACAACATTGGGATCGCGCTTCCATTTGAACCAGAACCCCTTGGGCCGCCCGGGCACATAGGGCGAGCTGCGCAGCTTGAGCATCACCCCCTCATGGCCATGTTCGTCCGCCCCCTGCTGACGCAGCGCCGCGACATCCTCCCAGCTCTCGAAGTCCAGCACTTCGGACAGGTCCATCCGCGTCTGCGGATTCCTCGTGAACCACGCTTCGAGCCGCGCCCGCCGCTCCTGCCAGCCCAGCGCCCGAATATCCTCGTCGCCATCGAACAGCATGTCATAGACACGCACGAAGGCCGGAAGCTCGCTCATCTGCTTGGCATTGGCCACCTTGCGATTGAGCCGCTGCTGCAGGTCGTTGAAGCTGCGCGCCTCGAAATCATGCCCCACCAGCAATTCCCCATCGAGCACCGCGCCGCCCATGGCAGCCTCAACCACGTCGGGGAAGCTGCCCGCAATGTCGTCGCCCGTGCGCGAGAACATCGATGCGCCGTCTTTGCCCAGCACCAGTTGCACACGGATGCCGTCCCATTTCCATTCGGCGGAAAAATCGCGCGGATCGAGTTTTGGGAAATCGCCCTCTTCGATCGGCGTTGACAGCATCAGCGGATGAAACCGCGCCGCGTGATCGATCTCCGGCCGGCCGGCCTTGCCCTCCAGCCAGTCGAACAATTCGACATAGGGGGGCTTGAGCCCGTGCCAGACTTCCTCGATGGCCTGGAGATCCGCGCCGCCCATTTCCGCCAAAGCCGTCTTGGCCAGCCGCGCCGAAACTCCGATGCGCAAGGCGCCGGTCGCCAGTTTCACCAACGCCCAGCGCTCATGGATTTTCGCCTGCGTCAGCAATCCCCCGATCACCCGGGGCAATTCCTTCTTGCTGGTCTGGTTGAGAAGCGCCACCACTTCGGAGAGACTTGGCAGGTCTCCTGTCCCGTGATGCGGCCAGATCAGCGCAATGGTCTCCCCCAGATCGCCGACATAATCGTAGGAGAGCGCGAACAGCGTCGGGTCAACCTCGGCCAGCACCGTCTCCTTGAGCAGAGCCGGCTTCACATTGGCAATATCCAGTTGCCCGGTCAGCACCGCCAGCGCCAGCCCCCGATCCGGGTCCGGCACCTCGGAAAAATACTGCGCCAGCGCCGCAATCTTGCGGGTGCGCGAGGGCGTCAGGGCCGAGAGTTCGAGCAGGTCCGCGAAACGCCTCATTCCCCGCCCTCCCCGCCATCGTCATCGAGCCCCGGCAGCGCCAGCGGCTCGGCCTCCAGCCCCTGCTTCTTGCACCAATAGACCAGCCCATCCTCCCGCCCATGGGTCACCCACACGGTCGAGGCCCCGCTGTCGAGAATGGACGTATTGAGCTCACCCCAATCGCAATGGTCCGAGATCACCAGCGGCAATTCCACCAAAGCCTGACGCGCGCGCTGCTTGATGCTCATCCAGCCCGAGGCCTGGCACACGACCGGATCGGGAAAGCGCCGGCTCCACACATCGCGAATGGCCGAAGGCGGCGCGATGACGATCTGCCCCGCCATCGCCGCCTTGGGCATGCCCGTTGCCGGGATCAATTCGCCCAGCGGCACGCCCAGCTCCTCGTAAAGCGCGCAGAGCCGGATCATCGCGCCATGCAGGTAAATCGGCTTGTCCCATCCCGCATCGCGCAGCAGCGCAATCACGCGTTGCGCCTTCCCCAGCGAGTATGAGCCGACAAGATGGCAACGCTCGGGCTGGTCGGCGACCGATTTCAGCAGCCGCGCAATCTCGTCCTGCGGTCTCGGATGCTGAAACACCGGCAGTCCGAACGTCGCCTCGGTCACCAGCAGATCACAGGATACCGGCTCGAACCGCTCCGCCGTCCGGTCCGGCAGGCGCTTATAGTCGCCGGTGACCACCGCCCGCTGCCCGCCGGTCTCCACCAGCACTTGTGCCGAGCCAAGAATATGGCCTGCGGGATGCAGGCTCACCACGGCCTCATCGATCCGCAGCCGCTCACCGAATTTCAGCGCCTCGAACGAGCCAGCACAGTCCTCGCCATAGCGCACCTTCATGATGGCGATGGTCTCCGGCGTCGCCAGCACTGCCCCGTGGCCGCTTCGAGCATGATCGGCATGGCCATGCGTGATGATCGCCCTTGGCTTGGGCGTATCCGGGTCGATCCACGCATCGAGACTGGGCACGTAAAGATCGCGGGTGAGAATGGGCTGGCTCATGGCACCATCAACGTTTCTCGGAGAAGTCCGGTTCACTATGCCAACCCCAGGCACAATCTGCCCCCTCCCCTCAAGGGGGAGGGATGCGCAAGTGACGCATTCCCTTGTCATGCGCGCCACATCCCCTAAAACACTCCCAGCCAAGGAGCCCGACATGCGCAAGACCACCCACCCCGCCGGCACCATCCATCGCCTTACCGTGGACAGCAAGGCGCTTGCCGGCAATCGCCTGGGCGACCCCACCAGCCGCATCGTCGATGTCTATGTTCCCCACGGCCATGACGGAAAAGACCTGCCGCTGCTCGTCGATCTCGTCGGCTATACGGCCGGCGGCCCCGCACACACCGCCTGGAAGAGTTTCACCGAAAACGTGCCCGAGCGCCTCGACCGGCTGATCGGCGACGGCAAGATGGCCCCCGCTGTCGTGGCCTTCCCTGATTGCTATTCGCGGCTGGGCGGCAATCAATATGTGAACTCGCCCATTATCGGCCATTACGAGGACTTCCTCATCGCCGAAATGCTCCCGGCGGTCGAAACCCGTTTCGGCTGCGGGGGAACAGGAAAGCGCGGCGTCTTCGGCAAGTCCTCGGGCGGCTTCGGCGCTCTGGTCCACGCCATGCGCCACCCGCACGTCTGGTCCGCCGCCGCCAGCCATTCGGGCGATGCCGGCTTTGAAAATCTCTACCTGCCCGAATTTCCTTCGACGCTCCGCGCGTTGGCCAAGCAGGGCAATTCGATCGAAAAATGGCTGACGGCTTTTGAAGCCAAGCCCAAGCTCGACGGCAAGGACACGCTGGTCCTGATGATCCTCGCCCAGGCCGCCAGTTTCGATCCCGATCCGAACCCCGAAACCTTTCTAGGCCTGCGCCTGCCGGTAACGCTCGATACCTGCGAGTTGATCGCGGACCGCTGGGCCAACTGGCTGAAATGGGACCCCGCCCGCATGGTCGAAACCCATGCCGATGCCATTGGAAAATTGAAAGGCTTCTACCTCGAATGCGGCACCGAGGACCAATACAACATCCTCTATGGCACGCGCCGCATCCATAAGACGCTCAAGGCCAAAGGCATTGCCCACCGCTACGAGGAATTTCCCGACAACCATTCCGGCGTCGACTACCGCATGGACGAAAGCCTGCCGTTTCTGGTGGCGGCTCTGACCCGCTAGGGCATTTCGCTTTCGACCTGAAGCAAATCTATGTTCGGTCGTCATTGCCGGGCTTGTCCCGGCAATCCATCTTGTGGCGGCATCGACCACCGGGACAAGCCCGGTGGTGACGATGGAGCAGAAATCGCATGCAGATTTGACGCTCTAGGGATGTGGAGGAGGCGAGCTTTCTTAGCCCAGAGGCTCGGCCTCTCAAGCCAATATCGAAACCTTCAGCAGCATCCAGCCCAGCGTCACGCCGATCCCCACCAGCCCCGCCCATGCCATGGCCAGCAGCCCGTCCCGCGCGGTGATCGCCAGCGCATAGACCGCGATGATCATTGCCGCCCAGGTCGAGGTGAAGGGCACGAATTCGAGCAGCGGCATGATCGCCCCGACCAGCACACAGAAGGCCGCGCCCAGCCGGCGCATCACCGCGCTGGTCATGAACCGTGCCCGCCGCCTGATGACCCCATCGGCCACCCGGCTCACCGGCCGCAGGAATTTCAGCATGGTCTGGGCATGCTTGGCCGAAATGCAGCGCCCGGTCAGCCATTTGGGCAGCCACACCTGCTCGCGCCCCAGCGCGATTTGCCCGGCAACAAGGATTGTGTTGATCCCAACCATGGTCGGCACGCCCGGAATGATGCTGAGCGGAGAAATCACCACCAGCGCCGGCAGCAGCAGCATCGGCCCGGCCGCCCGCTGCCCGGCAATGCTCTGCAACAGGCCAAGCGAAACCTGCTCGCCGGCCGCGGCGCGCTCCTCCACCTTGCGCACCAGCTTGCCGAGAGCGCCTTCCTGCGTCTGTGTCATGGATGGATGTATCCTTTCAGCATGGAAACGCCGCCACGCTGATCCCCGTTCCCGGCTGTGCGCGCCGCTGCATCCACCCCAATCGAACCCTCCCCTGCCTCAGGGGAGTGCGGGGTGAGGGTGCCCCGTACCCTCAAACCGCCTTGCTGACCGCCAGCAGGCCCGGCCGCTTCTCATTGGCTGTGGTAATCGCCGCCTCGCCACCCAGCACCACGACATGGCCCTTCTCGGCCACCACCTCCAGCGCGTCGGCCAGCGCCACGAAATCTGCGCGGCTGGTGGAGAGGATCTCATCCCGCCTCTGCTGGCGCAGCGCGTCGCTGGTCCCATTGAGAATGCGCCACATGGCCGAATAGCCCTTGGCATCGACGAATTCGGGCCGGTCGAGATCGCCCACCACCCCGATGACCGAGCGCACCAGATCGGTTTCCCCGATCTCGGCCCGCAAGGCCTTGGCCGCCCCGTCATAGGCATCGAGCGTCTTGAGCAGGTTGGGATCGCGATAGGACAGGAAGGCGAAATTGCCCGAGCTGAGATCGAACCGGCTCGATCCGCCATAGGCCCCGCCCTGCACCCGCACCTTGTCCCACAAATAGGTGGTGTTCAGCAACCGCAAGGCCACCGCCGAGGACGCCCGCAATGACAGTCCCAGCGCCTTCAGGTTTGCACCCTTGCCGACATAATTGACCTGCGCCGGAATGATGAGCCCTTCATTGCGGGGCTCGAAAACATGGCTCCAGTCGGCGTCTGAAACCTGCGCGTCCGGAAGGCCGCCGACGAAACCGGCCAAAGCGCCCTGCGCCGCAGACCATATACCCTCATCGGCGGTCACATTGACCACCATGCGCGAGCGATTGAACAGGCGGTCACGGATGGTCTTCAAAGCCGCTTCGACACTGTCCCAGTCGCTCTCGATCCGCTTGACCAGCCCCTTGAGGAACTGGCCATAGGAAATCCCGCTCATCTGCTCGGCGATCCAGCCGGCCTCGGTCAGCCCGGCCTTGATGCGCGTATCGACAAAGCCATTGCCACCGGGAACCAGCCGCGCCTCGAATCCGGCCTTTTCCTCCAGTGCCATTTGCCGGAACCGCTCACGGTTGCCCAATTGCGCATCGAGCAGCACATCGCTGAAAATGCCCAGCATGTCGCTGAATTTGTCCGGCACCGCCTTGCCGGAAAGGAAGAACCAGGCCGATGTGCCCGTGCCGTCCTGCCGCGTGGCAATGGCGCGGTGCTGGGCGATACCACCCGTCACCCGGCCGATCCGCTGTGTCAGCGACACGAAATCCTCGCTCCCGGTGCCGGTTTGCAGCAGCGCCCGCCCGAAAAGCGGCAGATAGGGCAGCAGGTCCTTGCCCAGCGCATGCAGGTCAAAGCCCATATCGAGATACAGAATGCCCAGCGTCGGCAGCGGATGATAAAGCGTACGCACGCCGCCGATCCGGCTTTCCTCGGTCGGCACCGTGCGAATGGTGCGGTCAAGATCGGCCAGCGTCAGGGTCGGAATTTTGGCGAGGTCTTCCGGCCTGTCGACGCTTTCCTGCAAGGCTTTCAGCTTTTCGGTCCGCTCCAGAACGGCCTGCAACCCGGCCTCGTCGAGCCCGGCGCGCACCTTGGCCAGCGCCTCGGCCTCCTGCCGCGCCTCGCGTTCGCCCTGCGTCGGATCAGCCTGCAAGGTCGTGGTCACCCGATGCGGATTGTCGATGAACAAGCGCCGGATTTCGCTCTCGAAATGGCCCTGCCGGGCCTTGTCCCCGAGGGCGCTCAGGGCATCCTCGAACCGCAGCGGCGCCAGCGGATCGCCGCCATGCAGCCAGGTGCCCAGCGCCGAGAACATGTAGTTCATGCCGCGCGGATAGGAACCCGAATTCTGCTCGCGCAGATTGAACTCGAACGTATTGACCGCCGCCTCGATCTGCTCGGATGAAAAGCCGGTTTCGGCGATCTCCAGGAGGCCGTCGATCACCAGCTTTTCGATCTTGTCCGCGTCAGCAGGATCGGCCCCCTTGAGCCCGAACCCGCCCATGGGCTGGCGCAGATAGGAGGAAATCCCGCCCCCGATCATGCCCTCGCCCAGCCCGCTTTCGGTCAGCTTCTTGCGCAGCGGCGCTGCCGCATTGCCCGCCAGAAGGTAGCTCAGCATGGCATGGCTCAGCGTCTCGTCGCGGCCCTCTGGCGGGTCGAGCATCCAGTTGACCGACACCATGCCGTCGCGCCGCTTTTCGGCGTCCACATCACCGGCATAGGTGCCCGACACCGCGCGCGGGGCGTTCCAGCGCGGCTGCAATTTCACCTCCGCATCCACCGGATTTTTTTCAAAGCGGCTGAAATAGCCATCGAGAATATCGAGCCGCTTCTCCGGCGCATCGTCACCTGCAAACACGACCAGCGCATTGGAAGGGTGGTAATAGGTCTGGTGGAAGCGCTTGAACTGCTCATAGGTCAATTCCGGAATGACCTTGGGGTCGCCACCCGAGCTTTTGCCATAGGTCGTGTCGGGATAGAGCGCGTTCTGGCTGAGCGTGTGCATCACCGAATCGGGTGAGGAATAGACGCCCTTCATCTCGTTGAACACCACGCCCTTATAGACCAGCGGCGCATCCGGGCTTTCGAGCTCGTAATGCCAGCCTTCCTGCTCGAATGTATCTTTGCTGATCAGCGGAAACAGCACCGCATCTAGATAGACATCGACGAGATTGTAGAAGTCCTTGAGGTTCTGGCTGGCCACCGGATAGGCGGTCTTGTCCGGGAAGGTCATCGCATTGAGGAAGGTGTGCATGCTGCCTTTGAGCAGTTCCACGAAGGGCTTCTTGATCGGATATTTCTCGCTGCCGCACAGCACCGAATGCTCAAGAATATGCGCGATGCCCGTCGAGTCCTCCGGCGGCGTCCTGAAGGTGATGCCAAACACCTTGTTCTCGTCGTCATTGACGAGGCTGAGCACCTCCGCCCCGGTCTTCTTATGCCGATAGAGCCGCGCCTCCGAATTGATCTCGGCAATTTTCTCGTCACGAACGAGCTCGAAAGCGGGGTGGGACATCATACTACTCTTTTTGATTTTCAGGCACCTAACCTAGGTGCGGCCCTGGCACATCGCTAGGGGCAAGATGTAAGCGCTGGCGCAACATCGTCACCGCGTCATTGCCCGGCCATCCTCGGACTTGATCCGGGGACCGGGCAATCCAGCGCGCCGTCGGCATCGGCGATATAGGGACGCAAACCTCAAACCGCGCCGCGGATCTCGGGCTTTACTTCGGTTCGATACCACTCGCCCAGCTGTGTCCTCAGCGCCGGGAACAGGCTGCGGGCTTCGCTGGCCGCGACATTGTCGGCGATCTGTTCGGGCTTGCTGACCCCCGCGATCACGGTCGATACCTGCGGATGATCGAGAATCCAGCGCAGCGCGAACCGGCTCATCGGCATGCCCTCCGGCGCCAGGCCCTTGAGTTCCTGCACCAGTTCGACGCCCCGTTCGAACTCGATCCCCGAAAAGGTCTCGCCCACGGAAAAGGCCGCCCCATCGCGATTGTAATTGCGGTGGTCCGACGGCTCGAACACGCTGTCCTTGGAAAATTTCCCGCTCAACAGGCCCGATGCCAGCGGCAGGCGCACGATAATGCCCACATCCTTGTCCGCGGCGTTGGGCAGCAGCTCGTCAGCCGCATCCTGCCGCAACAGGTTGAAGATGATCTGCAGCGTGGCACAACCGGGCTGGTCGAGGCAAAGCAGTCCCTCCTCGATGGTCTCGACGCTGGCGCCCCAATGGCGGATCAATCCCTCCGCGCGAAGCTCGTCCATCCAGCCGAATATGGCCCCGTCCCGCAGCACCTCGCCCGGCACGCAATGCAATTGCACGAGGTCGAGCGTCGAGACGCCCAGCCTTTGCGCCGATCCCAGAATGCTCTGGCGCAGACCATCCCTGCTGTATTGATTGGGATAAAGCGCACCCGACCGTCCCAGCTTGGTCGCCACCACCACGTCCGCGCCTTTGCCATGGGCGCCAATCCGGCTTTCGCTCAGCCCGCCGCCATAGACATCCGCCGTATCCCAGAACGTGATGCCGGCGCCGAGCGCTGCATCCAGAATTCCCTTGGCGGTTTCCTCGCCCAGCGGGCCGAAATCGCCCCCAAGCTGCCAGCAGCCCAGTCCGATTTCGCTGATCTCATATCCGGTCTTGCCCAGACGCCGCGTTTTCATCTGTGTTCTCCGGTTGGAATAGATGTTGCGCGCAACCTATTGGCCCCCTCATGCGAGAACAAGGCCAGGCAGCCGGAGAAGGCCCTCGCTATTCGAAATAGTCGGGAAAATCTTCGATGGTCTGGGCCAGCAACACCTCGGCGCGCGCCAGATGATCCCGCATGGCCGCTTCCGCCGCCAGCGGATCGCCCTTTTCCACCGCCTCGGCGATAAGCCTGTGCTCGGCAATGGCCCTTTGGCTGGAGGACACGCCCAGCGTCAGATAGCGCACCCGGTCGAGCTGCATCTTGTGGTCGTCGATCAATTGCCAGGCATATTCCACACCCGCCAGCCGGGCGAGGCTCCGGTGGAACAATTCATCCAGAATGTGAAACCTGCGACTGTCACCCGCCGAGGACGCCACATCCTGATCCGCGATCAGCCCCGCCAGCACCGTGCCTACTGTCTCGCCCGGCTGGCTGGCCAGCCGCCGGATGATTTCCACTTCGATGCTTTCGCGGATGAAGCGGCTCTGACGCACCCCGTCCGGCGAGATTTTCTTGATCACCGTTGCCCGCTTGGGCCGGATCAGCAGCAATCCCTGCTGCGCCAGGCGGATAAAGGCCTCGCGCACCGGCTGGCGCGACACGCCATAGCGCCCGGCAATGTCGCTTTCCGAAATCACATCGCCGGGTTTGAGCGCCATGGTGACGATCTCGTCGCGCAGCGCCTCGACGACGCGCATGGCCATGGTCTCTTCGTTTATATCCACCGTGGCTATGGCCATGACTGATTCCCTTTATGCGACCATGGGACGGCCATTGCCGCAATGCTGCCCCGTCCATGCCGGATTCCACAGAAATCTCGGGACCGGCAGCCGATTTCACCCCGGTGCTGCACGGATCGAAACAACTATACCACTCATCAATCTTGTATGGTAGATACCGGATCAACACCCCGTTCGGGGCAAAGCCACATCTATATCGAGACCGGAGATGATCGAATGACCAAGACCTACGCGCTCGTGGGAACTGGCGGACGCGCACGCATGTTCTATGAGGCGATCCTGGGCCCGCATCGCAACCAGTCCCGTCTCGTCGCGCTGTGCGACACCAATCAGGTGCGCATGGACTTCACCAACAAGGTCATCGTCGAGGAACTGTCCGGCGCGGCAGTCCCCACCTATAAGGCCGCCGATTTCGCCCTCATGCTGGCCGAGCAGAAGCCGGACACGATTATCGTCACCTCCATCGACCGCACCCATCACCACTATATCATCGCCGCGCTGGAAGCCGGCTGCGACGTCATCACCGAAAAGCCGATGACCACAGATCCGGAAAAGTGCCAGGCCATTCTCGACGCCGTCGAGCGCACCGGCAAACAGGTCCGCGTCACCTTCAACTATCGCTATGCGCCGCACAATTCGGCCCTGCGC
The DNA here is from genome assembly GCA_023388175.1 of Pseudomonadota bacterium. Lineage (GTDB taxonomy): Bacteria > Pseudomonadota > Alphaproteobacteria > Rhizobiales > Devosiaceae > Devosia. Next base: position 309,591 of record JAEWGT010000005.1, read on the forward strand.
GAGCTCATCGCAGAGGGCGCCATCGGCAAGGTAACCTCCGTCCATTTCGAATGGCTGCTCGATACCCGCCACGGTGCCGATTATTTCCGCCGCTGGCACCGCGACAAGCGCAATTCCGGTGGCCTCATGGTCCACAAGTCCACCCACCATTTCGATCTGGTCAATTTCTGGCTTGGCACCCAGCCCGACACGGTCTTTGCCATGGGCGACCTCAAATTCTATGGCCGCGCCAATGCAGAAGAGCGTGGCGTCTTCACCCCCTATACCCGCACCACCGGCGTCGAGGCGGCCAAGGATGATCCCTTCGCCATCGACCTGACCGAAACCCCGGTCCAGAAGGGTCTCTACTGGGACGCTGAAAAGGAAGACGGCTACCAGCGCGACCAGAACGTCTTCGGAGACGGCATTTCCATCGAGGACACGATGAATGTCATGGTGCGCTACGCCAACAAGGCGGTGATGACCTATTCGCTCTACGCCTATGCACCATGGGAAGGCTTCAACGTCGCCATCAACGGCACCGGCGGCCGCCTCGAACTCACGGTCCACGAAAATTCCTACATCAATGCCGGTGCGGGTTCGGAAACCGAGGGCTCTGCCAAGGGCGTCAAGCTCTATCACTTCCCCCTGCATGGTGAGCCGCGCGTCGTTCCCATCGCCCATGCCGAAGGCGGCCATGGTGGCGGCGACAAGATCATGCTGGAGGAAATCTTCGGCAATGCCACGCCGCGCCCCGGCTATGGCGCCAATCACCGCGACGGCGCCCTCTCCATCCTCACCGGCATCGCTGCCAACAAGAGTTTCGAGACCGGCCTGCCGGTGGATGTGAAAGGCCTCGTGCGGCTATAGGACCCATACGTCCCGAGCGTCAGTCGAGCCTGGATCACCCAGCCATCGTCACCACCGGGCTTGTCCCGGTGGTCCATGGGATGTCGTAAGATCGTCTGGATTGCCGGGACAAGCCCGGCAATGACGTCTGGGAGTGGAAGAGCAGAGCGTAAGCGCCGCCCCTACTCCGCCCCCGGCACCGTCTCATATTGCGGCGCGCCATCGCTGATCTCGTAATAGTCGCCCTTGTCGCCAACGAAGATATGCTTGGCGATCCGCACCCCGGTCGGGCCGTCGAACGAGCCCAGATGCAACCCGATCCAGTCGGCCTTGGGCGGGTCGAAAAACATCGGCGACCCACAGGTGGCGCAAAAGCCGCGCCGCACGTTTTCCGATGAAAAATACCAGCTCAGATGCTCGGACCCGAAGATCTCCAGCGCCGACTTGTCGACGTCGATCCCCATTTCATGGGCGCCCGAGCTCTTGCGGCACTTGCTGCAATGGCACGCCGAACCCTCCGGCAGCGGCCCGTTCACGACGAACGACACCGCCCCGCAGAGGCACGAGCCCTTGTGCATTGCCCCGCCTACCGGCTGAACGGCACCGAGGCCGTCATGACTTCACCCGAATTGTTGAATTCGACCTCGAAATCCACCGTAATGCTGTCATTGCCGACCAGAAGGATACGCGCCCCGATCCGCACATCACCGCCGGCCCGGTCCTTCTGCTGCTCGCGCAAATCGAAGCTGATCTGCTCGCCCCGCACCTGCCCCACGGCCAGACCCGTATAGCCGGCATTGGTGCTCATGGCTGCTTCGAAGCGGCGTTGCGCGTCAATATAGGCAATGGTGCCGCTGATCGAGAGCGTCGCGTTTACCAGCGTGCAGCGCCCGGTATAGTTGATGCGGCCGAGATTGCCCTTGGACACGCCCAGCCGGCAACGGAAGGGCTCGTGCTTGTCGGTGCCCACCAGCGCGCTGTCGCCCCGCCAGTCCCCGATATAGGATTCAAGCAGCGCGATTTCTCCCTGCGCCAGCGCCGGCGCAACTGCCGTCATCTGCAAGGCCAGAAATGCGGCAAACGCCCGCAACCAGATCTTCACGTTCAACTCCCTCATGCTCTGCCCTCGCCTCATCTGTGCCAGCACAAGCCCCGCCCGACTAGTGGAAATCTATTGCCGTTGACGGCTTTGTTACGAATTGACGGCACTGTTCGATAAAAATCTTTTGTATCGTGGAATATTATCGTCACCAAAAGGACTTATGCGGCCGAACCGCAAGCAGGAAAGCCCCTTTTCAGGGGGCAGCGATACGGCAACATGACAAGGCCCGCCGATTCGATTTCGTGTGATTGTGCGTGCGCCGGCCATGCCGCCCGGTTTCGGATCAAAGGCATGCACGAGCAGGATGCTGAAGCCCATCACGCGATCTGCGACGGGCTTTAGGGGACAGGGGGAACTATAGCGATGACATCAGTCGCCATCATCGACGTGCGCAATGTCGACTACACGCTCGAAATTGCCGGCAGGCCGCTGAACATCCTGCGCAATGTCTCCCTGCGCGTCGCTCCCGCCGAAGTGGTCGCCATTGTCGGCCCCTCCGGCAGCGGCAAGACTTCGCTGCTCATGCTGCTGGCCGGGCTGGAAAAAGCCACTGGCGGCACGATTGAAGTCAAGGGTGAAGACCTCGGCCGCATGAACGAGGACGACCTTGCCCGCTTCCGCCGCCATACGCTGGGCATCGTCTTCCAGAGCTTTCATCTCATTCCATCGCTGACCGCGCTCGACAATGTGGGCCTCGCGCTGGAAATTGCCGAACCCGACCTCACCATGGCCGAGGTGCGCGAAAAGGCTGCCGCCGCCCTTGCCGCAGTGGGCCTTGATGGCCGGCTCCACCACCGGCCTTCCGCCATGTCCGGCGGCGAGCAGCAGCGCGTGGGCCTTGCCCGCGCCAGTGTCGCCAATCCACCGCTGCTGCTGGCTGACGAGCCCACCGGCAATCTCGACCAGAAAACCGGGGCCGTGGTTGTCGATCTCATGTTCGATCTCGCCCGCCGCCAGAACACCGCGGTGGTGCTGATCACCCACGATCCGCTGCTTGCTGCCAAGGCCGACCGCGTCTTCACCATGACCAATGGCGAACTGACCGAAACGCCGGTGGCGCGCTGATGCCAAAGTTCTGGCCCGCCATCCGCATTGGCCTTCTCGACATGCGCGGCGATCTGCGCCGCTTTCTGCTCCTGGTGACCTGCCTTGCCGTCGGCACGGCGCTGATTGCCGGGGTCAATTCGGTGGGCGCCAGCTTCACCCGCGCCATTGAAAGCGGGGCTGCCGAGATCATGGGCGGCGACATCGAGCTCTCCCGCGCCGACCGTCTCGCCTCTGCCGAAGAAATCACCGCCATGCAGGCCCTTGGCCGCGTGGTCGCCACCATCGACACCAATCTGCGCGCCGAGAGCTTTGACGGCGAAGCCTTTGCCGATGTCAGTGCCGTTGGCCCCGGCTATCCCCTGTTCGGCAGGGTCTCGAGCCCGCACCTGCCCGCAGGCACCGACATTACCGCTTTTCTTGCCCGGCAGGACGACCGGCCCGGCGCGCTGGTCGATCCCGTCATGCTCGATCAACTGGGCATCGGTGTCGGCGACACCTTTGGCCTGGGCGGCACCACCTTCTCCGTGCGCGGCACGCTGAGCCAGTTGCCCGACGCCCCGGTGCGCGGCTTCCGGCTCGGCCTGCCGGTCCTCATCACCAGCGAAGGCTTCTCGGTCATCAGCGACCGCTCGTCGCCCTTGCCGGGTCTGGGCACATGGTATCGCTACAAGGTCGACCTCGAAGGGGCCGATCTCGACAGCGGCCTCGTCAACGCCACCGAAACCTTTGGCGACAGCGGCTGGACCGTCCGCTCGGCCCGCGATGGGCTGGGGCAGATGGTGCGCTACTATGACCTCTTCATGCGCTTCCTGGTCATTGTCGGCCTCGGCTCCTTGCTCATCGGCGGCGTCTCCGTCTGGACGGGCATGCGCGCCTATATCGCCGAACGCTCCGGCATCATTGCCGTCATGCGCTCCATCGGCGCGGGCCGCGCCCGTGTCTTCATTCATTTTTTCGCTCAGGTTGCCGCGCTCGCGCTGGTCGGCGTCACCATCGGTCTTCTCGTCGGCGGCTCGGTTGCCTTCCTCATCATGCCGTCCATCGGCGCAGCCGTCGGCATCCCGCTGACGCCCGCCATCCATGTTCAGCCCCTGCTGATCGCCGCTGGCACCGGGCTCATCACCGCCTTCACCTTCGCCTATCTGCCGTTGCAACAGGCGCAGGCCATCCGCCCCGTCCTGCTGTTCCGCTCCAAGGGCCTTGATGCGCCCCCGGTCGATTGGCGCGCCTTGCTCCTCACCTGGCAGATCACCCCGTTTGTTCTGGCTGTCTGCGCCTTCTTCCTGCTCGCCTGGCTGATGACCGGCGACGCCGCTCTGGTGGCTGGTTTCGGCCTGGCCGGCGCTTTGGCCGCCATCCTGTTCCGGCTGTTCATCCTCCTGGTCCAGGCCGGGCTTGCCCGCCTGCCGGAAGCCGGCCCCCGCATCATTCGCCATGCTGTGCGCAATATCGTCGCCGCCGGGCAGAATGCCGCCGCCATCGTCGTTTCGGCCGGCATGGCCCTCGCCATGCTGATCGTGGTGCTGGTCATGCAGGCCAATTTGCAGCAGGAATTTCTCGGCGCCTCGGCCTTCGACGCCCCCACCCTTGTCGGCTCGGACCTGTTCCCCGACGAAGTGGACGATCTCGAAACCCTTGCCGCCGCTCCCAATGGCATAGCCCGCTTCGTCGCCACGCCAATGCTGCGCGGTTCATTGGTCGATGTGGCCGGAACACCGGCCCAGCAGTTGCGCACCCGCGGCCCCGAAGCCACCTTCCTGCTCTCCGGCGACGTGCCATTGACCTTCCGCTCCGTGCTGCCCGCCTCGTCCCGCGTCACTGCGGGTCAATGGTGGCCTGCCGACTATGACGGCCCCGGCCTTGTCAGCCTGCATCAGAGCCTGCGCAACGGCCTCGGCGTCGATCTGGGCGACAGCCTCACCTTCTCGATTTTCGGCGAAGAGGTCACCGCCACCATTGCCAGCTTCCGCGATTACTCATGGCAGGGCGGCATCGACTTTCTCGCCACCTTCTCGCCCGGCGTGCTGGACGCCTATCCGACCACGCTCTTCGCCGCCGTGACCGCAACGCCGGGAGAGGAAGAAAGCGTCACCCGCCTCCTCGCCAGCGAATTGCCCGATATCCGCTTCGTCTCGGTGGGAGATACGCTCAAGCAGGTGACCGACGCCCTCAGCCAGCTCTCCTTCGCCTCGGCGCTGGTCGGCGGACTGGCCGTGGGCAATGGCCTGCTCGTGCTCATCGGCTCGCTGTCCACCGGTCGCCGCCAGCGCGAGGCCGATACCATCATCACCAAGGTGCTGGGCGCCACCCGCATCGAACTGATCACCACCGCCTTCCTGCAATATGGACTATTGGCCGTGCTTGCCACCATCCCCGCTGTAATCATCGGGCTCGGTGTCGGGCGCTTTGTCTCCATGCTGCTGCTCGAGGTGGAGTTCACCTACCGGCCCGAAGTGATCGCGCTGGTCCTGCTGACGGCCATCCTCATCACGGCCCTGCTCGGCGCCATGACCATCTTGCGCGCCGCCTCGTCACGTCCGGCGCGACTTCTGCGTGACCTTTAGCCGCTTTGGTCACAATCAGCGGGAACAGTCTGTCAGCCAATTCCCGAATCGGTCAGGCTTTGTGCTAGCAACGGCAAATGACTAAACGTGCCATGCGTTCGCCTGCCCGCTCGGGATCGGAACGCGTCCCGCTGGAGTAGCAATGCAGGTCGCCATCGATATGGGAGAAAGCCGGGGAACCGGCGCCGCCCACATGGACCTTGAGGAATTGCTGGCCACGCGCCTTCTGGTGCAAGGCAATTCCGGGTCCGGAAAGTCCCACCTTCTGCGCCGCCTGCTGGAGCAGTCCGCCCCCTGGGTGCAGCAATGCGTGATCGACCCTGAAGGCGATTTCGTAACGCTTTCAGATCGTTACGGACATCTCGTGGTCGATGCCACCCGTACCGAGGCCGAGCTCACCCGCATCGCCGCCCGCGTCCGGCAACATCGCGTCTCGGTCGTGCTCAATCTCGAAGGCCTCGACGCCGAACAGCAGATGCGCGCCGCCGCCGCCTTTCTTGGCGGCATGTTCGATGCCGACCGCGACTTCTGGTATCCCGTCCTCGTCGTGGTCGACGAAGCCCAGCTCTTTGCCCCCGCCGCCGCCGGCGAAGTGTCTGACGAAGCGCGTAAATTGTCCCTTGGCGCCATGACCAATCTCATGTGCCGTGGCCGCAAGCGTGGCCTGGCCGGCGTCATCGCCACCCAACGCCTCGCCAAGCTCGCCAAGAACGTCGCCGCCGAAGCCAGTAACTTCCTGATGGGGCGCACTTTTCTCGACATCGACATGGCCCGCGCCGCCGATCTCCTCGGCATGGATCGCCGCCAGGCCGAACAGTTCCGCGATCTGGCGCGCGGCCATTTCGTCGCGCTCGGCCCCGCCGTGTCGCGCCGTCCGCTGCGCATCGTCATCGGCCCCGTCGAGACCTCGGCCCGCTCCACCAGTCCCAAGCTGACCCCCCTGCCCGAGACCCCGGCCGATGCCGCGGACCTGATCTTCACGCAGGACCCTGAAGAGCTGGCCCGACCCATCGTGCGGCGGCCACCGCCTCCACCACCGCCTTCGACCAATGAACTGCTGGCGCAGGTCGCCGAGGCCCGCGCGAAGGCGCGCGCCGAGGCACCGGAGGAGCCCGTCTCCCTTTTCCCCGAAATCGATGAAGCCGAGCGCGAGGCCCAGATCAAGTCGGTCATGGCGGAGCTGCTCAGTGATCCCGATGCCGGCTTCCGCACCCACGCGGTGCTCTACCAGGATTTCCTCGTCCGCTGCCGCATCCGCCGCGTTCCGGGCGAGCCACCGGCCCTGCCTGCCTTCAAGCGGCTGCTTGCCGTTGCGCGCGTCGCCCCCGATGAGACAGTTGCCAGCTCCGATGGCTGGCAACAGGCACTCTCGCTGTCCGAAACCCTCACCGATGACGTACAGGGCGTTTTCCTCGTCATCGCGCAGGCTGCACTCACCGGCGCGCCCTGCCCTTCAGACGCTACGCTTGCCCGGCTTTATGGCACCCATTCATCCAGCCGGGCCAGGCGGCTCCTGACCTGGTTCGAGGAGCGCGGCCTCATCATCCTGCGCACCGATTTCCGTGGCCAGCGCATTGCCGCTTTCCCCGACCTCGGTGCGGAAACCGCCCCCGGCGATCCCAATGGTCCCGATGCGCTTGCCGATGAGCGTGGCGCGGCAGAGTAATCAGCCGCGCAGTTCGGCGGTAAAACCATAGCGCCCGGTCGCGCCCGGCCCCAGCAGTTCCGAATAGGGCCGTTCCGCAAGATCGTCCGAGCCCCCCACTTCCGCCGCCGTGCCATGCCAGGGCTCAAGGCAGATAAAGCCGGCACCCGGCTTGGTCCACAGTGCGAAATTGGGCAGGTTCTCCCAGGAGAATGCGACGCTGGGCCCGGATTCCGGACCATAGATCAGCCCGGCCCCGGCGCCTTCGCTGAAGATCAGCGCATCATGGCGGAACTGATCGTGATTGAGCTCCAGCCGCCCCTTTGCGAAAGGCGAGGCAAGCTGTTCCGGCTCGACCAGCCCGCCGCTGAGCCGTTGCAGCATCGGCTCGGCGCCACCACGCAGCGTCACCACATGCTGCTGCCCCGCTCCCCCCGGCAAGGGCCAGGAAAAGGCGGGATGAAAACCGATTCCATACGGCATGACGCCTTGGCCTATATTGGTGACCTCGGCCGTCACGGTCACCGCCCGCCCAACAATGGCATGCGTGACATCGAGCCGGAAGTCGAAGGGATACATGGCCCGGCTCGCTTCCGAACTTTCCAGCCGATAGACGCAGCGGTCGGATTCTTCCACCACCAGCGCGAAATTGCTGCGCCGGGCAAAGCCGTGCTGGCTCATCTGATAGCGCGCACCATCGATCGTCACGCTGTCATTGGGCGCGCGGCCAACCATGGGAAACAGGATCGGCGACCGTCCGGTCCAGAAACTGGCATCGCCATGCCACATCCAGTGGCGGCCATCGCGGGTCTGGATCGATTGCATCTCGGCGCCAAGCGCGGCCACATCGACCGTAATTTCGCCATTGCCGATGCGGGTGAGCTGCATGCGTCTCTCCAGGCCTTGAGTATCGTGAATTTTGAGCACCTTACGCCCACAAGCCCCGGCTGAGAACCGCCCAGTACGCCAGCGGTGAACAGGGTCTGAATACGCTGGCCCTGCCATCGGCCTTGCGGCCCACGCTCAGGACAGGCTATCGCCTTTGCATGCCCTTTCCCGTCCTGCCGCCGCTGCCCATCGACGCCGCCCTCCCGGCCCTCGCCGACACATTGGCAAGCGGCGCCAGCGCCGTTCTGGTCGCCCAGCCGGGCGCCGGCAAGACCACCCGCGCACCTCTCGCCCTGCTGGATGCGCCATGGCGCAAAGATGGCCGCATCATCGTGCTCGAACCACGCCGCCTCGCCGCCCGCGCTGCCGCGAGGCAGATGGCGAAATTGCTGGGTGAAGAGGTCGGCCAGCGCGTCGGCTATCGCGTTCGTATGGACGCCAGGATCTCATCGGCGACCAGGATCGAAGTTGTCACCGAAGGCGTGTTCACCCGCATGATCCTCGATGACCCGGAATTGACCGGCATTGCAGCCGTGCTGTTCGACGAATTTCACGAGCGGAGCCTCGACGCCGATCTCGGCCTCGCTCTCGCCATCGATGCCCGCGCGCTCCGCCCCGATCTGCGCATTCTGGTCATGTCGGCCACCATTGATGGCGCCCGCATTGCATCGTTGCTCGATAATGCGCCGGTGATCGACAGCCCCGGCCGCGCCTTTCCCGTCCAAACCATCCATGCCGAGCCCGATCCGCTGCAACGCCTGGAAGATCAGGTCGCTGCCGCCACGCTCAGGGCCCTGCGCGAACACCAGGGCTCCGCCCTCGTCTTCCTGCCCGGTCAGGGCGAGATCACCCGCACTGCCGAACGCCTTGCCGGGCGATTGCCCGCAGATATCGACCTTGCCCCGCTCTATGGCCAGCTCACTCCGGCAGAGCAGGATCGGGCCATCCAGCCGGCGCCGCCGGGCCGCCGCAAGGTTGTGCTCGCCACCTCGATTGCCGAAACCTCGCTGACCATCGAAGGCATTCGCATCGTTATCGACTCCGGCTTTCGCCGCATTCCCGTTTATGAGCCCGCCACCGGCCTCACCACCCTCGCCACAGCCCGCGTCTCCCGCGCCGGGGCCGACCAGCGCCGGGGCCGCGCGGGCCGAACCGAGGCGGGCATCTGCATCCGCCTCTGGAACGAAGGCCAGACCGCCGCGCTTGCCCCATTTGAGACGCCCGAAATCCTCGCTGCTGATCTCTCCGGCCTCATGCTCGATCTGGCCGCCTGGGGCGTTGCCGATCCCAAGGCCCTGGCCTTTCTTGATCCCCCGCCCGCACCCGCATGGGCCGAGGCCAAGGCCCTGCTCACCCGCCTCGACGCCATCGATGCCTCGGGCGGCCTGACGTCGGATGGCAAGGCCCTTGCCCGCCTGCCGCTGCATCCGCGTCTCGCCCATATGGTGCTGGCCGGTGCCGCAGACGGCGATGCCATCGGCGCAGCCGAACTGGCCGTGATGATTGGCGAACGCGGCCTTGGCGGCGACGACATCGACCTGACCCGCCGCCTCGAGCGCTTCCGTCTCGACCGCTCCCGCCGCGCCGAAGATGGGCGAACTCTGGCCCGCCGCTGGGCCGGACTGTCCGGCGGCCGATCCGGCGACACCCTGCCAGCGGGCCACCATCTCGCCCGTGCCTTCCCCGACCGCGTTGCGCAGTCTGCCGGCCCACGTGGCCGATTCCGCCTTGCCAATGGGAGGCAGGCGCAGCTTGACGAAACCCATGCCCTGGCCGGCGCGCCCCATATCGTCGTCGCCGACCTTACCGGCAGTGCCGGCCAGGCCCGTATCCGCTCGGCTGCGGCGCTCGCTGCCGATGAACTCGAAACGCTCTTCGCCCATCATATCGTATCCGAAACCAGCCTGGCCTTCGATCCGGCCAGCCAGTCCGTTCGCGCCCGCCGGCAGCGCCGTCTCGACGCCCTGCGCCTTGCCGACGACACCGCCCCTGTCACCGATCTCGAAAAAGCCGCATCCCTGCTGGCCGAAGCCGCCCTGAAGCGACCCGAGAACCTGCCGTGGTCCAAAGATCAGCAGGCCCTGCGCGCCCGCGCCAGCTTCCTGCACCAAAGCCTCGGCGCCGACTGGCCCGACCTCTCGGACACCGCCCTTGCAGCCGATCCGTCCTGGCTCACTCCGCATCTTCTTGGCGAAACCCGCCTGGCCGCCCTCAGTGCCGATCATCTCGGCATGGCGCTCGATTCGCTGCTGCCATGGACGATGCGGCAGGAGATCGAAAAGCTCCTGCCCAGCCATTTTCATGCCCCGTCAGGCTCGCACCTGCCCATCGACTATGGCGCCGAAAACGGGCCGGCGCTCGAAATTCGCGTGCAGGAACTCTTTGGGCTCGATCGCCACCCCGCCATCGCCAACGGGCGCATTCCCCTGCTGCTGATCCTGCTCTCGCCCGCGCATCGCCCCATCCAGACCACGCGCGATCTGCCCGGCTTCTGGCGCGGGTCCTGGAAGGATGTCGCCAAGGACCTCAAGGGCCGCTACCCCCGCCATCCCTGGCCCGACGACCCCCTCGCCGCCAACGCCACCAACCGCGCCAAGCCGAGAGGCACGTAAGCCCGCTCTCTCCCCCAATCGTCATTGCCGGCAATCCATCGCTCAGCGCCCGCCGCACCATCCGCTGGATCATCGGGACAAGCCCGGTGATGACGATCGAATAGCCTCCAAAACAAAAAGCCCCGGATTTTCATCCGGGGCTCCACTCATTCATTCGGCGTAAAATTCAGCGCCACGCCATTAATGCAATAGCGCAGCCCGGTCGGGGGCGGACCATCGGGAAACACATGGCCAAGATGGCTGCCGCAGGTCGCGCAATGCACTTCCGTCCGCACCATGCCATAGCTGCGGTCTGTGGTCGTTTCCACCGAGCCGGGCACCGGATCGTTGAAACTGGGCCAGCCGGTACCGCTTTCAAATTTCAGCGTCGATGCAAAAAGCGCCGTGTCGCAGCCGGCGCAGGAAAACGTGCCCTGCCGCTTTTCATACAGCAGCGCGCAAGATCCTGGCCGCTCCGTGCCATGCTCGCGCATCACCTGATATTGCTCCGGCGTGAGTTTCTTGCGCCACTCGGCTTCGCTGCGGGTCACGGGAAAGGCATGGGCATCCATGGCATCAATCCTTTGTCGATCTGTTATATGCGCCAGATATAGGCTCTGTTACCCGCCATTCCCAGCACCGAAGTTTCACAAACAGTTTTCATGACCCGGATTACCTCAATAGAGGCGCTTGAAGCCCTTTACCTTCCCGCCCCTGCCGCCGCCTCGACCGTCAAGGTCGCCCATGCCATGACCGGACATTATCGGCGCCTGATCCAGGCCAGCCCCTTTGCCGCGCTGGCCACTGTCGGTCCGGAGGGCATCGACTGCTCCCCGCGCGGCGACAAGCCCGGCTTCGTTCGCATCCATGACGACAGGACGCTGATGATGCCGGACCGGCGCGGCAATAATCGCATCGACAGCCTGCGCAATATCGTCCGCGATCCGCGCTGCGCCTTCCTCTTCCTCATTCCCGGTTCGGGCACGACCATGCGCGCCAATGGCCGCGCCCATCTTTCCGTCGATCCTGTTCTGCTGGACAGTTTCGCGGTGGACGAAAAGCCGCCCAGAACCGTCATCGTGCTCGAAATCGACGAACTCTATTTCCAGTGCGCCCGCGCGATTCTCCGCTCCGAACTCTGGAATCCCGAGCTTCATATCGATCCTGCCACCCTGCCGACGCCGGGCGAAATCCTCTCCGGCATGACCGAAAACACCGTCGGCGGCGATGCTTATGACAAAGCATGGCCCGAACGCGCAAAGGCGACGATGTGGTAATGGCCTGAGGCCTCTGCAGTCTTCCGGCCGCTCCAAAACCCACACTTCGTGCGGCAAATTGGCCGGACGACCAATGTCTAGATAGTGTTTCCGCCCCGGTCCGTTCAAAAGGGACGGCCATTGCTGGAGCAGGAGAACAGTCCGCCTATGTCAGAAAGACCGGAACTGGACCATCAGGGACAATTTCACGAGCAACGCTGGCGTGCCGACATGGCCTGGTACATGCGCGCCCTTGGCCTTGTCGCAGCCCTTGCCGTTTATCTGGCCCTGGGCGCCGCCGAAGGCCTGTCCCATGACGCAAGAATGGTCGCCGCCATTGCCACCCTGATGGCCGTTTGGTGGATGACCGAAGCCATTCCCCTTTCAGCCACGGCGCTCCTGCCCATTGTTCTGGTCCCCACTTTCACCGGGCAGAATGTCACCCAGGCGGCCGGTCCCTATGCCAATCCCATCATTTTCCTGTTCCTCGGCGGCTTTCTCATCGCCATCGCCATGGAAAAATGGAACCTGCATCGCCGCATCGCGCTGCTGACAATTTCCCGCGTCGGCGTCGAGCCGCGCCGCATCATTTTGGGCCTGATGCTGGCGGCGGGGTTTCTGTCCATGTGGGTCTCCAACACCGCCACGGCGCTGATGATGCTGCCAATTGGCACCTCGATCCTCGCGCTCTTTCTCGATAGCGGCAGCAAGGCGCAGGACGCGCTGGCAAAAGGCCAGACCATCACCGACGCGGTCAAGGACCCCAATATCGCCGCCTTCGGTGTCTGCGTGCTTCTGGCCATCGCCTGGGCCGCCTCCATTGGCGGGCTGGGCACCATTCTGGGCAGCCCGCCCAATGCCATCGTCGCCGGCTATGCAGCGGACGAGTTGGGCCGCCCGATCAGCTTCTTCCAGTGGATGGTGCTGGGCACGCCGCTCGCCTTCATCCTCATCTTCGTCGCATGGCTCCTGATGACCAGGGTGCTCTATCGCTTCGACCTGCCCGAAATCCCCGGCGGCCGCGCCATGATCGAGGGCAAGATTGCCGAATTGGGCCCGATGAGTCAGGGCGAAAAAATGGTGCTGGCCGTCTTTGTCGGCGCCGCCATCTTCTGGATCGTGCCGGGCCTATTGAACAATATTCCGTTCTTCGCGGAAAACGCCCCATGGCTGGGCGGCTTCAATGACACCGTCATCGCCATTGCCGCCGGTCTCATCATGTTCATCCTGCCCGGCGAGGGCCGCAATACAATGGTGCTGAACTGGAAGGATGCCGAAGACGGCCTGCCCTGGGGCGTGCTGCTGCTGTTTGGCGGCGGGCTCAGCCTCTCCAGCGCCATCGGCGCTTCGGGCCTCGCCGACTGGTTCGGCACGCAGGTGGTGGGCCTTGGCGGCCTGCCGGTCATCCTGCTGATCGCCAGCGTCGTGGCCATCATCCTGCTCTTGACCGAGGTGACATCCAACACCGCCACCGCGGCGACCTTCGTACCCATTCTGGGCGGCGTCGCCATGGGTATCGGCAGCGACGCCATGCTGCTGATCATCCCGGCGGCTTTCGCGGCCACCTGCGCCTTCATGCTGCCGGTGGGCACCCCGCCCAATGCCATCGTGTTCGGCACCGGCAAGGTCACCATCGCGCAGATGGCGCGCGGCGGTGCCGTGCTCAACCTCGTCGGCATCCTGCTGATCACCGCCGTCTGCTACCTGCTGATCGGCGCTGTCTTCGGCATCAGCTACTGACGGACGCTGAAGGTCCCCGCGGTTCTCGTGGGGGCCTTCAGGCCGATCAAAGATGTGATTGGCAACTCCCAGCCTAACGGCAGGCACCATTTGCCCCTTCCGGCACTAAGGACGAGGCGAAAATGGCAGATTGCGCCAAGCGGCGCGGAGCGCCGTTCTTCAGGTCAGAACGAGTCGAAACCGGTGGCTCTTCGAGCACCGGCGCGGAGCGTACATTGGTACGTGAGCACCGGAGCGCAGAAGAACGCCGGGTGCAGACCGTCATCACCTGAAGAAAAATGGTGGGAGTAACAAGGATTGAACTTGTGACCCTTCGCGTGTGAAGCGAATGCTCTCCCGCTGAGCTATACTCCCACTCCGCCTTCATCCCTTGGGGGAGAAGCGGCCGGAAAGAGATGGTGGGCGTAACAAGGATCGAACTTGTGACCCCTACGATGTCAACGTAGTGCTCTCCCGCTGAGCTATACGCCCATCTCTCCGGGCTGGAATTGCCTGAGCGCTTCCAGTGGCGCGGATAGACCATAAAACCCGGCTGAGGGTCAAGTGGTCAAATCGAACTTCCTGTGATCATGTGGAAATTGATTGTCAGTTCAGGCGGCCAGCAGCCGTTCGACCTCGCTCACCAGGTCCTTGAGATGGAAGGGCTTGGAAAGCACCGAGGCGTCCTTGGGAGCGTCGCTGTCCGGGTTGAGCGCCACCGCGGCAAATCCGGTGATGAACATGACCTTGAGGTCCGGGTCCAGCTCGGTCGCGCGCCGCGCCAGCTCGATCCCGTCCATTTCCGGCATCACGATATCGCTGAGCAACAGCGAGAACGGCTCCTCGCGCAGCCGCTCATAGGCGGAAAGCCCGTTATCGAACGACACCACCTCATAACCGGCACTCTTGAGCGCGCGCGTGAGGAACTGGCGCATATCGTTGTCGTCTTCAGCGAGCAGGATTCGCTTCATCAATAAATCCTCGGGATCTGGCCGGCAGTTGAGTCGTCTCTTTGGGCGATGTTTAAGGCAGTTGAATGCTTTCGCAACACCCGCCATCTCACTATGCCGGTTTTTTCGTCCTGTATCGTGCAGTCGGGCAACTGGACAAGCAGGCCTGGCCGCTTCACATTGGATGCAAGACAAATCAATTGCGGCCAATGGCTGCCCGAGCGGGAGACAGGCGTGCGGTCCGACTATTGGGATCAACCCGCATTCGAAACGATCAGGCCACGGCGCGTGCTCGCGCCGGTCGTGTTCAATTCACCGCATTCAGGACGGGTCTATCCGGCGCGCTTCATGGGCATGACCAGGCTCGACCATCTCTCGATCCGCCAGTCTGAAGATGCCTTTGTCGATGACCTGTTCGCCCGCGCGCCCCATCTTGGCGCGCCTCTGCTGCGGGCGCACTTCCCCCGGGCCTATCTCGACGTCAACCGCGAACCCTGGGAGCTCGACCCCACCATGTTCGCCGAGCCGCTCTCGGACCGGTTCAACACCACCTCGCCCCGTGTCGCGGCGGGGCTTGGCACGCTGGCCCGCGTCGTGGCGGAGAACAAGCCGATCTATCGCGAGCGCCTGACGCTCGATGACGCGCGCATGCGCATCGAGGGCATTTATCATCCCTATCATGCGGCCCTGCAGAAACTGCTCGGCGAATCGCTGTCCGGCTTCGGCATTGCCGTTTTGATCGATTGCCATTCCATGCCGCGTATCGGCCGCCATGGCGAGCGGGCCGCGCCGGACATCGTGCTGGGCGACCGCTATGGCACCACCTGCGCGACCCCGCTCGTTGACCTGGTGGAAACCGTATTCGCCGCATCGGGCCTGCGCGTGGCGCGCAACCGGCCCTATGCCGGTGGCTTCTGCACCCGCACCTATGGCCGCCCCCAGCACGGGGTCCATGCCTTGCAGATCGAAATCAGCCGGCATCTCTACATGAATGAGGCGACTCTGGAGAAAAATGCCGGCTTCGACAGCATCAGGGACATGATCGAGCGGCTGATCCAGACCCTGATCGGCATTGATCTGGCGGCCCTGGCGGGCCATGGCGCCATTGTCGACCGCGCCGCCGCCGAATGAACCTGTCATTGATGCAATAAAAAAGGGCCGTCCCCAAAGACGGCCCCAGTCAAGGGAGGAACGATGCCCACCGGGCGCGGGGCCTCAACCGCGCAATCCGGCGCTCACCATGCCCTTCCGGGATGAACTGATTTGCATGAGGCCACAAGTAACTACGCGATAATGCACAGCCGATCCTGCCCGTCTGTTGCAAAAAAGAATCAACCATCGCCGTAGCTTTACCTAGAGCCCGCACCGTTTTTTCAGTCTCATCTTCAGCCATTGCAACTATAACATCTATTGAACTCAAGGCCTTGCGCCCCAGCCAGGACATTGCTTCTCATGGACACGCCCATCGACTTCGTCGAAATTGAAAAAGTGCTGCTGGCGGCCGGGCACGCCGCTGCCGGGCGCACCTTGCCCCTGTTCCGCACCCCGCTCGCTATCGACAACAAGCTCGAAGCCGGCTTCGATCCGGTCACCGAGGCGGACAAAGGTGCAGAAACCGCCATTCGCGCCATCATCGCCGAGGCCTGTCCCGACCATGCCATTATCGGCGAAGAATGGGGCATGACGGGCCAAAGCCGCTATTCATGGATTATCGACCCGGTCGATGGCACCCGCGCCTTCATTTCCGGCGCGCCGGTCTGGGGCACGCTGATCGGCTTTGCCGTGGATGGCGTGGCGGTGGCAGGACTGATGAGCCAACCCTTTATCGGCGAGCAATTCCTGGCCGTGCCCGGTCGCTCCACCTATCGGCGCGGCGATAAAATTGAAGCCAATCGCACCAGTGGCCAGACCGACCTCGCCGCCGCCCGCGTCTTCACCACCACGCCCAACCTCTTCCGGGGCGAACATTGGAGCAAATGGGAAGCCATCGAGGCCAATACACGCCTGCAACGCTTCGGCATGGATTGCTATGGCTATGCCCTGCTTGCCGCCGGCCATGCCGATCTGGTCATCGAGCCCTATCTCAATACCTATGACATCGCCGCCCTCGTCCCGATCATCCGCGAGGCTGGTGGCGCCATCGCCTGCTGGGACGGGTCCGAACCGACCGGCGGCGGCAATGTCGTCGCGGCGGCCAGCCGGGACTTGCTCGACAAGGCGCTCGATCTGATCCGCATGGCCTGAGCCAGGGCAAGGCGATCATGGGCGATCCGGCCCAAACGGGCGGGGCCGCTCCACCCCTGAGGCTGAAGACCAAGGCCTTGCCCTGCTTCTAGCGAAAGGCGATGGCTGATACGAAACGCGGCCTGTGCGCCGCCTGCACCTTGAACTCGAATTCCCCCAGTCCGACAATATCGGCCAGGCGGCGATGCGGCACGAAGCTCTCGGTCAAAAGCACCGAATCCCCGTCGGCGATATTCGGTAGAGCCTCGGTGGGCAGGGGTGTGGACGGCACGTTGACGCCGGCGCTGCGGGTCCAGTTGACCACAAGCCGCTCGCCGTTTCTCGAAATCGAACTGACCCTGATGCCGCCCTCAATAGCTCCGGGCACGATCTGGCGCATCAGCACCAGCATGGAATCCAGTTCGGCCTGGCTCATCACCATCTGGCGGGACATCATGTCGCCGACGGTAAAGGTCGCCTTTTCCACGCTCTGCCAGGTCCGGAACAGATCGAACAGCGCAACCGAGCCGAGCAGCAGCAGCAAAAGCACCGGCATGAGCAGTGCAAATTCTACCGCATTGGCGCCGCGTTCGTCTTTTCGGAATCGGTGGATTATGGACCCGGTCATCAGGCCGGCTCGTTCACGAAGCCGGATTTGGAGATGATGCGCATATCCCCGCTCTCATCCCTGCGCAGTGCCAGTCCGAGGCCCAGACCGGGCGTGATGGGCCGGACGACAAAACAGGCCCGCACGAACATCACCTCTGCACGCCCGGCCTGCGCGAAGCGCAGCACCGGGGCGGCCGAACTGCTGCGATTGACACAGCGCGTGTCATCACTGGGATAGCCGCTCGTGCCCTGGATACGAAACAGCTCCAGCGCCAGCGTATTGTTGCAATCATTGAGCACCAGCGCATGTTCGCAGACGCGCCTGCGCAAACTGGCCTGGGTCGGATTGGGCAGGCTGCCAATGCGCAACTCGCGCACCGTCTGGTCCAGCGCGCGGTCCAGCATGATGGTCTGCACCATGGTCCATCCCGCTTCCAGCGTCGCCATGATCGTCAGCAGCAGGAAAGGCACGACCAGCGCAAATTCTAGCGCCGCTGCGCCCGAGCGATCTTTCAGCAGGCTTTTGCCCATGCGGTTGCGCGCGATCATTGAACCAGTTTCACTTTCTGGATGGCGGTGGCGACCGACCGGAAGGCGCCGGCAATATCGAGGCCCTGCACATTGTAGAAATGGCTGGCGCTTGAAGCGCAGTTGCGCATTTCGGTTTGTCCCGTTGCGGTCAACTGGAACCCGATGGTGAAAACGATGACGCCGTTGTTCTTGGCCCGGTTGCACACCTGATAGAGGCGGTCGCGCGACGTATTGCGACTTTCCACCTCCGTATTCCCACCCGACCCCTCGGGATTGCGGGGATAGGCATATTGCTTGGGCCGAAACTGCGCGGAAATATCGCCATCGGTCATCAGCACGATCACCTTGAGCGTATTGGCGTCGCCGAAATCGGCAGGACGGTTGGAAAAGGCGTTATTCACCACGCCTGCGCCCGCCAGTTTTGAAACGAAGGGCCGCTGCACCGGGTCGAGCAGCAGCAGTCCCCAATTGGTGCCGATCGCCGTGCCGGTCCCGTCGAACATCTTGAGGGTATCGATCCGGTTCTTGAGCGCGGTGGCATTGTTGGAGAGGTAGGTGATGGCACTCACCTCTTCGGGGCACCACGGCCAGCCCAGCACGGGATCGTTCTGGCTGGTATGGTTCTGTGTGAAATGTGCCAGCTGGGTGCGTGCGGCAAAGGCAATATTGGGATTGCCGTAATCGGCGGCCAGAAATTCGACACAGGACGAATGGTTGTGCTGGCGCGGCACGCCGAGCAGGCCGAAGGCGGTCGCGCCAGGATTGACCGAGCCCGCATAGGGCACGACGCTGATCGTGGTCGTAGCCATGCTGTCCGGCGTCAGCATGGCATCGATGAAGTCCTTGGCCGCGGGACGCAACAGGCTGATGCGCGTCGGTGCGCCCGCCGGCTCGCTGAAGCGCATCGAGCCTGACATATCCAGCATGAGGGAGATTTCGAGATTGCTGCGGCGTTCTTCCGCGCCGGCATTGACCGCAATGCCCAGCGAGTTGATGCCGATCAGCGACAGAAAGCCTGTCGGCATCTGGTAATGCGCATTGACGCGGATCGAGCGGACATTGAGCGAGATTGTATAGTCATAGTCGAGATTGACCTGCTCGCTAAAGGTCAATGTCTTGAGGTAGTCCTGCACGGTGTCTTCCACCGGCACGCTTTGCGACAGTGACGCAGCAGCGAGAACGCCGCGGTCGATCCCATCCTGCAATTGCGCCCTATAGGCCTCATAGCGCGCAATATCGGTGGCACCACCGGCAAGCACCAGCATGGGCAGCAGCAGCAATGCGACGATAATGGCGATATTGCCGCCCTCGTCGCGAACAAACCGCGCTCCGATCCACCCCATGGCCAATTCTGGCTCCCTCAAGCCATTCTGGCTCGCGCGAGTGTACCAGCGCTATGCTTAATGAACCTTTTAGTCTGGCCCGCTCACCCGCTCTGCTCGGTGATGAAGGCATCGAACGCCGCCAGCACCTGACCGCGAATGGCGTCATTTTCCATGAACAGTTCATGCCGCGCGCCGGGGATCACCACATGCCGCCCCATGCGCAGGCGCAGGCCCAGTTGCTCTATGGCCGTGGTAGACACCACCCGGTCCCGCGCCGCCGCCAGCATCAGCAGCGGAATCTTGATTTCGCCCGGAAAGCTATCCCTGCCGGCATCGACCATGGCGCGCATGGCCGCCGCCAGCCAGCGGAATGTTGGCGAGCCGAGATAGAGGCCGTCATCGGCCCTGATGGTTTCCACCATGCGGGCATATCTCAGCATATCCGAGGTCAGGGGATTATCGGGATACATGGCCTCGTCCGGCCGCCTGTCGCCCTTGCGCGCCATTGGCAGCCGGCCAAGCCCGACAAAGCTCAGCGTTTCGGCGAACAGCGCCCAGCGCGGCAGGCTGTCCTCCATGCCATGAAGGCTCACCATCGGCGCTGACAGGAATACCCGGTCAAACATCAGTCGGTCGCGGGTCGCAGCGTAAAGGCTGGCCAGCCCACCCATGGAATGGCCCACGAGATAGAACGGTCCCGGACAATCGGGCAGCAGGATATCGGCATGAAAACAGCGCAGATCGGTCCAGTAATCCTCGAACCGGTCGACATAGCCCAGCGTCCGATCGCCGATCAGGCGGTCCGATCCACCCTGCCCCCGCCAGTCAAACGTGGCGACGGCAAAGCCGCGCTGGCGGAAATCCTCGATGGTCTCGAAATACTTCTCGATATATTCGGTGCGCCCCTGCACGAGACACACTGTACCCTTGGGCGCGCCCTTTCCCTTGGGCCAGAGCGCATAACGCAGCCTGACCTTGTCCGAAGTGGTAAAATAGCCCACCCGGGCGCCCTCAGGCACCGGATTGGAAGCTATGGCGGTCAGTTTCGGTCCATGGGGATCGACTTGGGCGGTCACGTTCGGCCTCGGGCAATGTCTTTCCCGGACCATATCGGGCATGGGTAAAAAGAAAAGCCAGCAACCGGTATGGTCGCTGGCTTTCTCATTGCCGCGGCTCCTTGCGGGGGGCGGATGAAGGAACCGTCAGCATCGTGAACTCCCGAACCGGCTTATTCCGGCCTTGTCCACATGCCCCTTCCTAAATGCCCGCCCCTGAACGCCAACGGACCGGCCGGTTCATCTGCCGTTCATCTGCGCAGGCCAGGCCCTTGAACGGCTCGAAACCCCACCTACATCTTGCTTGTCCGCCGGCTATCCGGGGACTTTGGCCCTGACCGACCAAGCCGCTCGCCGCTTTCGGGAGCATCGTCAGGCAGGGGCCGAGATCACACGTTGCTCAAGGAGAATGTGACATGCAGACCTATGATTTTTCCCCCTTCTACCGTTCCACTGTCGGCTTCGACCGGGTGTTCAATCGCCTCGACTCTCTGGTCGGGCAGGAAACCAAGACCTATCCGCCCTACAATATCGAGCGCACTGGTGACGATGCCTACCGCATCTCCATCGCAGTAGCCGGCTTCTCGAATGGCGACATCGCCGTCGAGACCAAGGAAAACAGCCTCGTCGTCAAAGGTGCCAAGCCGGTCGACAACACCGACAAGCGTGAATTCCTCCATCGCGGCATTGCCGAACGCGCTTTCGAGCTGCGTTTCCAGCTCGCCGACTATGTCGAGGTCACTGGCGCCAATCTCGAAAACGGCCTGCTCCATCTGGAGCTGAAGCGCGAACTGCCCGAGAGCAAGAAGGCGCGTACCATTCAGATCAATGGCGGCAGCGCGGCCATCGAGGACAAGTCCGTTAACTAAGCGAACTGACGATATGGAAGAAGGGCGCGGTCCATTGGGCCGCGCTTTTTGTTTTGGCCCCCTACCGTGGCGCGCCCGGCAAAACCTGTCAGGCAAGGAACGAGTCACGGCGGCTCTTAGTTGAAAGGGTGCAGGCACCAGCCCATTCCTTTTCACTATAAGCGTCAGGATTACGCCCGATGAAAACTCCTTCCATAGATCTCAAGTCGAACGCCAAGTCGGCGGTGATCGAGGTGCTCAATGCGCGCCTCGCTGACGCCATTGACCTGGCTCTGATCACCAAGCAGGCACACTGGAACCTCAAGGGTCCGAATTTCATCGCCGTGCATGAAATGCTCGACCCGATGCGCGCCAGTCTCGACAAACACGCGGACACAATTGCGGAGCGCGTTGCTCAGCTCGATGGTATTGCACTGGGCACCAGCCAGGTTGTCGCCAAGGCGACGCAATTGGATGCCTATCCCACCGACATCCGCAAGGTCGCTGACCATCTGGCGGCTCTGGCCGACCGTTATGCCAAGCTGGCCAATCAGGTGCGCGAGGATATCGACACTACCGACGAAGCCGGCGATGCCGACAGCGCCGATATTCTCACCGCCTTCTCTCGCGATCTCGACAAGAACCTCTGGTTCATCAAGTCTCATCTCGAATAGCATCAGGGGCAAGGTGCCGCGCGCCTTGCCCTGTTCACTGTGCAAAACGCCTTTCTTTTATGCGAGCGCCCGCCTGAAGTCCTATGAACTTTTTTGCAGCAGGATAGGCATTATTGCGCCCACCAATGACAAAAGTAGGAATTTTGCACAATATGCGCGCATAAAGCTCAATGATTAGGCATAAGACACCTGCCGCAGCGCGCGATTTCCTACTACTCCTATTCCAAAATCCTGCCTTTCCTATTATTTTTCGACAAAGTCCAACTTTGCCGCTTGCCGCTACTTTTGAATTATGCAAATGTGCGGGTCGTTAGGGCAGCACCTCTGTCCTATCTGATGCGTCGCCCCGCTCTCCGCGGCCAGCACGCACGCTGGTTCGGCTGGCCCGCTACAGGATAGCGGAAACGAACAGGCGGGGCTAAAATACGAGCCCGAATATGAGCGGCCATTTGGATGCAGTGCCGCTCCCCAGTAAATGGACGTGAGTGCTCATTCGAGCCGTACACAACACAGTACGACCCGAGACGAAGCCTGCGCCCTGAGGAAAAAGCATCCAGCGGGCCGGCCCCACCGGCAACAACAGGATGCGCACGCGACTTTAATAGCCCCGGCAAGGGCGCCGAACAGAACGAGGTTGAGCCATGGCACATGAACGAACCGGAATTTCCGCCGCGTCGAGCAAAGCCAATACCAAAACCTTGATTCTCGACGGCAAGCGCGTTGACGGCCGCCCGGCGGCTCAGGGTCTCTATAACCCTGCCAACGAGCATGACGCCTGCGGCATTGGCATGATCGCCAATATCAAGAACCAGCCCAGCCACGAAGTGGTGCAGAAGGGCTTGGAAATCCTTGAGAATCTGGAACATCGCGGTGCCGTCGGTGCGGACCCGCTGATGGGCGATGGCGCCGGTATTCTGGTGCAGACCCCGCATGCCTTCTTCAAGAAGGTGCTGCCCAATCTGCCCGAAAAGCACCACTACGCCGTGGTCATGATCTTCTATCCGAACGTCGAAGGCCTGCGGGATCGCTGCGCCGAAGTCATGCGCCGGTGCCTCGTCGAAGAGGGCCTGGACCTGCTTGATGAACGGATTGTGCCGACCAACAACGGCAAGCTCAGCCGTGGCGTCATCGAGACCCAGCCCGCCATCGAACAGATGATCGTTGCGCGGCCAGAAGGGCTCACCCTTGACGAGTTCGAGCGCAAGCTCCTGATCGTGCGCAAGGTCATTTCCAACACGGTCTATAAGGAAGTGCCCGAAAGCGACGGCGACAACGGCTTTTATGTCGTGTCCATGTCGGCGCGCACGCTGGTCTATAAGGGCATGTTCCTGGCCGACCAGCTCGGCTCCTTCTATCTCGATCTTCACGACGAGGACTTCGAGAGCGCCATCGCGCTTGTCCACCAGCGTTTTTCGACCAACACCTTCCCAAGCTGGAAGCTGGCCCACCCCTACCGCATGACCACCCACAATGGTGAGATCAACACCATTCGCGGCAACGTCAACTGGATGGCGGCCCGTCAGGCTTCGGTGCATTCCAAGTATTTTGCCGACGACATCTCCAAGATCTGGCCGATCTCCTATGAAGGCCAGTCGGACACGGCCTGTTTCGACAACGCGCTCGAATTCCTCGTGCGCGGCGGCTATCCGCTGCCCCACGCCGCCATGATGCTGGTGCCCGAGGCCTGGGCCGGCAATCCGCTCATGGATGAAAAGCGCCGCGCTTTCTATCAATACCACGCCGCTCTGATGGAGCCGTGGGACGGCCCCGCCGCCATGTCGCTCTCGGATGGCCGCTATGTCGTGGCCACCCTCGACCGCAACGGCCTGCGCCCCGCGCGCTACCTGCTGACCAAGGAAGGCCATGTGGTTCTGGCGTCCGAATCCGGCGTACTCGACATTCCCGATGAGGACATCGTCGAGCGCTGGCGCCTCCAGCCCGGCCGCATGCTGCTCATCGATCTTGAGCAGGGTCGCATCATTTCGGACGACGAGATCAAGTCCACGCTGGCCACCGCCAATCCCTATGCCGATTGGCTCGCCCGCACCCAGATCGTGCTCGAAGATTTGCCGCCGGTCGCCACCAAGGCCCCGGAACCGACCGATGCGCTGCTCGATCGTCTGCAGGTCTTTGGCTATACGCAGGAAGACGTGAAGCTGCTGATGGCGCCCATGGCCACGACAGGCCAGGAAGCCGTGGGCTCGATGGGCACCGATACGCCGATTTCGGCGCTCTCGAACAAGTCCAAGCTCCTCTACACCTATTTCAAGCAGAACTTCGCGCAGGTGACCAACCCGCCCATCGATCCGATCCGCGAGGAATCGGTGATGAGCCTTGTCTCCTTCATTGGACCGCGCCCGAACCTGTTCGATCTCGAAGGCCTCTCGACGGTGAAGCGCCTCGAAGTGCGCCAGCCGATCCTGACCAATGAGGATCTCGAAAAGATCCGCGGCATTGGCGATATCGAGTCCAACCAGTTCAAGACCATCACGCTCGACATCACCTATCCGGTCGAAAACGGCGCGGCGGGGATGGAAGCGGCGATCGATGCCCTGTGTCAGGCTGCCGAAGAGGCGGTGCGTGGCGAATATAACATCATCATCCTGTCCGACCGTCTGGTTTCCGCCGAACGGCTGGATATTCCGACGCTGCTCGCCCTCGCTGCCGTCCATCACCACCTGATCCGCAAGGGCCTCCGTACCTCGACGGGCCTTGTGGTCGAAACCGGCGAAGCCCGCGAAATTCACCACTTCGCCATGCTGGCCGGTTATGGCGCCGAAGCGATCAACCCCTATCTCGCCTTCGAGGCGCTGCAGGCTTTACACGCTGAAGGCAACTACCCCGAGGAAGTCTCGGCGGACGAAGTCGTCTATCGCTACATCAAGTCGGTCGGTAAGGGCCTCCTCAAGGTCATGTCCAAGATGGGCATTTCCACTTACCAGTCCTATTGCGGCGCGCAGATTTTCGACGCGGTCGGCCTCAACTCCGAATTCGTGAAGAAGTATTTCTTCGGCACCGCCACCTCTATCGAAGGCGTTGGCCTTGCCGAGGTCGCCGAAGAAACCGTGCTCCGTCACGCCGATGCCTTTGGCGACGACGCCGTGCTGCGCAAGTCGCTCGATGTCGGCGGCGAATATGCCTATCGTATTCGCGGCGAAAAGCATGCCTGGTCGCCCGATCTCGTGGCCGATCTCCAGCACGCCGTACGCACCGCCGAAGAGGCGCCGGAAGTGGCGCAGACGCGCTATGACGCTTATGCCGAGCGCGCCAATACCGGCGCCGACGGCTATCTCGCCATCCGCCACCTGTTCGACATCCGCCCGCTCGGCCCATCGGTTGCGCTCGATGCCGTCGAGCCGGCCAATGAAATCGTCCGGCGCTTCGTCACCGGGGCGATGAGCTTCGGCTCGATTTCGCGCGAAGCGCATACGACGCTGGCCATTGCCATGAACCGGATCGGCGGCAAGTCGAATACCGGCGAAGGCGGCGAAGAGCCCGACCGTTACAAGCCGCTGCCCGATGGATCGCGCAACCCGCTCCGGTCCGCCATCAAGCAGGTCGCCTCCGGTCGTTTCGGCGTCACCGGCGAATATCTGGTCAATTCCGACCAGATCCAGATCAAGGTCGCGCAGGGTGCAAAGCCCGGCGAAGGTGGCCAATTGCCCGGCCACAAGGTCGACTGGATCGTCGCCAAGACCCGCCATTCGACGCCCGGCGTGGGTCTGATTTCGCCCCCGCCGCACCATGACATCTATTCCATCGAAGATCTCGCCCAGCTCATTTACGATCTCAAGAACGTCAATGAGCAAGCCGACATCTCGGTCAAGCTCGTCTCCGAAGTGGGCGTCGGCACGGTTGCCGCCGGCGTCGCCAAGGCACGCGCCGACCATATCGTCGTCTCCGGCTTCGACGGCGGCACGGGCGCTTCGCCCCTGACCTCGCTCAAGCATGCCGGCGGCCCATGGGAAATCGGCCTGGCCGAAACCCACCAGACGTTGGTACTGAACCGGTTGCGGTCCCGCGTCCGCCTGCAGGTCGATGGCGGTCTCAAGACCGGCCGCGACGTGCTGATCGGCGCGCTGCTCGGTGCCGACGAATTCGGCTTCTCGACGGCGCCACTGATCGCTGCGGGCTGCATCATGATGCGCAAGTGCCATCTCAATACGTGCCCGGTTGGCGTCGCCACCCAGGACCCGGTCCTGCGCAAGCGCTTCAAGGGCACGCCCGAGCATGTCATCAACTTCTTCTTCTACGTCGCCGAAGAACTGCGCGGCCTGATGGCACAGCTCGGCGCAAAGAACCTCGACGAGCTGATCGGCCGCTCCGACCTGCTCGACCAGCGCCGCGCTGACAGCCACTGGAAGAGCCACGGCATCGACCTCACCAAGCTGTTCTACAAGCCCGAGCCGATCGGCGGCGACACGCTCTACCATTCCGAGAGCCAGGACCATCACCTGGAAAACGTGCTCGACCGCAAGCTGATCGAACTGGCCCAGCCCGCGCTCGACAACGGTACCCCGGTGCAGATCGAGCTGCCGATCCGCAGCCGCGACCGCTCGGCCGGCGCCATGCTGTCCGGCGCTCTGGCCAAGAAGTACGGCAATGAAGGGCTGCCCGAAGACACGATCTCGATCACCCTGCGCGGCACTGCCGGTCAGGCATTCGGCGCCTTCCTCGGCAAGGGCATTTCCATCGACATGATCGGCGATGCCAATGACTATGTCGGCAAGGGCCTTTCCGGTGGCCGCATCGTTGTCCGCCCTTCCGAAAAGGTGTCCTTCGACCCCAACAAGGCGATCATTGTCGGCAATACCGTGCTTTATGGCGCGACCTCGGGCGAATGCTATTTCCGTGGTGTCGCCGGTGAACGCTTTGCCGTGCGCAATTCCGGCGCCATCGCCGTCGTCGAAGGCACGGGCGATCATGGCTGCGAATACATGACCGGCGGCCTCGTCGTCGTCATCGGTCCCACCGGCCGCAACTTCGCTGCCGGCATGTCGGGCGGCGTCGCCTATGTGCTGGACGAAGACGAAACCTTCCGCTCGCGCTGCAACCTCGCCATGGTCGATCTGGAGCCGGTTCAGGAAGAAGAAGACCTGATGCAGAAGCTCCATCACCATGGTGGCGACCTCGAATGGCATGGCCGCGTCGATATTTCCGGCGACATGACCAAGCATGACGACGAGCGCCTGCACCAGCTCATCTCCAACCATCTGCACTATACCGGCTCGACCAAGGCCCGGCAGATTCTGGAGAACTGGGCCGAGATGCGCCCGAAATTCGTCAAGGTCATGCCTGTCGAATATCGCCGCGCCATCCTCGAAATGGAAAAGAAGCGCGCTTCGGGCGCTCACGTGGCGGCTGAGTGATGATCCAGCTCTACGGCAATCTTGGGTCCGGCAACGTGCTCAAGGTCAAGTATATCGCCGACGCCACCGGCACGCCCTTCCAACTGCACGAAATCGCGTCCCGCTCCGGCGGGACGTCCACCCCCCAATTTCTGAAGCTCAATCCGGCTGCGCAGATGCCGGTCATCGTGCTCGACGATGGCCGCCCCCTGGCCCAGTCCAATGCCATACTGCGCTATCTGGCCCACGGCTCCCGCTTCATCCCCACCGACCGCTATGAGGCGGCCAAGGTTGATGAATGGCTGTTCTGGGAACAATATAGCCACGAGCCCACTGTGGCGGTCGCCCGTGCCCGTGTCGTTTACGACGGGCAGGCCGTGGCCGATCTCGATCCGGCTCTGGTCGAAAAGGCCAACAAGGCCCTCGACCTCATGGAAAAGGCGCTGACGGATCGAAAATGGCTGGTTGGCGAAACCATGACCATCGCCGACATTGCGCTCCTGCCCTATACGCGCCAGTCGGGCGAGGGCGGATTGGACCTCTCTGGGCGGCCCGCGCTTCTGCGCTGGATTGCTGCATGTGAGCAAAAACTTGGACTGCCGTCCTTCCAGACGGAAAATTAGGAGGAAAGCATGGGTAAGGTAACAGGCTTTCTCGAAATCGACCGCGAAGAACCCCGCTACGAACCGGCATCCGACCGCGTGCGCCATTGGGGTGAATTCACCATTCCGCTACGCGAGGCACAGGTCACCGATCAGGCCGCGCGCTGCATGGATTGCGGCATTCCCTTCTGCCATGGCGATACCGGCTGCCCGGTCCATAACCAGATTCCGGACTGGAACGATCTGGTCTTCAACAATGATTGGGAAGAGGCGGCGCGCAACCTGCACTCGACCAATAATTTCCCTGAGTTTACCGGCCGCATCTGCCCGGCGCCCTGCGAGGAAGCCTGCACGCTCAACCTCGAAGACGTGCCCGTGGCCATCAAGACGGTGGAACAGGCCATTGCCGACCGGGCAATCAAATCGGGCTGGATCAAGCCGCAGATCGCCTCTGAAAAGACCGGCAAAAAGGTCGCCGTTGTCGGCTCCGGCCCGGCCGGTCTCGCCGCTGCCCAGCAACTGGCCCGCGCCGGCCACGATGTCCATGTCTATGAGCGCGAGCCCAAGGCGGGCGGCCTCATGCGCTATGGCATTCCCGACTTCAAGATGGAAAAGGACCATATCGACTTCCGCGTCTCCCAGATGGAAGCCGAAGGCGTCACCTTCCATTACGGCGTCAATGTCGGCGTGACCACGCCGCTCTCCGATCTGCAGCGCGACCACGATGCGGTCCTGCTCGCAGGTGGCGCGGAAAAGCCGCGCGCCGTCGATGTTGAAGGCAAGGAATTTGCCGGCGTGCATTACGCCATGCCCTTCCTCGTCCAGCAGAACCGCCGCGTCGGTGGCGAGGATGTCAGCAACGAGTTCCAGCTTTCTGCTGCCGGCAAGCATGTCGTGGTCGTGGGGGGTGGCGATACCGCGTCTGACTGCGTTGGCACCTCCTTCCGTCAGGGCGCCATCGCCGTGACCCAGCTCGACGTGCGCCCCATGCCGCCGGAACTGGAAAACAAGCTGACCAACTGGCCCAATTGGGCGGTCAAGATGCGCACGTCCTCCTCGCAGGCCGAAGGCGCCATCCGCGAATTTTCCGCCGGCACAATGAAGATCATCGGCAATGCCAAGGGTCATGTTACGGGCGTCGAATGCGCCCGCGTCGACCGCAGCCGCCAGCCGATCCCGGGCAGCGAATTCATCATCAAGGCCGATCTGGTGCTCTTCGCCATCGGCTTTGCCGGCCCGGTAAAGGACGGCATGCTGACCGAACTCGGCGCCGATCTCGACAAGCGCGGCAATCTCTTTGCCGACACGATGAGCTACAAGACTTCGGTGCCAAAGGTCTATGCCGCCGGCGACATGCGCCGTGGCCAGTCGCTCGTCGTCTGGGCCATCCGCGAAGGCCGCCAGGCCGCTCGCTCCATCGACTTCGATCTGATGGGCAGGACGGCTCTGCCGCGGTAACCCCCACCGAACCTCCCCCTGCAGAAGGGGGAGGAGCTCAACGGGTTTGCCGCGACATCGAGGCGATCACCGGCCGTGCCCTCCCTCTATCAGGGGGAGGCTAGGTGGGGGTATGGTCCTACAAACGCGATTCCACGGACGCTCCCATGCCCCAAGCCCCCTATGTCGTCGACCAGCTGATTTCCGCCAAGGCCGTCGCCGCGCGCGTCGAGGCGCTGGCCGCCGAAATCACCGAGACCTTCAAGGACACCGAAAAGCTGGTCGTTGTCGGCCTTCTGCGCGGCTCCTTCATCTTCATCGCCGATCTGGTGCGCGAGATCGATCTGCCGCTCGAAGTGGATTTCCTCGAGGCCTCCTCCTATGGCGACGGCATGGAATCCTCCCGCGAGGTCCGGATTCTCAAGGACCTGCGTGGCGAAATCGCCGGACGCGACGTGCTGGTGGTGGAAGACATTATCGACACCGGCCATACGCTCAGCCACGTGCTCGAAATCCTGGCGACGCGCCATCCCCGCCGCATGGAAGTCTGCGCCCTGCTCAACAAGCCGAGCCGCCGCGAGGCCGAAGTCCCGGCAAAATGGATCGGCTTCGACATCCCGGATGAATTCGTCGTCGGCTACGGCATCGACTATGCCCAGCGCAACCGCAACCTGCCCCATATCGGCAAGGTCAGATTCGTCGAGTAGGCACCGGCTCACGCCACTGCCTCGCTTGACCGGGCAATCCATGCCTCCACGAGAATGGACCACCGGGACAAGCCCGGTGGTGACGATCATTATGACATCGGGACCGCCAGCCCCTACATCACCGCCCCGACCTGCCAGGGCACGAACTCATTGTCGCCGTAACCCAGCGCCTCGGACTTGGTCTCTTCCCCTGACGCCACGCGCAGCATCAGGTCGAATATTTCCTGCCCCTTGGCCTCGATGCTGACGCCCTCGACGATATCGCCGCAATTGATGTCCATGTCCTCGGTCATGCGGGCATACATGTCCGAATTGGTGGCGAGTTTGATCGAGGGCACCGGCTTGCAGCCATAGGCCGAGCCGCGACCGGTGGTGAAGGCGAGAATGTTCGCGCCGCCCGCCACCTGTCCGGTCGCCGAGACAGGATCGAAGCCCGGCGTGTCCATGAACACAAAGCCTTTCTCGGTGACTTTTTCGGCATATTCATAGACCGCCGTCAGCGGGCTCGTGCCGCCCTTGGCCGCCGCGCCCAGCGACTTTTCGAGAATGGTGGTCAGCCCGCCCAGCTTGTTGCCAGGCGAGGGATTGTTGTTCATCTCCCCGCCATTGCGTCCGGTATAATCTTCCCACCAGTGGATACGGGCGATCAGTTTCTCGCCGACTTCGCGCGATACGGCGCGGCGGGTGAGCAGGTGTTCGGCCCCATAGATTTCCGGGGTTTCCGACAGGATGGCCGTGCCGCCATTGCGCACCAGAATATCGGCGGCAACACCTAAAGCCGGATTGGCGGTAATGCCCGAATAGCCGTCCGAGCCGCCGCATTGCAGCGCCAGCGTCAGGTGGCTCGCGTCCACCGTTTCGCGCCGCGCCCGCGCGGCGACTGGCAGCATGTCCTTGATGCGCTCGACACCCCAGTCGATCATCTTCTGCGTGCCGCCGATCTCCTGGATGGTCATGGTCTGAAACGTGTCGGTTTCTTTCAGATTGTAGGCTTCCTTCATCTTCTCGATCTGGAAGCCCTCGCAGCCCAGTCCCACCAGCAGCGCCGCGCCCAGATTTGGGTTGGACGTGTAGCCCCACTGCGTGCGGCGGAAGATCTGGTAGCCCTCGCCCGACAGATCCATGGCGCAACCGGTGCCATGCACGAAGGGAATGACGCCGTCGATTTCCGGATAGTCATCGAGAATGCCGGAGCGATTGATCGCTTCCGCCATGAACTTGGCTACCGTGGCCGAGCAGTTCACCGAGGTCAGGATGCCGATATAATTGCGCGTCCCCACCGAGCCATTGGCCCGCCTGTATCCCTGAAACGTCGCCCGCTGCTCGATGGGCAGCATATCCAGCGGCACCGCGCCCTCGGCAAAGGCATAATCATGGCTCAGCGATCCATCCGGTCCGCCCATGCCGCAATTGTGCTCATGCACCCAGTCGCCCGGGACGATGGCCTCTCTGGCAAAGCCGATGATCTGTCCGAATTTGAGCACCGGTTCGCCCGCTGCGATGGGCCGGGTGGCGAATTTATGCCCGCGCGGCACCCGGCGGACAATGGAAACACCCTGAGGCGTGTCGCTTCCCACATCGAGATTGGCCAGCGCCACCGCGATATTGTCGGCGCTGTTGAGGACAAGTGTCTTGTCCGTGCTGGGGCGGGTCATGGTGTCAGACATCGGATCGTTCCGGAACAGGGGGCTCAACTGGTGCTTTACGCCGGTCCGCATCGCGGTCAGATTGGGCCATTGCGGGGCGGCGGCACACTAACTAACATGTTAGCATGAACAACCATACAAGTTCCTATTCTTTTTTGACACGCCCTGCCGGCCTGGCGCGCGGCAATGTGACCATGGAGGTTACGCAGGCCCTGCGTCATGCCATCGTGACGCTGGCTGTTCAACCGGGGGCCAATCTCGACAAGGCCGCTATCTGCGCCCAATTGGGCGTGTCGCGCTTCCCGGTCAGCGAGGCCTTTGCCCGGCTGGCCGAAGAAGGCCTCGTCGATATCGCGCCCCAGCGCGGCTCGACCGTTTCCCTGGTCCGCATTGCCGATGTCCGCGAATATATGCTGATCCGCAAGGGACTCGAAAGCGAGGCCCTGCGCGTGTTGATCGGCAAGCATGACGCCGAGGTCATCGCGGCGCTGCACGCCAATATGGCTGCCCAGCGCGATGCGGCATCGCGCGACGACGCCGAAACCTTCCATCAGATCGACGTAGATTTCCACGACATCATCTTCCGCACCATGCGGCTGTCCAAGATGAAGGCCATCATCGACCGCGCCCGCGCCAATCTCGATCGTGCCCGCCGCCTCATCATCACCCCGCGCCGTCTCAATCACACCATTACCGAGCATCAGGCCATTTTCGACGGCATTCTGGCAGCCGACGCGCCACAGGCCATCGCTGCGATCCGCGCCCATATCGATGCGGTCATGGTCGAGCTTTTCGCCTTTGCCGGCGACCATCCCGAACTCTTTGCCGATGGCGCCGAATTTACCGCCGACGAAAACGACTTCCCCTTCGGCTGACGCTCAGGAGTTCGTCATGCTCAAGCGCATCCCGCCCCTGCTCGGCCCGGAACTACTGGCTACACTGCGCGCCATGGGCCATGGCGACGAGATCGTCCTCGCCGACGCCAATTTTCCGGCCGCGCATCTCGGGCCGCAAACCCACCGCGCCGATGGCGTGCCGGCCACCGACATGCTTGACGCCATCCTCACCCTGATGCCGCTCGACGATTTCGTCGACATTGCCGCCATCGGCATGGCGGTGGTCGGCGACCCAGACGCCCGTCCCCCGATCTACGCCGATTTTGAAACCATCATTGCCCGCCACGAGCCGGAGGCGCGTTTCGCCACGCTTGAGCGCTATGCCTTCTACGACCGCGCCAGAGCGGCTGCCGCTATCGTCCAGACCGGCGAAACCCGCCTCTATGGCAATATCATTCTCAAAAAGGGCGTCATCCGCCCTGCCGGATAGGGGTGGAACGCATCAGACCAAAGCCGATCTCGACAGGCTAACATGTTAGCTCTATGACGGAGGCAGATTAAAGGGAGACCGCCATGAAACTGCTTCGCGTCGGCGCCAAGGGCGCCGAAAAGCCCGCCATCATCGCCCAAGACGGCTCCATCCGCGATCTCTCGGGCGTGGTCGCCGATATTGGCGGCGAGGCGCTGACCCCTTCAGGCCTGGCAAGGATCGCAGCCGCCGACACCAGCGCCCTGCCCGTTCTCGACGCTGGCCAGCGTATCGGCCCCTGTGTGGGCAATGTCGGCAAATTCATCTGCATCGGCCTCAACTATGCCGACCACGCCGCCGAAACCGGCGCGAAAATCCCCGACGAGCCGATCATTTTCATGAAGGCCACCAGCGCCATCATCGGCCCCAATGACGATGTCATCATTCCCAAAAACGCCATCAAGCCGGATTGGGAAGTCGAACTGGGCATCGTTATCGGTGCCGAGGCCCGCTATGTCGAGGAAGCCGATGCGCTGAGCCACGTTGCTGGCTACTGCCTCATCAACGACGTGTCCGAACGCCATTTCCAGACCGAGCGCGGCGGCACCTGGGACAAGGGCAAGGGTTGCGACACCTTCGGCCCCATCGGCCCCTGGGTCGTCACCAAGGACGAAGTCGCCGATCCGAAAAACCTCAAGATGTGGCTCGAAGTCGACGGCAAGCGCTATCAGGACGGCTCGACGGCAACCATGATCTTCGGCGTCGAAACCATCGTCTCCTATGTCAGCCAGTTCATGAGCCTGCAGCCCGGCGACATCATCTCCACCGGCACCCCGCCTGGCGTCGGCATGGGCATCAAGCCCGAACCCGTCTGGCTCAAGCCCGGCAATGTCATGCGCCTCGGCATCGACGGTCTGGGCGAGCAGACCCAGAATGTAAAGGCGTATCAGGGCTAAACTCCCGCCTGTCCCTCTCCCCTTGTGGGAGAAGGACAGCAATTTCTGCGTTCAGCAGAATTGCAGGGTGAGGGGTTCTCTCCTCCGCGGAGGCGTGCGGAAACAGACCGCAGCCCCCATCCGCCCCTTTGGGCAACTTCTCCCGCAAGGGGAGAAGGAAGAACGCGTGTCGCTCTTGCCCTGCACAACCGGCGAGCGTATCCCCTCCCCACTGGGGAGGACGCCATGACCGCACTCGACAACACGCTTTACGCCGATGGCGCGCTGATCGTCGGCGCGGGCCTTGCCGGCCTCTTCACGGCGCTGAAGCTGGCGCCACGCCCGGTGACTGTCCTGTCTCCCAAGCCCCTTGGCATGGGCGCATCGTCGGCCTGGGCGCAGGGTGGCGTTGCCGCCGCCATAGGCGCCAACGATTCCGCCCACGCCCATGCGCTCGACACCGAAATGGCCGGCGCCGGCATTGTCGATCACGGCATTGCCGAAAGCGTCACCGCCGAAGCCGTCGCCCGCATCGAGGATCTGGCCCGCTGGGGCACGCCTTTCGACCGCGACGATTTCGGCAATTTCGCGCTTGGCCGCGAGGCCGCCCATTCCGCCAACCGCATCGTCAAGGTCGAGGGCGACCGCGCCGGCTGGGCCATCATGCAGGCCATCATCGCGCAGGTGCGCAGAACCCCCACCATCCGCGTGGTGGAAGGCATTACCGCGCTCAGCCTTGCCCGCGAGAACGGCCGCGTGGTCGGCGTCTATTGCCGGCGCCTTGGAGATCGCTATTCCGAACCCGTCTTCATTCGCGCCCGCGCCACCGTATTGGCGGCCGGCGGCTTGGGCGGGCTCTATGCCATTACCACCAATCCCCCCGGCGTGCGCGGACATGCCATGGGCATGGCGGCCCGCGCCGGCGCGATCATTGCCGATCCCGAATTCGTGCAATTTCACCCCACCGCCATCCTGACCAATGCCGATCCCGCCCCGCTGGCAACCGAGGCCCTGCGTGGGGAAGGCGCGATTCTGATCAACGATCTGGGCGAGCGGTTCATGCCCGCCATCCACCCCGATGCCGAACTCGCCCCCCGCGACGTCGTCGCCCGCGCCAATTTCCGACAGATCAAGGCGGGCCGCAAAGTCTTTCTCGACACGCGGCAGGTGCTGGGCGCTGACATTCTCACCCGTTTTCCGACCGTCAGCACCTATTGCCGCGACGCCGGCATCGATCCGGTAAAGGACGCCATCCCCGTCACCCCGGCCGCCCACTTCCACATGGGTGGCGTCAAGGTAAACGACTTTGGCCGCTCCTCCCTGCCCGGTCTCTGGGTCTGCGGCGAGGCAAGCTGCACCGGCCTGCACGGCGCCAATCGCCTCGCGTCCAATTCCCTGCTCGAAGCGGTGGTCTATGGCGCCCGCATCGCCGAGGACATTGGCGGGCTGGAACCGGCGCGCGACCTCGCTCCCTTCAAGGGTATCGAGTGGGATGAGGAAGAAGGCAATCGCGCCGAGGAAGTCCTGCGCAATACCGTGGCGGTGCAGGATCTGCGCCGCATCATGACCGATCTCGTCGGCGTCGAGCGCCATGCCGACGGCCTCAGAAAGGCCCTGCGCGACATTGCCCATCTCGAACTGAGCGCCGAGCGGGTCACCAGCGCCTATCTCAACATGACCACTTCGGCCACGCTCGTCGCCGCCGCCGCCCTCAAACGCACCGAAAGCCGGGGCGGCCACTTCCGCACCGACTTCCCCGAGCCCGAGCAAAGCTGGGAACATCATACCGAGATGACGCTGGACGAGGCGCTGGCGATACGGGAAGGGGCTTAGCCTCTTTCAAGCGTTTCACGTTTCATCTGAAACGCCGCTCCCTCCCCCATCGTCACCACCGGGCCCGTCCCGGTGGTCCATGTTTCCGCAAGCGTGTAGCGGTCTATTCTCTGGCAAGACGCTGACGCCATCGGCGCAGTATACGTATTTTCACGGCAATATAAGCGCTTTAAGGTACGTATGTATCCGAGGGCCGCTTTTGACGAGACTAGCGCTTCTTGTTCCCGACACTATGGAATTTTTCGATCAGGGCACGGCAGATATCCCCTGTCTTTATCAGGACGCTTTGAAACTTGCCGGGCGGATCGGTCAACCTATTCTGATTGCGCGCCGGGAGCCGTTCGGAGCGGCGACCTATATCGCCCTCGCCAATATTGGCGACGTGTTCGTCTTGCAGGCAGACGAGCCTGGCCTACGCCTTAAGCACATCCACCCATTGGCACGCCCGGTCCCACTGGTTGCCACACCGCCTGACACCAGCCAGCTCATGGAGCTCACAACCGCCGACTTTGAACACATCGTCCTGCAAGCCAGCGGCGAGGCCGAATGGGCGGAAAGCGCGACGCCGCAACACGATCTTTTCACCCAGCAGTTGGCGATTCAGCAGGACGAAAAGTGCGCCTTTAGCGGCGTCAGAACGGCCGAGGGCATGGCGTTCATCATCCGCCCTCTCGAACAGGGCGGCAGATGGCACATTGGCAATTTCCTGTTTTGCGATGCGGAGGCAGGCGAGCAGTTTTCTGCCCTTGCCTGGACCATAGGCCCTGCGCTCGAAGTCATTATCGATACCTATGCGATAGCACCCGGCATGGCCGACACGGTTAACGGCCCGGGTCGGCTCGCCGTTCCTGAAGACGTGGCCACCACGCTCGATCGCGACGCTCTCGCCTGGCACCGGGAGCAGTTCTTTGCCCGCCTGCGCGGTTGATTACTCGGCCAGCAGATAGGTCGCCAAAGCCGTCAAATCCTCGTCGGTCCAGTGCGATGTGGAATCGGAGATCACTTCTTCCATCGAGCCGCCCAGCACATCGAAGCCCGGCGTGAACCCGTCCTTGAGCGTCTGCACCAGCGTCTCGACATCATAGCCTTCTTCGATCAGCGCCGCTGCGGTGATGGCCGGCGCCCGCCCCCCCGTGCCGCCCGGCGAGCCGGCAAAGGCCTGATCCCATTCCAGGGCGCCCAGCGCATTGCGCGGCGTGTGGCAGGCAATGCAATGGGCCGGTCCATAGGCGAGGTACTTGCCGCGATTATAGAGCTCCGACTGCCCCGCTTCGGGCTCGAACCGCCCGGGGGAGAAAAAGAGGTTCTGCCAGCCGGCCATGATCAGCCGCATATTGAACGGGAACGGAATTTCGCTCTCCGCCGCCGGCGTGCTCACCGGCTCGCTCGCCATCAGCGCGGCATAGAGATCGACGATCTCCTGATCGCTCATCAGCGTGTAATTCTCATAGGGGAAAGCCGGATAGAGATGCCCCTGCGGCCCCATGCCATTGCTCATGGCGTCGGAGAATTGCTGGATGGTCCAGCGCCCGATTCCGGCCTCGGGATCGGAGGTGATATTGGGTGGAACGAACGTGCCAAACGCAGTTTCCAGCCCATAGCCGCCGGCCAGAAACCCCGTTCCGGCGTCATGATTGGTGTGGCAGGCCACGCAGCCGGCCAGCCGGATCAGGTAATTGCCGCGCTCGACATCACCCACCAGCGTCAGGTCGCGCGCCGGCCCGGTGACAGGCTTGAGAAAATACGCCGCTGTCCCCAATCCGGCCACGGCCAGGATCGCAAGCACCAAAAATCGTTTCCTCATGCCCGCCCCCGAAATTGCTCACGGAGCCCATCAGACCAGATGCGGGCAAAAGGCGCAATTGCTGGAAAATCAAGAGCCTGCGAGGTCGAGCAGGGCGCTGATCCGATCCTTGCGCGTCTCGGCGACGAGCCGGCCCAATTCCATGTTGCCCTTCATCAGCACCAGTGTCGAGCGGCGCGGAATGGCAAGGCTTTGCGCCAGTTCGCCATTGCCATATTCATCCCAGTCCACCCGCAGGATCGGGATAGCGGCATAATCGCCACTTTCGGCCTGCAAGGCATCGAGCACGCGCTGCTGCACCGCACAGGTCGAGCACCAGCTGGCGTGGAAATTGACCAGATAGGGCGCGCCGCCCCTGGCCAGGGCGTCCAGTTCCGGCCCGGTATAGGGGATGATCATCAGCGCCATGCCGGGTGCGGTCATGAGGCTGGTGAGCGAAAGACCGGCAAATCCGGCCAGCAGGTGTCGTCGGGTGATCATGGCTAAGGCTCCTAGAGACTGACGGAAAGTTCGAGCAGCCAGGCCGGCAACACGCCGATGGCCCAGGCCTCGAGAATGCGGTCGATGCGGAAGATGATGGAGAGGCCCACGACGAGCAGGCTGATCCCCAGCACATATTTGGCATAGGGCGCCAGTTGCATGAACATGGCCCGGCGCCCCGAAAGTGCCGCGCGGGTGCCATAGGCGAGCAGCAGCACGATACTGGCCGCCCCGAGCGCGAAGGCCCCCATGATGAGGCCCGCATAGGCCAGATCCTGCCCCTGCGCGGCCAGCCCGATGGCGCCGCCCAGCGTCGGCCCGATGCAGGGCGACCAGGCCAGCCCCAGAAGCGCCCCCGCTGCCGCTTCGCCCCAAAGGCCGCGCCCCTCCACCTGCCCCAGCAGGCGGGTGCTGCCCGATGCCGTGGCACCGGCCAGCCGGGAAAACTGCGCCTGCAAGGGCGGGGTCAGCATGATGAGGCCAAAGCCGAGCATGGCCCACCCGGCCCCCAGCGTGATCGCATCTTCCGGCAGGCCCAGCGCCCGCGTCAGCGCAAAGGCACCCAGCCCGGCCAGGGTAAAGCTGGCCGCCATGCCGCCCGCCATGGCCAGCGGCGCCAGCCGATGCCGGGCCAGCGCGCTCGCCCCGATCAGGGGCAAAAGCGGCAAGATGCAAGGGTTGATGAGCGTCAGCAGGCCGGCGCCAAAAGCCAATACCAGGTCCAGCACGCAAGCCTCCGAAGATCAGTCTTCAAAGGTCAATACGAAGCGGTTCCGTCCGAGGTTACACGCCCCCGATCACATGCGCGTGAGCGCAGTCAACCGTCATTGGTGGGTTCAAGGAACCCTGCAAGCCCCTATTCCCTTGAGGGAGGACCCGTCCGAAGCGTCGAGCGCGCAGAGCAAATTTGAAGCGCGCCTGGGCCTAGCCGGCCAGCACCGCATCGACCTCGGCACGGCTCGGCGGCTGGCAGCCCTTGCGGCCACAATTGATCCCCGCAACAACCGCACCGAAGCGCAGCATCGCCTCCAATTGCTGCCCATCGAGCGCCCCGAGCCCGCCCGGCTTGAGCGCCCCGGCCTCGTCCAGCCAGGTCAGGATACCGGCCATCAGGCTGTCGCCCGCGCCCACCGTATCCACGAAGACCGGCGGCGAATAAATCGGGGCCTGACCCTTCGCGGCGCGCGAAAAGGCCTTGCTGCCGCCCTCGCCCAAAGTCACGACGACCAGTTCGCAATTGGGTCGTGCCAGCAGATCGGCGGCATGATCCTCGATACTCCGGCCGGGCACCAGCCAGTCATGGTCCTCTTCGGACAGCTTGACCACATGCGCCATGTCGAGAAAGGCCGACAGCCGCGCCCGGTAACCGGCCTCGTCGTCCACCAGCTTTTCGCGCACATTGATGTCGATGGAAATTGTCGCGCCGCGCGCCGCCGCCTGGGCCACCACATCACCCCAGATTGCAGCGTCATCGGGCAGGATCGGGCAGAAGCCACCGATCTGGTAGAGCGTCACCCGTTCCGGCAGAGCAGCCAGCAGGCCCTCGCGGGTAAAGGCGCGGTCTGCGCCACGCTCGAACACATAGCTTGCCTGCATCTTCTCGTTGAAGGTGACGATGGCCCGCGTCGTGGGCGCCTCGACACGCTCTCCCAGCAGCACCTTGACGCCCGCTGCCGCCAGCGGCGCCAGCAGCAGGTCGCCATATTGATCCGTGCTGATCGGGCAGAGAAGGCCGGCATCATTGCCCAGCTTGGCCAGCGCGATAGTGCAGTTGAAGGGCGAGCCGCCCGCCAGCGCCTCGCGCTCGGCATCCGCCCCCGCCGAAACCGGCACCAGATCGATCAGGCTTTCCCCACCAACCACAAACATGGCGTCCTCCAAGCGACTAATGCGGGCGTGAATAGCAGTTTCCCCCAATTTGTCACCATTTGAGTGCGCAATCGGGCCCACCCGCCCCCATGAAATATTGACCGGTCGAACGGATAATGCTCAATCGGTTCAGAGATGTGGCGTGCTTTGGGAGAGGGATGCCACAATCCGAAAACGAGGAGGCTCCGCAATTGCAAGGGCTCGCCGCGCTGGTCAAGGGTATCAGCGCCATCAACTGGCTTGTTGGCCAGGTTCTGTCATGGCTGGCGCTGGCCTGCGTGCTGGTCTGCTTCGCCGTCGTCGTGCAACGCTATTTCTTCCATTCGTCCACCCTGTGGATGCAGGATCTTTACGTCTGGCTCTCGGGCGCGATGTTTACCGGCGTGGCCGGTTTCGCGCTGCTGCGACAGGATCACGTCCGTGTCGATATTTTCTATCGGCCGGCTTCGACGCGCCGCAAGGCGATTTCCGATCTCATCGGCGTCGTCCTGTTCCTGCTTCCCTTCGTCTATGTCGTCTGGACCTATGCCTTTCCCGCCGTTCGCCGGTCCTGGAGCTTTTATGAAGCCTCGTCCAATTTTGGCGGCATGCCGGGTCTGTTCGTTCTCAAGACCTTCATTCTGATCTTCGCGGTTCTCGTCGGTTTGCAGGGCGTGGCCATGGCCCTGCGCTCCATTCTGGTTCTGGCAGGCAAGGAAGAGCTGCTGCCCGCAAACCTGCGCTATGAATCCGAAAAGGGGCACGGCTGATGGATCCCGTTTTGCTCGGAGAAATCCTCTCCGGCCTCATGTTCTTCGGCGTCATCGGCGTGCTCATGCTCGGCTTCCCGGTCGCCTTTTCGCTCGCCGGCACGGCGCTGATATTCGGCCTCGTCGGCTGGTGGCTGGGCGTCTATGACCCGTCAAATTTCGGCTCGCTCGCGGGCCGCTATATCGGCTTGATGACCAACGAAGTTCTGGTCGCGGTGCCGCTCTTCATCTTCATGGGCGTCGTGCTCGAGCGCTCCGGCATTGCCGAACAGCTGCTGCTCACCATGGGCAAGCTTTTCGGCAATCTGCGGGGCGGGCTGGGCCTGTCGGTCATCGTTGTCGGCGCATTGCTTGCCGCCTCTACCGGCGTGGTCGGCGCCACCGTTGTCACCATGGGTCTGATTTCCCTGCCCGCCATGCTGCGCGCCGGCTATGATCCGAAGCTGGCCACCGGCGTTATCTGCGCCTCCGGCACCCTGGGACAGATCATCCCGCCTTCGACCGTCCTGATCTTCATGGGCGACATGCTCTCGGGCATCAATGCCCAGGTCCAGATGAGCCAGGGCAATTTCGCGCCCGAACCGGTTTCGGTGGGCGCGCTGTTTGCCGGCGCCATCATTCCCGGCCTGCTGCTCGTGGTCCTCTACGCCGCCTTCATGGTGTTCAAGGCGATCACCGATCCCCAGTCCTGTCCGGCAACGCCCGTCCCTGAGGCCGAAAAGGCCGGGCTGCTGCGCGAGGTTTTCACCGCGCTGCTGCCGCCGCTCTTGCTGATTGTCGCCGTGCTTGGCTCCATCCTGGGGGGCATCGCCACTCCAACGGAGGCCGCCTCGGTCGGATCGGTGGGCGCAATGCTTCTGGCACTGGTGCGTGGCCGCCTCAGCTTGGGGGTGCTGCGTCAGGCGACGATCTCCACCGCCACCATAACCTCCATGGTGTTCATCATCCTGTTCGGCGCCGCCGTCTTCTCCATCGTCTTCCGCATGATGGGCGGCGACAATCTGGTACACGAATTTCTGTCATCCATGCCGGGCGGCGCATTTGGCGCGATGATCATCGTCATGCTGATCATGTTCCTGCTGGGCTTTATCCTCGACACCTTCGAGATCATTTTCATCGTGATCCCGATCACTGCGCCGGTCCTGCTGGCTTTGGGCATCGATCCGATCTGGCTTGGCGTCATGGTGGGCGTCAACCTGCAGACCAGCTTCCTGACGCCGCCATTCGGCTTCGCGCTGTTCTATCTGCGCGGCGTTGCACCGGCATCGGTGAGCACGGGAATGATCTATCGGGGCGCGGCGCCCTTCGTGATCCTACAGGTCATCGGCATCGTGCTGCTGTTTGCATTCCCGCAATTGATAACCTGGCTACCTTCAGTGCTCTATAACTAAGAGAACTGGCAGCAAAAGCGGCAGGGCCGGATGGGAAACCATCCGGCCCTTTCGCTTTCTGCAACCCGTTGCCGGCGCATCCAAGGCCTCCAGACGGAACGGCGACAAAGCACTCTTGCAATCAGATCGTCTGTATTTTATATTATCTATATTCTTGATTATATGGAAATCTGATCATGCCATCCCTGTTTCGCCTGGACGCCAGCATTCGTGCCGAAGGGTCCGTCACCCGCGGCATCGCGGACAGTCTCCAATCCACCCTGGTTTCGGCGCTCGGCGAGACCGCCATTACCCGCCGCGATATTGGCCTTTCCCCGCTGCCATCGACGGCCTGGGCCGGCGCCGTGACTGGCCCCCACACCCCCGCAGACCAGCAGGCACCGTTTCAGCGTGAAGGCATGGCCCTGGCCGCCGAATTGGCCGCCGAACTGGTCACGGCCGACGCCTTCATCTTCGCCGTGCCCTTCTACAATTTCGGCGTGTCCCAGCATTTCAAGACCTGGGTCGACCTGATCCTGACCCAGCCTCAATTCGCTCTGGGCTCTGACGTGGCGATCAAGGGGCGGCCAGCGCAGCTCGTTGTCGCCCGCGGCGGCGGATATGGCCCCGGTACGCCGCGCCACGGCTGGGATCACGGCACCGACTGGTACAAGCGCGTGCTCGCCGATATCTGGCAGCTCGATCTCCAAGTCATCGAATGCGAGCTGACCCTGGCCGACGTGACCCCGGCAATGGAGTCGCTGCGCGGGTTGGCCGCCCAAAATCTTTCCCAGGCCCACGGTCAAGCCAATGACAATGGCCGATCGCTGGCCCGCAAGCTGCTGGTCTAGCGCTCGACTTGGGTGTCGCCCAGCGCTAGAAAGGCCTGATGAGCACTTCGGAACAGTCTTCGGCGACACCCTCGCTCGGCGTCAATTTGGGCTGGGCGCTGGCCACGCTTCTGCGCAGCTATCAGAAGGAGGTCGAGACCGTCCTCGAAGATCTCCCCGGCGGCGCGCGCGCTTTTATGATTCTGGCGCTGGTCGAAAGGGAAACCTGCCACAGCCAGGCGGCCATTGCCGAACGGCTGGGCCTCGACAAGACAAACCTGACCTATCTTGTGGATGGGCTGGAAAAGGCCAGACTGGTCACCCGCAGCACCGATCCGGAAGACCGGCGCAGCCGTCACATCAACCTGACACCGCAGGGCGCAGCAGCGCTTAAAGGTCTTGCAGCAGCGGTGGCAAAGGTCGAAAACGAGGTTCTGTCGCGGCTCGGACGCGAGGATGCGTCGCTATTCCAGTCCCTGCTCAATCGGGCTGCCGGCATTGAGGCGGGCAGCCCAAGCGCGGCCGACCCCGCCCACGACACCGAAATCTGCAAGGCGGCGCTCGGCTCGTCCGAGGCCTGCTGACTAGCTCCTGAGGCCCGGCGCTTCCTGCCCCGTGGCCGCGACATATTCGCTATAGCCGCCGCCATAGACATGCGGACCGTCCGGCGTC
Organism: Pseudomonadota bacterium; assembly: GCA_023388175.1. GTDB lineage: Bacteria > Pseudomonadota > Alphaproteobacteria > Rhizobiales > Devosiaceae > Devosia. The sequence goes on from JAEWGT010000005.1 coordinate 353,033, forward strand.
AGTTCCAGCACGCGGTTGGAGAGCGCGGCGAGAAAATGCCGGTCGTGGCTGACGAACAGCATCGTCCCCTCGAAATTGCTCAGCGCCTCGATCAGCATCTGCTTGGTCTGGATATCGAGATGGTTGGTCGGCTCGTCCAGCACCAGGAAATTGGGCGGATCGAACAGGATCAGCGCCATGGCCAATCGGGCCTTTTCGCCACCCGAAAGCACCCGGCACTTCTTCTCGATATCGTCGCCCGAAAAACCGAAACACCCCGCCAGTGCCCGCAAAGGCGCCTGCCCCGCCTGCGGAAACCGAGATTCCAGCATCTGGAAGATGGTCTGATCGCCATCGATGACGTCCATGGCATGCTGGGCGAAATAGCCCAGCTTTACGCTCGGCCCGCGCGAGATGCTGCCCGCATCGGGCTCGGACGCCCCCACGACCAGTTTCAGCAAAGTCGATTTGCCCGCGCCATTGACGCCAAGAATGCACCAGCGCTCCCGCCGCCGCACATGGAAATCGAGCCCGTCATATATGGTGCGGCTGCCATAGGCCTTGTCGACGCCCTCGACCCGCACGATGTCCTCGCCCGAACGCGGCGCAGGACGGAACTCGAAGGCGACAACCTGCCGCCGCTTGGGTGGCTCCACCCGGTCGATCTTGTCGAGCTTCTTCACCCGGCTCTGCACCTGCGCGGCATGGCTGGCGCGCGCCTTGAACCGCTCGATAAACGCCACTTCCTTGGCCAGCATGGCCTGCTGCCGCTCGAACTGAGCCTGCTGGTTCTTGTCGGTGATCTCCCGCTGGGCCTGATAAAAATCATAGTCGCCGGTATAGGAGGTCAGCGTGCCCGCATCGATTTCCAGCACCTTGTTGACGATCCGGTTCATGAACTCGCGGTCATGCGAGGTCATCAGCAGCGCGCCCGTATAGGCCTTCAGGAAATTCTCGAGCCAGATCAGGCTTTCCAGATCAAGATGGTTGGAAGGTTCGTCGAGCAGCAGCACATCGGGCTTCATGAGCAGAATGCGGGCCAGCGCCACGCGCATCTTCCAGCCGCCCGACAGCGCGCCGACATCGCCATCCATCATTTCCGGTGAAAAGCCCAGGCCCGCCAGCACCTCGCGCGCCCGCCCATCCAGCGAATAGCCGTCCAGTTCCTGAAACCGCCCCTGCACTTCGCCATAGCGCTCGATGATCGCGTCCATCTCGTCGGCCTTTTCGGGATCGGCCATCGCCGCTTCAAGCACCGCCATTTCCGCCATCATCTCGCTGACCGGCCCGGCCCCGTTCATCACCTCGGCCACGACCGGGCGCCCCTCCATGTCGCCTACATCCTGGCTGAAATAGCCGATGGAGGTGCCGCGATCGACCGAGACCTGCCCCTCGTCCGGGCTCTCCTCGCCCGTGATCATGCGGAACAGCGTCGTCTTGCCCGCGCCATTGGGTCCGACAAGGCCAATCTTTTCGCCCCGGTTCAGCGCCGCCGACGCTTCGATGAACACGATCTGCTTGCCATTCTGCTTGCCGATACTTTCGAGCCTGATCATGCGGAGAAATGCCTTTGGGACTATGCGCCGGGAGGGGGAGTGCGCTCCTAAAGCATCCGGGGTGGCAACTGGCAAGTGCCGGGCCGCCACTTCATAGCCGGGCCGCAATCGCCCCCTATAAACTAGCCCATTGCACACCGGCCCGAACGGGCCGATGATCCAAGGTCTTGTTGGCCGCTCTTCCCCCGAAAGGACGCCATGAATTTCTATTTCGTGCTCATCAACATCGCCGGCGCGGTCACCCTGCTTCTATGGGCAACCCGGATGGTGCGCACGGGCATGGAGCGGTCGCAAAAGGCAGTGCTGCACCGGCTTCTGAGCCAGGGGAAAAGGGGCCAGATCAAATCGGCGGCGCTGGGCGGCTTCGTCGCCATCCTCCTGCAAAGCTCCACGGCCGTGGCGCTGATCGCCGCCGGATTTGCCGCCAGCGGCAAGCTCACCCTGTCGGCGGGCCTCGCCACCATGCTCGGCGCCGATCTGGGCTCTGCCGTGGTGGTGCAATTGCTCAGCATCAACCCCGCCTTCCTCATGCCGGTCCTGATGATCATTGGCGGCGTGATGTTCTTTCGCGGACATAACCGCGATATCCGCCAGGCCGGGCGCATCGTGATCGGCATCGCGCTGATCCTCATGTCGCTGCGTCTCATCGGCGAGGCTACCGTGCCGCTGCGCGAGGCCGAAATGCTCCCGGCCGTGGTTGCCTATCTCTCCGGCGACCCGTTCACCGCTTTCCTTCTGGCCGCGCTCTTCACCTGGCTCATTCATTCCTCGGTGGCCTTTATCCTGCTCGTCGCCACCTTTGCCATGCAGGGTCTGGTGCCGTTCGAGCTGGGTGCCGCAATGGTGCTGGGCGCCAATATGGGCTCGTCCATCATCGCCTTCATGCTGACACGGGGCGGCAGCGCCGCCGCGCGCCGCATCACGCTGGGCAATTTCCTGTTCCGCGCCGTCCTCGCCATTATCGGGCTTGCCTTGCTCTGGCTCAGCCATCTGCCCGGCACCGTGCTCGGTCCCGACGCAGCCCGCCAGATCATCAATTTCCACCTACTGTTCAACGTCATCCTTCTGGTGATCGCACTGCCGCTGACCGCGCCCATGGCCCGGCTCACCACCCACCTCGTGCGCAGCGCGCCCCAGCCCACTCATCCGCTGGTTTCACCCATGCGGCTTGATGACAAGCTGATCGGCAATCCGGCACTTGCCCTGGCCAGCGCCAAACGCGAGCTGCTGCGCATGGCCGAAATCGTCGAGCGCATGCTGGAGCCGGTCATGGACCTCTACGAGAACGCCGATCCCGAAAAGATCCGCGAGATCAAGCAGCTCGAACATGCGGTCAATGCCGCCCAGTCCGACATCAAGCTCTATCTTTCGCGCATCCGCTATCCCGAGCCGAACGGCGCCGATGCCCTGCGCGGGCAGGAACTGGCGCAATTGGCCATCAATCTCGAATATGTCGGCGATGCCGTGGTCAAGACCCTGGTCAAGCTCGCCGAAAGCCGGGCCGAGCAGAAGGTGAAATTCTCACCCGCCGGCTGGCGCGAGCTCAACGACCTGCATCACCGCGTCGTGGACAACCTGCATCTGGCGCTCAATGTGCTGATGAGCGAGGATCGCGCTGCGGCCAAACTGCTGCTCGAACAGAAAGCCTCGCTGGGCATGGCGGGCCGCGCCAGCGCCGCAGAACACCTCGCCCGCCTGCGCGACGGCGCCCAGCAATCCATCGCCACCAGCAATATTCACCTTGAAACCATCCGCGCGCTCAAGACCATCAATTCCCTGCTTGCCAGCGTCGCCTACCCCATCCTGCGCCAGGGCGATGGGCCGGAACCACAACAAGGCTGAGGACGACGAACCGCGGGCCCGTCCGCTTCAGGAAGCAGCCGTGGTGGCGACCTGATTGCGGCCGCAGGCCTTGGCGGCATAAAGCGCCCGGTCGGCCTGTTCGAGCAGATCGAGGCCGGTGACGACCCGGCCGTTCTGGTCCAGCGTGGCCACGCCCGCGCTGATGGTGACATAGCCGCGCTCGACCCCGCTATGGGGCATCTGCAACACTTCGACAGCCCGCCTGATATCGTCGGCGACTTTTGCAGCGCCGGCCAGATCGGTGCCGGGCAGCAGCACGGCGAATTCTTCGCCCCCGAGCCTTGCGGCCATGTCCATCGGGCGCTTGGCACTATCGCGGATGCAACCGGCGACACGTCGCAGGCAGGCATCCCCGGCCGGGTGACCATAGGTGTCGTTATAAACCTTGAACCGGTCGATATCGATCATCACGATGCTGAGCGCGGAGCCATCGCGTTGCGAGCGCTCGAACTGGCGAGCCAGGCCGTCATCGAAATCGCGGCGATTGTGCAACCCGGTCAAGGCATCGGTGACGGACAGGACGCGCATCTGCTCGGCCACATCCATCAACTGGCTCTCGGCCTGCTTGAGACCGGAAATGTCGGACACGATGACGACTGTGCCCCCGGCGCGGAGCGGCGTCGAGCGGATCAGCAGCCAGCGGCCATCATACATCTTGACCTGTTCCTCGCCGCCGTGCTGCATCTTTTTCAGCACGTCGGCGATCCACTCCTCGTCACTGAGACCGGTCGGCATCTGCTCGCCTGTGGCAAGCACGGCCTCCAGTACATCCTTGAGATGCGCGCCAGGCTGCCGCAGGCTCCCGGTCAGGGGGAACAGCGTCTGGTAATTGCTGTTGGAAAAGACCAGCCTGAAATCGGCGTCAAAACGTGCCAGCCCATCCGACATTTCGTTGAGAATGACGTCCAGTTCCGCTCGCGTCTCGGTAAATCGGCGCTCCAGCGCCAGTCTTTCGGTAAGGTCCTTGGTCACCCCCACCAGCCCGGCCACGCTGCCATCGGCATTGAAAATGGCGCGCTTGGTGGTGACGAAGGTGCGCACCGAACCGTCGGGCTGCACTATCCTTTCCTCATTATCGACAATGGTGCCGCCATCCCGGAGCATGGCCTGCTCGGCATCGAACAGGATTTTGGCGCGCTCCGGCGAGGCCAGGTCAAAATCGGTCAGGCCCACCATCTCGGCCGCAGAAGCCCGCCCGGCCGCCTGCGCCGCAGCATCATTGGCAATGACGATCCGCCCCTGCCGGTCCTTGATGTAGAAATAATCGGGCGCCTGTCCCATGGCCACCCGCATCAGATGCGTGAGCCATCCACGGAAGCGGCTGCGCTCGATACTGGTAATGGCAAAAAAGCTGGCAACCCCCGTCATGAACATGAGCGGCACGAGGATGGTGCTTGCCGCGATCTGCCGCAGGTCGGCCGGCAGCAGCAGCAGCGAGAAGGCCGGCAGGGTCGCCAGAACCACGCTGATCCCTGCAATGAAGGGCAGCGTCAGCCCCCAGCGCCTGCGGACAAGATAGCCCACACAGCCGACGCCTCCATAGATGGCGATCATCAGCACGCCACCCCATACGCCGCCACCGCCAATGCCGATCCGCGCCAGCGCCGCGACAAGCGCGGATAACAGGGCCGCCAGCGGCCCACCGAATATGCCGCCAAGTGCGATCAGCACACCACGCAGGTCAAAATGCACGCCTGCAAACAGTTCGACGGACAATTGCATGGACGCAGCCGCACCCAGGCCCATGAGCAGGCCGGAGCCAAGCACGCGCGCTGCCCGGGTCCAGGTTCGCACCCACTCCTGCGACAGGGCCCAGAGGGCGACGAACAGGCCCACCACCGCGAAATTTGCCAACAGGTCAGCCGCCAATGCCACCATCCGGGTTGCGCAATGCTCTCTAGCATCGCCCCCCAGCCCTTTAACAAAGGCTTAACGCCGCTCGATCGTGAAGCCTTTGGCCCATATCGGCAATAAAAAACAGGGGTCCTTTGCAGGACCCCTGTCGCCACGTCAAAGGCAGAACCTGCCTTAGCTGATCGTGAAATACTTCTCGCGTGCCGCCAGGAACAGCGAATCCGTGCCGTCGGTCTTCTGACGCACGATATTGAGCGCCGAGATGAAGCTCTCGGCGGTCTTCTTGGTCAGCGCATCGCCGCTTTCGCGGATTTCCGAGAGGATTTCCAGCGATGCCTTGGCGCCGGCCTCGAGGATCTCGTCCGGGAACTGACGAATCTGCACGCCATGTTCGTTGACCAGCGCCTGCAGGGCACGCGGATCGTTGGCGGCGAAATCGGCGGCCACATTATCATATTCTGCCTGGCAGACATCGCGCACTATGGCCTGCAGATCTTCCGGCAGCGCCTGATACTTGGCCTTGTCGACCACCAGTTCCGTGGCCAGGCCCGGCTCGATGAAGCTGGGGAAGTAGTAGTTCTTGGCGATCTGGTAGAAGCCGAGCGCCAGATCGTTATAGGGGCCGACGAATTCGGCGGCGTCCAGCGTACCCGACTGCAGCGCCGCAAAGATTTCGCCAGCGGCCAGATTGGTCACCGATGCACCGAGCTTGGCCCAGACCTGACCGCCCAGGCCCGGCGTACGGAAACGCAGGCCCTGCACGTCGGAAACGCCGGTCAGTTCGTTCTTGAACCAGCCGCCGGCCTGCGTGCCGGTATCGCCGGACAGGAAGCCCTGCACGCCGAACTGGTCGTAGATCTCGTCCCAGATTTCCTGGCCGCCCATATGGCGCACCCAGCCGGTCAGCTCGCGGCTGGTCATGCCGAAGGGCACACCGGTAAAGAAGCTGAGGCCGGCGCTCTTGTTCTGCCAGTAATAGGCCGCGCCATGGCTCATTTCAGCCGAGCCGTCGATCACCGCATCCAGCGCCTGCAGGCCAGGCACCATTTCACCGGCGGCAAAGACCTGCACCGTCAGGCGGCCACCGGAAGCTGCGGTAATGCGGTCAGCGAGGCGCTGCGCGCCAACGCCCAGGCCCGGAAAATTCTTGGGCCAGGTGGTGACCATGCGCCAGGTGATATTGCCCTGGGCGATTGCGGGCGTGGCCAGCGTTGCGGCGGCAGCCGCGCCAATGGTGGCGACCGAAGCCTGCTTGAAGAACTCGCGTCTTTTCATTCATTTCCTCCTGAAGGGTGCATCTTCTGACGCACTGGTCCGGCGAGACGAGCCTCTCCCAAGGCCGCCGAATTGCGCTAACAAATCAATCGCCGGTCAGCGTGTCCAGCATCTTGTTGCAAAGACTTGTACTTTTCTGAATCCGGTCAACCGCGCGGCCGGGGCGCATTGCGGGCCGGAATGTCGTTGGAATAGATATTGTGCAGACCGACATTGGCAATGTCGCGCTCGCCGCACAGGGCCATGGTGGTGTCCAGTTCCTTGCGCATGATTTCCAGCACCCGGGACACACCGGCCTCGCCGCCCGCACCCAGGCCATAGAGCATGGGGCGACCGATAAAGGTCGATTTCGCGCCATAGGCCAAAGCCTTGATCACGTCCTGCCCGGAGCGGATGCCGCTATCGAGATAGACCTCGGTCTTGTGCCCCACCCGGTCCACGATTTCAGGCAGCACCCGGATCGTGGACGGCGCGCCATCGAGCTGCCGCCCGCCATGATTGGAGACAATGATGGCGTCGGCCCCGTTATCCAGCGCCGCCTGCGCATCATCGGCGTCGAGCACGCCCTTGACGATGACCGGCCCGCCAAAGCGCTCCTTGATCCAGCGCACATCAGCCCAATTGAGCGTCGGGTCGAACTGGCTGGCCGTCCAGGCCGACAGCGAGGCAAGGTCATGATCGCCACCGACATGGCCAACGATATTGCGGAACGTATGCCGCTTGGTGCCCAGCATGCGCAGGCACCAGAGCGGATGCTGCATCATCTGCCAGATCGAATAGGGCGTGAACTTGGGTGGCGTTGAAAGGCCATTGCGAATGTCCTTGTGCCGCTGGCCAAGGATCTGCAGATCCATGGTCAGGATCAGCGCCGAACATTTCGCCGCCTTGGCCCGATCGATCAGCCGGTTGATGAAATCGCGGTCGCGCATCACATAGAGCTGAAACCAGAACGGCGCCGTCGTGTTCTCGGCAACGTCCTCGATGGAGCAGACGCTCATGGTCGAGAGCGAAAACGGAATACCGAATTTTTCCGCCGCCTTGGCGGCCTTGATCTCGCCATCGGCCACCTGCATGCCGCCGGTCGCCGCCGGAGCAATGGCCACGGGCATGGTGATATCCTGCCCGAGCATCTTCACCTTGAGATTGCGCCCCTCCAGGTTCACCGCCACCTTCTGGTTGAGCAGAATTTTCTGAAAATCGCTCTCATTGTCCCGATAGGTGCCTTCGGTATAGGAGCCGCTATCGGCATATTCGAAGAACATTTTCGGCACCCGGCGATGCGCCAGCCGCTTCATGTCCGCAACGGTCAGGGCCTTGTCGACTGCAGTCATTCTGGAGCACTCCGGGATCAGGTCGGCCTGCTCTAGCAACTAACATGTTAGCCTTCAAGGCGTCCTTTAGCCAAATCGGCCCGGTGGACCGATTTGGGCCAGGAAGGACATCCACACACGCGTCACCCTCAGCCCAAAGGCGTCATCACCCGCCGGTTCACCAGCAATGTGGAAAGGATCACGACAAAGGCGAAGATCACCATGCCAGCCGCCAGCAGATGCGCCTTGTCCCACTCCAGCCGCTCGACATAATCGTAGATGGCGATGGAAATGACCCTGGTGCGCCCCGGAATATTGCCGCCGATCATCAGCACGACGCCGAATTCACCCACCGTATGGGCAAAGGCCATGATCCCGCCCACCAGATAACCCGGCCGCGCCAGCGGCAGGATCACCCGCCAGTAGAGTTGCCAGCGCGAGGCGCCCAGCGTATCGGCGGCCTCCATCACATCCTTCTCTATGGCCGCAAAGGCATTGCGCAGCGGCTGCACCATGAAGGGCAGCGAGGCGATGACCGAGCCGATCACCAGTCCGCCAAAGGAAAAGGCCAGCGTCCGCGCGCCCCACAATCCCGCCAGCGAACCGCCCGGACCATTCGGGCCGAAGGCCAGCAACAGGTAGAACCCGAGCACGGTCGGCGGCAGCACCATGGGCAAGGTCACGATGGCTCCCACGATTTCCTTGCCAGCCCAGCGCCCATGCGCCAGCCACCAGGCGATCGGCGTGCCAATGACAATCAGGATCATGGTCACGCTGAAAGCCAGTGTCAGCGTCAGGGTGATGGGAGCAATAAGGGGGGCGAGGTCCATGATCACTCCTAATTCCAGTACCGCACGGTGCAAACAAAAACACCGCGCTGCCCTCGGATTTGGTGGAGAGGGTTGATCCCAAAAAGCAAAGGCAGGCTCAGCCCCCGGCCACCTTTAAGGCACCGAATACCCCGCCGCCTCAATAATCGCCACCGCCTGATCCGACTTCAGAAATTCCATGAACGCAATCGCCGCCGGATTAGTCTGGCCTTCCTTGAGCAGAACAGCCCCCTGAGCAATCGGCGCATGCAGCTCTTCAGGCACAATCCACTTGTCGTCCTTGTCCAACACCTGGCTGGCCGCCACAAAACCCAGTTCGGCATTGCCGGTATCGACGAATTGCAGCGTCTGCGAAATATTTTCACCCCACACCACCTTGGGCTCGATAGCCTCGTAAAGCCCCAAAGCCGTCAGCGTTTCAACCGCTGCCTTGCCATAGGGCGCCGCCTGCGGATCAGCGATAGCGATCTGGGAGAAATCAGCGCTCAGCGCGGCCTCGCCATCGCTCATGTCGCGATCCGGCCCGAACAGCGCCAACCGGCCCTGCGCATAAACAAAGAATGTCCCATCGACGGCAAAGCCTTCCGCAAGCGCCAGCTCCGGGCGCGCCGTATCGGCGGCCAGAAACACGCCAAACGGCGCGCCTTGCGAAATCTGCGTGCAGAACTGCCCCGTCGCGCCAAAGCTTAGCTGAAGCTCATGGCCAGTCTCCGCTTCGAAAATGGGCTCCAGCGCCTGCGCGACAGCGGTGAAATTGGCAGCCACCGCCACATTGACGCTTTCAGCAAAAGCGGGCAGCGCCGTCGTGGCCAACAGGGCCGCAGCAAAGAGGATACGGGACAATTCAGGCTCCGATATGTTTATTCAAACATATCGTTGATCAAACGACGTATGCATGCAAGCGATATGTTTATCAGGAAATATCGATCATCAGCGCCCGCAGGGCCGCGACATCCTCGGCAATGGCGTTTTCAGTCTTGCGCTGCATGTCCCGATAATGGGCCAAGACCTTCTGCCCCAATGGCGTCAACACCGCCCCGCCCTGCCCGGCCCCACCGCGATTGGTCTCCACCAGCGGCGCACCAAACCCCTCATTCAACGCCTGCACCAATCCCCAGGCCCGCTTGTAACTCATCCCCATCGCCTTTCCGGCAGCAGAGATGGAACCCGTCGTTAGGATTCCCTCAAGCAGATCAGCCCGCCCCGGCCCGACATAGGCTTTGTCCGAGAGAACAATCCGCAGATGACCGAGGGCATTAGGAGCGCTTCCAGTCATCGCTCTATATCCAAACTATCGTCACCACCCGGCTTGTCCGGGTGGTCCATGCTACGCCGCGGCAAGAATGGATTGCCCGGACGAGCCGGGCAATGACGACCGCTAGAATTCTGGCGACGCAACACTACCCCCGCAGCGCGCTCGCTTCCTTGGCCAGCGCCTCAATCCGCGCAAAATCCCCGCTCGCCAAAGCATCGGCCGGCATGATCCAGCTGCCACCGACGCAGATGACGTTGGGCAGGCCCAGATAGGTCTTGGCCTTTGCCGGGTCGATGCCACCGGTGGGGCAGAAGGTGATGTCGGGCAGCGGCGAGGCAAACGCCTTGAGCACAGGGGCGCCACCCAAGGCTTCGGCGGGGAAGAATTTGAGGAAGGAATAGCCGCGCTCTGCCGCCGCCATCGCCTCGGTCGGCGTTCCGATACCCGGCAGCAGCGGAATGGACACATCGTCTGCCGCGTCGAGCAGGCGTGGCGAGGCGCCGGGCGACACCATGAAACGGCAGCCGGCATCCACCGACGCCTTCATATGCCCGGCATTGCGCACCGTGCCCGAACCGACGATAGCGCCTGTCACCTTGGCCATTTCTTCCATGACCTTGAGCGCATTGGGCGTGCGCAGCGTCACTTCCAGCACCGGCAATCCGCCCGCCACCAGCGCTTCGGCCAGCGGCCTTGCCTGCGCCACGTCATCGAGAATGATGACCGGCACGACCGGAGCGAGCGATAGAATGGAGCGGATGGCGTTTGCGTCCTGCGGCATGAAAATGGTCCTCGGCTGGGAGAAGTCGACAGAAGCGTTAGGCGTCAGACCAATTAACTGCAAGGCCATTCATTGAATTGAAAGCCGAAAATACCTAGGTTCCGCCCGCTGGAGCGGCTCCACCCCGAGGGAGGCCGCAGGGAGGCCGCCATGGTACAGATGATCAATGCTTTGACCCCGCTTGCCGAGGCGCGCACCATATTGGCCGATTCCTTCGACCTCAAATATTCGAGCGCCATCCAGCGCGAGACGGCGCCGATCTTCGAGCGCGTCCGCGACAAGATCCCGGAAGTGGAATGGTCCTTCTATGCGCCGCTGATCTTCCAGATCAACCGGCTGAAAAAGGAGAAGGACGCGGTCATCCTTGCCCACAATTACCAGACGCCGCAGATCTATCACGGCGTCGCCGACGTCGTGGGCGACAGTCTGCAACTGGCCGTGGAAGCCACCAGGGTCACCCAATCGGTCATCGTGCAATGCGGCGTGCATTTCATGGCCGAGACCTCAAAGATGCTGAACCCGGAAAAGACGGTGCTCATCCCCGACAGCCGCGCCGGCTGTTCGCTGTCCGAGAGCATCACCGCCGAGGACGTCATGGCCATGCGCGCCCGCTATCCCGGCGTGCCGGTCGTCACCTATGTGAACACCTCAGCCGCGGTCAAAGCCGTTACCGATGTCTGCTGCACCTCGTCCAACGCGCTCGACATCGTCAACCGCGTCGAAGGCGACACGGTGATGATGATCCCCGATCAGTATCTGGCCAAGAACACCGCCAAGAAGACCCATAAGAAGATCATTACCTGGGCCGGCGCCTGCGAAGTCCACGAGACCTTCACCGCCGATGACATTGCCGAGCTGCGCCACGCCTACCCGTCGGCCAAGATCATCGCCCATCCCGAATGCCCGCCCGAAGTGGTCGATGCCGTCGATTTCGCCGGCTCCACCGCCGCCATGATCGACTGGGTCAAGAGCACCAAGCCCGCCCGGGTGGTCATGGTCACCGAATGCTCCATGTCCGATAATGTGGCCTCCGAGACCACCGGCGTCGATTTCCTGCGCGGCTGCAATATCTGCCCGCATATGAAGCGCATCAATCTCGAAAACGTCCTCTGGACCCTCCACACCGGCGCCGAGGAAGTCACGATCCCCGACAACATCATCGCTCCTGCAAGGCAGGCCGTGGAACGCATGATCGAGATGAGCCGGAAGCAGGACTAAGGCCTCCACATACGCGATCCCGCCTCCCCCTGATCGGGGGAGGGTGCAGATCGAGCGACGAGGGCGGTGCCTAGCCCGGCCTTCTTGCCACCAGATCGATTTCCACCAGCGCCCCCACCGCCAAAGCCGTCACGCCGACCGTGGTTCGCGCCGGCAATTTGCCCGCCTCGAAAAAGCTCGGCCACAGCGCGTTGAGCGCCGCATAGTCGCGCTCGAACTGCGTGAGATAAATCCGCGCCATGGTCACATGCTCAAGACCCAGCCCGATCCCGCCCAGCACGATTTTGAGATTCTCCACCACCCGCCGCGTCTGCGCCTCGACCCCCTCGGGCAATGGTGCATCGGGTGCCGCCGGATCGGTCGGCATCTGCCCGGTGATGAACACCCAGCCATCGCTCTCGACGGCATGGCTGAACGGGGCCACCGGACGCGGTCCGGAGGCGATCATGTGATGCACAATATCACTCATAGGCACTAACCCTGCTCTTTCGCGCCAAACCCGCGGTGAAGGCCAACTGTCTGCTGACAAATTCACCCCGCTTGCGACACCGTCGCAAAGACCCCACATCTTGTCACGACAAATGGCTAAGGAAACCACCATGAGCGACACCGAATACAAGATCATCCGCGAAGAAGGCCCGACACGCGGCCGCTATGTCATTCATCTGGCCCCCGGCGCAGAGGCCGAAATGACCTACAAGAAAGAAGGCTCCGGCCCCATGGTCATCAACCACACGGGCGTACCGTCGGAATATGAGGGGCGCGGTATTGCCGCCCAACTGGTCAAGGCTGCCATCGCCGATGCCCGCGAGCAGAATTTCAAGATCACGCCGGTCTGCCCCTATGTCGTGGCGCAGTTCCGCCGCCACCCGGAATGGGCCGACCTTCTGGGGTAATTGCTAATATCCAAAGCGGATCTTCTCGGCGCCCTCGGTGAGATAATCCTCCAGATCGCTCCAGCGCACCCTTGCCTGCGGCGCGCCATAGGCATAGGCGGCGATTTCATAGGGCTGGAACTGAATGATCAGCGCATAGGGATCGGACAGGTCCCAGCGCCCCGGATCGGCAACCGCATCGGCGATGTAGCTGGTATCGTCCAGCATCAGGTCATCGCCATGTTCAGCCTGGGCCGCTGCGACGGCCAGTTCCAGCAGGCGCGCCTCCCACCCATCGCCGTCAAACAGGTCACGTCCTTCCATGAAACGGCCCTGTTCGGTCAGGTAGTGGCGATAGTAAACGCCCCAATTGCCATGAGCCGCGCCATGCCCATACCAATAGGTGCTGGCTTTGAGCGAGATGCGTCCATCGCCCGCAACCTCATCTATAATCAGCGAATTTATCGTGTCGCTGCTGCTGCCGTCATCCTCGGCCTCCGGCCCGATACCGTCTGAAAACACCGGGGCCATCATTCTGGCTTCAAGCCGCACCAGATCGCTGAAGGCATAGGCAAAGCCCTCATCCATATCCAGCTCGACCCAGCTCAGCTCATGCCGCGCGACCGGCCACCAGGATTCAGGATTTTCGGCCTCATAGGGGTCGGGCAATGCCTCGTAGCGGGCCAGCGGAACAATGCGCAGCCCACCCACCATCCGGCTCTGCTCCAGTACAGTGCTGCGGCGATTGAACAGATCGAGGAGGCAGGACACACCCCGCTCGTCATAGACGCCGGTCATCAGCGGCCGGGCGTCAGGCGTGCAGGCGCGCTGCGCATAACTCAGCCACTCCCGCTGACCATCGCGCAGCTCGCTTCTCGCATATTCCGAAAGCCCGCCAATGGCCGTCTCATAGGTGACCGCGAGCCGGTCATCGGCTTTGGACAGCTCGGAGCTGCCACAGATGGCGCGCTCGAAAGCGGTGAATGCCTTGGCACAGTCAAAACTGGCCGCTGCGGCCACACCAGTCACGCTGGGACTGCCGGCCAGGGCAAGGGCAAGAACGGCAAAGAAACGCATATCGGGCCTCCCGCAAGATCCGCAGACTAGCAAGCGATCCCCGCCCCGTCATCCCAATGCGTCCCGCCTCAGGCGCGGCGGGATTGCTCCTGCATTTGGTGATCAAAGACGATCAACCTGTTGCGGCCCTGCGATTTGGCCATGTACAGCGCCGCATCGGCCATATCCACCGCCATGTCCAGACCATCGCCCCGCTCGGCCATACAGGCGCCGATACTGACCGAAATGGCGATCTCCCTGCCGTCGGCAAGCGTCACCGGCAAGTCGCAGATCGACGCCAGAATGGCCTCCGCGGTCACGCGCAATGTTTGCGGCGAGGCATCGGGCAGCAGCACGATATATTCGTCCCCGCCCCAGCGGGCACGGGCATCAAGCGCACCGATCGCCTGCCCGACACGGCGCGCCACCTCGATCACCACGCTGTCGCCGGCGGCATGGCCATAGCTGTCATTGACCACCTTGAACCGGTCGATATCCATCAGCAGCAGGCCATATTGGCCCTGCGACGCCGCATTTGCATGAGCCGCGGCAAATCCACGGCGGTTGAGCATACCGGTCTGCCCATCCTTGAAGGCCAGCTGCTGCAATTCCTTGGTCCGCTCGCTGACGCGGGTTTCCAGGAGGCGCGTATTGTCGTCCACTACTTGCGCAAGCTCGGCAAAGGCATTGCCCAGCCGGTCGACCTCGTCCTTCGCGCCGCCGCCCATGGCCCGCGCCGGACCGAAATTGCCACCTTGCGCCAGCCGCACCACCCGTTCGAGCGCGACCAGCCGGTCCAGCACGGCTTGCTTGAAAATAACCATCAGCAGGAAGGCCACCAGCCCGATGACGCCGATCAGCAGAAACCCGATCGGCATGAACAGGCGGCGGTCGATGATCGTGTCCACGTCCATCAGGGTAATGTTGAACCAGCCAAGCCGGTCGAGATAGCCGACACCGACCAGCGTCTGCTGTCCGTCGATGTCAACGAAGGTCGAGCGCACCATGCCTTCGCCTGCCGCCACGTCCGCCATCAGGCTGCGCAACCGATCCCGATCGGCCGGGCTGTCCATCAGGTTGAACACGCTGCGCGCATCGCGGGTCTCGACCGACAGGCTCGCCAGATTGATCAGGCTCTTGTCGCGGTGAGCCTGCAGCTGGCCTTGCCGATCAACGAACATCGAGGTCACCCCCGTCTGGGGAACATTGACCACTTCCTGGATGAAGGCCGACAGGTCGATCCCGGTGCCGAGCACGCCAAGCACGGTGTTTCCCTCGCGGATAACACAGTTCATCCAGACTTTGGTCACGCCCAGATTGGCATCATTGTCGACATTGAGATGGCAACCCGCCCCCAACGCCTTGGTGGAAAAATACCAGACATCGCGCGGATTTTCCGCATCGACGGCATAGCGGCGCTGGTTCCCGGCATAGGAATTGGTCGCATCGTTGAAATAGTAACTGCCCGAGGCGTCGATCACGAAGAAATAGGATTTGTCGGCGAAGCTCTGCCGGTAATGTTCAAGCTCGGCCAGACCACGCCGCTGCAGGGCCGGATTATCCTCGTCGCGCGCCCAGTCGCGGATAGCCTGGCTGCCGGCCAGAGCCTCGGCCAGCGCCACTTCGCGCATCAGGGCGCCCAGGCCGCGATGGCGGTCATAAAGCACCTGTTTTTCGGCAAACAGGGTGCCCAGCTGGATAATGGTGGACTGAGCGATCCAGTTGAAGGCCGCATAGGCGGGCAGCGCCACAGCGGCAAAGCCGAGCAGCACAAAAACCAGAACCTTCAGCGACAGGGTCCGAGCGATGTGTTGACCGATGGAGGAAATGGCGCACCTCATCCCAAGCGCACCATTCTCGCCGTTAACGCCTCAAGAACATGTTAATTTCCATTTTTCCGGATCACAGGAACTGCTGGATCGCCGCCAGTTCTTCCTGTCGCACTTCATGGCCGCCCTCATGCCAGGCAAGCCGGCTATTGGCGCCATTGGCGCTGAAATAGTCGGCCAGCGCCTGCGTTGCCTGCGCCGGGGCAATGGGGTCGCGCCGGCCCGCCGTGATCAGCACGTCCCGCCCTGAAAAATCAGCCTTTGCCGGCGCGAAGGGGATCAGCGGATGCATCAGAACCGCCGCATCGAAAAGCGCCGGTGCGGCAAACATCACCGAGGCGATGATATTGGCACCGTTGGAATAGCCCAGTGCCAGCACCCGCGCGGGCGTGCTGTCGCCGATCTGCTCACGGATGAAGCCGGTCATCGCCTCGGTGCGGCGGGCAAGGTCGTCCATGTCATAGACGCCCTCGCCGGTACGGCGAAAATAGCGCAGGGCGCCGTGCTCGCTGACATCGCCGCGTGGCGCGATCCGCCTTGCGCCGGGCAGCAATTGCCCCGCCAGCTCGAAAAACTGGTTCTCGTCGCCGCCCGTCCCGTGAAACAGGAAGATCACGGGGGCGCTCGGGTCGGCGCCGGCCTCGGCGCGGAAATGATATGAGCTCATCTGTTTCTCCTGTGCTTGCGCAAAATATCGGCCGATCGCGGCGGCGGCGCAATCGTCAGCCGGCGCCACGCTCTGTTGCCCATTGCGAAACAATCCGCCGCCACCGATTGCACCGGCCATTCTCCCGGCTATGATGGGTCATGTTTCTTTCGGTTTTCGACGTGTTCAAGATCGGCATCGGCCCTTCGAGCTCCCACACAATGGGGCCGATGGTGGCCGCAGGCCGGTTCCTCGATGATCTTGCCGCAGGCAATTGGCCACGCGCCGCCAGGGCAAGGCCCGCTGCCATCACCGCCAGCCTGCACGGATCACTGGCCTTTACCGGCATCGGCCATGGCAGCGACAGGGCGGTCATTCTGGGTCTGGCGGGCGAGCATCCCCGCACCATTGATCCCGACGCCATGGATGCAATCATCGCCGCCATTCGAGATGACGGGCGCGTAACACCGCCGGGTCATCCGGCCTATCGCTTCCGGCCTGCCGTCGATCTGGTTCTCGACAAGACCAATCCCCTGCCCGGCCATCCCAACGGCATGCAGTTCTGTGCCTGGGACAGCGACGGACAATTGCTGCTGCGGCGCATCTATTATTCGGTGGGCGGCGGCTTCGTCGTCACTGCCGAAGAGCTGGACGCGGTCCGCACCGCCTCCCCGGCTGATCAGGACGTGCCTTGGCCCTTTGCCGATGCGGCAGAAATGCTGGACATGGCCCACCGCTCCGGTCTGTCCATCGCGGCGATGAAGCGGGCCAATGAGGAAGCACGCCTGCCCCGTGCCAGATTGAACCAGCAACTGGACGAGATCTGGAGCACCATGTCCGGCTGCATCGACCGGGGCATTGCTCAATCCGGAGAATTGCCCGGCGGCCTCCGGGTCAAACGCCGTGCTGCCGCCATTCATGCCCAATTGGCGGGGAAGTGGCAGCGCAACGAGATCGACCCGCTCATGGCCAATGACTGGCTGAGCCTCTTCGCCATGGCCGTCAACGAGGAGAACGCCGCCGGTGGCCGCGTGGTCACCGCGCCGACCAATGGCGCAGCCGGCGTCATCCCCTCCGTCCTGCGCTATGCGGTTCAGTTCAATGCCGGCACCGGCGAAAGCGCCATCCGCGACTTCCTGCTCACCGCAGCCGCCATTGGCGGCATCATCAAGCATCGCGCCTCGATTTCCGGGGCCGAGGTTGGCTGTCAGGGCGAGGTGGGCTCCGCCTCGGCCATGGCGGCTGCAGGATTATGCGCCATTCTCGGCGGCACACCGGCCCAGGTGGAAAACGCCGCCGAAATTGCACTCGAACACCATCTTGGCATGACCTGCGATCCGGTGGGCGGTCTCGTGCAGATCCCCTGCATCGAACGCAATGCCTTCGGCGCGGTCAAGGCCGTCACGGCTGCATCGCTGGCGCTCAAGGGCGACGGCACCCATGCCGTGCCGCTCGACGCCTGTATCGAGACCATGCGCCAGACCGGGCGGGACATGAGCGAGAAATACAAGGAAACCAGCCTTGGCGGACTGGCCGTCAACGTGGTTGCGTGCTGACCATTCCGGGACGATAGCCCGCCAGGATGGCCAGCCGCAAAGCCTCGGCTGTGCTCAGGGCGGCCGTCTCGCGCACGCCCTCGACCGAGGCCCGTTCGGTCGGCGCCAGCTTGCCGCTCTGATAGGCGGTGTCGGTAAAGCGGGTGGCAGTGAACAATGTCTGCCCGTCCTGCTCGATGCTGATCGTCGCCTCGACCCGGGTTTCGACCGGACTGCCCACCGCGACCGCCTTGGACAAGGCGCCCCCGAGGGAGAGACTGCGCGCCGAAACCCGCAGCACTGGATCATTGGCGCCTGCAGCATTCGGAAAGGCCAAGGCCAGTCGGTTGAGCATGACCTGCTCCAGCCGATTGGTGGGCGGCGCAAAATTGAACCGTGCCGCTGCCAGCCCCGCGGCCTCACCACCACCATAGACCGGCGCAAAACTGGTGCAGCCCGCCAGACCCGCCGCCAGCAAGCCGCTGCCCAGGACTGCGAGAAAATGCCGTCTTTGCATGGAGCGCTCCTCGCCTATTGCAGCAATTGGTTCAACGGCACGGCGCCGGAATAACCCGCGTCAAATCCGGCCGGCGCCATCAGCCGGAAGGTGACGGTGGCGCGCAGATCATTGGGCGATCTGTGGGTCGGCCCGGTGCGCGTCAGGTTGGCCGCCATATTGAGATAGCCGTCGTTATAATTGAGGCCGCCGCCGGCCTGCAGCCAGCTATTGCCCGAAATGTCCCAGTAATAATTGCCCGATGCGGACCAGTATTCATCGAATGGCACCGTCACTTCGGTGCCCACCTCGTGCAGCGTGGCCGGATTTCCGTTCGCTGGCACCGCTTCCGCATAGCGGTAGTTGAGCGCGGCGCCCCAGCCATCCTGGCTATAGGAAAGGCCCAGCCCGGCACGCGCCAGGCTGAGATCGCTCGTATCGATCTGCATTTTGCCGCCGAGCTTGAACGCATCGGCCACGACGCCATAGGCGCCCAGAACGGCATAGGAGGCCCCGTTGTCGAGACCCGAGCCCAGCCCGGCCTGCTGCCGGTTGGGATCGGCAAACACATTGGCTCCGGCCAGCTGGAAGGACTGCCCGGCCACCAGTTCGAGATAGTTGCCATCATCGAAACTGGCGAGATAGCGCCCGCCGACATTAAGCCTCAGCCCGTTTTCCTGCCGGTCGATGCCGGTGAACCGATTATAGCTGAAGAGATTGGAGTCATCGAAAACCACACTCTGGGAATCTTCATTGGTAATGCCGGGCGCAAGGCTCGACGCACCGCGATAAACCAGCTGCGCAATCGGCTCGACCAGGTGGGTCATGCCCGGACTGCGGGCGATCAAGGGATAGCGGATATCGAGCGCCGCAATGGGGGTGACGCCGAACAATGTGCCATCTGCCGGGGGCGCGGACAGGGGATCGAAGGTCACGCCCGTGCCACGCTCATAGCTGGCAGCATCGAGCCGTATGCCGGCAAAGGGGGTTACGACCGCGCAACCGGCAATCCACTGATTCTGCCAGCTGGCCTGCCCCATGGCGTGCATGCGCGTACCGGCATAGCCGAAATCATAAGGCACCCCGTTGAACAGGGCGGAATTGTCGCGCTCCCGGTAAATGCCGAGCATACGCCCTTCGATCTGCACCTGTCCGCCGCCCGAGGGCAATCTGAAGGTGCGTTCAACCCGCAGATTGGGCAGGGCAACGCCCTGCTGTTCGCGCAAGGCCGCATCGGCGCCGAGCTGGTTGAACTGCTGAATGCGCGCATCGACATAAGTGTCGGCCGTCAGGTGGGTCGCATAGACCTCGTTGACCGCTGCGCGCCGTGCATCAAGCTGATAGTCGGCGAAATAGCGGCTATCTGAAAATGCCGCATAGGCCATGCCGACGGTCCAGTCCCGAACCGGCTTGAACTCACCATCCGCCTGCACCGCGCCGCGCCAGTCGCGCTGGGCCTCGGGCGCGGTAAACGCGGTCTGGTCGGCCTGGTAAAGGCCGGACGCCTTGATGCGGAAGGACCCCTGATCGAAGCGCTGCACCCATTCGGCGCCGAGCAGCAGCCCCTGCCGCGACAGCAATGTCGGGGTCAGGATGATGTCGGTCATCCGGCTCGAATAGACCGTGACCGGCACTTCCGCCTTGAGACCGATCTGTTCGGAATAGCCGAAGCGGGGCACGGGAAGTGTTTCGAGTGCATTATCGCTGAGATCGGGCAGCCAGAGATACGGCAGCCAGGCAACCGGCACGCCCAGCAGCGACAGAACCGGTTGCTCGAAGCTGATCGAACCGTCCTCGGCTGTCTGCACCACCTTGGCCGCGCTGATCGACCAGCCAATCCGCCGGCCGTCGCTGCCGGCGCATTCGCCGCAGGGCGCATATTCGGCATTGACCAGAATGGAGCGCAACTGCTGGTCGAAATCGGCGCTGTCGGCTGTGATCCGCGATCCGTCATAGGCGGTGATGGTCATCGAATCGAGCACCGAACGCCTGAGCCCGCCGGTCAGGCTTAGGGTCGTGCTCTCCGAAACATTGCCGGACGGGTCGGTCACCCGCACATTGCCCCGGACATCCATTTCGCCGCTGGCGCGCCGATAGACCAGTTCGTTGCCGGTAATGGTATAGCCGCTGACGCGCACGACCACGTCGCCACGCGCCGTGATGATATTGCGCACCGAATCGAAAACCAGCTCTTCGGCTTCAACCGCAGTGGGAGCCGCCGGATCGATGGGCGCGTTGAAAAAGCTCTGGGGCACCAGATTCTGCGCATGAGCCGGCACTATACCCGCCGGCCCGAAACCAGCGAGGGCGCCAAGAGCCACCCAGACCATGAATTCGTGGCGCCGTATCAGCCTCAAGAAGTCCTGCCCTTTTTTCCCTGCCCCCGCATGAGAGGGAAACAAAGCGCCGCGCTGCGCCCGAACTCAAACATCAACCGCTCCCCTGCGCGCAACAAGCGGGCCAACCGAGTTGGCAAAGTACCGTCCAATCTAATGCCGGGCAATGAACAATCTGCAAACCGTCCCGCAGCACCTGGGATGGCCGGCCCCAAAAAGGAAAAGCCCAGCGAACTCAATGAGTTCACTGGGCTTTTTTGGTTGCGGGAGCAGGATTTGAACCTGCGACCTTCAGGTTATGAGCCTGACGAGCTACCGGGCTGCTCCATCCCGCGTCAAACACGGCGCCTCGGCGCGGTGTGAGGGCTATATAGGGGGTGATGCCGCAGACCTCAACCCCCCTTGCGGGCCTCGTGACGGTTTTTTGACATGCCTGGGGAAAGTCCGGCGCGGGACGCCCCGATATATCGGCAAATGACGCTGAAACACTTCCCTGAAAATGCCCGCTGGTCTAGGGTCCGCCCAGTTTCAGCGACATGTCCCACGGATTTCCACATGCAATTCAAGACCCTTGGCCGTACCGACCTTCAGGTGACCGATATTTGTCTCGGCTCCATGACCTGGGGCAGCCAGAACAGCCAGGACGAGGGACATGAACAGATTGCCATGGCGCGCGACGCCGGCATCAACTTCATCGACACCGCCGAGGTCTATGCCGTGCCCGGCAGCCCCGAAACCAGCGGCCGCACCGAGACGATTATCGGCAATTGGTTTGCCGCCCACAAAGATCGCAGCAAATGGGTGCTCGCCACCAAGATCGCCGGTGGGGGCAATGCCCATATCCGCAATGGCGCAAAACCCGACCGGAAATCCGTGCGCGAGGCGCTGGAGGGCAGTCTGCGGCGCCTGCAGACCGATTATGTCGATCTCTATCAGATTCACTGGCCGAGCCGGGGCCATTACAATTTTGAAAATTACTGGACCTATGCGCCGCAGGGCCAAAACACCGCAGAGGCTCTCGACAAGATGGCGGAGGTGCTCGCCGCGCTTGGCGATCTCGTGCAGGAAGGCAAGATCCGCCATGTCGGTCTGTCCAACGAAACCACCTGGGGCATCGCCCAATGGCTGCGCCTCGCCGACCAGAACGCCCTGCCGCGCATGGCCTCGGTGCAGAACGAATATAGCCTGCTCCGCCGCATCTTTGACCATGACATGGCCGAGTTGAGCCATCACGAACAGGTCGGCCTGCTGGCGTATTCGCCGCTGGCAGGGGGCCTGCTGACCGGGAAATATTTCAATGATGCGACGCCGGAAGGCAGCCGCCGTCACTATCAGAAAGGCTTCTGGCGGCTCAACGAGCATTCGGACCGCGCCGCCCACCAGTATCATGCCCTGGCCGCGCGCCACGGCCTTGATCCGGTACAGATGGCCATCGCCTTCTGCCGCAGCCGCCCCTTCATGACCTCGACGATTATCGGGGCGACCAGCACAGAACAATTACGACAGGTTCTGGGCGCGATCGATCTGACATTGTCACCCGACGTGCTGGCCGATATCGACGCCGTCCATCGAGCCAATCCACGTCCGATCTAAGCGATATGGCCAAAGGCAGGCGGCACGGTATAGTCGGCGCAATCGCCTTGCGCCGGGGAGCCTTACGTGACCACTTTTCTGACCTCGATCTTTCCGCTCCTGGCCTATCTCGCCTATAACATCGTCGTGCCGCAGGTGGAAAAGCGCCGTCCCTCACTTTCGGTGATCATGAACATGCAGCGCCGGCGCTGGGTAGCCAATGCCGCGCGCCGGGAAAGCCCGTTCGACGCGATCCTGTCGGGCAATATCATGGGCTCGGTCAGCTTTCTTGCCTCGACCTCGGTGCTGCTGGTTCTGGCGGTCTTTGCCGTCTATGGCCAATTGCCCACGCTGATGGACGCGCTGGATTCCCTGTCGATCGAACGCACCTATTCCGTGCTCGATGTGCAGATCCACCTGGCGATCCTGCTGACCATGTTCGTGCTGGCCTTTTTCGCCTTCACCCTGTCGCTGCGCCAGTTCAATCATTTCTGCATCATGCTCGGCGCACTCGACCATGACCGCATCACCACGGACGAGGAAATCGAAGCCATTGCCCGCATGAACGCGCTGGGCGCCAAGAATTTCAACAGCGGCATCCGCGCCTATTATTTTTCCATTCCCGCCGTTGTCTGGTTCATCTCAGAATGGCTCGGCGTGCTGGTTTGTCTGGGCACCATATTGGTGCTGGCGCACCGGGAATTCTTTTCCTCGGCGCATCGCACAGCCGCCTCCGCGGCCGTCATCGCCGCACGCCATCGCCAGGCCAAGGGCTAGAGCGGCTCAGGCGGCAAATATCCGCCGCAGAAATTCACCCATATCGGCGAGAACCGGCGCCCTCAGACGCAGCGGCCAGCTGAGCGCCAGCAGCGTTCCGGCATGATCGAGGCCGTTATAATGCCGCGCCTCGGCATCGACACCGGAATTTCGCAGCGCCCCGGCCAGATTGTCGCTGTTGCGCGGCAGGACCAGACGATCCTTGTCGCCGGTACCGAGCCACATGGCCGGGCTTGCTGCATTGATGTGAGAGATCGGCTGGGTTGCCTGCGGCTCGGGCGCGTGCCCGAACACGCGCCGCGACACCTCCCCGTCGAAGGGATAGAAATCATATGGACCGGACAGACCCGCCACGCCCCTCAGCCCCGGCAAAAGGCCGCGCGCCGACAACAGGTTGGGCGCCAGCGCCAGCATCGCGGCATTGTAGGCCCCGGCGGAATGGCCAGCCAGCGCCATGCGCGTGAAGTCCCCGCCATGCCGGTTGATATTGTGGCTGACCCAGGACACGGCCTCGGCGCAATCATCGAGAAATGCCGGATATTCTATCTCCGGCAACAGGCGATAATCGGGGATGACCACGATATAGCCGAGACTGGCCAAGGCCCGCCCGACAAAGGCATAGGACGCCCTGTCACCCGTCTCCCAGCTGCCGCCGTAGAAAAATACGACGACCGGCAGCGCCGCCGTCGCCGGGCGACGACGTGGTCCATAGATATCGAGTTTGTGCCTCTCATTGCGCCCATAGGCGATACCGCTCGCAAGACGACGCGAGCCGAAATCCTTGGGAACCAGCAGGTTGAAGACGTCGATGGGGGTGATGTTCATGTTTTCCGTGCCGGTAACCACATCACTACGATTGTGTCCGCCGAACGGTTCAGGCCGGGCTGCGACTTTTCCGCCCGATATCGGCGCCATTAGCCAAACAAGAATTTATGACGTTGACATTCAACAATGGCGGGCGTTTATTCCGCCGCGTTGAGATCCATTTTCTGGCCCCCCTATGCTTGTCTGCCAGTGCAATATGATCACCTCGAGCGAGATCGAGGATATCGTGCTCGATCTGCTCAAGGCCGATCCGTGGCAGCTTGTCGTTCCTGCCAAGGTCTATGCCGAGCTCAACCGGCGTGCGAAATGCTCTGGTTGTGTGCCGAATGTGGTGGACATTATCGTGCGGGTCACCGAAAACTACCATGCACAGCAAGCCCATGAGCCCGCTGAGCTGGTGAACATCCAGTCCGGGCTCGAAAAGCTCAAAAAGCAACGGATTGGAGTACGTCGTGAAAGGCGAACCACAGGTCATCGAGCGGCTTAACGAGGCCCTCTTTCTCGAACTTGGCGCGGTCAACCAGTATTGGGTGCATTTCCGGCTCCTGGATGACTGGGGCTATAAGCGCCTGGCCAGCAAGGAACGCGCGGAATCCATCGAAGAGATGCACCATGCCGACAAGCTGATCGAGCGCATCATCTTCCTTGAGGGCCACCCCAACCTTCAGCGCGTCGCGCCCCTGCGCATCGGTCAGACCATCAAGGAAGTGCTCGAAGCCGACCTTGCCGGCGAATATGACGCCCGCGCTGCCTACAAGGCCAGCCGCGAACTCTGCGAAGAACTGGGCGATTACGTCTCCAAGAACCTGTTCGAAGAACTGCTTGCGGACGAGGAAGGCCATATCGACTTCCTCGAAACCCAGCTCGAACTGCTCGAAAAGATCGGGCCCGAGAAATACGGGCAGCTCAATTCCGCCCCGGCCGACGAAGCCGAATAATCAGCAAGCGCCCGGACCTCAAATCCGGGCGTTTTCTTCTGGGTCTTGATCATGCAATTTCATACCGGCCGACTGCTCGACCATGTGCATCTGCGCGCACGCAGCTTCGTCACCACGCGCTATTTCTACGAAGCCGTGCTCAAGGTTCTGGAGATTCCGGTCACCGCATCGGGACAAGGCTGGATGCAGGCCGATGAGCTTTTCATCGATGCTGCCGATGCGCGCACCACCCCCACACATATCCATCTTGCTTTTCAGGCGCGCGACAGGGCCATGGTCGACGCCTTCTATCAGGCGGCGCTAAAGGCCGGCGGAACCGGAAATGGCGCGCCGGGGGAGCGCGACTATCACCCCGGCTACTATGCCTGCTTCGTGCTCGATCCCGACGGCAACAATATCGAAGCCGTCTATCACGGCCCCAATACACGCTCCGCCCCTTCGGTCGAGATTACACCGGCCTGACCGAGCCTGCTTCACCCGGCGCATGCCGCGTCGCATAGGCTGGGGTCATGCTCGAATGGCAGGCGCAGCTTGGCCAGAAGGCCTGGTGAAACGGGGAGCGGCATGACGTCCGAGAGTGTCATCACCCAGATCTTTTGTCGTCCAAAGACAACGCTTTCTCCCCCGTCGTCACCACCGGGCTCGTCCCGGTGGTCCATGCCGCCAAAGACTGGATTGCCGGGACAAGCCCGGCAATGACGAAGGAGCGCGGTTCTGTTTCAGGATCGCGCTGAAGCCTAAAACTTATCCCCACCTCCCAATTCTTCATGCACACTCCGCTTACCCCTGCACAGGCTGCGCGGTCGCGACGAACAAT
>JAEWGT010000011.1 GCA_023388175.1 Pseudomonadota bacterium
CCTCCGGTGCATGGGGCGAGGTTTTCCTCACCTTTACTTTCGCCGGACGACCGGCACCGAGGCGAACCTCGCCCCATGCCGCAACCCTTCGAGGCGCGCGGCGACACTATAGCAAACCCGGAGGCCCGTGGCCGTCCGGCGCCCCGTCACGTCCTAACGGCTGTTGTGTAGCAGGCCCTGGAACGAGCGATAGCTCGCCTTGGGCATGCGCTTCTGGGTTGCGTAGTCGACATGGACCAGACCGAAGCGCTTGTTATAGCCCTCCGCCCATTCGTAATTGTCGAGCAGCGACCAGGCGAAATAGCCGCGCACATCGGCCCCGGATTCCCGTGCGGACAATACGGCCTTGAGGTGGTCGTTGTAATATTTGACGCGACGCGGATCGTCCTCGCCTTCCACCTCGGCCATGCCGTTCTCGGTGACGTAGATGGGGATATTGGTATAGTCCTTCGAGACGCGGACCAGCAGGTCCGACAGGCCCTGCGGATAAATCTCCCAGCCGATATCGGTCTTTTCCAGTGGCCCCTTGACCTGCTCGGCCGGCCGACCCGGCTCGGAGGACGCCTTGTAGAGGCCGCGTGTGTAATAATTGACCCCGAGCCAGTCGAGCGGGCGCGACACCACATCCATGTCGGCCTGATAATTGGCGGGCATATAGGGCTCCAGCCACTTGGTCAGGATCTCGGGATACTGTCCCTTGAACACGCCGCCGAGATACCAGCGGTTGAACAGCGCATCGCCAAAGTCGAAGGCGGCCTTGTCTTCATCGCTGTCCGTCGCCGGTTCGGATTTTTCGAGATTGAGCACGATGCCGAGGTTCTTGGTGCCTTCGGCGCGCAGCGCATCGATGGCCGTGCCATGGGCAAAGAGCACATGGTGCATGGCGCGGGCAGCGGCGCGCAGGTCGCGGTAGCCGGGGGCATGGACGCCGAGGAAATGACTGAGGAACGCCACGCACCATGGCTCGTTTATGGTCGCGGTCGCTTCGAGGCGGTCACCGAATTTCTGGGCGACCAGCGTCGCATAGTCGGCAAACCAGTTGGCAATATCGCGGTTCATCCAGCCGCCGCGATCCTGCAGGGCCGAGGGCAGGTCCCAGTGATAAAGCGTGGCATAAGGCCGGATGCCGCGCTCCAGCATGCCATCGATCAGCCGGTCGTAGAAATCGACACCCTGCTGGTTGATGGCGCCGGTGCCTTCGGGAATGAGGCGTGGCCAGGCAAAGGAAAAACGATAGGCATCGAACCCGCCATCGCGGATCAGGTCGAGATCGGCCGGCCAGAGCTCGTAGTGATTGCAGGCGTTGATGCCCGTATCGCCATTATGCACATTGCCCGGCGTTGCCGAGAACGTGTCCCAGATGGACTGGCCCCGGCCATGGCCCTGCCCACCCTCGATCTGGTAGGCGGCTGTGGCAACGCCAAACGTGAAGTCGGCGCCAAAATCCCGGCGTTCAAACGAGAACATATATCCCCTCCATATGAGCTCTGAGCCCTCTTGGAAAAGCCGGATACCATTGCCGTCCGGTTTTATGCAATCGATTTCAGCAATCGATTTAAATGCGTTACGTACGTCAGGATCGGTTCACGCCGAATACCTGATGTCGTGGCGCAAACACCATGCAAAAAACGATTTCGCCTCCCTCCCCTCAAGGGGGACGGCGAGCAGGAAGCGATGGTGCCAGAAATCGAGGAGCCGCCGGATAGACCTAGCTGACCTGCGCGATCACCCGTTGCGCGATCAGCCGATAGGCGGATGCTTCTGCCCCCTCGGGATCGTTGGCGACAGGTGGAATGCCCTGATCGGATTTCTCCCGGATGGACATCACCAGCGGAATGGCGCCGAGAAACGGTATGTCGAGTTTTGCCGCTGTACGCTCCGCACCGCCGGAACCGAAAATATCATAGCGGTTGCCGGTATCGGGAGCGATGAAATAGCTCATGTTTTCGATGAAGCCGAGAATGGGTACGCTCATGCGCCGCAGCATGTCCACGGCCTTCTGGGCATCGATCAAGGCCAGATCCTGCGGCGTGGAAACCACGACAACCCCATCGACTATGGTTTGCTGGAACAGGGCAATATGGATATCCCCTGTGCCGGGCGGCAGGTCTATGATCAGCACATCGAGCCCGCCCCAGTCGGTTTCGCGCAAGAGCTGCCGAAGTCCGGACGTGGCCATGGGGCCGCGCCACACCACGGCCTGTCCCGGTACCAGCATGGAGCCGATGGACATGGCCTTAATGCCATAGGCCTCGTGGGGGGTAAAAATTCCGTCGTCGCGGATGGCTGGCTTGCCTTCGATGCCGAGCAGTTTCGGCACCGATGGCCCATAAAGGTCGGCATCCAGAATACCGGTTCTGAGGCCTTCGGCGGCCAGCGCCAGCGCCAGATTGACCGCCGAGGTGGACTTGCCGACCCCGCCTTTGCCCGAACCGACGGCGATGATGCGCTTGACGCCCTTCACCCTGGTCTTGCCCTGTGGCACGGCGGCGCCATGACCGAATTTGGGGGCGTTGGATTTCTCGGCGGTGATCGAGACCATCACCTTGCGCGTTCCGCCCAGCGATTGGGCAAGCTTCTGCGCTTCGTCCCGCGCTGGGCCGAAAGCGGCCTCCATGCCACTGGCCACGGCAATGGCAAAGGCCACGGCGCCGGGCGTGACGATGATCTCGGAAAGCCCCGCATAGCCGGCAAGATCACCGCCACCGGGAATTTCGACCCCAGCGAGCGCGGCTTTGATCTGGGCGGAGAGTTCGGTGTCGGCCATGGCTCCTGCGCCTCTTCCCCTCTCCCCTTGCGGGAGAGGGTGGATCGGCCCTTGGCCGAGACGGGTGAGGGGATTATGCCCGCTGCTTTCGGGGAAATGGAAAGATCGCAGCCCCCTCATCCGCCCTTCGGGCACCTTCTCCCACAAGGGGAGAAGGAAAGTCGGTGAATACCGATCCTTAGAGGTCGGTGAATACCGATCCTTAGAGGATCGACTGGCCGGTGCCGGCCCAATCCTTGAGGAAGCCTTCGATGCCCTTGTCGGTCAGCGGGTGGTTGGCCAGCTTCTTGATCACGTCGGGCGGAATAGTTGCCACGTCGGCGCCGGCCAGGGCAGCCTGAGTCACGTGATTGGCCGAACGGATCGACGCCGCAAGGATCTGGGTCTCGAACTGGTAGTTGTCGTAGATGGTGCGGATGTTCTCGATCAGCTCCATGCCATCGATATTGATGTCGTCGAGACGACCGATGAAGGGAGAGATATAGGTCGCGCCGGCCTTGGCGGCGAGCAGGGCCTGGTTGGCCGAGAAGCACAGGGTCACGTTGGTCGGGATGCCCTTGTCCTTGAAATACTTGGTGGCCTTGAGGCCATTCAGCGTCAGGGGCAGCTTGATGACGACATTGCTGGCAATCTTGGAAAGGTGGTCGCCTTCGGCGATCATGCCTTCATATTCCAGGCTGGCGACTTCCGCGGAAACCGGATCGGGCGTGATGCCGCAGATTTCCTTGATGACTTCCTTGAAATCACGGCCGGACTTGGCGATCAGCGACGGATTGGTGGTCACGCCATTGATGAGCCCGGCGTCGTTGAGTTCCTTGATGGCGGCGGTGTCTGCAGTATCGACGAAGAACTTCATCGTTCCCTCCTAAATATCGGTTCCCATTGGCCGGACCGGCCAAGGTGTAGCATGGCGGCGCTGTGCCGCAAGCATTCGGTCAGCGAATGGCGGCGAGAAACGCGTCCGCCAGATCGCCCACGCGATCTTCCGGAATACCGGCGACATTGATGCGACTATCCCCGGTCATATAGACCCCGTTTGCGGCTTTGAGATGTTCGACGGCCTCGTTGGGGAGGCCCAGCAGCGAAAACATGCCGCGATGGTCAGCAACGAAATCGAAGTCGGTCGAGTTCGAGCGCTCACGGATCGCGTCGGACAGCTTCTTGCGCAGAGAGATCATGCGGTTACGCATTGCCGCCAGCTCTGTCTCCCATTCGCCGCGTAGAGCCGGGTCTTCGAGAATGGTGCGGATGATTTCTGCGCCATGGTCGGGGGGCTGGGAATAGGCGCCGCGAATGATGTTGAGCAACTGGCTATTCGTGATCTCGGCTTCTTCGGCATTGCGGGCCACCAGAATGGCCGCGCCGACGCGCTCACGGTAAAGCCCGAAATTCTTGGAGCCGGAAAAGGCCAGCAGAACCTCGGGAACCGACGACACGATCTTGCGCGTGCCATAGGCGTCGGGTTCGATGCCGTCGCCAAAGCCGAGATAGGCCAGATCGATAAAGGGCAGGGCGCCGGTTTTGGCGAGGCTCGCCGCAACCTGATCCCATTGGGCGTCGGTCAGGTTCGCGCCGGTCGGATTGTGGCAGCAGCCATGCAGCAGAACGACATCGCCTGCGCCCAGCTTGTCGAGCGCGGCGAGCATCTGCTCGAATTTGACGCCGCGGGTTTCGGCGTCGAAATAGGGATAGGTCGCAACCTTGAGGCCCGCGCCGATGGCGATGGGATTGTGGTTGGCCCAGGTCGGGTCCGACACATAAACCGTCGCGCCGGGACGGGCGCGGTTGATGAGGTTCATCAAAACCCAGAGCGAACCGGTGCCGCCGGGGGCCTGGGCGATGCGGACGCGGGCGCGATCGACGCTGTCGGCCAGCACCAGGTCGAGCACGGCCGCGCCATAGCCCTTGTTCCCGGCAATGCCGAGATAGGTCTTGGTCTTCTCGTTCGACAGGATCCGCTCTTCGGCCTTGCGGACCGAGGTCATCACCGGGGTGACACCCTTCTCGTCCTTATAGACGCCAACGCCAAGATCGATCTTGGTCGTGCGCTGGTCGGCAGCATACTCGCCCATAAGCGCCAAAATCTTGTCGCCGGGAGCCTTGGTCAGGTGTTCGAACATGGTCGTGAGAAGTCCGGTGGAGTGCGTGGCCTTTATAGGCCGGGTGAGAATTTTTGCAAACGAAACAGACGCAGACGGGCCCTAGCGCTTGAGCCCGATCTTCTCCAGCTCCGTTGTCAATTGCGGAACGATTTCAAAGAGATCGCCGATCAGTGCTACGTCGGCGATTTTGACGAGCGGCGCCTCGGCATCCGAATTGATGGCGACAATTTTCTTTGCGCCCTGGATGCCGGCAAGGTGCTGGAGCGCGCCCGAAATGCCCACTGCGATATAGAGGTCGGGCGCGATGATCTTGCCGGTCTGGCCCACTTGCCAGTCATTGGGGGCATAGCCTGCATCGACGGCGGCGCGGGTGGCGCCCACGGCAGCACCGAGCGTCTTGCCGAGGGCCTCGATCAGCTTGAAGCCCTCGGACGAGCCTACCGAGACGCCGCCGCCGACCACGATCTGGGCCGTGGACAGATCGGGAATGTCGCTTTCGGTGCGATGAGCCGCGATGAATGTGACCGCCGATTGCACTGAACTTTCAATGGCTTCGACAGGCGCGGAATTACCTGACGCGGCCGGACCAAAGGCCGAGGCCCGGAAAGTCAGGACGTGCTTGGCCTGATTGTCGGTGACGGTTTGCAGCGCATTGCCGGCATAGATGGGCCGGGTAAAGCTGGTCGGGCCATGGATGGCGACGATGTCGGTGACCGGCTGGATGTCGAGCCTGGCAGCAAGGCGCGGCATGACGTCCTTGCCGACGCTGGATGCACTCGCAACCACATAGGGGTAGCGTACTGCTAACGCCGACAATTGCGCAACGAGGGAATCCGCCAGCAGGCTGTCAGCGCTGACAATGACTTTTGCGACACCGGCCAACGCAGCGGCGGATTCGGCTGCGGTGCCGGTGCCGGGCACAAACAGGTCGACAGGACCAAGCTGCGACGCCGCATTGACGATGCGGGCGGTGGATGGCGACAGGACGCCGTTATCGACATCGGCGAGAACCAGAACGCTCATCAGATCGCCTCCATCGCGTTGACATCGGCGGCAATGATCGCGGCAAGTTCGGAAACTGAGCCGATGGTCTGTCCTGCCACACGCTCCGGTGGCGGGGACACGTTTTCGATCGTAAGACGCGGGGCAAGATCGATGCCGAATTCGGCGGCGGGACGCACGGCGAGCGGTTTGGAGCGCGCCTTCATCACCATGGGCAAAGCGGCATTGCGCGGTTCGTTGAGACGCAGATCGGCGGTGACGATGGCAGGCAGGGAGAGGCCAATGGTCTCCCGGCCATAATCGACTTCACGGGTGACTTCGAGCGAGCCGCCATCCACTTTGATCGCGGAGGCAAAGGTGGCCTGCGGGCGGTCGGTCAAGGCGGCGAGCATCTGCCCGACATGGTTGCTGTCATCATCCACCGCCTGCTTGCCCAACAGCACGAGGTCGGGCTGTTCCTCCGCGACGACCTTGGCCAGGAGCTTGGCAATGGCGAGCGTTTCGAGCGCAGCGTCGGTTTCGATGAGGATGCCGCGATGCGCACCCATGGCCAGGGCGGTCAGAATGACGTCATTGCTGGCCTTGGGGCCGATGGACACGATGACGATCTCGTCGGTCTGGCCGGCTTCGGCAAGCTGCACTGCGGCCTCGACCGCGTGTTTGCAGAACGGGTTCATCGACATGCGCACGCCATTGGTCTCGACGCCCGAGCCATCGGGGCGGACCCTTATGCGGACATTGTGATCGACCACGCGCTTGACCGCGACGAGGGTTTTCATGTGCAGCTCCGTCAGGTTGGCGCTTCAATGACAAAAAGGTCCCGGAGGGGCAAGGCGCGCAAAGGGAATATCGGTTCGGCTGGCAGAGAAATATTGGAAAGCGGTGCTTCTGGCTGCCGCTGTGGAGTTGACGCCGTCCCTTGGGACAGAGACACTGTCTCTTTCAGTGTCTGCTTTGGTCCCCCTATGCCCGTTCTAAATCGTATTGCCGAGTTCCAGCCGGAAATCGCCGCCTGGCGGCGCGATTTTCATGCCCACCCCGAAGTGCTGTTCGATGTGCATCGCACTGCCGGCATCGTGGCGGAAAAGCTGGCGGAATTTGGCTGCGATGAGATCTTGACCGGGCTGGGTCAGACCGGGATTGTCGGCATCATCAATGGGCGCACCAATCTGTCGGGCCGAACCATCGGCCTGCGCGCCGATATGGACGCCCTGCCTGTCACCGAAAAGACCGGCGCGCCCTATGCCTCGACAATGCCGGGCAAGATGCACGCCTGCGGCCATGACGGACACACGGCCATGTTGCTGGGGGCAGCGAAATATCTCGCTGAAACCCGCAATTTCGACGGGCGTGTGGCGCTGATCTTCCAGCCCGCCGAAGAAGGCGGCGGCGGCGGCAAGGTGATGATCGAGGACGGCCTGTTCGACCGGGTCGCCATCGATGAAGTCTATGGCATGCACAATTGGCCCGGCATGCCCGTGGGCAGCTTCGGTATTCGTGCCGGCGGCATCATGGCGGCGACGGATCGCTTCTATATCGATATCGAGGGGCAGGGAGGCCATGCGGCGCGCCCGCAGCAGACCATCGACCCCATCATCGTTGCCGCCCAATTGGTCACCGCACTCCAGACCATCGTGTCGCGCAATCTCGATCCATTGGAAAGCGCCGTTCTCTCGGTGACCATGATCGAGGCGGGCGAGGCGGATAATGTCATTTCCCGCACCGCCAAGATCACCGGCACCGTGCGCACGCTTGACGGCGATGTGCAGGATTTCATCGAGTCCAAGCTGGCCGAATTCGTGCCCCAGTTTGCACAGAGCTTCGGCGCCAGCGCCTCGATCCGCTATGCACGCGGCTACCCGGTCACGGTCAATGCGCCCGAGCAGACTGCCTTTGCCGCCGCAGTGGCGCGCGATGTGGTGGGGGCGGCCAATGTGGACGACGAAACGGCCCCATCCATGGGTGGCGAGGATTTCTCCTTCATGCTCAATCAGCGGCCGGGCGCCTATATCTTCATCGGCAATGGCGACTCCACCGAACTGCATACCGATACCTATGATTTCAACGATGACGCCATTCCCGTGGGCGTGAGCTATTGGGCGCGGCTGGTTGAAAAGGCGCTGCCCGCGGGGTGAAGGGGCGCCGAGTGGGTTTTCACCTCCCCCGGCACAGCGCAGTGAGAGGGATTGAGCCTTCCCGCCCAAGAGCATAGGAAGGGGCGTCATGTCTTCTCCTGCCGCCTTTAAACATCCCCTTGCCGCGACCGTCCTGACCCTTGCCGTCTCTGCCATGGGGGGCGCAATTGCCCATGTCATCGGCCTGCCGGCCGGCTGGCTGATGGGGGGCGCGCTGGCCGTGACGATTGCGGCCATGCTGGGCATGCCAGTGGCCATGCCCGACAGGCTGCGCGACGTTGTCTTCGTTCTGATCGGCATGAGCATGGGCGCAAGCGTCGCGCCGGATTCGCTGACGCTGCTGGCAAGCTGGCCGATCTCCATTGCGGCGCTGGCCCTGGAATTGGTCATTATCGTCGCTGCCACCGGCTGGATGCTGACGCGCGTTTTCAAACTCGATCCGGGCACCGCCTATCTCAGCTCATTCCCCGGCCATCTGTCTTTCGTCATGGGGATCGCCGCCACCGGCGTCGGCAATAGCCGGCAGATCGTCATCATTCAGGTCATCCGCATCCTGATGCTGACCATCGCCGTGCCGATCGGCGCGGTTTTCCTGCCCATCGATCATTTCCCCCCGCCCGAGGCGAGCGCCTTTCTCTCGCCGCTGCAACTGGTTCTGCTGGCCGCAGGATGCGTGCTGGCCGGGCTGGCTTTCATCTGGCTCAAAGTGCCCGCGGGCATGGTGCTGGGAGCGATGGCGGCAGCGACGGCGGCCAAGCTGGGCGGGCTTTACACCGAGGCCATGCCAGCGCCACTGGTGGTGATCACCTTCGTCATGACCGGCGCTTTGATTGGCTCGCGTTTCAAGGGCATTACCCGCGCCGAGTTTGCGGCGGCGGCCAAGGGTGGCCTGATCGCAACCGGCATGACATTGGGCATCGTGACGCTGATGACCTTCGGTGTCGCTCAATTGGTGGACATGCCTTTCGGCCAGATATGGCTGGGCCTGTCGCCCGGTGCGCTCGAAGGCATGGGCGCCCTGGGCATTGCGCTGGGCTATGACACCGCCTTCATTGCCGCTCATCACGTCTTGCGACTGCTCATGCTGAGCTTTGCCATCCCTGCAGTGGTCGTGCTGGTGCGCTGGCAGGAGAAAAAGGCGCAGGAAAGCCGCATTTGAGCGTCATGGAACGGCAAAGGAGTTTGCCATGCTGATCCGCGCTTTTGCCACCCTGGCCCTCGGGCTCGTCCTCACCACGACCGCGCAGGCTTCGGCTGAATGCTACGCCAACAGGCCCGGCGCGCATGTCTCGTTCGGCATCAGTATCGGCGGCGAGTTCACCCAGGAGCAGAAGGACCGCTTCACCCTGATGGAGTTGCAACGCATGGGCGTCGATGCCACCCGCGTTGAAATGTGGGGTGGCTGTATCAGGGCCTTCGTCCGCAAGCCGGGCGGCGGCGAAGAAATGCAGTTCTTTCACCCGCAGAGTCTTGAGCGGGTGATGCTTTAGGGAGCGGGCTTGGATTTCGGCTCCTCGACGGATCGTCACCCTCGGGCTTGACCCGAGGGCTCTTGCGAAAGCCGCAGCAAACAAAGACCCCTCGGGTCAAGCCCGAGGGTGACGAGCGGTGGTTTGGAGGGTGAGCAGGAGTCGCTACGCCCCTTAGGAAACCACACCCTCACCAGCCGGAGCCGGTAGCACTGCAAAACCATTGGGGCCCAGCGCCAGCTCGGCGCCGGAGAGTTCGGCATTGTGGCTGATCGGCTCCAGCGCGAGATCCACCCCGGCAAGGCTGACCGAACGAGGCTCGGGTGACAGGTTGAACACGCAGATCAGGTCCTTGTTGCCATCTGTCCGGGCATAGGCCAGCACCGGCTCGTCGCAGTCGAAAAAGCGGATGTCGCCGGTCTTGAGGGCGGGATGGTTTTTACGCCAGCCAAGGATCTGCCGGTAATACTGCAGGGTCGATCCCTTGTCGGCTTCCTGCATGTCGACGCTGAGCGCGGTGGCCGCATGCTTGATCGGCAACCACGGTCTGCCATGAGTGAAGCCGGCATGGGGCAGGCTGTGCTGC
Organism: Pseudomonadota bacterium; assembly: GCA_023388175.1. Classification (GTDB taxonomy): domain Bacteria; phylum Pseudomonadota; class Alphaproteobacteria; order Rhizobiales; family Devosiaceae; genus Devosia. The sequence goes on from JAEWGT010000011.1 coordinate 10,062, forward strand.
CAGGGCATGGGCGTGCGGCAGCCGTCGCGTCCCTTGTCCTCGGGCCAGAAGCGGATGCCGCGTGGATCGGTCAGGTCCTCATAGAGAATATCGGCCTCCGGCAGGCCCAGTTCCTCGCCCTGATACAGCCCGGCAGAGCCCTTGAGGGTCAGCATCAGTGCAATGGCCTGGCGCGACAAATCGGCCGGCGAGACGCTGTGTGGCGCCCAGCGGGTCATGTGGCGGATGACATCGTGATTGGAAAAGCTCCAGCAGGGCCAGCCGGTGGAGCCATCGGCAAAAAACGCTTCGACCTTGCCCCGGAAATGGGCAGCGGAGAATTTCGGACCCAGGAAGTCGAATGAGTAACACATGTGGAGCAGGTCAGAGCCCGATGTGTATTGCCGCATCAGTTCCAGGCCGCGCTCGTCATCGCCCACTTCGCCAACCGTGGTGACACCGGGATAATCATCCATCATGGCGCGCACCTTGCGCAGCCAGTTCACATTCTCCGGCTGGCTCTTGGAGAATTGGTGGCTCTGCATGTCATAGGGATTGGTCGCGGGCTTGCCCTTGAGCGCGGCCAGCGGCGGGTTGGAACGCAGCTTGGCGTCATGGAAATAGTAATTGACCGTGTCGAGCCGGAACCCGTCGAGCCCCCGGTCCAGCCAGAAGCGCATGACCTCGATCACCGCATCCTGCACAGCCGGATTATGGAAATTGAGGTCGGGCTGCGAGGTAAGGAAATTGTGCAGGTAATATTGCTTGCGCGCCGTATGCCATTCCCAGGCTGAGCCGCCGAAGACCGAAAGCCAGTTGTTTGGCGGGGTGCCGTCGGGATTGGCATCGGCCCAGACATACCAGTCTGCCCTGGCGTTTTCACGGTTCAAGGCAGATTCGAGGAACCAGGGATGGAGCGAAGACGTGTGGCTGACCACTTGGTCCATGATGACCTTGAGGCCGAGCGCATGGGCCTTTTCGATCAGCAGGTCGAAATCCTGCAGCGAGCCGAAGAGCGGATCGACCTGCATATAGTCGGACACGTCATAGCCCATATCGGCCTGCGGCGACTGGGTGATGGGGGAGAGCCAGATGCAGTCGACCCCCAGACTGGCAATGTGGTCGAGCCGGTCGATAATGCCGGGCAGGTCGCCCACGCCATCGCCATTGCTATCCTGAAACGAGCGCGGATAGACCTGATAGATCACTCCGCCGCGCCACCATTCGGTCATAGAAACACTCCTTGCCAAATCGGCATGCTTTGCGCGCAGGCTATCGGGTTCCGAGCGGCCTGTTAATCGGGCACGATGCACGGCAGGATTTCATTTTGCTGTCGAAGACCAGCTTGCTCATCCGTCGGAAACGCGAAGGAGAACCACATGCCTCACATCCTGCGCGCCGCTGACCGCCCGCCATCCGCAAGCCGCACGATCCGCTTCGAGGGCGGTGCATTCGGCACCCCCATTTCGTTTTTTGCCGTGGACAATGAGCCCGGGCAGGGGCCGGGCCTGCACACCCACCCCTATGCCGAAACCTGGGTGGTGCGGCGCGGCCGGGCCGAAGTGGTGATCGGCGCCGAAATGTTCGAGGTCGGGCCCGGCGACATAGCGGTTGCGCCTGCGGGTGTGCCGCACAAGTTCACCAATCTCGGCCCGGACCGGCTGGATATCGTGTGCATTCACGCCGCAGGCGAGATTGTGCAGGTCAATCTGGACTAGAACCGATCAGTGTATCTGTCGTGACGGACGACAGACATGACGGTCTAGACCACCGCGCTGATCAGTGGCTCTCCTGCGAAATGGCGGTCAAGATTGGCGACCAGCAATGCGCCCATGGCGTCGCGGGTCTGGTGTGTGGCGCTGCCCTGATGCGGCGAGAGCACGACATTGTCGAGCCCGAGCAGCGCTTCGGGCACCTGCGGCTCCTTCTCGAACACGTCCAGCGCCGCGCCGCCCAGCCCGCCATTCCGCAAGAGCTCCACCATGGCGGGCTCATCGATCAGCGTGCCGCGCGCCACATTGACGATCGCGCCATTGGGGCCGAGCGCTTCGAGCACCTTGCGGCTGACAATGCCTTCCGTGCCCTTGCCGCCCGGCGCGATGACCACCAGCCAGTCGCTGTCGCGCGCCATGTCTTCGAGGCTGTCATAATAGATATAGGGCGTGTTCTGCTGCTGGCTGCGGCCATGATAGACGACGCGCATCTTCATGGCTTGCAGGCGCGTGGCGATTTCCTTGCCGATGCGGCCAAGCCCGAGAATGCCAACTGTCTTGCCGGTGAGCTCGGAGAAGAGGCCGAAATTGCCACCCGGCCATTTTCCCTGGCGCACGAACTGGTCCGATTGCGGAATGCGGCGGGCGAGGGAGATCATTAGCCCGACGGTCAGTTCCGCCACCGCGTCATTGAGCACGTCTGGCGTATTGGTGACGCGGATATTGCGGGCCTTGGCCCCGGCAATGTCGATATTGTCATAGCCGACGCCGAAGCTGGCGATAATTTCGAGGTTGGGCAGCTTGTCCATAAGATCGGCCTGCACGCCTGCCCCGGCATGGGCGCGAATACGCGCGCCGTTATCGGCCAGCCACCCGTCTTTGTCTGCGATCTCGTGCAGCTTGTGAACGGTGTAGCGTTCGGCCAGGGCCTGTTCGCAGGATGCGAGAAGCGGATGGGTCTGGATAATCTCGATGGTCATGAAATGGAGTCTCCTCTTGGCGGTAGAGTAACGGCGCGGGCGCAGCAGGCCAAGGGCAGAGGAATGATTTACCGTACGCCAAGACACCAGCTTGTCAGGCAAAGGTCAGGCTCACACTATCTCACCACACAGGTGGAGGGTTCGACGTCTTGGCGACGGAAAAACGGTCTGACCGGTTGGCTGTGCTCATTGATGCCGACAACGCATCGGCGCGGATAGCCGATGGCCTCTTCGAGGAAATCGCCAGAATAGGCGAGGCCAGCGTGCGACGCATCTACGGCGACTTCGCCAGTCCACGGACCAAAATGTGGGCCGAACTGCTTTCACGGCACGCCATTATTCCTCAGCAGCAATTCGCCTATACGATTGGCAAGAATGCGTCGGACATCACACTGGTCATCGACGCCATGGATCTGCTCCATACGGGCCGTTTTGACGGTTTCTGCCTTGTATCTTCGGACAGCGATTTTACCCGGCTGGCAGCCCGCATCCGCGAGCAGGGTGTCGCGGTGTTCGGGTTTGGCGAACAGAAAACCCCGGAGAGTTTCCGACAGGCCTGCCACCGTTTCATCTACACGGAAAATCTGCTGGCTCCTGGGCCGGGTGAGACAATAGCCGCACGCGGCGCGGCCTCACAAAGCCCGCCCAGCAAGGCCGTTCCCATTCTGAAAAAGGCCATCGCGCAGATCGGCAGCGACGACGGCTGGGCCAATCTTGGCGAGGTGGGCAGCCAATTGGCCAAGCTGGCGCCAGACTTCGATTCACGCAGCTATGGTTTCACCAAGCTCAGGGACCTGGTACAGAAAACCAGCCTGTTCGATATCGAAAAGCTCGAAAATGGCGGTATCCGTATTCGGGAGCGCAAGGCCAGGACTGCCAAAGTGACACGTCTCAAGGCCAGCGCCTGAGATTTCAGCCCACCGCTCCCACGCTCACCGGGGCACGGTTTTCATGCTCTTCGTCGGTGAAAACCCGTGAGCGTGTCAGGAACCGCCGCTCGGTGCCGTTGTCGAGGCTGAACATGCCGCCGCGGCCGGGTATGGCGTCGATGATCAGTTGGGTATGCTGCCAATAGTCGAACTGGCTGGGCGACATATAGAAGGGGGCGCCGCCGATTTCACCCATCTTCACGTCGCGGTCTCCGATGAGAAACTCGCCCTTGGGATAGCACATGGGCGAGGAGCCGTCGCAACAGCCGCCGGACTGGTGGAACATGATGTCGCCGTGACGCGCCCTGATCTCCTCGATCAGTGCGAGAGCGGCTTGGGTGGCTACGACGCGGGGAACCGGATCGGTCATGTCTTGGTCTCCAGTGCGGCTGATGCAATCATTCCGGCGGACGCCCGTAAGTGTGGGGGAGAGACGGGTCTGTAGGGTGGGGCCCTGCCCGCCGGAATGAACTGGTGTGCCCCCGGGCGGACCCGGGGGCTGCGCTGAGGGAGGAGCGCGTGTCTTTCTGGCGTTCGTGCCAGCGTTGCTCTGTCAGCCCGGCGGGTGCCGGACGCCGACAGATCCCTAGAAAAAGCCCAGCTTTTTGGGGCTGTAGCTCACCAGCATGTTCTTGGTCTGCTGGTAATGGTCGAGCATCATGCGGTGGTTTTCGCGGCCAATGCCCGATTGCTTGTAACCGCCAAATGCCGCGTGGGCTGGATAGGCGTGGTAGCAATTGGTCCAGACGCGGCCGGCCTGGATGCCGCGCCCGAAGCGATAGGCGCGGTTGCCATTGCGGGTCCACACACCGGCGCCGAGGCCGTAAAGCGTATCATTGGCGATAGCGAGGGCTTCGTCTTCATCCTTGAAGGTGGTGACCGATACGACCGGCCCGAAGATTTCCTCCTGGAAGATGCGCATCTTGTTGTGCCCGGCAAAGACGGTGGGCTTGACGTAATGGCCGCCGGCCAGATCGCCCTCGAACACATTGCGCTCGCCACCCGTCAACACCTTGGCGCCTTCCTGCTTGCCGACATCGAGATAGGAGAGGATCTTCTCCAGCTGCTCGGAGGATGCCTGCGCGCCGATCATCGTCGCATCGTCGAGCGGAGAGCCTGCCTTGATGGCTTCAACGCGCTTGATGGCGCGCTCCATGAAGCGTTCATAAACGCTCTCCTGGACCAGCGCGCGGCTGGGGCAGGTGCAGACTTCGCCCTGGTTGAGCGCGAACATGGTGAAGCCTTCGAGCGCCTTGTCGAAGAAATCGTCATCTTCGTCCACCACGTCCTTGAAGAAGATATTCGGCGATTTGCCGCCCAGTTCCAGCGTTACCGGAATGAGGTTCTGGCTGGCATATTGCATGATCAGCCGTCCCGTCGTCGTCTCGCCGGTAAAGGCGATCTTGGCGATGCGGTTGGACGAGGCCAGCGGCTTGCCAGCTTCAAGACCGAACCCGTTGACGATGTTGAGCACGCCCGGCGGGATCAGGTCTTCGATCAGTTCCATGAGAAGCAGGATCGAGGCCGGGGTCTGCTCGGCAGGCTTGAGCACCACTGCATTGCCCGCTGCCAGAGCCGGGGCCAGTTTCCAGGTCGCCATCAGGATCGGGAAGTTCCACGGAATGATCTGCCCGACAACACCCAGCGGCTCATGGAAATGATAGGCAATGGTGTCGTGGTCGATCTCTGAAATCCCGCCTTCCTGCGCGCGGATGGCGCCCGCGAAATAGCGGAAATGGTCCACGGCCAGCGGAATGTCGGCAGCCTTGGTTTCGCGGATCGGCTTGCCATTGTCCCAGGTTTCGGCCAGCGCGATGAGCTCGAGATTGTCCTCGATACGATCGGCGATCTTGTTAAGCATATTGGCACGCTCGGCCGGGGATGTACGGCCCCAGGCGGGCGCGGCCTTGTGTGCGGCGTCGAGCGCGCGCTCGATGTCGGCGGCCTTGCCGCGTGCGACTTCGCAGATCACCTGGCCGGTGATGGGTGAGGTGTTTTCAAACGTTTCGCCATCGGCGGCGTCCACCCATTGCCCGCCGATATAGTTGCCATATTTGGCCTTGTAGGGCGATTTGGTGCGTTGGCCGATAAATTCGGGCTTGTTCAAGGCTTCCTCCCTTGGTTCTTGAATGACAGCCACAGAGCAATGGCCGTGCCAATGTAGCCAAGCGCTTGATTTGAAAGCCCAAGTCTTCGTGAAGCTGCTTTCGCTTTACAGCGACGCCATTGCGGCGCAACACTTTGCAACAACCGGGAACGATGGTGGATGCAACATATGTTGCAAACTGCCACAACTGGGATGGAGGACGAGAATGAACCAGTCGTCTGACCTGTCGTTGGCGGCGGCGCGTGAAAAATTCTTCTCAGGCCATGTGTTGCCGGAGGGGCTGGTTCCCGCCCCCATTCTCAGGAGCTGGCAACGCTGCGCCGAACAGGGGCTGGATGCGGGCGACAGCATCTTGGCAGAGCCCATGACGTCCGGCGAATTGCGCCAGCTCCAGCAGCAGAACGAAGCATTGCGCCTGTTGAGCCGCCCCGAATTGCTCACCCTGCGGGCCGAGGCGAAACTGACCGACAGCGTCGTCATTCTCACCGATGCCAAGGGCACCCTGCTCGATGTGGTGGGAAGCGCTGAATTTGCCGGGGAAGCGGCCCGGGTAGCATTGCAGCCTGGCGTGGCCTGGTCCGAAAACTCCACCGGCACCAATGCTATCGGCACGGCAATGGCCGAAAGGCGGGCTATCGCCGTGCATGGCGGAGAGCATTTCTTCGAGCCGCACGGCATTCTCCATTGCGCTGCGGCGCCCATTCTGGATCCCTTCGGCAAGCTGGCGGGTGTGCTTGACATGTCCGGCCATGCCGATGCCGGCCATACCCACGCGCTTGGACTGGTGCGGCTCGCGGTGGAGCAGATCGAACATCGCTTCTTCGCGCGCGGCTTTGAAGACAGGACAGTGCTGCGGTTTCACCGGCACGGTGACCTGCTTGGCACGCCACGCGAAGGCGTATTGGTTTTTGACGGCGACAGGCTGGTGGCAGGCAATCGGCGGGCGCTGAACCTGTTGGGCATCGACCGGCTGGCCTTCCGCAAGACCACGAGCGATGAACTGTTCGAGCGGCTGGAGACCAACCTGCGCAGCGTCAAGGGCGAGAGGTTCAGTGCCGCTATTCGCCGGCCGGAGGCGCGTGCGGACGTTAGCCTTCATCCAGGTGCTGTTCTCCCGCCGCAGGCCGGTCCGTTCATGACCCCGGCGACGCGGCTCGACCTCGACAAGGCAATAAGGCTGGTCAATGCCGAGATTCCGGTTCTGGTCAGCGGGCCGACCGGCTCCGGCAAGGAAGTATTCGCGCGCCATCTGGCCGAGCGCTCCAACCGCGCGGGAAAACCCTTCGTCGCGGTCAACTGTGCCGCCTTGCCGGAAAGCCTGATCGAAGCGGAATTGTTCGGCTATGAGGCCGGCGCCTTTACCGGCGCGCGCAAGGGTGGGGCCAAGGGGCTGGTACAGCAGGCCGAAGGGGGCATCCTTTTCCTCGATGAAATTGGCGACATGCCGCTGCTGCTGCAATCGCGTCTGCTGCGGGTGTTGCAGGACAAGGAAGTGTCTCCCTTGGGCGGTGGGCAGCCGAAAAAGGCCGATTTCGTCGCCATCTGCGCCACCAATCGGGATCTCAAAGCCATGGTGGATGCGGGCACATTCCGCGCAGACCTTTATTTTCGTATTGCGCAGGCCAGCATAGACCTGCCTGCTCTTGCCCAATTGCCGGAGCGTCGGGCGGTGGTGGAATATCTCTGGCAGACGCATGAGGCCGGACATGGCAAGCTGCCCGAAACGGTGCTCGAACGGCTCGAAGCCTATGACTGGCCCGGCAATCTGCGCGAGCTTGCCAATACGCTCCATGCCACATCGGCTCTGGCCGGGCCGGGCCAGAGGGTGAGCCTTGGCGATCTCCCAAACCATATCCAGCCGGCGCTGCGCAGCACTGCGACGGTTAGCCTGCATGGCGAATTAGGGGAATTGACCGAGGCGGCGATGCGGCGGGCCGTGGATATGAACCGCGGTAACCTGTCGGCGGCGGCTCGGGCGCTCGGCATCGACCGGTCCACTCTCTATCGGCGACTGGTCTGGGCCGGCAAGGCGAACGAGGAGCCAAATCGCTGGCGCGAATGAAATCATCTCTTGGATGGGGTGCGCAAGCCAGACCTGCATTAAAAAGCGGCACGCCCCTGCTTTGACGCTCTGGACGGCAGCGGTCAAACGTGTAGCAATGGCAAGGCGATGGGAATGCCGTATTAATCCAGCGGAGCAGAATGGGCGAGAAAACCCCGTTTGACGAAATGTACAATCCGGACGGGTCGGTCCGCGAACCTTACCGGGCTTTGAGCGAATGGCTGGCCGAGCAGCCGGACAAGGCGCTGGCGCTGATGCAGGCCGATGCGGAAGCCATCTTTCGCAAGCTGGGCATCACCTTTGCCGTCTATGGATCAGAGGAGGGCACCGAAAAGGTCATCCCCTTCGATGTCATCCCCCGCATCATTGCCGCCAATGAATGGCGCAGGCTGTCCAAGGGGATCGAGCAGCGCGTCAAGGCGCTCAATGCCTTCCTCTATGACATCTATCACCGTCAGGAAATTCTGAAGGCCGGGCGGGTGCCCGAAAAGCTCATTCTAAACAATGAGGCCTTCTGCCCGCAAATGATGGGGCTGGAGCCGGCGCGTGGGGTTTATGCCCATATTATCGGGGTGGACATCGTCCGCACCGGGCGGGACGAGTTTTTCGTGCTCGAGGATAATCTGCGCACGCCATCGGGCGTCTCCTATATGCTGGAAGACCGCGAGGCGATGATGCTGCTGGCGCCGGATCTGTTCCAGAAATCCAAGGTCGCGCCGGTTGAAACCTATCCCGAAAACCTGCGGCGGACGCTCGAAAGCGTGGCGCCGGTGGGTTTTGGCGGCAATTCACCCAATATCGCAGTGCTGACGCCGGGCATTTTCAACTCGGCTTATTTCGAGCATTCCTTCCTGGCCGACCAGATGGGTGCCCAGCTTTGCGAGGGCCACGATCTCTTCGTGGATGGTGGCAAGGTCTATATGCGCACCACCACCGGGCCCGAGCGGGTGGATGTCATCTATCGCCGCATCGACGACGACTATCTCGATCCGCTGACCTTCAAGCCCGATTCCATGCTCGGCGTGCCGGGCCTGTTCGACGCCTATCGCGCTGGCAATGTTACGCTGGTCAATGCGCCGGGGACGGGAATCGCCGACGACAAGGCGGTCTATACCTATGTGCCCGAGATCATCGAGTTCTATCTCGGTGAGAAGGCCATTCTGCAGAACGTGCCGACCTACAATTGCACCGATGAGGACCAGCGGGCCTGGGTGCTGGAGAATATCGCAGATCTTGTGGTCAAGGAGGTACATGGATCGGGCGGCTACGGCATGATGGTGGGTCCGACGGCGACCAAGGCCCAGCATGCCGAGTTCCGGAAAAAGATCGAGGCGCGACCCGACAACTATATCGTCCAGCCGACGCTCAACCTCTCCACCTGCCCCACTCACATTAGCGGCGATGTCGCCCCGCGCCACGTCGATCTGCGGCCCTATGTGCTGGTGGGCGACGAGGTGCGGATCACACCGGGCGGGTTGACCCGCGTGGCGCTCAAGAAGGGATCGCTGGTGGTGAACTCGTCGCAGGGCGGCGGGACCAAGGATACGTGGGTGCTGGAAGATTGAGAATGCTCGGACGCACAGCACAAAATCTGTTCTGGCTCTCTCGCTATGTCGAGCGGGCCGAGAACATGGCGCGCCTGCTCGAAGTGGGCTATCGCATGAGCCTGACCTCGCGCCGCGAAGGCGGGGCCAGCGAACATCTGGTTTCCATGATGCAGGCTGCCGAGGTCGATGAGGCCTTCGCGCAGAAACATGAAGTGGCGGATCTCGATACCGTCGCCCGCTACATGATGTTCGACCCGGAAAATCCCTCCTCGGTCTATTCCTGCTTGCAGGCAGCGCGCACCAATGCGCGCTCGGTGCGCACGGCGATCACCACCGATATGTGGGAAAGCATGAACGGGGCATGGCTGGAATTCTCACAGATCAAGCCGCGCGACGTGCGCGGGGCAAAGCTGCTGGGCCTGTTGCAATGGGTGAAGCAGCGCAGTCACGAATTTCGCGGTGCCTTGCTCGGCACGATCCTGCGCGACGATGGCTTTTCATTCCTGCAGGCGGGCAATTTCGTCGAGCGGGCCGACAATACGGCCCGCATTCTTGACATGAAATATTACGTCCTGTTGCCACGGTCGACGCTGGTGGGTGGGGAAATCGACATTCAGCAATGGACTCTGATCCTGCGGGCAGCCTCGGCCCATCGAGCCTATCGGCACGTCTATCATGATCGCTACAAGGCTCATAACATCGCCGATTTCCTGATATTGCGGCCTGAAATGCCGCGGTCTCTGGTATATTGCGCCAATTTCGTGCAGCAGAACCTGGACAATCTTGCCAAGGTCTATGGCCGAAAGGAAAGCTGCAATGAGGCGGCCGATAGTCTGCTGGCGCTTGTGGAGGACACCAGCATGGACGCAATTTTCGCCAATGGCCTGCATGAGTTCCTGACCGAGTTCATCGCCCGCAATAACCGGGTGACGGACGCGCTTTCCGAAAGCTACAATTTCTACTGACATGCGCCTGGAAATAGACCACTCGCTGACACTCACATGGCCCGCCGCGACGGGGCAGGCCGTGCTGCATCTGCTGCTGACGCCCGGGTCCGGACCGGCGCAGAATGTTGAAAGCTGGACTGTGGAAGCAGCCGGCATCGGCAATGCCGGACGCTTCACCGACGCTTATGGCAATATGGTGCATCTGGTGAACCACGCGCGGGCGGAAGGCGACATCGTCTTGCGGGCGCGCGGGGTCGTGACGACCAGCGACACCAATGGCGTATTGGGCAGGCCGGGTGGCGAGCCGGTGCCGGCGCTCTACAAGCGCGTCACCACGCTGACCAAGGCGCCGGTGACGCTTTATGGAAAATTTCGCAACGGCAAGGAAAGCCGGCTCGACATCCTGCATGCGCTGATGGCGCGGGTCGGCGAGACGCTTGGGCTGCCGGAAAAGGCAGAGGGGCAGGCGCAGATGAGCGCCGATGGCGCGCAGGTGCAAAGACAGGATAGCGGAATCGCCCAACTGCCTCCCGCCGCCGATTATGCGCATTTGTTCATCGGCGCGGCGCGGGCGCTGGATATTCCCGCCCGTTTCGTCACAGGCTATCTGGCGGCGAGCGAAGACCATCCCGGCGGGCTGCATGCCTGGGCGGAAGCCTATGACGATGGTCTTGGCTGGATCGGGTTCGATGCCCGGTTGCAGCTCTGCCCGACCGAGCAATATGTTCGCCTGGCCGTGGGGCTGGATGCGGAAAGCGCCATACCATTGCGGACGGTGCCGGTTGCAGAGCTGGTGCAGTCGGTCGACGTGAAGGTCGGCTAGCCGCTTTCTCGCCGCACGAGCATATCTCACGATCGCCGTCACCACCCGGCTTGTCCGTATGGTTCATGCCTCAGCAAGATGGATTGCCCGGACAAGCCATGCAATGACGACTGAAATGCCGTGGTGCGTCAGCCTCTACAAGGTCAGCACAAGCAGCCAGCCTGATATCGTCACTGCCGACAGGACGGTCGCGATCAGGATCGTGTTGGCAGCAACGCTGACGCCGCGCTCGTAGTAAGTGGCGAAGACATAGATGTTGACGCCCGCCGGCATGGCCGAGAGCAATATGCCATAGCGGGCAATCTCCATCGGGATATGCAGGACCCAGATCATCAGCACATAGGCGATGGCCGGATGGATGATGAGCTTGATGAGAGACGCAACCAGTGCCTGCTTCCAGTTTTCGCTGAGCTTGAACTCGTTGAGCGCCCCGCCAATGCCGAATAGGGCGGCGGGCACCACCGCCTGGCTCATCATCACGAAAAAGGCTTCGGCAGGTTCGATCAGTTTCAGCTCAAGCAGTGACCCGATGATCCCGGCAGCAATGCCCCAGATCAGCGGGTTGGACACGACACGGCGCACGGCGACCAGCAGGGTCTTGCCGAGAGACTGTCCATCTCGGCGGGTCAGTTCCATGGTGACCATGCCCAGCGTCAGCAGGATGGCGCCATGCAGGCCGATGATGGAAAGCGTAACCGGCAGCGCGCCTTCGCCATAGGCGCGGCTCATGATCGGCAGGCCAACCAGAACCGTATTGGTGAAGGTTCCCGCGAAGCCGACTGAAACGCTTTCGCCCGGACGGTTGTTGAACACTCTGCGCGCAACAATGATGCCCAGAATGAAGCAGAGAACTGCACCGATATAAAATGGGCCGATAATCCCCAGATTGAAGGCGGCCCGAAAATCGCTGGTGCTGATCGAATAGAACAGCAGGCACGGCGTGGCGAAATTGTTGACGAAGGCGATCAGCGCCTTGATGCCCTCGGCCGGAAACAGCCGGAAATGCACTGCGCCATAGCCAAAGGCCATAAGCGCGAAAATCGGGGCAATGACTGCAAGAATGTCGAGCATTGGCCGAAAATCCGGGCCAGGAGGAAGGTTGGCCCTTGCCTACTCCTCAGGCCGGGCAGGGTCAATGCCACCCTTGTATGGCAGATTAAATGAAATATCTTCGTTACAAAACGAAACTAAATAGCGTACAAACGAAACACTGATTGAGAGGCGGTGACATGCTGGACATTTTCGTGATCGGCGGCGGCATCAATGGCGCCAGCATCGCGCGTGATGCGGTGGGACGCGGATATTCGGTAGCGCTGGCCGAAATGAACGACCTGGCCTCGGGCACGTCATCGGCTGCCACCAAGCTGATCCACGGTGGCTTGCGCTATCTCGAACACTATGAGTTTCGCCTTGTGCACGAGGCGCTGGCGGAGCGCGAAGTGCTCTGGGCCGCCGCGCCGCATATCATCTGGCCGCTGCGTTTTGTGCTGCCGCACCATAAGGGGCTGCGGCCGGCGGCGGTGCTGCGGGCCGGCCTGGCGCTCTATGATCATATGGGGGGACGCCGTCTTCTGCCGCCGACCAAGACGCTGGATCTGACGCGCGATGAGGCCGGCAAGCCGCTCAAGCCGGGCTACAGGCTCGCCTTCGAATATTCCGATTGCTGGGTGAACGACGCGCGCTTTGTGGTGCTCAATGCCCGCGACGCGGCGGATCGCGGCGCGTCAATCCATGTGCGCACCAAAGTTGTATCGGCGCGCCGTGAGGATGGCGGCTGGACCATCGAGCTGGATGGGGAGGGGGGCAAGACCTCTGTGCGGGCACGCATGCTGATCAATGCCGCGGGTCCGTGGGTCGATGACGTCATTAATGGCGTCATGGGCAAGAATGGAACCCACAACGTCCGGCTGGTCCAGGGCAGCCATATCGTCGTCAAGAAGCTGTATGAACACGACCGCTGCTATTTCTTCCAGAACAGTGACGGGCGCATTTTCTTCGCCATTCCTTACGAAGACGATTTCACCCTCATCGGCACCACGGACCGCGACTATCAGGGCGATCCGAAAGATGTGAAGATCACGGAGGAAGAGACCACGTACCTCCTGGCCGCCGCCAATGAATATTTTGCGCGGAATGTGACGCGCGATGAGATCGTCTGGACCTATTCGGGCGTGCGCCCCCTGTTTGACGATGGCGCCAGCGCCGCGCAGGAGGCGACGCGAGACTATGTGCTCAAGACCGACGGCGATGCGGCAACCGGTGCGCTGATCAATGTGTTCGGTGGCAAACTGACCACGTCGCGGCGCCTGGCGGAATCGGTTCTGGAAGGGATTGAGGCGGTGCTGGGCAAGAAGGGCGAGGCCTGGACCAAGAAAAGTACGCTGCCCGGCGGCGATTTTGGTGTGAAGAGCTTTGATGCGGAAGTGCGGCGGATGGGGATGGACTATCCGGATCTGCCGGGCGAATTGCTCAAAAGGCTGATGCGGCTATACGGGACGCGAGCGCGGCGCCTTCTGGGCGAGGCAAAGGATGTCGCAGCGCTTGGGACGCATTTCGGGGCGGACCTTTATGAGGTGGAGGTCGACTACCTGATGCGCGAGGAATGGGCGCGGAGTGCGAACGACATCTTGTGGCGCCGGACGAAGCTGGGGCTGCGGGTTGGGCCGGACGATGTGGCGCGGCTAGAAGCCTTTTTGCGGGCTCGGCAATAAGAACCCCCACCTACCTCCCCCTGCAGAAGGGGGAGGGAAAGGCCGGTGGGTAGAACATGAATCCAGCCACACACGCGATGTGGCTCCTCCCCCGTCTTCCGGGGGAGGCTGGTTGGGGGCCTAACGGAGGAAAAATGACCAAATTCATTCTCGCCATCGACCAGGGGACGACGTCGAGCCGGGCCATCCTGTTCGATCAGAACCGGAAAATCGTCGGCACCGGCCAGAAGGAATTTACCCAGCATTTCCCGCAGGACGGCTGGGTGGAGCATGACCCCGAGGAAATCTGGGATTCCGTCGTTTGGTCGGTGAAGAGGGCGCTGAAGGAGGCGGGGGCAGAGGCGGGGCAGGTGGCTGCCATCGGCATCACCAATCAGCGCGAAACGGTGGTCATCTGGGACAGGAAGACCGGCAAGCCGATCCACCATGCCATTGTCTGGCAGGACCGGCGCACATCCGTGCTCTGTGCGAAACTGAAGAAAGACGGCCACGAAAAGCTGATTTCCAGAAAGACCGGCCTTCTGCTCGACCCCTACTTTTCCGGCACAAAGGTCAAGTGGCTCCTCGATAAGGTGAAGGGCGCGCGCAAGCGGGCCGAAGACGGTGAACTGGCCTTCGGCACCGTGGACAGCTTCCTCATCTGGCGGCTGACCGGCGGCAAGATCCACGCCACCGATGCCACCAATGCGGGGCGCACTCTGCTTTTCGATATCGGCGGGAACCAGTGGGACAGACAGCTCTGCGAGCTGCTCGACGTGCCCATGGCCATCCTGCCCGAGGTCAAGGACTGCGCCGACGATTTCGGAGTGACCGACGAAAGCCTGTTCGGTGCGTCCATTCCCATTTTGGGTGTGGCCGGAGACCAGCATGCGGCGACGATCGGTCAGGCCTGTTTCGAGCCGGGCATGGTCAAATCCACCTATGGAACGGGCTGTTTCGCCCTGCTCAATACCGGCAAGGATATGGTGCGGAGCAAAAACCGCCTCCTGACCACCATTGCCTACCGGCTGGATGGGCAGACGACCTACGCGCTTGAAGGCTCGATCTTCATTGCCGGGGCGGCAGTGCAGTGGATCCGTGATGGTCTGAAACTGGTCAAGCATGCCAGCGAAACCGGCCCGCTGGCACAATCGGCCGACCCTAGCCAGAATGTCTATATGGTGCCCGCCTTTGTCGGGCTCGGCGCCCCATGGTGGGATGCCGAGGCGCGCGGTGCCATCTATGGGCTGACCCGCAATTCGGGCCCGGCGGAAATCGCCAAGGCGGCGCTGGAAGCGGTCTGCTACCAGACGCGCGACCTGCTCACGGCCATGCGCAAGGACTGGAAGAGCGGGGCGGGCGAAACCGTGTTGCGCGTCGATGGCGGGATGGTGGCTTCGGACTGGACCATGCAGTTTCTCGCCGACATTCTCGATGCGCCGGTGGATCGTCCCACCATTCTGGAGACCACGGCGCTGGGCGCTGCCTGGCTGGCGGGCATGAAGGCCGGCATCTGGCCAGGCATGGATGAGTTCGCCGCAAGCTGGGCGCGCGACACCCGCTTCGAGCCCGAAATGGACGCCAGGACGCGCCAGGCAAAGGTCAAGGGCTGGGATCAGGCCGTACGACGGACATTGACGAGTTAGCCGGTTTGCCATTGGCAAAGCACGCCGGGCCTGCAATAGGACCGCCATGACGACAGATAATGACGACTATGTTTATGACGAGGCCAGCGGCGAATGGCTGCCCGCTTCGGAAGTGAAGGCGGCTGCGGATAAGGCGGCAGAGGTGCGCGATGCTTCGGGGACTCCGCTATCCGATGGTGACTCTGTCGTCCTGATCAAGGATCTCAAGGTCAAAGGTGCTGGGCAGACGCTCAAGCAGGGCACGGTGATCAGGTCCATCCGGCTCACCGAAAATCCCGATGAGATCGATTGCCGGCACGATGCCATCAAGGGGCTGGTGCTGCGCACCGAATTCGTTCGCAAGCGCTAACCGCCATTGCCCGTATCCACATCGGGCACGTCTTCTTCGGCCGGTGCCGGCTCGTTGATGCTGGGATTGTCGCGAAGCAGGGCGGTGACTTCATCGTCCAGTGCCACCAGAAAGTCGCTTATCCGATTGCCATTGGAGCCGAAGTCGACCGGCGCCCCGATAGAGGCCGAGCGCATGTCGACCCTTCCGCCCTGCGCCGTGGGGCGAATGAGGAGAACCACCTCCTCCCGCCAGCCCGGCAAGGTGAGAATACGGGCATTGATACGGCCTTCCGCCAGGGCGTTCAGCGGCTCGATGCGCCGGCGCACCTCCCAGCCGTTGGCGGTCACCAGATGGTCCACCAGCGCGAAAATCTGGATCACGTCCAGCGGATAACCGCGCGTTGCTGCATTGGGAAACACCGTCTCCTGCTGTTCGGGCAACAGCAGGCGTGGCGGCGGCATGGCGGCGGTGTCCGGCTCGAAAATCAGCGGCAGGACGCTGCGCGGGGCCGTGGCCAAGTCGTTGACGGGTGGATAGCGCAAGGACAGCGCCCCATACCAACCGAAGGGCGCAAGGCAGACCAGACCGAGAAAGAGGCCAACCAGCGCGCGAGCCCACCCCTGGTCGCCGCTGAACCATAGCCGCACGAGCGCGCCCAGCGACACGAGCACGGCCAGCGCGGCGATGGCGCCCGCAAACAGGATCAATACCAGAAATGCCGCGGCATCGATGAAGCCCTCACGGTGCATGAGCACCGGCAGGACAACCAGCGGTATCGCAACGCTGCCCAGCCGTCGTGCCCAGATGGCCCATTTCGAGGTTCTGATCTTAATCCGCAAAGCGCCGCATTCCTGTTCTGCGTCCAAAATAGCGACAAGGTGTTTCGCTTGTTTGAACGAGCATCAAGGCGCGGTTCTGCCTGTACACATCGTGTGTATGGCCTGCCATTCTTCGGCGGTGAATGGTGGCTCAAGGCCGGTTGGGCGCTCCTGTCCCAATTGCGTCAGCGCATTGAGACGGTCATCGGTCAGCGGATGGGTGTTGAACAGCGCGAGGGCGCGGTCGAAATTGCTGTCCTGCGCCACCCTGCCGATGAGATTGGCCAGCGCCCAGGGCTGAAAGTCCAGCCTTTGGGCGACAGCGGCGGCAAACCTGTCTGCCTCCCGCTCCGCCTCCCGGGAAAAGCGCGCGTCGATCAGCGTGGCGCCAAGGCCCGCCGCGACGGAAATGCCCGTCATGTCGCCAAGGATGAAGCCCACAAGCAGGCCGGTGCCGGCGGTGGAAACCAGTTGCTCCATGCCGTGGCGATGCACGACATGGCCCAGCTCATGGGCGAGGACGCCGGCAAATTCGTCAGGTGTACGCGCCGCGTTCAGCAGCGCGGAAAAGAAATAGACCCGCCCGCCCGGTACCGCGAAAGCATTGGGAATATCAGAGCGCACCACGCGAATTTCGGGGGTAAAGGGCGAATTGGTGGCGTCCATCGCGGACTCGGCGAAGCGGGCAATGGCGCGATTGGCGAGACTGTCCGGGTTCGCATCGCAGAGCGGCAGGCCGGCCGCGCCACCGAGGCTCGTTTCGATCTGGCTCGCCACCGTCTGGCCTATGCCATCTTCCCAACCCGGCGGAATGAGCTGAACCAGGCGGCTGGCGATCATCGGCACGCCGAACATATAGATCGCAATGACCGCAGCGAGTGCCATGGTCGATAGCGCCGCGAGCCGGATTTGCCTGCCGCGCTCCTGTTTTTGTCGCTGGGCCAGCAGCGGCAGCGTGGCACGGATGCGCCCGATATGCTCGGTGCCGGCGACCACGACACGCGCACCATCATTCTGGCCCTGGCTGCCGATGCGGATTTCATTGCTGCGGGCGGAGACGAGATAGAGAGTATCGGCCGGCCACCGGGCAAGAAGGTCCCCTGTGGCCATGTCGAGAATCACAAGGCTGTGGGCTTCTTCAAGGCGTTCATAGCGAAGATGGGCTTCATGAACCCTGGAAACCAGGCCGTCGTAGTAGCGCGCGGGAACAGGCATTCAATATCCCCCAACATTGAGGGCGTCCGCCAGCCCCTCGCCAGCCAGCGCCTTGTCCTCGGCCCGGGCGCTGACATCGTGGAGGCTATCCAGTCCCGTTATCGTGGCATTGCGCACCACCAGCAGCCAGAAGCCGTAGCCGAGCACCAGTTCGCTGACGAAGGTGAAGGCGGCGAACACAAGCAGATAACCGGTAACGATGGCGAGCAGAGTGGCGACGCTCGACTGCATGGAGGCCATCAGCAATTCTATGTCGAAAGTCTCTCCAGCAAAGGCTTCGGGGGCGACAAAGCCAAGAATGATGAATCCGCCCAGCGCCAGCACCAGATAGGCCGCGCCCAACGCAATTCCGAATAATAGATATTGCCCCAGCAATCTAAGCACCGGCATGCGCAGGGAAAGCGCCGCGCCGCCAAGCCGGACTGCGGAAAACATGCGCGTCATCTCGATGGCCCGATAGAGTGTCACCAGCGCAAGACAGGCGATAACGGGGAGGATGAAGCCCGCAAAGGCCGAGGGGTCGGCTGCTTGCAGGTTCTCCAGCAGACCGCCCTCGGAGGCTAGGACGAGGCAGACGAGCGCGACCATGCCCACCGCGAGCCATGTCAGGTAATAGGGCAGGGCCAATTGCTGCCAGCGTCCGGCAAATGCAAATTGCCTGTCCCCGTACCAGCTATGGGCATAGCGATATCGCCAGAGCGAAGCCGCCATGAAGGGATAGGCGAGACCCAGGGTTACGCAGTTGAGCAGCGACCAGAAGAAGCGGCGCAAGCCATAGCGCAATGCACTGCCTGCCTGATCGAAACGGATGCCGCGCCAGAGCGTGCGCGACAGGCGAAAATCGCGGGCGCGGTATTGCGCATAGCCTTGCAGGAACCACACGAACAGGGCGACCAGCCCATAGCCCACAATGATGGTCTCCACCGATTGAGTGGAAAGATAGAAGAAGAGGCCATAGACCGGCAGGAAAACCGCCAGCGCCATCAGGAAGCCGAGCAGGAGTTGCCGCGCATCGCCGGTATATTCCAGCGCATCGCCGCCGATTTCGGTATTGTTCCAGTAAAAGCGCCGCTTGCGGGTGTTGAGCCAGAAGCGGTTGAGCCCGAGGGTGGGCACCAGCAGCATATAGCCGCGCAGCAGGATCACGGCGAGGTCCCAGCGCGATCCGGTAAAAGTCAGGTTCTGGCTTTTCGGATCGCGCTGCATGTTACCCTCAAGTCGGGACAGTATCAGGCGCGGGGAAGGCCGAGACAATAGCCGACACTATGGATAGAGCCGAGTGCTCTCCCAGTCCGCATCCGCACTCACCCGCGTGAACCGCACCCGGTCATGCAGGCGGAATTCGCCATCCTTCCAGAATTCGATGCTGGTGGGCACGATCCGGAAACCCGACCAATGGGCGGGGCGGGGCGCATCGGCGTCGCCGATCATGCTGGTGAGGGCTTCCACTTCGTTCAGCATCTGCTGTCGGCTGGCCAGCGGGCGTGATTGTTTCGAGGTGGCGGAGGCGATGCGGCTGCCCTTGGCGCGCGATGCGAAATAGTCATCGGCTTCGTCCACGCTCACCACCTCCACCGGTCCGCGCATGCGGATCTGCCGGCGCAGGCTCTTCCAGTGCATCACCATGGCTGCCTGGGGATTGGCCAGCAATTGGCGGCCCTTTTCGCTTTCGAAGTTGGTGAAAAAGCAGAAACCCCGTGAATCGCGGCGATTGAGCAGCACCATGCGCACATCCGGCAGGCCGTCCGCATCGGCGGTGGCCAACGCCATGGCATGGGGGTCATTGGGCTCGCTGGCCGTCGCTTCGGCAAACCAGTCTTCGAAAAGGGCGAAGGGGTCGATGCCATTGCGGTCGCCATCGCTGAAAAGCCGCTCGGTCAGGGTCTGCTGCATGATGAAATTCCCGCTTTTGCCCCTGCTGAAAACTGGACAAGGCCAGAGGGCGTGGCCATATAGAACCCAACAGACGGGGCGAACAATGCCTCAACGCAAAGATTGGACCTGAATGCGCGATCCTTACACCGTACTTGGGGTGACGCGGTCCGCAAGCGAGAAGGACATCAAGTCCGCCTATCGCAAGCTGGCCAAAAAATACCATCCCGACCAGAACCCTGACGATCCCAGTGCCCACGGCAAATTTGCCGAGGCGACCCATGCCTATGACCTGCTCAACGACAAGGACAAGCGAGCCCAGTTCGACCGCGGCGAAATCGACGCCGAGGGCAATCCGCGCTTTGCCGGTTTCGGCAATGGCGGCTTTGGCAGCCAGCAGCGCGGGGCCCGGCCCGGCGCCGGCGGGGCAGGCGGCTTTTCCGCTGAGGACATTCTCAAAGAATTCATGAGCGGCTTTGGCGGCCAGCAGCGGCCCGGCGCGCGCGGTGCAGCCGGCGGCGCGCAATGGGATCCGTTTGCCGGCGCCACGTCAGGCGGCGCAGGCGCTGGCGCGGGTGCCCGCATGGGCAAGGGCGACGATGTCGTGGTCAATATCGCCGTGTCGTTGGAAGATGCCCATAAGGCAGCCTCGGTGCCGGTGCGCATGCCCAATGGCAAGATGCTCAACGTCAAGCTGCCCGAAAAGGTCGAAGAAGGCCAGCAGATCCGGCTCAAGGGCCAGGGCCCGCAAAACCCCTTCGGCGAGCCGGGCGATGCGCTGGTGACGGTCAAGTTCGAGAAGTCTAAGACCTTCCGCCGCGACGGGCAGGATATCCGCACCGATGTGGCGGTGCCGCTCTACGACGCGGTGCTCGGCGCCAAGGTGCGCGTGCCTACCCTCGACGGCTCGGTCGAGCTCAACCTTCCGCCGGGCGTCGATACCTCCAAGGCGCTGCGTTTGAAGGGCAAGGGCCTTTATGGCCAGGGCGATCTCTACGTGAATATCCGCGTTGTCCTGCCCCCTGGCGGCGATGCGGATCTCGAAGCCCTGGCCCGGTTCATGCGCGACCAGAAGCCGTACAAGGTTTAGGCGTCAGTAGCCGCCAATATTCAGGCTAGCGCTGAGGCTCGGGAGCCCCGATCCGTCCCCTCCCCCTTGAGGGGAGGGTTAGGACGCCTCAAGGCACACATACCGGCGAATGAGGCCGGGGATAGGCCTGCACCCCCACCCCGGCCCTCCCCTCAAGGGGGAGGGGGCCCATCGGGGCACACCGGACTCAGGTACCAATTTCCGCCTCACGCCCTCGGCGCCGCCGCCCGCCTTAGCCGGTCGTTGATCGCTTCGCCCAGCCCGGTCTCGGGAATGGGGGACACCGCGATCATTGTTGCGCCGCCGGCATCGAGCTCATGCAGCATGGAAAAGAGATTGCGCGCGGCCTCGTGCAGGTCGCCGCTTTCCGAAAGATTGCGCATCAGGCCCGCGAATGGCGCCTGTGACCCGAAGGCAAGGAAGGCCTCGCCTTCCTGCGGGCTGGTATCGAGCCGCATATGGGCATTGGGCGCGTAGTGGCTCAGCAGCATGCCGGGCGCTGAAATCGCTGCGCCTTCGGCGGCAAGGCTGACCGGCTGGCCGATGACGCGCTCGATCTCTTCCCGCGCCAGCGCCCCGGCGCGCAATTGCACGAGGCTATCACCATCGAGCGCGATGATCGTGGATTCGACACCCGACAGGCACGGCCCGCCATCCAGCACTGGCACCCGCTCGCCAAAGCCGCGCCGCACCTGTTCGGCCGTGGTGGGCGAGAGCTTGCCCGACGGATTGGCGGAGGGCGCGGCCAGCGGCCGGTCCGTGGTCCGCAGCAATGCCAGTGCCAGCGGATGGTCCGGCATGCGCAGCGCCACCGTGTCGAGCCCGGCGGTTGCCACATCGGCAAGCCCATGGCCGGGCCGGAGCGGCAGGACGATGCTGAGCGGTCCCGGCCAGAAGGCCGCCGCCAGCCTCTGGGCGAGCGGCGAAAACACCGCCAGCCTTTCGGCCATTTCCATATTGGCGCAATGCACGATCAACGGATTGAAGCGCGGCCGGCCCTTGGTTTCATAGATGGAGAGGACCGCATCGGCATTGGTTGCGTCCGCGCCCAGCCCATAGACCGTCTCGGTGGGAAAGGCGACAAGCTGCCCCGCGCGCAACAGGGCGGCGGCGTTTTCGATATCCTGGGGGGCGGGCGCGTTCATGCCGGTTGTTTGACAACAGGCCCGGCCCGCGTCAAGACGGGAGCAATCAAGCGGAGAGCCCCTTTGACGACCCTTCTGGTCAGCCAGCCCAATTTTGCCGACCACCAGACCCCGCCCGGCCATCCCGAGCGCGCCGACCGGATCCGTGCGGTCAATGATGCGCTGGCCGCGCCGCAGTTCGATGCTCTGCTGCGCCGCAATGCCCCCTATGGCGATCTGCTGCTGGCCGAGCTGGTGCATGGCGGCCAATATCTGTCGCGCCTGCGCGATGCCAGGCCTGCCGAGGGCATCGGCCAGCTCGATACCGACACCTTCATTTCCGATGGCTCGCTCGACACCATAGCCACCGGCCTTGGCGGTGCGTTGGCGGCGCTCGATGCCGTGCTGCTGGGCGAAGTGCAAAATGCCTTCTGCGCCATCCGTCCGCCCGGCCACCACGCCGAAATCGAAACCCCGATGGGCTTCTGCCTCATCAACACCGTGGCCATAGCCGCGCGCGAAGCGCAGCGGAAATATGGCGCGGACCGCGTGGCGATCGTGGATTTCGACGTGCATCACGGCAATGGCACGCAGGACATTTTCAAGGACGATCCTTCGGTCTTTTATGCCTCAAGCCATCAATGGCCGCTCTTTCCTGGCACCGGACATCCGAGTGAAACCGGGGTCGGCAATATCGTCAATGTGGCGCTGCCAGCCGGCTCGGGCGGCGAGGCCATGCGCGAGGCCTATTCCGAAACCATCCTGCCCGCGCTGGACAATTTTGCCCCCGATCTCATCCTGATTTCCGCCGGTTTCGACGCCCATCATCGCGATCCGCTGGCCCAGCTCGAATGGGTAGACAGCGATTTCGCCTGGGTTACCGGCAAGCTGATGGACCTAGCCGGCCGGCGCTGCGCCAACCGCATTGTGTCCCTGCTCGAAGGTGGTTATGACCTCAGGGGCCTTTCGGGCGGCGTCAGCCATCATGTGGCGACCCTGCTGAACGGCTGACTATTCTGGAACGAGCGGAGCATTCCATGGCCGACAATGACGATGTCAAATCGCTGAGCTTTGAGGCGGCTCTCGAACAGCTCGAACAGATCGTGCAGAAGCTCGAAAGCGGACGCGCGCCGCTGGCCGAATCCATCGCCATCTATGAGCGTGGCGAAGCGCTCAAGGCCCATTGCGAAACCCTGCTCAAGACCGCCGAGGCTCGGATCGAAAAGATCACGCTGAGCCGCGACGGCAAGGCAACCGGCACCGAGCCGCTCGACGCCCAATAGGCGGAGCGCGGCAATCTGCCTGTTGCGTCGTTTCTGCCGTCATCGCATCTAGATGGAAAGCCTCATTCATCGTCATCACCGGGCTTGTCCCGGTGATCCATGGGATAGCCCCGCAAGATGGATTGCCGGGACAAGCCCGGCAATGACGGTGTGGAGAGGCGGGAGCCAGTAATTTGAGGCCTAACCGATGACCAACAAGGCGCTGCGTAATTTCCGGATCGTACTCTGGGTGCTGGTCGCCGTGGCCGCCATCGGCGCCACTGCGCTCTACATGTTCCAGCCGCCACAGCGTCCGCTGGGCCTCACCGGTCAGGACTTTGCGCTGACCTCCACCAAGGGCGGCACCTTCACGCAGAATGATCTGCGCGGCACGCCGAGCCTCATCTTTTTCGGCTTCACCTTCTGCCCCGATGTCTGCCCGACGACGCTGGCCGAAACCACTGCCTGGCGCGAACAGCTCGGCCTTACCGCCGACGATCTGCGCATCATTTTCGTCACCGTCGATCCCGAGCGCGACACGCCCGAAATGCTCAAGGCCTATGTCGAAGGTTTCGACGAAACCATTATCGGGCTTGTCGGCGATCAGGCCGAAACCGACCGCGTCAAGGCGGCCTTCGGCGTCTTTTCGGAAAAGGCCGGCGATGTGGACAGCGAATTCTACCTTATCAACCACACTGCGCTGACCTTCCTGATCAACGCCGATGGCACTTTCCAGGGCACCATTGCCTATGAGGAAAATCCTGACACCGCCCGCGCCAAGATCGAGCGGCTCGTCAGGGGGTGAGCCGCATCCGGCTTGATCTGGCGCTCGAACAGCGCGGCCTGATGCCGAGCAGGGCCAGGGCCCGCGACGCCATCCTGCGCGGCACCGTATGGGTCAATGGTGAACCAGCGAAAAAGCCCAACCAGATGGTGGGCGAAGCCGATGCCCTGTCCATAAACGATCCGGCCTCGGCCTATGTATCGCGCGCGGCGCTCAAGCTGATTGCCGGGCTGGATGCGGGCGGCATTGCGGTATCGGGCAGGATCTGTCTCGATGTCGGGTCCTCCACCGGCGGCTTCACCCAGGTTCTGCTTGAGCGCGGCGCGGCCAAAATCTACGCCGTCGATGTCGGCCACGATCAATTGCACCAGAGCCTGCGGGAGGATCCGCGCGTGGTGAGCCTCGAAGGACAGAATGCACGCGATCTCGATGGCGGGATCATCCCCGAATCCATCGATCTGCTGGTCTCCGATGTCAGCTTCGTCTCGCTGACCAAGGTCCTCGCCGCCCCATTGGCGCTATGCGCCCCCGATGCCCATGCGGTCATCCTTTTCAAGCCGCAGTTCGAAGTCGGCCGGGATTTCATCGGCAAGGGCGGGATCGTCACCGATCTGGAGGCCAGCACCCGCGCGATGGGTGACGTGGTGGCATTCGTCGAAGCCGCCGGATTTGCGCTGCGCACCAAGGTTGTATCGCCGATTGCCGGCGGGGATGGGAATGTCGAGACCGTGCTGGTGTTCGGACGCGGTTCCCTTCTCCCCTGAGGGGAGAAGGTGGCGCGCAGCGCCGGATGAGGGGTTCACTGCAGGCGTGTGCTTGAGAACCCTGCACCCCTCACCCCATCCCTCTCCCCTGAGGGGCGAGGGGGCTCCATCGCGGATGCGGAACGGTCAGTTAGATCACATCCGGCAGCCGCGCCGCCATCAGCGCCCTGGTCAGCCTGTGTTGCGGCGCGGCAAACAAATTCTCCGGCCTTCCTTCCTCCACGATCTTGCCGGCCTCCATCACCAGCACCCGGTCGGCCATGGCGGCGACCATGTCGAGATCGTGGCTGATGATAAGATAGGTCAACCCATGTTCGGCCTGAAGCCGCGCCAGGAGCTTCAGCACGTCCCCGCGCACCGAGACATCGAGCGCCGAGACCGGCTCGTCCAGCACGACAAGCCGCGGCCGGGTCACCACGGCCCGGGCAATGGCGAGGCGCTGGCGCTGGCCGCCGGAAAATTCATGCGGAAAGCGGCTGAGCATGACTGGATCGAGCCCCACCGAAGTGATGGCTTCATGCAGCCGCGCCTGCCGCTCCGACGCGGACAGTGGCCCCAACAGCCGCAGCGGTTCGGCCAGCGACTGCGCCACGCTCATGCGCGGATCGAAACTGGAAAACGGGTCCTGGAACACCAGCGACAGGCCCGCGCGCAGTTTTGGCGGCAGGTCACGCCCGCGATAGGCCTGTCCATCGAGCCGGAACTGTCCTTCGCTGGCGCTGTCCAGCCCGACGATCATCCGGGCCAGCGTGGTCTTGCCGCAGCCCGACGGGCCCACCAAGGCCACGCATTCGCCCGAAGCGATTGAGAAGCTGACCGTGTCGACCGCCCGCAGGGGTGCAGCGCCCAGCGGCCAGAATCCACCCTGACGATAGGCGCGGCTGACCCCGTCGACCTCAAGGAGCGGCCCGCCGATCCTGTGGTGCGCCTGCCGCCTGTCCATGCGGCTCGCCGCCACGAGCCTCTGCGTATACTCCGCCTGCGGCGACCCGAGCACCTGCCGCGTCGCGCCCGTCTCCACCAATTGGCCGGCCTGCATCACCCCGACCCGGTCGCACAGGGCCGCGACGGCGCGGATGTCATGGCTGATGAAGAGGAGCGTCATCCCGCGCCGGTCGCAGATGGCCGCGATCAGGTCGAGCACCATGGCCTGGGTGATGACATCGAGCGCCGAGGTCGGTTCGTCCGCAATCATCAGGTCCGGTGCGCTGGCCAAGGCCATGGCGATCATGGCGCGCTGGCGCTGCCCACCCGAGAGCTGATGCGGAAAGCGGCGCGCATGGCCCGCCTCAAGGCCCACTTCGGAGAGCAGCGCCATGACATCGGCGCCACTTTGCGAGAGATCCGCAGCCTCCTCGATCTGGTGCCCGATGCTCATCAGCGGATTGAGCGCGGTCATGGGTTCCTGAAACACCATGCCGATGCGTCTGGCCCGCAGCCTCGCCATCTCCCGCTCGTTGCCGGGCAGGGGCGCGCCATCGAAGCGGATCGTGCCCGATACCTCTGCATTATCCGGCAACAGACCGGCTATAGCCAATGCTGTCAGCGACTTGCCCGAGCCGCTTTCGCCGATAATGCCGAAGCGTTCGCCCTTTTCGATGGCCAGCGACAGGCCCGACACGGCGGCGCGGCCATCGAAGGCAATGGAGAACGTGTCGATCTCAACCAGCGCCATGATTGAGCCCCTCCCGGCGCAGGCGTGGGTCCATGGCGTCGCGCAATCCGTCCCCGGCAATGTTGAGGGCAATGACGATGAGGACGATGGTGAGGCCGGGCACAATGCCCAGCCACGGATGGATCAGAAAGAGGCTCTGCGAGTCGCGCAGCATCAGCCCGAGGCTGGTCGCGGGCGCCTGCGTCCCGAGCCCGATATAGGACAGGCCCGCTTCCGAAAGGATGCCCAGCGACAGCTGGATCGTACCCTGGACGATGATGAGGCTCGAAATATTGGGCAACAGATGCCGCGCGGCGATGGCAGCATTGCCCAAGCCTGCCAACCGTCCCGCCGCGACATAATCCTGCGTGGCAATGGCCAGCGCGCCGCCCCGCGCCACCCGCGCAAAGACCGGGATGTTGAATATGCCGATGGCGATGATGGCGTTGATCTCGCCCGGCCCGGCGAGCGTGGCGATGAGGATGGCAATGACCACGGAGGGAAAGGCGAAGGTGACATCGGAAATCCGCAGCACCAGCCATTCCACCGCCCCGCCCCAGGCCGCTGCCGCCAGCCCCATCGGTACGCCAATGCCAATGCCGATCACCAGCGCCGAGGCGGCGACGAGGAACGATGTCAGCGTGCCGCTCATCACCAGCGAAAGCATGTCGCGGCCCAGATGATCGGTGCCGAGCCAATGGGCGGCGCTGGGAGGGGCAAAGCGGCGGGCAATGACGATCTGTTCGATGGGATAGGGCGTCCAGACCAGCGAGAGAAGGCCCAGCAGCGCAAAGGCCAGCGCCGCGCCAAGGCCGATGACAAGGCTCGGATGACGAAAAAGCTGATGCCACCTCATGCGCCCTGCCTCCGCAGGCGCGGATCGACAAGCGCATAGAGGAGGTCGGTGATGAACATGGTGGCGGTCACGGCCAGCACCAGAACCACGGTGGCGCTGCGCACCAGCACCAGATCGCGCTCTGTCACTGCGGTGAAGATCAGCCGCCCGAGGCCCGGCAGATAGAAGACATTTTCGACGATGATCGTCCCGGCAATGAGAAAGGCGAATTGCAGGCCCAGGATTGTCAGCACCGGCAGCATGGCATTGCGCAATCCATGCCGCCAGATAGCCTCGGCCCGCGTCAGCCCCTTGGCGCGGGCGGTGCGGATGAAATCTTGGCCCGTAACATCGACCAGCGCCGTGCGCATGACGCGCGCCAGTATGGAGGCCTGCGGCAGAGCCAGCGCCAGCCCGGGCAGGATCAACCCGCGAAAGGCAGCGGCGGGATTTTCATGCCAGGGCGTAAACCCGCCGGTGGGCAGCCAGCGCAGGGTGACGGCAAAGACCAGCGTCAGCAGCATGCCGAACCAGAAATTGGGTATGGCAATCCCGGTTTGCGCCAGCACCATCAGGCCCGTATCGGTTGCCCTGCCGCGCCGCATCGCCGCGACAATGCCTAGCGGCAGGCCGATCGCCATGGAGAGCACCATGGCCATTGCGGTCAGCGGCAAAGTGACGGCCATGCGCTCGGCGATCAACCCGCCAATGGCGGTGCGCTGGGTGGCGGACATGCCGAAATCGCCCTGCACCATGCCCGAAATCCAGCCGAAGAACCGCTCATGCGCCGGCAGATCGAGTCCCATCTGCGCCCGCAAGGCGGCAACGCTGGCTTCGGACGCATTGATGCCGAGCACGAACCGGGCGGGGTCACCGGGGAGCAGGTCGAGCAGCACGAAGATGACCAGCGCCGCGATGAAGAGCGTCGCGGCAAAGGTGAGGAGGCGGCGGAGGAGATAGGGGATCACTGAGCAACCTCGCACCCATGAATGCGCGGCTCCTGCGCCTCCCTCCCCCTTGAGGGGAGGGAATGAGGGTGGGGGTGCAGGCGCATCAACGAGCGCGGCGTATTGGGAAACCGCAGAACCCCCACCCCAGCCCTCCCCTCAAGGGGGAGGGGGAAGGCTGGTGTTGGCTGTCCTATCGCGCCCTTATTCCACCCAGCGGATATCCCGCAGTACCACGCCTTCGATAGGCGCATTGGGCCACATGCCTTCGAGCTTGGCGTTCCACACACCGGTCTGGGCCAGTTCGAACAGATAGCCGTTGACGGCGTCTTCGCTGATAATGGTCTGGATGTCCTGCGCCAGTCGCTGACGCTCGGCCTCGTCGGTAGTGGCATTGAGCGTCTCGTTGAGAGCCTGAACATCAGGATTGTCATAGCCGAAATAGTAATTGGGATCGGCATAGATGCCAATGTCGAACGGCTCGACATGGCTGATGATCGTGAGGTCGAAATCCTTGTTGGTCAGCACGTCTTCGAGCCACTGCGCCCATTCCACGTTGATGAGCTCAAGGCGAATGCCCACCTGCGCGAACTGACTGGCGAGGATCTGCCCGGACAGCCGCGCATAGGCGACCGGCGGCAGTTTCAGCGTGGCCGAAAACCCGTCGGGATAGCCCGCTTCGGCCAGCAGCGCCTTGGCGGCTTCGGGGTCATAGGGATAGGTCTCGGTCAGGTCGAGATAATAGGGATGGTGCGGCGCGAAATGGGTGCCGATGGGCACGCCATAGCCATAGGTGGCGCCGTCGATGATTTCCTGCCGGTTGAGCGCATGGGCCATGGCCTGGCGTACGCGCAGGTCGCTGAACGGCTCCTTGGCATTATTGGTGCCGAGGATCGTTTCGCCCTCGGTCGAGCCGACCAGAACCTTGAACTCGGGATTGTTCTCGAACACGGTCAGCGCCTCGGGCGCAAAATTGTTGGTGCCGTCGACATCCCCGGCCAGAAGCGCATTGGTCAGTGTCGCCGTATCGCCGATGAAGAGATAGGTCGCCTTGGTCAGGGCCGGAGCCTCGCCCCAATAGGCGCCATATTGCTCGAGAATGACGCGGCTGCCGCGATCCCATTGCACGAAGGCAAAGGGGCCGGTGCCGATGGGCTCGCCGGCATTGTTGTCGGCGCTTTCCGGCGCCACGATCACCGCGTCGCCACGCCCCAGATTGAACAGGAACAGCCCATCGGGCCGGGACAGGGTGAACTCGACCGTCTGCGGATCGATGACCGTGACCGCTTCAATTGGCTCGTAAAGCGCCTTCTGCGCATTGACGCTGTCCTCGGCCAGGATGCGATCGAAGGTGAACTTGACGTCCTCGGCATCGAAGGTCGTGCCGTCATGGAAGGTCACGCCTTCATGCAGGCTGAAGGTGAAAGTCAGCCCATCGTCGCTGATCGTCCAGCTGTCGGCAAGGCCGGGCTGCACGGCGCCATTCTGGTCGATGCGGGTCAGGCCCTCGAAGACATTCTGATAGACCACAACATCGATGGCTTCCGCTGCACCGGCTGTCGGGTCGAGCGCCGGGGGCTCCAGCGCCACGCCGATGCGGATTTCGGTGGGCTGCGCGAAAGCGGCGCTCGTGGCCAGAACGAGGCCGGCGGCAGCCAGCATCAGGGTCTTGGTCATCATCGTCTCCTCAAGCCGAGGCGCGAACAGGCAACCTCTTGCCCTAGATATAGGCCAATTGGCATGGCGAAAGCACCCGCCGAAAGTGTCAAACTTTTCGCCTATCTCCGGCCCAGGAAGCAAGAATGACCGGGATCGTGCCCACCAGCACGATGCAGAGCGCCGGCAGCGCGGCCTGCGCGAAAAGCCCCACATTGGCCCGCGAATATATCAACGTCGCCAGCGTCTCGACGCCCATGGGCCGCAGCAGCAGCGTCGCGGGCAGTTCCTTGACGATCTCGACAAAGACCAGCATGCCCGCAGACAGCAGGGCGGGCGAAAGCGTGGGCAGGTCGACGCGGAAAAAGGTGCGCATGCGGCTCGCGCCCAGCGCCCGGCTGGCATCGAGCATGCGATTGCCGCGCTTTTTCATCGCCGCATCCAGCGTCGAATGGCTGACGGCCAGGAAGCGGATCGCATAGACATAGATCAGCGCCGCCATGGAACCGGAAAGGATCAGTCCCGGCCGCCAGTCGAACAGCGCCATTGTCATGCGGTTGAACCAGAGATCGGCCTGGCCCAGCGGCTGCAACAGGCCCAGCGCCAGCACCGTGCCGGGAATGGCGTAGCCGAGCGTGGCAATGCGGATCAGGCCCGAAGTCGCGCCCGGTCTTTCGCTCATCCGGGCCGCGAGCAGGCCGATCGACACCGTTACCATTGCCCCGACGGTGCCCAGGATGATGGTCGGCACCAGCGCCCGCCACATCAATTGCAGCGTCTCGGGATGGTAGAGCCGCACCGACAGATAGGCCAGTTCGCCCGCCGGAATGCCGAAGCCGAAAAGGAACAGCAGGGCGCAGAAGCCGAAGGCCAGCACCCGCCGTCCACCGGTCAGCACTTCCCGCGCCGGAGGCACGCGGCTGTCGCGCTGGGCCGCGTAGGTGCGGTTCCGCCGCGCCTTCTGCTCGGCGATGATGAGCAGGCCAATGACCAGCACCACCGTCACCGCCAATTGCGCCGCCCCGCCGAAATCGGAGCGGTTGATCCAGGTGGAGAAGATGACATTGGTGATCGAATTGATGCCGAAATATTGCACCGCGCCCAGATCGTTGACCACTTCCATCATGGCCAGCGTCATGCCGACGACCAGCGCCGGGCGGGCAATGGGCAGCACCACTGCAAAGAAGGTCCGCGCGCCATTGGCCCCAAGCGTGCGGGCGGCAATGCTGAGCGAGGTCGACTGCATCAGGAAAAAGGCGCGACAGGCGACATAGACGTAAGGGTAGAGCACGGCGGACAGAACCAGCACCGCCCCCCAATGGCTCTTGATATTGGGGAACCAGTAGTCGCGGATCGTCGTCGCGCCGGTCACTTCGCGGATGAAGCTCTGGATCGGGCCGGTAAAGTCGAGAAATTCGACATAGGAATAGGCGGCGAGATAGGTCGGTACCGCCAGCGGCAATACCAGCGCCCAGTCGAACAGGCGCCGCAGCGGAAAATCATAGTGGGTCACGAGCCAGGCAGCGGTGAGACCCCCAGCGCCGGTTATGAGGCCCACCGAAATCATCAATATCCCGGTTTCGCGCAGCGCGGTCGGCAGCATGGTGGCGGCCAGCGCAGTGCTGGTTCCCCATGCGCCCAGCGCCGCAATGGTCAGCCAGATGATGGGCACGCCGACCACCAGCACCAGAACAAGCGGCAAGACCGGCAGGGCAAAAACCCCGCCGGTCCGCTCAAATCGTCTCTGTGTCGCGTCGACTGCTATGCCGAAAACTCCACTCCGTTTCTATCTGCACGCTGACTCGCCGGCTCCTGCGCCCCCTCGCCCCTCAGGGGAGAGGGTTGGGGTGAGGGGTGAAGGCCTCTCAGCTTGAAACGCGATCTGAACCCCTCATCCGGCCCTTCGGGCCACCTTCTCCCCCTCAGGGGAGAAGGGGAGCAGCGGCGCTCTTAGTTCTGCGCGCCTTCGTCGAACTTCAGCTCGTCCACCAGCTGGGCGGCGAGGGCACGGTTGGCGGCCACTTCGGTCAGCGGCACCTGCGAAGCCTTCAGCTCACCCCAGCTGGCGACCAGATCATTGATCGGTGCGCCTGGAACGACCGGAAATTCGTAATTGGTGTCGGCATAGATCGACTGTGCCTCATCCGAGAGCAGGAAGGCGATCAGCGCATTGGCGTTCTCGAGATTGGGAGCGTGTGCCGCGATGAAGCCGCCGGCCACGTTCACCTGGGTGCCTTCGCCCTCGGCGTCGGGATAGATGATGCGGGCGGAATTGGCCCAGTCCTTCTGCTCCGGCTCGGCGTCGTTATTGAGCATCGCACCCATGTAATAGGTGTTGACGATGGCCAGGTCGCACGAGCCTTCGAGGATCGACTTGACCTGCTGGCGGTCATTGCCGGTCGGGGGGAAGGCGAGGTTGTCGCGCACGCCAGCAAGCCAGGTGCGGGCAGCGTCTTCGCCATGCTGGGCGATGTAGTGGGCGATCAGGCCAATATTGTAGGCATGGGTGCCGGTGCGGGTGCAGATGCGGCCCTTCCACTCGTCGCTGGTCAGGTCGTCATAGGTCAGCGCGGTGGCGTCAACGCGATCCTTGGAGACGTAGAACACGCGGCTGCGCAGCGACAGCGCGGTCCAGTTGGCATCCTCGTCGCGGAAGGCAGCCGGTACGCGCTCTTCGAGAACCGGCGTGGTGATGGGCTGGGTCAGGCCCTTTTCTTCGGCGCTGACCAGATTGCCGATATCGACGGTCAGAACGACGTCGGCGGGCGACAGCTCGCCTTCGGCTTCGACGCGATCAAGCAGGCCATCGCCGGCATAGAGCACGTTGGCAGTAATGCCGGTTTCGGCGGTGAACTGGTCAAGCAGCGGCTGGAGCAGGCTCTGCTCGCGATAGCTGTAGATATTGACTTCGCCGCTCTGGGCAAAGGCTGGTGCGGCAACGCCGCACAGAATGGTGGTGGCCAGAAGGGCGCCGAAAATACGCGCTGTCTTGGTCATCTGCTTCTCCTGCTGCATCGGGTTTCAAGGGCCCGTTTGACGGGGGCTTAATGGCCGTCGCGGCAGATAAAGTCAATAAACCCAATGAAAACAATTGCTTACAGGCTAGAATGGTTCAAAACTGTGCAGCAAAATTCCAGTAGTTTCAGCCTATTAGCTGACCGTGAAAATCTTATTATTTTCAGCTGTCTGTGCGTGCGGGGCGGTCATCCACGAGATCGCCTGGAATTTTGAGCGTGAACAGCAGGCCCTCTGCACCTGCCGGATCAACCGAAAGGGACACGGCATTGACCGCCAGAAGCGAGCGCGTCAGGGCCAGTCCCACGCTGGAGCGCACCGGCGCCAGCACTTGTCCATTTCGGTCCACGCCATCGCGGAACACGACGAAGCGCTCGGCCATATCTACCGCATGGGCGGAGCTGTCGCGGACATGGATGGCAATAGCGCCGTCATCGAGCCGCTGGGCTGAAATGATTACCGCACCACCCGTCGGCGTCTGGTCGATGGCGCTGGCCAGCAGGTTCAGCACCGCCTGCGCCAGCGATGCGCGGTCGGCAGTCACTCGGGGCAGGGTTTCGGAAATGGCATTGCGTACGATCACGCGCGCTGCATTGGCCTGCTCACGAATGCGCAGCACGCAGTTTTCAAGCAGGTCCGTCAGGTCCAGACTTGCTCTTTGTGGCAGATAGCGGCCATCGCGCAGCCGCGCATAGTCGTCCAGTTCATCGACTAGCGCCGCGATCTCGCGCCCGGCGCGGGCAATGTCCTCGGCATAACCCTGATAGCGCTCATTGCCGATGGCGCCGAAGGCCTGTGAGCCGATGATGTCGGAAAAGCCAACAATGGTGTTGAGCGGTCGCCTGACGCCCCGGCTGATCCGTGCCAGCAGGGCCGGGTCCACGTCGCTGGCACCACCGATGCGGGCCGGTTGCGCTTGCTCACGGGCATGCACGAGGCCGAAATACCCACTGACGATGCCCGCCTGTCCAAGTGCGAAGAGCAGAATATCGGCCCGGCCATCGGCTGAGCGCAGCGGCAGGCTGGGCCGGGCCGTCTCGGCAAAGCGGGCAGGGCGTTCAAGAAAGGCCTGGAGCGCCAAGGCGTCGTCGTCTGCCACCAGCGCTGACAAAGGCTTGCCGATCATCGGTTTGCCGCCGCCCAGCAGCGATACGGCCATGGCGCTGGCCGAACCCACCGCGCCGGATCGGCTGGTCTGGACAAAGCCATCCCCGCGCAGTTCCGCAAAAGCCTCGGCAAATGCG
Source organism: Pseudomonadota bacterium (assembly GCA_023388175.1). Classification (GTDB taxonomy): domain Bacteria; phylum Pseudomonadota; class Alphaproteobacteria; order Rhizobiales; family Devosiaceae; genus Devosia. Next base: position 44,095 of record JAEWGT010000011.1, read on the forward strand.
CGCACTGCGTCTTCATGGCCAGTGCGCACCTCGGTTGTGCTGGCCGACAGCATGAGAGCTGGCCGGCCCTGCCAGGAAATGGATTGCAGCCGCGCGGTGACAGGCACCAGAGCGCCGTCGCGCTGCACCAGATGGTTGACCGGCCCGGCCTCTTGCTCGCCCCCATCCATCGCGGGGAATACCGCCGCCAGCCCTGCTTGCCGAAGGCTCTCGGCCGAGTCGTAACCCACCATCTCGGTAATGGCGCGATTGGCGAACAGCACCTGCTGGTCCCGGAACACCAGAATACCCAGCGGCAAACGGTTGAGCACCAGCGTCTCGCCGCCCAGATTGATCAGCGCGCCCGTTGCTGCGGCCGGCGCGGCGGGAGGCAGCGCTTCCAAAACCTGCTGGCCACGCTCGCCCACACGGTCGGAAAGGATGCGCGAGAGTTCATCGAAATTGTAGCGCGAAACCCGCTCGACGGTTTCCTCGTCCGGCGGCGTTTCGGTGGGTGCTGCGGCCGGTCCCGTCTCCTCGGCGGCAACAAAAGCGGTCCCATCCGGCTCGGCATGCGGCTCGTCGGCCTGAACTTCCGTTCGGGCTTGGTCGCTTTCGGGCTCATCCTGTGCAGTCGCGTCCCGCGGTGTGAAACCACGCCCTGTAACGCGATAGAGACGGGCAAATTCGCGCCCGTTCACATCGTCCTCGGGCTGCGGCTCTTCCTTGGCTTCGTCCCTGGCAATGCGCGTCTCGGGCGGAAAGTCGTCGGCCTCGCCGAGCGGAGCGAACAGGGCATCGTCCGCTGCCAGCCGGTCCACCAATGCGCTGAGCCGACCCAGTTCGGCCTGCTGGTTGTCTTCGACGCTGTGAGGCTGCCCGTCCACTTCAGGTTCGGGTGCCGGCGGCTCGGGTTGATCTGGTTGTGGCTCTACAGGGACGATAGCTGCATGCTCGGGCGCCTCGGCCCAGTCATCGGGCGCCTCGCCTTGCGCCTCGGGCACAAATTGCGGAGCCGGTTCATAGGCGATCTCGGCGTCGGCCTCATGCCAGCTCTGCAATTCCCGCTGATAGCTGTGGTCGTCCTCGCCAGCATCCGGATCAGCAGTTTCGGCCACGCCTTCGCTTTCTGCCTCTGGCGCCGCTGCAGGTGCGGAATCAGTCCCAAAAGCCAGGATTTCCGGGTCGATGGGGTCGACTGCGACGATCAGCAGGGCCGTTTCGCCATGTTCCCAGCGCAGCGGCGTGGTGGTGCAGGTGCCTGAAACCGCTCGCTCACCCGCCAGAAACTGAATGCGAGCCAGGCTGGCACGGCCAGGCGCCCCCAGCCGGATGATGCGTGCAACCTGCCCCTTGATTGGAATGGCGGGCTCGGCAAACTTGATGCCGTGCTTCTTGAGCCGCGCCAGAAACAGTCCGGCGGCCGGATTGCTCCAGATCAGGCGCTGTCCGTCACCCGACCACAACCAGGCCGGGCGTGCATCATCGGCGTGTCGCAACACGTCGGGCGCGCTCGGCAATGTGGTCCAGCTTGCATTCATGGATTGCCTGTTTCCGGTGCTCGTCCGTCAGCTTGTGCCATATCGGCACAGAAAGACGGGTTCCTTAAGTGTTCTTCAATATAGTGCCAGGTCAGGTGAATCCAGCCTGACACCTGCGCGTGAACGCCCCATTGTCCCGGAATGGTTAAGCGCCATTTGGTCAACACACCTTTGCGGCGGCCCGGTTCTGGCCCGCTGTCCACAGGATAAAATCACCGCTTGTCATGTCGTTCATCTCGACCTATGTTCCGCGCGTTTTCGGGGGCCGCTTTGCGCCGCACCCGTTTCGGTCCTGCCGCCTTAGCTCAGTTGGTTAGAGCGCTAGATTGTGGATCTAGAGGTCCCCCGTTCAATCCGGGGAGGCGGTACCACCCACTCCTGTTGCAATTGCTGTATCGGCTATCAATTGCCATTCTGGCGATGGGTGTTCTTGAGGCGCGCCTCATCACCGTCGATCAGCCTATCGTCGGCAAATTGACACTTGGTGAATGGCGCAAGTTGGCCGGCTATCGAATTCTCGATGAGGTCACGGACCATGCCGGCTGTTCAGCGGTGGTCTGAGCGATGTTGGCGACGGAATATCCCGCGCCGTCTTGATCGTGCAGCGCGGCATGGCCCGATAGCAGGGCATGTGCCGTGAAGGGCGGCATGACGAGAAAGAAGAAAAAGGCCCAGAGCGGATAGCGCATGACGCAATCCTGCTGGATGCTCCCGGACACGGCAACGAGAAGTCCCCGGCAGGGCTAAGCGTGCGCCAAGGCAATGCTTACGATTTTATCCGTTCGGATGTCGTGCCCGGGGAGAAGGCGATGCTGAGTACTGATTCCAGCGTCAGATAAGATCGAAGCAGCCGGAACAGCGCATATTCCGGCAGGCCCAGCAGCGCCGCGACACGGCCATTGGCGAGCGCCGCGAATGCGCCCATCAGGAAGGGCGCGCCGAGCAGCACTGCCAGCACCGCCTGACCCGTAAGGGGTGCAGTCGGGTCCAGTTGCAGCCCCAGATGCAATGCGCCGAAAATGGCAAGGGGTACCGTCATCGCGCGGCGCGCCGAATTGAGCAGCATGAAGGGCAGGATAGCCTTGCCGCGCAGCGAAGGGTGCCAGTCGTCCAGATAGTCGCGGTTGCGCGCCGAGACGTGATAGACCGAGCGGAACCATCGCATGCGCTGTTCGCGCATATGCCGATAGGTCGTGGGCACTTCCGAGACATATTGCACATCCGGATCGCCAACGATCCGGTATCCCATCTCGCCGATACGTAGCGAGACGTCGGTATCCTCTCCATTCATGCCCTGCACGAAGCCGCCAGCGGCCCGCACCGCATCGGTCCGATAGGCCGCGAACATGCCGGGCACACCGACGATGCCGTCCAGAGCCCCATAGGCGATCTGGTAATAGCCGTGCTTGAGCAGGACTTCGAGCATGCGGGCCCGGTCGAACGGTCCGCCGCCCGGCGGCAGGGGCAATCCGCCAACAGTGCCGGTTTCCGGATCGGAAAAATGTCGCATGGCCCGGGTAAAGGCGCCGGGAAGCACCTGTGTATCGGCATCGATGCGCACGAAATATTCGGTCGTGATTTCGGCGACACCGCGGTTGAGCGCCACGGCCTTGCCCGGAGTTGGTACGTCGAGCACGCGTCCGCTGATCGACGGCAGCCCGGCCAGCGCTTCTTGGGCCACAATGGCGGTGCTGTCGCTCGAATTGTTGTTGAGTACCAGCACGTCGACCTGGCCGGCATAGTCGCCGGCGGCGACCGCGATGGCCGACAGCGTCCGTCCGATAATGTGTGCCTCGTTGTGAGCCGGGATGATGACGGTCAGTAGAGGCGAAAACGGTTTGGGCGGAAACATGAACGCTGTCAGCGTGCCCCACACATAAAGGATGAAGAACATCATCGGCAGGAACAGAAATACGCCCGGGCCGGTGCCACCAAGCAGCGACACTTCTCGCAACCCGGTGATCAGCGGCAGTTCCAGCCGGTCTATCATCACCGAAAGCATGATCGAGGCCGTCACAGCCACGCCCAGCCTGAGCCATGCAAAGCGGCGTTTATACTTTCGCTGGGGAACATTGGCGCGCGCCGGCATGCTGCCATGTTCAAGCAGTTTCAGCGAAAAAACGAAGAATCCGATCAGCCCTGAAAGAATCTCGATCACATGCAGGGAATAGACCAGTCCGAACGTGCGGAAGGCCAGGATGTTGATCAGGTCGAACACGCCGCAGACCAGCACGAAGGTAAAGATCAACTCGCCCATGAAACGCATGCGGGCCCAGCCGCCGGCCCCGACCACAGCGGCAAAGGCGATATAGAAGGACAGGATGAAGATGCGCAGCGGCACTGAATGGGTGCCGCTATAGGGCGAGAAGATGATGTCGTGATTGGGAAAGGTCGCAACCAGTATCGGCGCGGTATTGACCAGCAACAGCAACAGGGTTGCCACCCCGGTAAACAAGGCCAGCACGGCCGGCGCTGCCCAGATCGAAAGCGGCTGGGTCAGCATGGCCGGGGCGCTGTCCACCGACCAGAACTGATGCGTGGCCGGCGCTGTGAGCGGTTCAAAGTCCGGCGGCGAGTATGATGACATCGTTCGCACGCAGGCGGTCCAGCGCCATGCCGAAAGCCGGACTGGGAATAGGCACAATCTGGGGTATCGAGCCGGTGTCCCCTGCTGCCGGCAGAATGGCCGTGATGTTGCCATCCTCACCCATTCGCATCAGCTCCTGTGTCAGCGCACCACGATGGGTGACGACCAATTGCACCGTCGCGTCACCGTCAAAGCCCAGGCGGGCCCTGCGCGGCAGGATCAGAGCCAGCAGGTCGCTTGCGCGGTTGGCCTGCGCAATATCGAGCCCATCCGATGCCGTCAGCGATATAGAGGGGGCGCCAGCCAACTGCTCGATCACTCCTGCCCACGCCATCTCCGCAGGGGCGCTGTCGGACAGCGTGCTTTCGGGCAGCAACTGGGCCTGAGCATCCAGTCCCCTGCTGCAAATGCTCTCATTGGGAGTGGTATCGACCAGTTCCACCACCAGCGCATTCTGCGGCAGCAGGCGCTCGGCGGGAAGGGCGATATCGAGCGAGATGACTTTCGAAGCGCCGGGCAGGCGATAGCCGTCCACAAGATTGCCATTCAGCAGCACCCGAACCACCCATTCGCTGCTCCCCGCCAAGGGGGTAGCCGCAAGCCGCAATGCGAAATGTTCTGGCAATGCGCCGCGGGGAAGGTCTGCGGCGTTGAAGGCAATGGTCCAGCGACGTGAGCCGCGGAAGTTTTTAACCGCGATATCGGCATTGAGATCCGCGACGCTGACGGGCCAGGCCGTGGGCACTTGGGTGGCTGCGCCGGCGGCATCGATGAGCTGTATCACGGCCTGCTGTCCGGCAAGCACATTGCTGGCTTCGACAATGCTCGAAGTGATGGCATGGGTTGAAACTCTGACCGGTGTTTCGCCCGCTCCTGCCGCCCCGATGCGCGCGATGATGCCCGCGCGGTTGAATTGCTGCGCGCTCCATATGGCCATGCCCATGTCCGCGGCGCCATCGCCCGCGTCGATGACAAAGGGCTGTGGGGACGCGGCGAGGGCGCCCAGGCCGTCGCTCAGGGGTGTGTCGGAAACGAGTTCAAGGCTGCTCTCTGCAGCCAGTGTGACAGCGCTGCCGGAATTGACGGCGTCGGTTGGACAGATCTGTCCGGCGCTGGTCGTGCCGCGTCCCGCCATGTTCAGCAGAATGCGGTCGCCCGCCAGATCCTGCGGCGTCAGCTGGATTTGCACCTCGTGTATGGCCTGGCCGCTATTCAGCACGATCTGGCCGCGTTCGGTTCGGTTGACCGACAGGGTCAGCAGCCCATCGCCGTGGTCGGTGAGCTGGGTCTCGAACCGCAGCTTGAGCGTGCCGCTGCGGTAATGGCCGCCAGCCGGCAGCGGAAAGCTGACCTCGGTCTGATCGGGAAATCCCGCCAGTCCGACCCAGCGGGCCACATTGGCGCGCGTCAGGCTGTAGCGGTGGCCCGTCCCTTCAGCATTTGCAACCTCGGGTCCGTTGTCAGCGGCCAGACCGGTACTCTGGGCAGCCTGCGCAACAAGGCCGGAGACCGAGCCCGTCACCGACTGCATGGCCGATGGCAGGTCCCCGCCGCGCGAATAGACCATGGCAATGGCGACTATGGCCAGGCTCATGAGGCCAACCGAAAGCAGTCGGATCAGGTCACGCATGTTCAGGCCGCGTCCGCTGTCTTGTGTACCACGCCCGCCCGGTTCTGGGCGGTCCACAAGGACGTGGCCGGCACGGCGTCGAAATTGGCTCGATGCTTGTAACGGTCCACGACGTCCAGCGTTTCCGCCAGCAGCGAGTCGCGCAGCAGAATGGGATCGAGACCCATCGCACGAAAACCCTTGTTGGAAACCTTGAGAGTGTTTTCGATGGCTTCCTTGCGGGGATTGTCCACCATGGCGACACTTGCTCCGGTCACCTCTGCCACCATTGCGGCGAGGTCACGCACGCGATGGGTTTCCGCGACCTGGTTGAGAATTTTCACCCTGTCGGACCGCGCGGGAGGATTGTTCACGGCCAGATCGACGCACCGGACGGTGTCCTGGATATGGATGAAGGCGCGGGTCTGCCCGCCCGTGCCATGCACGGTGAGCGGGTGGCCGGAAGCAGCCTGCATCAGGAAGCGGTTCAGCACCGTCCCATAGTCGCCGTCATAGTCGAAACGGTTGATCAGTTCTGGATCGAGCCGGGTTTCTTCTGTTTGAGTGCCCCACACGATGCCCTGATGCAGATCGGTGATCCGCATACCGTCATTGCGGGCATAAAACTGAAACAGCAGCTGATCGAGCGACTTGGTCAGGTGATAGATGCTGCCCGGCTGCGTTGGATAGAGGATGGAGCGAGGATAGCTCTTGCCGTCCGGGCTGCCGACCGTCACATCGAGATAGCCCTCGGGGATTTCCAGCCCGTCGCCGTCATAGCCATACACGCCCATCGTGCCCAGATGCACGACATGGGTGTCGAGGCCCAGCTCGACCAGGGTTGCCAGCACGTTATGGGTGCCGTTGATATTGTTATCCACCGTGTAGCGCTTGTGTGCGGCATCCTTCATCGAATAGGGCGCGGCACGCTGTTCGGCGAAATGAATGATCGTGTCCGGGGCCAGCATGGCGAAAAGATCGCGCAACTGCTCCACATCCTGGGCAATGTCGATTGCGGCGAAGCCGATATTGCGTCCGGTTACGCGCGTCCAGGCCGCCACGCGGCTGGTGATGTCGGCAATCGGGGTAAGGCTCCCCGCGCCCAGTTCCGCATCGATGCGGCGGCGCGAGAGATTGTCCACGATAGTCACCGCATGACCCTTGGCGGACAATTTCAATGCGGTTGGCCAGCCACAGAAGCCATCGCCGCCCAGAACAACAATACGCTTCATCGCGCACCATCCCATAACCTGAGCGCCGCTCGGACAAACTGTCCAGGCGAAGCTCGCAATCTGCTATTGGGCGGAACGGGGCGTTTGGGGCCCGGATCAGCTTTGAACTGACCACCTAGTTTCGCGTAACGAATGAGAACAGATTTTTGCTCAATCGCTCGAAAAGCGAACCTAATCCCGCAATTGGCACAAATTAACGATTTTGAGCCAAAGCGATTGCCTTATGCGCCGATTTGTGAGTTTGCGCAAATCACATTATTTGCGGCAAGCACCGTACCCCGCCTCTGAAGACGCAAATGAGTGCATCTTCAAAGGCTTGGCTGCGCATTCATCCCGGGTCGAACGCGGTGTTCGGTCAGCTTGAACGGTCGCTTGCGGAAGTCACCCATCACGCCATCAGCGGGCGAGTCGCAGGGCCGAGAGGTCGTTGGCAATGGCCTCGAATGTCGCCTTCAGCTCACTCGACTGTGTGGGAAATCGTGCGCGGTCGGGGGTCGATGCGCAATTGGTCAGCATGGTCTGCACGACCTGGGTCGTGCTCTGGGTCACTTTGTCGGTGGCCAGCCCAATCGTATAGACCGTGATGCCGGCATTCTTCGCATTGGCGCAGGTCTGCGCGGTGCGCTCGTTCATGGCCGTGACCAGATGCGCATTGCTGACGCCTGCCGCGCCGGTATTGCTGGAATAGCCCGGATTGCCCAGCCGTTCCACTGAACCGCCGCTGGTCGAGGCGGCCTTGTTGTTCATCGAATTATAGGGGAAGCCATAGGCTGAGAAATAGGATGACCCGTTCATGCCGGAGTCACGATAGGCGGTGTTTTCGCCATCGGTCATGATGATCATGACCTTGCTGATCGCCTCGCCATAATCCCCGCCTTCCGTAAACGGCTCGCCCGGCGACAGCACGCGGAAGCCCCAGGCGGCACCTTCGTGAATATTGGTGCCGCCCTCGGCCTGCATGGCATTGATCGTGCTGATCACAGCATTGGGGTTATTGGTCAGCGGCAGGATGGCGGTGCGGGTGCATTGGGCATTGGGGCCAAGGCTGAAGCTCGAATTGGAGACCCCTGCGTAATATTTACAGACACGCTCCTGCAATTCCCGGTTGGAGAGGCCGGTCGGAACAAAGCTGGTGCAATAGCCTTCGCGGCGCTGGCGCGTATTGGTCTCGTCGATCCAGTTCGTCGTGTAGGTCGTGCTACGGCAGGAGCAGCTTGGCGGCAAATTGCCATAAAAGGCGTTGGGGTAGAGCGCGTTGCTGACGAAATTGATCGGCGAGTCAGACGCCGGCGTGCTGGAGCGCACTGAGGCCGAGCCCCAACTGGAATTTGTATTACGGCGTGTACGCTCTTCAACGATATTGCAGCGCGTATTGCCTTGTGCGGGCCGGTCGCAGACGGCCGGGCTGTCGGCCACGAAATTATTGGTACCGCCATTCACCGTGTCCGGCGAGAAGAGCGGCACGAAGAGTGTGTCGCCGCCTGTGGGCGGTGTATCGTCGGTGTCGAGATAGGCGGTGGACTGCGTGCCGGATCTCACATGGGGCCGCGCTTCGACACAGCCACGCCAGGATTCGCCGGTTGCGGCGAACAGCGTCTGGCGGGTTGGGAAGCTATAGTTCGGCGACGTCATGCTGGTGACCAGCCGGTCTTCGTCGTCGTCATTGTCGAAATTGTCGAAATGGATGGAGGAGGTGCCAAAGCGGTCCATCCAGGCGGCATTGGCATTGTTGGCGCCGACATTGACATACATGGTGAAGGGCACGATGCCGACGCGGACATTGTCCATCAGCGCCGCGCCGGTCGCGGGAACGCAGCTATTGCTGTTGCCCGGCTGCGGCACCACCGCGTCATACATCAGGATATAGGTCGCGCATCTGGCAGCCTCGACGAGGCGTGTCATGCGGCTTTCGTCATTCATGGAGCCGGAATTGTCCAGCACCATCACCACTTCCAGCTCCAGCTTCTTGCGCGTCGCCTCTGCTTCCACCTGCGAGGCAAGACTGGTAACGCCGACCAGCGAGACGAATATGGTGGGCATCGAAATCCGCGCCCTGAAATAAAGCGAACCATCCTCGATTGAGTGGCTCACCTGCTCGACCTGGGCAGTGACCCGATCGTCGCCGATGCGCTCGATCATGATCGCTTGTGCCAGTTGGCGCACATTTTCGTCGCTATAGCCCGGCTTGAAGATTTCCGGTTGCAGGGCCAATGCCGCCGCGTCCAGGGCCGTCTGAGCGCGTCCACGGGTCTGTTCCAGGGTCACATAGTCGACCACTGCGCCGCCCAGTGCGACCAGAACGATGGCCATGACGCCGAACAGTACGGCGAATACGCCGCTTTCGTCCCTGCCGAAGCGCGCGGCCAGCCGCAGAAATCCAGACATTGCTCAGTCCCTGTCTTCAACCCGTTCCGGACTTTGTTTAGCGCACGACCACCCTGGTATTGAGCGAGACACGCCCATAGAGGTCGACCACGTCATCATTGGTCATGCGGATGCAGCCCGAGGAAACATTCTGGCCGATCGACCAGGGCTCGTTGGTGCCGTGAATGCGGTAGAGCGTGGACCCCAGATAGAGCGCGCGGGCGCCCAGCGGATTGGTCGGGCCGCCTTCCATATGGGTGGGCAGGCCCGGCTGGCGCTTGCGCATTTCGGGCGGGGGCGTCCAGCCCGGCCACTCTGCCTTGCGCGTCACCCTATGCGTGCCGCTCCATTCAAAGCCGCTGCGTGCCACCCCGATGCCGTAGCGCAGCGCCTTGCCGTTCCCCAACACGAGGTAGAGGAAATGTGCGCCGGTATCGACCACGATGGTGCCGGTGGATTCGCTGGTGGAAAAGGACACAACCTGCCGCAGATAGATCGGCGACACGTAAGCATTGCCCTGCAAAGCCAGCGCATGCTGCGGCTTGTTGGTCGTAAGCGTAATGCCGGGCGGCGGCGCGAAACGCCAGCCGGGCCGGAACGTATCCGCCTGCGCGGGAAGGGATGCCAGCAGGGAAGAAATGGCCACCATGGCGGCGGCAGGATAGCGCAAGAGTCGAAAGAGCATGGACGGCATCCCCGGAAAGCCTCGCCGCCATTTTGCCGCGCAAGCACCAATGAGAGGTCAAGCGGCGTGGTTAAAAGCGTCTCCACGGACGCGGTTAACACAGCATTGACGTGGCTCACCGGATGCAGCGCGGGCCTATAGAAATACCGCGCTGTCATCCTGCGCGCCGGACGACAATATCCGACCCATGGCGGTGCCCAGTTGTTCGGTGCTGAAGGGTTTGACGAGGATTTCGTTGACGCCAAGGGAGCGGGCGCGATCGAGATTGTCCCGGCTCGGATAGCCGGTCATCAGAATGACCGGGACATTGCCCGGTGCGCTGAAACGCGGGTCGCGCAGCACCTGCATGATGCCGGCGCCATTGATGTCGGGCATGTACCAGTCCATCAGCATGAAGCCGAAAGGTTCACCCATCAGGGCAAGAATCGCCTCTGCGCCGCTGGCCGCTTCCACCACCTCGCCGACGCCGAGTTTGCCGAGGCTGGCGGCGCAGATGGCGCGCGCATAGCTGTTGTCGTCCACGACCAGCGCACGCAATCGTCCTGGAATGATCACCCGGTCCCGCCTCCGCCCTCAACAATGCCTGCAATAAAAACGTCACCCCGCAGAGCGGCGTGGCAAATAACGCAAATACTGGCAGACGCCAGATGCTTAGGCACTGGCCGCGGACCCTGTCAATCGGGCTCGATACCGTCATCCGCCATCCTCGCGGCCCGATATGTTGCTCTCCTGCAACAAACGTCTTGGTGCTGCGGCAAGCTGCCACACCGGACCTTGCGGCTCACGAATGTGTGAGCTATCCAACCAGCGTTCGCAAAGCCAGCCGAGGGAGGCGTCATATGAAATTTGTACTGACCCACCGTTCGGGCCCCACCTGGAATCATCTCCGTCGCGCATAGCCCGACACCTTGATGAAACTTCGGCCTGTTCCTGGCCGGCGAATATCCAACCTTAAACCGTGAATTGCTGACACCGGCCGGTATTGCGTCCGGATTCCGCTTTTCTCACTCCGTCTTGAAACAGAAGGCCGGTGGCGTTTGCCTGCCGGAAAATCAAATGTCTTCGAATGTCATCGAAGAGCGCAGCGTCATTCTGCGTCTCGAATTCTCCATTGCCGACGCTGTTCGCCATCGCGGCATTGCCAGCGTCGTGGGCGAGGCCCTGCGGGCCTGGTGGGCGCAGCGCCCGGCACATTATTCCGACGTGCCCGACTATCTGCGCGAGGATGTGGGGCTCGAACCTGCAAACGGCTCCAGCTATCTGGGCGTCAACGCGGATGCATTCCGCCTGCATCCTCCCAATTGGAGACCCTATTGATAATCAAAGGCGGCCGGGCACCCCCCGGCCGCCGCCTCGCCCCAATGCTGTTGTCTCGCTTGGGCCAATCGTCTAGGAACGGCTCGACTTTCCACCGAAATGCCATCGGCAGCAGTGGTCTCCACTTTTGCCGTTCGTGAGCAAGTAAATTAAAAGGTTCTGGTCGATCCGGCTTCATGGAATCTGGATCAGATCATGGGTTCGCACATGTCCGAAAAGACCAAGCTCATCACGCCCCGCCTGCCGCGTGGCTTTGAAGACCGTACGCCCGGCGAAATCGCCGCCGTTGGGGCCATGATCGACAAGATCAGGCACGTTTATGAGCGCTATGGCTTCGATCCTGTCGAAACCCCGCTGTTTGAATATACCGAGACACTCGGCAAGTTCCTGCCCGATACCGACCGGCCCAATGCCGGCGTGTTTTCGCTGCAGGACGACGACGAGCAGTGGATGAGCCTGCGCTACGATCTCACCGCGCCGCTCGCCCGCTTCTTCGCCGAGAATTTTGAAACCCTGCCCAAGCCCTACCGCTCCTATCGGCAGGGCTATGTCTTCCGCAACGAAAAGCCCGGCCCGGGCCGCTTCCGCCAGTTCATGCAGTTCGATGCCGATACGGTCGGCGCCGCCGGCCCCGAAGCCGACGCCGAAATGTGCATGATGATGGCCGATGTCATGGATGCGCTGGGACTGGCCGGGCAGTATGTGGTGCGCGTCAACAATCGCAAGGTGCTCGATGGCGTGCTGGCAACAGCCGGCGTTACCAGCGACGAGCAGAAACTGACCGTGCTCCGCGCTATCGACAAGCTCGACAAGTTCGGCCCAGAAGGCGTCCGCCTGCTGCTCGGCGCCGGCCGCAAGGACGAAAGTGGCGACTTCACCAAGGGAGCCGGCCTCTCTGACGCGCAGATCGAGCCGATCCTGGCCTATGTCGATAGCGGCATCCCTGCCGATGGCGTCGAAAAGGGCAGCAATGAGCATGTCATTGCCACGATAAACACACTGGCCGGTCTCATCGGCGGCTCCGAAACCGGGCTCGCCGGCGTGCAGGAGCTGGCCTCCATTTTCGGCCTTGTCAGCGCCGCAGGCTTCGGCGGCCGCGTCATCCTCGACCCCTCTGTCGTCCGCGGCCTCGAATATTACACCGGCCCGGTTTTCGAGATCGAACTGACCTTCAAGGTGCAGAACGAAAAGGGTCAGGACGTGGTGTTCGGCTCGGTCGGCGGCGGTGGCCGCTATGATGGCCTCGTTTCCCGCTTCCGCCGCGAACCGGTGCCCGCCACCGGCTTCTCCATCGGCGTCTCGCGCCTCGCCAATGCGCTCAAGCTCACCGGCAATCTCGGCGCCACCGAACCCGCCGGCCCGGTCGTCGTGCTGGTCATGGACAAGGCCGAAACCGCCCGCTACCATGCCATGGTCTCCGAATTGCGCAATGCCGGCATCCGCGCCGAAATGTTCCTCGGCAATACCAAGAATTTCGGCAAACAGGTCGCCTATGCCGACAAGCGCAATTCGCCCATCGTCATCATCGAGGGGAGCCAGGAGCGCGAACAGGGCATCTTGCAGGTGAAAGACCTGATCGCCGGCAAAGAGGCGGCCCAGGCCATCACCGACAATGCCGAATGGAAAGCTGCGCGCCCTGGCCAGTTCGAGATCAAGCGCGAAGAACTGGTGAGCGCGGTGCAAAAGCTGCTGAGCGAGCAGGGTTAGGTTCATGCACCGCAGCGTTCACAACCGCGATGTCACCCCGGCGAAGGCCGGGGCCCATCCTGAGATTTCAAGATGGATCCCGGCCTTCGCCGGGATGACATCGAGTTTGTCTAGGGCGGCGCTGCCATGACCAACCCCGCATACCGCCGTGCCCAGCTTGAATCGCTTGTCGAGGCGCAGGGCTCATGCCGCGCCACCCCGCCCCTGCTGCTGAAGGCCGATCCCTATTTCGACCTCGCCGGCGAGGAATTCGGCCGGCGCCTGTTGCTGACCACCGATGTCACCGGCGCCGAATATTGCCTGCGCCCCGATTTCACCCTGCCCATCGTTGCCGACTATATCGCTGCCGGCACGCGCGAGCCCGCGGCCTTCTCCTATCTCGGCCCCATTTTCCGTCAGCGCGAAACCGGTCCGGCCGAATTCGATCAGGCCGGCATCGAGCTTCTGGCCCAGCCCGATGGCGATATCGCGCTCGATCAGGTCCTGACCTTCGCCCGCGCCGCACTTTCACTCTATGGCATCGTCCCTCAGGTGCATCTGGGCGGTGTCGGGCTCTTCGAGGCGCTGCTTGCGCAAGCCGATATGCCCGACGCCTGGCGCCCCCGCATCCGTCATCGCTTCGGCCACCCCGAAGCCATGGACAGGCTGCTGACGCGGCTGGAACGCGCGCCCGACAGCAAGCGCAGCGAACAGCCCGCCCGCGATGATCTCGTCGAGGACGTGACCGCCCGCATGGTCTCGGCTGGCCTCAGCCTCTCCGATGGCCGCAGCCCCGCCGAAATCGCCGACCGCTTTCTTGAGCAGCAGGCGCTGGACGCTGCCCATGTGCCGCCCGAAACGCTGAAACTGCTGCGCGAATATCTCGCCATCAAGGGCGATGCCCTCAGCGCGCTGCGCCAGATCGAGGCACTGGGCGAAAGGCATCGCCTGTTCCTCGGTGTGCCTCTCCGCGCCATTCGCCGCCATCTCGAACGGCTGGGCGAGGCGCGGGTCAGCTTCGATGCCAGCTTCTCGCCGCGCCTCGATTACTACACCGGCATCGTCTTCGAGATGCGCGGGCAGGGCGGCACCATTCTGGTGTCCGGCGGCCAATATGACCGCCTGCTTGAACGCCTTGGCGCGACGGCTCCCATTGCTGCCTCCGGCTGCGCGCTGTGGGTGGACCGGCTTGAAGCGGAGTGGCCGAAATGAGCATTACCCTCGCCGTGCCCTCCAAGGGCCGCCTCGAAGAACTCACACGCGACTGGTTTGCACAGCGTGGCCTGACCATCACCCGCCCCGGCGGTGCGCGTTCGTATCTCGGCGCCATCGAGGGCGTTCCGGACGTCACCGTGCGCTTTTACCCGGCTTCTGAAATTGCCCGCGAACTCATTCGCGGCAACATTGATCTGGGCGTGACCGGGCGCGACCTGATTCACGAAACCAGCGAAGCGGGCCCCGCTTCGGTGGATTTTGCCCGCAATCTCGGCTTCGGCGGTGCCGACGTGGTTGTCGCCGTGCCCGATGCCTGGATCGATGTCACGCACATGCACGATTTGGCCGATGTGGCATCCGATTTCCGCTCCCGCCATGGCCGCTGGCTGCGCATCGCCACCAAATATATCACCATCACCCGCCAGTATTTCGCCCGCGCCGGCATTGCGGAATACCGGATCGTGGAAAGCCTGGGCGCGACGGAAGCCGCCCCGGCCTCGGGCGTTGCCGATATCGTGGTGGACATTACCTCCACCGGCTCGACCCTTGCCGCCAATGGCCTTCGGGTGCTTGAAGATGGTGTGATGCTGAAAAGCGAGGCCAATCTCATCATCTCGAAAACCGCAGGCTGGTCGCCGGATCAAAAGGCGACGCTGGAAACCCTTTTGGGCCACCTGCATGACTGAGCTGGAAATCGCCTTTGTGGGTTTGGTCATTCTGCTCGGGGCAGCGGGCATCGTCTATGCAGGTGTGAAAGGGCAGGGCGACAAGAAGGGGGCGATTGGCGATGCCGACGCACCGGGCGTCGATTCTGACCAATCCGGCGCTGGTGCATCTGATGGCGGCGCCGTTTAGCGCTTGCTGTTGAACACCAGCCGGTCGGCTGCGATCAGGTTCGTCGTCATCCCGCCGAGACTGCCACCGGCAACCGCCAGCGTCAGCCCGATTGCACTTTCACCTGCAATGGCCACCACGATCCCATAGACCAGCCAGTTGACCGCCGCCCCCGGCAGCATGGCCAGAAAATAGCGCAGGAATTCGCGGCTTTTGCCACGTGTAACCGCCTTGTCGGCAAAGGCGAAATTGCGATTGATCAGCCAGGTGGTCAGCACTGCGGCCGAGAAGGACAGCAGCCGCCCCGCCAATGGCCCCCATGCGGGCGCCGCCAGCAACAAGACCCCGGTATCGACCGCAAAGCCGATGGCGCCAGCAATGGCGAAAGGGAGGACGCGCCTTTTCATCAATCGGAGGCACGCGGCGCCGGAATTTCGAGATAGCGCAACCGCTTCACCTCGCGCCGCCCGGTCACCACGCTGTCGAGGATGACCGCGGTCGCACCCAGCACCAGGCCCGC
This sequence comes from Pseudomonadota bacterium, assembly GCA_023388175.1. GTDB lineage: Bacteria > Pseudomonadota > Alphaproteobacteria > Rhizobiales > Devosiaceae > Devosia. The sequence continues at coordinate 59,664 of JAEWGT010000011.1, forward strand.
AATGATCCCAAGGCCGGACAGAATGGCGGTGGGAAACCGCGGCACCAGCCCCGTCTCGAAATAGTCAATGAAGACGGGGATGGCCAGCAACACCGAGGTTATCGCCACGATCGCGCCGAGCGTCATGTAAAGCTGGCGCGGTCGCTCGCGCGCAAACAGCCGCACGATGGCGACGGCGATCATCCAGCCATCGCGTATGGTGCTTAGCTTGCTGGACGATCCCTGCACCCGGCTGCCATAGAGCGTCGGCATTTCGTCATAGGGCGCGCGCAGCTCCAGCGCATGGATTGTCAGTTCCGTCTCGATTTCAAAGCCTTTCGACAGGGCGGGGAAGGATTTGACGAAACGGCGCGACAACACGCGATAGCCCGAAAGCATGTCGCTGAATCCGCGGCCGAAAATCCCTGCCACCGTGCCGGTCAGCACGCGATTGCCCAGCACGTGACCAGGGCGGTATTCACCACCCTCTCCGGCGGATTGGCGGGTGCCCACCACCATGTCGAGTCCATTGTCGAGCAGCCTGTCCACCAGCGCGCGGCTTTGGCCAGCATCATAGGTGCCGTCACCATCGGCCATCACATAGACATCGGCATCGACATCGGCGAATTGCCGGCGCACAACATTGCCCTTGCCGCGCTGCGGCACATGGCGGACCACCGCGCCTGCCGACGCGGCGGCTTCTGCCGTGCCGTCAGTGGAGTCATTGTCGAATACGAAAATGCTGGCTTCCGGCAGTGCCGCACGAAATGCTGCAATCACCGTTCCGATCACAGCAACCTCGTTGAAGCACGGCAAAATGACGGCTACATGGTTGCCTCTGTAGAGCTTGGTCACGCGGCATTTCTCCTCGACGTCAGCGATTCTTAGCCGAACAAGATTCGAAAAAGTATAAAGACGGCGCCGCTGATGCTTGATCCCCTTATTCTCCTCGCCCTCATGGCGGTCGGCATGCTGGCTGGCTTTGTCGATGCCATAGCCGGAGGCGGGGGGATGATCACCGTGCCTGCTTTGCTGTCTGCAGGCTTGCCCCCCGTTGCGGCTTTGGCGACAAACAAGATGCAGTCCATGGTGGGCACCGGAATGGCCGTGCTGACCTATTGGCGGCGCGGCTTTGTCGCCCTGCGGGATCTGGTCCCGGCAATAGCGCTGACCTTTGCCGGGTCGTCGCTCGGCGCCTTCACCGTCAGCCGCATCGACGTCTCGCTGCTCAATATCGCGGTGCCGATAGCGTTGATCGCCATCGCGCTCTATTTCCTCTTCGCGCCCAAACTCTCCGATGCCGACAAGGCAGCGCGACTGCCCTTCCGGCTCTTCGTGCCGGTCATGGGCTTTGCCATCGGCTTTTACGACGGCATTTTCGGCCCCGGCACAGGTGCGTTCTTTACAGTGGGCTTCGTCGTGCTGTTTGGTCTCGGCCTCACCCGCGCCACCGGTAATACCAAGGCGCTGAACTTCACCTCAAACCTGGCGGCGCTGGCGGTGTTCATCCCCGGCGGCCATGTCGTCTGGCCCGTCGCCATTGTCATGGCCATCGGCCAGTTGATCGGCGCCTATATCGGCGCCCGCACCGGCATCCGCTACGGCGCCAGGCTCATTCGTCCACTCGTGGTTGTGGTGTCGATCGCTCTGGCGGTAAAGCTGCTGTTCTTCCCCTAGAAGCTGGGTTGCCCGGCCTTACTCCGCGTCCAGCCCGGCTGCAACGCGCAGGGCAGCGTTGATCCGATCCTGCCAGCCAGGACCATCATCCTGAAAATGCTCCAGCACCGCGCGGTCGAGCCGCAGCGACACCATCTCCTTGCCCTCGGGCGGGGTGGCGATCTTTGCCGGCGTTGCTGCGACCGGCTTGCTGGTCGCACTCTTGAAGGCAGCCTCTGCCTGATCATAGGCGCTGCCGCGTCTTGGCGTTCGCATTGTGTCCTCGCTGATCGACCAACCCTGCTTGCGGTCAAACCGACCATACAAAAAAGGCCCCGGTGCTGCCACCGGAGCCTTCCACAAAGATCGTGACTGGGAAGAAACGATCCTTGAAGCCTTTGTTCTTTCAGGCGGCAAGGCCGCCCGGCAGACGTCTGACGAGCCCGCGCAGGGCCAGCAATTAGCCCAGCGCGGATTTAGCGCGTCGGGCCAACTGCGAAACGGCCCGTGAGCGAAGGGAAAATCTAAGTCGCTAAGCGACTTAGAAATCCATGCCGCCCATGCCGCCCATGCCGCCGCCGCCCGGCATTGCCGGAGCTTCAGCCTTGGGGGCTTCCACGATGGTGGCTTCGGTGGTGATCAGCAGCGATGCAACCGAGGCAGCGTCCTGCAGGGCATGACGCACAACCTTGACCGGATCGATGACGCCCAGCGAAACCAGATCGCCATATTCACCGGTTGCGGCATTGTAGCCGAAGGTGGGGGCGGTGTTTTCCAGGATCTTGTCGACGACGACGGAGCCTTCGGCGCCGGCATTGTTGGCAATGGTGCGGACCGGAGCCTGCAGGGCGCGGCGCACGATGGCGATACCGGCTTCCTGGTCGGCATTGATGCCCTTGGCCTTGATGGCGTTCGAAGCGCGGAGCAGGGCAACGCCACCACCGGGAACGATGCCTTCTTCAACGGCAGCGCGGGTTGCGTTGAGCGCGTCATCGACGCGGTCCTTGCGTTCCTTGACTTCCACTTCGGTGGAACCACCGACGCGGATCACGGCAACGCCACCGGCGAGCTTGGCAAGACGTTCCTGCAGCTTTTCGCGGTCGTAGTCCGAGGTGGTTTCCTCGATCTGTGCCTTGATCTGGCCAACGCGGGCCTGGATGTCATCACCCGTACCGGCGCCGTCAACGATCGTGGTGTTCTCCTTGGAGATTTCCACGCGCTTGGCAGTGCCCAGCATGTCGAGGGTGACGTTTTCGAGCTTGATGCCGAGGTCTTCCGAGATCACCTGGCCGCCGGTGAGGACGGCGATGTCTTCGAGCATGGCCTTGCGGCGGTCACCGAAGCCCGGAGCCTTGACGGCAGCGACCTTGAGGCCGGCGCGCAGGCGGTTGACGACCAGGGTCGGCAGGGCTTCGCCATCGACGTCTTCGGCGATGATCAGCAGCGGGCGCTGGCTCTGAACGACGGCTTCGAGGATCGGCAGGATGGCCTGCAGGTTCGACAGCTTCTTTTCGTGCAGCAGGATGTAGGGGTCTTCGAGCGTTGCCGTCATCTTTTCGGCATTGGTCACGAAGTAGGGCGACAGGTAGCCGCGGTCGAACTGCATGCCTTCGACGACGTCGAGTTCGGTCTCGGCGGTCTTGGCTTCCTCGACGGTGATGACACCCTCGTTGCCGACCTTCTGCATGGCTTCGGCGATCATGTCGCCGATCGAGGCTTCGCCATTGGCCGAAATGGTGCCGACCTGGGCAACTTCGGAGGACGAAGTGATCTTCTTGGACGAGGCCTTCAGCGACTCGACGACGTCGGCAACAGCCAGGTCGATACCGCGCTTGAGATCCATCGGGTTGAAGCCGGCGGCAACAGCCTTGACGCCTTCGACAACGATGGCCTGACCGAGAACGGTCGCGGTCGTGGTGCCGTCACCGGCAACGTCGTTGGTCTTGGAGGCGACCGAACGCAGCAGCTGTGCGCCCAGGTTCTCGAACTTGTCTTCCAGTTCGATTTCCTTGGCGACCGAGACGCCGTCCTTGGTGATGCGCGGAGCGCCGAACGACTTTTCGATAACGACGTTACGACCCTTGGGGCCGAGCGTGACCTTCACCGCATTGGCGAGGATGTTCACGCCGCGCAGCATCTTTTCGCGGGCGTCGGTGGAGAATTTGACTTCCTTGGCGGCCATTTATGGCTCCTTGAATATCGGGTTGACTGGAAACAACAAAAAAGACGCGAGAAGCGGATTACGCTTCGATCACGCCCATGATGTCGCTTTCCTTCATGATGATCAGGTCTTCGCCGTTGAGCTTGACCTCGGTGCCGCTCCACTTGCCGAAGAGCACGCGATCGCCGGCCTTGACGTCCAGCGCATTGATCTTGCCGTTTTCGTCGCGGGCGCCGGGGCCCACGGAAACGATCACGCCCTCGGAGGGCTTTTCCTTGGCGGTGTCGGGGATGATGATCCCGCCCTTGGTCTTTTCTTCACTGTCGACGCGACGGACGACCACACGGTCATGCAGGGGACGGAAGCCCATGAATTGCTCCTCTTGGCATCATTGCTAATGCAAATTTCGGGACCTGTTAGCACTCCCGTTTTGTGAGTGCTAAAGGCTGAGCGGGATATAGGGATGGGGGGCAAACAGAGTCAAGGCGCGTGAACCTAAGTTTTTTCTCGCGCGTTGTGTCGGGAGTGAACTCATACATGAAAGAGGTGCCGATCATGGCCGACACCGGTTTTTCTTCCACTATCATCGCCCCCGTGTCGGGGCGCGTGCATGTCTATTTCGACGATGCGGAAATCGCCAGCTCGATCAAGGCAATGCGTCTCGATCAGGCGGGCAGGGAGCCCATCTACTTCGTTCCGCTGGAGGACGTGCATCCGGGCATTCTCGAAGCCACCGACACACAGCGCGAAGATGACGGCCCTGGCAAGGCGCACTTCTATACCATCAAGACCCTCACTGCGGACGGCGAAGACGAGGCGTGGTACTACCCCTATGCCGAAGGTGCTTTCGCTGCCATCCGCGATATGCTGACGTTCGGCGGCGACAGGGTCCGCGTGGATGTCACAGAGGTTTAGGCCGTATGAAATACCTGCTCATTGCCATGATTATCGATGCGAGCGGGGATGCGTCCGCGCTCTATCCGCCATCGTGGTATGATGAGGAGGCTGCCTGCGAAGCGCGCGGCGAAGAGTTTCGCAGCGCAATGCTCGCTCAAACCGAGCGCGATGTGGAGGCCGTCTATTTTGACTGTCAGCGCCTCACGCCGCTCGAAATCATCGTCATGAGCGACATGATGCCTTACAAGATGCCCCATCTTCCCGAGAGCCTCTTTCAGCCGCGCAATTAGGCCTTCCGCCCACCGGGCAGCAGGCCCAGATGCGTATGCTTGAAGCCTGTCTCGTATTTGAGGCCATAGCCCAGCGCACGGTCGAGCCCGATATGGGCGAAATGGATCAGCGCAATATGCTGAAGCAGATCGTTCCCCAAACCGACGCCCGCAAGGCCGAGCAGCAGGGGCACAATGTAGGTATGGGCAGCATTATACACCGCCGCGCCGATCCTGTTGCCAGCAGTATAGCCGAGAAACGACAGGTCCGGCACGAACAGCAACACGGCAAACAGCCACCAGGCCCCGCCGGTGAGAAAATAGAGCGCCGTGGCCGCAACCAGAACCGCCAGCCCTTCGGTGCGCAGCATGGTGCGGACATGGCCGCCGACAGCGCTGATTTCGATAGGCGTCTGCATCTTGTCTCCCGATGCCGGATTGCGATGCCGACGATATAGGCGCGGCTTCACTATTCAGAAATCGGCCAATACCGTTCCTGCCATATTCATTTTTGAATATTGGTCGGGGAACGACGATACAAATGCATTCCCCCTCTTCCCCCCATATCAAGACTGGGTCATAAGGCAGCCATGAGCGAAAAAACCTCCCTTCAGATCAAGTTGCGCCGCAAGGGCGGCGTCGGCCCCAATTCCAACTGGCACTGGGAAGTCCAGGACGCCGATGGCAAGGTCCTCAAATCCGGCAGTGCGGTCGGGGAAGAGCACAAGGCTTTCGCCACCGCGCGAATCGCCAAGGAAAAGCTGGAAGCTGCGTCCGGCCAGTAAGGCTGGTCCGGATAGGATCGACGTGACCAAGCCTGCCGCTGCCAACAAGGCCATGCCGCTGCCGAACAGGTCTGGCGGCCCGCTGCACGGCATTGCGCTCAAGGTCGCGTCAGTCTGCTGCTTCGTGGTCATGGCCACGATGCTCAAGGCGACACACACCATTCCCGCCGGCGAAATGGTGTTCTTTCGCTCCTTCTTTGCCCTCCTGCCCGTTCTGGCCTGGCTGGCCTGGAAGGGGCATCTCGCCCATGCCTTTGCCACCCGGCGCCCTCTCGGCCATGTCCTGCGCGGCCTTATCGGCGTGGCCTCGATGATGCTCGGCTTCTTCGCCCTGACGCGGCTGCCGCTGCCCGAAGCCACCGCCATCGGCTATGCCTCTCCCCTGATCATCGTCATCCTCTCCGCCCTGCTGCTGCGCGAGCGGGTCTATATCTTCCGCTGGACGACGGTTCTTGTCGGGCTGGTCGGCGTACTGATCATCCTCTGGCCGCGCCTCACCATTTTTTCCGGCACGGCCCAGCCCGTGGATGGCAGCACCATTGGCGCGCTGGCCGCTTTGGGCGCGGCCTTCCTCTCGGCCTTTGCCATGTTGCAGGTGCGCACACTGGTGCAAACCGAGCGGACCGAGGCCATCGTCACCTATTTCTTCATCAGCGCCTCGATCCTGAGCCTGCTGACGCTGCCCTTCGGCTGGGTCTGGCCCACGCCCGAACAGGCCGCGCTGCTGATCGGTGCGGGTTTCTTCGGCGGCATTGGCCAACTGCTGCTGACCTCGTGCTATCGCTATGCCGACATGTCGGTCATCGCGCCCTTCGAATATGTCTCGCTGCTGCTGACCATCATCATCGGCTTCGTCATCTTCGCCGACATCCCCACCGTCCCCATGCTGATCGGCAGCACCATCATCGTGGGCTCCGGAATCGCCGTCATCCTGCGCGAACGCTGGCTCGGCCTCGAACGCACCCGCGCCAAGGAAGCGAACACGCCTTAGGGGGGGCGGGAAGGGGGTGGGAAGAGGACAGTCCGCCTTTGTTGGATTGGGTTGCAGACCTGCCATCCGTCGTTCAGGTTGCGCTGGAACAAAGAAGGAGTGTCTGCGACAGATGATTTCCTTGAAAGTCCCAAGAGCACTGCGACCAGGGGATAAGGTAGCGGCTGTGTCTCCCTCTTGGGGCGGGCCGTCAATGTTCCCTGAACGCTATAGGGCTGGAAAGCACCAATTCGAGGCCATATTCGGCGTGGAAATCGTCGAGATGCCGAATACGTTGGCACCAGCCGAGTATGTTGCACAACACCCTGAAGCTCGCGCAGCCGACTTGATGCAAGCCTTCGCTGACCCCAGCATTGCAGGAATTGTAGCAACAATCGGCGGTGACGATAGTATTCGCCTACTGCCACATCTTGATCTGAATATCCTCAGTCAGAATCCAAAGGTCTTCATCGGTTTCTCCGACACGACCACGTTGCACTTTGCATGCCTGACGGCCGGGCTTCGGTCTTTTTATGGGCCAAGCCTTATGGCGGGGTTCGCCGAGAACGGCGGCATGCACACGTTCAGTATTGATGCGTGCTTTCGCGCTCTGTCCAGCACACAACCCATGGGGGTTGTTCCCGCAAACGAAGAGGGCTGGGTGGCTGGCAGTACGGACTGGAGCAACCCCGTCTTGCAAGCCGAACCCAGGATACTTGCGCCTGCTGGTGCACCGAAAGTCTTGCAAGGGAGCGCTAAGGTTACTGGCCACCTAATGGGTGGCTGCGCCGAGGTCCTAGAGATGGTCAAGGGCAGTCCTTGGTGGCCATCATTGGAAATGTGGAAGGGCGCCGTGCTCTTTTACGAAACTTCGGAAGACGCCCCAGACCCTAAATACATCAGATACTGGCTCCGCAATCTGGCAGCGCAAGAAATTCTGCAATCATTGAACGGCATCCTGATTGCGAGGCCCGATCCCGCTGGAAGACCGGATTATCGAGAAAATCTCGAGACAGCATTCGTCCAATCGCTTGGCGAAGCGGGCCTTTCAAACATGCCCGTGCTGTCGGGGCTGGACTTCGGTCACACACAGCCAATGCTCACCCTTCCTTACGGGGCCCAGGTTGAGATCGACTGCTCAACTGCAGGGCTGACAATTTTAGACGCAGGTGTGGCTTAGCGGCAGCTTCTGGAGATCGACCGGGTTTTCGGCAATGGCTTGTTTGGGGTCGAAAGCGACCCCTCACCCAGCCGCAGCCATCTCCGCCCAGCCTTGCTTCTTGCGATAAATCGTCGATGGGCTGATTTCGAGCGCTGCCGCGGCCAGTGAGATATTGCCGCCAAAGGCCGCGATGGCATCCTCGATGATCCGCTGTTCCTGCTGCCACATCGGCAGGATGGTGCGGTTTCTGTCGCCACGCGGCGCTTCAACCGGCATGGGTGCATGAACCTGGGATTCGATGTCGGCGGCGGCCAGCATCGGCGCGGTGATCTCCCCGCCATCGAACATCACCACCATGCGGCGGATAAGGTTCTGCAATTGACGCACATTGCCGGGCCAGTCGGCTGCGGTCAGTTGCTGGGCGCCTTCCTGCGTGAATCCCGAAAAGCTCTTGTGCTCCTCGCGCGCATACCGGGCCAGGAAATGGCGGGCCAGCACCATGATGTCGCTTGGCCGCTGGCGCAGCGGCGGTAGGTGAATGGGCAGCACATGCAGGCGATAGAACAGGTCTTCGCGGAATTTGCGCTCGGCAATCAGCTGCATGGGATTGCGATTGGTGGCGCAGATGACCCGCACATCCACCTTGCGCGTGGCGGTTTCGCCCACCCGGCTCAGCATGCCGGTCTGCAGGAACCGCAAGAGTTTGGATTGCAGCGACAGGTCCATTTCCCCGATTTCATCGAGAAACAGCGTGCCGCCATCGGCCAGTTCGGCCGCGCCCTTGCGGTCTTCATGCGCGCCGGTAAAGGCCCCGCGCACCACGCCGAACAATTCGCTTTCCATCAGGTCGCGCGGAATGGCCGCGCAATTGATGGCGACGAACCGCCGGCCGTCGCGCGGTCCCTTGGCATGCAGCGCTTCAGCGCAGACATCCTTGCCGGTGCCGCTTTCCCCGGTGATGAAGACCGGCGCCGACGACGATGCAACGCGGCCGATCTGCTCATAGAGAAACTGCATGGCGCTCGACGCGCCGACAAAGCCGGCATAGTCAGCCATGACCGGCTCGGGGCCGGCCTCGCAGCCCAGCGAGCGCGGGCGTCCGTGGCGTTGCGCCAGTTCGCCGATGCGGCTGGCAAGGCTTTCCCCGCTCACCGGTTTGGCGACGTAATCATGCGCGCCGGCCCGCATCGCCCCCAGCGCCGCACTCACGGAGCCGCTATCGGCCATGGCCAGCACCAGTGCGCCCTCGGCCAGCCGCACCAGCCGGCTGACGGCGTCCTCGATACCGGGCGCGAGATCGGCAAGGCTTCCCAGGTCGGCAATGATGATGTCAAAGCGGGACTGGCGCAGCTTTTCCGCGGCCATGCGGCCATTTTCGGCCACGCAGACTTGCGGCGTCACCAGCAGAGCGTCACTGAGCGCCTGGCCCATCCGGCCGGCGCTGCCGCTATCGCTGTCGATCAGCAGGAGCTGGCCGCTCAGCGCACTGTCGCTTCCGCTTGTCATGCTCATCAAGAACTGCACCCTGGTCTTGCCCGCATAGGGCCGTCTTCTTCTTGGTGTGATTGTTCCGGATTAGGGTAAATATTCCGTTCTTCGCTGCGCGAGAAAACGCCCTCGCCGGCATCGACCTGCGTGTCGCTTCGGCACAGTCCCATCGGCGCCGGGTCGGCGCCCAAGTATAGAAATAGGCCGGGGAGAGTATTGTTTGGGCGCTTTTTTGAGCCCGGGCGCAATGCTATGAAAAAGAGCCGAATCCCCCGGCGCCATCGAAGGGGTTGCAGGTCCGCCCGTGCAGGCATTGATTTATTCGTTCATCGCGCTTTCCGCCTCCGCAATCGGGGGGCTGGCCTATTTTGCGCTGACATTCACCCCCGCGAATGCGATCCTTGTCGCCCTTGTCGTCGCCTGCGTCTGCGTCATGGCCATGGAACGCGTATTGCGCGTGCGGGCGGAAAATCGGCTGGAGCGCGCCATAGAAGATCTGTCGCGTCTGCTGGCCACCGATGCGCAGGCCGGCGCGGTGCTCGGCCAGCGTATCAATGCCATTGCCGACACCAATCCCGGCCAGCGTCTCGAAACCGTCGAAGCCGACATTTCCGTGCTCGGCACCGTTATCCGCCAGGTGGCGGAGGCCGTTGCCGAAATCGAGGACAAGATCGCCAGGCCCGCCCCGCGCAGCGAAGCGCCCTCTGGCAATCGCATGATTTCAGCGCCTGTCAGGCAGCGGTCCGCGCCGCCGGCCGAGCGTGAGCCGGTCATTCCCCTGGAGACACTTCGACAGGCTGTGGCGGACAGCCGGTTGATTCATCATATCCAGCCGGTTCTGCGCCTCCCGCATCGCCGCGTGATTGCGTACGATCTGGTGCCGCGCCTGATGCTGGAAGATGGCGATCTGGCCGATGCCCCCGATTTTATGCCCCGTCGCGGCGGCTACGACGTGCTGCGCCATATCGAGGGCACGGCTTTGGTCGAGGCAGTTGCTATTGCCCGCCGCGCCCGCACCGGTGGCCAGCCGGTTGCACTGCACATTCCGCTCTCGCGCGCGACGCTGGGTGATGGCGGGGCGGCCGAGCAGATGCAGGTTACCCTCGATGCCAGTCGCGCCATTGCCGACGGGCTCACCTTCCTGATTGCCGAAACCGAATGGTTCGCCATGACCGCGCATGAGCGTGCGTCGGCGGATTCGCTGATGCGCAAGGGCGCAGGATTCTCCCTGACGGGCGTCACCTCGCTCCGCGTCGACATTGCCGAACTGGCGGCGCAGGGTGTGCGCTCGTTGCGCGTCGATGCAGCCGTATTGATCGAAACCCCGGCCGCGCTGACCGATTTCCACCTGTCCGACATCGCCGATTATCTGGGGCGGTTCGACGTGTCGCTGCTTGCCACCGGCATTGCCGGCGAACAGCAGATCGTGGAATTGATCGACAACGAAATCCTGCTGGTTCAGGGTGATTATATCGGTGCCCCCGGCCCGGTGCGCCAGGACCTCTCCCTTGACGCCAATCGCACCGTGGCGCCGAAGGTGCGAAGGGGCTAGATGGCTTCCCGCTCCCTCTGGGTGAGGGGCCTATGGACGTTTGGCGCACATCATCTCCAGCTCGAGGGCAGCGCAGCGGGTGGCGTCAATCGAGCGAACACTCTTCTCCAACGGACTGATCGTCACCCTCGGGCTTGACCCGAGGGCTCTTGCAGCAAGCGCCCCAACGAAAAGCCCTCGGGTCGAGCCCGAGGGTGACAATCTGGTATGGGAGTGCCCGTCCGGAATAGAGCACATCATTCTGCCCCTTGAGGGGAAGAAGACGGACTCTCCAGCCCTATCGCCGCCCCAGCCCTGCGACTTTCTTGGCCAGTGTGCCGAACAGCCCGCGTGCGCCAACCTCTTCATCATCAAGAACGGCTTCGGTCTGCGTCAGTGTAAATCCGCTGATCACCCGGTCGAGTTCGCCCGCCTGGGTCTCGGTCTGTTCGATGGCGGCGTTCATCTCTTCCACCAGCGCCGCATTGTGCTGGGTCATTTCATCCAGCTGGCGCACGGCGACATTGACCTCCTGAATGGAGGAGGCCTGCTCGCTGCTGGCGCGGGCCATGCCTTCGAGCAATGCCGCATTGGCGCTGATGCCGTTCTGCACGGCCACCAGCCGCTCGGCGGCCTCGGCCACGAGCTTGGAGCCGCCACTGACCTCCCTTGCGCTCTGCTCGACCAGCACTTTGACGTCGCTGGATGCCTGCGCTGCCGATTGCGCCAGCCGCCGCACTTCGACGGCAACCACGGCAAAGCCCTTGCCGGCTTCGCCCGCCCGCGCCGCTTCCACCGAAGCGTTCAGCGCCAGCAGGTTGGTCTGGAAGGCGATGTCGTCGATCAGTCCGATAATGTTGGAAATCTTGGCCGAGGAAGCGGTGATCCGCTCCATGGCATCATTGGCTTCCTTCATCACCGCGCCACTGGTTTCCGCCTCGCCGGAAACGGTGCGGGCCTTGCCGCTGGCATCTTTGGCGTGTTCGGCATTTTCGGCCACGATATTGCGCAACTGCTCCATCGCCGCCGAGGTTTCCTCAATGGTTGCGGCCTGCCGCGTCGTGCGTTCGCTGAGATCATTGGCCCCGGCGAGGATTTCTCCGGTCGCGGTCTTGAGCGCGCCGGACGTATCACGCAACTGGGTGATGATTTCGCCCAATTGCTCAGCCACTCCATTGGTGTCGGTCTTGAGGCGGCCAAAGGCGCCCTTATAGTCGCCGGTGACGCGCAGGCTGAGGTCGGCCTTGGCCAGTGCGGCCAGCACCGTCCCGGTCTCCCCGATGCCGCGTTCCACAGTGGCCAGTAATTCATTGACATTCTGGGCCAGCCGCGCAAGCTCGGGATTGGGCAGTTCGCTATCGGCCCGTAGCGAGAAGTCGCCATCGATTGCCGCGCCGACCACCCGGTCGATATCCTGCTGCAGCGCCTCCACCATGCGCACCTGTGCGGCCCGCTCGGCATTCATACTGTCCTCGGCATCGCGCAGTTCGGCGATCCTCAGGCCATTCTGGCGGAACACTTCCACCGCATCCGCCATTTCACCCAGCTCGTCCGTGCGGCCCAGGCCGGGCACTTCAGTATCGAGCTGATTGGCGGCAATGTCGCCCATGGCGCTGGTCAGCCGGCCCACGGGGCGGGTGATGGTGCGGGCGATCATGATGCTGGCAATGGTCGACAGCGCCAGGAGTACGCCGCCGATCAAGAGCATCGTATTCCGCAATCCGGCCGAAGGGGCGAGAATTTCATCGGCGCTTTCCAGCGCCACGACGGCCCAGTCCGAGCCTCCGAACGAGATGGGCGTGGTCGCCGCAATATAGGTCATGTCGCGGAAATTGATCTGGCCCAGGGCGCTTTCCCCGGCCAGCGCCTGCGACACCGCATCCCCGCTCAGCATCACGGCCTCGGCGCCATCGGTTTCGGCCCGCGCCGAATAATTGCGCGCCAGCCCGTCCTGGCCGATCAGATAGACTTCTCCGCTCTCGCCCAGCCCCTTGGTGCGGGCCAGCAACTCGCTGATCCGGCCAACCGGCATCTGATAGGCCAGCACGCCCGAGAGCATGCCCTGGTTGATGACAGGCGCAGCGATGAAGCTGGCCGGGCCATTGCTCGGCCCGTAAAAGGCAAAATCGGTAAGGAACACTTCGCCCGCTTCCGCGCTCAGAGCGGCGCGCACCACCCGGCCGAGATCGGTGTCGGCATAGGGCCCGGCGCCTTCGGCAAAGCTGGTGCCGAAATCGGCTTCCTTCTGCACCGAATAGACATTGTTGGCGTCGGTATCGAACAGGAAGACGTCATAATAGCCGCGCGTTTCCAGAAGGGCGCGGAATTCGGTATGCTGCGGGCGGTGGTTGAGATCATAGGCCAGCAGTGTGTTGGAGCTGTCCAGCAGCCGGCGTTCACCCACCGGATGTGGGTTGTCGGTGACATAGGCTTTTTGCAGCAGTTCTGCCGGGTCGCCCTGCGCGGTCAGGGAGCGATAGGCCCCGGCAAAGGACATGAGCGCGCCCGAAACATCCTTGCGCCCGGCGAACAAGGTCAGGTCCTGCGCGACCTCGCCCAGATAAGCGCCCAGGGCCGCATTGGCGTTTTCCGAACCGGCGGCAAGGCGTTCCTCTGCCTGCTCGGTTACGATTGCATCGCTGCTAAGATAGGCTGCGACCCCGAGGCTCGCTCCGGTCATCAGGGCAATCCCGATCACCATGGCGGGGAGCTTCAGGGCGAGTTTGATTTGCTGTGTCACGGTCGAGGAGCCCCACATTATGGCATATAGCCAGGAATGCACCTGCCCGCGTCTCCTCCGTTTCGCGGCCATGGTACTGGCGCACAATAGGAATCCAGCGGTTAACGAAGGTTTTCCGTCTGTGTCATGGATCTGTCGAAATGGTTTTTTGCTTGATCCTCAGCCGCAAAGTGCCACATAGGCACAATCAGCCGCTCCTGTGACGAAAGCATATCATGACCGCGCCCCTGCCGACCATTTCCGGCCTTTCCGATCTCTCAGGCCGCTACGATGCAGTCCTGAGCGATGTCTGGGGCGTCATTCACAATGGCGTCGCCGCTTTTCCCGAGGCCGTCGAGGCCCTGCGCAATTTCCGCCAGAACGGGGGCAGGGTGGTGCTGATCACCAATGCGCCGCGCCCTTCCACGCCGCTCATCGTCATGCTGGATCGTCTCGGCGTGCCGCGGGATGCCTATGACGCCATCGTCTCCTCGGGCGATGCCACCCGCTCGATGATTGCAAAATATCGCGGCAAGGCCATCCACCATGTCGGCCCGCCTACTGAGGACGATGCGCTCTATGAAGGGCTGGATCTGCGCCGCACTGGCGCCGAGGAGGCCGAAGTCGTCGTCGTCACCGATCTCGATACCGATGACGACACCCCCGAAATGTACCGCGAGCGCGCCAAGCTCTGGTTGTCGCGGAAACTGCCGATGATCTGCGCCAATCCTGACCGCGTGGTCGAGCATGGCGACCAGATCATCTATTGCGGTGGCGCGCTGGGCGATCTCTATGCGGCCATGGGCGGCATGGTGCATATGGCGGGCAAGCCCTATCAGCCGATCTACGAGGAGGCCTTCCGCCTCGCCGAGGAAGCTGCGGGCAACAGCCTCGACAAATCACGTGTTCTGGCCATCGGCGACAGCGTGCGCACCGATGCCACCGGCGCCGCCCAGTTCGGCATCGACCTGCTCTTCATCACCGGCTCCATCCACGCCGCCGAGCTCGATGCCTTCGGCAAGCCCGATCCGCAGGCCATCGCCGATCTCATCGCCCCCAGCCGCGCCCGCACCGCCGGCTATCTGCCGCGTCTGAGCTGGTAGAAAATTGACCTTCACCCGCCTGTCCGCCCTTGCCGACCTGCCCGAGCATCTGCGCGGCGCCTATGTCGCCATCGGCAATTTCGATGGCCTGCATCGTGGCCACCAGACCATCATCGCGGCGCTGCGTGAAAAGGCCGGGCAGGCTGGTGTGCCCGCGCTCATGCTGACCTTCGAGCCGCATCCGCGCGATGTCTTCGCGCCCGCGCCCTTCATGTTCCGCCTGACCCAGGGCGATGCCAAGGCGCGGCTTGCCGAGGCGCTGGGCCTCGACGGCATCGTCATCCTGCCCTTCGACCACGCCTTCTCCCAGACCGAGGCCGAGGACTTTGTCCAGACCATCCTCGTCGAGCAGCTTGGCGCGCGCGGGGTCATCACCGGCTCCGATTTCCACTTCGGCCGCCAGCGCCGCGGCACGCCCGCTTTCCTCAAGGCCGCAGGCGACCGCCTCGGCTTCGATGTGCAAACGCTGGACCTGATGGACGAGGGCGACGAGCCCATCTCGTCCTCACGCATTCGCGCTGCACTGTCCGAAGGCGCAGTGGTCGCCGCCAATCGTCTGCTGGGCTATCACTGGTTCTTCGATGGCTGCGTTGTTCAGGGTGATCAGCGCGGCCGCGAACTGGGTTTTCCCACCGCCAACACGATGACGCCGACCGGCTTCCAGCTTGCCCAGGGCGTCTATGCCGTGCGCGCACGGCTCGGCGACAGGCTGCTCGATGGCGTCGCCGCTTATGGCAAGCCCATGTTCGATAACCAGCGCCCGCCCTTTGAAACCCATCTCTTCGATTTCGATGAGGATATTTACGGCCAGACCATCCAGGTCGCCCTCGTCTGCCATATTCGCGGGCAGGAAGTGTTTTCAGGGCTCGATGAACTGATGGCCGCCATGGACCGCGACTCCCGCAAGGCCCGCGCGCTCATCGCCGAAGCGGGGCCCCTCAGCGCGCTGGATGAAAAGCTCGGCTTCCTCGGCTGAGCGTCAGCGCCCGCCCATGAGCAGGCGGACCAGGTCGGTTTGCCGGCGCACGCCGGTCTTGTCGAAAATGCTCGATAATTGCGCGCGCGCTGTGGCGTCGGTCACGTTGCGCAATTCGGCCGCTTGCTTGCGGCTGCCTGTCTGCACCACGGCCAGCGCCAGTTCCGTTTCGGCCGTCGTCAGTCCATAAACACGCTGCCACTCGACAAGCCGCTGGCGCAGATGCTGCTGGGGGTCGGTAATGATCACGATGGCGGCCGGGCGTTGCGGCGTCGGAAACAGGGCGCTGCCCGAAAAGGGAGCGCATTGCACGTCCAGCACGCTGCCGGCGCTCGAGATCTGCACGCGCCCGCCCGAATGGTCGGGAAGACTGAGGCACAGATTGATCAGCCGCTGAAGCGCCCGATCGCCTTCCGGGTCGGGGCAGGCCAGCCTGCTGGCCCGCACGCGCAACTGGCCAGAACCAAGCATTGCCTCTGCGATCGGATTGACCTCCAGAATGCGTCCATGCCGATCCAGAAACAGGGCCCCGCTGCCTGACAGGTTCAATACTGAAAGCGTTGCATTCTGCGATGAGCGCAATTGGGCAAACAGCAGCTGCGCGTTCAATGCCCTTTGCACATGCGGAATGAGACTGCCCAGCGTCTGCATCTGCTCCTCGCTGGGTGCCGAGGACAGATTGATCGCCATGGCGCCCCGCCAGCCGCCAATGGCGCCGATGGAAAAGCCGAACATGTGGTTGAAGCGCTGTGGCGTGCACCACAGATTGTAAAAATCGGACGTGCGAAACGCTTCGAATTCCGGCATCGCGTCAGCCGCAACCACAGTGCCCTGGCTGTTGCGGATCATGGCCTGCATGAACCCGTTCTGCTGATGGTAGGTCTGTAAATAGACTCCCACATAGCCGGGGTCCGTCTGTGGCGCGAAGATGGTGGGTTTTTCCCATTTTGTGCCGCCACCGAACGTGGCTTCACGGGCTCCAAGCAGATTGGCGAGTTTGATCAGCAGGCCGTGCCATGCTTCCGGCACGCTTTCGACGGAATTCAACTCGTCTCGGAGATCAAGCGAAAGACCCATGTCCTGAGACTGGCCTCCAGATCTGGCGAACGCATCGGACACGTGTTCGATGCGTAGGGGATGATGCGCACCTTAGGCTGGCCGGGTCAATAAGGTCCAACGTCCTGCAATTTCAGCCCAAATGACGGCGAGCCTGCACGCGTTAAGGGCCATCCAGAAAATGAGGTATGGTGTCATGACAATGCTCAAACCGGGCAGGAGGCGCCGTCTGGCTGCCCTTCTGCTGGCTCTCCTGTCGTCTTCCGCCGCGCAACCGGCCAGCGCCAGCAACCAGGCCGGCCAGAGCGTGGCCTTCACGCTCAAATGCCTTGGCCTCGCATTCTCCGATCCGGAGCAACATGTCGAGGTCTGCAACCCCGTCTTTCATCCGCCCGGCATCCACGTCGATGCCGATCAGGTGGAAACTCCGCCACCGCCACCGCCGCCGCCGCCATCGGACGAAGACGACGACGAAGGCTGCCCCGATGGCATGATGGAGAGTGATTGTGGGGGGTGCTATTATCCGGCGTGATCGGCCCAAGCGCATTCTGCTCGCCTGGGAAGGCGGCGCCGGCCGTGGCCATGTCGTGACCCTCAAGGTCATGGCCGAGGCGCTTGGTTCCACCCATCGCTATGAAGCTGCCCTCTGTCGCATGGACCATGCGGCAGAGTTGGCCTCGCTGTGCGACGTGGTTTATCCCTGTGCGGGTCTGTTTCTTCACACAGGTCCGCGCAAGGCAAAGGGCTGGCCACGCACCGCGAGCTGGGCCGATTTTCTGGGCGATCTTGGATTTGCTTTCCCCGACCGGCTCAGGATCCAGCTCGATTGGTGGCGTGATTTGCTGCGCAGCCGCCGAATTGACTTGCTCATTGCCGACTTCGCCCCCATCTCTCTTCTGGCGGCGCGCATCCTGGGCATTCCCAGCGTTTGCGTCGGCACAGGCTATTCAGCCCCGCCGCCGGGCCTGCCGCATTTTCCTGTTCTCATGCCCCAACATGCCGAACTTGTTCATCGCGAGTCAGATCTGCTCGCCAATGTGAATGCTGCGCTGAGCAGGGACAATAGTGCGCCTATCGAGCATTTTTCCGACATCTACGATGCGTCCGTGTCCATGCCGCGCACCATTCGCCAGCTCGATCCCTATGATGGTCATCGCAGTCAGCCGCTGCTGCCGCCGCTCAACGAGGCTTTGCCCCGCAACATTCCGCCAGGCGATGAGGTCTTCGTCTATTTCTCGACCCGCGAAACCGGCTATCCGCCGCTGGTCGATGCGCTACGCGCGCTCGGTCTGCCCACCCGCGCCTATCTGCCCGGCGCTCACCCGTCCATTGCGGCCCGCCTTGAATCGTCCGGCATCAGGATCGAGACAAAGCCCGTCCCCGTGGAATTGATCGCTGCCCGCAGCCGTATCTTCCTCAATGCAGGACAGCATGGCTCCCTTTGCATGGGGCTGGGGCTCGGCCTGCCACAGCTGGCCTTTCCGCAGCATCTTGAACACGAATATCATGCCCGCCGTGTTGCCAGCCTGGGCGTCCTGGACATGGTGCCATATCGGGAGTGGACGGCCGAGCAGATCAAAACGGCCGTCCAGGCGCTCTATCGGGACGATGCTCGCCTCGATCTGGCCCGGCAATTGGCCGACGCGCTCTATCCGAACCTCTTCGGGGCCATTCCTGCCCTTGTGCGCGACCGGGTTGAGCCGCTTCTGGCGTAATCGGGACAAATCACCCTTTGCCCCCGCCGCCTCGCCTTGCTAAAAGGCCCGCACTTCTTCCAAACACCGATTGCCGATCCATGAACGACACCGCTCCCGGCGCGACCGAAAAAGACTATTCGGCCACGCTTTTCCTGCCGGAAACCGAATTTCCCATGCGCGCGGGCCTGCCGGCCCGCGAGCCCATCTGGCTGCAGCGCTGGGAAGACATGGATATTTACGAGCGTCAGCGCGAGCAGGCCAAGGATCGCCCGCTCTTTACCCTGCATGACGGCCCCCCATACGCCAATGGCAATATCCATATCGGCCACGCGCTCAACAAGACGCTGAAGGATATGGTCAGCCGGTCGATGCAGATGCTCGGCCACAACGCCGCCTATATCCCCGGCTGGGATTGTCACGGCCTGCCCATCGAATGGAAGATCGAAGAGCAGTACCGCGCCAAGGGCAAGGACAAGAATGACGTCCCGGTGGTCGAATTCCGCCAGGAATGCCGGTCCTTTGCCGAGCAGTGGGTTGATGTCCAGCGCGAGGAATTCAAGCGCCTTGGCGTCCTGGGTGAATGGGACAATCCCTATCTCACCATGAGCTTCGACGCCGAAGCCCAGATCGCCCGCGAGCTGATGAAAGTCTCGATGAGCGGCCAGCTCTATCGCGGTAGTAAGCCCGTCATGTGGTCGGTGGTCGAACGCACCGCGCTGGCCGAAGCCGAAATCGAATATGCCGACTATGAGAGCGACACCATCTGGGTGAAGTTCCCGGTCAAGTACGCAGTGGGTGGCGCCGGTCCTATGTGGGGCGGAGTTTCAGAAGAAGATGTTCGCCGCCTTTTCCCAACAGACTCTGTGGTCATCTGGACGACGACGCCGTGGACCATCCCCGCAAACAGAGCGATCAGCTTTTCCTCCAAGATTAGCTATGGTCTCTATGAGGTAACTGCTGCGCCTGAAGGTAACTGGGCGAAGGTTGGCGAGCGCTACGTTCTTGCGGACAATCTGGCCGCTGAGGTCATGAACAAGAGCAAGGTGGAGGCGTTCTCGCGCGTGCAAGATGTGCCCGCTACGCTGCTGGCTAGTGTTCGATGCTCGCATCCTCTTGCAGGCCTCGCCGATGGCTACAATTTTGACGTGCCCCTGCTCGATGGCGAACACGTCACCGATGATGCCGGTACCGGCTTCGTCCACACCGCGCCTGGCCATGGTCTTGACGACTTCGGCATCTGGATGGAATCCACCCGCCTGCTTCAGGATCGCGGCATCGATCCCGCCATCCCCTATGTCGTGGGCGATGATGGTTTCTACACCAAGGAC
The DNA here is from genome assembly GCA_023388175.1 of Pseudomonadota bacterium. Lineage (GTDB taxonomy): Bacteria > Pseudomonadota > Alphaproteobacteria > Rhizobiales > Devosiaceae > Devosia. Next base: position 79,441 of record JAEWGT010000011.1, read on the forward strand.
GCTCCCGGCCTCGAAGGCGCGCGCGTCATCGACGACAATGGCAAGAAGGGCGACGCCAATCAGCGCGTCATCGCTGCGCTGGCCGAAAAGGGCAACATCATCGCCCGTGGCCGCGTCAAGCACCAGTATCCCCATTCCTGGCGCTCCAAGAAGCCGGTGATCTTCCGCAACACGCCGCAATGGTTTGTCTATATGGACAAGGACATTGACGGCGCTGCGGGCGACACCCTGCGCGCTCGCGCCCTCAAGGCCATCGACGCCACAAAATTCTACCCGGCAACGGGCCAGAACCGCCTACGCGCCATGATCGCCGACCGCCCCGATTGGGTCCTGTCGCGCCAGCGCGCCTGGGGCGTGCCGATCACGGTTTTCGTGCATAAGGAAAGCGGCGAAATCCTCCGCGACGAAGCAGTCAATCACCGCATCGCCCAGAGCTTTGAGGAAGAAGGCGCCGACGCCTGGTACAAGGACGGAGCAGCCCAGCGCTATCTGGGGTCCGACTATAAGGCCGAAGACTACGAGATGATCCGCGACGTCCTCGACGTCTGGTTCGATTCCGGCTCGACCCACTCCTTCGTGCTGCGCAACAAGCAGAAATGGCCGCATCTGAAATTCCCGGCCTCGATGTATCTCGAAGGCTCGGACCAGCATCGCGGCTGGTTCCACTCGTCCCTGCTCGAATCCTGCGCCACCAATGGCCGCGCGCCCTATGACAGCGTCCTCACCCATGGCTTCACCATGGACGGCGAAGGCCGCAAGATGAGCAAGTCGCTGGGCAATACCGTTGCCCCGCAGGAGATCATCAAGCAGTTCGGCGCCGATATCCTGCGCCTCTGGGTCGCCTCGTCCGACTATTCGGAAGACCTGCGCCTGGGCAAGGAGATCATCCAGACCACGGTCGATAGCTATCGCAAGCTGCGCAACACCATGCGTTGGCTGTTGGGCAATCTCGCCCATTTCAAGCCCGATGACGTCGTTGATCCCCGGGACATGCCCGAGCTCGAACGGCTGATGCTGCATCGCCTCGCCCAGCTCGATACCGGCGTGCGCGCCGCCTACAAGGAATATGACTATCGCAAGGTCGTGACGTTGCTGAGCAACTTCATGAATATCGAGCTCTCGGCCTTCTATTTCGACATCCGCAAGGATGCGCTCTATTGCGATCCGATCTCCTCGGTCACCCGCCGCTCGGCGCTGACCGTGCTCGATCACCTGTTCAACGCGCTCACCGCCTGGCTCGCGCCGATCCTCGTCTTCACCATGGAAGAATGCTGGCTCGAACGGCATCCGGGCGAGGACTCCTCGGTGCATCTGCGCCTCTTCCCCGAAATCCCCGCCGACTGGATCGACACCGACCTCGCCGGCAAATGGCAGCTCATCCGCGCTGTCCGCCGCGTCGTCACCGGGGCGCTGGAAGTCGAACGCCGTGAAAAGCGCATCGGCTCCTCGCTCGAAGCCGCGCCACAGGTTTTCGTTTCCGACGCCCGCTATATCGTGGCGCTGGAAGGTCAGGACCTGGCCGAAATCGCCATCACTTCGGCCATTGCGGTCAAACAGAACGAAGGCCCCGCAGAAGCCTTCCGCCTCGACGATGTGCCCGGCATTTCCGTGGTCACCGCCCTGGCCGAAGGCCAGCGCTGCGCCCGCTCGTGGAAAGTGCTGCCCGAAGTCGGCTCGGACCCCGAATATCCCGACGTCTCCCCCCGCGACGCGCAAGCGCTGCGCGAGCGTGCGGCGGCCGGCCTTTAATCTGTAAGGAGGCCATCGGCTCCTGCGCCTCCCTCCCCCTTGAGGGGAGGGATCGAGGGTGGGGGTTCTGACTGTCCCGCAAGCCGCGAATTCTTGGTATGCCGTAAAGCCGGCACCCCACGCCAACCCCTCCCCTCAAAGGGGAGGGGCTTTCGGAGAACCCGGAGCACACCATGAATACCCATTCCCTCCGCGATCCCACCATTCTCGTCTCGCTCATGGCGGCCATTCTCGCCTTCGGTATCGACCGGGCGCAGAAGGGGTTTCACATCGCGGCCGAATGCTATGCCATAGGGCAGGCGATCTGCGTGCCCGTGCCTTTCGCCTATATTCCGGAAACGCTCACCGGCTGGCGTGGCGGCGAGATCATCAACGTCACGTCGTTTTTCGACTACGTGCTCGTCTGGAATACCGGGATTTCCTATGGCCTGCTCGATGGCCTGCCGGTCTGGGTTCTTGGCCTGATCATGGGCGCGGCGATCATCGCGCTGTCGGTCTGGTGGTGGCGCACCGATGTCATGCTGATCCGGCTCGGCCTGGCGCTCTGCATTGGCGGCGCCCTGTCCAATGCGCTCGATCGCCTCATCTATGGCGCGGTGGCCGATTTCTTCCACTTTCACTGGGCCGGCTGGTCATTCTACATTTTCAATCTGGCCGATGTGGCGATAACCTTCGGTGTCATCCTGCTTTTTGCCGATCTGCTGGGCCTTGGCCACAAGGGCAGGCGCAAGGGTGCAAACAAGAGCGCTTGAGCAACGCGATCTCCTTGTTGCCAGAATCTGGCCTTAGCTCCTGTAATGCGCTATAGAAGCCGCCAATATCGAAGGGATGTTGCATGCGTATTGGATTGACCGGGCGGAATTCTGCTCTTTCGACAGCAGCTCGCGCTGGCCTTGCGGCGCTGGGCCTCATGGCGACGCTGGCTCTGGGCGCCTGCACCACCATCGAAGGGGCCAATGCCTTGACCGATTTCGGCACCTTCGAGCGCGAAGTGCTCAATACGACGGCGCGCGGTGTCGGCCTCATTCCCGGTGAGACCCCCAAGGAAGACCTGACTGCTGCCCGGGCGCCGCTGGTGCTGCCGCGCAATCAGGCGGCTTTGCCTGCGCCCACCCAGGCCACAACCTCGCAATTGCCGGCGGATAGCAGCAAGGTGCAGATCGACACGGCCAATCTCACCGCCGCCGACATCGAGAATCTGCGCAATGCCCGCGTGGTTGACCTGCGCTCGCTCTCCGGTCGTCCACTGACCGAGGCCGAAATCAACCAGATGACGGCGCGCATGCGCGCTGCCAATATGCAGGTGACGGGCAATGCCGCCCGCCCGCTCTATTTGCCGCCGGCTGAGTATTTTACCCGTGTGGGTGATGCGCAGCTGGTCTGCCGTGCGCCCAATGGCGAGCTTGTCTCCTTGCGTGACGACCGCTGCCCTGCAGAAATCCGCAGTGCCTTGCAGTCTTCGGGCCCCCAGGGCAGCGCCATGACCGGAACTCAGGGTGCGCGCCTGCTCGAATCCGAGATCAAGAACTAGAGCGCACGCCGCCGCAACACGAATATCGGCGGCCGGTTCATCCGGCCGCCTTTCCCATTTACCGCGCCGCCCGCCTCGCGCCTTTGCAGGGGCATTACGGGTCCCGCATGTCAGAAAGTTGCGCTTATGAGCGACACACCAAAACAGCCTGAAGTCGCCGACCGTCTCGCCAAGGTCATTGCCCGCGCCGGCCTCTGTTCCCGCCGCGACGCCGAAGGCTGGATTGCCGATGGCCGCATCTCGGTCAATGGCAAGAAAGTGCTGACCCCCGCCTTCAACGTCACCAGCCGCGACAAGATCGAGGTCGATGGCCTGCCGCTGGCCGCGCGTCAGGGCACGCGCATCTGGCTTTATCACAAGCCTGCTGGGCTCGTGGTCACCGAAAAGGACCCCGAAGGCCGCCCCACCATTTTTGAATCGCTGGAACGCAAGGGCCTGCCGCGCGTCCTCACCGTCGGACGTCTCGACATCAACACCGAAGGCCTGCTGCTGCTCACCAATGATGGCGGCCTCAAGCGTGTGCTCGAGCTGCCCTCCACCGGCTGGCTGCGCCGCTATCGCGTCCGCGCCTTCGGCCAGGTCACCCAAGCCCAGCTCGACGGTCTCAAGAACGGCATTTCCGTAGATGGCGTGCAATATGGTCCCATCCAGGCGACGCTGGAGCGCGAACAGGGTTCCAATGTCTGGATCGTCATGGGCCTGCGCGAAGGCAAGAACCGCGAGGTCAAGAATGTCCTCGGCTCGCTCGGCCTCGAAGTCAACCGGCTGATCCGCGTCTCCTATGGCCCGTTCCAGTTGGGCGATCTCGCCGAGGGCGGTGTGGAAATGGTCAAGTCTCGCATGCTGCGCGATCAGCTCGGCAAGAAGCTGGCGGAATCGGCTGGTGTCGATTTCGAGAGCGAGATGCCCGACTTCGAGCCGCAGCGCGAAGAAAACTATCGCGTCCGCTCTCCGCGCGACCGCGACCATGCCCGTCCCAATCCCTCGCGCGAAGCCGCTCGTTCGGGCCAATCTGGTTTCAGCCGCACCGAGGACCGCCCGGCGGGCCGCCCCCGCCGCGTTCACTTTGAACACGAGGATGGCCGCGCCCCGGAGGCCTATACGCCCAAGGGCGCAGACCGCAAACGCCCCGATCGCGACGATCAATCCGCCCGTTCCTTCGGCAAGACCGCGCCGCGCGGCGACAAGCCTTTCGGTGGCAAATCCTTTGGCGACAAGCCGAAACGCAACTTCGCAGATCGTCCGGCACGCAGTGGATTTGGTGACAAACCAGCGCGCGGCAGCTTCGGGGATCGCCCGAAACGCGATTTTGGCGACAAGCCGCAGCGTCCATATGGCGACAAGCCTGCCCGCGCCAATTTCGGTGATCGTCCCGCCCGTGGCCCGCGTCCCGAACGCAGCTTCGACGATCGGCCCAAGCGCGATTTTGGGGATCGTCCTCAGCGGTCTTTCGGCGACAAGCCCCAGCGCGGCCCGCGCCCCGACAAGCCTTTCGGTGATCGTCCGGCCCGCTCTGAACGTCCCCAGGGCGGTCGCCCGGCAGGCAAGTCTTTTGGCGATCGGCCACAGGGGCGCCCAGGCGGCAAGCCCTTCGGGGATCGTCCTCAGGGCAACAGGCCCTATGGCGACCGCCCGCAAGGCGGCCGTCCCGGTGGCAAGCCTTTTGCCGGCAAGCCCGGCGGTCCGCGCCCGACTGGCGGCCGTCCAACCGGCGGTCGCCCCTCGTCAGGCGGCCCACGTCCGTCAAATGGCCGTCCCACCGGTCCGCGCAAGCCGCGCAGTTAGTTAGACCACCGTTTCACCCTCCCCCTTGAGGGGAGGGTATCGCAGCTAGGCCGCAAGGCCTTGGCGAAGATAGGGTGGGGGTGCAGGCGTTTCCGCACTCGCTGCCATCCAGGAGACCGTCCCCCATGCGCATCGTCGCCGGAAAATATCGCGGCAAGGCCCTGACCTCGCCCTCGGACGACTCTATCCGGCCGACCTCGGATCGCGCCCGCGAATCCATCTTCAATATCCTGGGCTCCCGTCTTGGCCCGGTTTTCGATGGGTTGCGTGTGCTTGACCTTTTCGCCGGCACTGGGGCGCTAGGCCTCGAAGCCCTGTCCCGTGGCGCCGCCCATGTCACCTTCGTCGATACCGGCGCCGAATCCCGGGGCCTCATCCGCGATCATATCCAGGCCTTCGGCATTGCTGGCATCACCAAGCTGTTGCGCCGCGACGCCACCGCGCTCGGAATGCCCGGTACATTCGGCCAGTTCGACCTGATCTTTCTTGATCCGCCGTATAATCAGGGGCTTGGCGAGAAGGCCTTGGCCGAACTCGCCGCCAATGGCTGGATCGCCCCCGGCGCCACCATCGTCTGGGAGGAGTTTGCCGGGGCCGAGGTCACCATCCCCGATGGCTTTACGCTTGAGGATACGCGCGAATATGGCGCGGCCGCCGTCCGGTTTCTCGCATTCGGCTAGGCTGCCTTGAGGCACTCCGCGCAACGCCCACGAATTTCCATCGTCGTGCGTTCGACTTTGAATCCGGTTTGCTGCGCCCAGCCGCCCAGGCGCTCCTCGATCACCGCATCGGCGAACTCGTCCACCTTCCCGCACCCTTCGCAAATGGCAAAGGCGATCAGTCCCTTGCGATGGCAATGCGTATCGGCGCAGGCGACGAAGGCGTTAAGCGATTCCAGCCGATGGGCGAGACCCCGTTCCACCAGCTTGTCGAGTGCCCGATAGATCTGCAACGGCGCCCGCAGCCCATCGCCGCGCAGCCGGTCGAGAATGTCATAGGCCGATAGTGGGGCAGGGGCGTGGTTGAGGGCGCCCAGCACCAGTTCCTGATTGCGCGTCAGGTCTGCCGGCATTGCGTGATCATGCGCCATTGTGCTCTCTCCTGCCAAACAGTCGTGCCGTGGGCACCGCCAGCGACAATAGGAAGATCGCCAGGGCCATCACCACGATGGATGGTCCCGAAGCGGTATCCCAGGTCCGCGACCCATACAAGCCACCCACGACCGAAACGGCCCCCAGCACAGCCGCGACGCCGGCCATCATTTCCGGCGTCGCGCTCAGGCGCCGCGCCGTCGCCGCCGGTATGATCAGCAGCGAGGTGATCAGCAGCACACCCACTAGCTTCATGGCGATGGCGATGACCGAAGCCATCAGCAGCATGAGGATGATCCGGCTGACTTCCGGTTTCAGCCCTTCGGCCTCGGCCAGTTCCGGGCTCACCGTCGCCGCCAGCAGCGGTCGCCAGTTGAGCCACAGGATGGCGAGAATGGCCACGCCGCCGCCATAGATCACGGCAATGTCTTCCACCGACACAGCCAGGATATCCCCGAACAAAAAGCCCATCAGGTCGATCCGCACCTGCGTCAGGAAGCCGACGATCACCAGCCCCACGGCCAGGCTTGAATGGCTGAGAATGCCCAGCAGCGCATCGGTGGAGAGCGTGTTCTGCCTCTGCAGCAGCAGCAGCGCCCCCGCCACCAGCGCCGCCACCGCGAAAACGCCCAGCGTCATGTTCACCGAAAGCAGGATGGAAAGCGCCACGCCCAGCAATGCCGAATGGGCCATCGTGTCCCCGAAATAGGCCATCCTCCGCCACACCACGAAACAGCCCAGCGGTCCCGTCACGGCAGCAAGGCCCACACCGGCGATAAGAGCACGGGAGAAGAAGTCACCGAACATGGGTTTTCTCCTGAAGGTGCAGCACCCCCACCCCAACCCCTCCCCTCAAGGGGGAGGGGCTCTGGTCCTGCGTGTTTTGCACAATCTCGCCAGAGTCACCGGCCGGTCCCCTCCCCCTTGAGGGGAGGGCTAGGGTGGGGGTGCTGAAGCCAGCCAAACCCTCAATGCTCATGACGATGCCCCACATGCTCATGCCCATGGTGGTGCTCTTCACCCACCACGCACCCATCCGCATGATGCTCATGGTCATGATGATGCTCGTAGATTGCCAGCGTCGAGGCGGCCCGCTCGCCGAACAGCGCCAGATATTCCTTGCTGGTCTTGACCGCATTGGGCGTGCCGCGGCAACACACATGCCCGTTGAGGCAAATGACGGTATCGGTCTCGGCCATCACCACATGCAGGTCATGGGAAATCATCAGCACCCCGGCCTCTGTGCTGTCGCGGATCTGCCGGATCAACTGGTAGAGCGCCACCTCGCCTGAAAAATCCACACCCTGTACCGGCTCGTCCAGCACCAGCAGATCGGGCTTCCTGATCATCGCCCGCGCGAACAGCACCCGCTGGAATTCGCCGCCCGACAATTCCTGTACCGCCGCCTTGCGCAGCCGCAGCGCGCCCACCGCATCCAGCGCCGCTGCAATCTCGCGGTCCGAATAGCTGTCCGTCAGCGTCATCAGCCTCTCGACATTGAGCGGCAGCGTCCAGTCGATGGCCAGCTTCTGCGGCACATAGCCGATGCGCAGCCCCGGCTTGCGCGTCACGCTGCCCATATCCGGCTTCAGCACGCCGGTCGCCATCTTGGCTGTGGTGGACTTGCCCGACCCGTTCGGCCCGATCAGGGTCACGATCTCGCCCCGTGCAATGGTGAGGTCCACGCCCTCCACCAACACCCGGCCACCCCGGCGCACCCCGGCATTGCTTAGCGTGATCAGGTTTTCTCTTTGCACGATTTTATGCACGAAATTTCGGCTCCATTCCTCCCCTCCCCGTGAGGAAGGGGCCAGGGTGGGGTGGGGTGATGCGCTTCGCCCCTGGGCGGCGACCAATTGCAAACTCTTTCCACAACCCGTCTTGACGTCCTTCAATACGTTATAGCATAACGTTGCCGCAAGCGTAATAACATAACATGTCGTTTTCGACTTCCCCTTTGCCAAGAGGCCAGACGATGCAAAAATTCACCCTCCCTCTCGCCGCCCTCGTCACGCTTCTGCTGGCCGGCACCAGTATCGCGGCCCCCGCCGTCGTCGCCTCCACCAAGCCGGTTCACTCGCTGGTCAGTGCTGTCATGGGCGAGGCGGGCAACCCCACGCTGCTCGTGAAGGGCGCCGCTTCCCCCCATAACTATTCGCTGCGTCCCTCCGATGCGGCAGCGCTGGAAAGCGCCGACGTGGTCTTTTGGACCGGCCACGGCATGGAGCTTTTCCTTGCCGATGCACTCGATACGCTGGCCACCAATGCCCAGGTCGTTGAATTGGCCGAAACCGATGGCATCACCCTGCTGCCCGTTCGCGAAGGTGGCGCCTTCGAAGCTCATTCTCATGGGGATGATGACCACGGTCACGATCATGCGCATGATGACCACGACCACGAACATGACCACGACGATCATGCCCATGAGCACGATCATGGCGATCACGCCCATGAAGAGCACGCTCATGAAGAGCATGCCCATGACGAAGGCGACATGCATTTCTGGCTCGACCCGGAAAATGCCCGGCTGATGGTCACGCAGATCGCCGCGGTCCTGTCCGAGGCCGATCCGGATAATGCCACGACCTATCAGGCCAATGCCGAAGCCGAACTGGTCCGCCTGGAAGACCTGACCGCTGAGCTGAATGAAACGCTGGCGCCGGTCGCGGGAAAGCCCTTCGTCGTCTTCCACGACGCCTATCAGTATTTTGAGGCTCGTTTCGGCCTTGAAGTGGCGGGCGCGGTCACTGTCTCCCCCGAAGCCATGCCCGGCGCCGCGCGCATCGATCAATTGCGCGCCAGGGTTGCCGAACTGGGCGCCACCTGCGTCTTTGCCGAGCCCAACTTCGAGCCCGCTATCGTTCGCACCATTGTCGAAGGCACCGACGCCAAGGCAGGCGTACTCGATCCCGAAGGCGCCTCGCTCACCGAAGGTCCGGACCTCTATCCCGAACTGCTGCGCGGCCTCGCCACGAGCCTTGTCGATTGCCTGGGCTGATCGAGGAGCAGGGGCGCGCCGCGGCGTGCCCCTATTTCAGCGGTCCCTTGAAGATGAAAAACGCCCCCAGCGCGATCATCGTAAAGCCAATCCCGTGATTCCAGGTGAGTTTCTCGCCCAGGTAAAACACCGCGAACAGCATGAAGACCGACAGCGAAATCACTTCCTGAATGGTCTTGAGTTCGGCCGCCGAATAGACGGCATGGCCGATCCGGTTGGCCGGAACGGCCAGCCAATACTCGAAAAACGCGATCCCCCAGGAAATCATCACCACCACCCACAGCGCCGCGCTGGGGAATTTCAGGTGTCCATACCAGGCAAAGGTCATGAACAGATTGGAGGCGATCAGAAGCCCGATCGGGGCCAGCGTGGCAAAGTTGAAGCCCATGTGAGCACCGCAAGAAAACCGGCATAGCCCGGCTGGCCCTTGTATCACTCTCCTTGCGGCAGAAAAGCGGGAATTTTCGGCGCCTCACCGCGCCTTGGTCGGCTGCTCCAGCGAGAAGATTTCGTCGCTGACATCGTCGATTTTCTTGCGCACCAGCGCCTGCGCATCATGCAGCCCGCGATTGTAAAAATAGGCGCCCATCTTGTCGGCGAAAAACTGCATCAGCATTTCCGCCGGAATGGCGCCGATGGACTGGTCCAGCTCCTCGCGGAAATAGTCCTGGATTTCACCGACAATCGCCTTGGTTTCCTCGCGGTCGAACTTGATGGGCTTCATGGGCATGGGGTCCTGTTTCAGGCCCCGTTCATATCCTGAGTCGGCAATTGTCGGGCGACCCTGCATGAGGCAAAATGGTCCACCCGAGGAGAACTTCTGAAATGCCCGCTCGTCTGTCGATCGTCGCCTTCATTGCTGCGCTGCTCGCCACCACGCCTCTGTCCGCCGCCGCGTCGGAGATCGAGGCCGTCACCTGTTCCGGCGTCTTCGGCCCGGAGTCGAGCGAGGCTCTGGTCAGGCAAACATTTGGCGCGGACAATGTCGTCACTGGCATGGTCTATGGCCCCGAGGGCATGGAACTGCTCGCCACCACCGTTTTCGGCGATGATCCCGACCGCGCCATGCAATTCGGCTGGTGGGACGATGAGAACCGGACCTATCTCTCCTATGTCAATCTCGCCCCCAACCAGACCGCGCCCGGCGGCGTGCGCCTCGGCATGAGCGTGGCCGAAGTCGAAGCGCTCAATGGCGAGCCTTTCAATGTCGGCGGCTTCTGGTGGGATTATGGCGGCTACGCCAATATCGAAGCCGGCGCCCTCTCCGGCGAGCAGGATGGCGGCTGCTATCTCTCCATCCGCTTTGCTCCCGCAGACGAGGATATCGGCGATCTCGATATTTCCCCCGTCGCGGGCGAAGTGCAGGTGCCCTCGGCCGAGCCGCTTCTCGAAACGCTCGATACCCGCGTTCAGGTCCTCTCCATCGGATATGCCTGGCCCGAGGATCTCCCCCAGCCCGAATATTGACCCGGCCCCGGCCAAGGGCGTAATGCTGGTGCCGTGACGGTTCCCCGCGCCCGGAGCGGCAAGGGGATCAAAAGGGAACACGGTGCGACGTACCCATCAGGGCGCAAATCCGTGGCTGCCCCCGCAACTGTAAGCGGTGGGCGCTCTCATTCTGCCACTGGTCTTTAGGCATCGGACACCCGATGCCAGCAAAGATCGGGAAGGCGAGGGCGCTGCATTCACCGTGAGCCAGGAGACCTGCCGGCACATGAGGGCAATCGGCCCTCCCTGTTGACGGCTGTCGGGCGGACGGCGGGCAGTGCTGGCGGCCTCACGGCCGCTTTGTGCGCTCGTCCATACTGCCCCCAAGGTAATACGAGGCGCGCGCATCATGACCACCAAGATCCCCACCACCGTCATCACCGGCTTTCTCGGCGCCGGCAAGACCACGCTCGTGCGCCACATGCTGGCCCATGCCCCCAAGGGCAAGCGCATCGCGCTCATCATCAACGAATTCGGCGACCTCGGCGTCGACAAGGATATCCTGGCCGGTTGCGGCGACGAGACCTGCCGGGAAGAGGATATGGTCGAGCTTTCCAATGGCTGCATCTGCTGCACCGTGGCCGATGAATTCATCCCCACCATGCAGGCCCTTCTCGCCCGCGACGACAAATTCGATCACATCGTCATCGAAACCTCGGGCCTGGCTTTGCCGCAGCCCTTGATCCGCGCCTTCAACTGGCCCGAGATCAAGGCCCAGGTCACCATCGATGGCGTCGTCACCGTCGCCGATGCCGCAGCCCTCGCCGAAGGCCGTTTCGCATCGGACGAAGCCGCCGTCGATGCCCAGCGCCGCCAGGACGAAATGCTCGACCACGAAACGCCGCTCGGCGAACTCTTCGAGGATCAGCTCTCGGCCGCCGACATGATCATCATCAACAAGACCGATCTGGTCGACGCCGCCATGCTCGAAAAGGTCGAAGCCAACATTCGCGCCGAACTGCGCCCCGGCGTCGGCATTGTCCGCGCCGCCAATGGCCATGTCGATATCGCCGCCCTTCTGGGCATGGGCATGAATGCCGAGGACGACGTTGCCAATCGCCCCAGCCATCACGAGCTGGAGCATGGCGGGGAAACCCACGAGCACGACGATTTCGACAGCTTTTCCCTGACCCTCGACCAGGTCCAGGGCAAGGACCATCTCCTCGCCATCATCGAACAGGCCATCCGCGACCACGATATCCTGCGCCTGAAAGGCTTTGCCGCAATCCCCGGCACTGCCGCCCGCCTCGCCATCCAGGCCGTCGGCCCCCGCGTCACCGCCTATTTTGATCGGCCATGGAAGCCCGGCGAAAAGCAGGAAACCGCATTGGTCGTCATCGGCGAAAGCCCCCTCGACCGCGACGCGATCACCACCAGCCTCCGCCGCGTCGAGCCGGTCCCGGCCTAGGACCCTGCGCATGGTCTGCGTGCAGCACCCCCACCCCAACCCTCCCCTCAAGGGGGAGGGGGCCGATCTGTGTCTGCGGCACCCTGCTGCCCAACACGCCGGCCCAGAACCCCTCCCCCTTGAGGGGAGGGGCAGGGGTGGGGGTGCTGCGCCCTCCGACGGCGCGATGCCTGTACAATTCCGCCCATCCTCGCTTGTCGAGACCCGCTAATGCACCTCCTCTCCGCACAGGCCGGTGCTATCCAGCAGGAAGGCGAGGCCATCGACCTCGCGCAATCTCCCGGCGCCTATATCTTTGCCTCCTCGGCCGATAGCGAACTGGCCATGCTGGCCGGGGCGGCCGACCGGGCAGGGGAGGACCAGCTCCGCCTCGCCAATCTCCTGCGCCTGTCAAACAATCTCTCGGTCGATATGTGGCTCGACCAGACCGTGCAGCACGCACGCCTCGTCGTCCTCCGCCTCATAGGCGGCGCCGCCTATTTCCAATATGGCGTCGATGAACTCACCGCCCTCTGCACCAACAGGGGCATCCCGCTCGTCCTTCTCCCCGGCGACGCCAATCCCGACCCGATCCTCCAATCCCGCTCCACCATTCCGCCCCAGGACTGGACCAGTCTCCACCACCTCTTCATCGCCGGCGGCCCCGAAAACGCCGACGCGATCCTTGCAGCCTTCGCCGCACTCGCTGCCTCTTCACCTCTCCCTCTGGGGGAGAGGTCGGCTGCATCGCAGCCGGGTGAGGGGGCCTTCTTGGGCGCTCTTGCCTCCCACCCCTTTCCCCGCTTCGGCCTCTGGCACCCCAAAACCGGCATGACCGACCAGGCCGGCCTCCGCGCCCTGCACACCGAACTTTCCAATCCAACGTCATTGCCGGGCTTGTCCCGGCAATCCATGGACCACCGGAACCAGCCCGGTGGCGACGATAGTCAGTTGCATCCGAGCGCGTCCCGGGACGCCGATCGCCTCCACATCCCCATCCTCTTCTACCGCGCCGCCCTCGAAGGCGCCGGCACCGCCACGCTCGACGCATTGGTGACAGAGCTCGAAGCCCGCAGCCTCGCCCCGGTGCCCGTCGTTGTCTCTTCGCTCAAGGAGGCCGCCTGCATCGCCTTCGTGCAGCAGGTATTCGCCGCCTTCCCGCCTTCGGCCATCTTCAATCTCACTGCATTCGCCCTCGGCGTCGCCGATCTGCCGGAAGCGCAAAACCCCTTTATGGGCACCGACGCCCCGGTGATCCAGCTCATCCAGTCCGGCCGGCCCGAGGCGCAATGGCAGGCCGACCCGCAGGGCCTCTCGTCCAAGGACATGGCCATGTATCTGGTCATGCCCGAAGTCGATGGCCGCATCGGCGGCATCCTTGTCGGCCACAAGGCCGATGCCGTCTGGCACGAACGCACCCAATGCCCGCTTTCTGCCTATGCGCCCGATCCCGGCGGCATCACCCGCGCCGTCGACCTCGCCCACAACTGGGCCCGCCTCCGCCACACGCCCCGCGCCGAGCGCAAGCTCGCCATCATCCTCGCCAACTACCCCATCCGCGACGGCCGCCTCGCCAACGGCGTCGGCTACGACGCGCCGGAAAGCACAGTGCGCATGCTGATGGCACTGGAGCGGGCTGGGTACGATCTCGATGGTAAGGCTCCTGTCGCTCCCTCCCCCCTTGAGGGGGAGGGCCGGGGTGGGGGGTGGCGCAGTGACCCACTGATGGACCCCCACCCTCAGTCCCTCCCCTCAAGGGGGAGGGAGGCGACCCCGCTGGTCTTCGGCAATGCTAGAACCGTTCAGGACAAAAGCTCCAGAGCCCGGCGCCTTCGAGCCGAACAAACCGTCCCCGAACGCGTGCTCTGGCCGCTGCTGAAGACCTTCGCTGCCCAGGGCGTGAAATTCCGCCGTCAGGTGCCTCTGGGCAAATACATTGCCGACTTCGCCAGCCATCATCCAAAGCTTGTCATCGAGCTCGACGGCGATACCCACTTCACCGCACCCGGCGAGGCAAGAGACCAGGTTCGCACGAGCTTCCTCAAATCCATCGGATACGACGTACTGCGCTTCACAAATGCCGACCTCGCCAATCCGGATGGCATCTGGCAAACCATTTCCGCCAAAATCAACGATCTCTCGGCTCGTACCCTTCCCTACCCCTTGAGGGGAGGGAGCGAGGGAGGGGCTGGTGCGGCTTCGGCCAGGATGTTTCCCCACACCTCCGCCGACCTCATAACCCTCCTCACCTCCGGTCCCACCAACGCCACCCCCCAGCGCGGCACCAGCTCCGCCGTCCTCCCGCTCTCCCACTACGCCACCCTCTTCGCCAACCTCCCTGAGGAAACCCGCGCCGCCATCAGCGCGCGCTGGGGCGATCCGGCCACCGATCCCTTCATCCGCGATGGCGCCTTCCATCTGCCTGCCCATCGCTTCGGCAATGTCGTTCTCCTGCTCCAGCCCGCGCGCGGCTGGCATCTGGACGAGACCGAAAGCTATCACGATCCCAATCTCGTCCCGCCCCATGCCTATGTCGCCGCCTATCTCTGGCTGCGCCACGACTTCGGCGCCCATGCCATGGTGCATAATGGCAAGCATGGCACGCTCGAATGGCTGCCGGGCAAATCCGCTGCGCTCGATGCCGATTGCTATCCCGATGCGCTCTGGGGCCAGCTGCCCCATCTCTATCCCTTCATCGTCAATGATCCCGGCGAGGGCACCCAGGCCAAGCGCCGCACCGGTGCCGTCATCATCGACCATCTCGTCCCCCCGCTGACCCGCGCCGAGACCTATGGGCCGCTCAAGGACCTCGAAGCTCTGCTCGATGAATATTACGCCGCCTCCGGCATGGACCGCCGCCGGTTGTCTTTGCTCAAGCGCCGCATTCTCGACTTTACCCGCGACAGCCGTCTTGATCAGGACATCGGCCTGCCCGAGGACGAGACCGAAGCCCTGATCAGGATCGACAACTTCCTTTGCGATCTGAAGGAAGCCCAGATACGCGACGGGTTGCACATCTTCGGCACCGCGCCAGAGGGAGGGATGGCGCGAGACCTTGCCGTCGCATTGGCCAGAGTGCCACGCGGCGATGCCCCCGGGGATAACTCGCTGATCCGTGCGCTGGCCGATGATTTGAAGCTGGGTTTCGATCCGCTCACAGCCCGGTTGAGTGAGAAATGGACCGGGCCGGCAATTCATCGTTCAGATTTCTTTCATCATGAGGAGCCAGGGCCCCTCCCGCGCCACATGGGCGACGTCGTCGAACAGCTCGAAATGATCGCCGCCGAGCTCGTCGACGGCACCCGCATTTGCCCCGAGGACTGGCCCGCCACCAACGCAGTTTTGCGCACGGTAAAAACCCTTATCGAGCCACGCCTTGCCGCGTCCGGCCCCGCCGAAATGGCCGCCTTCCTCGACGCGCTCGATGGTAAATTCATCGCCCCTGGCCCCTCCGGCGCGCCTTCGCGCGGGCGGCTCGATGTCCTGCCCACCGGGCGCAATTTCTATTCCGTCGATGCCCGCGCCGTCCCCACCCCAAGTGCCTGGGAACTCGGCAGAAAATCGGCCGAAAGTCTCGTGCTCCGTCACCTTCAGGACCATGGGCATTATCTCAAATCCGTCGCCCTTTCCGTCTGGGGTACCGCCAATATGCGCACCGGCGGAGACGACATCGCCCAGGCCATGGCCCTGATCGGCGCGCGGCCGGTCTGGGACCCCGGCTCCCTCCGCGTCTCCGGTTACGAGATCATCCCGCTGGCCCGCCTCGATCGCCCCCGCGTCGACGTAACCCTCAGAATTTCCGGCTTTTTCCGCGATGCCTTCCCCGCACAGATCGCGCTGTTCGACCGTGCCATCCGCGCCATCGGCGCCCTGGACGAGCCGGAAGCCGATAACCCGATCGCCGCCCGCATGCGCGCCGAAGCGCTCGGCCTCATGGCGGACGGAAAATCCGAATCCGAAGCGTCCCTCGAAGCGGGTGCGCGGATTTTCGGTTCAAAGCCAGGTACTTACGGCGCGGGCCTTGGCCAGTTGATCGATAGCGGCAAGTGGGATGACAAGACGGACCTCGCCAACCAGGCCATCGGCTGGGGCCAATATGCCTATGGCGCCAGGGCCCATGGCACGCCCCTGCAGGACCGCTTCCGCGCCCGCCTCGGACAGATCGATGCGGTAATCCACAATCAGGACAACCGCGAACACGACCTGCTCGATTCCGACAATTACTATCAGTTCGAAGGCGGCCTCTCAGCCGCCGCCGAAACGCTTTCGGGCCTAAAGCCCGCCGCCTATCACAACGACCACTCCCGCCCCGAAAATCCAAAAATTCGCACGCTGGAACAAGAGATTAGCCATGTCATGCGCTCCCGCGTGGTCAACCCGAAATGGCTTGCCGGCATGATGCGCCATGGCTATCGCGGCGCCTTCGAAATCATCGCCACGGTCGATTTCATGTTCGCCTTCGCCGCCACCACCGGGGCCGTCCGTACGCATCATTTCGACCTCGCCTTCCAGGCCTTTGTCGAAGACGACGCAGTGCGGGATTGGCTCAAGGCGGTCAATGCCCATGGCTATGAAGAACTCATCGCCAAGTTCAACGAGGCCCGCCAGCGCAGCCTCTGGTCCCCTCTATCCAATTCCGCCTTCGCCTATCTGGAGCCAACGCCATGACCGACAAGCCGGCCAAGAAGACCGATCTGATGAGCGAGGAGGAGCGCAACGCCTATCACGCTGAAAAGATGAAGAAAAAGAAGGCGGCGCGCGACAAGATCCTCTCCACCAAGACCGAGGAAAAGGGCCTGCTCATCGTCCATACCGGCAAGGGCAAGGGCAAGTCGACGGCCGGGTTCGGCATGGTCTTCCGTGCGCTCGGCAATGGCATGCGGGTCGGTGTCGTGCAATTCGTCAAGGGTGTGTGGAACACCGGCGAGCGCACCATTCTCGACAAATTCCCCGATCAGGTCACCATCAACGCCATGGGCGAAGGCTTCACCTGGGACGTGGCCGATCGTCAGCGCGATCTGGCCGCTGCGGCAAAGGCCTGGGAGCAGGCCAAGGCGCTGATCAGTGATCCGGCCTACGACATGGTCCTGCTCGACGAACTCAACATCTGTCTGCGCTACGATTACCTGCCGCTCGATGAGGTCGTCGCATTTCTCAGGGACAAGCCGGCGAGCAAGCATGTCATCGTCACCGGCCGTAATGCCAAGGACGAGCTTATCGAGGCTGCGGATCTCGTGACCGAAATGACCGAAATAAAGCACCATTTCCGCGCCGGGGTAAAAGCGCAGAAAGGCATTGAATTCTAGCAGGTCGTTCCGCGGAGGGAGCGCAGGAGCCCGTCCTTGATGGGTTCCATGCCGGCCAGATCAGCAATGTCATATTCGATGCGGAACGCAGCAAAGCTGGCACCGTCACAGAGCGCGATCATCCGTTGAAAGACAAGGCGTTGATCGCGCCGGGCGGTAAATTCGGCCCATTGCGGCGTCGAGGTCCAGTCGGCGACAAACAGATTGTCGGCCCGCGCTGTATCCAGCGCTGCGGCCACTTCCCCTTCGAAACTGTCGAGGACATACCCACCCCAGACGATCAGCCCCTGTTTGGCCAAAGGCCGGTAAAATGCCTGTCCGTCGCCGTTGTGGCTCTGCCCACCAGGCGCGAAGTCCGGCGGCACGTCGATTTCATAGCCGAAACGGGTATTGCTGTATGGCGTCCAGTACTCCGCCCATGCCGGAAGGGCGACGACCGATAGCAGCAGGACAAGGACGATGCGCATGGGCGCAGAGTGCCGCTATGTCCTCGATTTGGCAATCGCGCTACAAGACGACGATTCCGGCATGTTTCGCCTTTTCTTCGGGCTCGACATGAATGGTGATCTGCACATCTTCGACCGCGTCGCGCAGTTTGGCTTCGATGCGGTCACAGATCGTGTGCGCGGCGTCCACGCTCATCGCGCCGGGCACCACCAGATGAAAGTCGATGAAGATCAGCTTGCCGGCCTGCCGTGTCCGCACGTCATGCGCCTCAATCGCGCCCTCGGCATTGCCGGCGATCACGTCGCGGATGGTTTTCTGCGTATCTGCCGGCACGGCCACATCCATCAACCCACCGACACTGTCGCGGATCACGCCCCAGCCCGACCACAGAATATTGAGCGCCACCAGTGCCGCCAGTATGGAATCGAGTTGCGCAAAACCGGTGAGATAGACCAGTCCCAGTCCGGCGATCACGCCAATGGTGGAGACCACATCGGTCATCAGGTGCTTGCCATCCGCTTCGATGGCCGGAGACCGTGCCTGCCTGCCGTGCCGGATCAGCACCTGCGCCCAGACGACATTGATGATCGTCGCCAGCAGCGAAATCGCTATGCCCTGGAAGGGGGCGTCGGGCATTTGTGGCTCTATGAAGCCATAAAACGCTTCGCGCAGGATCAGGATGGCTGCGACGATGATCATCACGCCCACCACGACGGCGGAGAAATATTCGGCCTTGTGATAGCCATAGGGCAGGGCGGCGTCGGCAGGCCGCTGGGCCAGACGCACCGCGATCAGGGCGACAAGGGCGGTCACCACGTTGACGATGGATTCGAGCGCATCGGAGTAAAGCGCCACCGAGCCGGTCAGCCACCACGCCAGCGTCTTGAGGCCCAAGACCACAAGCCCCACGCCCAGACTGATCATGGCAATGGTCAAAGTCTTGTTGGTGATTGCCATGGTCCTGGCTCCCGGCGCGCGTTGAGAGCCTGCCATAGACGAGGGCCGCGTGGGTCGCAAGCCATTGTATTTGCAAACGATTTTCAGAAGCATTCCCATGTTGGCGCGCTTTGTACGGCAAGCCTTTGATTGACCACGCGCTTTGACCCGCCTACAACCGGTTTCCTGCGCAGCGTTCCCTTGAAGGAACTGAAACAGAACTCGGTGCGGTCGACCAAATGCGGGACCAGATCCGGGGCTGAGCCGGTTTTGAGCGGACCTGCCTCGTTTGGTCGAGGCGAAGATGAGTGACGAACTTTCTGGCCATTCACTGGCCGTTCCTGGCATTGTCGTCGGCATCGGCCTGCGCGGCCGGGCCGCGTGCGACGAAATTCTCGATCTTGTCGATGCAGCTCTGGACGAGGCGGGCTATGATCGCAGCCACCTTGCAACCTTGGTCACGGTCGAAGGCAAGCAAGCCCATCCGGCACTGGTCGCGCTCGCATCACGTCTCGGTATTCCGCTGCTGGGCCTGCCGCAAACGGGCTTGCGGCGCGACGTTCCCAATCCTTCAGAACGGGTGGAACATCACCTTGCGCTGCCGTCCGTGGCAGAGGCGGCGGCCCTGGCTTTCGGACCCTTGCTGTTGGAAAAGCGGCGCAGCGCCAACGCCACCTGCGCCCTGTCTCAATACGTGCCTCATACCGCCTCGACATCAAGCGCACTGAGCGCCGCCTCGATGCTGTCCACTTCCAGTGCGGGCCCATAATGCGGGCGCGCAATCATGATCACCCGCACCCCGGCCTGTTGCGCTGCATCCAGCTTGGCGCTGGTCTGGGCTCCGCCAGAATTTTTGCTGATGAGATGGGTAATCTCATGCCGCCGCATCAGCGCCATTTCGTCTTCCACATTGTAAGGCGGGCGCGTCTGGAGGATCTGTGCATGCCGCGGCAGATCCATGCCCGGCGCCTCGATGACGCGAACGAGGAAGAAGCAGTCATCGCGCTCAAGATAGGTTTCGAGGCCGGCATGGCCGGTTGTCAGCAGGACTGTGGCACTGGACGGCAGGCTGTCCGCAGCCTCCTGCGCCGTGCCCGCGATTGTCCAGTTTTGTCCCGGTTTCTGCGTCCAGGGCTTGCGCATGTAGCGTACCAGCTTGATTCCTGTGAGTGCCGCCGCGGCAACTGCATTGACCGATATCTGCCCCGCATAGGGGTGCGTCGCGTCGATCAGCCGGTCCACTTTTGCCGCGCGAAGATAGGCGTTGAGCCCCGCTATGCCGCCAAAAGGCCCCATCCGCAGCCCGCCTTCGGGAAGAATGGGGTCCTGGGTTCGACCGGCAAGCGAGGTCGTCACCTTGTGGCCCATCGCTACCAGTCGGCCTGCCAGTTGCCGCGCCTCGCTCGTTCCGCCCAGGATCAGGATATTCATCGGTTCGTGTCCACTCGCTCCCGCCAATGTGCCTGTGTGTCGCGTGCCGCTCAAGTGTCGAGTCCCGCGCGTGTCTGATACGGCTTTCTCTCGCCTTGCCCAGGCCGATTTTCCGCCTTTCGAACCCGGCACGGTCTGGCTCGTGGGCGCAGGCCCGGGCGGTCCGGGTCTTCTGACTTTGCTGGCCTGCCATGCTTTGGGCGCTGCCGATGTCATCGTCCACGATGCTTTGGTCTCGCCCGAAATTCTGGCGCTGGCGCCGCCCCATATCCAGCGCATCCATGCCGGCAAACGTGGTGGCAAGCCTTCGCCCAAACAGGCCGACATCACCGTCCGTCTCATCGAGTTGGCACGGGAGGGCAAGCGCGTCCTGCGCCTCAAGGGCGGCGATCCCTTCATGTTCGGGCGCGGCGGTGAAGAAGCGGGCGAGCTGGCGCGCGCCGATATCGCCTTCCGCATCGTGCCGGGCATTTCCTCCGGGCTCGGCGGTCTCGCTTATGCCGGCCTGCCGGTTACCCACCGGCAAACCAATCACGCGGTGATCTTCCTCACCGGCCATGACGAAAATGGCGCGGTGCCCGCCTCGGTCGACTGGTCCGCCATCGCACGCGCAGCTCCGGTCATCGTCATGTTTATGGCGGTCAAGCACCTCCCCGTGATCGCCAGCCGCCTGCGCGAAGCGGGCAGGGCAGGCAGCGAGGCCCTGACCATCGTCTCCCATGCGGCCAGCCCCGCGCAGACTGTTACCCAGTCCACACTCGCCGAGGCCGAAAGCCTCACCGATTTGCCGACGCCTGCCATCGTGGTCCTCGGCCCCGTGGCGCGTTATCGGAACGATCTCGATTGGTATGTTGGCGAAGCCCGGAGGCATATTTTTGGCTAAGGGACTGGTCATCGCCGCACCACGCTCCGGCTCGGGCAAGACGTTGATAACGCTTGGCCTGCTTGCGGCCCTGCGCCGCCGTGGCAGGATTGCGGCGCCAGCAAAGACCGGACCCGACTATATTGATCCCGCCTTTCATGCCCATGCCGCAGGGCGGGAGTCCATCAATCTCGACCCTTGGGCAATGCAGCCCGCCCAGCTTCGGGCACTGGCCGGCCAGCACGCAACCGGTGCCGATATGCTGCTGGTCGAGGGCGTCATGGGCCTCTTTGACGCTGCGGCCGACGGGCAGGGCTCGACCGCCGATCTGGCGGAAATGCTCGGCCTTCCCGTCATCCTCGTCGTCGACGCCGACAAGCAAAGTCAGTCCGTCGCACCGCTTGTCGCCGGCTTTGCCCATTGGCGGCCCGGCGTTTCCATAGCAGGCGTTATTCTCAACCGCGTTGCCTCTGCCCGGCACGAGCGCATGCTTGTTTCGGCCCTGAGCGCCACCAGGATCCCGCTGCTCGGCGCCATTCCTCGCCGCCCCGAACTGGCTATTCCCGAGCGTCATCTCGGCCTTGTCCTGCCCGGCGAACTGACCCGATTAAGTGATTTCCTCGACAGTGCCGCCGAAGCCATGAGCGATTATGTCGATCTGCCCGCGCTGGAACAGCTTGCTCTTACCTTCACGCAAGAGGCGTCAATCCCGCCTGCGCTGCCGCCGCTCGGCCAGCGTGTCGCCATTGCCCGCGACGCAGCATTCGCCTTTCTCTACCCTCATCTGCTTGAGGGCTGGCGTAGCGCCGGGGCGGAACTGAGTTTCTTCTCGCCGCTGGCCAATGAGGCCCCTGCGGAAGACGCCGACGCTGTCTTCCTGCCCGGTGGCTACCCTGAACTGCATGGAGCCGCGCTCGCATCGGCGACAAATTTTCATGCTGGTCTCCGCGCGGCCCGCGACCGCGATGCGCTGATCTATGGCGAATGCGGAGGCTTCATGGCTTTGGGCGAGGCGCTGATTGACAGGGACGGCATCAGCCACGCCATGTCGGGTCTCTTGCCCATGACCACGCGGATAGACCGCCCCAAGCGCGTCCTGGGGTATCGCCGCCTGCTGCACGAATCGGTCCTGCCGTGGCCGCAGGGCCTCAACGGCCATGAATTTCACTATTCGTCGGCCAAACAAAC
Organism: Pseudomonadota bacterium; assembly: GCA_023388175.1. Lineage (GTDB taxonomy): Bacteria > Pseudomonadota > Alphaproteobacteria > Rhizobiales > Devosiaceae > Devosia. The sequence goes on from JAEWGT010000011.1 coordinate 101,640, forward strand.
CGGCCTGCCGCCGCTCTTCGAAGCACTCGACGCCGAGGGCATCCGCCAATTGCCCATGGGCGCCAAGCTCGGCCGGGTCATGGGCTCTTACGCTCACGTGATAGCTGCGGCATAACCACGTTATGACCAAGACCATCATGTTTATGGGCACCGGCTCCGATGTCGGCAAATCGCTGATCGTGGCGGGGCTTTGCCGCGCACTGGCCAATCGGGGTCTCTCGGTGGCTCCGTTCAAGCCACAGAACATGAGCAACAACGCCGCCGTTACCCAGGACGGCGGCGAGATTGGCCGGGCGCAGGCGCTGCAGGCTCGCGCAGCGCGCAAGGCACCAGTCACGGCCATGAACCCGGTTCTGCTCAAGCCCGAAGGCGAGACCGGCTCGCAGGTCGTGGTGCGGGGCCAGCGCCGTGCCTCGCTGTCGGCGCGTCAATATTGGGCCCACCGTGGCCAGCTCCTGCCCGAGGTTCTCGTTGCTTTCCACGAACTGGCCCGCGACACCGATTACATCCTCGTCGAAGGGGCCGGCAGCGCCTCCGAGGTCAATCTGCGTGCCGGCGATATCGCCAACTTCGGCTTCGCCCGCGCAGCGGATATGCCCGTCATCCTCATCGGCGATATCCATCGCGGCGGCGTCATCGCTTCCATCGTCGGCACGCTCGCCGTGATTGACCCCGCCGATGCCGCCCTGGTCCGCGCGAGCCTCATCAACAAATTCTTCGGCGATCCGGCCCTGTTCGAGAACGGCAAGGCGTTTCTCGAAACCCGCACCGGTCTGCCCTGTTTCGGCCCAGTGCCATATTTTGCGGAGGCGGCCAGACTACCCGCCGAGGACGCTTTGGCGCTCGAAACCTATTCGGGCGGGCAGGGCGCGTTTCACATTGCCGTGCCGCGCCTGCCGCGCATCGCCAATTTCGACGATCTCGATCCGCTCCGCGCCGAGCCCGGCATTACCCTCACGCTGGTGCAGCCGGGTGAACACATCCCGCGCAATGCCGATCTTGTGCTGCTCCCGGGCTCGAAGGCGACGCGCGCCGATCTGGCTGCCCTTCGCGCCAATGGTTGGGATATAGACATTGCGGCCCATCACCGCTCCGGTGGCCTGGTGCTGGGCATTTGCGGCGGCTACCAGATGCTGGGGCGCACCATTGCCGATCCCGACGGCATAGAAGGCGTCCCCGGCACGAGCGCGGGCCTCGGCCTGCTGGACGTTGAAACCGTGCTCGCTCCGGTCAAGCAATTGCGCACCGAAACTGCCACGCATCTCGCCAGCGGCGAGGCTTTGACCGGCTATCACATGCATATGGGCGTAACAGAAGGTCCGGCGCGACAAAGGCCTTTTGCGCGGGTCGGCGACGATTTCGAGGGTGCGATAAGTGCCGATGGCCGTGTCATGGGTACCTATCTGCATGGGCTTTTCGCCGCCGATGGCTTCCGTCGCGCCTTTCTGGGCAATGCCGCCAGCTCAGATCTCGCCTATGAGGACAGTATCGAAGAGGCGCTCGATCGCTTCGCCGCTCATCTTGAAAATCATCTCGATATCGACAAATTGCTGGGTCTCGCCGGGCCTGTGAAAGACTGACATATGGAATCGTTGATCGCGCCGCTTGCTTTGGCAGTTGAACGCCGCTTCGGCTATCCGCAAAAGCTGACCGACACGATCGGCCATCCTGTGGTGTGGTTCGGCCATTTGATCGGCTTCTGCGAAAGCCGCCTCAATACCAGCAAGCGCAGCGGCCAGCAGCGCAAGCTGGCCGGAATTGTTGCGCTTGGCCTGCTGCTGCTGTCTGTTCTGATCGTCACGGTCGGCATCAGCACCATCCTGTCCTGGCTACCGTTCGGCTGGCTCATTGAAATGCTGCTTGCCACCGCATTCCTGGCCCAGAAGGAACTGGCACGCGCCGTCGCTGCAGTGTCCGAGGCTCTGCGCCAATCGCTCGCCGCAGGCCGGGAGGCAGTGAGCCATGTGGTTGGGCGCGATCCGCAGACTCTCGATGAAGCCGGTGTGGCCCGGGCTGCCGTCGAGACGCTGGCGGAAAGCACATCCGACGGCGTGGTCGCGCCCTGGCTTTTCCTCGTTCTGTTCGGCCTGCCCGGTATCGCGCTCTACAAGGCGGTCAACACCGCCGATTCAATGATTGGCCATCTGAATGAGCGCTATCGTGACTACGGCTGGGCCGCCGCCAGGCTCGATGATGTGCTGAACTGGATACCGGCGCGGCTGACGGCTGTTCTCATCACAGCCGCTTGTTTTCTGGTGCCCGGTGCCAGTCCGTCAAAGGCATGGGACATCGCGCGCCGCGATGCAAGAAAACACGATTCGCCCAACGCGGGCTGGCCCGAAGCCGCCTTTGCAGGCGCGCTTGGTTTTCAACTGGGTGGCCCCCGCGCTTATGATGGTGAAGTGATCGATCTGCCGGCCTTCGGCAAGGGCAAGACCGCGCTCACGGCCAGCGATATCATGCTCGCGCTGCTGCTCTATCGTCGCACGCTCGATGTGCTTCTGGCGGTCAGCGCCGCTTTGGCAATCATTTTGCTGTTCAGGTGAGCGCGGCCGCGTCGCCCTTCATGGTCAGGCTCAGCCCCGCCGCGACGAAATAGACATCCTCGCAAACCTCCGCGAGCCGCTGATGTGCGGAGCCGGCCAGATCGCGGAACGTTCGCGCCATCGCATTGTCCGGCACGATGCCGAGACCCACTTCGTTCGAGACCAGAATCACCTTGGCCTGCCGGAACTCCACCAGTGTCGCGCAGAGCTCGCTGACCGAATTGGCCACGTCCTCATTTGCCATCAGCAGATTGGTGATCCACAGCGTCAGGCAATCGACCAATATCACGTCATGCACAGCGCCGGCCTTGAGAATGGCGCGGGAGAGGTCCAGCGGCTCCTCGATGGTGGCAAAGCGCGCGCCGCGCGTTGCCTGATGGCTCGATACCCGCTCGCGCATCTCTCCATCCAGGATACTGGCTGTAGCGAGATAGGCAGGACGCGCGCCCGAATGCAGCGCCAGCCGCTCGGCAAAGGCCGTTTTACCCGAGCGCGCGCCGCCTAGGACGAGGCAGTGTCGTGTCATGGTCAAATCCTCTTGCCGGTTCGCCGCGACCGGCCCCTTGTTCGCACATTCGCTCCAACGGCCTTTACCCGCAAGCCGTTCCGCCTTGTGCGCCGCTTTGCAGACGAGCCATGCACGCAGCCTGCTGTGACCGAACGATTTCTGCCATATGATACTTTCGTCTTAGCGTCTTTCGCATTATGGTCCGCGCCGAATTGACCCCCTAATCTGGGACGCGCCGCAAGGTTCCTTTGTCGGCCCTGTCCCCCGATCCACGGAGAAGCCGTTCGTGCCGCGATATTACCTTGGCGTCGATGGTGGCGGCACCAATTGCCGCGTGCGCCTCGCCAACGCGAATCTGGAAACGCTGGCCGAAGTGAAGAATGGCCGCTCGAACCTCCAGATCGATGGCGGCGACCCGGCCTACAAGGCCATCCTCGACGGCACGCGGGATGTGTTCAAGGCGGCTGGCATCGACTATGCCGAATCCGCCAATACCTATGCCTGTTTCGGCATGGCTGGCGGGCGCATGGATTCGGCCCGCGCCGCCTTTGCCGCACGCGACTGGCCCTTTGCCGGCGTCAAGGTCTATGACGATATCGACATCGCCCATGCCGGCGCGCTGGGCGGGGAGGAAGGCGGCGTCGTCATCATCGGCACCGGTTCGGCCGCCATGTCCATTGTTGACGGCAAGCGCTATCAGGCCGGTGGCTGGGGCTTTCATATCGGCGACCAGATGAGCGGCGCCATTCTTGCCCGGGAACTGGTGCGCTATTCGGTGGAGGCCGAAGATGGCCTTGTCGAGGCCTCGCCCCTGACCAAGGCTGTCATCGCCGCGCTTGGCGGCTCCAACCAAGCTGCAATGACATGGTCCTTCACCACTGATCTGGGCCTGAGCCTCACCGGCAATGATGGCGCCGAAGATCAGGCGCTGATCGGCCGCGCCCCCGGCGAATATGGCAAGCTCATGCACGTCCTGTTCGACCATATGGACAAGGGCGACCCAGTTGCCGACAAGCTGCTCGACATCGAGCTGGGCTACATCGATACCTATGTGAAATGGTTCAAAAGCCATGGCGCCTCAGTCATGGCCATTGTCGGCGGTCTCGGTCAGCGGCTTTTCCCGCAGCTTGAGACGCGCTATGGCAGTTTCGTCGCTCTGCCAAAATACGAACCCCTGCATGGCGCGGTCATCCTCGCCCGGCAGAATTTCGCCTCGAACTAAGGGACTGCCCACGTGTCCAGCCGCATCATTCCTGTCCAGCCTTTCGACTATGTGGTGTTCGGTGCCACTGGCGACCTGACCAAGCGCAAGCTGGTCCCGGCGCTCTATCATCGCTTTCTCGATGGGCAGTTCGATGAACAGAGCCGGATCATCGGTGCGTCGCGCTCCAAGCTGAGCGAGGCTGAGTTCCAGAAGCTGGTCCGTGAGGCGCTCGAGACTTTCGTCGAAAAGGACTATCAGGACGACGAAGCGATCGGGAAATTTGTCGGCATCTGTACCTATGTGCCGGTCGACGCCAGCAAGCCCGATGAATCGGGCGATCTTGGCGCTGCCCTGCGCGACGATCCGAAAGTCGTTCGCGCCTTCTATCTCGCCGTTGCGCCGGACCTGTTCGAGCCTATCGCCGAATATCTTTCCAAGAAGAAGCTCTACCGCCGCGACGCCCGCGTCGTGATCGAAAAGCCGCTGGGTCACGATCTGGCTTCGAGCCAGGAAATCAATGACGGCGTCGCCAAGATCTTCAAGGAAGACCAAGTCTATCGCATCGATCACTACCTCGGCAAAGAGACGGTGCAGAACCTGCTCGCCCTGCGCTTTGCCAATACGCTGTTCGAGCCCGTCTGGAACTCGGCCCATATTGACCACGTGCAATTGACCGTTGCCGAAAGCGTGGGTGCGGGCACACGCGGTTACTACGACGAAAGCGGCGCCCTGCGCGACATGATCCAGAACCACATGTTGCAGTTGCTCTGCCTTGTGGCGATGGAGCCGCCTGCCAGCGACGACGCCAATGCTTTGCGCGACGAAAAGCTCAAGGTTCTGCGCGCGCTCCGCCCCATCACCAATGGCGAAGTGGCCAAGGAAACCGTGCGCGGTCAGTATCGAGGCGTGAAGTCGGAAACCGCCTCGGTGGCCTCCTATCAGGACGAGCTGCCCGAGGAAAAGAAGGGCAGCCGCACCGAGACCTTCGTGGCGCTCAAGGCCCATATCGACAATTGGCGCTGGGCAGGCGTGCCCTTCTATCTGCGCACCGGCAAGCGCATGGCCGAGCGCGTCTCGGAAATCTGCATCCAGTTCAAGCCGATTCCGCACTCGATCTTCGATCACGCTGAGGGCGCGCCCAAGCCCAACAAGCTGATCATCCGCCTCCAGCCCGACGAGGGTGTCAAGCTGATGATGATGATCAAGGACCCGGGCCCCGGCGGCATGCGCCTGCGCGAAGTGCCGCTCAACCTGTCCTTCGCCGAAACCTTCTCCGAACGGACGCCGGAGGCCTATGAGCGCCTGCTGCTCGATGTGGTGCGGGGCAATCAGACCCTCTTCATGCGCCGCGACGAGCTCGAGGCGGCATGGCAGTGGGTTGATCCCATCCGCGAGGCCTGGAACCGTGCCAGCGAACCGCCCCAGACCTATACTGCCGGCACCTGGGGCCCGAGCGGCGCCGTGGCGTTGATCGAGCGCGATGGCCGCACCTGGTATGAAGGAACGAACTGACGTGACCATAGACCGCCGCACCTTCGCCGATCGTCCGACGCTCGCCAAGGAATTGGCCGAATCCGTAGCCGACCGCATCCGCGCAGCGATTGCCGAGCGTGGTCTGGCTGCCGTCGCGGTCAGCGGCGGCTCCACGCCCGGTCGCTTCTTCCAGGCCCTTGGCAAGACCAAGGACATCGAATGGGACAAGGTCATCGTCACCTTGGTGGACGAGCGCTGGGTCGACGAAACCAGTGATCGGTCCAATGCGGGCCTCGTCAACGAGAAGATGCTGCAAGGTCCGGCGGCGGTCGCCAAGTTCTTTCCGCTTTATTCCGGCGGCGCCGAGCCCGACGCCGCGCAGATCGCCAAGACCAATGCCTTGATGGCCGATTTGCCCGAGCATTTCGCTGCGGTCATCCTGGGCATGGGCAATGACGGTCACACCGCCTCTTTCTTCCCGGGCGGCGACACGCTGTCCGAAGCGCTTTCGGCAGAGGGCCCGACCCTGGCTATCCGCGCTCCCGGCGCTGGCGAACCCCGCGTGACCTTCACGCTGCCGCGTCTGCTGCAAACCGACGGCCTCTACCTCCATATCGAAGGTGCAGAAAAGGCCGAAGTGCTGGACAAGGCGCTGGGCGATGGCGCGGTGGAGGATATGCCCATTCGGGCCGTGCTCCGCTCGGGCGCGCCGATTTCAGTTTACTGGGCTCCATAAAGCTCCTGGGGCGGTCCCCAATCGACCGCTCTGGCCGCCTTGGATGTCCGGTTTGTAATGCAAGGCTGATCCGCGCCAGCGGCCCCCCTTTGGCGCGTCCTTGCGAACTATGGAGCCGAGAATATGACTGTCCGTCAGGCCATCAAGGACGTGACCGATCGCATTGCCGCGCGCAGTCGCGATACGCGCCGCGATTATCTCAACCGCCTCGATGCGGCCAAGGAGCAGGGCGTCTATCGCAGCGCCTTGTCCTGCGGCAACCTGGCGCACGGTTTTGCTGCCTGTTCGCCCTCGGAAAAGGCGGCCCTCGCCGGCAACAAGACGCTCAATCTGGGCATCATCAATTCCTACAACGACATGCTGAGCGCCCATCAGCCCTACCAGTTCTATCCCGACATCATCAAGGAAGCCGCCCGTGAGATCGGCGCGACGGCGCAGGTCGCCGGTGGCGTGCCCGCCATGTGCGATGGCGTCACCCAGGGCCAGCCGGGCATGGACCTCTCGCTGTTCTCCCGCGACCTGATTGCCATGGCGACCGCTGTCTCGCTCAGCCACAACATGTTCGACGCGGCCGTCTATCTCGGCATTTGCGACAAGATCGTGCCCGGCCTCGTCATCGGCGCGCTGGCCTTCGGCCATCTGCCTGCCGTTTTCATCCCTGCCGGCCCCATGCCCTCCGGCCTGCCGAACGATGAGAAGTCCAAGGTCCGCCAGCTCTATATGGAAGGCAAGGTCGGCCGCGCCGAGCTGCTCGAAGCCGAGAGCAAGTCCTACCATTCCGCCGGCACCTGCACCTTCTACGGCACCGCCAATTCCAACCAGATGCTCATGGAAATCATGGGCCTGCATCTGCCCGGCGCCAGCTTCGTCAATCCGGGCACGCCCCTGCGTGATGCCCTGACCCGCGAGGCCACCAAGCGCGCCCTGTCGCTGACCAAGGAGGGCAACAATTACACCCCCATCGGTCACATCATGGACGAAAAGGCCATAGTCAACGGCCTGGTCGGCCTGCATGCCACGGGCGGCTCCACCAACCACACCATGCACCTGATCGCCATGGCCGCCGCTGCCGGCGTCCAGATCACCTGGGACGACATGAGCGATCTGTCGGACGCCACCCCATTGCTGGCCCGCGTCTATCCCAATGGCGTTGCCGATGTGAACCATTTCCATGCCGCCGGCGGCATGGGCTATCTCATCAAGGAACTGCTCGAAAGCGGCCACCTGCATGAAGACGTCAAGACCGTCTGGGGCTCGGGCCTCTCCGGCTACACGGTCGAAGCCAAGCTGATCGAGAACGAGCTGGCTTTTGAACCCTCGCCCAGCGAAAGCGCGCTGCCCAAGGTGCTGACCAGCGCCAAGACCCCCTTCCAGGAGACGGGGGGCCTCAAACTCCTGACCGGCAATCTCGGCCGTTCGGTCATCAAGGTGTCGGCGGTCAAGCCCGAGCACCGCGTCGTCGAGGCACCGGCCCGCGTCTTCCATAGCCAGGATGGGCTGCAGGCCGCCTTCAAGTCCGGCGAAATCGCTGGCGACGTCATCGCAGTGGTTCGTTTCTCCGGCCCCCAGGCGCTGGGCATGCCCGAGCTTCACAAGCTGACGCCGTCGCTTGCCAATCTTCAGGATCGCGGCTTCAAGGTGGCGCTGCTCACCGATGGCCGCATGTCCGGCGCTTCGGGTAAGGTACCGGCCGCCATCCACATGACGCCCGAAGCTGTCGACGGTGGCCCGATCTCCAAGATCCGCGATGGCGACATGATCCGGCTCGATGCCAATGAAGGCACGCTGACTTTCCTGGGCGATGAGAAGGAATTCTTCTCCCGCACCCCGGCCACCGAAGACCTGCGCCCCTCCCATTTCGGCATGGGCCGCGAACTCTTCGCCGGCTTCCGCAGCCTCGTCGGCGTCGCCGACAAGGGCGCCAGCGTTTTCGGCTAAACCCCGATATATCGGGCGCGCGGCCTTATCAACGCGCCCGTTTCCACCTGCTCCAGCGCATGGGCGATCCAGCCCACGCTGCGGGCCAGTGCAAAGATCTGCAATGGCGCGTCGTTCGGCAGATCAAAGGCGGCCGTCATTGCTACAAGAGCGAAGTCGATATTGGGCTGCTCGCCGCTGAGGCCGGAACCGATGGAAGCCAGCTCGGCAAAAAGTCGTGGAACCGCGAAGCATCGCATCAGCGCTTGCGCCCGTATGTCGCCATCAGCATAGAGCCGGTGCCCGAAACAGGGCAGGGCTCTTCCCTGCCGCAGATATTCTCGCACCGCCGCCTCCGGACCGTCCTGCCGCGCCGTCGCAACTAGCCCGGTCATGCTCTGGCTGGCATTGCCATGCAATGGACCGGACAGCGCTGCCAGGCCCGCAAGGACCGCAGCCGAGAGCGGTGCGCCCGTCGATGCCGTCACCCGCGCCGCAAAGGTCGAGGCATTGAGTTCATGCTCTGCCAGCAGCACCAACGCGGTGCGTATCGCCTCAGCGGCCTCCGTTCGTTCCCATTGCCGGGCCAGTCGTTCATGAACAGGGGCGGTGCCCGGCGCCGCCAGCGCGCCTGCCAGAAACGACACCGTACGTGCTGCGTCCCCAAGCAGCATTGCGCGATTGCGGCCGGCCGAAGGCATGTCGGTCGCGGCAAGCTCTGCCACGGCACGATAGGCGGCGGCCATGCCCGGTGCCAGAGCACGCGCCCGGCCTGCAAAGTCGATCTCCCCTCCGGCGCTCCAAAGCAGTCGCGCCACGCCGCCCAGCGTCGCGGTTGCTGACAACGCCGCCACATCCTGCCCCCGATACAGCAAGCGCCCATTGGCCACTGTGGAGATTGCAGTCTCCAGAACGGGTTCGCCCCAGGCAATGCTCTCCGCCGCAACCATCTTTGCCGGCCGCCGCCCCCTGTGCCGCGCCGCCAGCCGCTCCACGTCTTCCTGCCGGTAGAGGCTGCGGCGCGGGTCGTCCGGATCGGGCCTAGCCGCAATCCGCCCGCGGCTGACATTGGCATAAAGCGTCTGCGGCCTGGTGCCGAGCAATGCCAGCGCTGCCTCGGCGGTCATCCAGCTCATATCGCCTCACATTGATCAATTGCATCAAGATTGACGTCAATCTTGATTGGCAACATCTAGGGGCAAACAGCAAGGAGATGCAACATGTCCGGCCTCGATGACGTCATTGCCGCCGAAACCAGCCTGTCCGAAGTCGATGGGCTCAATGGCCGTCTGGTCATTTGCGGCCACCGGCTCGATGAGCTGGCCGGAAAGGCCAGCTACAGCGCCGTTCTTGCGCTGCTTTATGCCGATCTGCTTGGTTCGGACGCCGCTGTGATTGAAGCCGATCTCGCCGAGGCCCGCATTCGCGCCTTCGCCCAGATCGCGCATCTGGACGACGAGCTGGCGTCGCTCTCCATCACAGAAGGATTGCGGGCCCTCATGGCGCGGCTGCCCGACGGCGAGGATAGGATGACAGCGCTGCTGCTGACCGCCGCACCCGCCGTTTTCGTGCCGGCCCTGATCCGTCGCAAGGCTGGGCAGGGCGCCATTGCCCCCGACCCCCGGCGCAGCCACGCCGCCGACATGCTCGCCATGTTGTCCGGCAATGAACCTGCCCCTGCCGCTGTCGCGGCGCTCGACACCTATCTCGTCACTGTCTCCGATCACGGCCTTAATGCCTCCACCTTCGCCGCCAGGGTCGTCGCCTCCACGCGCGCCGGCTATGCCTCCGCCGTGCTCGCTGCCCTGGGAGCATTGAAAGGCCCGCTGCATGGTGGTGCGCCTGGCCCGGTGCTCGACATGCTCGACTCTGTCGGCATGCCTCAAAATGCCCACGCCTTCCTTGCTGCCGAACTGGCGCGAGGCGAGCGGGTTATGGGCTTCGGCCACCGCATCTATCGCGTGCGCGATCCTCGCGCCGACGCGCTCAAGCAGGCGCTTCAGCGTCTCGGCGCCGCCGGCGGAATGGATGCGGAACGGCTTGCTCTGGCGGAAGCGGTTGAGCGCGAAGCGCTGGCGCTTCTCCATCGCGCCAAGCCGGATCGCAAGCTCGAAACCAATGTCGAATTCTTCACCGCGCTCCTGCTCGAAGCGCTCGGTTTCCCGCGCGATGCCTTTACGGGCGTTTTCGCCACCGGCCGCGTCGGCGGCTGGATCGCCCATGCCCATGAACAGGTTGCCAATGGCCGCCTGATCCGCCCGCAATCGAAATATGTGGGGCCGAAGGCCGACTAGCCCAGCCATTCGGCAATGGCCGGCGCATCGCCATCATCCGTTGCATGCCCGGCCGGCAGCACCTTTACAGTCACTGCGGCGCCCGCGGCGCTCAGCGCTTCGGCCAGCTTTTCGCCCTGTGCCCGGAAGGCGTCCCGCGCGCCCAGCAGGATCAGCACGGAAAGACCTGACAGATCAGCCTCGGGGGCCGCGTCCAGCACCATGCCCGGCCGGATCAGCACCGCCCGTTTCACCATGCCCGGATGCAGCAGCATGGCTGCGCCAAGCAGGTTTGCGCCATTGGAATAGCCGAGCGCGACAAGGTTCTCGGGAGCGAGCCCATAAGCGCCGCGTGCTTCCTCGAAAAACGCATCCAGCGCCCCCGATTCAAACCGGATGTCCTTCTGGTCAAAGATCGATGGCCCAAAGGCGCGGAACCAGCGCCGTGTCCCGTCCTCGGTGCTGCGGCCGCGCAGGCCCAACAGCGTTGCATGCGGCGCCGCCCGGTGCGCCAGCGGCATGAGATCGGCCTCATCGCCGCCAGTGCCGTGCAGCAGGACCAATGTCGTGCCGTCTGGCTGCTCCGGCGTATAGAAGCGGTGTTTATAGATCAGGTCACGATAGGCGATACGCTCGTCTCCCGGCAGTCCGAACTGTGGCAGCATCACCTTCATCGCCTCCGGATCGGGCGTGTCAGGCGGCATGAACAGCGCCGTGCCCAGCGTTTCCAGCGTCTCGTCGGTGGTAAAGCCGGGCCCGTCGCTGGCCATCTCGATCAGCACATCGCCCGGCTCGCGCACATAGAGCGAGGTGAAGTAATTCCGGTCATGCACATTGGTCAGGCTGGAATTGCGTTGGCGCAATTGGGCCTCGACGGCCTGCACCTCGGCCTCGTCGGCCGCACGCACCGCCACATGGTCGGCCGTGCCCGTGCCCGGCGCGCCCGGCCAGAATCCTGCCGCGTTGCGCACATCGATTACGTCACCCACATCGGAGACCAGCCGCTGGATGGGACCTTCGACGGCGCCTGGCCGGAACCCGAAATAACGCGTCAGAAAGGCGCTCGTTTCCTCCTGCACCACCGACAGCAGCGTCACCCCGCGAATGCGCCTGATACGATGCTCTTCCGGTATATCGCTCTGCGGCATATCCAGCGCTGGGATATCCGCGCTCACCAGCTTGACCAGCACATTGTCCTTGTCGCGCAGGCGCAGCACCGTCTCGCCGAATTCCTGCCCCGTGCCTTCCACCTTGATCTGCCGGGTCAGCGCTCGCTCCAGCCAATAGCCGATCGAGCCCGGCGCTATGGCCAGCGACAATTCGCTGACCTGCCCGGCCCCCGCTTGTCCCGACGAGCCGCCCTGCCAGACGAGAAAGGTCACCAGCGAACCGGGGCTGGCGGCATAGTCGCCATAGACCAGGTGCAACTGCCGCGCATCCTCATAGCCGCCCGTGCGCTTCACCAGCCGCAGCCCGAGAAACCCGGCATAGAAATCGACATTGGCCTGCACATCGCCGGTGATCAGCGTGACGTGATGAATGCCCGAGATCATCGGCTTCTCCCGAACAGGCGCTCGATATCGCCCTTCTTCAGTTCCACATAGGTTGGCCGCCCATGGATACACTGGCCCGAATGCGGCGTTGCCTCCATGTCGCGGAGCAGGGCATTCATCTCGTCCACCCGCAGCCGACGCCCGGAGCGCACCGAGCCGTGGCAGGCCATGCGCGCAATAACGGCTTCCATGCGGTCGGTGAGGGCAGCCGAGCTGTCCCATTCGGCCAGCCCGTCCGCCAGATCGCGGATGAGACCGGAAATATCGGTATTGCCCAGAATGGCCGGCGTCTCGCGCACTGCAATGGCGCGCGGGCCGAACCGGTCAAGATAGAGCCCGAATTTCTCCAGTTCCGGCGCTGCCTCTTCCAGCCGCGCGCAATCCTCCTCGGGCAATTCCACGATCACCGGGATGAGTTGGCTCTGGCTGGCCACCGGGCCCGACGCCATCTGTGCCTTGAACCGCTCATAGACCAGCCGTTCATGCGCCGCGTGCTGGTCCACCAGCAGCAGGCCCGCATCGTTCTGGGCAATGATGTAATTGTCGAACATCTGTGCCCGCGCCGTGCCCAGCGGATATTCGGCCAGCTCCGGAGTGGTCTCAACCACGTCCACCCGCCCGCTGGGTTCTGTGAAGCCGGACAGCTGGCTTGGCGCGCGATCGAAATGAAGCGGAGCCCGCTCGGCCGGCCAGCCATAGCTCGCCGGGCGCTCCAATGCCGCCGCTGCAGGTACAACTTGCCCTGCTGAGGTCTCCGGCGCCGTAAACGCCCCCAATATGTCGTCGGCCACGCTGGTCGAGGCCTTGAACCCCGCCGCCGCCAGCGCAGTGCCGATAGCGCGGATCACCGCGCCGCGCACCGCCCCCTGATCCTGAAAACGCAGCTCCGCCTTGGCCGGATGCACATTGACATCCACCGCGCCCGGATCAATGGCGAGATAAAGCGCCACCACCGGAAAGCGGTCCCGGAACGTATAATCGGCGAAGGCCGCCCGCACCGCGCCCACCAGAACCTTGTCGCGCACGGAGCGGCCATTGACGAAATAGAACTGGCTGAGCGAATTGGCCTTTGTATAGGTCGGCAATCCGGCGAGGCCGGCCACCACCACGCCATGCCGCGCCATGGCCAGCGGCACGGCATTTTCGACGAAATCAGCGCCCATCACCTGCCCAAGCCGCGCTTCAAGCGCGCCCTCGCCGCCAACGGCGGGCCAGTTTGAAGTGGTCCGGTCCGCGCCTTCGAGCACGAAGTGGATTGCGGGATTGGCCATGGCCAGGCGCTTGACCACATCGGTAATGGCAGAGCTTTCCGCGCGGGTTCCTTTGAGGAACTTTCGCCGCGCCGGCACCTGCGCAAAAATATCGCGCACCTCGATAATGGTGCCCCGGTTCATCGCCTGCGGCATCGGCCCGGTCCTGCGGCCATTGTCGACCACCAGCACCAGCCCGCTCTCGGCCTCTGCGGTGCGCGAGGCCACCGACAGCCGCGCCACCGAGCCGATCGAAGCCAACGCCTCGCCGCGAAAGCCCAGCGTACGTATGTCGTCGAGGTCGTCTGCCGAGAGCTTTGAAGTGGCATGCCGCTCCACCGACAGCAGCAGGTCATCCCGGTCCATGCCGTGACCGTCATCACTGATGCGGATCAGATCCATGCCGCCATTGGCGGTGGTTACAACAATACGCCGTGCCCCGGCATCGATGGAATTTTCCACCAGTTCCTTGACCACGCTGGCCGGCCGCTCCACCACTTCGCCGGCGGCAATGCGGTTGATCAGGTCTTCGGGTAATTGGCGAATGGGCAAGGGCGATTCTCCTACGTGGCCAATATAGGGCAGGGCGGGGCGCATTCCGACCCGCATGCATCATTTGTGCCCAATCCGATTGACCATCGGGCCGCTGCCGGGTCACCTAGACGCATGAATGCCGACCGATCCCCCCGACACAGATCATGGACGCATCGCGCCAATGCCTTCTGGGATTGGCTGGCTCATCATTTCTCCATGCCCGGCCTTCTGGTCGGATCGGTCTTCTTCACCCTCTCGCTGACGCCATCGCTCCTGCCGCGCACGGAGACCGTTCAGGGCATCCTTTCCGGCTGCTGCTTCGCCGTCGGCTATGGCATCGGCAATCTCGGCCACTGGCTCTGGGGCTTTCTCGGCCTGCGCGTGCCGCCCGGCCCGGTCACAAGGGCGCTGGGCATTGCCGTGGCCCTGCTCGGCCTCGGACTCCAGCTTCTGGCGCTCTCCTATGCCAATACCTGGCAGAATTCGGTCCGGGCCGTCATGCAGATGCCGCCGGTCGATCAGTCCCAGCCCCTGATCATCGCCGCCGTGGCTTTTCCGATTGCCGCCGCCATCATGGTCATCGGCAAGATCATCGTGACGCTCATCCGCCTCGTCTGGTCCTGGCTCTCGCCACACCTGCCGCGCCGCGCGGCTTTGGTCCTCTCCACGCTGCTGGTGGCCATCGTCGTTGCGGCGCTGGTCAACAATCTGTTCTGGCGCAGCGCCCTGCGTGCCGCCGATGGCTTTTACGAGCGGCTCGATGCGCTGGTCGCCACCGACGATGCGCCGCCCCTCGAACCCTTCAAGACCGGCAGCGCCCAGTCGCTGATCGAATGGGAAACCATCGGCAAGGATTCGCGCATCTATATCCAGTCCGGCCCCGACGCTGCCCGGATTTCCGCCCTGACCGGCCGCCCCGCCATCGAGCCCCTGCGCACCTATGTAGGCCTGCGTTCGGCCCCGACCGTCTCGGAGCGGGCGCAACTGGCGCTGGACGAGCTGTTGCGCATCGGCGCCTTCGAGCGCTCGGTCCTGGTCCTCGTCATGCCCGTGGGCACCGGCTGGGTGGATCGCGCCGGCATCGACATGCTCGAATATCTCCATGGCGGCGACGTCGCCAGCGTTGCCGTCCAATACTCCTATCTCACCAGCGCTCTCTCGCTTCTGGTCGAGCCCACCTATGGCGCGGAAACCGCTCAGGCTCTGTTCGATCTCGTCTATGCCTATTGGACCGATCTGCCGCACGAAAGCCGGCCACGGCTCTATCTCTACGGCCTGAGTCTGGGCGCGCTGGCCTCGCAGAACTCGACCACTGTCTATGACGTGCTCGGCGATCCCTTCGATGGCGCCCTTTGGGCTGGTCCGCCCTTCTCCAGCACGATCTGGAGCCGCGTCACCGAAAGCCGCCACCCCGATAGCCCGTTCTGGCTGCCCCGCTTTGGCAATTCGAGCGCCATCCGCTTCATGAACCAGTCAGGAGCCCAAGGCTGGGCTGGGCTGCCCTGGGGCCCGATGCGCATCGTGTTCCTGCAATATGCCAGCGATCCTATCGTCTTCTTCTCCTTCGATGCCGACTGGACCCGCCCCGAATGGCTCGCCGCACCGCTCGGCCCCGATGTGTCGCCGGCGCTCAACTGGTATCCGATGGTCACCTTTCTGCAACTGGCGCTTGATACAGCTCTGTCGCAGAGGGCGCCGGTGGGTTATGGACATGTCTATTCACCGCACGACTATATCGATGCCTGGTATGAGGTGACCCAGCCGCAGGGCTGGACCCGCGCCGGGCTCGAAGCACTCAAAAGCGCCATCGACCCCCAGGACTACGCTCCATTCCCGCCATGACCGATTTTCCCCTCAGTCCCATGGATCTTGCCATCCGCCTGGCCGAAGAGGCGGCGGAGCACGGCGAAGCGCCTATTGGCGCGGTGATCGTGGAAGGAGAGCGGGTTCTCGCCGCCGAGCGCAATCGCATGCAGGCGCTGGCCGATCCCACCGCCCATGCCGAAATGCTGGCGATCCGGACTGCGCTCGCCGCGCGCGGCACCGGACGGCTCGATGGCTGCGATCTCTATGTGACGCTCGAACCCTGCGCCATGTGCGCTGGCGCCATCGCCCATACCCGCCTGCGCCGCGTCTATTTCGCCGCCGAGGATATCAAGGCCGGCGCGGTCGAAAACGGCATCCGCCTCTTCGACCAGCCCACCTGCCACCATCGCCCCGAAGTCATTGGCGGCCTGTCCGCCGCCCGCTCCGAAGCCCTGCTGGTCGCTTTCTTCAAGACACTGCGCTAACTGCCCGCCACACCAAGGTGGCAAGCTCATATAACATGATGTCAAAAATATTTGACTCAATGTCAGAAATGATGGATATCAAGTGCAGAATGCTTTGCACGGAGCTGCGTCATGACCATGCGTGAACGGGGTGCCTGGATTTCCGTCGTCACCTCGCTCGTCGTCTTCGGCTACTATTTCGCCAGCGTCTGGAGCGATTTCGCGCTGCGGGCGCTGGATGGCGACGAGCTGTTCTGGCGCTTCCTAAAATGCTTCGGCGTCGCCATGATCATCATGCTGCCCGGAGCCATGATCGGCGCCTATCTCGGTGGCGAGAGGTTCGATCCGCCGCCCGACGAAATGGAGCGCCAGATCGAGGCGCGCTCCAATCGCGTCGGCCTTATCGTGCTCGAAGTGGCCATTGTCGGTGTGGTGCTGATGAGCAAGTGGATCACCGACATTGCCCGCGCCGATTTTGCTGCCGATCCGGCCGGCGCGACGGCAATTGTGCTCATCAATCTCCTGCTCTTCGTCACCGCCTCGGCCGCAGTTTTGCGCGAAATCCTGACCATCATCCAATATCGCAGGCTCGCCTGATGCCGCCGCCACCCCCGATCACCAATACCATTCGCCGTTTGCGGTTCGATCATGGCGAGATGACCCAGCAGGAACTGGCCGACCGCATCGGTATGACCCGCCAGACCGTCGCCGCCATCGAACAGAATAAATATTCGCCCTCCCTCGAAGCCGCATTCCGCATTGCCGAAACCTTCAATGTGGACATTGGCGAGGTCTTCCAGTGGAAGGCCGAGGACAAACCCCGCGCCTGAGCGCGCCAAGGAGAACCAATATGCAAGCCTGGTTTGCCCGCCAATACGGCGGACCTGAAGTGCTGCGCCTCGAACAGGCGCCAGTCCCCGTGCCAAAGCCTGATCAGGTTTTGGTGCGCATCCATGCCACCACCGTCAATTCCGGTGATGTGCGCGTTCGCGGCTTCGATCTTCCGGCCGGCATGAAGCTCGTGGGCCGTCTGGCTCTCGGCTGGAATGGTCCCCGCCAGCCCATTATGGGCACCGAATTTGCCGGTGTGGTCGAAGCAACAGGGGCGGGCGTGACGCGGTTCCGCAAGGGGGACGCTGTCTATGCCTTTCCCGGGGGACGCATGGGGGCCCATGCCCAATATGCTGTTATGGCCGAAACCGGCCCCATCGCCCCTCTGCCGTCCGGCCTTGATTTCAAACAGGCAGCGGCCCTCTGCTTCGGCGGCACCACCGCCTTGTCCTTCCTCGGCCGGGCGGGCCTTGCGGCCGGCCAGTCCGTGCTTGTCCTTGGCGCCTCGGGTGCTGTGGGCCTGTCTTTGGTACAATTGGCAAGACTGCAGGGTGCCAGCATCACGGCCACCACCAGTGCGCCCAATGCCGAACTCGTTCTGTCAAATGGTGCGGATCGCGTCATTGACTACCACGCCACTGACATTGCGACCCTTCCTGATCGCTTCGACATCATCGCCGATGCCGTCGGAGCCACCAACTTTGCACGTGCGCAAAGCCTGCTCCGGCCCAATGGACGCTATCTTGCCATTGCCGGCGCTCTTGCCGAAATGCTTGGCAGCATGCGCAAGGGTTGCGAGGGGCGCCGCATGATTGCCGGTCCCGCCGCTGAGCGTGTGGCAGACATTGTCGAGCTTGGCCGCCTGGCGGAGGCCGGCCTTTACAGTCCCCATATCGACAAGGTCTTTGCCTGGTCGGAAATGCCCGCCGCCCACGCCTATGTGGAGACCGGGCGCAAGCGTGGCAGCGCGGTGGTCGAGGTGGCGGAGTAACTCACCGGCCCCTGCCTCTGCCTTCGGGGACGAGGTTGCCGGAACGCCGGGCGAGGGGACCTGACTCTCGCAGCGCGACCCGTCAGGCCCACGGATTGTCCACCTTGGGCCAGATGTCCCGCCGCGCCTTGCGATAATCGGTTTCCGCCGGCCGGTTGGGATAGGGCTTTCCCGCCGAGCAGTAGATGATCTCAGAAGCGATCCTCGAAAAGGAATCGTAGAAGTGATTGGTGGACTTGATCAGCAGGATTTTCCGGTCCGTCGGCTCGATGCCCATCACCGAAAACAGGCTCGGGTCAAAACTCTGCGCCCGGGTCGAGTTGAGGATCACGTCGATCCCCTCGAAATGCACCCATGCCGCGTCGCCGAAGGGCGCAAAGCTTTCGCCGAACTTCATTTCCGCATTCTTGCGCAGTGCCTTGACGACGACGCGCTTGTCGATCGGCTCCCCGGTCAAGGGGGCCGATTTCGCCCCGAACCGCAGCATGATCTCAGCGCCTTCCCCGGCTGCGAAACAGATTTGCACGGCAATCGGGTCCCAGATCGTGCCCACGGCAACATCGCGTGCCCCGCGGTGGATCAGTTCGGCCAGCAGCACCGTGGCGTCGCCCGCCGTGCCGCCGCCGGGATTGTCCCAGACATCGGCGATCACCACCGGACCGGCCGGCGCGGCAAGGGCTGCCTCCACCGCCACCTTCTCGTCCACCTGGTTCACCATGAACGTGCCGCGCATGGCAAACAGCTCCCGGCCCAGTTTCTCGGCCAGCCGCGCGCCCATGTCTGGTCGGCCATCGGTCACCGCGACCAGTTTGGTGCCCATTTCCGGCACGTCGCCGGCCATGAAGCCATGCACCACTGAAAGCGACAGCAGGCCCGGCTCTGATTGCTCCAGCGCCAGCAGATTGTCGACAAAGCCCCGCATCGGCTGCTTGGATGTGGGGAATACGTCGATCATCCGGCAATCGAAAATGCTCATCACCGGCCGGATTTCACCCTTGAGCGTCCTGACCGCGATAGCCCAGAGATCGCGGGCCCGTTCGACGAAATCGGTATGCGGAAATTCCTTGAAATAGACGAAGAAATCCGCCGCCGCTGCGCGCTTTGCCGTGAGGTGGCTATGGGGATCGAGTTCGGCGCAGACCAGAACCTCCGGCCCGACTATGGCGCGGATACGCGTCAGCAAATCCCCTTCGGGATCATCATAGCCCTGCGCCACCATTGCGCCATGCAGGCCCATCACCACCGCGTCCACCGGCATGGCCGCCTGAAGCTGGCCGATGATTTCGTCGCGCAATTCCTCATAGGTTGCCTTCGCCACCAGTCCTGCGGGGTCGGCCCAGCTGGCGCTGCCCTCGATCAACGTCCAGCCCTCGCGCGCACACACCTCGCGGCCCACCGTGATCGGCGCGGTGCAGAGCGTGGGTGTTGCAGGATGCTGGCCGGGCTTGGCATGCAGCGACGCCTCGAATGCCCTTTTGTCGATGGCTATGGGCGAGAACGTGTTGGTCTCGGTGGCAAGGGCGGCGGTAAAGACACGCAAGGGATGGGTCCTGGCTGCTGCACATTTGGCGCTTTGGCGCACGCTACACCAAGCCGCTTGCGTAATCACGTAACAAATTTACATTTATGACCTTCCGATCTCGTCAAATCCTCGATTATTGCCCTATAATGCGCTAACAGAAGAAATTAAATTTCACACTCTGAGGGAAAGCTCATGCCGATCAAGCGTTACGGTGCGGAAAAATCAGGTGCCGGCGGCCAGAATCTGCCCTTCGCACGGGCGGTGGAAGCCGGTGGCTGGCTTTATGTGTCCGGTCAGGTGCCGATGAATGATGGCGAGATTGTCGGCACAGGCATCATCGAACAGACCCACCTGACCATACAGAACGTCATCGCCATTCTCGAAGAGGCCGGCTACGGTCTCGAACATGTCGTCCGCTGCGGCGTCTGGCTCGACGATCCGCGCGATTTCTGGAGCTTTAACGCAGTCTATAAAAGCTATTTCGGCGAACACCCGCCGGCCCGCGCCTGCGTGCAGAGCCATATGATGGTCGATTGCAAGGTCGAGATCGACTGCGTCGCCTATAAAGGCCCCTGAACCCTTCTCTCCTTCCGGAGGTCGGGGTGGGGGTGTCCACGTAAAGCCAGGAACAGACATAGATGAGCAGCCCCTTCCGTCTCGACGGCAAGACCATCCTCATTTCCGGCGCTGGCGGCGGCATAGGTCGCGTGCTGGTCGAGAGCTTCCGCTATGCTGGCGCCGCGGTCATCGGCGCCGACCGTGACGCGGCCCTCCTGTCCGGCCTGCCTCTGGTCCGAACCGTGCTCTTCGACCAGTCCGACGCCGGGTCCACCCGCGCCGCGATCATGGCCGACATTGCCGCCCATGGCGCGCCGGACGCCGTCATTGCCAATGCCGGCTTCACCCGTGCAGAACATCTCGGCCAGCTCGACGACGACGTCTGGGCCAGCGAAATGGCCATCAATCTCAACGGCGCCTATGCTCTGGTCGACCCCGTTGTGCAGGCAATGGCCGAGCGCGGTGCGGGCAGTGTGGTCTTCATTTCCTCGGTCAACGCCATCCAGCATTTCGGCAATCCCGCCTATTCCGCCGCAAAGGCCGGCCTGATCGCCTATGCAAAGGCCATTGCGGTGGAGCGCGGCGAACAGGGCGTGCGCGCCAATGTCGTGGCGCCCGGTTCCGTACGCACCCCTGCCTGGGATCATCGCCTGGAAGCCGATCCGGCATTGCTCGACAAGGTGCTGCCTCACTACCCGCTTGGCCGCATGGTCAGTCCCCAGGAAGTGGCCAATGCCGCACTCTTTCTGGCCTCCGACGCCGCCTCGGGTATTACCGGCGTCACTATTCCCGTCGATGCCGGCCTCACCGCTGGCAATCTCCGCTTCGTCAACGAGGTTCTCAAAGCAAGATGACGCGCTATTCCGACCTCGACACCCCCGCCGTCCTCATTGACCTCGATCGCGCCGAGGCCAATCTCAGAAACGCGCAGGACGCCGCCAACCGCGCCGGGTTGAAACTCCGCCCCCATATCAAGACACACAAGCTGCCTTTCTTCGCCAGAAAGCAGGTGGAGCTGGGCGCCGCAGGTATCACCGTGCAGAAACTGGGCGAAGCCGAGGTCATGGCCGATGCCGGGCTCACCGACCTGCTGCTGACCTTCAACATTATCGGCGCCGCCAAGCTGAAACGGCTCAAGGCCCTGCATGATCGCGTCACCATCCGCGTCGTCGCCGACAGCGCCGATTGCGTCGCGGGCCTCGCCGCCACCTTCACCGATCCGGCCCGCCCCCTTGGCGTCTTTGTCGAATGCGATACCGGCATGGGCCGTTGTGGCGTCCAATCGCCCCACGCGGCGCTGGACCTCTCAGAAAAGATCACCGCTGCCCCGGGTCTCGCATTTGCCGGGCTGATGACCTATCCCGCCGCTGGAAAATATCACGAGGCCAATCAGTGGCTGGCCTCGGCAAAGACCCTCCTCGAACAACGCAACATCGCCGTGCCTGCCATCACCACCGGCGGCACGCCCGACATCTGGCACATGCAGGATGCCGGCGGCATCGCCACCGAATATCGCCCCGGCACCTATATCTATATGGACCGCTCTCAGGTCGCGGCCGGCGCGGCCAGCTTTGACGACTGCGCGCTCACGGTGCTCGCCACCGTGGTCTCCCGCCCCACGGAAAACCGCGCCATTATCGATGCCGGTTCGAAGGCGTTGACCAGCGATTTGCTCGGCCTTGTCGGCCATGGCCATGTCGTCGAGTACCCCGATGCTAAAATCACCGGCCTCAGCGAAGAGCACGGCACCATCGACATCTCCGCCTGCGCCGAAAAACCGAAGATCGGCGACACCATCCGCATCATTCCCAATCATTGCTGCCCGGTGACCAATCTCTTTGATCACGTCCATCTGATCCGCAATGGCAATCTGGTTGAAACCCTCCCTGTCGCCGCGCGGGGAAGGGTGGACTAGGCCGGCCGCTCTGGACAGGCCTATGGAGTGCGCTGCAACTTATAGGCGGGAGAAGACAATGCGCATCATCGATACCCACCTGCACCTCATCTACCCCGACCGTCTGACATATCCCTGGATCGGTCCCGGTCACCCCCTGAACCGGGCCTGGACGCGGGATCAATATTTTGCCGAGGCCAAAGCGGTGGGCATCGGGGGCGCCCTGCATATGGAGGTCGATGTCGCCGAGGCCGACATCGAAGCCGAAACCGCCCTGGTCACCAGTCTGCCGGATATTGTAGGCGCCATCGCCGCCTGCCGGCCCGAGCAGGCGGATTTTCCGGCGCAGATCGAGCGCATTCTGTCAGCCGGGCAGGGGCGGGTAAAAGGCTTTCGCCGCATTCTTCATGAAGCCCCGGACGATCTCAGCCAGACCGCACTGTTTGTCGACAATCTTCGCCGTCTCGTTCCCCTCGGCCTCACCTTCGATCTCTGCCTCAGGGCCGATCAGCTCCACCTCGGCAAAAAGCTTGCAGAGGCCGTGCCTGACCTGACCTTCGTGCTGGATCACTGCGGCAGTCCCGACATCAACGGTCTGGGCCTCGACCCCTGGCGGGCCGCGCTGGCCGACATCGCCGCTTTGCCCAATGTCATCGGCAAGGTCTCGGGTATCGTCAATCATTGCGATCCCGGCTGGACCGCCGAAACGCTGCGCCCCTATGTCGAGCATGTCATCGAAAGCTTCGGCTGGGACCGCGTCCTCTGGGGCTCCGATCACCCGGTCGCAACGCTCACCGGCGGCACTCTGTCCGACTGGGTCAGGGCCACCCAGGCCATCGTCGCTGGCGCCAGCGAGAGCGAAAAGGTCGCGCTTTTCCACCGCAACGCCGAGCGGGTCTATAGGGTTTAGCTTCGGCTTGCCCTCCGTGCGGGGGCATGAAATCCTGTCGCCAACGAGGAGAATATCATGGTCGATCCCCAAAGCCGCATCGCCGTTTCCACCTGGTCGCTGCACCGTCTTCTGGGAACCACCTATCCCCATGATCTCTCCACCGATGCGGTGAGCAACGGCGAGGACACCTATGGCGAGGGTGAGGAATCCCTGCTCGGCCTGCCCTCGATTCTGGCCAATCATGGCTATCAGCGGTTGGAAATCGTTTCCTTCCACCTGCGCAGCCGCGATCCCGTCTATCTGGGGGAACTGCGCGACCAGCTCAAAGTGTCCGGCGTGACCCTGCAAACCCTGCTCATCGATGCCGGCGACATGACCGATCCCTTGGTGGGCGAGCGCGACACGCGCTGGATTGCCGGCTGGCTGGACGTGGCCAATATGCTGGGGGCCGAAAATGCCCGCATCATCGCCGGCAAGCAGCCCACCTCGACCGAAGCGCTGGAGCGCTCGGTACTCGGCTTCCGTCAACTGTTGGCGGCCAATGCAGGTTCGCCCATGAAGATCGTCACCGAAAACTGGTTCGATCTGCTTTCGACGCCCGACGCAGTACATGTCCTGCTCGATCAGTTGGACGGGCAGGTGGGCCTTCTCGCCGATTTCGGCAACTGGACTGGCGCGGACAAATATGAGGGGCTCAGGTCGATCTTCCCCCGCGCATCGCTCTGCCATGCCAAGGCCAATTTTGTTGACGGGCAACTGGATGAAGCCGATTACGGCCTCTGCCTGGCGGCGGCGGAAGAAGCGGGCTACCAGGGCCCCTACACCTTGATCTTCGATGCCGACCACACGCATGAATGGAGTGGTCTCGCCGAAGAGCGGGATTTCATTCTCTCGCGCATCGGCTGATCGGGTCTGCCGCTCCTGGTTTTTAAACCCTGACAGCATTTTGGCGGCCAAACGAAGTCACTTGTTAATGGCCTTGCGTCATGATGCTCGCATGGGAGCGAGACGTCCGGCCATTGCTTTGGGTAGTCCGGCTATCCACCCGCTGCGCGGCGGGGGGCTGGCGACGCATATTCTCGATGCGGCGCCGGTCGGCATGTTGCTGGTGGGCCTGGACGGAGCCGTCCTCTATTCCAATCGGGCCTTCTCCGAAATGGTTGGTTACGTGCCTGCCGCCGAAGAGCCGTTCCGCCTGCTGGATATGGTCGATGACGCTGACCGCATCGCCCTGCACCTGCAGTTCGAGCGCCTGGTGCGCGGCGAAACCCGCTCCTGGCGCGACGAATATCGCTTTCGTCACCGCGACCGGAGCGCGCTCTCGGTAATGGCCGCGGCCAGCCTGCTGGTCGACAACGACGATCACACGCCCTCCATTGTCATCCTGCAACTCAACAACATCGAACTGCAGAAGAAGGCGGAAGAGGCTCTGGCCTATTCGGAAGCCCGCTGGAATTCGGCGCTGGAAAGCGCGAGGCAGGGCGTCTGGGATTATGACCTGCGCAGGGACCGCATGTTCTATTCCCGTATGTGGCGCGTGCTGCGCGGTATTCCCGATAGTGAGGAAATCGGCGCTGGGCACGACGCGAGCTGGCTCGATCGCATCCATCCCGAAGATCAGGAGAGAGTGGCGATTGCCGGCAAGAAGCAGGGGCAGGGCGAACCTGGATATGACACGATCGAATATCGTGAGCGCACCCGCGCTGGAAACTATATCTGGATTTTGAGCCGGGGCCGGCCCATCGAATGGGATGAGAACGGGACAGTGCTGCGCGCGGTGGGCACCGATACCGACATCACCCATCTCAAGACCATCGAGCAGGAACTGGCCTCGGAAAAGGAGCGCCTGCGCGTTACCCTCGAATCCATCGCCGATGGCATGATTTCTGCCGACGCCCAGGGGCGGGTCGAATTCATGAATGCTGCCGCCGAGCAACTGACCGGTCTGTCTGCGGCAAAGGCGCGTGGCATGGATGTCTGCGATGTCTTCCGCCTGCGCAGCGAAAATACTGGCACGATCATGGATTGTCCGGTCGCCCTATGCTTCGAGCAGGGATTGCCGGTTCGCGTGGAAGACGATGCGGTGCTGCTCTGCCATGGCGGAGGGCACCGCGATATCCGCTGCACCGCCGCGCCGGTGCTCGGCGATGGCGGCAGGATCTCTGGCGCCGTTCTGGTTTTCCAGGACGTGACCCAGAGCCGCGCCCTGCATCGCCAGCTTGCCCACACCGCGAGCCACGACGCGCTCACCGGCCTGGTTAACCGGGCCGCCTTTGAATCTGCGCTGGACGCGACCATCCTTTCCGCCCGCACCAATGGCCTCACATCGAGCCTGATCTACGTCGATCTCGATCACTTCAAGCCGGTCAACGACAGCGCCGGCCATGCTGCCGGCGACGCGCTGCTCAAGCAGGTGGCAAAGACCATTCGGGAAACCTGCCGCTCCCGCGATGTGGTGGCCCGCATCGGCGGTGACGAATTTGCCGTGCTTCTGGAAGGCTGCCCGGACGAGCGCGCCCGGCAGGTCGCCGACAAGATCGTGCGCGGTATTGGTGCGCTGGTCTTTGTCTGGGCGGGGCGGCAATACCGCATTGGCGCCAGCGCCGGCATCACCTTGGTGACAAGCGCGGCATCCTCCCCTCTCGGCTTCATGGGCGAGGCGGACGCCGCCTGCTATTCCGCCAAGGCCTCAGGCCGCGGACGCGCCGTTGCCTTCGGCGATATGATCAGCCCGCCTCAGCCATAATAGACGCTGATCAGCTGCCCGCCGATCTCGTGGACCTTGATGTCCATTTCATAAATCTGGGAAAGCACGTCCGGCTTGATCATCTCGGCAGCAGGCCCCTGCGCCGCGACCTTGCCCGCCTTCATCGCCACGATATGGTCCGAATACCACGAGGCGAAATTGATGTCGTGCAGCACCAGAACCACGGTTTTGCCAAGCTCATTGGCCGCCTGCCGCAGCAGTTTCATCATGCCCATGGCGTGTTTCATGTCGAGATTGTTGAGCGGCTCGTCCAGCAGGACGTAATCGGTGTCCTGCGCCAGCACCATGGCGACAAAGGCCCGCTGCCGCTGCCCCCCGGAAAGCTCGTCGAGAAATCGGTCCGCCAGCGCGCCGAGCTCGAGATAGCGGATGGCCCGCTCGATATGAGCCTTGTCCTCGGGCGTGAGCCGCCCCTTGGAATGGGGATAGCGCCCGAACGAAACCAGATCGCGCACCGTGAGCCGCGCGCTCATGTGATTGTCTTGCCTGAGGATCGACAGGCGGCGCGCCAGCGCATCGCTCGGCGCCTTGGTGACATCGAGCCCGCCCACGGTCACCGTCCCCGCATCCATCGCCATCAACCGGCTGACCATGGACAAAAGCGTGGATTTGCCCGCGCCATTTGGGCCGATAATCGAGGTGATGCCCCCCTGCGGCAATTGCAGCGAAACGCCGTCCACCACGCAGGACGCGCCATAATTCTTGGTGACATTGGATGTGACGATCACCGCGCCGACCTCCGCAGGACAAGGGCGATGAAGACCACGCCGCCCAGAAATTCGATGATGATGGACAGCGCCGTGTCGAAAGCGAAAACGCGTTCCAGCAGGGTTTGTCCGCCCACCAAAGCGATGACGCCGAGCAGGACCGCAGCCGGCAGCACATAGCGGTGCCTGGAATTGCCCACCAGCGAATGCGCCAGCGTCGCCACCAGCAGGCCGAAAAACGTCACCGGCCCGACCAGGGCCGTCGACACCGAGACCAGAACGGCCACCAGCGAGAGAATGATGACGACGGTGCGCTTGTACTCGACGCCCAGATTGATCGCCTGTGCCCGGCCGAGCGAGAGCACGTCATAGGTGTGCATCATTCGGAACCCCACGATGCTGACAGCCGCCACGATGATGCAGGAAATGCCGAGCAAGGTCGGGTCGGTGGTGGCAAAACTGGCGAACAATGTGTCCTGCAGCACATTGAATGCGCCCGGATCGAGCATGCGCTGCATGAGCTGGCTGAGGCTGCGGAACAGCACGCCAAAGATGATGCCCACCAGCACCAGCAGATGCAGGCTCCGTTCCTCGCCCAGAAACAGCCAGCGGAACAGGATGCCGGAAAAACCGATCATGACCAGCACTTCCACCAGAAACTGGATCTGGCTGTCGATGGCCACCAGCGCCCCGACGCCGAGGAAGAACACCACCGCGGTCTTGATCAACACGTAGAGCGCGTCAAACCCCATGATCGATGGCGTGAGAATGCGGTTATTGGTGACGGTCTGGAACAATACAGTCGAGACGGCCACGGAATAGGCGACCAGCAGCAGTCCCAGCAGCTTCTTGCCGCGAAATGAGAGGACGAAGCTCCAGCTTCCCCGCGCTCCCAGCGTCATGAACAGCGCGATGGAGACCACGGCCAGCAGCGACAGGCCGATCAGCACCAGAACAGGCCGGCTGAAGGTACGAGGCAGCGGCGCGGCGGCAAGGGTTTCTTCGGTCATCTTGCGCCTCTCGGCGTGCGCAGCAGCAGGTAGAGGAACAGCGCGCTGCCCACCACGCCCATCACCACGGCGATGGGGATTTCATAGGGAAACCGGATCAGCCGCCCCACAATGTCACAGGCGAGGACCATGCCTGCGCCGCCAATAGCCACCCAGGGCACGGTGCGGCGCATATTGTCACCGATCAACAGGCTGACGAGATTGGGCACGATGAGGCCGAGAAAGGGTATGCCCCCCACCGAAACCAGAACCACGGCGCTGACCAGCGACACGATCACAAGGCCCAGTACCATGACCCTTTGGTAATTGAGGCCGAGATTTGTGGTGAAATCCTTGCCCATGCCGGCAACGGTAAAGCGGTCGGCGGCGATATAGGCCATCACGCAGCAGACGAGCCCGATCCACAGCAGCTCGTAGCGCCCCCGGATGATGCCTGAAAAGTCGCCCATGTTCCAGGCGAGCAGCGAGGCCATCAGGTTGGCGCGATAGGCGATAAAGGCGGTGAGCGCGCCGATGATACCGCCCAGCATGATCCCCACCAGCGGTACCATCAACACATCGCGCAGCGGCACCACTTTCAAGATCCGCAGGAACAGGGCTGTGCCGCCTAATGCGAAAACGGCGGCCACGCCCATCTTGGCCATGAGAGGCCAGCCCGGGGCCAGCAGTGTAACGACCAGAAAACCCAAGGCTGCGGATTCGCTTGTGCCGGTCGTGGACGGTTCGACGAAACGATTGCGCACGATCATCTGCATGACGAGCCCGGCAATGGCCATCGACGCTCCGGCCAGCACAAGGGCCAGCGTCCGTGGAATACGGCTGATCAGCAACACTTCCATGGCGCGGCCATCGACGCCGCCAGCCAGCAGGCTGGTTATGGAAACATCGCTGACGCCGACAAAAACGCTGACCACGGCGAGGACGAGCGTAACGGCAAAGGCAAGAATAAGCGCGGGCAATGGGGTGGGGAACCTGTCTCGTTCGCGAATGTCGCGCATCGGTAATAACCGCCTGCGCCTGAGCAAACTGGATGCGGCACCCCCTTGGGGAGGTGCCGCTTCGTGCCTGGTCTTAGCTGTTCAACCCGGCCAGAACCTGGTCCAGCAGCAGCATCACGCCCTGATAGCCATGCATCGAAATGTAGGATGCCTGAGGGTCCAGATAGACGATGTGGCCTTCCTTGGCCGCATTTGTCTGGTTGAACAGCTCGTTGTCCAGCAGCGCAGCGGCAGCGCCGGCATTTTCGCCGGTGCCGGCATCGCGGTCGACCACGAACACCCAGTCAGGGTTTACTTCGAGCAGGAATTCAAACGACACGGCATCCCCGCCATGGTCGCCATCCTTCACATTGTCCAGCGCCGACGGCATGCCAGCTTCGTTATAAACCCAGGCAACGCGCGAATCCGGGCCATAAACGCCCAGCTTGCCGGCATTGGTCACCAGCACCAATGCAGACCCCTTGCCTTCGGCAGCGGCCTTGACTTCGGCGACCTTGGCTTCGAGCGCTGCGTTGAGTTCAGCCGCCTTGTCCTGAAGGTCGAAGATTTCGCCCAGCGTGGTGATGTTCTTCTCGATACCCGAAATGAATTCCAGATTGTTCACCGACAGATCAACGGTCGGCACGATGTCCTTGGAGGTTTCATAGGCGGCAGCGGAGCGGGCAGCGACGAAATAGACGTCGGCTTCGGCAGCAGCGATACCTTCAAAGTCCGGCTCGAAAAGCGAGCCGATCTGCAAGGCATCGGCAGGAATCTGGTCGGCCAGATAGCTCGGCGCGTTGGAAGAGGGAACACCGGCGACGTCAACGCCAAGCGCGCTGAGATTGTCGAACGCCGCCCAGTCCTGCGTCAGCACCTTGGCAGGCACGCCGGAAATGGTGGTTTCGCCCTGCGGATGGGCGATGACCTTGTCCTGCGCAACAGCGGCGCCGGCCAGCGAGAGAGCGCCGACGACAGTTGCGACGAGAGCGGTAGAGCGGAAAAGCGAACTCACGGGAATGATCCAATCCAAGGTTGGCAAAGACTGCGTCATAAAACATGACGACGAATGTCTTATTTCCTATTCATGGACCTCCCGTGCTGTCAAAGGAAAATATGATGCAGATGGTCTTATTTATGCTGCAGGCAGGTAAGTTTCCCCG
The DNA here is from genome assembly GCA_023388175.1 of Pseudomonadota bacterium. Lineage (GTDB taxonomy): Bacteria > Pseudomonadota > Alphaproteobacteria > Rhizobiales > Devosiaceae > Devosia. Next base: position 131,216 of record JAEWGT010000011.1, read on the forward strand.
GCCAGCGCCATGAAGCTCTTCATCGCGGCCGAAAGCGGGCTGGATTTGCGCCGTGCCAGCAGCAATTGCCGCATCGCCCATGGCTCTGCCAGCGGCGCGCAGACCAGATCGGTCCCGGCCAGCAGATGCAGGCTGGTCGAGCGCAGGAAGCCGATGCCGAACCCGGCTTCCACCATGCGCACCAGCGCCGGAAAGCTCTCCACCCGCAGGGCTTCGTTCAGCTCTTTCCCGGATTTGCCGGCGGCCTCGCTCAGCAGCCGGTCGAGCGAGCCGGCATGGTGTATGCCCACGATGGCATGGGGCAGCACCGCCTCGAAGGCCAGCGCCTTGCGCGGTTCGATCTGTCTGGCCAGCTCATGCTCTGGCGGGGCCAGCACCCACACCCGTTCGTCCTCGAATGGTTTGATGTCGAAGCGGGTGAAGTCATAATTGTCCGAGACAATGGCGATATCCGCCTGTCCCTCATCCAGCGCCAGCAGCGCCTTGGCCGCGCCCATTTCGCTGATGGCGATTTCGATGCCGGGGTGCTTGGCCGCGAACTTGGCCAGCAATTCCGGCAGTCGCCCGGTCAGCGCCGAACTGGTGCAGGCAAGGCGCAGGCTGCCGCGTTGTCCGGAGCCGAAATCAGACATGATGGCGTCGAGATCGGCAATGGAGCGCAAGACCGTCCGGCATCCTTCGGCATAGGATTCGCCGGCCTTGGTGAGCTTGACCCCATGGGCGGAGCGGTCGAACAGCACCACGCCCAGTCGCGCTTCGAGATCGGATACCCTGCGGCTGACGGCCGATGAGGCTATCCCCTCCCGCTCTGCGGCGCGGCCGATTGATCCGGTCTCGGCCAAAAGAAGAATAAGCCGTGCGGTTACACTGTCGAATGATGCCATGTCGTCTCCCACCGGCACCATACCCATTAAGCCCCCATGAGCAAGGAGAAGCCGCGCCCGAGATAGAAAATCCCGATTGCGGTGACGATCCAGCGCGTCCATGTGCGAAAACCCTGGTCACTCATGCGCTGCAGGATGTGATAGCCAAGACTGGTCCCGGCCACCGCGAATGGAGCGGCGATCAGCACCAGGACCCAGTCTCCGCCGCTCACGGCGCTGGCCAGCGCGCCATAGAACAGGACCTTGGCGCCATGCGAAATCACCTGGGTCGCGGCCTTGGTGGCAACGATCCGCCGCCGGTCCATCTGCGTGCGGATGAAGAAAATGTCGACAGTCGGCCCCGACACCCCGACCGCAAGGTTGAGCCCGCCACCCAGAAAGCCGCAGCAGAAGGCGTGGAGCGGCTTGCTGGCGTCCAGCGCCAGCCAGTCCTTGGGAATCCACACCAGCACCGGCATCAACCCGATCGCGATGCACACGCTGGCCAGATCCGGCACATAGCGCAGGATGAACAGCGCTATCGCCGCCGCCAGCAATCCGAGGCAGATATGGCCCAGTATCCGCCAGTCGATGAAGTCCCGGCTGAACCAGGCGCGCGAGCCATTGGCCACGATCTGGATGGCGCCCTGCACGGCGATGGCCGTGGCCACCGGCATCATGGTGAGCAGGATCGCCAGCAGCACGAGGCCCCCGGCCATGCCGAACACGCCGGAAAGGGTGGAGGTGAAAAATACGGCAAGGGCAACAAGGGTGCCGGCGAGGATCGGAAACATGGCAGAGACAGATGCGCCCACCTGCCATTTCCCGCTACGTCTGCTTCGGCATGGGGTCATGCCGCCGAAGCGGGCATGATGAAAAAGCGGTCATATTTTGCGTTTTTTGTGCAGATTTCATCTTGAATGGCAGACGCAATCTGCCTTTTATAGACAGGCGAGTTTGATTTGCCCGATCGATGGTCTCTGACCGCCTACCTCCCCTCGGGCTCCCATTTTGATGTCTGGATTGCTCCCTTGATTACCCTCAAGGCTGGCCGCGACCGTTCGCGCGGCGATGCTCGGGCCCATCTTGCTGCCGCCCATGCCGGCAAGGGCCAAAACCCGCTTTTGCGGATTTCCCTGTTCTCCCTGCGCCATTACTGGCAGGCCGGTCTGGCCATTGGCGCCACCATCATCGCGGCCGTGTTGCAGCTGTCCATTCCCCGGCTGCTCGGCCGGGCCGTCGACGAGGCGCACAATGTCCTGAGCACCGCCGCCGAAGGCGCGCAACAGGCACTGCTCTGGACCGCCCTGACGCTGCTCTGCGTGTCGGTCGCGCGCGGCATCTTCACGCTGCTGCAAAACTATTTTTCGGAAAGCGTGGGCCATCACGTCGGCTACGAATTGCGTCTGGCCTTCTACGACAAGGTGCAGAAACTCTCCTATTCCTATCACGACCGCGTCCATTCCGGCGATCTCATCACCCTGGGCCTGCTGGATCTTGATGGGTTGCGCATCTTCTTCTCTACCGGCTTCGTGCGCACCATTCTCCTGGCCGTGCTGATCGGCGTCGGCGCCTATATGCTGCTTACCACCGATGTCGTGCTCGGCCTTCTCGCGCTCAGCTTCGTCCCCTTCGTGGCCTGGCGCTCATCTTCCGCGCAACTGACGCTGCGCAAGACCTGGCTCGTGCTTCAGGAGCGGCTGTCGGTCCTCACCCGCGTCATGGAGGAAAATCTCGGCGGCATTCGCGTCGTTCGCGCCTTTTCCGGCCAGAAGTTCGAAATGTCCAAATTCGAAAAGGCGTCCGAATCCGCGCTGGAACTGGCCCATCAGCGGGTGCAGGTGCGTGTCAACAATACCTCGATCATGACCTTTTCCTTCTTCATCGCCATGGGCCTCGTGCTCTGGGTCGGCGGCAACAAGGTCATTGCCGGGGAGATGAGCGTCGGCACGCTCGCTTCCTTCCTCACCTTCATGACCATCCTGCAAATGCCGGTGCGTCAGCTTGGCCTCATGGTCAATTCCTTCGCCCGTGCCTCCACCTGCGGCGACCGCTTCTATGGCTTCCTCGACGCGCCGGTCGAAATCGAGGACAAACCCGGCGCGGCCCCGCTCACCGTAACCGCTGGGACATTGCGCTTCGAGGACGTTCATTTCACCTATCCAGGAGCCTCCCATTCGACTCTAAATGGCATCAGCTTCGAGGGCCGCGTCGGCCAGACCATCGGCATTGTCGGCGCGCCCGGCAGCGGCAAATCCACGCTCGCTCACCTCATTCCCCGCTTCTACGATGTCACCTCCGGCCGCATTACACTCGATGGGCAGGACGTGCGCGACGTGACCCTGCAGAGCCTGCGCCGCTCGGTTGCCGTGGTGCAGCAGGACAGCTTTCTGTTCACCACCACCATCGAGAACAACATCGCCTATGGCGATCCGTGGGCCAAGGAAACCAAGATCGAACGCGCCGCCGAAAGCGCCCAATTGCATAATTACATCATGGGACTGCCCGGCGATTACGACACGGTCGTCGGCGAGCGCGGCGTGTCTCTGTCCGGCGGCCAGCGCCAGCGCCTCGCCATCGCACGGTCATTGGTGCTCAAGCCCGCAGTGATGATCTTCGACGATTCCACCGCCGCCATCGATGCCGGCACCGAACACCGCATCCGCTCCGCCATCCGCCGCTATGCCAAGGACCGGATCACCATCATTATCGCCCACCGCCTGTCTTCTCTCATGCACGCCGATCTCATTCTTTTCCTCGAAGATGGCCGTATCACCGAGCGCGGCACCCATGCCGAACTGCTCGAACAAAACGGCCGCTATCGTGCTCTGTACGATCTGCAAACCCGGCCCGGCGATGATCTGGAGGCCGCAGAATGACCCTGCTCGATGATGAAGACCGCGAAACCGCAACCTTTCCCGGCCAGCGCCCGCCCCGCGCTTCGGTGGGCAGCCACAAGATCGAGGAAGAGGTGTTCGGCAAGGCCTATGATCCGCAGACCGTGCGGCGCATCTGGGCCTATGTGCACCCCTATCGTTTCAAGATTTATCTGTCGGTGGCCGCAGTACTGGTCTTTACCGTCACCCAACTGGCCATCCCGCTCATCATCGGCAATGCCATCGACACCGCCCTCGTGGCGGGCGGCAATGCCGATGGACTGCTCTGGGCGATTCTCGCCTTTGCCATAGCAATCCTCTTCAATTTCGCCGCCTCCTGGGTGCAGGAAACCCAGGTGGGGCAGGTGGCCGAAAACGTCCTGTTCGACATGCGCCGCGCCATGTTCGCCCAGCTCCAGCGCGTGTCACTCTCCTATATGGACAAAACCGAGGTGGGGCGCCTCATGAGCCGCCTCCAGGGCGACGTCAATTCCATGCAGGAGTTTCTCGAAACCTCGGTCATTTCGGTCGGCGACATCGTGCTTCTTTTCGGCATTGTCGTGGTGCTGCTCAGCCTTGATCCATTTCTGGGCCTGCTCACCATGGCCACAATGCCGATCCTCTTCATCGTGCGCATCTTCTGGCTGCCGCCGGCCAAGCGCGCTTTCTGGGCGGCGCATGAAACCAATTCGCTCACCAATGGCGCCATGGCCGAGGGCATCAATGGCGTCCGCACGGTGCAGAATCTCGACCGTCAGAAGGTCAATTTCGACCTTTACGACGACAAGGCCTATCACAACCTGCGTACCCAGCTGACGGGCAGCAAATATGCCCAGGTCATGGTGCCCATCGTCGATTCCCTCACTGGCATTTCCATGGCCACTGTCGTGCTGGTTGGCGGTGCCATGGTGCTCAACGGCTCCTTGCAGGTCGGCGTCATCGTCGCCTTCCTGTTCTATATCCAGCGTTTTTTCGATCCGATCCGATCGCTCACCATGCAATATTCCATCATGCAGCGCGCCATGACCTCGGGCCGCCGCATCACCGAAGTGCTGGATCTGCCGGTGGTCATCGACGACAAGCCGGACGCCGTGGTGCTCGACAAGGATATGGATGGCTCGGTCGCTTTCCACGACGTGGTCTTCGGTTACGATCCCAAGCGCCCGGTGCTGAAGAACGTCTCCTTCCGTGTCAATCCGGGTGAAACCGTCGCTCTTGTCGGGCCCACCGGCTCAGGCAAGACCAGCGCCATGGCCCTGGTCCATCGCTTCTATGAAGTGCAGGGCGGCGCTGTGCTGGTCGGCGGGCACGATGTGCGCAATGTCACACAGGAAAGCCTCGGCGAACAGGTCGCCATGGTGCTTCAGGAGCCGTTCCTCTTCACCGGCACCATCTTCGACAATATTCGCTACAACAAGGCGTCCGCCACGCGCGACGATGTCATTGCCGCCGCCAAGGCCGTCGGCGCGCATGACTTCATTTCCCGCTTCGCCAATGGCTACGACACCATGCTTGAACAGCGCGGCTCCAACCTGTCCCTGGGCCAGCGCCAGCTGCTCAGCTTCGCCCGCGCCCTCGTCGCCGATGCCAAGATCCTCGTCCTCGATGAAGCCACGGCCAACATCGACAGCTACACAGAGCGACAAATCCAGAAAGCCCTTGAAGTCCTGCTTGAAGGCCGCACCGGCATGGTGATCGCCCACCGCCTCGCCACCATTCGCGGCGCCGATCGCATCATCGTCCTGCAGAATGGCGAACTGATCGAACAGGGCAATCACGACGAGCTCATGGAACTGGGCGGCCTCTATTCCCGCCTCTACAACATGAACTATGCCAGCTTCGACGACATCCCCGATGACCTTGTGGCCCAGGCCAATGCGAAGGCGGCAAGCACGTAGAGCGTTTCAACTTCAATCTGAAGCGCCGATCTCCCCCGTCGTCACCACCGGGCTTGTCCCGGTGGTCCATGCCTCCAGAGAGGGATTGCCGGGACGAGCCCGGCAATGACGAGGGCAGGGATGAGCTTCCGTATAAAGGCAAACCGCGCTCGCAAACTGCGCCAGCTCCGCGGCTCTATCGCCCCCTCCCCCTTGAGGGGGAGTGTTTACTTTGGACGTTCGGCTCTTTCGCTTCCCCCCTTGAGGGGAGGGCCGGGGTGGGGGTGCTGCGGGTTCAGCACACCACAATGTTCATACAGCTTCCGGATAGTTCAGCACCCCCACCCTAAATCCCTCCCCTCAAGGGGGAGGGAGGCGCAGGAGCAGCTAAATTGGAGCGTCAATGCGTCCGTTGTAAACACTCCCCCTGATAGGGGGAGGGCCGGGGAGGGGGGTGCTGCAGTTCAGGCTATTGCACCTGTCCTGCCGCATCTGTTTCCACTTCCAGCTCCGGATAAATCAACACCGAACATTGCCGATTGTTCGCATCGAGCTTGGCCTGGTCCTCCGCCGAAACCAGCCCGGAATAAACCGGCTCCCAGAGGTCGTCGCGGTTGACTCCATCCAGCCCGCATTGGCAATAGGTGGCGCAGAGCGCCGCCGTGGTGCCTGTCGCCTCGCAGCTCACCTGGCAGGAATTTAAGAACTCGATTTCCCGCCCCGCCGTCTGCGCACCCGTCGCCATCGACAACGGCGCGATCACCGCCAGCAGCAGCGGCTGGTGCACCAGATAGATCACCAGGCTCCACCGTCCCATCCAGCCCAGTATCCGCGCCAGCCGATTGCGCGGCTGCACCCCCGCCATGGCCGTTTCAACCCGTGATCCCCGCAACAGCCTCGTGACGGCGATGCCGCCCAGCACCACGCCCAGCCAGGGGAACACCGGCACAAGGTCATTGGTCAGCGGCGGCACTTCCCAGAACCCGATCCAGGACAAGGCCACCGCATTGAACATTGCATCCCGATACGCGAAGTGCAGGCCGATCACCGCCGCACCCACCAATGCCGTCAGCCAGATCGGCGTGAACAGGAACGGCAGGGCCAGGAGGCTGAACAGCGCAATGGCATGCAGCACGCCGAAATAGACAAAGCTTTCGGGGAACATGATCCATGTCCCCAGCGTGATCAGCAGCGCGCCCCCCGCCACGAAAAGCGTCCGCCGCCAGAAACTGGTCCAGCGCACGCCATCCCCATGCCCCAGCACCAGCCCGACGCCGACAAGGAACATGAACGAGAAGAGGATCGAGCGGGCGAAGAACACCCAGCCGGGATCGTAACCCACATCGACGGGGATGAACCCGTAATAGGACAGGTCCCAGCTGAGGTGATAGATCACCATCGCCACGATGGCGACACCGCGGGCAATATCGATCACGGGAAGGCGGGGGCGTTTGCCACCGCGCAGCGGTACCTCTCCCTCGGGGGGAGAGGTCGGCCGAAGGCCGGGTGAGGGGGCCTTCGACTGGTCCATGATCCTATCCCTCGAAATTGGCGACCACCGCGAGGAAATCCTCGCCATAGCGGTCGAGCTTGCCCTGGCCGACGCCGGGCAGGTTCAGCATGTCATGCGGATGGCTCGGGCGCGCCAGCGCCATGGCCCGCAATGTGGCATCGTGGAAAATCACATAGGGCGGCACGCCCTGCGCCTTGGCCATGCGCAGCCGCGCCTCGCGCAGCGCGTCGAAAAGTGGCTTGGCATGCTCGGGAACATCCACGGTTCTCGCCAGCGAACGACGCACCTCTAGCGATTTCTTCGGACGGTCCTTCCTGAGGATAACAGTCTGCTCACGTTTGAACACGGGATGCGCACTCGCGGCTAACGCGAGGGCACCGTGATTGGCATGATCGACCAGGATCAGCCCCATCGCCGTCAACTGCCGCAGCACCGACTGCCACGCCTTGGCATCGAGCTCCTTGCCCTGCCCGAAAACCTTCTGGTGCTGGTGGCCAAACCGTTGAACTTTCTCGGTTTCCTTACCCACCAGCACGTCGATCACATGCGCCGCGCCGAAGCGCTGGCCGGTCCGGTAGATCGCCGCCAGCGCCTTGATCGCCGCTTCCGTGCCATCCCAGCTCTCAACGGGCGACCGGCACGTATCGCAATTGCCGCAAGGCCGCGGATAGGTCTCGCCAAAATGGCTGAGAATGGCTTGGCGGCGGCAGGATGCGGTCTCGCACACCCCCAGTAAGGCATTGAGTTTGCTATGTTCCAGGCGCTTGACTTCGTCGGGCGCATTGCCCTCGTCGATCATGCGGCGCCGCTGCACCACATCGGTCATGCCATAGCTCATCCAGGCATCTGCCGGCTGCCCGTCACGCCCCGCGCGACCGGTCTCTTGGTAGTAAGCCTCGATGGATGCTGGCAAATCCATATGCGCCACATAGCGCACATCCGGCTTGTCGATCCCCATGCCGAAGGCCACCGTGGCCACAAGGCACAGCCCTTCTTCCTTGAGAAAAGCATCCTGATTGGCAGAGCGCATCTGGGCGCTCATGCCCGCGTGATAGGGCAAGGCCTTGATTCCCTTGCCATTCAGCCAGTCGGAAACGTCCTCCACCTTGGCCCGGCTCAGGCAATAGACAATCCCGCTCTCGCCCTTGTGGCTGCCGAGAAAGTCCAGCAACTGCTCGCGCGGCTTGTCCCGCTCGACGATGGAATAGGAGATGTTCGGCCGGTCGAAACTGGTGGTGAAGACCTCTGCCTGCTCCAGCCCCAGCCGCTCGATAATGTCTTCGCGTGTCGTCGGGTCTGCAGTCGCCGTCAGCGCAATGCGCGGCACGCCGGGAAAAAGCTCAACCAGATGAATGAGTTCGCGATATTCCGGCCGGAAATCGTGTCCCCACTGGGAAACGCAATGCGCCTCGTCGATGGCGAAGAGCGCGATTTCGCACCCGCCCAGCATATTGGCAAAACCCGGTGTCGCCACCCGCTCGGGCGCGACATAGAGCAGGTCAAGTTCGCCCCGCCGCAATTGTCGCCGCACGTCGGCCGCTTCCTCCTGCGTCAGCGATGAATTGAGCGCCGCCGCCGCGACACCGGCCTGTTTCAGCGCCTCTACCTGATCCCGCATCAGTGCGATCAGTGGCGAGACGACAATGCCGACCCCGGGCCTGCAGATCGCCGGGATCTGGAAACACATGGATTTGCCGGCGCCAGTGGGGAACAGTACCACCGCATCGCCGCCGCCTGCCACATGGTCCACAACATCGGCCTGCTGCCCGCGAAACTGGCGATGTCCGAAAATATCACGCAGAACGGCCAGCGGCTCCGGCCGTTGGTGGCGTTGGGGCGAGAACAGGTCGTGAGACTCAAGGGCTTCCACATGCCTCTTGAATCATGGGCAATTCGACAAGGCAACCGGCTGACGCGGCTTTGCGCAATTCGTGTGCGCTAGACGCTTTCGACCGGCTCGATCCGCTGCTGGATATAGTCCTCGATCTTATGTGCGAGGATGCGCTTGAAACGGTCTTTCTCGGCCTCTGCATGGGTGACGATCTCGCGCACCCGCCAGAATTCCATGGCACCGAAATTGGCCACATGGGGCCGTATATAGATATCGGGCGGATAGGCCGCCATCATATGGGCCGTCAGCGAATGCATCATGATCTGCGCCGACCCGAACCAGATATCGAGCGCCTTGTGATCGGTCTTGGTCAGCGCGATCGAGGGGTCGCCGACCACGTCGATGCCAATGAGGAAATCAGTGTCAATATCGGCCTGATCGAGCGGGAGCGGATTGACCACGCCGCCATCGACCAGAATGTGGTTGTTGTAAACCACGGGTTTGAACAGGCTCGGAATGGCGATCGAGCCGGCAATGGCAGGGCGCAGCAGGCCGGAATTGAACACGACCTGATGCCAGGACTGAAAATCCGTCGCCACGACATGCAGCGGTATCTTGAGGTCCTTGAACTCCTCGGGAAAGGAGGGCGGCGTGAAGGCGTCGACAATGCTCGCGGCATCGAGCTGCATCGAAATGCCATTCTTGAGCAGGCCGCCAATCCCGCGCACTTGCGTTGCCCAGAGCTTGCCAGCGATGATACGCAGCGTGCCCAGCACCTCGAAGCTGTGCTCGCGCAATTCCTTGCCACTCATGCCCGCAGCCCAACCCGCACCGATAAGGGCGCCAATCGAGGTGCCTGAAATGACGGATGGCTTGAGGCCGAGTTCGTCCATGGCCTCGATATAAGGAATATGGGTCAGCCCGCGCGCCGACCCGCCGCCGAGTGCAACGCCAATACGTGGTCCGCTGATCGTACTCACTTGCTCACGCTCCGCACCCCTCATGCGCAGCTTTTCCGCCAGGGCAAGGCCCCGCTTCTGCAAGGGCGTCAGCGGGCGTTGCGGCGGCGCCGCATCAAAGACGGTTCTGAGGGAGGAGCCTAACCCGGCAAGATTGAGGAAAGGTTCAGTTTTGTTCTCGGGAAATCTCGCGCCACCCGATGTCGGTTCGGCAAAAGCCTTCTGGCCAGTCAATCGCGTCCACGCCTGCGTAAGCACGATTCTGCGCCTCTTTCACCGATGCCCCGAGCGCCGTCACATTGAGAACGCGCCCACCATTGGCAATCAAACGTTCGCCATCCCGCTTCGTTCCGGCGTGAAAGACAGTTAGTGTGTCGCTGTCCAGCCCATCGACGCCGCCGATAACGCTGCCCTTGCCATAATCGCCCGGGTAACCCTTGGTGGCGAGAATGACCGTCAGCGCATAGGCGTCCTTCCATTGCACGTCACGGCCGGCCAGCGTGCCGGTCGCCACCGCATGCAACAGGGGCACGATATCGCTGTCCATGCGCATCATCATCACCTGCGTTTCCGGGTCTCCGAAGCGCGCATTGTATTCGACGAGCTTTGGACCATCCGGGGTCAGCATCAGCCCTGCATAAAGCACACCGGCATAGGGCGTGCCGCGCTGGGCCATGCCGCGCACCGTTGGCTCGATGATCCGCGCCATGACCTCGTCATAAATCTCCCGGCTCATCACCGGTGCAGGGGAATAAGCGCCCATGCCGCCGGTATTGGGGCCCGTGTCGCCGTCAAAGGCGCGCTTGTGATCCTGTGCCGTGGTGAGGGGCAGGATATCCTTGCCGTCGCTGAGCACGAAAAGGCTGACCTCCTCGCCCTCCATGAAGTCCTCGATCACCACCGACGCCCCCGACTCGCCGAACACGCCGGAGAAGCAGTCAATGATGGCTTCTTCGGCTTCCTCGGTGCTCATGGCGACCGTGACGCCCTTGCCGGCGGCAAGCCCATCGGCCTTGATGACGATGGGCGCGCTCTGCGTATAGAGATAGGCGAGTGCCGAAGCCTCATCCTCGAAGCGCCCATAGGCGGCGGTTGGAATGTCGAACTGGTCGCAGAGCGCCTTGGTAAAGCTCTTCGAGCCTTCCAGCTGCCCGGCAGCCTTGCTCGGACAAAAGCAGACAAAACCCGCGGCACGCACATCGTCCCCGAGCCCGGCCACGACTTGCGCGTCGGGGCCCACCACCACGAAGTCGATTTCGTGCGCTTTGGCAGCCGCAATCACGGCGGCATGGTCGGTTATGTCCACCGCGACATTGGTGGCCAACCGCTCGGTGCCGCCATTGCCTGGCGCGACGAACAGGCCAGTCACCAGGGGCGACTGCGCAATCTTCCAGGCCAGCGCATGTTCCCGCCCGCCCGAACCGATGACCATTACGCGCATATCATGCCTCCTGTCGTTTCCCGGGCGTGATGCACGAGAGCGGACAGAGAGGCAAGCGTTAAAGGCTAGAGTTCGGCTTCCTTGAAGATCGGCGTCACATCGCCATTCCACTCGCCCCGGAATTTCTCCAGCCAGCGTTCGGCCGGAGCTTTTCCGGTGCGCACGGTTTCTTCCAATGGGGCCAGATAGATTGTCTCGTCCCGGCCCTTGGCGTCCAGTCGATTGCGACGCACCAGCCCCGCCTCGGCAATGCCGACGGCCTGTGCGGCGGCGTCAAAAATGCTGGACCGGTCGAAGGGTGTCGAAAGGCCGAGCCGCGGCACTTCGCGGCGGAGATAGTCTCGGTCTTCCTGCGTCCAGTTCTTGACCAGCTCCCAGGCGGCTTCCAGTGAAATATCGTCGTAGAGCAGACCGGTCCAGAACGCCGACAGCGCCACGACATGGGCCTCGTCGCCCATATCGGCACCCCGCATTTCGAGGAATTGCTTGAGCCGCACTTCGGGGAAGATGGTCGAAAGATGGTCTTCCCAATCCTTGATCGTCGGCTTCTCGCCAGGAAGCTGGGGCAGGCGGCCATCGAGGAAGTCGCGGAAACTCTCTCCCGCGACATTGATGTATTTCTTGTCGCGGATAACGAAATACATCGGCACGTCCAGCGCATAATCGGCATAGTGCTCGAAGCCGAAACCGTCTTCAAAGACGAAGGGCAGCATGCCGGTGCGTGCATCATCCGTATTCAGCCAGATATGGCTGCGGAAGCTGAGATAGCCGCTGTCCTGCCCATCGACAAATGGCGAATTGGCAAAGAGCGCAGTGGCGATCGGTTGCAGCGCCAGCGAGACGCGCAGCTTCTTGACCATGTCCGCTTCGCTGGAAAAGTCGAGATTGGTCTGCACAGTAGCCGACCGATACATCATCGAGGTGCCCAGCGTGCCCACCCGGCCCATATATTCGGTCATGATGCCATAGCGCGACTTCGGCATGGCCTTGATTTCATCGACCGACCAGAGCGGGGTCACGCCGAGGCCAAGAAAATGAATGTCGAGCGGCGCAGCGACTTTCTTGGCCACGCGCATATGCTCGCTGAGCTCCGCCGCGGTGCCGTGCAGGTCGGCCATGGGTGCGCCCGACAGCTCGAACTGCCCCCCCGGCTCCAGCGATATGCCGCCTGCGATCTCGTCATTGCGCAAACCGATCGGGTTGTCGCCGTCATAAAAAGGATGCCAGCCGGTTTCCTTCTCGATGCCGGCAAGCAGCGCGCGAATACCGTTGTCGCCCTCATAGGACACTGGGCGCAGGGGCTCGCCATGAAAGACGTGCTTTTCATGCTCGGTGCCGATGCGCCATTGGTCAGCCGGCTTGGCGCCTTTGGCCATGCCCTCGATCAGGTCTGCCCGCGATTCGATAAAGGGCGATGGAGTGTCGGCGCCGGCCATGAAGTCCTCTTGGTTGAGGCGAATAAGGTGCGGCGCGAAAATAGCGAGCGCAAGGCGGAAAGCAATCGCCTTTTATCGCCAATCGCCGATGGTAGCCTGAATGACGGCCATTGCCGCCACCGCCGCTGTATCGGCTCTGAGAATGCGCGGCCCAAGGCTGATGGGGGTGACGAAGGGCAGGGCGTGCAGTTTTGCCCGCTCAGCGTCGGAAAACCCGCCCTCCGGTCCGATCAGCAGACCAAGCTTTTGTCCGCTCAATTGTTGCAGCGTATCCACAGGTGAGGCCGATGCTTCGCCCTCATCGGCGACAATCAGCTTTCTGTCACCATGATGTTCCGCCCAGCCGGCCAGCAAGCCATTGAGACTGGTTTCCGGGGCGATCTCCGGCACGTTGAGCACTTCGCATTGCTCGGCCGCTTCCACGGCATTGGCCTCAAGCCGCTCGATCTTCAGCCGATGCACCTGCGTATATTGCGTGCTGACCGGTTGGATAATCCCGGCGCCCATTTCCACGGCCTTCTGGATGACATAATCCAGCCGCTCGTTTTTCAGCGGCGCAAAGCCATACCAGAACGTGGATTTCGGCGTCTGCGGCGCGATCTGCTCGATGGTCTGCAGAGTGACGGACTTCTTGGAATCGCTGATCAACTGGCAAAGCCATGCCCCATCGCGGCCATTGAACAGCACCACCTCGTCTCCCACGCTTTTGCGCAATACGGCGGCGAGATAGAGCGACTGATCCTTGCCGAGGTTGATGACGGTGCCCGGCCCGATATCCGGTTCTACAAAAAGGCGCTGGAGGCTGGAATGGCTACGCGGCATGGTTTGGCACAATCTGTCCCTCTCCCCTTGCGGAGGAAGGCGCCCGAAAGGGCTAATGAGGGCTTCAAGCCCTCCCGGAGGAGCAAATCTCTCCACTAGCGAGATTTGAGGCGAAAAGGCCACGAGAGCGACGCTCCAATGGCATCCTCAACATAAACGCTGTATGCGTGGAAAGAACCCCTCACCCTGATTTTCTGTTGAATGCGGAAAATCTGCCGCTTTCCCAAAAGGGAGGGGATGTCGAGGCAATCGAGGTTTCCAATGACGACCCAATACACCGGAACCGTCTCCGACGCGCAGAAAGACAACTGGCTCGATCGTCACGCGCCGGAAAAGGTGAAGCCTTATGGCCGCCTTGCGCGCTGGGATAGGCCAATCGGCTTCTGGCTGCTGTTCTGGCCCTGCGCCTGGGGCGTGGGATTGGCGGCGCTGGCACAGCCGCAAATCGGCTTCGGCTGGTGGGCCACTATTCTCATGTTCTTTGGGGCAGTGCTGATGCGCGGTGCCGGCTGCACCTTCAACGATATTGTCGACCGCGACATCGACATGGCCGTGGCGCGCACCCGGTCCCGGCCAATCCCATCCGGTCAGGTCACGGCGCGCGAAGCACTGTACTTCCTCGTCGCCCAGGCCTTGCTGGCTTCGGCGATCCTGTTTCAGTTCAACCGTTTCACCGTCTGGGCTGGCGTGGCCTCCCTGGTGCTGGTGGCCATCTATCCCTTCATGAAGCGGATTACCTGGTGGCCGCAATTCTTCCTTGGCCTGGCCTTCTCCTACGGCGCGCTTGTCGGCTGGTCGAGCCAGACCGGCGGTCTCGGCTGGGCGCCGGTGCTGCTTTATGCAGGCACGATTGCCTGGGTCATCGGCTATGACACCATCTATGCCCTTCAGGATGTCGAGGATGACGCGCTTGTTGGGGTCAAGTCGACGGCGCGTCTGTTTGGCGACAATGTCCGGCCCGCAGTTGCTGTGCTTTACGCCGGGGCATTCGTGCTGTGGAATGTCGCGTCAATTTTAGCCGGTGGGGGCTGGCTTTTCGCAGTGCTGTCTCTTGTGGCGGCTGGCCTGTTGGCGTGGCAACTCTGGACGCTCGATGCCAAGGCGCCAGAAAATCCGCTCATTCGCTTCAAGAACAACCACTATGTCGGCATCGCCCTGACACTCGCCTTCCTGGCCGACTGGGTCTGGTAGAAAAAAACCGGGCTCATGCGACGCATGGCCCGGCAAGTGGTCAGGAAACGGAGCCGGCGGCAAAACCGGCCCGGGAGATGGCACGAGCACTCGTCGTGTTCGAACCAACGCATGCAGCGGCTATATCGAAGTGAGATCAGAAGAAGTGGCAAACTTCTTCGGTTCGATCTCACGACCAAAAGGGGTCGACTGGCCGCAAATCGTAAACCTCAGGACCGGGCGCTCCGGGCACGGGCGGCGTTGAGCACCATGCCGGGCGTGCGGCCATTGCGAGCCGCCATTGCCTCGGCAATGTCAGAGCGCTCAATGCCAAGGTCCTTTAGGCGTGAAGTGTCGAGATCGAGCAGGCCACGCAGGGCGGCGCGGCGGGCGCGATTGGCCTTCAACTGGGCGATCCAGGTGAAAAAGACACCGACAGGTGTCGACTGCGAGCCAGCCGCAACTGACCGCTCGCCGGGCAGCGAGAGAGCCATTTCGTATCTCCAAAAAATGGTTTACCGGAGGGAGGCCGGCAGGGATTTGACGCTTTGCTGCGCCAATGATGGAAGCAATAGCCACTGGACTTCTATTCGTCTAACAAATAGATTTCATCTCAATGATCAATTTGGGTGATGAAGCATTATGGCCGCTCCCCTCGACCTCGATCAACTGCAGAGCTTCTGCGCCATCGCCGATTGCGGCAGTTTTACCGAAGCCGCGCGGCGGGTGAACAAGACCCAGTCTGCCGTATCCATGCAGATCAAGCGCCTCGAAGAGCGGCTGGGGCACAGTCTGCTGACGAGAGACGGTCGAAGCGTGACTCTCACGCACCATGGTGAGGTGCTTTACGAGCGTTCGCGCAAGATGCTGCGCACCAATGCCGAGATTCTCGACCATTTCAATGACGGTGATCTGGCTGGCTCGATCCGCTTTGGCGTGCCGGACGACTATGCGGTGCGCCTCTTGCCGGTGATCCTGTCCAGCTTCCAGCGGACCCATCCCAAGATCGCCGTCGATGTGTCCTGCATGGCCTCCGAGCAGTTGCTGGAAGGCATGAAAGCCGGGCGTTACGACCTCATCGTCTTCACCCAGGGGACGGATCAGAATTTCGGCGAACTGTTCCGCACGGAGAAAATGTTCTGGGTTGCCTCGCATGGGGGCAGGGCGCTGGCGACGGAACCGCTGGCCATAGCTTGCGGTCCGCAATGCTGCATTTGGCGCAAGGACGCCATGGAGGCACTGGAACGTACCAGCAAGGATTATCGCGTCGCCTACACCTCGTCCAATGCCACAGCCATTTCCTCGGCGGTTCTTTCGGATCTCGCCATCGGCTTCCTGCCCGAAAGTGCCTTGCAGCCGGGCATGCGCGTCATTGGCGACGAACAGGGCCTGCCGAGACTGGCCGATGCCCAGATCGCGCTTATGCGCGGTAGCCATGCCTATGGCGGCATTTACGATGCGCTGGCCAACCATATCGTCCAATCCATGGGCAATCTGGAGCCAACAGCGCTGACTGAAGCGGCGGAATAAGCTCCCTTACGCTTGACCCCAATCCAGCTTTGGCGCACCAGAGAAGGATGTCGCAGGTCCAGTCCAACGCCGCCGAATTCACTGTTTCCGAAATTGCCCAGGCGGTTAAGCGGACCGTCGAGGATGAGTTTGGCCATGTGCGGGTGCGCGGCGAAATTTCGGGCTTTCGCGGCCAGCATTCGTCGGGCCACGCCTATTTCACGCTCAAGGACGACGCCGCCTCCATCGACGCGGTGGTTTGGAAAGGCAACTACGCCCGCCTGACCTTCAAGCCGGAAGAAGGGCTCGAAGTCATCGCAACCGGCCGGCTGACGACTTTCCCGCGCTCATCCAAATACCAGATCGTCATTGACAATATCGAACCGGCCGGCGCCGGCGCGCTGATGGCGCTGCTTGAGGAGCGGCGCAAGAAGCTGCTGGCGGAAGGCATTTTCGACCGCGACCGCAAGCAGGCGCTGCCCTATCTGCCCCGCGTCATCGGCGTGGTGACATCGCCGACCGGGGCCGTCATCCGCGATATTCTGCATCGCCTTGAGGACCGGTTCCCAAGCCACGTTCTGGTCTGGCCGGTCAGGGTGCAGGGCGATACCTGCGCGCCCGAAGTCGTCAACGCCATCGAGGGCTTCAACGCCTTGCCGGTCGGGGGAGCGATTCCGCGACCGGATCTGCTTATCGTGGCACGTGGCGGTGGCTCGATCGAAGACCTCTGGGGCTTCAACGAGGAAGCCGTGGTGCGCGCCGTGGCGGCGTCGGAGATTCCGGTCATTTCGGCGGTTGGGCACGAGACCGACACGACATTGATCGACTACGTCTCGGATATGCGCGCGCCGACGCCCACTGCAGCGGCTGAGGCCGCAGTGCCTGTCCGCGCCGAACTGATCGCCTATGTCGAAGATCAGGGCATGCGCCAGCGCCAGTCAGCGCGGCGCATGGTGTCGAGCCTGCGCGACAGGCTGCGTGCGGCGGGTGCAGGTCTGCCCCGCGCCACCGATCTTGCCGCCACCCAGCGGCAAAGCCTCGACCTCGCCGCCAGCCGGCTGACCGGGGCGCTCCGCCATTTTGTCCAGACAAGGCGGCTCGACTATTCTGGCCTAGCCGCATCGCTACAGCCGCGCCTCGTGCGCCAGCGCCATGCCGAATTGAGCGAACGCTTGAGCCAATTGTCACGCAACAGCGCCAGCGGGCTGACCAAGACCGTCGAGCGTGCGCGGCTTAAATTCGACCCGTGCGGCCGGCAATTGCCCCAGGCCGTCGGCACCTCCATCGAGCGCAAGCAGACCGCGCTGCACAGAGTGGCGCCGCGCCTCAACCCGCAGCAATTGCGTGCCGAACTGCGCGATTCCAGCCTCCGGCTCGCCCCCAAACTTGTGCGTCTGTCCCAGGCCGGCGCCCAGTTGACCCAGGGCCATCGCCAGCATCTGGCGCAGTTGGGCAAGCTGCTGGATACGCTGGGCTATCGCAATGTCCTCGCGCGCGGCTACGCCATCGTTCAGGATGGCAATGGCAATATCGTCACCGATGCCGGCAGTGTGGCGCCAGGCGATGCGCTCCATATCACCCTCGATACGGGGGCGGTCGATGCCCATGTCGGCGGGGCTCCGCTGCGCCGCAAATCCACCAGATCCACTCCCGACGAGGGGTCGCAGGAAAGTCTCTTTTGATGAGCCTTTCTGTCCACTATATAGAATGAAGTAAGCAGGAGGCGCGCGTTGAACATCTTCGACAAGGGATTTGCACCCGCAGAGGCGACATTGCGCTATCGTGATGGCGATTACGATGTCCTCAAGCCCGGCACCTTCGTGCGCTGCGCCATTTCCGGCAAGCCGATCCCGCTTGATGAATTGTTCTACTGGAGCGTTGATCGCCAGGAGCCCTATGCCGACGCAGTTGCGGCCCATGAAGCATTCGAGCGCTTCGGTCGGGGGCACTGAGGATGACCGAGGCCGCGCCGCGTCAGCGCTTCCTCATCATTTCCAATGGCCATGGAGAAGACTGGATTGCCTCCGCGCTCGCTGCGCGACTGGCGGAAAATCATGCGGTGGATGCCTATCCCGTCGTCGGGAGCGGTAATGCCTATGGCGGCATCTGTCCCATCGTCGGGCCCAGGGCGCGCCTGGAATCGGGTGGCGCGCGCACGGCAAAGGGTTCGTTGCGCAGGGATCTGGCCAGAGGTGGTCTCGCCATGGTGCCGCCGGCGCTGAAATTTATGCGCTCCGTGCGGGATCGCTATGATCGCATCGTGGTGGTGGGCGATGTCATGGTGCCGCTGCTTGGTCTGCTGACCGGCCACAAGAACCTCTTCTATATCGACTGCTACAAGACAGGTGCGGCGCGGCTTTATTCTGCAGCGGAAAGATTTGTTCTGAGCCGAACCTGCGCCAAGGTTTTCTGCCGGGCCGACAACCTGGCGGCCATGCTGCGCCAGGCCGGTATTGATGCGCAGGCGTCAGGCAATCTCATGATGGATACGATCCCCACCGGGGATTATGACGCCCGGAGCCGACGCAGCCGGCCTCTGGCTGTCACCCTTTTGCCGGGCAGCCGTGGCGAGACCGTGGGAAATTTTGCGCGCCAGATTAGCGCCCTGCGTCAATTACCGACAGAAGCGCTGCCCGACATCTTTGTAGCTGTAGCCGGCGATGTTACTGTCGAAGATCTGGCGGATGCAGGAAAATTGAACCGTGGCCACATGCTCAGCACCGAGGGCGATGATCTCGGCGATCTCAGCGATGGCAAGATCACGGCGCACCTGCTGCGTGGACGGGCCATGGGCAATGCCCTTTTTGCGTCTGATATCGTGCTGTCGCAGGCGGGAACGGCGACTGTACAGGCATTGGGTCTGGGCAAACCGGTCATTCACATGACATGCCCGAAAGACCGTCAGTCGCGGTTTGCCGATGAGCAGAAGCTGTTTGGCGAAGCGCGCATCGCCGTGCCGGGGCAGCATCCCCAAATGGTCGCCGAGAGCTTGCTTCGGCTCCTGTCATCGGAGGAACAACGCTCGCGTCTCGGCGATATTGGCCGCCAACGGATCGGCGGCCCCGGTGCGCTGGATAAGGTGCTGGCGGAACTGAACGCCTGATCAGGCGCCGGCGGCTTCCGGTTCGAGCAGACGGTGCAGGTGGACGATGAAATAGCGCGTCTGCGCGCTATCGACGGTCATCTGCGCCTTCTGCTTCCACGCTACATAAGCGGAGGCATAGTTGGGATAGACGCCGACGATGTCGACCTGGTCGAGATCGGCAAAGGTGACGCCGTCCAGGCTAGACAATTCGCCGCCGATCACCAGGTGCAGAAGTTGGGTTTCGGTTTTTTCAGCCATCGGTCACGTCCTGTTCAGGAAGAAGAAGTTTCGGTCGCGCTGCTGTCGGGCGGACAGCCATAGACTTTCAGCAGCGCCGCATGAACGAGCGGTTTTAGGCTCATGTCGGCCAATGCCGCAAGCGCCCCATGGCGCACATCTCGTCTGTTGAATTGTGGGAACCCGGCGCAAACATCGGCCAGATCAAGCCCGGCTTCCGACAGGATCACCGCCGCACCGGCAATGTCCCAATCCTGCGCACCGCGCCGGGCGACAGCGGCATCGAGCCGTCCGGTCGCCACCTGTACCAGCCGATAGGCAAGGGAGGGATAGGCCGGGCCGCGTGTGTAATCGAGCCCCGCTGCCTGCATCTCATGATGCACCGCGCCGGGCGCGGGGATGAGAGGCGAGGCACCGGCGCGCCGGCTGCGCACCAGATTGTCGCCATTGAGACGGGCGCCGCCGCCCTTGTGTGCATCATACATTTCGTCCAGCGCCGGCGCATAGACAACGCCGGCCACCGGCACGCCGTTTTCGACCACGGCCAGCGACACCGTCCAATAGTCCTCACCGCGCAGGAAGGCGCGCGTACCGTCAATTGGGTCCACGACGAAGACACGTTCGCAATCGAGCCGGCTGGGATTGTCTGCTGTCTCTTCGCTCAACCAGCCATAGTTCGGGCGAGCCTGCAGCAGGTTGGCCGCAAGGAAGCGATCGACCACGATATCGGCCTCGCTGACCGGCGAGGAATTGTCCTTGGTCCAGGATTTTATATCCTTGCGGAAATATCCGGAAGCAATGATGCCCGCCGCTACCGCTGTCGAGCGGAGCAGTTCGAGGTCTTCTGAATAGGGTGGGGCAAAGGCCGGCATGTGCGGCCTTTTATGCGCGGCGCGTCAATTGGACAAGAGTTGCAAGGGCATGGCGCCATGCCGAGGCCAAATAGCAGGGTAAACAGGACGCCAAGCGGTTCGGTTAATCGGTTCTGACTCGGTGCAATACCCTGCTAACCCTCTCGGAAAACAACATAAATTTAACCGAACCGATTAAGGGGGCAGGTAAGGGGACGCGCTAGATTGGCCTCACAAACGAAGAGCGAAAAATCAGCTCTCGAAGTTACAGGAAGGCTTCTAAAATGGTTCATGGCGTAGCGATGGAAGGAACGGCAACGGTTCTGGCCTTCGGCCGCCCTGCTCTTGCCGAGCGGCGGTTCGTGGCGGCTAACGACAATGGCCCTAAAGACCCGGTGAAAACCGTGACCGTGCGCAAGCAGCTCGAACAGAGTGGCGTGGCCATCAAGATCAAGGTGCCGGTGACAGAATTTATCGGCGTCGCGGTGGCGACCCGGATTTCTGAAGATGGGCTGCTGACCAGCGCCATCGAACTGGTCCATTCCGACGCCGAACTCAACTACAAGGTGTTTGAAGAGGAAGGGAACCACAACGTCGTGGCCGAATGGCAGAACTGGGGCAAGAAACTGCGTCTGCCTTTGTTCATCAAGGCCGGTGACGGTGCATACCTTCCCTATGGCCAGCAGGTCGATGGCGTGATGCTGGGCAGCAGCTCTCCGCGCCGCAAGCTGGCTGCCGAAGCTGCCCGCCGCCCCCGCTTCCTCAATCGCCGCAAGCCCGGTCAGGTCGAGACCAACTAGGCACGACGAAGAAAGTTTACCTTGCCTCCAAAGCAAGCCGAAAAGGGTCAGCCGGTGGTGCGGTTGGCCCTTCGGCTTTCGTGGGCGCTACAGGAATTTCACGCCGATTTCGCCTTCGCGGTGCCAGATCATTTCACAACTGAAACGCCGCCCGTCGCTCAGTGCGAGATCGAACCGCTGCGGAATGCCCACAATACTTGCCACCACGAGCTTCGCACCGAGCCCAGAGAGATTGCGCACTGTGCAATCGAATGTGGAGAAGCCGTCATTGATGACGATCCTGGCCCCCTTCAGGGTGCGCTGGCGTGGCGTTGCACGTCGCTCGTCCGTCATCTCGATCACCTCGCTCAGGGCAGGGCGGCAAATCCTTCGGCAAAGCCGTTAAGGGAGACCGGAATCCCGATCCCTTCTTCTGGTGTCTTGAACACGATGAAATAAGCCGTCTCGCCGCTGGAAAGCGTTTCGACCAAGGCATCGTCCATCACAACTTCGGCAATGCAGCCATTGGGCAGGCAGCGCACGAAGGGCACCCAGCCCAGATCGGCTTCATCCACGGTAAGGCCAAGACCGGGTATAAGGCTGCCATCGGGACCATCACGGACCAGAAGGACGCCGAGGGGCGCAAGAATGCGCAAAAGTCGTGCCTGCCGGTCGGCAGTTCGCAGCGTGATTACCGAGAGCCCGACATTGGGCTGGTCTTCGGCCAGCACGTTCTGAATGATGGCGCATTGTTCAAAGCTGGCGCCCGGCGGCGTGTCGCAGCTCATCTGCCAGTCGCCATATTCGCCGCGGATTGCGCCCTGTGCCGATGCAGGCATCGTTGCCATTCCGGCCGAAAGCGCACCGAGAACACATGTGCCAAGCACGCCAAACCGCTTTGCCCACACCATCACTCTATCACTTCTCCTGCCGAATCGGCGTCTCGCGTATAGGTTAGGAGTGTTTCCGACAGAGGCTCCACCCTGTCAACCAAACCCCCGAACTCCGGCCCGTTTTCGGGGAAAAGTGCGGCGCAGATGAGGCGGCGTGCCCATGGTGTGGCTGCAATTTGCCGCAGCGGGACGGCGTAAGGCCGCAATAGACTCGCGCAGTGCAATGTGATTTAGGTCAAAGCCGAGTATTGCGCTCCGAAGTTGAGTCGGGGCGGCGTTAGCTATGCCGCAAAAAGCCCCTCTTTCTCCCTCGGTGCACGCCGCCAGAACATGTCGACAAGGGGGTATATGGTGACCGGGCAGTTCTTTAAGAAGATGGGCGCCCTTGCGGCTGCCGCGCTGGCGCTCTCGCCAGCTCTTGCAGTTGCGCAGCAGGGTTCCGCCGGACATCCCGAGCCGGGCCAGTTCCATCTGCAGCCCTCGGTGACGCCGATCATGGATTCTATCGTGGCTTTCCACGATGGCATCCTGATGTGGACCATCTCGCTCATCGTGATTTTCGTGCTGGCGCTGCTGGTGATCATTGTGGTGCGCTTCAACGCAAAGGCCAATCCGGTGCCGGCGCGGTTCACCCACAATACGCTGATCGAAGTGATCTGGACGGTGGTTCCCATCCTGATCCTCGTGGTGATCGCCATCCCGTCCTTCGGCGTTCTGTCCGACCAGATGACCGTTCCCGATGGCGAGCGCAAATATCTGGGTGCGAACATTTTCTCCATGGGCGATGTCGAGGTTCCGGCGGCCAGCCTCACCGTCAAGGCGTCGGGTGAGCAGTGGTACTGGAACTATGAATATGTGGATGAGGGCGTGGCCTTCGATTCCAACATGCTCAATGATGCCGAAATCGCTGAGCTCAAGCCCGGTCAGCCGCGTCTCCTGGCTGTGAATAACGAGCTCGTGGTTCCGGTCGACACCACCGTGCGCCTGCAGATCACTGCCAGTCCCTCGGGCGTAATCCACGCCTTTGCCGTTCCCTCCTTCGGCATCAAGGTCGACGCGGTTCCCGGTCGTCTCAATGAGACCTGGTTCAATGCGCGCGAGACCGGCATCTATTACGGTCAGTGCTCCGAACTCTGCGGCAAGGACCATGCCTTCATGCCGATCGCCGTCCGCGTCGTGGATGCCGAGCAGTATGAAGCCTTCATCACCGCTTTCACTGAAAGCCGTGACTATGCGACTGCCGTCGCTACGCTGCCGGCGCTTTAGGATAGGGTAAGAGGATCAGAAAAATGGCAAACACCACGCACCTCGAAGCCCAGGCAACCGGGCACGATCACGCCAGTCACGATCACCACACGCCGACCGGCTGGCGTCGCTGGGTCTATTCGACCAATCATAAAGACATCGGGATCATGTACCTGGTGTTCTCGATCGTCGCCGGCATTATCGGCGGTCTGCTTTCCGGCCTCATGCGCATGGAGCTGCAGGAGCCCGGCATTCAGATCTTCCACGGTCTGGCCGCAATGGCCTATGGCCTTGATGGCGATGCTGCCATCGATAGCGGCAAGCACATGTTCAACGTGTTCGTCTCCGCCCACGCCCTGATCATGGTGTTCTTCACCGTCATGCCGGCAACCATGGGTGGTTTCGCCAACTATTTCGCCCCGCTGATGATCGGCGCGCCGGATACGGCCTTTCCGCGCATCAACAATATCGCCTTCTGGCTGCTGCCTCCGGCGCTGCTCCTGACCATCATGTCCATGTTCTTCGAGGGCCCCTCGGGCGCCATGGGCTTTGGCGGCGGCTGGACGGCTTACCCGCCGCTGGCAACCTCCGGCCATCCGGGCCCGGCAACCGACTTCGTGATCTTCTCGCTTCACGTCGCTGGTATCTCGTCGATCCTGGGTGCCATCAACCTGATCACCACCATTCTGAACATGCGCGCTCCGGGTATGACGCTGCACAAGATGCCGCTCTTTGTCTGGTCGGTGCTCGTGACCGCCTTCCTGCTGCTGCTGGCCCTGCCGGTTCTGGCTGGCGCCATCACCATGATGCTGACCGACCGCAATTTCGGCACCACCTTCTTCGCTCCTGAGGGTGGCGGCGACCCGATCCTGTACCAGCACCTGTTCTGGTTCTTCGGTCACCCTGAAGTGTACATCATGATCCTGCCGGGCTTCGGTCTGATCAGCCACATCGTGGCGACCTTCAGCCGCAAGCCGGTCTTCGGCTACATGGCAATGGCCTACGCCATGGTCGCCATCGGTTTTGTCGGCTTCGTCGTGTGGGCTCACCACATGTACACGACCGGTCTCAGCCTTGATGTGCAGCGCTATTTCGTGGCTGCAACCATGGTCATCGCGGTGCCGACAGGCGTGAAGATTTTCTCCTGGATCGCCACCATGTGGGGAGGCTCGATCACGTTCCGCACCCCCATGCTCTGGGCTATCGGCTTCATCTTCCTGTTCACCGTTGGTGGTGTGACGGGTGTGGTGCTGGCCAATGCCGGCGCCGACCGTGCCCTGCACGACACCTATTACGTGGTCGCGCACTTCCACTATGTGCTCTCGCTGGGTGCGGTGTTCTCGATCTTTGCGGGCTGGTACTACTGGTTCCCCAAAATGTTCGGCTACATGTATTCCGAATTCCTGGGCAAGCTGCACTTCTGGGTCATGTTCGTCGGTGTGAACCTGATCTTCTTCCCGCAGCACTTCCTCGGCCTTGCCGGCATGCCGCGTCGCTATATCGACTATCCCGACGCCTTTGCGCTCTGGAACCGCGTGTCTTCGATCGGCTATTACATCACCTTCGTTGCGATGATCATCTTCTTCTACGCAACCTGGGAAGCGTTCCGGAAAAAGCGCCTTGCTGGCGACAATCCGTGGGGCGATGGCGCAACGACGCTGGAATGGACCCTGAGCTCGCCTCCGCCATTCCACCAGTTCTCGACGCTGCCGCGCATCGACTCCAAGGACGCGCACTGACTTTAGCGTTTGAATTCAGCAGATCGCGCTTTGTGCGGTCTGCTCCAACAAGGAAAGATCATTGGCTTATATTGACGACAGGGCTGACATTCCCGCTATGGCGGGCGGAGCACGGGTAGAGGACTACCTTGCGCTGCTGAAGCCCCGCGTCATGTCGCTGGTGGTTTTTACCGCATTGGTGGGCATGCTGGTCGCGCCAGTCGATATCAACCCGGTCATCGGGTTCATTGCCATCGTCTGTATCGCCATCGGGGCAGGGGCTTCGGGCGCGCTCAACATGTGGTATGATGCCGATATCGATGCGGTGATGAGCCGTACGATCAATCGCCCGATTCCGTCGGGCCGCATGACGCCCGGCGAGGCCCTGGTCTTCGGCGTGGTGCTTTCCGTGTTTTCGGTGACCCTGCTCGCCCTCGCCACCAATTGGGTGGCTGGCGCTTTCCTCGCCTTCACCATCTTCTTCTACGCCGTGATCTATACGATGTGGCTGAAGCGCTCGACGCCTCAGAATATCGTCATCGGTGGCGCTGCCGGCGCTTTCCCGCCCATGGTCGGTTGGGCCGCCGTCACGGGCATGCTGAGCTGGGAGAGCTTTGCGCTCTTTCTCATCATCTTCCTGTGGACCCCGCCCCATTTCTGGGCGCTGGCGCTTTACAAGCAGGGTGATTACGGCGCCGCGGGCGTTCCGATGATGCCGAACGTGGCCGGCGAAGCCTCGACCAAGCGGCAGATTTTCGCTTATTCCGTGATCCTCGCTGTGGCGAGCCTGCTCCCGGTTGCTTTGGGCTTTTCCGGCTGGATCTATGGTGCCGCCGCTCTCGTTACTGGCCTGAGCTTTGCATTTCTGGCGCTGCGTCTTCTGCGCGCCGATGACAACGTCACCATGAAGCGTAATGCCCGTTCGCTTTTTACCTTTTCGCTGAGCTATCTCTTCGTGCTGTTCCTGGCGCTGCTCATCGACAATATTGCCCTCAGGCTCGGAGTCATTTGACATGGCAGTCCAGACCGGTGCGCGCCTTGCGCCAAACGACATGCTTCCCGAACAGGAAGCGGCATTCCGCAATCAGCGCCGCCGCCGCTCGATTGCGCTGGCCGCCGCCCTGATCCTGTTCGCGCTGACTTTTTACGTGCTCACCATCGTCAAGATGGGGCCTGGCCTGCTTGATCGGGCGCTTTGATGGCGGACGTAACGACCCCATTCCAGCCGCACGTTCCCGGGCGCAACAACAAGCGCACCGGCATCATGCTGGCCGGACTGGTTGCAGGAATGGTCGGGCTCGCCTTTGCCTCCGTGCCGCTCTATCAGCTGTTTTGTCAGGTGACCGGCTTTGGTGGCACGCCGCAGGTGGCCAGTGAAAATCCCAAGGGCGTCATTGCCCGCGAGATGAAGGTGCGGTTCGACGTCAATGTCGAACGGGCGCTGCCCTGGACAGTCAAGGCCGCTGCGCCGATCACCGACCGCATCGGCAGTGTCGACACGGTCAATTACATAGCGACCAACAATTCCGACAAGCCCGTCACCGGGCAGGCGATCTTCAATGTCGTGCCCGAAAAGGCCGGCATCTATTTCAACAAGATCGAATGCTTCTGCTTTACCGAGCAGACGCTGCAGCCCGGTGAAACGGTTGAAATGCCCATCGTGTTCTTTGTCGATCCGGATCTGGCCGACAACCACGAGCTTGCAACGATCAGAGAGATTACCCTCTCCTACACCTTCTATGCTTCAGACAACGAGGGAAGCTGAACATGTCCGCCATTGAAAAGAACCATGACTATCACATGGTCGAACCCAGCCCCTGGCCGTTCGTCATGTCGGTTGCCGTCTTTGTGCTGATGATCGGGCTCATCGCCTGGATGCAGGATTGGACGCCTTGGATCTTCGCCATCGGCATGGCCGGCGTGCTTTATGCCTTTTATGCCTGGTGGGCCGATGTGGTGAAGGAAGCCAATAACGGCGTCGATCACACCCCGGTCGTGCAGATGCACCACCGCTATGGCATGATGTTGTTCATCGCCTCCGAAGTCATGCTGTTCGTGGCCTTCTTCTGGGCCTATTTCGACGGCTTCTTCCGCTTCGATGACATCGAGCAATATACTCGCGTCGCTGCCACTGGCGGGCATTGGCCGCCGCTGGGCGTCGAAGTGTTCGACCCCTTCCATCTGCCCCTGTTCAATACGCTGATCCTGCTCACCTCGGGCACGACCGTCACTTGGGCCCACCATGCGCTTCTGGAAAATGATCGTCAGGGCCTGCGCTGGGGCCTGGCTCTCACTGTCGCGCTGGGCGTGCTGTTCTCGATCGTTCAGTATCTCGAATATACCCATGCCGGCTTCTCCTTCACCGGTAACATGTACGGCTCGACCTTCGTGATGGCGACCGGCCTGCACGGCTTCCACGTGTTGATCGGCACGATCTTTCTCGCCGTCTGTCTCATTCGCGCCGAGCGCGGCGACTTCACCCCCGAGCGTCATCTGGGCTTTGAATTCGCCGCCTGGTACTGGCACTTCGTGGACGTGGTCTGGCTGTTCCTCTTCGCCTCGATCTATGTCTGGGGCGCTTGGGGCGTAACGCTGAGCCACTAAGTGGCTATGCGGAAAAAATCAGAAGGGCGCGGCACGGCTGCGCCCTTTTTCATTGGAGCCTCTAATTGAGCCAACCGTCCCCGATCCTTTCCGGCCTTGCTTGCCGCTGCCCGCGCTGCGGCCAGGGCAAACTGTTTAGAGGCTACCTCAAGGTGGCGCCGGGCTGCAGCCAATGCGGGCTCGATTACGGCTTTGCCGATAGTGGGGATGGCCCGGCTGTCTTCGTCATCTTTCTGGTTGCTCCGATCATCATCATTCTCGCCATGCTGGTTGACGCCAACTTTGTGATTCAGCCCTGGATGCATCTCGTTCTTTGGATTCCCACGACAATCGCGGTCAGTCTGACCCTGCTGCCGCCCTTCAAGGGTGTCCTGATCAATCTGCAATATAAGAACGACGCCCATGGAGGGCGCATATGACGACGACCACCCGCCGCCCGCTGCGCTGGCCAGACTGGCTGTTCACCGCCATCATGCTGGTGCTGGCAGCAACCTGCATTTTCCTCGGCCATTGGCAGATGGATCGGCTTGCCGAAAAGGAGGCGCTCATCGCTGCAGTTGACGCGCGGCTCGATGCCGAGCCCATCCCGGCACCACCCGCCGCCGAGTGGCCTGGCCTTGTTATGGACGATTGGAACTTTCAGCCGGTGACGCTCACCGGCACCTTCGTTAACACCCAGACGCTGACCGTTTTCACCAGTTTGGCAGATGCGCGCGGTCCGCTCTCCGGCCCCGGCTATTGGGTCATGACACCCTTCGAGCTGACCGATGGCGGCACGGTCTTCGTCAATCGCGGATTTGTGCCCGACACCAATCAGGAAGCAGCCATCATGGGCAATTTGCCTGGGCTTGCCGAGGAACAGGCGACGGTGACCGGCCTGTTGCGGCCCGGTGAACATGCCGGTTTCATGGTGCCCGAGCCCAATATGTCCGCCCGCATCGAATGGGTCCGCGATCCAGAGCGCATGGCCGCCATGGTCGATCCCGCCCTCCAGCCCGTCGCGCCCTTCTATGTCGATATGGCGGCCGGCGCTGCAGGTGAATTGCCCCAGGCGGGCGAAACCAAGGTCAGCTTCACCAACAACCATCTTGGCTACGCGCTGACATGGTATGGCTTTGCTATCGTTGCCGTCATCATGTTGGGATTCTGGCTGTGGAGGCAGACTAGGCCACTGCCACCTTCTGCTTAAGCGCCCCGCAAACCTTGCGGCTGGGCTCAGCTTTGACTAGGTTGCACCAATTCTAGAAGGGCCTCTCCCCCCGATGCAGTTTGTCTCTACGCGCGGTCAGGCGCCGGTGCTTGGCTTCTCTGACGCAGTTCTGGCCGGTCTAGCCACCGATGGTGGCCTTTATGTCCCGGCCACATGGCCGCAGATCGGCGCCGATGAAATCGCCTCCTTTACGGGCAAGCCCTACGCTGAGGTCGCGTATGCGATCATTTCCCGCTTCGTGGATGGCGATATTCCCGCCGACAAGCTCAAGGCCATCATCGACGACGCCTATGCGGTCTTTCGCCATCCGTCCGTGACGCCGCTGGTGGAACTGGAGCCCGGCCATTTCGTGCTGGAACTGTTTCATGGTCCCACGCTTGCGTTTAAGGACGTGGCGATGCAGTTCCTCAGCCGGGTGATGGACCACATCCTTGCCGAGCGCGGCCTGCGCGCGACCATTGTTGGTGCGACTTCCGGCGATACCGGATCTGCGGCCATCGAGGCCTTCCGGGGCCGTGACACCACCGACATCTTCATTCTGCACCCCCAGGGGCGCACGTCTGAAGTGCAGCGGCGGCAGATGACCACGGTGCTGGACGCCAATGTCCATAACATCGCGCTCGAAGGCACGTTCGATGATTGTCAGGACGCGGTGAAGGCCATGTTCAACAATCATGCTTTCCGCGACCGCGTGCGCCTCTCGGGCGTCAACTCCATCAACTGGGGCCGCATCGTCGCGCAGATCGTCTATTATTTCACGTCCGCTGTGTCGCTCGGGGCGCCGTATCGCAAGGTGAGCTTCACCGTGCCGACCGGAAACTTCGGCGACATTTTCGCGGGCTATTGCGCCAGGATGATGGGTCTGCCTGTCGACAAGCTGGTGATCGCCACCAATGCCAACGACATCCTGCGGCGAACCATGGATACGGGCCGTTATGAGATGGCCGGCGTGGCCCCCACGATCAGCCCCTCCATGGATATCCAGATCTCATCCAATTTTGAACGTCTGCTGTTTGAAAGCGCCGGGCGGGACGCGGGTGCGGTCAGCCGCATGATGGCGGGGCTGAAGCAGTCCGGCGGTTTCGATCTCCCGGAAAAGGCCATTGCCGCCATTCGGCGGGACTTTGCCGCCGGCACCACTGACGAAGCAGCCACGCGCGATGTGATCGCCCAGACCAATGCAAAAAGTGGTTATCTGCTTGATCCGCATACCGCTGTCGGCGTTGGGGTGGCGCGCAATCAGCCGCAGAGCGGCATACCCATGATTACGCTGGGCACGGCCCATCCGGCCAAGTTCCCGGCTGCGGTGGAAGAGGCGTCAGGTGTCAATCCGGCCTTGCCGTCCTGGCTTGGCGACCTTTACGACAGGCCTGAACGGGTCACGGTGCTGGACAATGACCAGCGCGCCATTGAAGATTTCATCGCGGCGCGTAGCCGCGCCTGAACGACTGAGGCGAACCGCGGTCGTTGAGGCCGCCGGTTCAGGAGGGCCAGTGTGAGCGTAAAATCAACGATTCTGGACAACGGCATGGTGGTCCTGACGGATGACATGCCGCATCTGGAAAGCGCCTCGCTGGGCGTATGGGTTAAGGCCGGCGCACGGTCTGAGCGCAAGGCCGAGCACGGTATTTCGCATCTGCTCGAACATATGGCGTTCAAGGGCACCAAGTCGCGCACGGCATTGCAGATTGCCGAGGCCATCGAGAATGTCGGGGGCGATCTCAACGCAGCCACCTCCATCGAGCATACCGGCTATTTCGCACGCGTCCTCAAGGACGACGTGGTTCTGGCCGCCGACATCCTGGCCGATATTCTCCAGAACTCGACCTTTGACGAGGACGAGCTGGCGCGAGAGCAGCAGGTGATCGTGCAGGAAATTGGCGCGGCGCGGGACAATCCCGATGACCATGTCTTCGACCTGTTCCAGCAGGCAGCCTATCCGACCCAGCCCATTGGCCGCACCATTCTTGGGACAGTGGATTCCGTGCGCGGGTTCAACCCCGACATGGTGCGCAAATATATGCGCCGCAATTATGTGGGCGACCACATGGTCATTGCTGCTGCCGGCAATGTCGATCATGAAGGGCTGGTTGACGTTGCAAAGCAGCGCTTTGCCGACTTGGCCCCCAATGGCGCGCCGGCCCCGCAGCGTGCTGAATATCATGGTGGCCAGGAGCGCCTGGTGTCGGATCACGAGCAGGCCCATATCGTCCTTGGATTTGAA
Organism: Pseudomonadota bacterium; assembly: GCA_023388175.1. Lineage (GTDB taxonomy): Bacteria > Pseudomonadota > Alphaproteobacteria > Rhizobiales > Devosiaceae > Devosia. Next base: position 162,359 of record JAEWGT010000011.1, read on the forward strand.
GGGCGGGCCTATAATTCCGATGGTTTCTACGCGGCGCAGGTGCTGGCATCGGTGCTGGGTGGCGGCATGAGTTCGCGTCTGTTCCAGGAGGTCCGCGAAAAGCGCGGCCTCTGCTATTCGGTCTATTCCTTCCATTGGGCCTTTGCCGATAGCGGCGTCTTCGGCGTTGCTGCTGCAACTGGCGAAGACGAAGTGGCTGAGCTCGTCCCGGTCGTCCTTGACGAGCTGCGCCGCGCCACCGAGACCATTACCGACGAGGAAGTGGTGCGTGTGCGCAACCAGATCCGCGCGGGGCTGCTGATGTCTCTCGAAAGCCCCTCGGCACGGGCTGGTCAGCTTGCGCGCCAGCAAATCCTCTGGGGTCGTCCCATTGAGATGCAGGAGACGGTGGAGCGTATCAATCGCATCACCGCCCAGCGCGTCCGCGAAGTCGCCGAGCAGATTTTCACAGCCGGATCGGCGACGCTGGCCGGCATTGGTCCCATCAATGGCCTCGTCGATGTCGAAAGCATCGGCGAGACCCTGAAGCGCTGAGCGAAAATGCTCTGGCCCTGGTCGTCACCAGCGCCTCTCATCACCCTTTCCGGGCAGCGTGTCCTGCTGCGCCTGCCGCAGAACCGAGACTATGACGACTGGTATCGCCTGCGCCGCGCAAGCCAGGATTTCCTCCGCCCGTTCGAGCCGCGATGGACCGAGGCGGACCTGACCCGTCGGGTCTATTCCATGCGCGTGCGCCGCGCCCGTCAGGAGGCCGAGGAAGGCACGGATTATACCTTCTTCATTTTCCTGCCCGAAGGCCGCAGGGAAATTCTGGTTGGTGGCATCACCCTCTCGAATATTCGCCGCCGTGCCGCCCAGTTCGTCAATATGGGCTATTGGATGGGTAAGGATTATGCCGGCAAGGGACTGATGAGCGAGGCGGTCGGCCTCACCCTGCCGTTCATCTTCGATACCCTGGACCTGCACCGGGTCCATGCCGCCTTTCTGCCGACCAATACGGCATCGCGCCGGGTGCTGGAAAAGAACGGTTTTGTCGAAGAGGGCTACGCAAAGCACTATCTTCAAATCAACGGTCGCTGGGAAGATCATGTTTTGATGGGCCTGACGCGGGAACGCTGGGGCGCCCTCCCGCTCGGCGGTGCGAGCCAGGTCTGGGTGGCCTGAGCCTATTATCTGTGTGTTGCCAAGCAGCAACAGGGTCGGGTGCTTGTCGCAAGCGACAATCTCCCTTACCAAGTTAGCGCTCCGCTGGAAGTGAACAAAACCAAGGCTTGTCCGGGCATTTCTGTAAGCGCTCGCGCCCGCCGCCATAATGAAGCCCAGAGCAGGATATAGCTGCCCCCTATGCGTCCTCTGTTTCTTATCGCGATCTGTCTTGCGTTCGCGCTGTTTGGCCACGCGCCCGCCAGGGCATTCGAGGTCATTACCGTCCCGGAGGACGTCAATGCGGTCAATCTGTCTGATGTGATCGAAATTGTGCCGGGGCAGAACGGACGGATCCAGTTGTCCACAGCGCCGGACGCCGATGGCATCATCCGCCGTATCGAGGTCCTGGCGAGCGAACAGGGCACCAGCCCATATTTTGCACTCATCGCGCTGCGCAACGACAGCGATCAGCAGATCGAGCGCCTGCTGGTGGCGCCATTTTACCGGCTGCCCGGCTCAGGCGTATTCCAGCCCGAGCTTGGCAATTCCCGTATTGCCGCAGTGACGCCAAGCGCCGGTATTCGGCCAGTACGGCTCGTCGATCCGGAGGCGGATGTGTTCGAGGTTACCCTCGATCCGGGTGCCACCATGACGGTCATTGCCGAACTGTCCGCCAGCCGCCTTCCTGAGTTATACCTGTGGGAGCCGAGCGCCTATCGGGACTATATCAACGCATTCACGCTCTTCCGTGGCGTGGTGCTGGGCGTGGCCTCGCTGGCAGCGGTTTTCCTCACCATCATGTTCGTGGTGAAGGGCAGGGGCGTGTTTCCCGCCACGGCAGCTTTCGCATGGGCCGTGCTGGCCTATCTGCTGATCGACTTTGGCCTCATGGGCCGCCTCCTCGGCCTTTCTGCGAGCGGCGTCCAGCCATTGCGCGCGGCCGCAGAGGCCGGCATCGCCACCACATTGGCGGGCTTTCTGTTTATCTATCTCAATCTGCACAGATGGCACCTGCGCTTCATCCATCTGGCGCTGGGGCTGGCGGCGCTGTTTCTGGCGCTTTTCGCCTTTGCGTTTTTCCAGCCCGACATCGCCGCAACCATTGCGCGGCTGGTGCTGGCGCTGCTCGGCCTTTCAGGCTTCTTCCTGATCCTCTTGCTGGCCTTGCGCGGCTATGACCGCGCAGTGCTGCTGGTGCCGACCTGGATCATCTTCATCGCCTGGCTATTTTACGCATGGATGGTTGTGTCCGGCCGGGTCACCAATGATGTGGCTCAGCCCGCCGTGGCCGGCGGACTTGTGCTGATCATCATGCTGCTCGGCTTTACGGCCGTGCAACATGCCTTCTCTGAAGGGCAGGTCTCGGTCGGGACGCTGAGCGAGGTTGAGCGCCGCGCCTTGGCCCTGACAGGATCGGGCGATTTCGTTTTCGACTGGAATATCGACCGCGACCGCGTAACGGTCAGTGACGAACTGGCGACCCGGCTGGGCGAAAAGCGCGGCGCTTTGCGCGGGGCGATCAAACGCTGGCTCGACCGGGTGCATCCCGATGACCGGGACCGTTTCCGCACGGCTTTCGACACGCTTGTCGAACTGCGCCGGGGCAAGGTTTCCGCCGACATGCGGGTGGCCGGCCATGACGGCAATTACCGTACCTTCCGCATGCGGGTGAAGCCGGTTCTGGGTGGCGATGGGCAAGTCAATCGCATCGTGGGCACGTTGCAGGACGTAACCGAAGACCGCGCAGCCCGCGAGCGGCTGCTGCACGATGCGGTGCATGACAGCCTCACTGGCCTTCCAAACCGTCAGCTTTTCCTCGACCGTCTCGAACGCTCGCTGGTGCGCGCGCGTACGCCGGGCGGCGCCAAACCTGCCGTCTTCATGATCGACATCGACAGGTTCATGGAACTGGAGGAGCGCATCGGTCATTCCGCGGCGGATTCGGTGCTGCTTGCGATCTCCCGGCGCATTGCGCGTCTGATGCGTCCGCTCGACACGGTGGCTCGCATTTCCGGGGACCAGTTCGCGGTGATTCTGGCTTCCGAACAGGCCGCAAGCAAGATCGCCGAGACGGCGGAGCAGATCCGTAAGGCGCTGAAGGCGCCATTCAATTTCGGCGACCGCGATCTGGTGCTGACCGCTTCCATCGGCGTCACCATCTATGACAGCAATCCCTCGACGGCTGCCGATGTGCTGCGCGACGCCGAACTGGCCATGTACTACGCCAAGCGGCTGGGCGGCGACCGCATTGAGGCGTATCGCGCCTCGGCGCGTTCCATCGCTTCCTACAACAAGGCGAGCGAGGAAGATCTCGAACGCGGCATGAAACAGGGCGAACTGCATGTGCAGTTCCAGCCGATCATCGACACTCAGTCCGGTCAGATTGCCGGCGCCGAGGCGTTGATGCGCTGGAATCACCCAACACGGGGCGCCGTGGTTCCGGATGAGTTCGTGCCGCTTGCCGAGCGCTCCGGTCAGATCGAAAAACTTGGCCGCCTGGCCTTTGAACAGTCTGCGGCGCAGGCCAAGGATTGGCTGGCCACGATCGGCCTGCCCGATGGGTTCTTCATTTCGGTCAATCTCTCGCCAAGCCAGTTGGCAACCGAGACATTGCTTAACGACATGCGGAACCTGCTGGCGCAGGACAAGGCTCTGGCGTCGCACTTGAAGCTCGAGATTACCGAGAGCCAAGTGATGACCAATCCCGAGCACTCCGCCTATATGCTCGAAGCGCTGCGCAATATGGGACTGGGTCTGGCGCTTGACGATTTTGGCACTGGCCATTCCTCATTGAGCTATCTGCACCGTTTCCCCTTCGACACCATCAAGATACCCGCCCCCTTCATCCGTATGGGTACCGACACCGGTATCGCCCACACCCAGGCACCGATCATCCGGGCCATCGTCGCCCTGGCAAATGATCTCGATCTGATGGTCATTGCCGAGGGCGTGGAAAGCGTCGACGAAATCGAACGCTTGCGCCAGCTCAATTGCCGGCACGCTCAGGGCTTTGCCTTTGGTGCAGCGATGACGGGCAGCGAGTTGGGCAAGAAGCTGGCGGCGCAGCTCGGCAAGTAGGACGTTTCAGCCGTGTCCGGCTTCGGTGCTAAGGCTGGCTCTGGTGATGTGCAGGCTCGCCAGCGCTTTTTCATAGCGCTCTTCCACCGGGGTTTCGAAAAGCAACTCCCGGTTGAAAGGAAGCGTCAACCAACCATTGGCGCCGATCTCTTCTTCGAGTTGCCCCGCGCTCCAGCCACAGCAGCCCAGCGCGAAAAGTGCTGCGCGCGGCGCCGGGCCAAAGGCCATCGCCTTGAGCACATCCAGCGTTGCGGTAAGGCCGACATCTTCGACAATCGTGTGCGTGTTTCCGCTGTGATAGTCGCCGCTATGCAGGACAAAACCACGACCCTTTTCGACCGGGCCGCCGCGCATCACCGCGCGTTTGCGGATTGTATCAGGCAGGCGGATGACCGCATCGGGGTCGCCAAGATCCAGCTCATCGAGAATATCGGCAAACTGTAGATTGGCCAGCTCGTGGTTGACCACCAGCCCCATTGCGCCCTCTTCCCCATGGCCGACGACGAGGATGACACTTTCTGCGAAGCGTTCGTCTTCCATGGCGGGCATGGCGACAAGAAATTGGCCTTCAAGCGAGTTCATGGATCCAATGTAGGGGGCGAGCACGCCCGTGCCAAGCTCTACGGGGGCGAGGTGCGGTGCGCCGGCATCACGAAGGCATGAACTCCTGACCACTGTTCCTTCACCATTGGCTGCGTTAATGCCTCTCCATGCGTCTCTTGCCAGTATTTTCTATCGCTCTGTTCAGTCTTGCCCTGCCCGCCTGGGCGGGCGAGACACCATGGCAGGAAATTGCACCGGACGTATCTGTCAGGCTGATCAGCGCAGGCCAGGTGACCAGCAGCGGCAAGGCGCTTGTGGCATTGGAAATCGACATGCCTGGCAACACCAAGACCTATTGGCGGGTGCCGGGCGAAACCGGCCTGCCTGTCGATCTGGATTTCTCTGCATCCACCGGAATTGCCGGATACAGCCTGCTCTGGCCCTATCCCCTGCGCGAACAGAAGGGCGACAAGCTCGATTATGTCTATTACGGGCACACCGTACTGCCCATTGAACTGACGTTGCCCGCTGACACTGCCATTGTGGACGTCACGGCAATAATGGGCATCTGCTCGGAAATCTGCGTACCGGCGCAGCTCCGGCTGAACCTGCCGCTGGCTGCGGACGCGCCCGATGCACCCAATAGCCTGCGCATCAGGCAGGCCATGGCAGAAGTGCCGATTACCTGGACCGACGAGCCCTCGGCCATCGGCGAGGTGGAATTGCTGCATGAGGACAATGCCATCGGCATTCGGGTCGATGATGGTTCGGTCCACGCCGATAGCCTGATCGCCGCCACCGCGACGGGCGAGCCGCTATTCGGTGCGCCGCAAAAAAGCCCGCATGGCGACCTAGTCCTGCTTCCCATCCTGGGCAAAAGCGACAATAGTGCTCTGGATGGCATGGATGTGGAGGTTACATTCATGACCGATATGGGGGCTTATGTGGTCAGCCGGACCATAGAATCCGGTGGCGCAATGGCGGAGCCTGCGCCGGATCAATAGTGGGCCGGTCTTGTGCGCGGGCGCAAAGCCGCATATCGCATGAGCCTGAGTTTGGAGTAGGGCGGCCTTGCCGCTGAGCATGGGGCGATTTCCACCAATGATCGAACGCGGCAATCCAATCCCCTTTGTGGGGATAAAGCTGGTGACGGCGTCCGGCGTCGATGACGCAACAAGTCAATCCGTATTGGGCCAGGGCAAGGTCGTGCTCTTCTCCGTGCCGGGTGCGTTCACCCCGACCTGCCATGTCAATCATTTGCCCGGTTTCGTTGCCAATGCAGCAAAACTGCGTGCGGCCGGTGTTGACCGGATCGTCTGCGTCTCCATCAATGACCATCATGTCATGAAGGCATGGGCCGAAGCGTCCGGCGCGCTGGATGATGTCGCCTTCATTGCCGATGGGAATGGCGAGCTTGCCAAGGCCCTTGGGCTTGATCGGGACTTCTTCGCCGCCGGCATGGGCACGCGCTATGCCCGCTCGGCGATGATCATCAACAATGGCATGGTGGAAGCCGTGTTCGTGGAAGACGCGCCCGGCGTCAATGCCAGCGGTGCGCCTGCCATTCTCATGGCTCTCGAAGCCGCCTAATCGCCAGGAGCCTTGCGCCAAGATGACCCCGACCCTGACGTCCCTGTTCCGGATTTCCGCTTCCGCCGCTCTGGCCACCCTTCTCGCCGGCTGTTCCATGGGTGGCTTGATGGGCGGTGGCAGCGCCCAGTCCAACGCCAATCTTCAAAACGCGTCGGCCACCCCGCAATCGGTGGCGCAGGCGCAGACCAATGCTCTTCCGGTGATTGCCACCGAATGTCCGCCGATCAAGGTCCGCCTAGGCGGCGAGGCCATGTATTATTATGGCGGTGGCCGCACCGGCGATGCACAGGCATTGCAGTATCAAGGCGTTATCGATGAAGCGACGCGCAATTGTGTCGTGTCCAACGGTCAGATCACCGTCAACATGGGCGTGTCCGGTCGCGTCCTGCTTGGCCCGGCCGGCAAGCAGACCTCGGTCAATGCACCGATCCGCTTCGCTGTTGAGCGCGATGGACAGGCGATCTTCTCGGAAAAATATACGCTGCCTGTAGCCATCACGCCGCCGGCGCAAATGTCCGAATTCGTCAAAGTGGTCGACAATGTCACCATCCCCTATCTGGGCGGCGAAACCATCACCATCTGGGTCGGCTTCGACACCAGGGGCTAAGGAATAATCATGCGCGCTTTTGCGGTCTTCTACATCCGTATCCGCACCGCCTGAGGGCGGTGTCGGTCCATGAGTGACCGCCGTTTGCCTCTGGCAATCGGCTGATGTTGCATGCGGAACTCTGGCCGAACGGCTGTGGGCCAGAGCTCCGATACGACACCGTCTCGTTCCTCGAACAGCTTTCGAGACATCCGAGACACATCATGAAATCAAAGAATCTCCTTGGCGCCCGCTCGCAGAGCTGGGACGCCGTAGCCCATTGGTATGCCGGCTGGGCCGGTGGCGATGGCAGCCATTATCATCGCACCATTGCAGTGCCGCTGATGCTGGAACTTCTCAACCTCAGAAGCGGTGAGCGGCTGGCTGATCTCGGCTGCGGACACGGGATACTGGCGCCGCCAGTATCCGGACTGGGCGCGCATTATATCGGCGTCGATCTGTCGAGGCGGCTTATTGCCGAAGCAAGGCGCAAGCAGGCCCGCAACGGGCGTTTCCTGGTCGGAGACGCCACCGCACTGCCCGACCACCGGCTGCTGGCCGACGGCGGCTTTGACGCCGCAAGCTTCCTGCTCTCAATCCAGGATATCAACCCGCTGGAAGCCGCCATTGCCGAGGCGGCTCGATTGCTGCGGCCAGGCGGTCGCCTCGCCATGGTGATGCTGCATCCCTGCTTTCGGGTGCCGCGCCAGTCCGGCTGGGGCTGGGATGAGGGCAGGGGGCTGAAATTCCGCCGGCTCGATTCCTACCTGTCCCCGCTCGCCGTGCCAATGCAGGCCCATGGGCGCGGGACCACCCGCAGCTATCACCGGCCGCTCGAAACTTATGTATCGGCGCTCAATAGGGAAGGTCTGGCAGTCACGGCGCTGAAGGAAGCCGCGGACCGTCCGGGAGAGCGGGACGGCCGCGCAGACAGACGCGCGGTGCGGGAGTTTCCACTGTTTCTGGGACTGAGAGCGACAAAGCTGGAGTAAACGAAAAGGCCCGGATCACTCCGGGCCTTTTATTCACTCTGCTGCTTGAGGCAGCTCGTCCTTGCGTTCCCATTTGAGGATCGGCTGGCGTGCGGCTCGGGTCTCGTCGAGACGGCGGCGCGGGGCCTTCAACGGCGCGGCAGTGAAGCGATCCGTATTGCCGTGCTTTGCGTCACTCGCAAGCTCTGCCATGACGTCGCAGAAGCGGTCCAGCGTCTGCTTGCTTTCGCTTTCCGTCGGCTCGACCAGCATGGCGCCATGCACGACCAGCGGGAAATACATGGTCATGGGATGGAAGCCCTCGTCGATCATCGCCTTGGCGAAATCAAGCGTGGTGACGCCGGTGCCCTTGAGGAAGCTGTCGTCGAACAACGCCTCGTGCATGGTCGGATAGTCGGGGAAGGGCACGGAGAACAGGTGCTGCAGCCGCGCCTTGATATAATTGGCGTTGAGCACCGCGTCCTCTGCCGCCTGCGCCAGGCCATCGGCACCGTGGCTGAGCATATAGGTCAGCGCGCGCACATACATGCCCATCTGGCCGTGGAAAGCCGTCACGCGGCCCAACGCCTGCGCTTCGATATGCTCCACCAGTTCCAGTCCGCCTGCGCCCTTGCGGACAAAGGGAACCGACGCAAAGGGCGCAAGGGCCTCGGACAGCACAACCGGCCCCGCACCCGGCCCACCGCCGCCATGGGGCGTCGAAAAGGTCTTGTGCAGGTTGATATGCATGGCGTCGATGCCAAGATCGCCGGGCCGCACCACGCCCATGATGGCGTTGAAATTGGCGCCGTCGCAGTAGAAAAACGCACCAGCGTCATGCACGGCCTTGGCAATCTCGATAACCTGCGGCTCGAAGAGTCCACATGTGTTCGGATTGGTCAGCATGATGGCCGCGACCTCTGGCGAAAGAGCGGCCTTGACCGCTTCCACATCGACCGTGCCGTCATCCCGGGCGGGCACGGGCTTGACCGTGTAGCCGAGGAAAGCAGCTGTGGCGGGGTTGGTGCCGTGAGCGCTTTCGGGCACGAGAACGATGGTGCGATGCGCTTCCCCCTTGGCTTCCTGCGCGGCTTTGATCGCCATCATGCCGAGCAATTCGCCATGCGCGCCGGCCTTGGGCGAGAGGGCAACGGCGGCGGTGTTGGTGAGGGTCATCAGCCAGTACGAAAGCTGATCCATCAGCTCCAGTGCGCCCTGCACGGTCGAGACCGGCTGCAAGGGATGGATATCGGCAAAGCCGGGCAGGCGCGCCATCTTCTCGTTGAGGCGGGGATTGTGCTTCATCGTGCAGGAGCCGAGCGGATACATCCCACTGTCGATGGAGTGATTGAGGCGGGAAAGGCGCACATAGTGGCGCATCGCCTCGGGCTCGGTGAGGCCCGCCAGATCGAGCTTGCTCTTGCGTCCAAAACCGCCGAGGCGGTCGCTGGACAGGGTTACGTCGGGCAGGTCGACACCGGAATGTTCGGTATCGCCGATTTCAAACAGCAATGGTTCATCGGGCAGTAGCGCCGAGCCGGATGCGGATGTGCCAAGCGTACCGATGCCGGTAGGACGGCCCTGAGTGTTCATGCTCATGCCAGTTCCTCCGTCAGGGCGGCGGCAAGGGCCGCGATGTCAGCGTCGGTGGTCAGTTCGGTTGCTGCAAGGATGATGAGGTTTTCTACCGCTGCATCGCCGGGCAACAATCGGCTGGCCGGTACGCCCGCCAGAATGCCGCGCTTGGCGAGCCTGTCGACCAGCGCAGCCGCAGGCTGAGTGGCGCTGATGGTGATCTCGTTGAAGAATGTTTCATTGAGAACAGTGACACCCGGCACCCCCGCCAGTGCATCGGCCAGCTTGATCGCATTGGCATGGTTGAGCCGTGCGAGGCGCGTAAAGCCAGCCTCGCCTAGCAGGGCCATATGAATGGAGAAGGCCAAGGCGCAAAGGCCGGAATTGGTGCAGATATTGCTGGTCGCCTTCTCGCGGCGGATATGCTGCTCGCGGGTCGACAGGGTCAGCACGAAGCCGCGATTGCCATCGGCATCGACGGTTTCCCCGCAGAGACGCCCCGGCATCTGGCGGATGAATTCCTTTTTCGTCGCCATCAGGCCGAGATAAGGGCCGCCGAAATTCAGCGCATTGCCGATCGATTGGCCTTCTGCGACCACGATATCAGCGCCCAGCGCACCGGGGGCTTCCAGCAGGCCAAGCGACACCACTTCGGTGACAACGACGATCAGCAGCCCGCCTTGTGCATGAACGGCATCGGCGGCGGCCCTGAGGTCGCGAAGATGGCCGTAGAAGTCGGGGGTCTGGATCACGATGGCGGCGGTATTGCCGTCGATCTGCTCGAGAATATCGCCCTGTCCTTCGGGCGAGGGAGACAGGCAGACGAGGTCCGGATCGTCCTTGAGATAGGCCTTCACCACGTCCCGATAATGCGGATGCAGGCCACCCGACAGTACGATTTTATTCTTTCTTGTCAGGCGTCTGGCCATGAGAACGGCCTCGGCCGTGCCGGTCGAGCCGTCATAGAGGCTGGCGTTGGCGACATCCATGCCGGTGATCTTGGCGACCTGTGTCTGAAATTCGAAGAGCATCTGCAGCGTGCCCTGCGAAATTTCCGGCTGATACGGCGTGTAGGCCGTAAGCCATTCGGAACGCTGGATTAAATGGTCCACCGTGGCCGGGACGTGATGCCGATAGGCACCTGCACCGACGAAGAACGGGCCGTCGCCGCCCGCACGGTTCTTGCCGGCCAGGGCACGCATATGCGCTTCGACCAGGAACTCCGGGCTATGTGCCGGTAAGTCCAGCGTAAAAGTCTTGAGTGCAGCCTTGGGAACAGCGCTGAACAGCGCATCGACATCGGCGGCGCCGATAACGCCGAGCATGTCGGCGCGTTCGGAATCGGAATGGGGAAGGTAGCGCATGGGTTTATTTCGTCAGGTCCGCATAGCCGTCGGCGTCCAGCAAAGTTTCGATTTCTGCTGCATCCTTGATGGCGATCTTGAACATCCAGCCGGCATTTTCCGGGTCGGAATTTACCGTTCCGGGCTCTGAGGTTAGCAGGCTGTTAACTTCGACAACCTCACCGGATACCGGAGCGTAGATTTCGGATGCTGCTTTGACCGATTCCACGACAGCGGCCTCGTCGCCTTTCTTGAGCATCTTGCCGACGCTCGGCAGCTCGACGAAGACGATGTCGCCCAACTGCTCCTGCGCGTAATGGGTGATACCGACGACGCCGGTATCGCCTTCGACGCGGATATATTCGTGGTCGGGGGTGAATTTGGTGGTCATGGGAGGGGCCTCAGGCTGACTTGCGGAAATAGCGGTGGGGGACGAAAGGGGCTGCAACGGCTTCAGCTTGTTGCTGCCGGCCGCGGACGGAAACCTGCAGCCTGGTGCCGGGCGTGGAGAAGGCAGGGGGCACGAAGCCGAGGGCAATAGCCTTGCCCAGCGAGGGCGCGAAGCCGCCACTCGTGACCACGCCGATCACCTTGCCATCAGCATCGAGGATTTCCGCGCCTTCGCGGGCTGGCGCGCCATCGACAATGAGGGCGACACGTTTGCGCGTAAGCTGTCCGCCACGCTCGGCCAGAATGCGCTGCGCGCCGGGAAAATCACCGGCCTCGCGGCGGCGCTTGGAGACGGCAAACCCGAGATCGGCCTCGATGGGCGATGTGGTTTCATCGAGGTCATGGCCGTAAAGCGGGAGACCCGCTTCGAGGCGCAGGCTGTCGCGTGCGCCAAGGCCGATCGGCTTGACGCGGGGATCGGACAGAAGTGTGTCCCAGAGGCGCGGCGCGTTCTGGGGCGAACAGAGAATTTCAAAGCCGTCTTCGCCGGTATAGCCCGAGCGCGAGATGATGAGTTCCTCCTCACCCCACTGGAACGGGCCGTAATTCATGAAGCCGAGTTCGACGACACCGGGCACCAGCGCCGCCAATACGCCAACGGCCTCGGGGCCCTGAAGCGCCAACAGCACATTGTCATCGACGCGCTGGAGGCTTGCCCTCTCGCCTGCTGCAGCCGCGATGCGGGCGAAATCGCCTTCCTTGGTCGCGGCATTGACCACGATATAGAGCGCGCCGGGATGGCGGGGCGAGCGGGCGACCATGAGATCGTCAAGCGCGCCGCCATTCTCGTTGAGCAGCAGCGTGTAGCGGATCTGGCCGGGCTTGAGGTTGAGGATGTCGCCGCAGATCAGCGGCTCGATAATGGCGGCGATCGCTGCATGATCGGCCTCGGCATCGCCGCTCGATTGATTGAGCGTCAGGAAACAGGGACCCATGTGGCTGACATCGAACAGGCCCGCCTGTTCGCGCGTCCATTTGTGTTCGGCCATGATGCCTGTCGGATATTGCACCGGCAGGGAGTAACCCCCGAACGGCACCATGCGGCCACCGGCGGCGACATGCTGGTCGTTGAGTGGGACGGTGAGAAGATTTTCGCTACTGGTTTCGGCCATGAACTCTCTCTGGCTGGACGGCGACACGACAAGGCTCCGCCGCGCGGCGGGTATGCGTGCCCCCTCTGTCCTTGCCCTGAGAGATTTCCCGGCTGAGCGCCGGTTGCTCCTTCGGAGAGGCCGTTAAGCCTGCTTTCCAGAGTTTCTGACCTGACTGCGGTCCGTTTGCCTGAGAGTTTCCGGGGCGGTTGCTCCTTCGGCGCTGGCACAGAGCCAGTCTCTCCCGCAGTCACCGGCACCATGGTGGAGAATCCGCTGGGCGTCAACGCCACTTTCTTCCTTCTCCCCTTGCGGGAAAAGGTGCCCGAAGGGCGGATGAGGGGTAATGCTGCGGTCAGATCAAGCACCCCTGCGGAGGAGAGGACACCTCACCCGTCTCGCGCTTCGCGCGATCCACCCTCTCCCGCAAGGGGAGAGGGGTGAGCCGGTGGGTAGGAGGGCCAAGAAGATACCCTTCTCCTCTTGTGAGAGAAGGTCTCGACGGGGCGGAAGAGGGGTGGTGAAAACAAAAAAGGCGGACCCGAGGGCCCGCCTTTCAATTCAAACAATCGAAAACCTTAGTTCAGCTTGCTGCCCACATCGGCGATGGCAGCGTCGACGATCTTGCCACCCTTCTTGTCCATTTCGTCCGAGAGAACGACGCGGGCGGCTTCGATGGCGATGTCGGCAGAGCGAGCGCGCACTTCGGCAATGGCCTGGGCTTCGGCCTGGGCGATCTTGTCTTCCACGGCCTTGGTGCGGCGGGCGACGAGGTCGGCCAGCGAAGCCTGGGCTTCGGCGGTGAGGCGCTCGGCTTCTTCCTTGGCGGCCTTGACGATGCCTTCCGCTTCCTGCTCGGCGGCAATGCGCTTCTGTTCGTATTCGACCAGAAGGGCAGAGGCTTCCTCGCGCAGGCGCTTGGCTTCGCTCAGCTCGGTTTCGATCTTCTTGATCTGCTTGTCGAGCATGCCGCCGATGACGCGCGGCACACCGACGCCGATCAGCACGCCGATAAAGAGGATGAGGCCGAGAAGGGCGGTAAAGCTGTTATCGAACCATTCTGGCATGGTGCTTACCCCTTAACCTTGGCGACGACGGCGCGAACGCAATCGGCAGAGACATCGCCGACGAGCTGGGTGACAACAGCCTGGGCTGTTTCGGCAGCGATCTCGTCGACATGGGTGAGCGCTTCGGCCTTGGTCTGGGCGATGCGGGCTTCGGCGGCGCTGACCTTGGCGGACAGATCCGCTTCGGCAGCATTGCGCTTGGCAGCCAGATCAGCCGTGATGGCGTCACGGGTTTCAGAAGCAATGCCCTGTGCCTTGGCCTTGGCTTCCGCCAGCGCCTTCTCATAGGCAGCGATGGCGGCGTCGGTCTTCTGACGGTCGGCATCGGCAGCAGCCAGATCGGCGTCGATCGTCGCCTGACGCTTTTCGATATTGGCACCCACCTTGGGCAGGGCCAGCTTGCTCATCAGGATATAGAGCGCGGCAAAGGTGATCGCGAGCCACAGCAGCTGGCTCGGGAACGTCGCTGGATCGAATGGCGGGAAAACATCGGAATGATGATCATCGCCATGGGCTTCGGTCGTGGCATGGGTATCCGCGGTCGGATCCGTGGTCAGTTCCAAAGAGCCACCGTGATCGGTGTCGATCGCGTTCTCGAGGACTTCCTCGGTCGGCGTTACCGCTTCTTGAGCGTAGGCTTGCGTTACCATCTGGTCGAGGTCCCGTTGAATCCGGTCACCTGGCCATTGGGCCAGATAGAAGCGCAGCCGGATCGTTTGCCCGGCTGCGAATAGCTTGCGTCGTGGCCGATTAGGCGACGAACAGCAGGATCAGGGCAACCAGGAACGAGAAGATGCCCAGAGCTTCGGTCATGGCCATACCGAAAATCAGGTTACCGGTCTGGCTGGGAGCAGCGGACGGGTTGCGCAGGGCACCCGACAGGAAGTTAGCGAAAATGTTCGACACGCCGAGGGCGGCACCAGCCATGCCCAGGGTTGCGATACCGGCGCCGATCATCTTTGCGGCTTCAACGTCCATTTGTTTGTCCTTTCGAGGGTCAAAGTATTACCGGCGAAAAGCCGCCGTTTGAGGGAGCTCAACGCCTTAGTGAGATGGGTGGACCGCGTCGTTGAGATACATCGAAGTCAGCACTGCAAACACATAGGCCTGCACCACTGCCACGAGCAGTTCGAGCGCCGAGATGGCAACCGTCATGATGAGCGGCAGCAAGGCACCCAGCCAGCCCAGAGCGCCGAGAGCGCCAAGGCTGACCACGAAGCCGGAAAACACCTTGAGGGTGATGTGACCGGCCAGGATATTGCCGAACAGACGAACCGAAAGGCTGATCGGGCGCGACAGGAACGAGATGATCTCGATCGGCACCACGATGGGCAGCACATAAGCGGGAACGCCGGCAGGAACGAAAAGCTTGAGGAACTTGAAGCCGTGACGGAAGAAACCGTAGAGGATCACCACCGAAATCACCAGCAGCGCCAGGGCGGCGGTGACAATGATATGGCTGGTCACGGTGAAGAAATAGGGGAACATGCCGAGCAGGTTACACACCAGCACGAAGCCGAAGAGCGAGAACACAAAGGGGAAGAATTTCATCCCTTCCTTGCCCGCAGAGCTTCGCAACATATTCGCCACGAATGTGTACATCAACTCCCCTGCCAGCTGGAACCGGCTGGGCACCAGGCCACCGCGCGCCGCAGACAGCGTCACAAAGCCGGTCAGCACGACCACGGCAACGACCATGAACAGGGCCGAATTGGTGAAGGAGAAATTGAGCGCCGTACCGGCCGCCTCGTCGCCGATATGAATCGGAAACAGGTCATAGATGACAAACTGGTGGATCGGGTCAGTACCGGCCATGGAGCCCTCTAAATGTCATCACTATTCTTGGTCGCTTCACCTGTTGCACCGGAGCCCGGCGCCACCGACGAAGCGGCATTCATTTCCGTCACCACGCGGATGACGTTCATCGTTCCAGCGGCAAAGCCCATCAACACCAGGATGAGCAATCCCCAGGGGCTGGTCCCCAGGCCAAGATCAATGAGGTAGCCCATGACGGCGCCCACAATGACGGCTGCCATGAATTCGGTACCCATGCGCATGCCGCGCGCCATACCGTTCATGTCGCCCGAGGCATCGTCCGAGGCTCTGTTGGTCCCCCGATCCCGCTCCCGCTTGGCGGAGGCAATACGCGATGCGAGATCGCGCGTCACCCCCCCGGCGCTATTCTTCTGGCTCTGGTCGTCCGGCGGTGTGTTCATCCGCAGCTCCCTCGGCCAGCTTTACCCGTCAGTGACGGACGCCTTTTAAGTCGCGCGCAACATAGTGGTGGCCCATTTAGGTGTCAAGGCAACTGCTTTCCATGTAAGGTGTTGTTTTGTAAGGGTGAATTGCATTTCAACAGGGGTGCGGCATGCTGTCATCACCGCGAAGGTGGCGGAGTCGTGGCGAGGGAGGGGGATTCTGGGCCGGGTGTTGTGCTTGCCGCCCGTTTCAGGCAAGCCATGAACCGACCAGATTTTGCCCATGAGGAGAGCGTCTATGAATTTGCCGGATATCGAGCGTTTCGTCACCGAACTGCTGGCGACCGGAGAAATGAACGACGATACCACGGCCGATCTTGAGCGCATCCTGGCCGAGGCCAAAGCTGGCCAGTCCCATCCGGACGATATCGACTATCTCACAGCGCTGCACGCGCGCGTTCTGTCCGCTGAGCCGACCGAGGCCACAGAATCGGTCAGCTCTTCATCAGTCGCCGACGCCGAAGACCTGCGCGGGGAAATCGAACGCCTGCGCATCGAACTCGCCGAGGCCCGCCAGACCATTGCCGAACTCGAAGCGCGGCTGGCGACCGGCCCTTAGGTTGGACCGACATTCAGTATCTTGCGATGAGGTTCGGGGGGCACGATGCCATTCCCTCCCCCTTGAGGGGAGGGTTAGGGTGGGGGTTCTGAACCTTCAAAGCACTGATACTTATGTCAGGGGTGGTGGATACGCCCGCACCCCCACCCCATCCCTCCCCTCAAGGGGGAGGGTGCCCATCGGGGCTCGCTAGATTCAGCGACAACGCTGAATGTCGATTGATCCTAACCCGCCTCGCGGAAACTCTCGGCCGTCTGCAAATCCACCGAGACCAGCTGGCTGACGCCGCGCTCGGCCATGGTAACGCCGAACAGGCGATCCATGCGGCTCATGGTGATCGGATTATGGGTGATCACCATGAAGCGCGTCTGGGTCCGCTGGCGCATGGAGTCGAGCAGGTTGCAGAAGCGCTCGACATTGGCGTCGTCGAGTGGCGCATCGACCTCGTCGAGGACGCAGATCGGCGCGGGATTGGTGAGGAATACCGCAAAAATCAGGCTCATTGCCGTCAGCGCCTGTTCGCCGCCAGATAGCAGGGTCATGGTCTGCGGCTTCTTGCCCGGCGGGCGGGCGATGATTTCGAGTCCGGCTTCCAGCGGATCATCGCTCTCCACAAAGCTCAGCTCCGCCGTGCCGCCGCCGAACAGGGTGGTGAACAGCTCCTGGAAATGCGCATTGACCCGACCGAAGGCGTCGTTGAGGCGGGCGCGGCCTTCCCGGTTGAGCGAAGCGATACCGCTGCGCAGCTTGGCGATGGCCTCGATGATGTCATCGCGGTCCTTGATCATCGTGTCCAGCTTGAGCTGAACCTCTTCGGCCTCCTTCTCGGCCGAAAGATTGACCCCGCCCAATCGCTCGCGCTCGGCCTTGAGCCGGTCAAGTTTCTGCTCGGTCGCATGCTCGGCCGGAAGCGCCTCTTCGGGCCGGATGCCCGAGGCTTCGAGCGTGCGGCTGGCGGGAATGCCGAGCGACTCCTCGACCTGCCGCTCGATCTGCTGGCGCTGGGCAATCGTGCCTTTCAGCCGCTCCTCGATGCGGGTGAGTTCGATACGGACGGCATTGAGCGCGTCGCCGGCGGCTTTCAGCGCTCTGTCGGCATCGCGCCAGGCGGTCTGTGCAGCGCTGAGGCGGTCGCCGGATTGCTTGTGATCCTCGCGGGCAACCTCGATCTGCTCGTCAAGCTGCGCCTTGCGGCCCGCAAAACCTTCCGGCGCTTCGGTAAGGCCGGCCCGCTGGGCCTCCACTTCCGCCATGCGCTGGTCGAGCGTGGCAAGCTGGGCCTGTGCGCCATCGCGGCGGCGCTGCCAGGCTGCGGAATCGCGGGCAAGCTGATCGAGCCGCGCCGTGCGCATGCGCGCCGCCGATTCGAGATTGGCCAGGACAGACCGCGCAGAATCAGCCTTGTCGCGCAGGGCGGCCAGGCCAAGCTGACCGGCCTCGGCCAATCTTGCGATTTCGGTTTCATCGCCGGTTTCCGCCAGGGCGGATTCGGCCTCCGCGCGCATGGTTTCTGCCTCAGCAAGACTGGCGGCGAGGCGGGTGCGCGCCTCTTCAAGCGTCGTGCGCCGGGTGGCCAGATCGCCGATGGCGCGCTGCGCCTTGTCGAGTTCGGCCTGGGCCGCGCCGATGGCATGCTGGGCCTTGCGCCAGTCTTCGCGGGTGCCGCGCTCGGCCCGGCGGGCGCCATCCAGCGCGCTGACCAGCGCGTCCACATCGCGCTTCCAGCTATTGCGCTCGCCTTTGGCGCGGGTGATTTCCTCGTCCAGTTCGGCGAGGCGGTTGCGCTGGGCGAGGCGTTGCGCTGCCGCACTCGGTGCATCGGCGGCGGCGACGAAACCATCCCATCGCCACAGCGCGCCATCCATGGTGACCAGACGCTGCCCCGGCTTCAGGGCGCGCATCAGGGCAGGGCCATCGACGGCATCGACAAGCCCGATCTGGTTGAGCCGGCGTTCGAGCAGGTTAAGGCCGGTCACATGGCGCGAGAGCGGCTCTGCGCCTTGTGGCAGCGGCGGGTCGTCATAGCGATCGATAGCGACGGACCAATGCAGCGGCGCGCCGGCGTCGGAGCTGGCTTCGAGGTCATCGCCCAGGGCCGCACCAAGGGCGGTTTCGTAGCCGGGCTCCACCTTGAGCTCGTCGACAACGGCCGGCCACAGCCCCGATCCGGTATTGAGCATTTTCGCCAGCGTGGATGCCTCGGCTTCGAGCCGCGTGACCAGCGCTTCGAGCTCGGACAGGCGAGGGCGCGCCGTGTCGAGTTTTGACTGGGCCGCTGTCGCCTCGGCTTCCGCCGCCAGAGCGGATTGCTCGGCGCTGGCCGCGGCGGTTTGTGCGGACTCCAGTGTCGCGCGGCGGGCATGGAGCGTTTCGTCTGCCTCCAATGCGCCCGTAACTCTGGCAAGATCGTTTTCGACTTCCGCCAATTGCTGTGCGAGGCGGGCCTGGCGGCTGCGAGCGTCGAGCACATTGCGTTCGGCCTGGGCGCGCCGGGCGCGTATCTGCGCCAGTTCGTCCGCCGCCTGCCGGGCAGTCGTCTCGGCTTCGGCGACGGCGGCACGCGCGCTCTCCGCCTGCATGCGGGCCGCCTCCTGATCGGCCTGCGCGGCCTGCTGCGCAGCCGCGAGAGTCACCTGCTCCCCGGCATAGGCGGCGAGCGTGGTCTCGCTCTCGGCCACCAGTTCGCGCTCACGCGATCCGTCGGCGGCGATCTGACGGAGGCGGTCTTCCAGTTCCGCGCGGCGCTGGCTCATGCGCCGCGCCTCGTCAGCCAGTTGCTCGGCCAGAATGGTATAGCGTTGCAGCACCGCCCCGGTGACGGCCTCGCGCTCGCGCAAGGGGGTCAGGGCAGCTTCGGCGCTTTCGCTGGCCTTCTGGGCGGCCAGTTGGGCATGGGTTGCATCGGCAAGCTGGCGGATCAACACCGCCTGCGCCGCCTCGTTTTCCTTCTCGGCGACGCGCGTGGCCACCCAGCGGATATGGAACAGCGTCGCCTCGGCGCGGCGAATGTCGCCGGAAAGGCCACGATAGCGATTGGCCAGCCGCGCCTGCCGCTTGAGGCTTTCGAGCTGGGATTCGACCTGGCCGACAATGTCGTCCACCCGTTCGAGATTGCTCTCGGCGGCGCGCAGGCGCAATTCTGCCTCGTGGCGGCGGGAATGCAGCCCCGAAATCCCGGCGGCTTCTTCGAGCAGGGCGCGGCGGGCGGTCGGCTTGGCAGCGATCAATTCGCCGATCTGCCCCTGCCGCACCATGGCGGGTGAATGGGCGCCGGTGGAGGCATCGGCAAAAAGCAATTGCACGTCGCGGGCGCGCACTTCCTTGCCGTTGACGCGATAGACCGAGCCCGCCTCGCGCTCGATGCGGCGGGTGACTTCGAGCACATCGGCGCTGTTGAGCGCCGCCGGCGCGGTGCGGTCGGCATTGTCAAGGACAAGGGTGACTTCGGCAGTGTTCCGGGCGGGTCGATTGCCCGAACCGGAAAAGATGACATCATCCATGCCCGAGGCGCGCATGGCCTTGTAGGAGCTTTCGCCCATGACCCAGCGCATGGCCTCGACAAGATTGGACTTGCCACAGCCATTGGGCCCGACAATGCCCGTCAGGCCCGGCTCCATGACAAGCACGGTTTCATCGGAAAAGGATTTGAAGCCATGAAGGCGGAGGCGGGAGAATTTCATCCTGCCTCTCTTCCCCTCTCCCCTCGCGGGAGAGGGTGCCTGAAGGGCGGGTGAGGGGGTGTTGCGGAAATCGCAGCCCCCTCATCCGGCGCTCCGCGCCACCTTCTCCCACGAGGGGAGAAGGAAAGGCGCGAGGACTTATTGCGCTGCAGGAGCCGCGGGGGTTTCGGCGGCCGGCGCCATGGCGTCAGCAGCGGGAGCCATTGCATCGGCAGCGGGCGCTTCGGTTGTGGCAGCAGGGGCGACGAAATCGGCAGGCACGAGCGGGTCGATCTCGGCAGCGAGCTGCTCAAGCGTCTTGCCCCCCGAAAGCGTCTTGCCGTTGACATAGAATGTCGGCGTCCCCGTCAGGCCGAAATCGTCCAGCGCCTGATTTTTCTGCGCTTCAATCCCGGCCAGCACATCCTGATTCGTCAAGGCTGCGTTGAAGCTTTCCTCTGTAAACCCGAGCTGCAGGGCAATGGCATAGAGCGCGTCGCGCGGCGTTTCGGACATTCCCCATTCATTCTGGGTCTTGAAGAAGGTGGCGATGACGTCGTGATAATTCTCGGGGCCCGCGGCTTCTGCCAGCATGAAGATGGCCGCGTCCAGCGCATTGCGGGCGAAGGGCCGCACGATAAACTGCACCTTGCCGGTATCGACATATTCCGCCTTGAACGGCTCATAGACCGTATTGTGGAACGTGGCGCAGTGCGGGCAGGTGGGCGAAGCATATTCAATGACAGTGACCGGGGCATCAGCATTGCCCAGGGCATGGTCGGTCAGCCCGCCGGCGGGGGCCATGAGCCGCGCTTCGTCGATCATGTCGCCTTCCGCACCCTGTGCGATACCCACGCCGGACAGGCTGAGCGCCGAGGCGGCTGCGGCAAGGATGATGGTTTCGCGGCGATTGAATTTCACGTCAGAGGCTCCTGATTATTGTGTGGGGGACACTACACTTGCCGAAGATGTCGGCAAGTGGGCATCTCCATCAACACGAGGTGAACAGTCTATCTGCTCTTTTGTTCCGATCTGCTGGAGAGCGCCAGGCCAAGAACCTGCAACGCGTCCCTCAGATCGTCGTCTTCGACCATTTCGGTCGCCTTGCCGACCTTTGCTATGGCGCTCTGGCTCGGTTGATATGGCATATGGGCCTTTGCCCCTGAACCCGGCGTGAATGGCTCTGCCGAAAGCCGTACATCCTTGACCAGAACATAGCCGAAATAGCGGTTGACGGCAGCCGCAATCGCGGGAGCCTCATGCTGGGCGAACAAGGCCTGCCCCGGCGCGCAACGCAGATACAGGGTCGCGCCCTCGGCATTGTGACCGGCCCGGGGCCAGCTCAGCTTGTCCGGCTGGGTGGTCGTATTGAAGGGCGCCGGCGCGATCACGGCCCACTGGCTGATAATATCCCGGCCCGCAAAGCCGCGCTTGCGCAGGACTGGATCGATCGCCCCCGCCAGCGCATCGGCGACGGAAAGCGTCCTGTTGCGGCGATTATATTCGGGCGGTTTATCCTCGGCCATGGAGATGGAGTAGCGCGGGAGAGGGGTCCGGGCAAGTGCGGGCTTGCTTCAAGCCATGGGTCCTTCCAACCTTGCCCCTTGAGGGGGAGGGTAGCGCCGGCCATCGCGCCTTCGCCCTTTTGAATGGACCGCGCTGTCCTGCACCGCTACTTTGCGCCCGAACCGAATAGATCAGCCCCAATTGCCCCTCTCTGCTCCCCACCCGATAGACGCCCAAGCCGTCCTCGCCTGGTACGATAGCCATGCCCGCGACCTGCCATGGCGCGTGTCGCCCGGGGGTCGGGCCGCCGGTATCCGTCCCGATCCATACCGCGTCTGGCTGAGCGAGGTGATGCTGCAACAGACCACGGTCGCGGCGGTTAAGGCCTATTTCCTGCGCTTCACCAGCCTCTGGCCGACGGTCTTCGACCTGGCGGCGGCGCCGCTCGATTCCGTCCTGCGCGAATGGGCGGGGCTGGGCTATTACGCCCGCGCCCGCAACCTGCATGCCTGCGCCGAGGCTGTGGTGCGCGACCATGGCGGCGTCTTCCCCACCACGTCGCAGGCCCTTCAGACCCTCCCCGGCATCGGCGCCTATACCAGCGCCGCCATTGCCGCGATCTGCTTTGATGAGCGGATCGCCGTGCTTGACGGCAATCTCGACCGTGTTCTGGCCCGCTACTATGCGCTCGATGTCCCGGTGCGCGACGCCAAGGAGGAACTGCGGGCCGCGTTGCAGGCCTCGGTACCCGCCCGCGCCGGTGATTTCGCCCAGGCCATGATGGATCTGGGCGCCACCATTTGCGCCCCGCGCTCCGCGTCCTGCCTCATCTGCCCCATTCAGCCCGATTGCACGGCCTCAAGACAGGGCAATCCGCTCACCTATCCGATCAAACCCGTCAAGGCGGAGCGCCCGGTGCGCAAAGGCCATGCCTTCGTCATGCTGGATGCGGCCGGCGACGTCTATCTCCAGTCCCGGCCTGCAAAGGGCCTCTTGGCCGGCATGACCGAAGTGCCCAATTCTGACTGGACCGCCGAACTGGCCGAGCCCGCCCATCCCGTCGCGGCCGATTGGCAGTATCGCGGCCAGGTGGTCCACATCTTCACCCATTTCCGGCTGGAGTTGGAAGTCTGGTCGGCGGTGGTTGCGCCCGATGGGCTCGACGGCGGCTGGTGGTCCGAGCCGTCCGCCCTCAGAGGCGAGGCCTTGCCGACATTGTTCAGGAAGGTGCTGGCAGAGGCGGGATTGGACTAAACCGCCGCCCCCGTCAGCACGAATGGCTTAATTGCCGTCGAAAGCTGCATCGTCGCCGACAAGCATGTCGCGCAACGGCTTGGGGACGGGGAACCCGTAGCCTTTCCCCGCCTTGTCGAACACGAGCTGCCCCTTTTCATGGTAGGGGCTCGTATAAAGCTCCGAGCCGATCTTCTGCAGCGCCAGAGCAAGGGCCTGCACGCCGTCGACACCATAGCCATCACTTTGCCGTGGCCGTCCGGGCCAATCGATTTCATAGCGGCACCGCCAGGATGTGCTGTCCTCGACCGGCTGAAAAAGCCGAATGTCGAAACCTTGCGGCGGCAGCGAGCCAATGGCCAGATAAAGCGTACGGGTCGCAATCACTGTTGTCATGATCTCAGCGGCTGGTTGCCGCCTCCTTGGGGAGCGCTCGCTTCCAGTGAACGACGCGCCTGCAAAACGATCCAGTCAAACAAAAAGGCCGCCGGGGCAAACCGGCGGCCAAGTCATAGAGCCTGATAGGGTGATTGGAGGTCAGGATCAGGCAGAAAGCAAATCAAGTTTTTGTCTGATGTCGGCTCTCAGCGTATCGAGAGGCTCCATCCGACCGGATTGTTCGTGGTGCCAGAAGGTCCACCCGTTGCATGCCTCGGCTCCTTGAACCAGTGCGCCGACCTTGTGGATCGACCCCTGATGTGGACCCGAGACGAGCGAGCCGTCTGCACGAACCATGGCAGAGTAACGTTTCGTTAAGTCGAAAAGTTGCGCACCCACTTCGATAATGCCCTGCTCCACCAGCGAGCCGAAGGGAATGCGGGCTTCCTTGCGCTTGGGCGTCACCGATTGCAGCGCCTCGAACACGCCGGGGCGAATGGAGGCGATGCGCTGGCGCGCGCCTTCGATATAGGTCTCTTCTCGGTCGATGCCGATGAAGTGGCGGCCCAGCTTGCGGGCCACCGCGCCGGTCGTGCCGGTGCCGAAGAACGGGTCGAGCACGATATCGCCCGGCTTGGTCGTGGCATTGAGAATGCGGAACAGCAGCGCTTCGGGCTTCTGTGTAGGATGCAGCTTGCTGTCATCCTCGCCCTTGAGACGCTCGGCCCCGGTGCAGATGGGAAACAGCCAGTCCGATCGCATCTGCGTATCGTCATTGGCCAGCTTCATGGCTTCATAATTGAAGGTGACGCGGCTTTTCTGGCTCTTGGCGGCCCAGATCAGCGTTTCATGCGCATTGGTGAAGCGCGTGCCGCGGAAGTTCGGCATCGGGTTGGCCTTGCGCCAGACGATGTCGTTGAGCATCCAGAAATCGAGATCCTGCAATGCCGCGCCGACGCGGAAAATATTGTGGTAGGAGCCGATGACCCAGAGCGCGCCATCGGGCTTGAGCAGCCGCCGCGCGGCACCGAGCCATGCGCGGGTAAAGGCGTCGTAATGGGCGAAGCTGTCGAACTTGTCCCAATCGTCATCCACCGCATCGACCTTGGACTGGTCGGGACGGGTGAGGCCCTGGTCGAGCTGCAGATTATAGGGGGGATCAGCGAAAATGAGATCGATGGAGCCGGCCGGCAGACTATTCATGTGGTCGATGCAATCGCCCACAAGGATAGTATCGATCGGGAGGCGCGTGGCCACCCTTTCCGCATCGGCCTTGCTGGCCGTACGCGCGGTACGCAACATGCACTTAACCCTAACGCATTACTAACACAGCCGTTATAAAGCGTTGAGGTTAATGGAGCGTTCGCAAGGGGTTAGCGGGGGGTTAACCGGTCACGACGACGGTGGTTTTCCGCAGCAGCAGGGCTGCTACCGGGGCGAATGCCTCGCGGTGATGGCGGCAGGGTCCGTGCAGGTCGAGCGCCGAAAGATGGGCCTGTGTGCCATAGCCCTTGTGGCCCGAAAATCCGAAATGGGGCGCGTCGCAATCCATGATGGCGCACATCCGGTCGCGGGTGACCTTGGCGATGATCGAGGCTGCCGCGATGGAAACGCTGCGCCCATCCCCGCCGATCAGCGCAATGCCGGGGCAGGGCAGGCCGGGGGGTACATCGCGCCCATCGACCAGCGCCCGGTCTGCGACCCGCGGCAGGGCACTGACCGCGCGGGCCATGGCCGCCAGCGTCGCACCGCGAATATTGAGATTGAGTATGTCGCTGGGCGGCGCAGTGGCAATGGCCACATCGGCACTGGCCATGATCTCGGCATAGAGCGTATCGCGCCGTTCGGCGGTCAGTTTCTTGGAGTCGTTGAGCCCCGATGGAATGCGCGCTGGATCGAGCCGCACGGCGGCGACCACCACCGGCCCGGCCAGCGGCCCGCGCCCCGCTTCGTCCACCCCGGCCACATAGCGTGCCCCGCGTGCCATCAGCATCTCTTCATGGCTGAAATCGGGGAAGCCGGCTTCGGGTGCAAACAGCTCGGCTGATACCGCTTCGATTTTGACGCTGACCCGCCGCGCCATGGTCAAGCCCCGCCAAGCGCTATGATCAGCGCGCCGCGATCCTCAACGAACAGATGATGAGCGCGGCGGTTGGTTTCGCCGACGAAATCACGCAGCGATGTGCTGGCTGCCACCTGTTCTGAAATGTCCCCGACAATGGCGAGCCGCATCTGATAGTTCTGCAGCTTCTGGAAGAAATGGCCCGCCAGCCTGGTGCTGAGATCGAAAAACTCCGGCGCGAACCGGCTGGTCGGCACCGCGATCATGTCCGTTTCAGTCCCATAGATCTCGCCCAGAAGGTCGAGCGCATCCTGCTCGCTGGAAAGAGCTGGCCCCTCTGCCGTCACAAAAAACAGGGTTGTGCCGTTGATCCTTTCGCTGCTCATGCCGATGTCCATTTCATAATTTGACCCCACGCTGATATAGAAGTCCGGCCGGGGGGCAAAGGTATAGAGAGACGTGTATGCGCATCGTGACCTGCCTTGTGGCAATGGTGCTGGCCTTTTCCGGCCCGGCCATGGCCCAGCCATTCCAGCATTCATCGGGGGAGTGGCGTCAGTATAATGCCGATTGGCTGTCTTCCTGTCCCAATGCCATCCATGAAGATGCCGCCGATTTTTATGGCTATTCCTGTTTTTCGAGCACGGAAAGCCAGGAAAAGAACGACGCCAACCTGCCCGCCTACAAGCTGACGCTGGTGCATAACCGGCTCGATGGCGAAATCGATCTGGCCATTACCGTTTCGCCGTCCAAAGGCGAATATGACGAGACCAGGCCGATCATCCTGCGCTTTGGCGGCGAAACGCCCATCGCGCTGACCATGGGCAATGACATGGAAACCCGGCACAACACGGTCAACCAGTTCTTCCTGATCGGTGCCGATCGGGATGCCGTGCTGGACAAGATGCGGGAGCGCAATGCGCTTGTGATGTCCGTGCCGCTGGTGGGGGTGGAAAAGCCGGTTGAGAGCCGCATGTCGCTGCGCGGCGTTCTGGCCTCGCTCGATTTCATGTCCACCTATGCGCGGCGTGTTGCCCAGTATTGATCCGGCCCGCGCTCTGCTATGGGTTCCCCGCCTCAACGGAACGGACTTCTCATGGCTTTGAAACCCGGCGCCGCGCTGCTGTTCGATATCGACGGCACGCTGGTGGAAAGCGATCCCCTGCATTTGCAGGCCTTCAACATGGTGTTCGGTCCGCGCGGGCACCATTTTGACCGCGAACGCTTTGGGCGCGAGTTGCAGGGCCTCGCCAATGAAGCCATTGCCGCACGTTTCCTGCCTGAGGAAACGCTGGAGCAGCGGGTCGCCGTAATGGATGAGAAAGAAGCCACCTTCCGCCGTCTGGCCGAGGCCGGGGTCGAGCCGGTGCATGGCCTGTTTGACCTGCTTGGCTGGGCGGATTCGCATGGCGTGCCCATGGTGGCCGTCACCAATGCGCCGCGCGCCAATGCCGACCAGTTGCTCGATGCGATAAAGGTGCGGCACCGTTTCCGGTCGGTAGTCGTCGCCGAAGACCTGGCGCATGGCAAACCGCATCCCCTGCCTTATCTTGAAGGCCTGCGGCTTCTGGATGCCGACGCGGCAAATTCGGTTGCCTTCGAGGATTCGCGGACCGGGATTGCTTCGGCTACGGCCGCAGGCATTGCCACCATCGGCATGGCGACGGGCCTCAACCCGCCGCAACTGGTCGAGGCCGGCGCAGTGATGGGCGTTGCCGATTATCGGGATGGCGCCATGCTGGATTTTGTGAAGGCCCGGCTGCTGGATTAGCCCAAGGCGCCACACCACGCCGGGGCGACAGTCCGGTGAGTGTGGGCTCCTTGCGTCTCGCCTGTCGGGGCGCCCTAAAACAAGCTCATCTGCCGGCTTTCCAGCGTCGGTGCCTCGAACAGGTCCGCGCGCAGGGGCGGCAATTTGGCGTCGAGCTCATAGCGGTCGCGCGCCTTTTCGAAGCGCTGGCGCAGAAGGATGGCATAGGGACCCTCGCCCACCATGCGCGAGCCGAAACGCGGATCGTTGTCACGGCCGCCTCTTGTGTCGCGCACCAGCGCCAGGACATGGCGCACCCGGTCGGGGAAATGCCGCAACAGCCATTCGCGGAACACGTCGCGCACTTCACCGGGCAGGCGCAGGAGAATCATCTGCGCGCTGATCGCGCCCTGCGCCTTGCCGGCGTCGAGAATGCGTTCAAGCTCCATGTCATTGATCGCCGGGATCATCGGCGAGGCGAAGATAGCCGTGGGTATTCCTGCTTCGGAAAGCAGGCGAATGGCTTCCAGCCGCCGTGCGGGGGAAGAGGCACGCGGCTCCATCCGGCGGCTGAGCTTGTGATCCATGGACGTGACCGAGATCGCCACCTTGACCAGATTGAGTTTCGCCAGCTCCGTGAGCAGGTCGAGGTCGCGGATGATCAGAGCCGACTTCGTCGTGATCATCACCGGATGCCGGGTCTCCAGCATCACCTCCAGAATGCCGCGCGTCAGCTTGTGCTTACGCTCGGCGGGCTGGTAGGGGTCGGTATTTGTGCCCATGGCAATGGGTTTCGGGCGATAATTCTTTGCCGCCAGTTCAGCGCGCAGAGCCTCGACCGCATTGGCCTTCACATAAATGTCGCGCTCGAAATCAATCCCCGCCGAATGACCGAGATAGGCGTGGGTGGGGCGGGCAAAGCAATAGGAACAGCCGTGCTCGCAGCCGCGATAGGCATTGATCGAACGCTCGAAACCGATGTCGGGGCTGTCATTGCTGGTGATGATGGTTTTGGCGCGCTCGATATGCTCGACCGTCTCGAACAGCGGCATGGGCTCGACATTGCCCCAGCCATCATCGAAGGCTTCGCGCTGGTGGGTTTCAAAACGACCGGACTGGTTGGATTGCGCGCCGCGCCCGCGCGCATTGACCAGTTCGCGCCGCGCCAGATCGGCATCGCGGCTGCGGCTCAACATTTCCAGCGCTTCAAAGGACGGGGCCTGATAAAGGGCCATTGCTGTCTCCTGCCTGCTGCGGGGCACAGAATCGCCTTGCGCCCGACGCCCGCTGAAATTAGCAGGATGATGAGAACATAACAAGAACATCAACTGAGGGTGATGGTCTTGCTGACACTCATATCGGCAGGCCAGCCCTGCATTACAAGACTGGACGCAAGGATTGGTTCGACGTAGAGAAACGCCCTCCGTCCGGCCCAGTTCAGTCGAGCATCCTGTCACGCATCCGCGCAGCCTCGCGGTGGCGCATGCTGCTGACACGGCCTGTCGCAGATATTTTGGAACGGATGTCGAAAGCCTGCGCGCCTCCCCGTCGTGTGGCGACACCAGATCCTTGAGAGGGATAGAAGATGACGACCGAAGCCCTTGCCGACGCACTTCCTGACACCGCGCCGCACCATCCCGACAACGCCGCCCGCAACAGGCTGGTGATCGGCATTCTGCTCGTTTCCACCTTCGTGGTCTTTCTCAACGAGACCATTATGAGTGTGGCCATTCCGCATCTGATGAACGATATGGGTGTCACGGCCAGCGCTGCCCAGTGGCTGACCACGGCCTTCCTTCTGACGATGGCCGTGGTGATCCCGGTTACCGGATTTCTGCTGCAGCGCATCAATACCCGCCCGATCTTCATGATCGCCATGTCGATCTTCACATTGGGCACGCTGGTTTGCGCGCTGTCGCCTGGGCTTGAAATGCTGATCTTCGGTCGCGTGGTGCAGGCCGTGGGCACGGCCATGATGATGCCGCTGCTGATGACCACTGTCATGACGCTGGTTCCTCCCGACGCGCGCGGCAAGACCATGGGCAATATTTCCATCGTCATGGCGGTGGCCCCTGCCATCGGGCCGACCATTGGCGGGTTCATCCTTGCCCATTTCGACTGGCGCTTCATGTTCTA
The DNA here is from genome assembly GCA_023388175.1 of Pseudomonadota bacterium. Taxonomy (GTDB): domain Bacteria; phylum Pseudomonadota; class Alphaproteobacteria; order Rhizobiales; family Devosiaceae; genus Devosia. The sequence goes on from JAEWGT010000011.1 coordinate 191,343, forward strand.
TTTCACCCTGCCCATCGCCATCGGCGCGCTGTTGCTGGGCGTGTTGCGCATCCGCAATGTATCCAGCCCGCGTTATGCGCCGCTCGATATATTCTCGGTCATCGTCTCGGCTTTGGCCTTCGGTGGTCTGGTCTATGGCCTGTCCAGCCTGGGTGAGGGGGCTGAGCATCCGTCGGCAATTCCGGCCTGGACGCCGATCCTCATTGGTGTGGTGGCGATGGCTGTCTTCATCTGGCGTCAGATCAATCTGGCGAAAGACAACAAGGCGCTGCTCGACTTGCGCACACTCCAGCATCGCAATTACACCTTCGCGCTGATCACCATGGCCATTGCCATGGTGGCGCTGCTGGGCTCGTCCATCCTGCTGCCGATCTACACCCAGAATGTTCTGGGCCTCGACACCCTGCAGACCGGCATGATCCTGCTTCCCGGCGGTCTGCTCATGGGCCTGATGGGTCCTATTGTGGGGCGTCTCTATGACAAGGTCGGACCGCGCCCGCTGCTGGTTCCGGGGGTTGTGCTCGTCTCTGCGGTGATGTGGGCGCTGACGCTGGTCAGCCAGTTCACACCGGTCTGGGCGGTGGTTGCCGGCCACGTCACGCTCAGCTTCGGTCTAGCGCTGACCTTCACCCCGCTCTTCACCTCGTCCATGGGCTCGGTGCCCATGCCGCTCTATTCGCATGCCAGCGCCATTCTCGGTTCCGTGCAGCAGGTGGCCGGTGCGGCGGGCATCGCGCTGTTCGTCGCGGTCATGAGTCTGCAAACTGCGGCCGGTGCGGCTGCCGGTCTCGAAGGGGTCGATGCCCTCGCCGCCGGTATTCGTGCCGGGTTCCTCTGCGGCGCCGTCATTTCGGTCCTGATGGTGGTGGCCTCGTTCTTTGTGCGAAAGCCTGAAGGCGGTGGCCCGGCCATGGGCGGCCACTGAAGCGACAGACTGATACAGGGCGCCGGTTCGCTGCGGCGCCCTGTCTGAACGAATTTTTTAGGATCTGGCTTTAGTCGTTGCCTGAAGAGGCCACGATGGAAAACTCAGAATTCTTCGCTCTTATGGGTCTGGTCATCCAGATCTCATTCGGCTTGGCCTTTTTCGTGCTCGCCCGTGCAGGCGTGCCTGCCGTCAGTCGCTGGTGCGCGGCCTATATCTTCAACGCCGCTGCAATTCTCATCTACGCCCTGCCGATCGAGGAAATGTCGCAAACGCTCATTGCGGATGCGTTCTTTCTGGCCTCCTTCTACTTTTTCGGCGAAGCGCTGCTGATCCGCTATGGCGGGCCCATGCTGGTCGGTCAGCGTTTGACGCTGGTCGTTCTGGCCTGGTGTGCCGATTTCTATGTCGTCGTCGCCTATCAGAGCCTGAGCCTGAGCGTTCTCGTCATTGATATTGCCATCGCCCTGGTGCTGCTGAGGGCCCTTCTTGCAGTCTGGCCTCTGATGACCAAGGGCATTGACGTGGCCCTCGGCTTGTTTGCTGCACTCTCCATTCTCAATAACACCATCATGGCGCTGGTTTTCGGTCTGATCATTCCGACCACGAGCGCCCTGTCCGAGTTCCTGGTGTCGGACTATTCCACCATGATGCAGTTTGCCGGGGGTGTCTTTGCCATCTGGTTCGGATTGGCCGCTCTGGCTGCGGTGTCGCTCGATGCACTGGCGGTCTATCAACGCGCTGCCGACCAGGATCCTTTGACGGGCTTGCTGAACCGGCGTGGGTTCAGTTCTGCCATCCGGCCACAGCCTGACCGCATCTATTCAGGCGTTTTGCTGAACGTGGACATCGATCATTTCAAGACGATCAATGACCAATATGGCCACGATGCCGGGGATCTGGTTCTGATCGGCATGGCCGATCTGCTGCGCGCGGCAGTGCCAGCCGATGCGATCATCGCGCGCTTCGGCGGCGAAGAATTTGTGATTGTCCTGCATGGGCTTTCCATAGCGGAGGGTGGCGCGATTGCCCATTCCATCCGTCTTGCCAGCGCCGCTGCAGACTGGCGGGCGGCTGGTGTGCACCGCCCGATAACGGTTTGCGTCGGCGTTTCGGTCATCGCCGCTGGCGACGCTGACTGGCGTGCGGCCTATAACCGGGCTGATGCCGCCCTCTATGCAGCCAAGGATGCCGGCCGCAATCAGGTCATGTTCGGCACGACCGATGAGTATTATCCCATCAGCCGTCACGTTGCCTGAACGGGTTAGGCCAGCATCTCGGCCAGAAGGCGCTGCGCCGGGCCGCGCCCTCCGATATCATCACCAGAACTGCCGACGCCATGGAGGAATATGACAAGGCTGTCGGTCATGGCGTCACCTCATACAGCCCCCGAATATGCGGCCCCTTGGGCACGATGCCATTGGGATTGAGCGACTTGATCGAATAATAGCCGCGCTTGATATGGTCGATATCGACAGTCTCCCGCACGCCGGGAATGTCGAGCACGCGCAGCATATAGGCGGAGAGGTTCGGGTAGTCGGCAATGCGTTTGAGATTGGTCTTGAACAGGCCATGATAGGCCGCATCGAACCGCACCAGCGTGACGAAGGCGCGAATATCGGTCTCGGTCAGCGCATCGCCGAACAGATAGCGCTTCCCCTCCAGCCTGCCTTCGAGCATGTCGAGCGCCTCGAACACGTCATTGAACGCCTCGTCATAGGCGAGCTGCGTCGTGGCGAACCCGGCGCGATAGACGCCATTGTTGAGGCGCGGATAGATATAGTCGTTGAGCGCGTCAATCTCGCTGCGCAGGGCGTCGGGGTAGAGGTCCACCGCATCGCTCGCCAGCGCCCCAAATCCCGAATTGAGCATGCGCAGGATATCGGCACTCTCATTGTTGACGATGGTATTTCTATGCTTGTCCCACAGCACGGGTACGGTGGCGCGACCGCTGATCTGCGGGTCGGCCCTGGTGTAGATTTCATGCATGTAGCTGGCGCCGTTGACGGGATCTGCACCGGCGAAACGCCAGCCCTGATCACCGATTTCCGGCTCCACGATGGACACGGAGATCATGTCCTCCAGCCCCTTGAGCGTGCGCCCGATCAGCGTGCGTGAAGCCCATGGGCAGATCAGCGCCACATAGAGGTGGTAGCGACCGGGCTCGGCCTTGAACCCGGCCTCGCCGGTCGGGCCCGCGCTGCCATCGGGTGTCACCCAATGGCGAAAACTCGATGTCTGGCGCACAAAGCCGCCCTTGTCGTCCTTGGCCTGCACCGGCTGCCAGTTCGCGGACCACTTGCCGTTGACAAGCATGGTTCAGGCCTCCGGATCGATACCGAGCGCGATCTCCAGACCCCATGGGTCCTTGATCGTGGTTTCGTTCGACTGCGCGCGGGACAGAATGTCGGCGCGCTGCTGGTCGCTATCCAGCACCAGCTCGAACCCGACCAGACCCGTCCGATTGGCTTCGATGGGGCCAGCCCCGCGGCTCGACCAGATATTGGTGGCCAGCTGGTGATGATAGCCGCCTGCGCCGTAAAAGCTCGCACCCGGATAATGGGCGGTGATGTCGGTGCCCAGCACGCCGGAATAGAAGGGCTCGGCAAGACTGTTGTCGCCCACCTGCAGGTGCATATGTCCCACGAACAATCCGTCAGGCGCGGCGTCGTAGCTGTTCTGCGGCTCAAGATCGAGCAGGGCGGGAATGTCCAGTTGCTCGGTGGACATGGAGATGGTCTTGCCATCCGTGCTCCATTCGGAACGCGGCCGGTCCTGATAGACCTCGATGCCATTGCCTTCCGGATCATGCAGATAGACCGCCTCGCTGACGAGGTGGTCAGAGGCGCCATCGACGGGAATGCGTTCGGCGGCGACGTGGCGCAGCCACGCGCCAAGGCTCTCGCGGCTGGGCATCAGAAAGGCGGTGTGGAACAGACCGGCCGAGCGCGGGTCGCGCTGTGCAAGGCTGTCATTGCCGCGCAGTTCCAGCAGCGGCTTGTCGCCGACGCCAAGGCGCAGCGTGTTGCCGTCGCGGCCCAGATCGGCAAGGCCGAGCAGGTGCCGATAATAATCTGCGACGGTGTCGAGCTGGCGCACATTGAGCGTCACCATGCCGATCTGCATGGGCGCGGTCGAATATCGGGACATGGCATTTCTCCTGAAGGCGCCAAAGCGCTGCTGCCCGGAAGATGCCCTTTCCGATCTGCTCTTTAAAGTGAACGCTGACGAACGTGTCGTTCGCTAGATGTTACCGTTCGGCCAGGCGCGGAATGATTTCCACGAAATTGCAGGGCTTGTGCCGATAGTCGAGCTGGTGGGTCAGAATGCCCTCCCAGGCATCGCGGCAGGCCCCGCGCGAGCCGGGCAGGCAGAAAACGAAGGTTTCCCCGATCAGTCCTGCCGTCGCCCGCGATTGCAGCGACGAAGTGCCCACCGTCGTCGCCGAATATTGGTGGAACAGCACCGAAAACCCCTCCATCCGCTTGTCGAACAGCGGCTCCACCGCCTCGGGCGTCACGTCGCGGCCAGTAAAGCCGGTGCCACCTGTCGTCAGCACCACGTCGACCTCGGGATTGGCGACGAGCGCCTGTAGCCCGGCGCGAATAAGCTGAACATCGTCGCGGATCACCTGCCGCGAAAAGCAGGCATGGCCATCGCCCTCAAGCAGCGATTGCAGCAGTGCCCCGCCCTTGTCGGTCTCCAGCGTTCTGGTGTCGGACACGGCAATGATGGCGATGGAGAGCGGTTTGAACGCGCGATCCTCAAATCTTTCCGTTTTGAACATCGTCGTCTCCCCTGGCTGTCTCGATCAGTTCGTCAGGCACCGGCGCTTCGTCCTGGTTCACGCTGTCCTCGTCGTCACTATCACCGCGCGGGTCAAGCGCAAGCGTTTCCGGCGTGGTCAGCTTGTCGCTGACCGGCTGGAAGGGCTGGCGATAGGCTGCGTCGAGCCCCTTGCGCATCCGCATGCGCAGATAGGCCGTGCCGGCCAGCGCGCCGTGGAAAGTGGCGGTGACGACAAACAGGCCAACCGGGCTCCATGCGCCCATGATCAGCGAGGCGACAGTGGGGCCGATGGCGAGGCCGACACCCAGAATGAGCAGCATGCCTCCGGCAATCTTGGCAAAATCACCATCCTTGGCAAAGTCGTTGGCATGGGCCACCGCCACCGCATAGATCGGGTTGGCGGCAAAACCATAAGCGGCGAACAGCACATACATGAGCCACCCCGCTTCCGGGTTGATGATCGCCGTCAGCGCTCCCACCACTGCGGCAAAACCCGAGAGACCGATCAGCACCAGTCTCCGGTCGATGCGGTCGGACAGCCGCCCGAATGGCACCTGTGCCACCGCCCCCAGAATGGCGGCGATGGCAAAGAGCAGCGCGATGCCGCTGGCGTCGAGCCCCTGTTCATAGCCATAGACCGGGGCCAGCGTGCCGAATGCGCCATTGGCCATGCCCACTGAAAAAGCGGCAATCGCGGCGACCGGCGAGGTGCGGTACAACAGCCCGATGTCCAGCTTGGCCGATTGCAGTGGCTTGGGCTGCGGACTCGACGTGAGCGCGGTGGGCAAAACGGCGCAGATGAAGCTGATCGCCCCGACAATGAAGGGGATATAGCCGGCCGTGCCGGTGACCGACATGGCGATCTGGCCCAATGTCGAAGCGGCCATGTTGATGGTGACATAGATCGAGAAGATCGTACCGCGGCTCTTGTTGTCGGCGACTTCGTTGAGCCAGCTTTCGACGATCATCGCCGCACCGGCAAAACAGAAGCCGCTGAGCGCGCGCAGCAGGATCCAGCTGACGTCGTTGATCCAGAGCAGGTTGAGCAGGATGGTGATCGTGCCGATGGCAGCCATCACGGAGAAGGCACGGATATGGCCAACCTTGCGCACCACCAGCGGCACGGTGAGCGAGCCGGCGACGAAACCCACCGACCACCCGGTGCCGATCAGGCCCAGCGCCAACAGGGAAAAACCCTCCTCAGCGCCGCGCACCGAGAGCAACAGTCCCTGCAAGCCGCCGCCGAACATCAGCAGGGCCGAACCAAGGAAAAGGGCATAAATCTTGATGACGGAAGCCATGAGAGTGCGGGCCTTCGCTAGTGTGGTCTTTGCTGCAAATCAGTCGAACACGACCATAGCGTGGCAAGCTTTGAAACATAGCCCCGAAATCGGGTCTGATTTTGAGGACAGGGAGCCCCGATCCAGTCCCTCAAAGGGGGAGGGGCAAATCCGGGCTCACGAACATTGACCGAAAAACTGCAAATTGATCAGCCTATATCAGCCCCAGCGCATCCGCCTTTGCCTTGAGGCTCAGCAGATCCCGCCATGCCTGCTGCTTGGCGGCCGGGTTCCGCAGCAGATAGGCCGGATGCAGCGTCGGCAGGGCTTCCACCTGATGGTTGCCGATGGACACGTCCTGCCATTTGCCGCGCATCTTGATAATGCCGTTCGTGGTCTTGAACACGGTCTGCATCGCCGGGCCGCCCAGCGTCATCACCAGTTTCGGCGCCACCAGCTCCACCTGCCGGTTGAGGAAAGGCAGGCACAGTTCCATTTCCTCTGGCGTCGGCGTGCGATTGCCGGGTGGACGCCAGGGCACTGTATTGGCGATATAGACCAGTGAGCGGTCCAGCCCGATAGCGGCCAACATCCGGTCGAGCAATTGCCCCGAGCGGCCGACGAATGGCTTGCCCTGCCGGTCTTCCTCCGCGCCCGGCGCTTCGCCGATCAGCATGATTTTCGCCTCCGGGTTGCCATCGGCAAACACCAGTTGCGTGGCGCGGAATTTCAGGCCGCAACCATTGTAATCGTTGAGGATTTTCTGCAGCTCATCGAGCGAGGCCGCCGATCCGGCGAGCTGACGTGCTTCGCTGGGATCGCCGCCGACCGGCCCGGTCGGCTGCGGCAGGGGCGCGGCCTGCGGCGCTGTCGCGCGGGGCGGCATGCTGGCCGGGGCAGGGGGCTTCTGCGCAAACCGATCGACCGGCTCCTCGCCCACGGCGATATCCACACCGGCGGCCCGATACCAGTCGAGCACCGACAGCATTTCGGCGTTGTTGAGCGAGCGATCTTGAGACATTGATCCCGTTATGTCACACCCCGGAACGGGCGGAAAGTCGCGCCCGGGCCCCAAAGGTGTTTTCGCATGGCAGATGCCGGCAATCGTGAAGTGCTGTCCACAGATGTGCTGATCGTCGGCGCCGGACCCTCAGGTCTTGCCGCCGCGATCCGGCTGAAACAGCGCCATCCCGACATTGCCGTGACCGTCGTCGAAAAGGCCGCGGAAATAGGCGGCCACATAATTTCCGGCGCTGTCATGGACCCGGTGGGCCTCGATGCGCTCATCCCCGACTGGCGGCTCAAAAATGCCCCTGTTGGCCCCGATGTGCTGAAGGACTCCTATCATTTCCTCACCGCCAAGGGGGATTTCACCTTCCCCCACTTCATGATCCCCCCGCAGATGCGGACCAGGGGCGGCGTCATCGTCAGCCTGGGCGATCTGGTGCGCTGGCTGGGCGAACAGGCGAGCGAACTGGGCGTGGATATTTTTCCGATGACCGCCGCCGTCGATGTATTGCGGGAAGGGGACGGGCCCGTTCGCGGCATCATCACAGGCGATCTCGGCCGTGACCGCGAGGGCAATCCGAAATCAGGCTTTGCCGAGGGCATTGCGCTGGAAGCCAGATATACCCTGATCGCCGAAGGCGCGCGCGGATCGCTGGCGAAGAAGATCATTGGCGAATTTGCCCTGGATCGCAATTCCAGCCCGCAGAAATACGGCCTCGGCATCAAGGAAGTCTGGGAAATTCCCGCGGAAAAGCACCAGCCCGGCAAGGTCGATCATTATCTGGGCTTCCCCCTCGATAATGGCACGGATGGCGGCGGCTTCGCCTATCATGCGCAGGACCGCAAACTCTATCTGGGCTATGTGGTCCATCTCGATTACGCCGACCCGACCCTGTCGCCCTTCGGCGAGTTTCAGCGGTTCAAGACCCACAAGTCCATTGCGCCATTGCTCGAAGGCGCAACCCGGATCAGCTATGGCGCACGGGCTCTGGCGGCGGGCGGCTTGCAGGCCCTTCCCGATCTGGCCTTTGCCGGTGGCGGGCTGATCGGCTGCGCGGCCGGCTTCATGAACGCGCCGCGCCTCAAGGCCATCCACAATGCCATCCTGTCCGGCATCGGCGCGGCAGATGCTGTCGGTGCGGCCATCGCGGAGGGCCGTCAACATGATGTGATCGCCGGCTTCGACCATCGCATCCTCTCCACCGGCATTGAAAAGGAACTGCGCGGCGTCCGCAATCTGAAGCCGCTCTGGTCGCGTTTCGGCACGCTTGCCGGCGCTGCCCTGGGTGGCTTCGACATGTGGTGCCAGGCCATCCTGCGCTTTTCGCCCTTTGGCACAATGCGCTGGACCACGCCGGACGCGGCCAGGCTGAAACCCATTGCCGATGTCACCCCGCGCCAATATGCCAGACCGGACGGGAAAACCACATTCGACCGCGCTTCCTCGGTTTTCCTGGCCAATCTGGCCCATGACGAAGACCAGCCCGTCCATCTGAAACTGGCCGATCCGACCGTTCCGGTGCGGGAAAATCTGCCGCGCTTCGGCGAGCCCGCACCGCTTTATTGCCCGGCAGGCGTATATGAAATGTCGGCAGAAAATGGCGCACCGGTGTTCCGCATCCATGCCGCCAATTGCGTGCATTGCAAGACCTGCGACATCAAGGATCCGGCCCGAAACATTACCTGGGTGCCGCCCGAAGGCGGTAGCGGACCCAATTACAGCGGAATGTGACGGCGAACATAATCTGGCAGTCTTGCGGCGCGGTCCCAAAACGGACAATCTTTGCGCCGATTTGCTGTCGGCAAGACGATTTAAGAGTGTAGCGCTTCCGGGCCCGACAAGTGGCCTCCGCTTTCACCGGAACTGCTCTAGGGAGAAGTCTGTCACGTGACCCTGTTTTCAATTCGCCGGGCCTTGCCCGTGCTCGCGGCAGCGATACTGGCCCTGACGGCCGCGCCGGCTGCGGCGCAGTTCGATGCGGGCATGCGGTTGCAGGAAGCCACGCGCGACCTGCTCAAACTGTTCCGCCCGTCCATATCCGGCTCCTATATGGCCGGCCAGCAGGCAATCAAGGACTTGCGGACCGACGAAGCCGCCCGTTTCTTCAATGACGCGGCCCAGGCCGATTGGGACAATCCGGTTCTCGTTGAGCGCGCCTATGTGGCGCTGGCTGCTGATGGACAGATCGGCCAGGCAGCCACCACGGCTCGGCGCATGCTGGAACTCGACCCCGGCAACCAGCTCGCCGAGCTGGTGGTGGCCACCGAGGCGCTCAAGGAGCGACGCTATAACGCCGCCGTGCGCCGGTTGGATAATGTCTCGGAAGACAGTTTCAGCGGCATCACCGCCGGCATCCTGCGCGCCTGGGCCCTGGTAGGCGAGGGCAAGACCAGCGAAGCCGACACGGTCATGTCACGGCTCGGCAGTCGCGGACTTGAAGATTTTCTGGTCTTCCACCGCGCGCTGATGAACGAGGCCGCGGGCAATGCTGAGGCAGCGCTGACGCTGGCGCAGCGCGCCTATGATGTGGAGCCCTATGTGGCCCGCATTGCCGAAGTGTATGCGCGCATGCTGGCCAATTCCGGCGACTTCGCTGCGGCGCGCGATGTGCTGGATGAATTTGAGGCCCAGGGCCTGACCCATGCCGTCATCCGCAATGTGCGACAGGCCGTGGATGCGGACAGGCGCCCCGGTGTGTTCACCACCAGCGTTCAGGTCGGCGCCGCCGAAATGTTCCACGGCATCGGTGTCGCCCTGTCGCGCGATGGCAGCATGGATCTTGCGCTGGTCTTCCTGCGTCTTGGCGTCTATCTGGACCCCGCCTCCGATGTCATCGCGCTGGCGCTCGGGCAATTGCTCGACAGCGGTGGTCAGCATGAAATGGCCAATGCCGTCTATGATGCCATCCCCGCCAAGTCGCCGCTCAAGCCGACCGCCGTGGTGCGGGTCGCCCAGAATCTCGATGCCATGGGCGACCGGGCCGAGGCCATCAGGCGCCTTGGCAATATCGTGGCCACGCGCCCCGACGACCTCGATGCCGTTTCGGTGCTGGGCGATCTCCACCGCTATGACGAAAACTACCTGGAAGCGGCCAAGGCCTATAGCGACGCCATCAACATCACCGGCGGTACGTCCCCGGCCGACTGGCGCTTCTTCTATGTGCGCGGCATTGCCTATGAACGCGCCAAGGAATGGCCGCTGGCCGAAGCCGACTTCAAGCGGGCGCTGGAACTCAATCCCAACCAGCCGCAGGTGCTCAACTATCTCGGCTATAGCTGGATCGACATGGATATGCACCTCGAAGAGGCGCTGGAAATGATCGAAACCGCGGTCGAGGCGCAGCCCATGGATGGCTATATCGTCGATTCGCTGGGCTGGGCCTTCTACAAGCTGGATCGGATCGATGAAGCGGTGGAAACGCTGGAACGGGCAGTGATGCTGCTGCCCAGCGACCCCGAAATCAACGATCACCTGGGCGACGCCTATTGGAAAGCCGGACGCAAGCTCGAAGCGCGTTTCCAGTGGAACATTGCCCGCTCGGTCGATACGACCGGCAATGTGGTCGAGCGCGCCGAAGCCAAGCTGGCCGAGGGGCTGACGCCGAAGAACGAGTCCGAATAGACCTTGATGAGTGCCTTCGTCACCCAGTCGGCGCCAGCCAAGATCAATCTGGCGCTGCACATCATTGGCCGGCGCGAAAACGGATATCACGATCTCGAAAGCCTGATCGTCTTTGCCGATATTTCGGACGATATCGAGGCCCGCATCGCCGACAAGGACTCGCTGGTCATTTCCGGGCCGTTCGGAACCGCGCTGAGCGCCGAGCCGAACAATCTGGTGCTGCGGGCGGTGGCGGCATTCCGGGCGCGCTGGCCGGACCTCTCTCCGCCTGGCCTGGCCCTGCATCTCGTCAAGAACCTGCCCGTGGCCGCCGGCATTGGTGGCGGGTCCGCCGACGCGGCGGCGGCTTTGCGCATCATGGCCGAGCTTGCCACAGCGTCGGTGCCGCTGGGCGAACTCGTGGATCTGGCGGCCGGCCTTGGCGCCGACGTGCCGGCCTGTCTGCTGTCGCGCCCGCTGGTGGCGCGTGGCGTTGGCGAAATTCTTGCGCCATTGCCCGAATTTCCCGCACTTTACATTACCCTGGTCAATCCGGGCGTCGGCGTGGCGACTGCCGACGTGTTCCGGCGGCTGCGCGCCCATGACAATTACCCGCTGCCGTCCTTGCCCGAACCGCTGACCCGTCCGGCGCAACTGGGCCTCTGGCTCGCCGAAACCCGCAATGATCTCCAGCCGCCGGCCATCAAGCTGGTGCCCGAAATCGGCGTGTTGATCGAGGAAATGGCGGAAAGCCCCGGCTGCATGCTTTCCCGCATGTCAGGGTCAGGCGCCACCATGTTCGGCTTGTTCGGCTCGGAGGGGCAGGCCCATGAAGCGGCCAGCCAGATGCGCCGCCTGCACCCGGACTATTGGGTCGGCACCGCACCGCTGCTGGGCGTGGCGGGGTAGAGGGGTCTCTCGGGTAGCGTCATCCCGGCGAAGGCCGGCCTTCAACTCGCGCGACTGACGCTGTGTTCGACGACTTCCGCAAGAATGGTCTTCATTTCGCCGTCGGGCAGGGCGGCGAGGGCGGCAATTGCGGCCTTTGCGTGGTCCTGCGCCTTTTCCAGCGTCCTGCGCAATGTGTCATAGCGGTTGAAGATCGCCACCACCTGATGCACTTCCAGATCGCTGGCCTCGGCATTGCCGAGTGCGGCGGCGATGAGGGCGCGCTCGCTCTCGCTGGCCGATTGCAGCGCCAGAATCACCGGCAGGGTCATCTTGCCTTCGCGCAAATCGTCGCCGACATTCTTGCCGAGAGCGCCGCTTTCGCCGCCATAGTCGAGCGCGTCATCGACAAGCTGGAAGGCATTGCCCAGTTCAAGCCCGTAAAGCGCCAGCGCGTCGCAGCCGGCCTTGTCGGCGCCGCCGGACATCGCGCCCACCTTGCAGGCCGCCTCGAACAGCACGGCCGTCTTGGCGCGGATCACTTCGGCATAATCGGCGGCGCTGGTCTGGAGATCGCCGGTCTTGGCAAGCTGGAACACCTCGCCCTCGGCCATCACTGCCGAAGCGGCGGAAAGCACGCCCAAAGCCTCGATATCGCCGGTTTCCACCATCATCATGAAGGCCTGGCCGAGCAGGAAATCGCCGACGAGAATGGACGCCTTGTTGCCCCAGACCATGCGCGCGGCCGGCTTGCCCCGGCGCATGTCGCTTTCATCCACCACATCGTCGTGCAACAGGGTGGCATTGTGCATGAATTCGACGGCAGCGGCGAAATTGACGGCATGTCCCTTGCCGCGCCCGAACAGAATAGCCGCGGCGACCGTCAGCATCGGCCGCAGGCGCTTGCCGCCGCTGTCGATGAGATAGCGCGCAAGCTCGGGCACCATGTCCACATGGGACTGGGCGCGCTGCAAGATCAGGTCATTGACGCGCGCCATGTCGTCTGCGGTGGCGGCCATCAGCCGCTCGACCGGATTCATCTCTGGCGCTTGTTTCATCTGGGGCAGAACTGACACCGCCATAACGTCCTTGTTGCCTTGTGCGGCAAATCGGGTTGAGACCGTCCCGGCGAGCCATGTAGGATCGCTCGAAACCAGCCAGCCGGGTGCGATGTCCCTAGACCAGCCTGCCGATCTTGTAAAACACCAAACACCAACGCGCGACGCCTTTTTAGGCGGCATGTTGACTCTGTCGCAGCCGCGCAACGGTTTTCGCGCTGGTCTCGACTCCGTGCTGCTGGGGGCATCCGTGCCCCAAGGTACGAAAAAACTTCTCGATCTGGGCGCGGGAACCGGCGCTGCGGGTCTGGTGGCTCTGGCGCTGAACCGGGCGGATAGCGCAGTCCTGGCCGAGCGCGACAGCCAGGCATTGGCGCTGGCGCAGGACAATATCGCCAGCAATGGCCTTGCCGGGCGGGCTGAAGCCGTTGCAGTGGATGTGACGGCCAAGGCCGATCTGCGGCGCGCGGCGGGCCTTGCCGACAACGGGCACGATATTGTCATCGCCAATCCGCCTTTCTTTGCCGTCGGCAAAGGAACGCTGGCAAAAAAGGCGGACCGGGCCGATGCGCGGCATATGGAGGCTGGGGAGCTCGACCTCTGGATGCGCTGCGCCGCGTCCTGTGCAAAAGCCGGCGGAGCGGCGATTGTCATCTATCCGTCCGAGGGCCTGACCGAACTGCTCGCCGCCTTTGCAACGCGCTTTGGCGCGATCGCGATTCTGCCCTTGGCCCCGCGCCCCGGTGCCGCAGCGACCCGCGTGCTGGTGCGTGGCATGAAGGGATCGCGCGCGCCACTGACGCTTCTGGCGACGCGGTTTCTGCATGGGCCGGAGGGCAATGGCTTCGCGCCGCAATTCGATGCGATTCTGCGGGGAAAAGCGGCGTTCGACTGGTAATCTGCCGCCCAATTCCTAAATGTTCCGGGAAATCAAAGGAGTGGACATGGACGATACGCCCGCGCCGAAACGCAACTGGCTGAGCCGGATCATCCGTCGCCCGCCGGTCATTCCAGTGGTGCGGCTGCATGGCGTCATTGCCGCGGACCAGCGGCCCGGGCGGCTCAATATCGCCTCGGTCGAGCCGCTTCTGGCCCGCGCCTTTGCCATGAAATCCGCGCCGCTCGTCGCCATTGTCGTCAATTCGCCCGGCGGCTCGCCGGTGCAAAGCCGGCTGATTTCCAAGCGCATCCGCGATCTGGCCGACCAGCATGACAAGCCGGTTCTGGTCTTCGTCGAGGATGCAGCGGCGTCCGGCGGCTATTTCATCGCCGTGGCGGGCGATGAAATCCTGGTCGACCCATCTTCAATTGTGGGCTCCATCGGCGTCATCATGGCCGGTTTCGGTTTTGTCGGGGCCATCGACAAACTGGGTATAGAGCGCCGCGTCCACACGGCGGGCCGCAACAAATCCACCCTCGATCCCTTTCTGCCGGAAAAGGCAGAGGATGTGGAGCGGATCAAGCAGTTCGAGCTCGATATCCATCAGGTCTTCATCGACCACGTCAAGGCAGGCCGCAAGGGCCGGCTCAAGGCTGATGACGATGTGCTGTTCACCGGCCAGTGGTGGACCGGATTGCGCGGCATTGAGCTGGGACTGGCAGACGGCATCGGCGATCTCCACGCCACCCTGCGCGAGCGTTTTGGCGCCGAGGTGGTGTTGAAACAGATCGCGCCGAAACGGCCCTTCTTCGCGCTGCCCCGGCTGGGATTTTCTGCCCAATCCCTGGTAGAAGACGTCACCCATTCCATCGAGGACCGCGCCCATTGGGCGCGTCTGGGGCTTTAGGGCTTACTCATGCTGCTGCGCATTCTGCTCATTACCGGCCTTGGCCTGCTCATCTATTTCGGCATCCGCCGCATCTGGATGGACTGGTCGAACAAGTTCAAGACAGACGAGGAACAGGCGCGCCTTGCCCGCCGCGAACGCGACCTGGCCGAGCGTCAGCGCCCGGACGTGATCGACCTCAAGCAGGACGCGGACGGCACCTACCGGCCCAGGGACAAGGATGGCAATGACAACCGGCATTGACCGTTCGGAGCCGTCAAACTAGAGGTTTGTCCCGCCCTGGAGCGTTCCCAGCGAAAGCGGTAGCCGGTTTTGCGCTTCGGGAACGCGACCATGCAGTTTGTTGCAGGATAAGACCATGACCGCTCGCCCCGCCCATATGGACCCCAGGAACTCGTTTCAGGGTCTGATCCTGACCCTGCAGCAATTCTGGGCCGAGCAGGGCTGCGTTATCCTGCAACCCTATGACATGCAGATGGGCGCAGGTACGTTCCATACTGCCACCACTTTGCGCGCACTGGGCCCCAAGCCCTGGAAGGCCGCCTATGTGCAGCCATCCCGCCGCCCCACCGATGGACGCTATGGCGAGAACCCCAATCGGCTTCAGCATTATTACCAATTCCAGGTGATCCTGAAGCCCTCGCCGGACAATATCCAGCAGCTCTATCTCGATTCCCTCGCCGCCATCGGCCTCGATCAGTCCGTCCACGATATCCGCTTCGTGGAAGACGATTGGGAAAGCCCGACGCTCGGCGCCTGGGGCCTGGGCTGGGAATGCTGGTGCGACGGCATGGAAGTCAGCCAGTTCACCTATTTCCAGCAGGTTGCCGGCTTTGAATGTTCGCCCGTGCCGGGTGAAATCACCTATGGGCTCGAACGCCTCGCCATGTATGTGCAGGGCGTTGAAAACGTCTATGACCTTAATTTCAATGGCCGCGACGGCGATGAAAAGGTCACGTATGGCGACGTCTTCCTGCAGAACGAGCAGGAAAGCTCAAAATACAATTTCGAGGCGGCCGATACCGAAATCCTGTTCCGCCATTTTGCCGACGCCGAAAAGGAATGCCGCGCCATTCTCGCCAAAGGCGCCGACGGCAATCGCCAGACCATGGCCATTCCCGCCTATGAGCAGGTCGTCAAGGCCTCGCACAATTTCAACATGCTCGACGCCCGCGGCGTGATCTCGGTCACCGAACGCCAGAGCTACATCCTGCGCATCCGCGAACTGGCCAAGGCCTGCGGCGAAGCCTGGCTGCAGACCGCCGGCGGCGGCGCGGAGTAGGGGCATCCTGGACCCCCACCCAGCCTCCCCCTGAACAGGGGGAGGGGTCCGCCGCTGGCTCACAAAAATCGAAACAAGCTCGATCTGCTCCTCCCCCTTCTTCAGGGGGAGGTCAGGTGGCGGTGCTCTTCGCTACCCCACCACCGCCGGTGCCTCGACCTCCAGCACCGTCAGCATATGCCGCTTGTTGGCGCGGTCGCGCCAGGTGATCGACTGGCCCTTGCGCAGCCCGATCAGCGCCGTGCCGATGGGCGTCATCACCGAAATCTTGCCCTCGTCGATATTGGCATCAGCCGGATAGACCAGGATGACCCAGACTTCCTTGTCGTCATTGGTGCGATAGGTCACCCGCGAGCCCATGCGGGCCACGTCTTCGGGCACTTTCTTGTCCTCGACCACGCGGGCGCGGTCGAGCTCGCCCAAGAGCTTTTCGGCCAGCTCGGGCATGCGGTCGAGACCGGCCGCGGCAAGTTCATTGAGTTTTGCGTGGTCTGCCTTGCCCAGCACGATGGCGGGCGACAGGTCGCGGCGAATTTCGGTCATGGCTTGAATCTCCTCGGGCTCCGGCGCGCACAAGGGCGCGGCATGCGGAGCGGATGGTGAATTGGGGGGGTGACGGCTGCCGGAAATGGGCTGAAAAATGCCCCGAGCCCTAAACAGGCTCCGGCGAGCGCATGCCTAGGGCGTCTATCCTGCGAGCAGGATGGTGCAGCGATGGAACAGGCGCGTTGTCATGTGTCAAAAGCTAGGGATTACGCAGCGGAAGTCAAGCCTCGCCCCGGTCGCACCCGTTGCATTGGCGGGCTTGACCTGCCAGTCTCCGCCACAAATTCCGGTTCGTCGCGGGACAATAGCCGGATCTCACCGTGGGAGTTCACGCAAATGGAATGGGTCATCTTTGCGATCGTGCTGGGCGCAGCCGCCTATGCGATCATCATCTATAATGGCCTCGTCTCCAAAAGGCAGATGGTGCGGGAAGGGTGGTCGGGCATTGACGTGCAGCTCAAGCGCCGCACCGACCTCATTCCCAACCTGATGGAGACGGTGAAAGGCTATATGGCCCATGAGCGCGAAACGCTCGACGCCGTCGTCAGCGCCCGCGCCAAAGCCACCAGCGCCGCAGCCGCCGGACCGGAAGCGCGCGCCAAGGCGGAAGGCGAACTGTCGGCTGCTCTGGGCCGCCTGCTCGCCATTGCTGAAGCCTATCCAGACCTCAAGGCCAATACGACCTTTCTCGAATTTCAGGCGGCCTTGCAGACCACCGAAGACGAAATCCAGATGGCGCGCCGTTACTACAACGGCGCAGTGCGCAACCTGAATATCCAGGTGGAGAGCTTCCCCTCCAACATCGTCGCCAATGCCTTCAAATTCGAGCAGGCCGAGTATTTCGAGCTGGAAAACGAAGCCGAACGCGCCGTGCCGCAGGTGAAGTTCTAGGGCTCAAAAGGCCAATTGCCCGAAAGCCGCAGCCTGCGCTCCCTCCCCCTTGAGGGGAGGGCCGGGGTGGGGGTGCTGTGGTTTCCGCAAACACGATGCTCGGGGATGGTTCAGAACCCCCACCCTCAATCCCTCCCCTCAAGGGGGAGGGAGGCGAAGGAGCCGACAGTCTATGCCTTTGTTGTTCATCCGCATTTTCGCAGCCCTCTCCATCCTCCTCGCCCTGGCGCTCCCCGCCATGGCACGCGAAGAATTCCGCGCCTATGCCAGCGACATCACCCTGCGCACCGATGGATCGGTTTCCGTCACCGAAACCATCGACGTCAATGCCGAGGGTGTCGATATTCGCCGGGGCATCTACCGCGATATTCCAGTGACCATGCAGGGCGAAAGCGGCAACAAGATCCGCATTGCGCTCGATGTGCAGGGTGTGACGCGCGGCGGCAATCCCGAGATGTTTCGCGTCGAGCGCATGGGCGATTTCCAGCGCATCTGGATCGGCGATCCCGATGCGTTCCTGCGCCGTGGCGAACATCGCTACACAATTGACTACACCATGGAGCGCATGGTGCGGCCCAGCGCCGATGGCGGCGACGAGCTCTACTGGAACGTCACCGGCAATTACTGGGATTTTCCCATCCTGACCTCCGTGGCGCGTGTCACCCTGCCCGCAGGGGCGATTATCGCCAATCTTGTTGCTTATACCGGCCCCGTCGGCTCCACCGAACAAGCGGTGACCATCACGCGCGAGGCCGACAACATTGCCATCTTCCGCACACAGCGCGAACTGGCGCCGGGTGAAGGCATGAGCTTTGCCGTGTCCTTTCAGAAGGGCATTGTCAGCTATCCCGAGGGCACTGATGCCCTGCTGCAGGCCTTGTCCGACCAGCGGGAAACCCTGCTTGCGGTCGGCTCGGTCCTTTTGCTTCTGCTCTACAATTTCACCGCCTGGTTGCGGGTGGGGCGTGATCCACCCAAGGGCACGATCATTCCGCTGTTTCACCCGCCCAAGGGCTTTTCTCCGGCCCTGACCCATTTCGTCCAGCATTGGGGTTTCGGCAATTCCGGCTGGAACGCCATGACGGCGGCCATTTTCAATCTGGGCGTCAAGGGACTGGTCCGCATCGACAATCCCGGCAAGGAATTGACCGTGACCGCCACCGGCAAACAGCCGGACGAAAAGCTTCCCGTGGGCGAGCAGGTGCTGTTCAATTATTTCCGCACCAAGGGCTCGGTGACCTTCGACAAGGCCAATGGCCCTGACCTGGGCGCCAAGCGCGGCGAATTCACCACCGCCATCGAACAGGAAAACCGCGCGGTCTGGTTCAACAGCAATACCGGCTTTGCCATTCTCAGCTTCGTTCTCGCTGCTGGCATGATCGGCGCCATGGTGTTTTTTGACGTGCTGGAGCCCGTCTGGCTCTTCGTCGCCATAGTCGCAGGCATCCTGCTGGGTGTTTTGGGTGGCGCCATCATCGGCGTGGTCAAGTCCGGCAACTGGTTCAGCCGCCTTTTCATCCTGGCCTGGGTAGCCATCTTCGGCTTCAATTTCGCCGGCGGGGCACTGGATATTTTCACCGGCCTTTCCATCAACAACGCTGCCATCGCTGCCGGATCGCTGGTGGTGATCAGTGTGGTTTTCTCCATCCTGATGCGCGCGCCGACCGTGCAGGGGCGCAAGGTCATGGACGAGATCGAGGGCTTCAAGCTCTATCTCGAGACTGCCGAAAAGAACCGGCTCAACATCACGGGCGAGCCGCCCATGAGCGTGGACCGCTTCGAGCGCATCCTGCCCTACGCCATCGCGCTTGGCGTGGAAAGGCCATGGTCCGAGCATTTCGAGGCTGAACTGAAGCGCAACGCGGTCAGCGATGCACGGGATGGCTATGTGCCGGGCTTCTATTCAGGCAGCCGGAATTTTTCCTCGGGCAATCTGTCCAAGGCCATCACGACCGCGTCGTCGGGCATGGCTGCTGCCATGGTCGCCGCGCAGCCGGTCCAGGCGTCGTCCTCGGGCTCCGGTGGCGGCGGTTTCTCGGGCGGTGGCGGTGGTGGCGGCGGTGGCGGCGGCTGGTAGAAGCCGCTTGCCGATAGACAAGCCAGCGCCCCCGCGCTAATCACGCACACGCCTCAAAATCCGGTTTTCCGCTATGCCCGAACTTCTGCTTGAACTCTTCTCCGAGGAAATCCCCGCCCGCTTCCAGCGCCGCGCGGCCGAAGACCTCAAGAAGGCCGTTACCAATGCGCTGGTGGATGCGGGGCTGGTCTATGAGGGCGCCATCGCCTTTGCCACGCCGCGCCGGCTGGCGCTCACGATTTCGGGCCTGCCCGCCCGCTCGCCGGATACGCGCGAGGAAAAGAAGGGCCCCAAGGTCGGCGCACCGCAACCGGCGGTCGATGGCTTCCTGCGCGCCGCCGGATTGACCTCGATCGATCAGGCCAAGGTGGAAAGCGATCCCAAGAAGGGCGATTTCTATGTCGCGCTTATTGAGAAGCCGGGTGCTGATGCGGTCGAGCTGTTGTCGGCCATTCTGCCCAAGGTCATGACCGATTTCCCCTGGGCCAAATCCATGCGTTGGGGCTCCGGCAGCTTCAACTGGGTGCGGCCGCTGCGCGCCATTACCGCGACCTTCGGCTCGGAAAACGACGAGCCGGTTCAGGTTCCGTTCATGGTCGGGGGCCTGGCCTCCGGGCAGACCACGTTTGGACACCGTTTTCTCGCGCCCGACGCCATCCGCGTGAAGCGCTTCGAGGATTACCAGATCGCGCTTGAACGCGCCAAAGTCGTGCTCGACATTGACCGTCGCAAGGAAATCATCCGCACCGACGCCGATAATCTTGCGTTCGCACAAGGGCTTAGCGTCATCCACGACGAAGGCCTGCTCGAAGAGGTCGCCGGCCTCGTCGAATGGCCCAATGTGATGCTGGGCAGCTTCGACCCGGAGTTCCTCAAACTCCCCGAGGAAGTCATCATCGCCACCATCCGCGCCAACCAGAAATGCTTCTGCCTGCGCGATTCCGCCGGCAAGCTGGCGCCCAATTTCATTATTACTTCCAATACGATACCGGCCGATGGCGGCGCTGTCGTCGTGGCCGGAAATGAGCGCGTCATCCGCGCCCGCCTGTCCGACGCGGCCTTTTTCTATCAGGGCGACCTGGCCATTCCGCTCGAACACGGCCTGCCCAAACTCGAAGACATGGTGTTCCACGCCAAGCTCGGCACCCAGTTCGCCATGGTGCAGAATCTGGTCAAGCTGGCCGCCGAAATCGCCCCCATCGTCGGCGCCGATGTCGAGGATACCAAGCGCGCGGCCATGCTCGCCAAGGCCGATCTCGTCACCGGCATGGTTGGGGAATTCCCCGAATTGCAGGGCCTGATGGGGCGTTACTATGCAACGGCGCAGGGTGAAAAGCCCAGCATCGCCAACGCCTTGGAAATGCACTACAAGCCCGTCGGCCCCTCCGACCGCGTGCCGACCGAGCCGGTATCCATCGCCGTGGCGCTGGCCGACAAGCTCAATATTCTTTCCGGTTTCTGGTCGATCGACGAAAAGCCCACCGGCTCGCGCGACCCCTTCGCCCTGCGCCGAGCCGCGCTGGGCGTTATCCGCATCATCACTGAAAACGGCCTCAAATTCCCGCTCAAGGTGGATGCCGATTTGTTGGCCTTCTTCCATGATCGCCTGAAAGTCTCGCTGCGCGATGCCGGTGCGCGCCACGATCTGGTCGATTCGGTTATTTCCGCTGATAGCAATGATATCCTGCAGATCACCCAGCGCGCAGAGGCCCTGTCCTCACTGCTGGCCACCGAAGACGGCGCCAACCTGCTGGCGGGCTACAAGCGCGCCGCCAATATCCTTGCCGCCGAGGAGAAAAAGGACGGCACGACCTATGCCGGTGCGGTGGACCAGTCATCGCTGAAACTGCCCGAGGAAGAGGCGCTGGCCTTTGCCGTCGACGCCGTTCACGCTTCGGTTGCCGCTCATGTCGGCAAGGACGACTACAAGGGTGCAATGGCCGAACTGGCGACGCTCCGGGCCCCGGTCGACGCGTTTTTTACTGCGGTGCTGGTCAATGACGCGGACCCTGCCGTCCGCGCCAATCGCCTGAATCTGTTGGCACGACTGCGCGATACGATGCATCTGGTGGCCGATTTCTCCAAGATTGCCGGGTAAGGGGAGCGGGCGGAGATGAGTGTAGGTCTTCTCGCCCTTCTCGATGATGTTGCCGCGCTGGCCAAGGTCGCGGCAGCCTCGCTGGACGATATTGCGGGGCAAGCGACCAAGGCTGGTCTGAAAGCCGCCGGGGCCGTGGTGGACGATGCGGCGGTGACGCCGCGTTATGTCGATGGCTTTGCCGCCGACCGCGAACTGCCCATTGTCGGGCGGATCGCCTGGGGTTCGGTGCGCAACAAGCTGGTCTTCCTCCTGCCCGCCGCGCTCATCCTCAGTCTTGTCGCGCCCTGGGTGATCACGCCCATATTGATGCTGGGCGGCGCCTATCTCTGCTACGAAGGCGCAGAAAAGGTCTTTCACGCGCTGATGCCGCACGAGGCCGAGGGGCACGAAGCCGGGCTCGAGCCCGCCGCGCTCGATCCGCAATCGGCCGAGGATGCGCGGGTGGCCGGTGCCATCAAGACCGATTTCATCCTCTCGGCCGAAATCATGACCATTTCGCTGGCAGCCATCACGGTCGACAATTTCTGGACAAGGGCGGCCATCCTGGCCCTGGTCGGCATCGGCATCACTGCGGTGGTCTATGGCACGGTGGCCGTGCTGGTGAAGGCAGACGATTTCGGCCTGCTGCTGGCGCGCAAGGGGCGGCTGGACCTGACACGCAAGTTCGGCCGCTGGCTGGTGCGCGTCATGCCCATCTTCATGCAGACCCTGGCTGTCGTGGGTACGGCGGCCATGATCTGGGTCGGCGGCGGCATCATCCTGCACGGACTGGCCGAGTTCGGCCTCGTTGCCCCCGAACACTGGATCGAGGCAGCCGCACATTGGGCGGAACACGCGCTGCCCGCCATAGGCAGCTTTGCCGGCTGGGCCATGACGGCCTTTATCGACGGCATTTTCGGATTGGCCTTCGGGCTGGTCATGATCCCGCTTACCGGTTTCCTCGTCACGCCAATCTGGCGCGCGGTGAAACGGCTTCTCCCGAAGCGGACGCGTAGCGTTACCTAGAACGGGGTGGCGTTTCCAGCCGGATTTCTGCCCTTGAACGGCGCCATGCCTTCGCGGGCCAATTCGTCGGCGCGCTCGTTGAGATCGTGCCCGGCATGGCCCTTGACCCAGTGCCAGTCGACATCGTGCCGTTTTGTGGCCTCGTCCAGCGCCTGCCAGAGCTCGACATTCTTCACCGGCTTCTTGTCGGCCGTCTTCCAGCCATTGCGCTTCCAGCCATGGATCCAGCTCTGGACGCCGTTCTTCACATATTGGCTGTCGGTATGCAGCTCGACCGCGCAGGGCCGGGTCAGCGCATTAAGCGCCTCGATGGCTGCGGTCAGCTCCATCTTGTTATTGGTCGTCAGCGCTTCGCCGCCCTTCAATTCCTTGCGGTGCTGTCCGAATTGCAGGATCGCGCCCCAGCCGCCCGGGCCCGGATTGCCGGAACAGGCTCCGTCGGTGTGGATGATGACTTTCTCGCTCACCGCCCCGAGGCCACTTCGAGATTGCGCAGCACTTTGGGAATGTTGAAGGCGATGTTTTCCTCGGCGGTGGTCACGGTCTCCACCTTGACGGCATAGCGCTCTGCAAAGGCGTCGATCACCTCTTCGACCAGGCTTTCCGGTGCCGAAGCGCCAGCGCTGACTCCCAGCGAGGTCAGGCCACCATAGAGCGACCAGTCGATATCGCTGGCGCGGTCAACAAGCGTCGCCACCTTGCAGCCGCTTCGCAGGGCCACCTCAACCAGGCGCTGCGAATTGGAGGAATGCGGCGAACCCACCACGATCATGGCGTCGACGCGCGGCGCGATGGCCTTGATCGATTCCTGCCGATTGGTGGTGGCGTAGCAGATGTCTTCCTTGTGCGGCCCATTGATGGCGGGGAAGCGCGCGCGCAGCGCCGCGACGATCTCGCGGGTGTCGTCGACCGACAAGGTGGTCTGGGTGACAAAGGCGAGCGTTTCAGGATTTTTCGGGGTGAAGCGGTTGGCGTCGGCGACGGTCTCGATCAGCGTCACCGCCCCGGCGGGGAGCTGGCCCATCGTGCCGATCACTTCCGGGTGACCGGCATGGCCGATAAGGACAATCTCGTGACCTTCCTCAAAGTGGCGCGAAGCCTCCACATGCACTTTGCTGACCAGCGGGCATGTGGCGTCGAGGAAAAACATGTTGCGGGTGCGCGCCTCGGCGGGAACGCTCTTCGGCACGCCATGGGCGGAAAAGACCACCGGAGCCTCAGTATCTGGGATTTCGTCGAGTTCTTCGACGAAGACCGCGCCCTTTGCCTCCAGGCTTTCCACCACATATTTGTTATGCACGATGGCGTGGCGCACATAGACCGGCGCGCCATATTTCTGGAGCGCCAGCTCCACGATCTGGATCGCGCGGTCAACACCGGCGCAGAATCCGCGCGGTGCGCAGAGCAGAATGTCGAGGTGCGGCCTTTTTTCCATGCCAGATCAGATGCTTTCAGTGCCCTTGCAAGTCAAGTGCTGTTGCAGCCGCATCGGGCATGGGCAATATGTATCTCTGGCGCGATGAGGGTAGTGCAGTGAGTTTGGCGCAGGAAATGTTTTCGATTGCCCCGGCCATGGGGAAGGCGAACCTGAGCGCCAAGCAACTCAAGCTGCTGGCCGGCAAGGCGCGCTGGATTTTCCGTGTCTGCGAGGCAGGCTTCCCCACCGTTCCGACCATTGCCATAACCCGCGCCGCCTGGGATGAATTGCAGGCCGAGCGCGCACGCCGCGACATAAGGCTCCGAACCCATTGGGTGGCATGCCTGTTCAAGCTGGTGGACAAGGACGGCAGGCCGCCGCTTCTGGTCGTGCGCACATCGGCAGCCAGCCATAATGGCGGGCTGATGCCCGCAAAGATCGGCATTGCCGCGCCTACGGCCCCCGAAGATGCGGTCGATCCTGCGCGTCCACTCGCCAGAGCCATCAAGCAGGCTTTTGAAAGCTATGGCTTTTCCGGGCGCGGTTGGGGCGGGCGCGGCGACGATGACCGCGCGCGCCAGATCGTGCTGGTGCAGGCCGTCGCTGAAGGCACACTCGAGCAATTCGGAACCCGCAACGCCATCAATGGCGCATTGGGCCCGGCGCCGCTCAACGGTGCGCCGCCCCCGCGCCTGCCTGAAAGCGTCCATGCCCTGATTGCTTTGCTCGACGCCAAGGCCGGTCGCCACATGAATTGCCTCGTTGCGGTTAATCGCGGTGCGGTGCAATTCCTGTCCGCCCGTTCGGTGCAGGCCAGTGCCGCAGCCGAGCTGGAAGCTGCGGTGGACCGTGTGGAAAGCAAGGTCTGGACACCGCATAATGCGGTCACCCGTGTCGATGCCAACCGGCTGGCGCAGGTGCTGCATCCGCGGTTGAAATCGCCAGAAGGCGTGGCGCCCATCGCCCTGGGTCTGGGGGTTTCTCCGGGCGCGGCCAGCGGCATCATCGTTTTCAATGCCGAGGACGCTGCGCGGCTGCGGGCGCGCGGCAAGCACTGCATTCTTGTGGTCAACGAAACCGGCCCGGCAGACATCGAAGGCATGAAGGCGGCCACCGGCATCCTGACGGCGCGCGGCGGCATGTCGAGCCATGCCGGGGTGATCGCCCGTATAACCGGCAAGCCTTGCGTTGCCGGTGTGCGCACCCTGTCGGTCGACGCAGCGGAAATGGTATGCTGGATCGGCGACCGGGAATTCCGCGCCGGCGACAGGCTGACCATCGATGGCAATGACGGAGCGGTCTATCTGGGCACCTTGCCACTGGCACAACCGCAGATCGGCGGCGCCATCGGCAAGCTGCTCAACTGGTCCGACGCCAGCCGCACGATCGCCGTCAGGACCAATGCCGAAACCATAGAATCGGCACAGACAGCGCTGAGCTTTGGCGCGGAAGGCATCGGTCTGGCGCGCTCCGAACACATGTTCTTCTCGCCCGAGCGCATGGTGGCGTTGCGCCGCATGATCCTGTCCGAGGACGAAGACGCGCGCTCAAAGGCCATTGCAGGTTTGGTCGACTATCAGACCGGCGATTACTCGGCCCTGTTCGCGGCAATGAAGGGAATGCCGGTCAATGTCCGGCTTTTCGATCCGCCTTTGCATGAATTTCTGCCGCGCACCGATGAGGAAATCGAGGAAGCCGCTGCTTCGCTCGGCGTGGCCGTGCGCGCCTTGAGATTGCGGCTGGAGCGGATTGCCGAGATCAACCCCATGTTGGGCCATCGTGGTGTCCGGCTGGCCATTACCTATCCCGAAATCCTGCAGATGCAGATGCAGGCAGTGTTGGCGGGTGCGCGTGCCGCCAGCGAAAAACAGGCCGAGCCTGTTGCCGTCGAAGTCATGGTGCCTTTTGTCTCCACTGCCACGGAAGTGTCTTGGGTGCGCGACCGGGCCATGGCCATCCTGGACAATTCCGGCCTCAACAATTCGGGCCGTGTCCGGGTTTCCTTCGGCACGATGATTGAATTGCCAAGGGCGTGCCTGCGCGCGGGGGACATAGCGTCGATGGTGGACTTCATCTCCTTCGGCACCAATGACCTGACCCAGACCACGTTCGGCATATCCCGCGACGACGCTCCCACTTTCCTTGCTGCCTATCAGCGCAAGGGCGTCTATGAACGCGACCCCTTCGTCAATATTGACGAGAAAGGCGTTGGCGAGATGATCGCCATAGCCATCGAGCGAGGCAGGGCGGCCAATCCGCGGCTGAAAATCGGCATTTGCGGCGAGCATGCCGGTGATCCGGTGTCGCTCAAGTTTTTCGCCGGGCTCGGCATCGACTATGTTTCCTGCTCACCCTATCGTGTTCCGGTTGCCCGGCTGACCTTGGCGCAGGCTTCCGCTTAAAATGCTGCAATCAATACCCATATAGATGGGACAAAGCCGCGAGGCGGCATATTGGGAAGGGGCTCTGCGTTCGTGAAGAGATTTGTTGCCGTTCTTGTCCTGCCGGCGATGCTGGCTGTCTCCGCTCCCGCCAGCGCGCAGTCCGGGGCGCAGTGCGCCGCTATCGACGATGATGCGGCGCGGCTGGTCTGCTATGACGAGCTCTTCCGAAACAGCGCACTTGCCGTAGATGCGGACGCTGTGGTGTTCGAATCCGAACAATTGATTCCCGCGCGACCTTCCGGCCGGGCGCCGGCCACCATAACGGTTTCCTGCCAACCCAATGGCCTGCAGGTCGCATTCGGTTTCGCCGGCAATACGCTGTCCTCGCTGGGCAATGATGTCGGCATGACGCTGCAATATGACCTGACAAGGCGCAGCAGCACCCTGCCGGTCAGTGCCGATAACACCGCCGTGTTGATCGACAATACCCGCGACGCGCTGGCCTTTATCGGCAATCTGGCCGGTGTGACCAATCTCACCGTCCGCGTGACCCCGGCAAGCGCGCGCACCCTTTCGGTCCGGTTCCGGGTGGACAGCTTTGCCCAGGATGTCGCGCCGGTGGTGGCGTCCTGCTCGTAACGCGCCTGCCATAACACGATTGTCATCAGCCGCTAACGCAGCCTCAAACGCCCGTAATTCGGGGTGTTTCGGCTTGGAATTCTGGCGCTGAACGCCAAATTTGGGCTTTGCCTTATCCCTGCCACGCCGCAGCCTTTTCGCGGCCTGCAAGCGCATTTACTCCCCGCTAACCCTAATAAGTGATGATCACAACCGTCGGCATTGAAGCGTCACATTTGCCGAGCGTTTGTTGTGTAGCGTAGCGTTGAGTAGCGTTTTATGGCCAATTCCCACCGGCCCCGGGTGCTGTCGCACCGGGGTAGAGCGGTTCGCCGGGGATCTGCCGTTGCCCGTTTTGTGGCAACGGGAGTCGTCGCATCCCTTGCCTATATCGGCCTCGCCAATGGCGCGTTTGGCCCCGACTCCGGCCCTCTTGGCGACTATGGTCTGCCCGGCCAGCCTGCTCCCGAATTGTCGCTTGCCAGCCTGACGGCATCCGGCGTCGACCCGATCGTCACCGGGTCCTTCGATACGCTTTTTGCCTCAGCCGTTTTCACAGGCCCCAATCGCGCCGAAAAAACCGACCGCGTCCGCCCGTCCGTCGATGCCATGGCAATTGCCATGAGCTTCGAGGAGGCGCGCATGCAGCTCGCAGCCCTGCGCGCGCCCTCCGACCCGGCAGCTCTGGGCCAGTCCAGCATTGCCGACGCTGATGAAACCGGCGAGGCGGGCCCGCGCATGTCGGTGGCCTCGCTGCATCCCAATGCCGCCGCCGCGCTGGACGCCATTGCCGGAATTGCCCCTGGCAGCCGCGAGAACCTTGGCGTGACCATGCCCGACGTCATGCCCGAACAACTGGCCTATGCGCGCGCCGATATGCCGGTGACAGTGCATCCGATGGAGCCTGAAGACCTGAAAGTGTCCGATCGGGAGCTCTGGTGCCTGGCCACAGCCATCTATTTCGAGGCGCGTGGCGAAAGCTATCGCGGCCAGGCCGCCGTGGCACAGGTGGTGATGAACCGCACCAAGGATCATCGCTATCCTGACACGATCTGCGGCGTGGTGTTTCAGAACCAGCATCGCAAGAATGCCTGCCAGTTTTCTTTCGCCTGCGACGGCATTCCCGACGTCGTCAACGAGAAAAAGCCATGGGAGCAGGCCGAGGATATTGCCCGGCAGATTGCATCAAGCCAGCTTTACCTGACGGAAGTGGGTGACGCGACCCATTACCATGCCACCTATGTGCGCCCCGCCTGGGCGCCGCGCATGGACAAGGTGACCCAGATTGGCCTGCACGTCTTCTACAAGTTCAAGAAGGGCTGGCTCTTCGGCTAGTTGCTGATGAAGATGAAGGAATTGCCACTGCGCGTGGCCATGCCCTGCCAATGCCCTGCCGACCAGAACGAAAAGAAGTTATCGCGCGTATTGACCGGCGTGACCTCGATGCCCGGGTAGAGCACGTTTCTCGACGTAAGACCGTCGGTTGAATAGGTGCCGGTCGCCGTCGTGGTGATGCTCACATAGCTGACCTTTCCGGCCTCGATCTTCTTGACCGTGGCGGTGGAAAGCGGGTCGGTCGAGACCCAGTCGGCATAGCTCACTTCGTATTCGCGGTCGCCGAACTTGACCAGTTTGCCGGTGTCGAAGCCGGCCGGCATTTCGTCGGCAAAGGCCTCCAGAACATAGCCCGGTCCCAAGGCCGCAAGTGCTGATGCGCAGATGGCGCCCAGGGTCATGCCCAAAAGCATATGGCGCGTCGGCAGGGTCATTTCGGCCACCTGATCTGTTTCAATTCGGCACACTTGCCTTAACGGATCAGTAACCATGTGGCTGCGGGGCAGCGACGGCAAAGTTGGTTTATGGTTAATTTCAACCGCTCAGGGACGGGCAAGCAGCGCGCTAATGGCTTCAAATGCCTCAATAAAACGCGCATGGGCCTGATGGGTGGGCCAGGGGCGGATCAGCCGGTCGAACGCATCGACGTCAAAGGCCGCCTGGCCCGGCGCGCCGAACAGTTTCCGGGCTTCCACCGGATCGAAGCCGGCGAGGTGGGTGGCTTCAAAAAAAGCCGCCTCCTGATCGGCCCGCTTGACCAGTTTGCTGATCGCGGCAGGCATGGTGGCGGGCAGGGAAAAGCGGAGGTAAACCGCTGACAGCAAACGGTTTTCTACATCCTTGTAATTGCCGCCCATGGCTGCCTTGAAGGGGGATATGATATCGCCCATCACATATTCGGGCGCATCGTGAAGCAGGGCCTGCAACTGCGCGGACGGTGGGGCTTCAGAATTGGCGGCGCGAAACAATTCGAGCACCAGAACCGAGTGCTGCGCGACAGAAAATGGATAATCGCCAATGGTTTGCCCGTTCCAGCGGGCGACACGCGCCAGCCCGTGAGCGATGTCGGACAGTTCGACATCGACGGGAGAGGGATCGAGAATATCGAGGCGGCGGCCGGACAGCATGCGCTGCCAGGCCCGGGAGCTTTGACGTGACATCAGGAGCGATCTGGTTAGCAGACTGTTGGCATTGAGCTTAGCAGATGGCGCCGATTCGAGAATGCGGCGCTAGTCTTCTGCGCCAGCCTCGCCAAATTGGTAATTTGCCCATGCCGGCAATGCGAGCCGCACCGGCCTGTCGCCCACCGTCACCGCATCCAGATCACTGACCCGGTCCAGCCGGACAATAGCAACAGCCTTGCCATCCACCACCTGTCCGATAGCACCGGCATCACGCCCGCTGGCAATAACAGAGCTGCCACTTGCCGCCTCAATACCCGAAACAATGACCGGACGGCGCCGGGCCGTGCCGCGATGCTTCATGCGGGACACGACCTCCTGTCCGACATAGCAGCCTTTGACGAAGTCGATGCCCTCGAGAATGTCGAAGCCGATATCGTGGGCGAAGGCATCGTTGGCGGAAAAATCATTGCCCTGATGCAGAATGCCATTGGCAATACGGATGACATGATAGGCGCTGTCATCCTTGTTCCAGTCGGCGGTCTGCTCGACCGGGGCAACGACCCGCCAGCCCAGCCGCGCCGGACCGAGCCGGTCGCGCTGCGAACCGGCAACCTGTTCGGCGGAAAAGCCGACACGATGACTTTCGCGCAGATCCTCGATCTCGACCTTGGCGCGCAGGCGATACATACGCATGCGCTTGAAAAAATCGTCGGCGACGGAGAGATGCGTATCGAGCCACAGCGCATCCTCGCTCCAGCCCGCCAGCCCCTCGGCCAGGATCTTGCCCTGCGGGGAGAGCAGGGCCCAGGCGGCGGCGTCCCCGTCTGCGTCTGGAATATGGCCGGTGACCACATCGTTGATGAGCTTGTGCGCTTCGGCGCCGGAAAAGCGGAACAGGGCGCGGTCGGCATGCAGATGGATGGTCATGGTGGCTTGCCTCGTTGGACACCCATGCTAAACCGGCTTGACATGACCAGCAGCAGGAACCGAGACATGGCCCAGTACGACGTGATTTTCAAGAACGCCACGCTGGTCAACCATGATGGCGAGGGCCTGGCCGACATTGCGGTCAAGGATGGCCGCATCGCCGCGCTCGGCACCATCGAAGGCAACGCCGCCGAAACCGTGGATTGCAAGGGCCTTCATATCCTGCCCGGCGTCATCGATACGCAGGTGCATTTCCGCGAGCCGGGTCTGACGCATAAGGAAGACCTCGAAAGCGGTTCGCTCGGCGCGGTCATGGGCGGAGTGACGGGCGTATTTGAAATGCCCAACACCAATCCGCTGACCACCACGCGCGAAACCTTCGAGGCCAAGATCGCCGCCGGCACCAATCGCATGCATTGCGACTTCGCCTTCTATATCGGGGGCACCCACGAAAATGTCGGCGAACTGGCCATGCTCGAAAAGCTGCCGGGCTGCGCTGGCGTCAAGGTCTTCATGGGCTCGTCCACCGGCTCGCTTCTCGTGCAGGACGATGCGGGCGTGGAAGCCATTTTGCGCGCCATTTCGCGCCGGGCGGCCTTCCATTCCGAGGACGAATACATGCTGGAAGAGCGCAAGCATCTGCGCGTGGCCGGTGATCCGTCGAGCCACCCGGTCTGGCGCTCGCCCGAAGTGGCCATGAGCTGCACCACACGCTTGGTCAATCTGGCGCGCAAGACCGGCAAGCGCATCCACGTTCTGCATATATCCACGAAGGAAGAAATCGTCTATCTCGCCGACCACAAGGATGTGGCGAGCGTTGAAGTCACTCCGCATCACCTGACGCTGGACGAAACGGCATATGAGCGTCTCGGCACCTATGCGCAGATGAACCCTCCGGTGCGCGACAAGGATCATCGTGAGGGCATCTGGAAAGGCGTCGCCAATGGCGTGGCCGATATTCTGGGCTCGGACCACGCGCCCCACACGCGCGAGGAAAAGGATCACCCCTATCCCGGCAGCCATTCCGGCATGACCGGCGTGCAGACGCTGGTGCCGACCATGCTGGACCACGTCAATGCCGGAAAACTCACCCTGCAGCGTTTCGTCGACATGACCAGCCATGGCCCCAATCGCCTGTTCGGCATTGCCAACAAGGGCCGGATTGCCGTGGGCTACGACGCTGACCTTACAATCGTGGATCTCAAGCGCCGTGAGACGATCACCAATGACTGGATAAGAAGCCGCGCCGGCTGGACCCCCTATGACGGCGTGACAGTGACGGGCTGGCCGGTGGGGACAGTGGTGCGCGGGCACAAGGTGATGTGGCAGGGCGAATTGACCACCCCGAGCAAGGGTCAGCCCATGCGTTTCCTCGAGTCCCTGGGGAGTTGAACGCCCGGCAATCCGGGCGCCGGCCGGTCTCCGGCTGGACCCGGTAGCGACTTCCCCTTGTGGTCGGGGTAACTATTTGTTCACCCAAACTTAACATAGATCATACATATACTTAGCAAGTTTTATTGCTGGGTATTTTGATGTTTAAGCGCAAACCTAAAGTGGTCCTGGGAGAGTTTACTGCCTGCGATCATCAGCTGACGCAGGCATTACATCGCGCGCAGGCCGTCATCGAGTTTCGCCTTGATGGCACGATCGTCGCGGCGAATGAGAATTTTCTCAGCTGCATGGGCTACGAGCTCAACGAGATTGTTGGCCAGCACCATTCGCTCTTCGTTGATCCGGTTTATAGCCAGTCGGCAGAATACAAGGCATTTTGGAGAAGCCTGGCAAGCGGCGAATTCCAGTCCGCAGAATATCGTCGCCTTGCCAAGGGCGGGCGCGCCGTCTGGATCCATGCCACCTATAATCCGATCTTCGACAAGGCCGGCAAACCCACGGGGGTGGTGAAGTTTGCCACTGACGTGACCGACCGCAAGCGCCGGGATGCCGATGCACGCGGCCAGCTCGATGCGATCTCGCGTTCGCAGGCAGTCATTGAATTCAATCCTGATGGCACCATCCTGACGGCGAACGAAAATTTCTGCGCGGCGCTGGGTTATGCGCTTGAGGAAATCGTCGGCAAGCATCACCGCATCTTCGTCGACCCCCATAAGGCGGCCGGCCCCGACTATGCGAAATTCTGGGACCGGTTGCGCAATGGCCAGTACCAGCAGGCGGAGTATCGGCGCATCGGCAAGGCGGGCAATGATGTCTGGATTCAGGCGACCTACAATCCGGTCTTCATGCCCTCGGGGAAAATTTCCAAGATCGTCAAGTTTGCCACCGACATTACAGCGCGAAAGGCGGCGGTACGCACTCTGGGTGGGCAACTTGAGGATGTCGCCAATGGCCAGCTTGTTGATTCGCTCAACACCAGGCTGCCCGGCGAGTTCGAGGATATCCGCATCGCGCTCAAGTCGACCATTGCCCAGTTGTCGCGTTTTGTAGGCGAACTCAAACTGTCGGCCCAAGGCCTGCGCGGCGCCACCGCCAGCATAGCCAAGGGCGCGCGCAATCTTTCAGAGCGCACAGGCAAGCAGACTGAAGCTGTGGATGATACATCTCGGGCCGTCAGGCAATTGTCCGGGATAGTCAAGGACAATGCCCAGCGCGCCAAGTCAGCGAGTGAGAAGACACACGCTTCTGCCGGCCTTGCCAATGAAACGGGGGCAGTGATCGAGGATGCCAATAAGGCCATGGTCTCGATCTCGGAATCCTCTGCCAAGATATCCAATATCATCGGGATCATCGACGACATCGCTTTCCAGACCAATTTGCTGGCCCTCAATGCCTCCGTCGAGGCCGCCCGGGCAGGCGAGGCGGGGAAGGGCTTCGCGGTTGTCGCTGTGGAAGTGCGCCGCCTGGCCCAGTCCACGGCGACTGCCTCCGCCGAGGTCAAGACGCTGATCGAGGCCTCCGGCAAAGAGGTCAACAAGGGCACCCAGCTCGTGTCCGAAGCCAATAACAAGGTGGATGCTCTGCTCAGCTCGATTGGCGAGGCAAGCGGCCTTGTGTCGGAAATTGCGAATGCGACGGTGGAACAGACATCCACTATTGGCGACGTCGCCGAAGCGGTGGACCTCATCGACCAGATGACGCGCCACAACATGACCCTTGTGCGCGAAACCAACGACGCCGTGGCCGGTGCCGACCGCGAGGCCATGACCCTCGACCACATTGCGGACAGCTTCACGGTTGAGCAGGTGCCTGTCGAAAGGTCCAATACCCGGCTGGCCGGCTAATCCCTGTCAGTCCCGTCGCGCAAGCAAGACGGGGCAACCGGGCTGATAGGTTCAAGGCGGCCCGTTCACTGCTGGACGGGCCGCTTTGCCGTCAATCTCCGGCGACGAATGCCGACCATTCTCCGCTTTCACTGATGAAGGTGCGCCAGTAATACCAGCCGCCGAACTGCTTGAGTTCTTCGATCTGCTCGCTGTTCAGCAGGCGATAGGCATCCACCGTCTGTTCGGGCGTCAGGGCGTTGGGATCGACTTCCGCGAGATAGGGCCAGATGTAATAGGTCTCGCCGCCACTGTCGGGATAGAAGGCATAGGGCTGGTCGAACAGGTCGAGCAGCAGCCCCAGAATCTGGCGGCCGTCATCGTCTTCCGAGGCCTCCCTGAGGTAGGCAAGAGCGTTGTCCGGATCGCCAAAGCTGACATTGGGCGGGCTTTCCTGCGCGTCGATGATGGGGGCAAGTGCCTCGATATCACCGGAGCGGGCTGCATCGATCAGCGCCTGTCGCTTGGCGCGGACCGGCTCGGGCAGGGCGGAAATATCGTCGCTTACCTGTGGTGTCGGCCAGACCCATTCGGAGTCCTGCCCGAATGTGGGCACAGCGAGGCTGAGGGCGGCGGCGACAGTCAGAGCGAGGCGCATGGTCAATTCTCCCATTTTGGTGGGAGTTTAGGACCAGTCTGTGATCGAGATAAGGCGCGCAGGCCTACTGGAGAATGCGCTCCAGATTATATTCGCCATTGCGGATACGGTCGGGCAATTGCGCGATGAGATCGGCCGTGGCCTCGTCGCCATGCAGGCGCACGAAGGTGGCCAGCGCCGCGAACAGCGAGGCATGGGCGAGCGAGGCGCTTTCGATACCGTCCTCTTCCGCACCGTTCCAGGCTTCCGCCAGATATTCCAGCGCCAGTTGACGCTCGGCCTGGCCACGATCGAAAGGGCCGGCTCCGGACGAAGACGCGAATATGGATTTGGTGGTACTCATAGAAGCGGCATAACACGCGCCATCGCGTCCTGCGCGGCAGAAGTAATGCAAAGGTTAATGGCGCGTAGGCAATTCTACCGAGGCGTTAAGGCTTTATTCGGCAAAGCGCGTATGGATTTCGCGTGAGAGGCGCTGCGCTTCGGACAGAAGCCGGGAAATGGCCTCACGGGAGGCGGGCGTGCATTGCCGGTGCATGCGGGAAAATGCCGTATAGCCGCCGTTGAACGCGCCGGCCAGGCGCTGGCGGCGGTCTTCGTCCGGCTCATCGAGGGCGATCAATTCTGCCATTTCGGCGCGCCAGTCCTCGCTGCCTGCCTTGCAGAGCGGTTGCAGGAAATAAAGGCTGCCCATGATTTCGGCCAGCCGCTCCATCTGCCGCTGATAGGGCGGATCGATGGCCAGCGCAGGCGCGCAGAGGGCAAGGGCGAGCAAAAGGGGCAGAACGCGCTTCATGGCTCCCCTTTACCAGCTTTGTCCCAGCACCTTGAAGCACTCCCTGATCACATCATCGAGGCGGGACGTGGTGCGCAAGGCGAGCAACATGCCCGGATCGGCCCATTTATGGTCGGAAATTTCTTCCGAAGGCCGGATGGTGCCGGAATAGTCGGTGGTGGTGAATACGGCCAGGCGGTAGGTGCCGTCGCGCCCGAGCGACTGGGTCATGGCATGGCGCGGGTTGCGCACGGTCAGGCCCAGCTCCTCCTGTACCTCGCGGATGGCGCATTGCTCGATGGTTTCGCCATCGTCCATCCGGCCGCCGGGAAAGGTCCACAGGTTCTGATACGGCGCATGGGCCCGTTTGATCAGCAGGATCTTGCCGTGTTTGACAATGCCGACGCTGGCGGCATTGGGTTGTTCACTCAGTTTGTCACTCATGGCCCTGAGCTTGTTTGCGATTCGCTTTCGCAGAGCATATGCCCAAGTGGTGAAGGAGACATGCCATGTGTGGGCGATATGCCTCGACATTGCCGCCCGAAATGATGGTGGAGCTGTTCAAGCTCATCAAGGGTGTGGACATTCTGCCGCGTTTCAACATCGCGCCGACCCAGCCCATTGTCGCGATATGGGAAGCGGCAGGGCGGCGCGAGGCCCATTTCGCGCGCTGGGGTCTGGTGCCGGGCTGGGTAAAGGACCCGCGCGAATTTCCGCTGCTGGTCAATGCGCGGGCCGAGAGCATGGAGCAAAAGCCTGCCTTCCGCGATCCGCTCAAGCATGGGCGCTGCATCGTCCCGGCCAGCGGTTATTACGAATGGCATACGGGGCCGGACAAGAAGAAGCGTCCCTATTACATCACCCGCGCCGACGGACAGCCCATCGCCCTGGCGGGGCTCTATGCGACATGGAGCGGGCCGGAGGGCGAAGAGGTCGACAGCGTGGCGACGATCACCGTGCCGACGAACGAGCAGCTTTCGGTGATCCATCACCGCATGCCGATGATCCTTTTGGACGAGCAGGGCCAGGATGACTGGCTCAATGTCCGCGATGTGCGGGCGCGCGATGCCGCGCAGATGGCGATGCCGCTGGCCGATGGCGTGCTGAAATTCCATCCGGTCTCGACGCGGGTCAATTCGGCGCGCGACGATGATCCGGGCCTGATCGAGGAAGTGCCGGAGCCAGTCGTAAAGAAGGCGTCGGGCGGACAGATGGACCTGTTCTAGGCCCTACATGATGCCGAAATAGCCCATCGCGTCGCCAATGGCCTCTTCCTCGTAGCCGAGATGGCTGAGCAGCACTTTTTCGAGCGCACGGAAGACGGTGACCGCATCGTCGAAATTGGACTGTCCCGGTGCGTCGGCCAGCTTGATCAGCGCATCGACAAGGCGTTCGAGCAGCGTATGGACCACGACATGCTCGGCTTGCAGGCGGTCGGCAATGGCCTTGAAGGCCGGTCCTTGCGCCGCGATGGACGGGAAAAGCGCCCGGTCCTCGATCGAATGGTGCCCGTGGACGAACTGGCAATACTGGCCACACAGCGTGCCAAAGCGGCGGTAATTGGAGACCATGACCAGATCGGCGGTTTCGGCCTCGATCTGCGCGGCATTGGCCTCGCCGCGCGAGGCGCGTTCGATGAGCTGGCCAAGCACCCGGATATTGTCGCGCAGATGATCGTGGATCTGCTTGAGATGCTCACCGGCATATTTCTGATCGTCGGTCAGGCCTGGCAAAGCCGGAATGGCGGGGCGGGTAGCGTCGTCGAGAAATTGAATGTCTTTGAGCAGCATGTTCATCAAATGGGTCCTGGCCCCATTTCGCGCAAGAAGGCACAGGGGAGTGACCTGGGCACATGGGGTCAGGGACGGGTGTGATTTACCCTGCGAAACGGCTCAGAGCATCTTTCCAGGATTGAGAATGCCCTTTGGGTCCAGCGCGCCCTTGATCGCCCGCATCATGTCCAGCGCGACCGGGTCCTTCACTTGCCTGAGCAGGTCCACCTTGAGCTGGCCGATGCCGTGTTCGGCGGAAACCGAGCCGCCATGGCGCAGCACCACCGCATAGATGACCTCGTGCATGGCTTCGTCATATTGGGCCATGAATGCCTTGGGGTCGGCGCCGACCGGCATGGAGAAATTGAAGTGGATATTGCCGTCGCCCATATGCCCGAATGGGACCGGGCGGATGCCCGGGACAAGTTTCTCGGCCGCGGCAGAGCCCTCGGCGATGAGCGCGGGAATGGCGGCGATGGGCACGGAGACGTCGTGCTTGATCGATGCCCCCTCGCGGGACTGGCACTCGCTCATCTGCTCGCGTAAGGCCCACATGCGGGTGCGGTCGGCCAGGCTTTCGGCAATGGTCGCATCCGAAATCAGCGCTTCCTCGAAGGCGGCTTCGAGCGCCGATTGCAGCGAGCCCGGCTCGGTACCGGCCATGCGGGAGAGCTCGACCAGAGCGTACCATGGCGAGGCGCTGGCGGTCGGGTCCTTGTCCAGCATGCCGTGGCGAAGCTGGATATCGAGGCCGATCCAGGGAATGAGTTCGAAGGCATTGAGGCGCGAGCCCGCGCGCTGGCGCATGAGCTGAAACAGATCGAATGCCGCATCGGGCGACGTCACGTTGACGAGGGCGGTTTCATAGTCCTCGGGCAGCGGATAGAGCTTGAGGCTGGCCGCCGTGATAATGCCCAGCGTGCCTTCTGCACCAACCAGCAGATCCTTGAGGTCGTAGCCGGTATTGTCTTTCTTGAGAGCGTTGAGGCCCTGATAGAGCCGGCCATCGGCGAGAACGGCTTCAACGCCCATGGTCAATTCGCGGGCATTGCCATAGGCCAGCACATTGACGCCCCCGGCATTGGAGGACAACACCCCGCCAATGCGCGCCGACCCCTGCGAGGCCAGCCACAGCGGGAACATTGCGCCTGCGGCCTCTGCGGCCTTATGGGCATTTTCCAGAATGACGCCGGCCTCTGCCACCATGACACCTGCAGCTGGGTCGACGACGCGCACCTTGTCGAGCCTGGCGAGGCTGAGGATCACCTCGTCTCCCCGCAAAGGCACCTGAGCGCCAACCAGCCCGGTATTGCCCCCTTGCGGGATGATGGAGACGCCATGCTCATGGGCCCAGCGCATGATGGCTTGAACCGCTGCGACATCGGGCGGCGTCACCACGGCCGCGGCAGCGACACGAAAGCGCTTGCGCGGCTCGTTAAGCCACGCCCCCATCTTGCTGACATCGCCGACGACATTGTCGCTGCCCACAAGGGCAGACAGGGCGGACACGATCTCGGCGGCAGAGAGGGACATGACAATTCCGGAATGATGGACAGATATGCGGGCGCTGGCCTTGTTCGCCCATGATCCCATGTGCCACAAGCGGGGCGACGACTCCAGCAGTGAGGACGCGCGGCTCCGCGTGATATGCCATGACCAGCCCTGTCTGGCCGGAAATCTATTTCATCCGGCACGGTGAAACCCCCTGGAATGCCGAGCGCCGCTATCAGGGCCGCAAGGATATTCCGCTCAATGACAAGGGCAGGGGGCAGGCCAGCCAGAATGGCAAGACGCTGGCGGCCTTGTTCGAGGCGCGCGGACTTGATCCCCTGAGCTTTGAATGGCACGCCTCCCCGCTGGGGCGCACGCGCGAAACCATGGAGCGCGTGCGGCTGGGCTTTAGCCAGCACCTGCCGGACGTACAGTTCGACCTGCG
This sequence comes from Pseudomonadota bacterium, assembly GCA_023388175.1. Classification (GTDB taxonomy): domain Bacteria; phylum Pseudomonadota; class Alphaproteobacteria; order Rhizobiales; family Devosiaceae; genus Devosia. The sequence continues at coordinate 229,742 of JAEWGT010000011.1, forward strand.
GCTGATGGAAATCAGTTTCGGCGTGCTGGAAGGCAGCCTGCACGAGGAACTGCCCGCCAATATGGCTATCGCGCCCGGCGCGCGGGACGAGGCCTATTGGGACTTCCGCCCGGAGAATGGCGAGAATTACCGCGATGTCGAGGCGCGGCTGATCGAATTTGCAGGTGTGCTCAAGGGGCCGTCCATAGTGGTTGCCCATGGCGGCATCGCCCGGACGCTGCGCGTGCTGATCGAGCGTGCGCCAATCATCGATGTCATCAACTGGGCGCCCCCACAGGACGTGATCATGCACTTCACGCCGGGAAAGATGGAACTGCTCGGCCCAGGCGACGTCTGATTGACCTTAAGGCCCGGCCTGCCTAGAAAGCGGTCAACCCAAGGGGCTGCGCCATGTCTTTCAACACGTTCGGGCATCTTTTCCGTTTCACCACCTGGGGCGAAAGCCATGGGCCGGCGCTCGGCGTGGTCGTGGATGGCTGCCCGCCGGGCATCGCGCTGACGCCGGAAATGATCCAGCGCGACCTCGACCGCCGCAAGCCCGGACAGAGCAAGTTTACTACGCAGCGCCGTGAGCCGGACGCGGTGAAAATCCTGTCCGGGGTGTTCGAGGACGAGCGCACCGATGGGCCGCGCACCACCGGCACGCCGATCTCGCTACTGATCGAAAACACCGATCAGCGCTCCAAGGATTATGGCGATATCCGCGACAAATACCGGCCCGGCCACGCCGACTACACCTATGACCAGAAATACGGCATCCGCGACTATCGTGGCGGCGGGCGCACCTCGGCGCGCGAAACCGCGGCGCGCGTTGCGGCGGGCGCGGTGGCGCGGCAGGTGCTTTCGGGAGTCACAATTCGCGCCAGCCTCGTGCAGATGGGGCCGCACAAGATCGACTATGCCAATTTTGATTGGGATCAGGTTGGCGAGAATCCGTTCTTCTGCGCCGACGCCAAGGCGGCTGCGCTCTGGGCCGACTATCTCGATGGGCTGCGCAAGGATGGCAATTCGGCCGGCGCCGTCATCGAAGTGGTCGCCGAAGGCGTGCCCGCCGGCTGGGGCGCACCGATCTATGGCAAGCTCAGCGCCGATCTCGCCTCGGCCATGATGAGCATCAATGCGGTCAAGGCGGTGGAAATCGGCGATGGGTTCGAGGCGGCAAGCCTGACCGGCGTCGAAAATGCCGACCAGATGCGGGCAGGGGCCGACAGGCCGTATTTCCTCTCCAATCACGCGGGGGGCATTCTCGGTGGTGTCAGCAATGGCGATCCGATCGTCTGCCGCTTTGCCGTCAAGCCGACCTCGTCAATTCTGACGCCACGCCAGACCGTCACCTCGGCCAATGAGGATACTGACATTGTCACCAAGGGACGCCACGATCCCTGTGTGGGCATTCGCGCTGTGCCGGTGGGCGAGGCGATGATGGCCCTGGTCCTTGCCGACCACATGCTGCGCCATCGCGGCCAGACCGGCCGAGAGGGCGGGATGGGTTTTCAGCGGAATTAGCTGTCCTGCGCGGTGAGGGCCGTATCAGCAGCAGTGTCGCTGCAACCCACGATGGCTCAGGCCGCCAGCGACAAGCGTGACCCGAACAGGCTGCGCCTGACCCTTATTCGCCCCAGCGCTTCCAGATATTCCACATGCGCGGCAATGGTCATGCGCGCGGCCAGCCGCACCCGCGCCGGCTGCGTGGGATAGATGGCGTCGACCACCTGTCCGAGCCGGTGCGCGCCCTTGCCGACTGCGGCGATCACCTGTTCATTGCGCATCTGACGGTGGGCTCTGAGCGCTGCCGCATGGGCCGGGCCATCAGCGATAGGGCCGCCATGTGCGGGCAGGTAGCGCGCAAAGGGCAGGGCGATGACCTTGTCGAGCGAGGCGAAATAATCAGCCATGGACCCGTCCGGCACTGGCACCAGCGTGGAATTCCAGCCCATGACGTGATCGCCAGAGAGCAGGGTATCCGTTCCGGCAAGGCCAAAGGCGAGATGATTGGCGCAATGGCCAGGCGTGGCGTGGATGCTCACCGCTAAGTCGCCCGCCTCGATAATCTCGCCATCGGCAAGAATACGGTCTGGCACCAGATCCCAATCGCAGGACTTCCGGATCGGATTGATCTCGAATCGCCTGAGCGGGCGCGACAGGCGATGCTGCCCGCCGAACCAGAGCGGGGCCCCGAGACGCCGCGACCAGAATCGCGCCGATGCGCTGTGATCTTTGTGGGTATGCGTGAGCAGAATGGCATCCACCTTTCGGCCCCCGATTGCAGCCAGCAGAGCCGCTTCGTGCCGCTCGTCTTCCGGTCCGGGATCGACCAGCGCCAACCGCTCATGCCCAAGCAAAAAGCTGTTCGTGCCGGTGAATGTATAGGGCGAGGCATTAGGCGCAGTTATGCGCACCACGCCCGGCGCCTGATGCACTGCACGGCCATGCTCCGGACGAAAGTCTGTGTCGAAGTGGACAGCTTGGATGGTGCCTGCCATTGCGCGCCGGGTTGCGAAAACGTAAGAAGCGAGGGACGGAATGATCCTGCGGCCAAATGGAGCAGGCATTCACTTCAAGCACGGAAGGTACGAAATGGCCGTCACTTTGACCACGCCGAATACGCTCCTCGGCGCATTCCAGCCCAAGAATAATGTCGCCAAGCTGGCGACCAATGGCACAATCGTGGTGTTGGGCACGCTGCTCATCACCGCCGCAGCCAAGATCAATGTGCCGGTCTGGCCGGTTCCGGTGACCCTGCAGAGCTTTGCCATTGCCGCGCTTGCCGCTGGCTTCGGCATGCGTATCGCCCTTGCCACCGTTGCGCTTTACCTGGCCCAGGGTGCTTTCGGCCTGCCGGTTTTCGCTACCGGCGGCGGCCTGCCCTATCTCGTCGGCCCGACCGGCGGCTTCCTCCTCGGCTTCCTGGCGCAGGCGGCAATCGTTGGCTTTGCTGCCGATCGCGGCGCATCGGGCCGTCCCTTCACGCTGTTTGCCGCCATGATGGTCGGCACGGCCGTTCTCTATGTCTTCGGCTTTGCCTGGCTTGTCGCCATGGCCGGCCAGGCCGCCTGGGTCGATCAGACCAATGTCGTGGCCTCCGCCTTCGCCAAGGCCGTGCAGCCCTTCATCATCTGGGATATCCTCAAGATGGCCTTTGCGGCGCTGACCGTTACCGGTCTGTGGGGCGTGTTCGCCAACAAGCGCTAAGCCGCTTTGATTATCGCAAAGGGCCGGTGGCAACACCGGCCCTTTTTCGTTGCGGCGCTCATGCGGCACGATAATTCAAGAGAAGCGGAAGTCCTGGCCGCCCGATGGCGCCCCGTCAGGCCCAAGCGTGTTTCCCGGCGATGCCGGAACAGCTGGGCCGGTGAGGCGTTGAGTCGGGCGTTTTTCGTGAGGATTTCTGCCATGCCCGCATCCCGCCCCATCTGGAAAGGCCAGCTTCGCCTCTCGTTGGTTGCCATCCCGGTCGAGCTGTTCAGCGCCGCACGCACCGGTGCCAAGCCGAGTTTCCGCCAGATTCACGAGCCGACGGGAAAGCCGATCCACTATGAAAAGGTGGTGGCCGGGGTGGGCCCGGTGGACAAGGACGAGATCATCAAGGGCTTCGAATACGAGAAGGGCGACTATGTCCTGCTCACCGATGATGAAATCGACGCGGTAAAGCTCGAAACGCGCAAGACGCTGGAACTGACCCAGTTTGTGGGCGCCTGCGAGATAGACCCGATCTATTACGACAAGTCCTACTTCGTCGTGCCCACCGACGAGCTTGCCGAGGACGCCTTCCGGGTGATCCGCGACGCCTTGCGCAAGACACAGAAGGTGGGACTGGGCCAGCTGTCCATGCGCGGCAAGGAATATCTGGCGGCAATCAAGCCGAGCGGCACCGGGCTCATGCTGGAAACGCTGCACTACGAAGACGAAATCCGCAAATCTGACCCGTTCTTTTCCACCATCTCGGGCAAGAAGGCCGAAGCCGACCTGCTCGACGTCGCCACGGCGCTTATAGAGAAGAAAACCGCCCCCTTCGATGCCGGTGCTTTCAAGGATCATTATCAGACGGCCCTGCGCGACCTCATCAAGCGCAAGATGAAAGCCAAGGGGCGCAGGATCACCCGGAAGGACGACGAGGCGCCCGAACGCCCGAGCGGAGAAAACGTCGTCGATCTGATGGCGGCGCTCAAGGAAAGCCTTGAGGGCGGCAAGAAGGCGGCCAAGGCGTCATCCGCCAAAGGCACGGCGCGAAAAACCTCGGCCAATACGAGAAAGAAGGCGGGCTGAGGATGGCCAGCAAAGCCCAGGATCTGCTCAAGGATTACAAGGCCAAGCGCAACTTCGCAAAGACCCAGGAACCTGCCGGAGCGCCGCCTGCAGCGGGAGAGGCGGGCCGTGGCAGTTTCGTCGTGCAGAAACATGACGCCACGCGCCTGCACTATGATTTTCGCATCGAGCTCGACGGCGTCTTGAAGAGCTGGGCGGTGACCAAGGGGCCATCCAACAATCCCGCCGACAAGCGCCTTGCAGTGCGCGTCGAGGATCACCCGCTCGAATATGGGACTTTCGAGGGCACTATCCCGAAGGAGGAGTATGGCGGCGGCACTGTCATGCTTTGGGATCGGGGCAGCTGGGAGCCAATCGGGGAGCCGCATGAAGGGCTCGAAAAAGGCGACCTCAAGCTCCGTCTTTTCGGCGAGCGGATGAAGGGCGAATATGTCCTGGTGCATATGAAGGGCCGCGACACCAAACGGCGCTCGGGGCCGGATCGGGAAAACTGGCTGCTGATCAAGCACCGCGACGCCCATGCGCGCGACAAGGATACGCTGACCACGCGCTTTACCCGTTCGGTGGCCAGCGGCCGCGATTTCAAGGGCATCGCCTCGGGCGCCGAACCGACGAAGAAGACGGACATGAAGGCGGATGCGGTCTGGCATTCCGACCCCGAAGAGGCCGAGAAGGCCGACCAGAAAACCCGGGTCACCTCCCAGACGAATAGCGGCAAGGTCCCAGGCTTTCGCCCGGTGCAACTGGCTACCCTGGTGGATAGCGTGCCGGCGGGAGATGGCTGGCTGTTCGAGATGAAATATGACGGCTATCGCTGCCTGGCAGCGGTGGATGGTGACAGCGTCAAGCTGTTTACCCGCAACGGGCTGGACTGGACCGATCAGTTCGGCGCGCTGGTCGAACCCTTGCGGACGCTCAAGCTGGGCTCGGCGCTGATCGACGGGGAAGTTTGCGCCTTCGACAGCAAGGGCCGCACCGATTTCACCACGCTCAAGAATGTGCTGTCCGAGGGCGGGCGGCTCGAATATTTCGCTTTCGACCTCCTGGAGCTGAACGGCAAAGACCTGACCAAAAAGCCGCTGGTCGAGCGCAAGGCGGCACTCGAAAAACTGCTGGGCAAATCGGCGCGCAAGGATCCGGTCCAATATTCCTCCCATGTCAGCGGGCATGGGCAAAAAGTGTTCGACGCGCTTTGCCGCGATGGCCATGAAGGCGTGATCGCCAAGCGCGCCGACGATCCTTATCGCGGTGCGCGCAGCAGAAGCTGGCTCAAGATCAAGTGCCTCAAACGGCAGGAATTCGTCATCGGCGGCTGGTCGCCATCCACCCGGCGCAAGGGCTTTGCCTCGCTGCTGCTGGGCGCATGGGAGAATGGCAAGCTGGCCTATCGTGGCCGCGTCGGCACCGGCTTCAATCAGGACCTGCTCGAAGAGCTCGGCGCCAGGCTGGAAAAGCTGGAGCGCAAGACCAGTCCCCTTGCCGGGGTGCCAAAGGAAATGGCGCGCGCCGCGCATTGGGTAAAGCCGGATCTGGTGGCTGAGATCGCCTATACCGAGCTGACTGGAGCCAACATCCTGCGCCATCCCAGCTTTATCGGCCTGCGCGACGACAAGGCGGCGGAGGAGGTCAGAATGGAAAAGTCCGTAGATCTCGACGATGGGGAAGAGGTGGCGGAACGCCTCGGTGTGCGCCTCACCTCGCCGGAGCGTGTGGTCTATCCGGGGCAGGGGATCACCAAGGCGCAATTGGTGGCCTATTACGAAGATGTGGCCGAAGCGATGCTCCCCCATATTGAAAATCGCCCCCTCAGCCTGGTGCGCTGTCCGCAGGGACGCGCCAAGCAGTGCTTTTTCCAGAAACACGATACCGGCGGGTTTCCTCCCCAATTGCTGTCAAAGGCGATTGCCGAAAAGGATGGGGGGAAGAAGGATTATTTCTACATCACCGAGTTGGCCGGACTGGTCGCCGGAACGCAGATGAATGTGCTCGAATGGCACATCTGGGGTTCGCGTTTCTCCAACATCGAAAAGCCCGACCGTCTGGTCTTCGACATCGACCCCGACGAAGGGCTTGAATTTTCGGCAATTGCCAGCGCCGCCATCGATATTCGGGACCGTCTCGATGGTCTGGGGCTGAAAAGCTATGCGCTGGTGTCGGGCGGCAAAGGCATTCATGTCGTCGTGCCGTTAAAACCGGCGAAGGAATGGCCGGACATCAAGGCGTTCTGCCGGGCGCTCGCCGTCAACATGACAGAGGATGAGCCGGACCGCTTCACCGCCAGCCTCTCCAAGGCGCGACGCAAGGGGCGGCTGTTTATTGACTATCTGCGCAATGAACGCGGCTCGACGGCCATCTGTCCATGGTCCGTCCGCTCACGCGAGAACGCGCCGGTTGCCGTGCCGCTGGACTGGGACGAGGTGTCAAAGCTCAAGCAGGCCAATGGCTTTTCGCTCACTGACGCAGCCGGGCGCGCCAAAGACAAGGCGGCTTGGGCGGACTATTTCGAGCAGAACCAGACGCTGACCGTCAAAATGCTGAAAGCGGTCGGCGCCGAAAGCGAGAGTTGAAATCGGCACAGCCATGGATGCGACCACTTTGGCTGCTGAGCAATGAATGTGGCCATCAGCGAAACATTCATGGGGAGAATGCCTGCCTCGTCGCCGAAACGAAACAGGGGCCCGGGAGATGATCCCGAGCCCCTGTTCTATTGGTCGGAGTAGAGTGATTCGAACACTCGACCCCCTGCTCCCGAAGCAGGTGCGCTACCAGGCTGCGCTATACTCCGTCAGGATCGCGACCACGGGAATGAGCATCCGTTTTATCCTGGATGCCGTCACGAATGGCGGCGTTATAGCGGTGGGACCGCCACTGTTCAAGCGCTTCGCACAACCTTTTCAAGCAGTGGGCACATCGTGTTGCGAAGCATCTGCAAACCGTGTAGGAACCGCGCCAGTTGGGGCGTCGCCAAGTGGTAAGGCATCGGTTTTTGGTACCGACATTCCCAGGTTCGAATCCTGGCGCCCCAGCCATTATTCTGCATGTAGTATGTCAATATCCCCTGGCGTCTCTGGCTTCCAGTTCTCCAGAGCAATCCTGATCGTGGGCTTGAATCGCATTATCTGGTGTACATGCCCGTGATGCATAGCGCGGTCCGACCTTCTTCCTCTTGGCGCCGTCTATTACTGGTAGCGCCGATTGCCGGCGTCCAGAGCTTGCAGCGTTCGTTGGATCTTCAGCCAAAAGCGGAAGCCTCTGCCGTTCCATTGATTGCCGATCTGCCGCTCACCGCGCCATTGCAATCCAGGAGGCCGGCCATGCTGTGGTGGCGTACCGGCTTGGCCGAAAGGTAGAGAGCGAACCCTGATCCGCCATCCTACCATCGTGCCGCTCTGGACCGATACTCTCGATGATGTCGCTGTCATGCTGGGTGGCCGCGCCGCCGACATCGTGCTCGGCAAGGGCGCCAATGCAGGTGCCGAGGAAGATTTGGCTCGGGAAACCAGCATTCTTGTTGGAGCTTTTGAGAAGTAGGGGCTTCGTGACGGCTTGGCTGTCGGCCCTGCATTCGGCCGTTCAAGGGTGCGCCGCTCAGGGGCAGAATTGGAGGCCGAACTCAAGCGTCAGTTGATGCCGGCCGTGGATATCGTTCGAATGGAACGGGAGACAGTTCTATCCCTGGCGGAGCAGTTGATCGAAAGGAAGGTGTTGGCGGGGAAAGAAATCGAAGAAATTGCTCGCGATGACGGGTTCTCGCCCCCTGAGTTCAAGACGCGTTCGCGGTTGGCCAAAAGCCCCATAGCTGTGTTGGGGGTACAGTGAAGTGGAATGCGGGCGTCGCGGACGTGTGCTGTCTAAACAGGCTAGGTACTTCGTTCTTTTCAGTTGCAGGGGCGAAACAACAGCCCATCACTACGTCACAAGTGACCGCTCAATGAGGATAGTCATTGAGGTCCACTTGAAAAGCGGGCGGCGAAATGGTCTACGCATGCCAATCCGCCTGGTAGAACTATGGTGAAATATGACGATCCCATTTATCGACCTTGCGGCACAGCAGATGCGGCTTCAGCCAAATTTGGACAATGCCATCAAGCGGGTTCTTGACCATGGTGGCTACATCATGGGCCCTGAAGTGAAACAGTTCGAAAATGAACTGGCCAGCTTCTGCGGGGCAAAGCATGCGTTGGGTTGCGCAAACGGTACCGATGCGCTTCAACTCGCCCTGATGGCGCTGGGCGCCATGGCGGGCGACGCCGTCTTCGTGCCGGCCTTCACCTTTGCAGCGACGGCGGAAGTGGTGCCGCTGGTGGGCGCTAGCGTGGTGTTCGTCGATGTCGACGAGCGCACCTTCAATATGGATCCGGAGAGCCTTAAGCGCGCCATCGTGCTGGCCAAGGACGAGGGGCTGCGGCCCTTCTGCCTCATTCCCGTCGACCTGTTCGGCCTCTCGGCCGATTACGATACGCTCATTGCTATCGCCCGCGAGCACGGCATGAAGGTGATCGGCGACAGCGCCCAAGGCTTTGCCGCCAGCTACAAGGGGCGGCGCACTGGCTCGCTCTGCGATGTAACCACGACCTCCTTCTTCCCGGCCAAGCCACTGGGTTGCTACGGCGATGGCGGCGCGGTTTTCACCGACGATGGCGAGCTGGCCGCACTGATCGATTCCTATCGCGTGCACGGCAAGGGCACGGACAAGTATTCCAACGACCGTGTCGGCCTCAATAGTCGGCTCGATACGATCCAGGCCGCGATCCTTCTGCAAAAGCTCGCAATCTATGCCGAGGAAATCGAAATGCGGCAAAACGTGGCCAAGCGCTATAGCGAGGCGCTGTCGCAGAGCTTCGGCACGCCTTACGTACCGGAAGGCTATGTGAGCGTCTGGGCGCAATATACGCTGACGCTGGAGAATGCCGAGGAGCGCGATCGCGTCAAGGCCTCGGCGCAGGCGGCGGGCGTGCCGACGATGATCTATTATCCCACCCCACTCCACAAGCTGAAGGCCTATGCTGGCGCGCTGATGGATCCTGAAGGGCTTTCAATAAGCGAGTCGCTGCCGGGCAGGGTGCTGAGCCTGCCCATGCATCCCTATCTTGAAGCGGATGTTCAGGACCGTATCATCCGTGTCCTGCTCGACGCCTGAACAGAACCGACCGAACTGGAACATGGACGATGGCCAACAACGAATTTGCGCGAAAGCTGGCTGCCAAAGAGGCGGTCGTCGGTATCGTCGGGCTGGGGTATGTGGGTATTCCGCTTGCCCTGCGCTTCGGGTCGGTGGGCCTGCATGTCCTAGGCTTCGATATCGACACCGACCGGGTAGCTGCTCTCAATGAAGGCAAGAGCCCGATCAAGCATATTTCGGGTGAAGCGATCGCCGGTATAGTCGCCAAGGGTTTTGAGGCTACGGCCGATTTTTCGCGCATTCCCGAGGTCGATGCCATCATCATCTGCGTACCAACGCCATTGAGCAAGCACCGTGAACCAGACCTTTCCTTCATAGTCGGCACGATGGAATCAATCGCGCCGCATTTGCGCCCTGGGCAATTGCTCTCGCTGGAAAGCACAACCTATCCGGGCACCACCGCCGAAGTGCTCACGCCTTATATCGTCAAGCGCGGCTTCACTATCGGTGAGAATTTTTTCTTGGTCTATTCGCCCGAGCGCGAGGATCCGGGCAATGCGGAATTCACCACCCACACCATCCCCAAAGTGGTGGGCGGCGCGACGCCGGCGTGCCTCGATCTGGGCAAGGCCCTATATGGCGCAGCTATCGACCGGGTGGTGCCTGTGTCGTCGACGCAAGTGGCCGAGCTGACCAAGCTGCTGGAAAACATCCACCGTTCGGTCAATATCGGCTTGGTCAACGAAATGAAGATCATCGCTGACCGCATGGGGATCGACATCTATGAGGTAATCGACGCGGCCGCCACCAAGCCCTTTGGGTTCACCCCCTATTATCCCGGTCCAGGCCTCGGCGGGCACTGCATCCCCATCGATCCGTTCTACCTCACCTGGAAGGCGCGCGAGTACGGGCTGTCGACTCACTTTATCGAGCTAGCAGGCGAGATCAACCGCGACATGCCGCAATGGGTGGTGACCAAGATCACCGATGCGCTCAACGATCGCCAAAAGTCGCTCAAGGGCAGCCGCATTCTTGCCTTGGGCATTGCGTACAAGCGCGATGTCGACGACATGCGTGAGTCTCCCTCGGTGTTGGTCATGGAAATCCTGCGCGACCGCGGCGCCGTGGTGGATTATTCCGACCCCAACGTGCCGGTCTTTCCCAAGATGCGCGAGCATAAGTTCGACCTAAAGTCCGTCGACCTGACACCGGATACGCTGGCCTCGTACGATGCCGTGGTGTTGCTGACGGATCACTCGGATTTCGACTACGGGATGATCGCCGAACGCTCACAACTGATTTTGGATACGCGGGGGAAGTATCGCGAGCCGCAAGAGAATCTAGTGAAGGCCTAAACCGGACATGGTTTCGTCCTTGAAAGATGCTAGTGGTCGAATTGAAAAGACATTGACGGGTTCTCGTTTTCGCTACAACACCTTTCTCCTCGTCAGGGCCAATGTGGTCACCCAGGCGTTGCTGCTGTTGGCGACGCCCATCCTCACGCGCCTGTTCTCCCCGGATGAATTTGGCGCCGCTGGCCTCTTCCTCGTAGGAGCCGCGCTGTTTGGCGCATGCGCGTCATTCCGTTTTGAGTGGAGTATCCCGAGCGCCCATGGCGACAAGGATGCCCAGTCTCTCGCCGCGCTTTCCATCGCCTTGAGCGCCGTCGTTGCCTTGCTGCTTTTCTGTGCCTTCCTAATCATCGACCAGGGGGTTTTGTTCGGCTTTGTGGGCATGCAGCCGATTCCGTTCTCGCTTCTCCTCCCTCCGCTGGCCTTTGCCACCAGCGTGGTGGCTATCTTGTCAGCCGTCTATGTGCGGATGAGAAGCCTGGAGAAGGTATCGCATTCGAAATACATACAAAGCGGCACCCTGCTCGCCGGAAATCTCGCCACAGGCCTCCTCGGGCTGGGGGCGTTCGGCCTGATCTTGAGCTATACGCTGGCGGTCTGCGCGGGCGCGGTGAGCCTATTGTATAAAGTGCCTTTTCAGCTCGCATTGGGTCCCAAGGCGCTACGCCGGCTTGCCGCCGTCGCCCGCCGCTACGCGGCCCAGGCTTCGGCGTCCACCGCGGTCAGCCTCGTCAATTTCACCTTTGCCAATTGTATGCCGCTGCTCTTGCTCTGGGGCTATTCCGTGCGTGAAGTCGGATTCTATTTCGTCGCCATGCGCCTGGCTGGCGCGCCGGCGGCGCTGATTTCGAGCGGCATATCCTCGAGCTTTTGGGGCGAGGCCGCCAATTTGGCGAAGCGCGATCCGCTTGGGCTGCGCCGAATGTATCTCAAGGTTGTCCGCGGCCTGTTCTTGATGTCCTTGCCTGTCGCTGCCGGCTGCCTGGCGGCCCCCTTTTTCCTGCCGGTCCTATTGGGGGCCGACGATTGGGGCGAGATCGGCCTCATGGTTGTGGCCTGCTTGCCGCAGATCGTCGCGACCCTTGTTTTCTCCTCTACCAATCATTTGATTGTCTATGATCGGCAGGTATTCCAGCTGATTTCTGACCTGCTGTCGATCGCAGGCAGCTTGGCCGCATTATGGATAGCCAAGAGCCTCGATTGGCCCTTCTGGGCGGCTGTCCTCGCAATTTCTAGCGTAATTTTATGCAGTTACCTGCTGCGCTTCTTTCTCCATCTCAAGGCAAATGACGAGGCCGTGCGTGCACACGTCCAGCTATGATGTCGCGGTCATCGGATCGAGCCCTTTCCTGCTCATGCTAGCCTTACAATTGCGGCGCGGGGGGAAATCGGTCGTATTGTTTGAATCCGATGACCGGCTGGGAGGCGCCTGGCGGTTGGAGGACGTGGAGGGGATCGGTCCGGTCGAATGCGCCTGCCATCTCATCGAATGGTATAGGGGCGGCTATGAGATGTTGGCCGAACTGGGTGGAACCCCGCTTGTGTTGAGCGATCCTCAGCCGGTGCGGGTGTTCCTGAATGGGCGAGTTGCGCCCTATACCAGCCGTGGGAGGATCGCGTATTTGGCGTTCCGCGCCACACTTTCGCTGGGATTGGCGTTTGGCCGCATGCTTGTCGCGGGCAGGGGCGAACGAGGGATAAAGCAGACACGCCTAGCCGGTGCGTGGCGGGCCCTGCTTTTCGAATTGCGTTTTCGCCTGCCGGGCGTCCTCGCCTACGATGGAATCCGACGGCCAGCCGAAGGCTATGTCGGCTTCGTGGACACGCTTTGCGCCCGGGTAGCAGATAGTGGAATCGTGGTTTTGCCGGAGCACGTGGACCACATCGAGCCAGGCGAGGGCTATGTGATGTTGCAACACGGAGACCACGACACCCGGGTCGGAAAGGTTGTTCTGGGAGAGTCGGCACGGATCGATAATTTCGTCGATGAGAAGGGTTCGGGCATTCAGTTCACCGCCTATCACCATATCGTCGTCGGGTTGCCGGCCGCCGATGCCGTGATGCGCAGCGACTATGTGCATACCCCCGATGACCCGATCTTTCATCGCGTCACTTATGTGCGCGATCATGTCCCCGATGGCGCCATGGCCCGGGCCATTTTCCTGGTCCAGCTTCGGAAGCCTGTTGAGGAAATTCCCGCCATGGAACGAGAGCTGGGGATATTGTTCCGCCGCTGTGGTATAGCGGCAAAAGCGGAAGACGTCGTCGTGTATAAAGCCTTCTCGCAGCGATACATGCAGCGCAGCCTGCCCGGTACGCCGCTGGAAACGGGGCCAGTATTGCAGGGCGTGCGCACCATTGGCGATTTGGCGCGCAACATGGTCACTCAGTCCCCGACTTTCGATGCGGCGTTGACGCGCCGGGGCGCAGGTGTGGAGCATTAATTCTATGAACGATTCGAAAGTGTTTTGGAGCGCTCAGACTTCCAGCCTCAATCAATCATCGGATCTGGAGTTCTACCGCCGCAAGGCTAATGAGCACGCCGCATTGATGACCCCGGAGGAGCGGGATGCGGGTTGCATCGATCTTGGTTGCGGGGCGGGCGAGATGCTGATGTTCCTGACCGATCATCTGCGCGTGAAGGTGGGGCTGGATTTCTCCGAATCCATGTTGGCCGCCGCGCGCGAAGCCCTCGCGGGGCGTGATATCGAGCTGACGTCCGCCGATGCCTTTGCCTATCTTCCCATGGCACGGATTGCCGTGTGGACCACAACCGGCGCCATGAATCAGTATCTGCCCGCCCAAGACCTGCAGAGGCTGGTGGGTATTTTCGCCAGCAACCCCGCCGCCCAGTCTTTTTTCCTGTTCGATTGCATAGATCCTTTGAGATATCATCTGATGCCTCTCGGCATCAGCTACCGGCCTGCGTATGCGGAACGCCGGCAATCTCCCAATCTGCGGCAAAGGGCGGCACAGCTTTATTTCCGTGCCCGCTATAGTGCCTGCCTCTCGCTCGGCGTGCTCGACAAGGACGTGCTGTCGCTTGCAAATTCGGCCATGGGATATGCCGTCGCCCCCCATTTCTGGCACCGCATCGGCTCTGCTTTCGGTCTCGACGTGCAGATGGTCAGCTCACGTTACTACGAGTATCGCTATCATGCGATCCTGCGAAAAAAATGACGGATCCCATGCATAGCCAAGCCACATACCGGGCTCTGTGCGAGAGCGAGACGGACATCCCATTGTTCCTTCAGGCGTGGTGGCTCGATGCGACCTGCGGCGCGGAGAGTTGGGACGTCGTCCTTGTAGAAAAAGGGGGGCAGGTGCATGCGGCGCTTCCTTACCGGATGAGCCGGCGGCAGGGGTTCCGCGTGCTGTCCCAGCCGCCGCTGACGCCATTTCTAGGGCCGTGGCTGCGAGACACGGGCGCCAAGACGGCAAACAGTTATAGCCGCCAGAAAGATCTGATGACCGAGCTCATCGCGCAGCTGCCGGCCTTCGACCACTACCAGCAGAATTGGAGTCCCAGGATTACGAACTGGCTACCATTTTACTGGCAGGGGTTCAAGCAATCGACGCGCTACACCTACGCGATCAACGAGCTTGGAGAGGAGAACGCGCTATGGGGGCGGCTGCGGGAGAATATCCGTACCGATATCCGCAAAGCCCGCAACCGCTTCCGCCTGACGGTTGACGCCGACGCGGCCCTCGACGAGTTTCTGAGATTGAACGACCTCGTTTTCTCGCGCCAAGGGCGGACGCGGCCTTATGCGGACGCCTATGTGAGCCGCATCGACGCGGAATGTTCCGCGCGCGCTTGCCGGCGCATCTTCATCGCGCGCGATGACGAGGGGCGAGCCCATGCTGGCGTGTATCTCGTGTGGGATAAACGTAGTGCCCATTATTTGCTGGGGGGCGGCGACCCCGAACTCCGCAATAGCGGTGCGACGAGTCTGTGCATGTGGGAAGCCATTCGTTTTGCGGCCACTGTCACGAAGCGGTTCGATTTTGAAGGCTCGATGATAGAGCCCATCGAACGGTTCTTTCGTGCTTTCGGTGCCGATCAGGTGCCTTACTTCGAGGTGAGCAAAACGCCCTCGCGCCTGCTCGCTGGATTGATGAGCGCAAGAACTCTGGTGCGAGGCGCATGAGCATCCTGATTGAGATTCCAGCCGACCGGGCGGCTCCCCTCAGCTGGGCCACAGAAATTGTTTTGGGAGCGATGCTCGGGATTCCGTTCCGGCTCTCCGAGGGAGGGGCGAGCGAAATTGTGCTCAGCGCCGAAGGGCGGAAGCTGGTCATGCCGTCGCTTTTTCCTGATCTGGATGGCGATCGGTCCGAGTGGGTAAGGCAATGTCCCGTTCCGCCGCTCGAGAAGATGAGTCAGGAGGCGCTGCCCGAGGCCGATTTGGAAGGACCTCTGCCGGTACTGTTCGGACATGCGGAGGTCGCCATCTCCGAAAGGGAAATTCGCTGCGGCATCGATATCCTGGGTTCGGTTTTCTTCATGCTGTCCCGTTTCGAGGAAGTCGTGCTCCCGGATCGTGACCCGCATGATCGCTTCCCCGGGACCGCGTCTTTGGCCTGGAAGGCCGGTTTTCTCTATCGGCCCATCGTCGACGAATATGTCGAGAGTCTTTGGGTCATGATGAAGCGCCTATGGCCTGACCTTTCGCGGACGATGCGGGTAGGGTCCGTGCGGGTGAGCTGCGATGTCGACCAGCCTTTTGACAGGGTCGGCGCCAGTCCCCGGGCATTGGCGCGCTCGATCGCCGGCGATCTCGGCAAGCGCGGCAATCCGCGAATGGCATTTTCGCGGGCGCTTAACTTCCTCGCGCATCGCCACGGCGATCTGCGGTTCGATCCCTATTATACCTTCGATTGGTACATGGATGTCTGCGAAAGGAACGGCCACTGCGCGGCCTTTTATTTCATCGCCGATCATTCCGCCGGCGCCATCGATGGGACCTATGATATCGACGAGCCCCGCACGCTGACCCTGATGCATAGGATCGCCGAGCGGGGGCACGAGATCGGCATGCATGGCAGCTACAATACCTTCCGCGATGCCACCCAAATCGGGATCGAACGGAACCGATTATTGGCGGCGTGCGAGAAGGCGGGAGTCGATGCGGAAATCTCCGGCAACCGTCAGCACTATCTGCGTTGGGATGCGGCGCAGACGCCCGATCTTCTCGATCATACCGGCTTTGGCTATGATACGAGCGGCTCATTCGCCGATCGCCCTGGTTTTCGCTACGGGACCGCGCATCCCTTCAAGATGTGGAGTTGGCGCCAATTGAGGCAGTTGCGGCTCGTCCAACGCCCGCTGGTCGTGATGGAAGGATCGGTTATCGCGAAAATCTATCTGGGCTTGGGCTATACGCCCGGAGCCTTGAATCTCATGCATACATTGAGGCGGCGTGCGCTAAAACGGGGGGGGGATTTTACCCTTCTATGGCATAATTCTCATTTTCTGAACCAGGGCGACCGCGCGTTTTTTGATAATTTGCTGCAGCGTCGCGGAGTGTCCACTTGAGTAGAATAAGATGGGCAGAAGTTCTATGAGTAACAGAAAAAGTGAATTTTCCCTCACCTTAATAAATGGCTAAGGTTGCGATTATTGTGAAAATAATATCGAGGGAACTTTTATTGAAAAAACTGAATATGATTATTCTACATTCGGTTTTTTTTGCATTTCTGATGGCTCTTTATGGCTATTATCTAGCTCCGATGTGGGTATATGCAGGGTTTGTCGCAGATCCTAGTGTCATCAAAATAGCAATCGCCGCTTGCGCGATCATCTGTTTCGTTATTGCAACGCCGGTTGCGGCTGGAATTCGGGCTTTTTTCCTGAACTTTGCCCTCTCGGTTTATTTTATCCCCGCGATGGTGATTTACGCCTATGCGAACAAGCCGACATTCGCGGCCTTTGTGATATGGGTGGGTTTTGCCGTCATGTACGTTGCATCCTACGTCCCCATTCCCAAGATGTGGAGCTTTAGCATCGAACCTAGGCTATTGATGCCACTGCTGCTTTTGGCGACCGCCAGCCTCATCGGAGCCTATTATGTGCTCGGCGGGTTTGGCACTTTCAGCTTGAACTTGGCGAATGTTTATGAATTCAGGCGCGAAGCCGCTGCGGCCTTGCCGGGAATTTTTGGGTACTTGTTGTCGATATTTGTTAAAATATTGATTCCTTTTGGGCTGGTCATCGCCATTGCAGAGAAAAAGCACCTAGCATCAATACTGTTTTTTTTGTCATTTATTATTCTATTTGGGATAACGCATCACAAGTATATTCTATTTACTCCATTTGTTATTACTGTTACATATTTATATGTTAGAAAATTTCCAGATTATAAATATACATTATTCGCACTAATTGCAGCTCTTTTCATTAGCGTTGTTGACTTGATTTTTACAAAATACTTCCCGGATGGAATGTGGGGGTGGTATGGCTCTCTGTTCACTAGGCGTTCACTCATGCTTCCGCCGCTGATCAACTACTATTATATCGATTTTTTCTCCAATAATCCCTTCTATTATTGGGCAACATCAAGAATAACATTTGGTTTGATTGAAAATCCCTATGAACTTGCTGCGCCTTTTCTAATTGGCGACGTCTATTTTGGAAATTCTATAACAAGTGCCAATGTGGGCTTCATCGGGTCTGGTTTCGCACAGGCGGGCATTATCGGCGTTATTCTTTACTCCGCCGGAGTTGGCCTGGTTTTTTCCTTCTTGGAAACCTATGGCCGTGATCTGGGGCAACCTTTCGTCGTGGCCATCACTGTTTCCCAGGTTTTCTCGTTGATCGGTTCGTCGGATCTGCTGACCATGTTTCTCACACATGGCCTGCTGGTATCGCTGATATTGTTCGCCGTGGTCCGAACCCCGCGTTCGACAAGGCGGGGCTGATCAGGTGGAACGCGGCGCGGGCCAGTCAGCGGCTAGGAAAGCGAGCATGATGCGCGTCGTCCATCTCACCTCCGCCCATCCCCGCTATGACACACGCATCTTTTTGAAGATGTGCCGTAGCCTTGCGGCGGCCGGTTATGACACATTTCTCGTCGTGGCGGATGGGCTTGGAGATGAGCGCCGGGAGGAGGTTCAAATCCTCGACGCCGGCAAGTCGCGTCAGAGGCTCAGCCGCATGCTGGCGGCGACCAGGCGTGTGGCCGATCGCGGCCTCGCGCTCGACGCGGACCTTTATCATATCCACGACCCCGAGCTCTTGCCGGTGGCGCTGCGTCTCAAGCGCCAGGGGAAGCAGGTCATTTTCGACGCGCACGAGGATTTGCCGCGTCAGATCCTGTCGAAGTTTTACCTGCATCCCGTGGTGCGTCACCCGATTGCGGCGGTCATGGCGGGTTTTGAACGCTTCGCCTGCCGCCGGCTCGACGCGGTAGTGGGGGCGACGCCCATCATAACGGAGAAATTCGTCGCGATGGGCGTTCCGGCGTCCAACGTCAACAATTATCCGATATTGGGGGAACTGGAGAGTGAGACTGTCGCGGGCCCAAAGGAGCGGGAGGTCTGCTATGTTGGGGGGATCGTTTCCACCCGGGGCATTCGGGAGATTGTTCAAGCGGTCGGTTTGTCGCATTCGGACGTTCGCCTGACTCTGGCCGGCACGTTTGTCGAACCCGACGTTCAAAACGAAGTGGAGCGGATGGCCGGATGGCCACGCGTCGACGCGCTTGGCTTTTTGTCCAGGGACGGCGTGCGGGACGTGCTGGCACGCTCGATGGCGGGGCTGGTGACCCTGCACCCCACGGCCGCTTTTCTGGATTCTCTTCCCATCAAGATGTTCGAATACATGTCGGCGGGCCTGCCTGTTATCGCCTCCAACTTTCCGCTCTGGCGCGAGATTATCGAAGGCAATCAATGCGGTATTTGCGTCGATCCGATGAACCCCGCGGCCATTGCCGCTGCGATCGACCAGCTAGCGGGCAATCCTGAATTGGCCAAGCAGATGGGCGAGAAAGGCCGCCGGGCGGTGTACGACCGCTACAATTGGGGCCAGGAGGAGAAAAATCTTCTTAGGCTTTATGGCAGCCTGCTGACGCCGTTTTGACTGGGTCTTGGCGCAACGGATCGCCGAAATTCTCACCGCCTGATCTGAGCCGGTGTGGACAACGCCAAACCGATCGGCTACCGCCGGAACGACACAAAGGGAAAATCGTTGCATGACCGCTATAGCGCATGTCGGGCACGGCTATTGGGGCCGCAATCTGGCCCGCAATTTCTTTGAGTTGGGCCATTTGGCGGCCATCGTCGATCCCGACCCCAAGGCCGCCCGGAGCGCGGCCGAAGCCTATGGTGTAAAAGCGGCCTCCTTTGAGGACGTCATAGCCGATCCCACGATCGACGCCGTCTCGCTGGCCTCTCCCGCTAGGCTGCATTTCACGCAGGCCAAGGCGGCTGTCGAAGCCGGCAAGCATGTCTATGTCGAAAAGCCGCTGGCGCTCGACGTCAGGGAGGCGGAGGTGCTCTGCGCCCTGGCTGAAGCGCGCGGGCGTGTGCTGATGGTGGGGCATCTGCTGCAATATCATCCCATCTATGTCGCCTTGCGCCGCAAGGTGGAAAAGGGGGCTTTGGGCCGCATCCTCTACGTCTATTCCAATCGCTTGTCCTTGGGTAAATTCCGCACCGAGGAAAATGTCCTCTGGTCCTTCGCTCCGCACGATATTTCCATGATCCTGGGTCTGGTGGGCGAGGAGCCCGACGGTGTCACCGCGCAGGGCACAGTGGCCTTCACGCCTGGCGTCGC
Organism: Pseudomonadota bacterium; assembly: GCA_023388175.1. Classification (GTDB taxonomy): domain Bacteria; phylum Pseudomonadota; class Alphaproteobacteria; order Rhizobiales; family Devosiaceae; genus Devosia. The sequence continues at coordinate 249,258 of JAEWGT010000011.1, forward strand.
CGATCTGGTGACCGCACAGATGTCGTTCCCCGGCGGCGCGCGTGCTCACGTCCTAGTGTCCTGGATGCATCCGTTCAAGGAACAGTCCCTGGTTGTGATCGGCGACAAGGCCATGGCGGTCTTCGAGGACAGCCATCCCGAATGGGAGCAGAAATTGGTGATCTATCCGCATCGTATCGACCGCAGTGGACTGGTGCCCCTACCGGTCAAGGCCGAGAGCGAGCGCGTTGTCGTCGAGAAGGGGGAGCCGCTCAAGGCCGAATGCAGGCATTTCGTCGCCGCGATCGAGAACGGCACCGCGCCCATTACCGATGCCCGCGAAGGGCTGGCCGTGCTCAAGGTTCTGGACGCGGCCGAGCGCGCCTTGCAAGGAGATGTAGCATGAGCAAGGAAGCTTCCCCCTTCATTCATGAAAGCGCCTATGTCGACAATGACGTCGAGTTGGGCGCCGGTACCAAGATCTGGCATTTCAGCCATATCCTGCCGCGAACCCGGATCGGGCGGAACGTTTCGGTGGGCCAGAATGTGGTGGTCGGCCCGGACGTCACTGTCGGCGACAATTGCAAGATCCAGAACAATGTCTCGCTCTATAAGGGGGTGATTCTGGAACAGGGCGTTTTTTGCGGCCCCTCCTGCGTCTTCACCAATGTCCTCAACCCGCGTGCCGAGGTGGAGCGCAAGGATAAGTTCCGCCAGACCTTGGTGCGGCGCGGAGCCACGATCGGCGCCAACGCCACCATCGTTTGCGGGCACGAACTGGGCGAATATTGCATGATCGGAGCAGGGGCGGTGGTGACCAAGGACGTGCCGGCCCATGCGCTGGTGGTGGGTGTGCCGGCACGCCGCATGGGCTGGGTGTCGCGCGCCGGGGAAATCCTCGACGAGACCCTGGTCTGCCCACGGACAGGCGAGCGATATGCGGTAGATGGCGAAGGGTTGCGGGTGGTCGAATTATAGTCCCCTAGTCGGAGCAATGTGCTGGGACCCTACCTACCGTCAAGAAGTTAAGCCAAAATGCAGAATCGCAATATGCAGAAATATAACATATGTATTTATAAATATATTGCCTCTACTCTCTCAATGATGGCGTTATTTCTGGTTTTATTTAGAATCCTTATATTCAGTGGGCATGGATTGGATTTTACTGATGAAGGGTTTTATTTAAATTGGATATCTGATCCATTTATATACGAATCATCGACAACACAATTCGGCTTTATATATCATTATATATATAAATTACTGTTAGGAAATATACTTTCGCTTAGGGTGGCGAATGTAGTTGCGACCTTTTTTCTTTCTTGGTGTTTGGTCTATCTGCTCCTGGTTGCTGTTGCTCCAGAATCCAAGATGGCGCGCTGGACGCTTTATGTGATCTCGTCGGGTTTCGCCGCTAGCTCCCTTATCTTGTTCGATACATGGATATTGACGCCGAACTACAATAGCCTTGCATTGCAGGCGCTACTTATCACGAGCATCGGTTTTATTCTTTCAGAAAAAAAAGCCAGCTATAAAAGCCTTCTCGGGGCGGTGCTGATCGGTGTCGGCGGATGGCTAGCCTTCATGGCTAAGCCTAGCACCGCGCTGGCCTTGGCCGTCGGTGTTTTCCTCGGTCTTTGTATTTCCCGCAAATTTTTGGCGCGATTGGTGCTTTTGTCTGCCGCTGTGTCGGGGTTGCTTCTTGCCGCGAGCGCGATCCTCATCGATGGGTCCATCGAAGGATTTATACGGCGAATCCAATTGGGTGTAGAAGCGGGTGCCCATCTCGGTAGTGGGCATACATTCTCTAATATTGTCAGGATTGATTCGTTTAGTCCTAGAATTTCTCTATTGCTTATTGCTGTTGGCATTTCTATATTTTCATTTTTTCTGTTATATTTCTTCGATAGTAAAAAGTATTTTCCTATTTCTGCTATCCTGATATTTATATTGTTCGTTTTCATGGTCCTGGTGAATTCGGATCATATATCGCTGGGAGGACGGTTTGACTATTTTCAGGAATTTCTGATTTTTAGCGTCGTGCTTGCCGGGCTGTTTTACGGCCTGATTTTTCGAACGCCGGGACAGTTGACGTTATCGCAATGGACCATTGCGGGCCTGTTTCTAATAATGCCGTATATTTATGCGTTTGGAACCAATGGCAATTATTGGCGATCCGGCAGTTCGGCTGGTATTTTCTGGCTTCTGGCCGCCTTGACCCTGCTGGCACCCTTGGCGCGCGAACGCGCAAGCTGGCTGTTTGCCCTGCCATTGGTGCTTGTGACCCAGGCGGTGACCGCCACGCTGCTGCAAACAGGCTGGGAACAGCCGTATCGGCAACCGGAATCCCTTCGCATGAACGACACGGCGCAGAAAATCGGTCCATCCAGCTCGACGCTGATGCTGTCGTCCGACTATGCGGCCTATCTTGAAACGGCGATGACGGTGGCGGTGGGTGCCGGCTTTGAGCCTGCCACGCCGGTCATCGATCTTTCCGGGCAGTCTCCCGGATTGCTTTACGCGCTTAGCGCTGAAAGCCTGGGCCAGCCTTGGATCATCGGCGGTTATCCGGGAAGCCTCGAATTTGCGGAAGCCGCCTTGAGCCGGACATCTTGCGACCGGCTCGCCACGGCCTGGGTGCTACTTGAGCCCGATGGTCCCCGCAGCATTCCGACCGAGCTGATGACCAATTTGGGGACGGGTTTTCCAACCGGCTACGAGAAGGCCGGCACATGGGAGACCGCCGCTGGGGCCGGGGGACATGCCGCTCGCCGCATCCAGGAGTTCTATAAGCCCATGGCGCCGGACGAGACATCGAAAACCTGCATGGCGTTGCGCCAGGGATAGTTTACCAAGGAGCATCCGCCTTGTCCGAAGACGCCGTGCCATTTAATCGTGCTACTCTGCTGGGCCGTGAGATTGACAATATTCGCGACGCCATCGCTTCAGGCCAAGTTTCGGGCGACGGCAGGTTCACGCGGCTGTGCAACACATGGCTCGAGGAGCGTTTGGGCGCAGCCAAGGCGCTGCTGACCCATTCCTGCACCGCGGCGCTGGAAATGGCCGCCATCCTTTGCGACCTGACGGTCGGCGATGAAGTCATCATGCCGTCCTTCACCTTCGTATCGACCGCCAATGCCGTGGTGCTGCGTGGCGCCGTGCCGGTCTTCGTCGATATCGATCCTCTGACGCTGAACATCGATCCCGCCGCCATCGCCGCAGCGATCACCTCGCGCACTAAAGCGATCTTCGTGGTGCACTATGCCGGGGTGCCTTGCGATATGGATGCGATCAACGCGGTCGCCCGGGCTAACGGGCTCACGGTCGTGGAGGATGCGGCCCAGGCGCTGGGCTCGACCTATAAGGGCCGGCCGGCTGGCGTGCTCGCTGACATGGCCGCCTTCTCATTTCACCAGACCAAGAACCTCAATTCAGGGGAGGGGGGCGCGCTGATCCTTGCCGATCCTAGATTTTCCGAGCGTGCCGAAATCATTCGCGAAAAGGGCACCAATCGCAGCCGGTTCTTCCGGGGACAAACGGACAAATATACCTGGGTGGATGTGGGCTCGTCCTATTTGCCCAGCGATATTCTGGCGGCATACCTCATCACCCAGCTGCAGGCCATCGATCAGTTGAACGATGATCGCTTAGCCACCTGGAACCTTTATCATGAGGCCTTCGCCGGGCTGGAGGCGGCTGGCCACGCCGTCCGTCCGGCCATTCCAAGCTACGCCACCCATAATGGCCACATCTATTATCTCCTGCTCGATGATCGGGTGAACCGCGACGATTTCCTGCTGTCCCTGCGCCGCAGTGACGTTTCAGCGACCTTCCACTATGTTCCACTCCATTCGAGTCCAGCGGGACTGAGATATGGCCGGTGCGCGGCTGCGCTTCCGGTCACCGAATCCATCGCCGAGCGGCTGGTTCGCTTGCCCCTCTATTATGAGATGGGCGCGGCCAGGAACCGGGTTATCGGGACGACCCTTCGTTATTTTGGAGGCTGAGCTTTCGCCTTCTCGCCAAAGGAACAGGCCCTTGGAAACACGTCTTGCCGGCATGGGCATCATCTTCGCCGCCGTTGCCCTGTTGACGATAGCGCAGGTCACCATCAAGGCCCGGCTGTCGGTCCATGGAGCGGTGCCGTTTGAATTCGGCGGTCTGCTGCGCTATACAATCGCGCTGTTGCGCGACTGGCAGCTTGTCCTAGCTGGATTTGCCCTGATCGGTGCCAGCTTCTTCTGGTACGCCGGCGTGTCGCGCGTTCCGCTGAGTCAGGCCTATGCGCTCGCGGCGACAACATACCCGCTGATCCTTATCGGGGCCGTTCTTATCCTGCACGAGCCGTTGACCTGGCAGGGAATCGTGGGAAACCTGGCGATCGTGGCCGGGATCGTCCTGATCTCGTTAGGTTAATCGACATTGAATTTCGCACGCAGATAATGCGCAGCGAAATCCATGATGTCCTCATCGATGTCCGGGAAGAAAGGCCCGTCCGAAAGTGTTGCGCCCGTGACGGCATGGGGGTGGGGAGGATTGAGCAAACGGGCGGTCTCGATCCAGCGCATCACCTGTATGCCCAGCGGCACGGCGCGACGGAACAAGGCGAGCCCAAGCGCTTTCGGGGTCATGCCGCCGATGGGATGGATCGCCTGCGCGATGATCGGGCCCGTGTCCATGCCGTCATCGACGATGTGATAGGTAACCCCCGCGATCGTCATGCCTGAAGCCGCGGCCTGCTCGATGGCGCCTTTGCCCCGGAACAGGGGCAGGAGGGCCATGTGCAAATTGACGATCCTTCCTTCGAACCGCCGAACGACACCTCTCGGCAGCAGCCAATCGAATGTAAGGAAAAGGCTGTCAGCGGTGCTGTCAATGAGATGCTTGCCGAGGGCATCTCGGAAGTCGTCCCGGTTTGGAAAGCCGGACCGGTCGACGATATCCACCGCAATTCCATACGCCTCCGCCGTCGGCCGGAAGAGGTCCGGGCGGTCCACAAGGACCGAAGCCTCGTCCAGCTCCAGCAGGCCTGCCCTTTGTGCGCTGAAGATGGCTTCAACGACACGCCCATGCCCGGAAACGCAAAACTTAGTCCCCATCGGAGTTGCTATGCAGTCTTCTGATAATGAAGCGGGGGCGCCCTATGGATTGCTCATAGATATGCGAGATGTAGAGGCCGATTGTGCCCAGGCACCCCAGGATCACGCCGCCGAGAAACCACATGGAGACGATCAGGGTCGAGAAACCGTCGAGGATTTGATCCGGGTGGAGGATTTTTATTATCGTGAAATAAAGTCCGATCATCATGGAAACGAACATGATCGCCATTCCGAGAATGAAGACGAATATCAGCGGAAATGAGGAAAATGCAATAGTGGCGAGGACGGCGAGCTGGATTCTCTTGGTCCATGAATAGGAGGAGGGCGAATCCCGCTCCTCCCGTTCTATTTTGATGAATTTTTGATTGAAGCCCGGCCAGGCGAACATGCCGCCCAGGAAGACATTGCGGTCCGGCATGGAGAGCAGGGCGTCCACATAATTGCGCCGCATGAGCCGGACATTGGCCAGATTCTGCTGCACCGGCGTTCTGGAGATATTCCGCATGGTCCACCAGAACAAATTTCCGGTGGCTTTCCGCACGCTGCTTTGGCCAGCGCGATCATGATATCCCGAGACGACATCGATATCGCCGTTCTTCTGCATCTCGGCGAAGAAGTCGGTGAGTAGCTCGGGCTTTTCTTCGAGGTCGCTATCGATGAAGAAGACCAGTTCGCCCTGTGACTGCTGCAATCCGGCCAGAATGGCGTTGTGGTGACCGAAATTCCGCGACAGCTCGACAACCACGACATGGCTGAGGGACCTTACTGCCTCCAACGCGCGGTCGAGGGAGGCGTCCGGCGATCCGTCGTCGACGAGTATGACCTCGAAACGATCCGTCACGGCCGCCGCCGATTCATGCATTCGGGTAACAAACTCTCCTACGAATTTTTCCGATTTATAGAGAGTTGTTACGCATGAGAGCTTTGGCTTCGTCATAGTTCGATCGATCATGTACGTGCTATTCGACCGCCTTGGCGACGACTAGGACGCTCGAACCGAAAGCGATGTCCCGGCCCGAGGCGATTTTGGCCAGCTCGCGGCGAAATGAATGTTGCAGCAGTTTTCCCGCCCAACCCGAAGGCAGTGTATGCTGAGCAGCGATGTTCGCCGTGCTGGTTTTCTGCTTTTGAAACAATCCTGGAATACTCCGCATTAGAAAGATGGCCGGCACCAGGGTCGAAAAAAAATAGGTCGCCCGTAACGGCATGAAGCCCGCCGCGCGCAGAATTTCAAGCAGATGGGCGCGGGTATAGCGCCGAAAATGTCCCGCCTCCACATCCTCGTTCGACCACAGCGCGTGGAAGGCCGGCACCGTGATATAGATCATGCCGCCCGGCACCAGCGAGAGACGGAGCCTCACCAGCGCATGCATATCGTCTTCGATATGCTCGAGTACGTCGAACAGGCCCGCTGCGGGCAAGCTTCCGGGCACGACAGCCAGATTTTGAAAAGCCGCTTCTATCACCGGCAAGCCCCGTCGGCGCGCGGTGAGTGCGCCCGAATGATCGGGCTCCACCACCACACAGGAAAGACCCGCCGACGCCAGCGCCAGGCTGACGAAACCATTGCCTCCGCCGATATCGAAAATCGCGCCCGCCGGAGGATGCTGGCTGATTATGTTGCTGATCACCGCACTGCGGTGGGCAAACCAAAAGGAATGCGGCTCGATATCGGCCAAAGCGGCAAGGTCGGAATCCGGATAGGAGATGTCAGCGGGGGAGAAATTGGCCCAATGGTAGTCGGCGACGCGACTGAGCCCCGCTACGCCACCGCACCAGTCGTCAAATTTGGAGATGGAAAACTCGGTCTGCATCATTTAGGGTCGCCGGCTTTTCATGAACTCTGCTGCTTGGCCGCCCGTGTTGAAAAGCAAGTCGATGATGGAGACCTGATGATCGAAGGGGTCATGCATTTGCGGGTATTCTGGGTAGCCTGAATAGTCCATCCATTCCACCTCAATTCCCACCTCTGCGAATTTGTCCACTTGCAGATAGGATCGCGCTGCGGGACCGGACAAATAGCGCGACGCGCCGAGAGTCTCGCATATCGACAGGACCCGATCCGATTTGGCTCCTTGGGTGGCCAGGGAATTCGACCACACGAATTTGGTCGTGAAACCGAGCTCCCCCGCTATCGCTTCCATGAACATGAAATTCACCTGGCTGAGCAAGCGCATATCCGCACATCGCTCAAACAAAGGCGCGAGGAATTGAGAGGTCCTTTGGAAATGGCGGGACCTGGAGTAAAACTGTTCTATCGTCTTCCAGTGAGTCTCGGCGAAGGGCCGGGCGATTTCCGTTGTATCGATGCTATGGAAGGATCCAAGGGATTTCGAGACCGGGATGGTCAGCCATTGCGGCCCGTTCGGACCCCTGATCTTGTTTCGATTGTGCCAGTGGTTCTTTCTGTACTGAACATCATCATAAACCACGAATATATCCGCCTGCCCGATGATGTCGAAATATCCCTTCCACGGAATGTAGCATGACTGGAGAATTGCAACTCGCATCCGATTCCCATGGAATGCCGCTCCCAACAAGGGCTGCGCTTGGCCTCGTGCCTCAAGGTGGTATAGGGTGCCGGCGCAATTGAAAAGAGGAGCGGGCGACGCCAGTGGGTGAAGTCATCGGGCATGGAGCGGGCCTCGTCGTCGCCGTTACGGGGGGAGCCGGTTTTATCGGTTCGGCAGTGTGCCGCCGACTGGCCCGGCGCCCAGGCTATAGGGTCGTCAATATCGACAAGCTGACCTATGCCGGCAATCTGTCCAATGTCGCGGACGTTTCGGGCTCCGGCGGCTATGTTTTCTACCGGAACGATATTTGCGATGGCGCGGCAATGCTGGACATCATGCGCCGCGAGAATGTCGGGACTGTCCTGCATTTGGCCGCTGAAACTCATGTCGATCGCTCGATCGACGGCGCCGCCCCGTTCATCCAATCCAATATCGTGGGCACGTTTTCCCTGCTGGAGGCGACCCGGACCTATTGGTCGGAACTGCCGGCGGACAGGCGGGGCGCTTTTCGGTTCGTGCAGGTGTCCACCGACGAGGTCTATGGCGCGCTTGGCCCGGACGATGCCGCCTTCCATGAAGGCTCGCCTTACAATCCTAGTTCCCCCTATTCGGCAAGCAAGGCCGCGGCCGACCATCTGGCGCGGTCATGGCATCGCACTTATGGCCTTCCCGTCATCCTCACTAATTGCTCCAACAATTATGGTCCATATCATTTCCCCGAGAAGCTGATTCCCCTGACGATCCTCAATGCATTGGAGGGACGGCCGCTTCCTATTTATGGCGAGGGCAAGAACATCCGCGATTGGCTGCATGTGGATGATCACGCCGAGGCATTGGAGATCATTCTGCGTCGGGGGCGGCCAGGAGAAAAATACAATATCGGCGGCAATGCGGAACGGAGCAATATCGCGACCGTCCGCGCGATCTGCCGGGCCATCGATGCGCTTCGCCCCTTGCCGGACGGCTCCCGCCATGAGGGCCTGATCACCTTTGTGGACGATCGGCCGGGCCATGATTTCCGCTATGCGATCGATTCCTCCTATCTTGCCGGCGCGCTGGGCTGGACGGCCTCCCGCTCGTTTGAAGAAGGCATCCACGACACCGTGCAGTGGTATCTCGACAACGAAAACTGGTGGTGGCCAATCCGCGAGGGCGGGGACGCGACGCGGCGCCGTGGCAGGCTGGGGCAGGCGCAAGCCGTTGCGGACGTGTGGCCATGAAGGGGATCATTCTTGCCGGCGGGCATGGCACGCGCCTTTATCCACTGACCCTGGCCGTCAGCAAGCAGCTGATGCCGGTCTATGACAAGCCGATGGTCTATTATCCCCTGACGGTGCTGATGCTGGCGGGGATACGCGAGTTCCTTATCATCAGCAGGGCGGAAGACCTGCCGGCGTTTCGCAGATTGCTGGGCGATGGGTCGCAATGGGGATTGTCGATTAGCTATGCCGCCCAGCCCAAGCCCGAAGGGCTGGCCCAGGCCTTCCTGATCGGGGAAGAATTTATCGGCGACAGCCGCTGCGCGCTCATCCTGGGCGACAACATCTTCTACGGCCAGGGGCTGAGGCAGATGCTGCTGGAGGCCGTTGCCCAACAGAATGGCGCCACCATCTTCGCCTATCGGGTAAGCAACCCGGAGCACTATGGCGTGGTAGACTTCGACGCGGATGGCAATGCGATATGCATCGAGGAGAAGCCCGCCGCGCCGCGAAGCTCATGGGCGGTGACGGGCCTATATTTCTACGATCCACTGATCGTCGAGATCGCCAGAAACGTGAAGCCATCCGCACGGGGCGAGATGGAGATCACCTCGGTCAACAACGCCTATATCGAGAGAAAGGCGCTCCATGTCCGCCGCATGGGACGGGGATACGCCTGGTTCGATACGGGTACCCATGACAGCCTTCTCGACGCGGCCGCATATGTCCGAACCATCGAGCAGCGCCAAGGTCTCAAGATCGCCTGCCCGGAAGAAATCGCCCTGCTTTTGGGATATATCGATCGGCACGAATTGCTGGCCCAGGCAAAGCGGTTCGGTGCGTCTCAATATGGGAGCTACCTGGCTAGCCTCGTCGAGGCTCAATAGCTCCGGCGGAAAATCCGACGTCAACTTGGAACGGTGCCTATTTGCACATCTGGTATATTCATCACTATGCGGGCGGTCCGGGGTTGGGAAGCCATTATCGCCCCTATCACCTGGCGCGGGCATGGCAGGCGCAGGGGCACACGGCGACGATTTTCTTCGCGCGGTTTCACCATCTGCTCGAGGAGCAGGCTCTGCCCGCCGGCGATTTCGAGTTGGACGGCGCCCAATATGTGCCCATACCAGCCCGTCCCTATCTCGGGAATGGATTGGGCCGGATTCTCAATATGTGGGATTTTTCCACCGGCTTGTTCGCCGCGGGCCGGAAATATGGGAAAGGCGCCCCGCGCCCCGACGCGATCATCATTTCCTCCCCGCACCCTTTCGCGATCTTCGCCGGCCATGCGCTGGCGCGACGCCATCGCGCCCGGCTGATCTTCGAGATCCGCGATATCTGGCCGCTCAGCCTCACCGAAATCCTGGGTGTTTCGCGCTGGCATCCCTTTGTACTGCTCTGCGCGTTTGCGGAAGATTTTGCGCTGCGCCGGGCCGGCCTCATCGCCTCGGTGCTCCCGCGCGCCGACCGTTACCTGGCCGATCGCGGTAATGCGGACAAGCCGTTCTTATGGGTGCCCAATGGCATTAGCGCGCGCGGGGGCGCTGACCAAGCCCCTCACGGGGAAGCCAGCCGCCTCGCCTTGCAAAAGCTCGTCCAATGGCGGCGGGAAGGCTGTGTGACCATTGCTCATGCCGGGAGCCTGGGAAAGCCCAATGCAGTGGATTTGCTGCTGAAGGCGCTTCTGGTCGGCCGATCGCGCGGTGCGGCGGACAAGTGCAGGGTGCTTCTTATCGGCAAGGGCGAGCAGATGCCTGCGCTCCAGCAGCTGGTGCGCGAGCAAAAATTGGACGGCGTGCATTTCGTCGGGCATATCTCCAAGACGGATGTAGCCCCTCTTATCGATGCTAGTGACATTGCCTATGCCGGGGTCAGATCGTTCGATCCGCTTTATCGCTATGGCGTCTCGCTCAACAAATTCGCCGACTATTTCGGAGCCGCCCTTCCCATAGTCCTTCCCATCGCGCCTTGCGGCGACCCGGTGTCGGAATCGGGGGGCGGCATTGCCCGCGGGATGGAGACGCCGGAAGAAGTCTGGATCGCCCTGGAGGAGCTGGTGTCGCTCACGCCGGAGGAGCGGCGTGCCCTTGGCGCGCGGGGAAACGCCTATATGGCGCGGGAATACGACTATGACACCATCGCCCGCAACTATGTCGCTGCTATCGGGAGGCAACCGATAGCCGTTTGAATCACGGCCCCTTGCGCAGCAGCGCCACGACATGGGTGCGCAGGAAGGGCAGGGCGTTCAGCATGGGGTAGAGGGCCGGCGAAAGCCGGACCGCCCGACGGGCCAGGGGTGGGGCCAGCGTCACCTTCCTTGCATCGTATCGTGCCCGGGGGAACAGGGCTTTGATCTCTGCCTGGGAAATGCCGGTCACATCCGGGTTGCGCGGATTGTCGACCGTGAAGTCGTACCAGAAAACTCCACCATTGGGCGCCAGCATGCGCCACATATTCGCCGCCACGGCGCGCCGCAGGCCCTCGTCCAGGATCGAGGAAAAGACTGTGGATTGCAGGATGATGTCGAAGCTGCCATCGGGCAGGCCGAGCGCGGATGCATCCCCTGGCAGGATCGTTATGGTGGGCAGCATGTTGGCGCGGGCCGCCGCCACGCGATCGGCAAGAAGCTCGTTGCCGACGCAATGTTCGGGTTTGGCGCCCCAATTGATGAAGTCGATGAGGTTGCGCCCACTCCCGCAGCCGATCTCCAATATGCGCAGGGACGCCAAGGGGCGTCCGGCCAAGAGCCGGCGGAGCATGGCCACCATCGCCCGCTCGCGCTCCTGCCGGAACGCGATATTGACCGGCAGCAGGGGGTCGTAGAGGCTCGCTTTGCCTTGCTCGGTCCGCTGGGAGTATCGCCGCTCGATCTCGGCGAGCTCAGCGCTCTTTTGGTCGCTCACGGCATGTCCCCAATCTTCATCGCTCGCGCCTTTCCACGATCTTGCCCAAGGTCCTTGCGATCAGCGTCAAATCCAGCCAGAACGAGCGCTCCCGTACATAACGTTCATAGAGCGCGAATTTGCGCGGCATCACCTCTTGCACATAGGCGGCCTCTGGATCCGCGGCGCGGGCGAGTATATCGGCTTCGTCGCTGAATTCGATGGCGGCGAAGTCGGTTACTCCCGGCCGCACGGAGAGGATAATCGCCTGCTGCACCGGCGTATAGCGCGCCATATAGGCTGGAACCTCTGGCCGGGGGCCGACCAGTGACATCTCGCCCTTGAGCACGTTGATCAACTGCGGCAATTCGTCGACCTTGAACTTGCGCAGCGTGTGACCGACGGACGTAATCCGGGGGTCTTGGCCAATGGTGATCTGCGGCCCCTCCGCCGGGGCGTTTTGGCGCATGGTGCGAAACTTGATGATGCGGAACCGTTTGCCCCCAAGCCCCACGCGCTCTTGCAGGAAGAAGGCGGGGCCGGGGCTTTCTAGGCGAATTGCCAGCATGGTTGCGATCAGAAGCGGAGACAGCAGGACCAATCCCGCGAAACTTGACATGAAATCGAATAACCGCTTCAGCATGGAGCTACCTTAAGCGACTGCGGCGCGGACGACAGAGACCACCTCTTGGATCTCATCCTGCGTCATCGATGAGAAGATGGGCAGGGACAGGCAGCGTTCGAAATAGGAAGTTGCCACCGGAAAGCGGTTGTCGCTCAGATTGTACCGCGCCTTCCAATAGGTCATCTTGTGGAGCGGCGTATAGTGTACGGAATAACCTATTCCTGCAGTGTTAAGAGCGACCTCGAGAGCAGGACGATTGACTGGCGAATCGGCAGTCAGCCGGATCGGAAAGAGATGCCACGCATGAAGATCATCATGCGGTGGGGTAGGGGGAAGTTCCAGGGGCAGGTCACCCAGGGCTTGGAGATAGGTGGCCGCGGCGGAGGCGCGGCGATCCCGCATATCGAAGGCACGTTCCAACTGCTTCCGCCCGAGGGCCGCGCCTATATCGGTCAGATTATACTTGAAGCCCGGAGCGACGATATCATAGGCCCAGGCGGCTGAATCCCCCTGAAAGCGGCGGAAGGCGTCCCGGTCGATGCCATGGAGGCGCATTACACGGCACCGCTGCGCTACCGCCTCGTTCGCCGTGACGATCATGCCCCCTTCGCCAGTGGTGATGGTCTTGTTGGCGTAGAAGCTGAAGACAGTCGCAAAAGTATTGTGGTTGCCGACCATCTTCCCTCTGTATCCGGCAGGGAAGCTGTGGGCAGCATCCTCGATGATGACCAGTCCATGCTGGGCGGCAATTGCCTGCAGGGTATAGAGATCGGCGCAGAGGCCACCGAAATGCACGGGAATGATAGCCTTGGTGCGCTCAGTGATCGCCTTTTGCACTTCGACGGGATCCATGCACAATGTGTCGGGGAGCACATCGACGAAAACCGCCTCGGCTCCGAGGTAACGGACTACTTCGGCGGTTGCGGTAAAGGTCAGGTCGGGGACGATCACCTCGTCGCCAGGTCCGATATTGGCGGCTTCCAGTGCCAGATGCATGCCGGACGTATTGGAGTTCACCGCAATTGCCTGAACCCCTCCGCCAATCGCAGCCGCGAATTCTTGCTCGAATGCCGCGCATTGAGCGCCCGTCGTAAGCCAGCCTGATTTGAGGACACCGACGACGGCATCGATTTCTTCATTATCGAGTTCTAACCTGAAATAGGGCACGGACATTTGGTGGTACTCCTCACGGCGGCGTGTCTATCTCGGCCGATACGTTTTCTCGTGCCCGGACCACTTCAAACAGGATCGCGCGGGCGGCGTGTTCGTCGTTATTCTCCAGTGCAGCGGCAAGGCGTTGGAACTCGGATCCCAGATAGGTTGTATCGATCGGTGTGCCGGCCGCGCGCAATATCTTGGGGTGCTGAGTCTGCAGCGCGGTGTTCTCGTCATAGAATAGCTCTTCATAAAGCTTCTCGCCCGGGCGCTTGCCGGTCACCACGATTTCAATGTCCCCGCCAGGATTGTTGGTTGATTTTACCGTAAAGCCGGCAAGCCCGATCATGTTCTCGGCAAGCTCGGAAATCAGGATCGGTTCTCCCATGTCGAGCAGGAACACGTCGCCTCCCTCGGCCAGCGAACCGGCCTGTACGATGAGCTCGGCAGCTTCGCTTATCGACATGAAATAGCGCGTCATGTCGGGATCGGTCAGCGTGACCGGCCCGCCCTTGGCAATTTGTTCCCGGAACAAGGGAACGACCGATCCGTTCGAGCCAAGGACATTGCCGAACCGGACGGCGCAATAGCGCTGACCAGTTCCGTTCTCTTGTGCGCGCTTCGCTGCCTCTCGCACGATAAGTTCGGCCCAGCGTTTTGTCGCCCCCATCACATTGGTGGGCCGTACGGCCTTGTCCGTGGAGATGAGCACAAAGGTATGCACGTCTGAGCCCAGCGCCGCATCGACAAGCGTTTTCGTGCCGAGCACATTGTTCCTGATGCCTTCGAGCGCGTTGGCTTCGACCAAGGGAACATGCTTATGAGCCGCCGCGTGGAAGATGGCTTCGATGCCGAACTGCCGGATCGTCCGCTGGACGAGCGCGTGATCAGTCACCGACCCCAGAACCGGAACGAGCGCCAGGTCCCTGATCTCGGCGAGTTCCTTTTCGATCTTGTAGAGCGCGAACTCATTGGCTTCGAACAGGACCAGAAGTTGCGGCTGCCAGCGTGCGATCTTGCGGCACAATTCCGATCCGATCGACCCACCGGCGCCGGTCACCATGATCGTACGTCCCACGACCATGTCCCGGATCAGATCAAGATCGGGCGGAATGGTGGAGCGTCCCAGAAGGTCGTCGATCTCGATTTCGCGTACTTGGTTGACCAAGTATTTGCCGCTGACCAGGTCCACGATCGATGGCAGCGCGCGGATCTTGAGGCCGTATTGGCTCACAGATTCCACGATTTCCTTACGTCGCGCACCGCTCAGGGACGGAATGGAGAGGATGACATCGCTGACGCCATATTCTTGAACCAGTTCCCGGAGCTTTGCCGGGTCGTAGACCCGGACGCCGCCGAGTTCCCGCCGATGAAGATTCGGATTGTCGTCTAGAAAGCCGACGACTCGATGCGTGGCGCGCAAAGACTGGGCGAGTTGTAGCCCAGCATCACCTGCGCCATAGACGATCACACCTTTATGGTCGGCGGCTCGGCGCGCTGAAGGGGTGAGGAATAGCCATTTCGCTATGAACCTGCTCCCGGCAATGATGAAGGTGCCTAAACCAAAATAAATTATGGGGATCGATCTTGGCACGATACCCCTACCGGCCATGGCCGACAGGAAGACGATCAATACCCAAAAAATGGTCGCAAGCACCATTGCTTGGAGGACGGTCCACATGGCGCGTTCGGGGATATAACGCACAACGGCACGATAGAGCCCCATCCGAATGAATATCGGGATAGCTACGAGCGGGGCAGTGAAGATAAGTGCCCATTGGTCGAGATTTTGCGGCGCGTACCACCTGTCGTAGCGGAGGCAAAAACTCACCCATAATGCAAAGGACAATGCAGCAAAATCGAAGGCGACCAGAATCGCCTGCTTCCACCGTCGCGGTAGAGCCAAGACGCGGGCGCGCAGTCTTTCGATCATCTGGATGTCCAATATTCATGCTTGCTAGCGCGACTTATCGGGTTCACCGAAAGGCGACGCGGGCTATCGATTTTTCCTCAGGACCTAACACGACCTTGCAACGACTGTCATTTCAAAAGGCGGTTTGAGGGAGTGGGCAAGGTCTGGGTTTCGTCACAGCTGCTGGGCAAGTGTGCAAATCGCAGCGCGTCATTTCACGCCTATTTTCGGGCTTGGAATTGTATCCCAAAACTGGGATACACATCTGTGTTACAGCATTGCTACACGTTGAGTAAAATCAACGACTTAGCAAAGGACTGACTTTCAGGTCCCAGTCCTGGCGCCCCAGCCAGCCATTAAGGGGTCTCGCTTTCGAGCCTGATAGGCATCGAAGGAAGTCTCAACTGTACCACGCCGGCGTGTTTCATGCTTCGGGGCACGTCGCCTTTCTAGATATTCCTTACTGTTTCGACGTTAATTGCCAACGTTCGAGCGCAGCCAAGGCATCATGAATGAGCACCGCAAGCAGCCCGACGATCAGGCCGCCCTGTAGAACGAAAGCGGTATTGCCCGACTGGAGCCCGGCAATGATCACCTCGCCAAGGGTTGGCGCAGCAATCGTCGAGCCGATCGTAGCGGTGGACAGGGCGATTGTTGTGGAAATCCTGAGGCCTGCCAGGATGAGCGGCAAAGCCAGCGGCAGCTCGACCATCATCAGCCTCTGCGCCGGTTTGAGCCCCATGCCCTTGGCGGCTTGGGTGACGGTTGCGGGCACACTGGTCAGTCCGGCCAGAGTGTTCTCGAAGATGGGCAGCAGGCCATAGAGGAACAGCGCCACCACAGTCGGCGTCGCGCCGAAGCCGAGGAGGGGAACGCAGAGGGCCAGCACGGCCACTGGCGGAAAGGTCTGGCCGATATTGGCGATGGCGCGCGAGACAGCGAGAAAATCGGCGCCGAAGCGGCGGGTGACGAGTATGGCGAGGCCAACCGCCAATATGGCCGAGGCCGCGATTGCAATGGCAACGATGGCGAGGTGGCTGAGCG
Organism: Pseudomonadota bacterium; assembly: GCA_023388175.1. Taxonomy (GTDB): domain Bacteria; phylum Pseudomonadota; class Alphaproteobacteria; order Rhizobiales; family Devosiaceae; genus Devosia. The sequence continues at coordinate 265,666 of JAEWGT010000011.1, forward strand.
TCAGCTGCAGCAGGCTGCCTTGGTTATAGATCGGGGGCTGAGTGGGCCGGACAAAAAGCGCGAAGAAACGCGAAAAGGCATTGGGCTCGACGACCAGCCAGACAAGGCCGAGCAGCGCCAGCACACGGATAAGTAGGCCCACCCGGCTCACGGTCGGGCAGCCAGTTGGGCGAGCCCATCGAGCGATACGCTGCCGACAAGCTTGCCATCCCTTGTCACCGGGGCGCTGCGGCGACCGGACCACAAGAGTTCGGAATAGCCGGTGCGCAGGCTCATGCCTGCGTCGAGCGGTTCTCCCTCGGCGACGCCCTCTTCCAGATGGTCGCCAATGGTCGATAGGGAAAGCAGGCGAAAGGCGCGATCGGTCGTGCCCACCATCTCGGCGACGAAGTCGGTGGCGGGGCGGCTGATGATCTCGGCCGGGGTCGAGCATTGGAGAAGCTTGCCCTTGTCCATCACCGCGATCCGGTCCCCCAGCAGGATGGCTTCCTCCATGTCATGGGTGACCATGACGATGGTGGTGCCGAAGCGGCGCTGGATCTTGCGCAATTCGTCCTGCGCCCTGCCGCGCGTTACCGGATCGAGGGCGCCGAAGGGCTCGTCCATCAGCAGGATGTTCGGCTCTGCCGCAAGCGCCCGCGCCACGCCGACCCGCTGGCGCTGCCCGCCGGACAGCATTGCCGGCATCCTGTCGCGATATTGCGTCGGGTCGAGTTCGAACAGCTCCAGCAATTCATCCACACGGCGCGCGATCCGCGCCTTGTCCCAGCCGAGCAGGCTGGGCACGGTGGCGATATTCCGGGCGATGCTCCAATGCGGAAACAGGCCATGCCCCTGGATGACGTAACCCATCCTTCGGCGCAGCTGATAGGCGGGCAGGCCGGTGACGTCCTCGCCATCCACGCGGATGTGTCCGCTGGTCGGCTCGACCAGCCTATTGATCATGCGCAGCAGCGTGGTCTTGCCCGATCCCGACGTGCCAACCAGCGCGCAGATCGTGTGCGGTTCGATGGTGAGGCTCACGTGATCCACAGCGGTGGCTTCGCCGAAAACCTTGACGACATTGTCGATCTCGATCACGGCCTCGTCCCCTTCGTGCTCAGTTCAATGACGCTGTCGAGCAGCACGGCGGCGACAAAGGCGAGGGCGACGGTCGGTGCGGCGCCAAGCAGCACCAGATCGATCGCGGTCTGCCCCACACCCTGGAACACGAAAACGCCGAACCCGCCGCCACCGATCAGCGCGGCTATCGTGGCAAGACCGATATTCTGGACCAGCACGATCCTTATGCCGGTCAGGATCACGGGAAAGGCCAGTGGCAATTCCACCTGCATCAGCCGCTGTCGCCAGCTCATGCCCATGCCGCGAGCCGCTTCGATGGTTGCCGCTGGGAGGCCCGTCAGGCCGACCAGTGTATTCGCAACCACCGGCAGCAGGGCATAGGCGGTCAGTGCCACAAGCGCCGGCGCAATCCCGATCCCGGAAATGCCGATGGCCCGGGCGCCTGGCAGATTGGCGGCTATCCACGCCAAGGGCGCGATCAGCATGCCGAAAAGCGCTATCGAGGGTATCGTCTGGACGATGTTGAGAAGATTGAGCGCCCCGGCACGGATCGAGGAAAACTTGTAGCAGGCGATACCCAGCGGCACGCCGATGCCGGTGGCGATGGTCACCGAGCCGAAGGCCAGAAGCAGATGCGTGCGCGCCTCCTGCCAGAAGACTGCGTCACGGCTGGCATATTCCTTCATCACCGAAAGCGCGTCCCAGACGCCGCTTGAGAGCACGATGGCAATCATCGAGCAGGCCCCGGCCACCAGGCCGACCCGCAGCCACGGGCCGGGTCGCATGCGGGCCAGCGCATCGGTCACCATCAGGGCAAGCGCAAAGCTCAGGAGCCAGAACCCGGACCCGATGCCGATGCGCGCATAGGAATTGTCCGGAGGGGTGAGATGATGGCCGGAGAGGCCGACCAGCAGGATGGTAATGACAAGGCTCGATCCACTCGCTGCCAGCTTTATCGGCAATGGCAGCCGCACGAGCCCCGCAAGGATGCTGAGGCCGATCCAGACGAGTCCGATCAGGAGGGCGCCGGGTGGCAACGCGTCCCAGAGCAGAACGCCATCACCGGGAACGATGCGGTTGGCCTTGAAGACGCTGAAGGGCAGGGCCAGACCAGCCGCGGCCACTATGGTAACGACGACCCCGACCGGCTCTAAGACGGGCCGGCCAACAGCTGGAGCCTCGGCCACATGCGCACTCATTCTGCCTCGCCCCGATTAAACCTACCGGCCGCGCTCTCGTTCGCGGCCGGTCACTTCCTGGCAGACGAGCTTAGCCGCCCAGGAAGCCATTCTGTGTCAGGAAGTCGGTGGCGACTGTTGCAGCAGGCTCGCCGCCCACCTGCACGCGGCCGTTGAGGTCCTGCAGCACTTCGAGCGTCAGGGCCTCGAAGACGGGCTTGAGCAGTTCTTCGATCTGCGGATACTCGGTCAGAACTTCTTCGCGGATGATCGGCGCTGGCTGATAGACCGGCTGAACGCCCTGGTCGTCCTCAAGCACAACCAGACCCGAGGGGGCGATGCCGCCATCGGTGCCATAGACCATGGCGGCATTGACGCCATTGGTCTGCTGCGCTGCGGCGGCAATGGTCGCGGCGGTATCACCACCCGACAGCACCACCAGTTGTTCAGGGGTCAGGGTGAAGCCGTAAACCTCCTGGAACTTTGGCAGTGCTGCTGCTGAATTGACGAATTCGGACGACGCAGTGAGCTTGACTTCGCCACCGCCGGCTACCCATTCCCCGAACTGGGTAAAGGTCGAAAGGCCATTCGCCTCGGCCACGTCGCCACGCAGCGCTACGGCCCAGGTATTGTTGGCGGGAGACGGTGTCAGCCAGACGATGCGATTGGTCTCAAAGTCGAGGTCAGCCACCGCCGCATAAGCTTCGGCGGCATCGTTCCAGATCGGCTCGTCGGCGCGATCGAAGAAGAAGGCGCCATTGCCGGTATATTCGGGGTAGATGTCGATCTCGCCAGCGACGATAGCTTCCCGCATGATCGGCGTCGCACCAAGCTGGATACGATCTTCCACGGCGATGTCATTGTCTTCGAGGATTTGCTTGATGATATTTCCAAGCACGCCGCCTTCCGTGTCGATTTTCGAGGAGACGACGACCTGCGCCGAGGCTGCGGTTGACATAAGCGCAAGCGCGGCGAGCGCAGTAAGGACCTGGCGCATAGAGTATCCTTCTAAATGGAAAACGGCCTGATGGCCGACGCAGACAGACTGCACTAACGTTACTGAAGGTGGTTGGTTCCACCGCCAAAAGCACCGCGCGAAAATTTCACCGCCGTACGGGCAATGTTCGGGCCCATTACAGGGCAATCAGCCGCGATCAGCCTATCCTCATTTCAACGGCACCGACACCGGCAAACTCGGCTTGAATATGCGTGCCGATGGTCTGCTGCGGTCCGATGCAGCGCCAGTCATATAATGTGGCCCTCCTGCAAAGCCATGCCCATGCGCTCGACATAACGCTCAATCCAGTCGGCGGCTCTATGCAAGGCGCGCAGAGGGAGGGCCATAATGACGGCCACGACATAACGACCGTCAATCAATATGACATCGCAGTTCATGTCCGTAACGTCCGGCCAAGGCTTCGCGGGTCCGATCAGCAGCCCACCCGTTGCAGCAAATCTGCCTGCTTGACCTTGAGGGCCCAACTGCCAGGAGCCAGCCTGGAGTGGACCAATTCGATCGCGGGCGCAGCTAGATAATGCCCGCGGGCTTGCCGGGGCATAATTCGTCCATTGCCTGGTGCGAAGCCGCATCGATGGCAGCGAGCAAATGTGCGGTCAGTGCGTGCATGTCAGGCGTCTCGAAACGCTCGGATCGTGTGTTGGCCCGATGCAGCGGTCCAGCGCTTCTGCCCACCAGCGCTGGTCCAGCCTTCCGGCAATTCTATAATTGCCTCAGAGCCGGGCGGTACGAGAATAGTCCAGTCGGCTGCTTGGCCCGCCACCTTCCAGGTGCTGACGATCTCGCCCCGGCAACTGAGATATTTGGCGGACATCGATCCAATGCGCGCGTCGAACAGGGGGGAAAAGCGAACCTTTTCAAACCCTGGATGGCTCTCTTCGCTTTCTATCCCGGCCAGTCTGGACCACAACCATTCGCCGACCGAGCCATACGCATAGTGATTGAAGGAATTCATATTGGCGCTCTGGAAGCCCTTGTCCGGTGTCCAGCCATCCCAACGCTCCCAGATCGTGGTCGCGCCATGGGCGATTGAAAAGCCCCAACTCGGATAGGTATCTTTGAGCAACATGGTGACCGCCAGATCGTCCCTGCCGATCTTGGTCAACACGGGCAGAAGGTGCCTTACGCCCAGAAAACCGGTCTGGAGATGGCCATCTGCAGCATCAATTAGCGCAACCAGTCGCTCTGCTGCTGCCTCCCGGTGCCTGCCAGATACAATGTCGAAATCCAGCGCTAACAAATATGCCGTCTGAGTGTCGCCCGTCAGGCGGTCATCGGCTTCTACAAACGTCTCGACAAATCGTGCCTGAACCGTCCTGGCGAGCTGACGATGGCGTGCTGCGTCACTTTGGCGGCCAAGCACTCCGGCGATACGCGCCATCAGGTCAGCGACACGGTACCAATAGGCAGTAGCGACTAGAGTGCGGTCCGATTGTGGCCCAACGCTAAGCCAGTCGCCATAATTATTGTGAACGCCGTTGCGGCGGATAAAATCAGGGTTTGCATGTACAATGTTGTCCGCCCAAGCCTCTAGAGCAGGCCAATACTTTTCCAGCAATTCCTTGTCGGCGTAACGCAGCCAGTGTTCCCAGGCCAAGATGACCGGTGCATCGCCCCAGCCTGGTGCGCCCGGCTGCGGTGTCAGCCGATATGGATTGAGCGGCTTGGTGGGCGCCACGTCAGGGAATGCGCCATCGGCAGATTGCCCGTCTTGCAGATCGAGCATCCATTTGGTGAGGAAGGCCGAGACATCCATGAAGTAGCCGGCGGTCTTCCAGAACACCTGTGCGTCGGCAGCCCAGCCGTAGCGCTCATCCCGCTGCGGGCAATCGGTAGGCACTGAGAGGAAATTGTCACGCTGGCTCCAGAAGATGTTGGAGACAAGCTGGTTGACCATGGAGTGGCCGGTTTTCATCTCGCCCGAGATTGGCGTGTCGGTCTGTATGGCGATGCCAGTGAGCGCCACATCTTGCGGCAGAACGCCTTCCGGCAAACTGAGCTCGACATACCGGAAGCCGTGGAATGTAAAGCGCGGTTTGAAGGTTTCCTGGCCTTCGCCTGCGGCGATGAAGATATCGGTCGCCGCTGCATGTCGCAGATTTGCCGTATACATTGCCCCATCCGCGTCGAGGATCTCGGCGTGACGCAGAGTAAACCGATCTCCCTTGCGAGCGGTCACAACAAGTTCGACATAGCCGGCTATATTCTGACCCAAATCGAATATGTGGGCGCCGTTCTCGCCTTGATGTGCATAGCGTCCTGGCAAGCGAGCCACTTCGCGTGCAGGCTGTGCGCGCGCGGCGTCGAGCTTGGGGGCAATCGGATCGGGCACAAACACCTCGACCGGCTGCCAGTCGGGCAGCGGGCCCGTTGTCACGTTCCAGCCGGGGAGATCCAGTCTTGCGTCGTACATCTCCCCCATCAGGAAGTCCGAATAGCAGATCGGGCCTTGCCGTGTCTGCCAGTCGCCATCCGTCCGCACGATATCCATACGTCCGTCTGCATAATGCATATGCAATTGGCACATCAGCGCAGGGCGCCCACCATAGTGATTGCCGGCGCGCCGCTGATTGTGGCCCACGCGGCCGGAATACCAACCTTCGCCAAGGATAGCGCCCAGTACATTGCCGCCGGCCTGGACGAGGCCGGTGACGTCATGGACCTGATATTCGACACGCTTGTGATAGTCGGTCCAGCCCGGCGCCATCACATCTTCGCCCACGCGATGTCCGTTGATATAGGCTTCATAAAGGCCCAGCGCGGAGACGTAGAGCGTGGCGCGGAGAGGTTTTTCTACCGTAGAAAAATCGCGGCGCATGTAATCGGCGGGCCGCGCCTGCCAACGGTTGTCATAGATATTGTCGGCGGGTACCTCGCGCCCGGCAGGCAATACGAAATAGCGGGCAATCCATTCTCCGCGCCATTCCGACTGCGGCAAACCTGTGAAAATCGTCGCTCGCTCTGCTTGCGTATAGGATGCATCACGCTCGTCCCAGACCGTTAATGCCCAATCAAGAACGTCGTCGGATGCAAGGGTGGGGCCGTCATAGCAGATCAGCTGAGTCGCTGCGGAAGCGACCTTGCCGCTGTCCCACACGATTCCCGCCCCATTTCTGAGCAGGATGCGATAGGCGCTCTGGCGGGCCGGAGTATTTCCGCTTTTCAGAGACCAGGAAAAGCGGGGCGTGCTCGTATTTAGGCCACGCGCCCTGGTGAGATGTTCACAGCGCAGATCATAGGCAATGAGTTGGGTCAAGGGCCGGAACCTAGAGTTCGAGGGCGCGCTCGCGGGCATTCATCATATGGCGGTCCATCGCATCAATTGCCGCATGGGCATCGCGCGCGCGGATGGCTGAGATGATGGCGAGGTGATCGCCGAAAGCAGAGGGAAGGACGCTGGCGGACAGGGAGATCCTGTCGAGCTTGATCAAGCGAACACGGATGGCGTTGATAGCATAGGCCTGAATGAGCAGATCATTCTGCGTTCGGGCAATCAGAAGATTATGGAAGCCGTCGTCGATTTTCTGTCCACGGACGAAAAGATCCGGCGAAGGAGAGGTCGCGACCTCGTCGAGAATGGCGCGATGCTGATGCTCCTGTTGGTCCAGGGTGGCGTCGTCGAGTTTGCGAACAGCATGGAGCACTGCTTCCCGTTCAAGCGCCATCCGCATCTGGAAAGCCTGGCGGATCATCGGCAGGTCGATCTGGGTAATCTGAATACCACGCTGTGGCATCACCCTGAGCAGGCCCTCGAACTCAAGCCGTGGCAGCAATTCGCGCAATGCACCGATGGACAGTCCGAGCATGGCGACCAGTTCGCGTTGCGAAACGAACTGTCCCGGACGAAGCCTCCCATCAAACATGGCTCGCTGAAACTGCTCATAGGCAATCTGTTTGACCGAGCGTTGCTCGGGCTCGGATTGATTGGAAGCAGTTTCAGCAGTCAACATGGCGAATCCTCCCGCGAACCTTTTGGTTACGCGGCCGCATCAAACCCGGTTTGAGCAAAGGTTTCCAGAAGCTTGCCACGCCCTACATCATCAAGAGCAAGCAGCGGAGGCAAGACGCGCGCATAATGCTCGTCGCCAAGATAGGCCGCCAGCGCCGCCTTGAGTGCCACCAGCGAGCCGTGACGATCGACAGCCAGGATGCGATCGGTCTGCTTGGCCAGAATATCTGCATTGGTCCGGTCATCGTACAATGCGCGCAGGTCGCGAGCGAAAACATTCGGCATTCCGCCGATCATGCCTGCGCCGCCATTAGTCAGCAGCGTGGGCAAAACGCGGTCGTCACCGGTGAATACGGCAAGGTTGGGGAAGCTCTTGGCCAGCATCACGCCATTGTCGATATCGCCGGTGGAATCCTTGATGCCCACTATGCGGCCGCCATGGCGCCTGACAAGGGTTTCTACCAGTTCCTTGGAGAAGCGGATCCGGCTCAGTTGCGGAATATTGTAGAGCAGGATGTCGATTTGAGTTGCTGAACTGGTGCGTTCGATTAGGGCATCGTACCAGGCGGCAATGCCGGCCTCCGAGGTGCCGTAATAATAGGGCGGCAAAACCAGAGCAGCGCGGCACCCGGCATCGGCAATGCCGGTCAGCATGTGCGCGGCATCGTCCAGCGTCGGCGTCATCACGCCTGGAACCTGAAGGCTCATATCCACACCCGCAGCGCGTAGGGCCTTAAGGCCGGCCAACTTTTCCGACGTCGAGAAGGAAGCGCCTTCTCCAGTCGTGCCGAACGTCGAAACAAACGCGCAGCCATTGTCGATCAGGCGCTTTGAGTGCGCGGCGAGACGCGCTGCGTCGATCGAGTAATCCTCCGCAAGCGGCGTGATCGAGGCGGCGATAACGCCATTAAGTGGGGCTGCGGACACGAAATTCTCCTTACTCATCAACTGATACAATGAGTGAAACAATCAATTCTCAAATCATTGTTTACATGAGTGGGGACTTAATGCAAGGTGAAGCCATCGCGAAGGTTGCGTGTCTCCTTGAAGTCACTGCGCGCCCGCTTTTAACCCTTGGAGGAGGGATAAATATGAATCTGAAATCCGTTGCTTTTGCTGCTGTATCCGCACTTTCTCTGACGATGGCCGTTGGTGCGCAGGAGACGATTGAGCTGAAATACACCGTGCCGAGCGTGCCGACCGATCTGCATACTCAGGCGATGAAAATTTTTGCCGATAAGCTGGAAGAGCTCAGCCCGGGCCGTTTCGACATTCAGCTCTACGATTCCGGCTCGCTTTTCGCGCAGGGCGCCGATCTGGATGCATTGCAGCGCGGCAATGCCGAAATGACCTACGTGTCCTACCAGCTGATCGCCGACAATATTCCTGAATATGGCGTGCTGACGGCGGGCTATCTGTTCCAGAGCCCGGAACACTATCGCGCTTTCCTTGCGAGCGATCTTGGCGCCGAGTTCAAGCAACGCGTTTCCGATGAAATGGACATTCAGCTACTCGACAGCTGCTATCTGGGAACTCGTCAGGTCAATCTGCGACGTGCCAAGGATGTGCAGACGCCGGCTGATCTTGCCGGTACCAAGTTGCGCATGCCCTCTTCGGATGCTTGGCTGTTCCTTGGTCAGGCCCTTGGTGCGAATCCGACTCCTCTTCCGTTTGGCGAGGTTTATCTCGGTCTTCAGTCCGGCACGATCGATGGTCAGGACAATCCTTTGCCTTCGGTTGAGGCAGCCAAGTTCTACGAAGTTACCGAGCAGATCGTTCTGACCAGCCATCTGGTCGATGCCATCAACGTGGCCGTCAACAATCAGACCTGGGACCAGCTCAACGACGATGAGCGGGCTGCCATGACCGAGGCCGCAATCGCCTCGTGCGACTGGAACAACGAGCGCCGTGTTGCAGACGAAGACCGGCTCGTCAGCTTCTTTGAAGAACAGGGCCTTCAGGTCACGAACCCCGATGTCGCCGCTTTCCGCAGCCATGTTCAGGATTTCTATCGCAATTCCGACCGTGCGGCTGATTGGCCGGAAGGCTGGATTGAGCAGATCAACGCCCTCGCGGCCGAGTAGCCATGACCGAAACTGTTGCATCCGACTGGCAGATGCCAGCGTGGCTGCGTGGTCTGAAGTGGGGCGCCGACATGGTCGGCGTCCTTCTCTTCACTGCGGCTTTTATTGGCTTCATCGTCCAGATTTTCGCCCGCTATATTCTGAATAGCCCGATCCTGTGGACCGAAGAGGTCACTATGATCGCTTTCGTCTGGACAGTGTTTTGGGCGGCGGCGTTCATGGTCAACATTCGTGAGCATGTGACATTCGATGTGGTGTATGAGGTCGTTTCGCCACAGATGAAGCGAGCCATGGCCATATTCTCGATGGTCGTGCTGATCGTCGCTTTCGTCCTGCTTATTCCGGCGACCTGGGATTATCTGCAGTTTCTGCTGCGTAAGCGCAGTCCAGTTCTGCGTATCCCGATGACTTGGATTTACGGCTGCTACCTGCTGTTCATCGTCAATTTCACCATCCAGGCCGCCGTGCGGCTCTGGCGCCTGTTCACGCCCGGCTGGGCGAAACAGATCTAGCGCGGATCGAGGATCATTCAATGTTGGCCGAATTTGCTCTTCCCATCATGCTTGCCATCCTCGTGGCGACCACAATCGCCGGTTTGCCGATGGGCATCGCGATGATCGTCTCGAGCGTGCTATACCTGTTTATTTCCGGTCGCGATGTCGGCCTGGGTGCCGAAATGGTTTTGAACGGCGTCTTCGGCAATTTTGCCGCGCTTGCCGTCCCGCTGTTTATTTTTGCCGCCAACATCATGGATGCAGGCAAGATATCGGATCGCCTGCTCGCCTTTTGCCTGGCGCTGGTCGGTCGTTCGCCCGGTGGCATGGCGCAGGTCAATATCCTCACCAGCCTTATTTTTTCGGGGATGAGTGGCAGCGCCGTCTCCGACGCCGCTGGTGTAGGTAAGATCGTCACCCAGATGATGATCAAGGATAATCGCTATCCGCCTGGATATGCCGGAGCCCTGACGGCGGCGACCGCCGTTGTCGGACCGATTTTCCCGCCGTCTATTCCAATGGTTTACTACGCGCTGGTTTCCTCGGCTTCGATCGGCGCTCTATTCCTTGGCGGCGTGGTGCCGGCCCTGATCATCGTTACCTTGCAGATGATTGCCGCGTTCATCGTTGCCAAACGCAGGGGCTTCCCGGTGGAACAGGCCATTCCATTCCGCCAGTTCCCCATGATTATCCTGCGCGCCTTCCCCGCACTTCTGATGCCCGTCATTTTGCTGGGCGGCATTTACTCGGGCATCTTCACGCCGACCGAGGCAGCAGCGGTGTCTGCCTTCTATGCGTTGCTGCTGGCCGTGTTCGCCTATCGTGTGCTCAGCTTCAAAGCCTTTGCCGGCGTGGTTTACTCCACCGTCAAGACCACTGCAGTAGTTACCACTGTGCTCTGCGGCGCCTTCATCTTTAACTATGTGATTGCCGTCGAACGCATCCCGCAAATGGTGTTCGAGTTCTTCTCCTACTACCAGTTCGAACAATGGGTCTTTCTGCTGCTGCTGAATATCCTGTTCCTGCTGCTGGGCTGCATTCTTGACGTTTCCACCATCCAGCTGGTGATCGTGCCGCTGTTCATTCCGACCGCTCTGGGGCTGGGTATCGATCTGGTCCACCTCGGCGTCGTGCTGGTGCTCAACATGATGATTGGCTTGATAACCCCGCCGATGGGTGTGTTGCTGTTCATCATCAAGGCGCTCAACGGCATCAGGCTGACGGACATTATCAAAGAACTCTGGCCGCATTTCACGCTGCTGGTCTTCGTGCTTTTCCTGATCACCTATATCCCAGATCTGGTCCTGTGGCTGCCGCGTCTGGCAGGGGCCATGCACTAGCCCGACCCAATCCCAAACCATGAGCGACCGCGGCATGCCGCGGTCGCTCCCGTATGACCTTCAGGAACGTCTCTCATGCGTTATTTCATTGGCATCGATGTGGGCACAGGCAGTGCCCGCGCCGGGCTTTTTGACGAACACGGTCTATTACTCGGCACAGGTGCAAGGCCCATCGCAATGTTTCGGCCAAGACACGATTATGCCGAGCAGTCCTCGCGTGACATCTGGGAGGCCATCTGCCAATCGACGCGGGCTGCGCTGGGCGAGGCGGCTGTTTCCCCTGAGCAGGTTGCGGGAATCGGTTTTGACGCCACCTGTTCGCTCGTGGCGCTCGATGTGGCAGGCAGCCCGGTTACTGTCAGCCCAACCGGCAATGATGATCAGAACATTATCGTCTGGATGGATCACCGCGCCGTGGGCGAGGCCAAAGAGATCAATGGCGGCGGCCATGATGTGCTGCGCTATATAGGTGGCGTCATTTCGCCGGAAATGGAAACGCCCAAACTTCTCTGGCTCAAGCGAAACCTGCCTGATAGCTGGTCGCGGATCGCTCATTTTTTCGATCTGCCTGACTGGCTGGTGTATCGCGCTACTGGAACTCTTACGCGTTCCCTGTGTTCTGCGGTCTGCAAATGGACCTATCGCGGACAATGGGGTCGCGAGGGGCAGGGCTGGGATGATGACTACCTGCATGCGATCGGACTCGAAGACCTCGCAGGGCAGGGGCACGAACGTATCGGGCAATCCTTCGCCACGCCCGGCAAAAAGGTCGGGGAACTCAGCGTCGGGGCCGCTGCCGAACTCGGACTAGTCGCCGGTATTCCCGTCGCGGCGAGCCTCATCGACGCCTATTCGGGCGCATTGGGCACATTGGGTGCTGAGCCCGACGCCAGCGGTCTGCAAAGTCGCCTGGCCATCATTGCGGGTACCTCCACCTGCCACATTACAGTCTCAAAAGACCCTGCCTTCGTACCGGGAGTATGGGGACCATATTATTCGGTGCTTCTGCCGGAGCTGTGGGCAAATGAGGCCGGGCAATCTGCTGCGGGTGCCTTGATCGACCGCGTCCTGTCGGGCCATGCAGCGATCGATGCCGCAAAGCGTGAAGCGCAGGAACACAATATCTCGATTTTTGAGTTTCTGGATGCACGACTTGCAGCACTGGCCGGGGCGGGCGATACAGCCCTGCTGACCGTACACCGCCACGTGCAGCCCGATTTTCACGGCAATCGCTCTCCCTTGGCAGACCCGATGCGCAAGGGCGCGATCGTTGGGCTCGACATGGGCGCGGGCATAGATGATCTCGCTGTCGATTATCTCGCGACCATTCAGGCTCTGGCCTACGGTACCCGTCACATTATCGAGGCGCTGCGCGACAATGGCGTTTCCGTTGAAACGTTGGTTGTGAGCGGTGGGCTGGCCCGCAACACGCTCTTTCTGCGCGAAAATGCCGATGCGACCGGATGCCAGATTCTCGTGCCGGATCAGGTCGAGCCGGTTCTCGTCGGCAGCGCCATGCTGGGCGCAGTGGCCGCCGGTGTCTATGCAGACCTGGAAATGGCCATGGGCAAGATGGGCGGCAAGGGCAGCCGTTTGTCGCCTCGTCCCGCGCTGGCCGACTTCCACAACAGAAAATATCGCGTCTTCCGTAAGATGCAGAACGACTACCAAGCCTATGCCGCCATCATGGCCGGCGGCGAGACCAAGGGAAATTGACCCATGAGCAATGAAATCATCATCTTCGCTAGCGGCGACCTGCGCGAGAGCGCCAATGTCCAGTGCTGGCCTGCACAGAAGGCGATGGAAGATCGGCTTGAGGCCGCCCTGGCAAAGCTGGGATACAGTGTCACGCGCGGTCATCCGTACAAGTCCGATCTCGGTCATGGCTTCCTGGCCTCCCAGCGCGAAGGTATGGATGCCTTTGCCAAGATCGATCCGCATGCCAAGGTCATCGTGGCCGAGGCTGTCTGGCAGTATTCACACCACGTTCTGGCCGGCCTCACGAGCCACAGGGGGCCGATCCTGACACTCGCCAACTGGGATGGACAGTGGCCCGGACTGGTCGGATTGCTCAACCTCAACGGTTCGCTGACACGCGCAGGCGTGCCCTATGCGTCGCTCTGGAGCGAAACCTTTGAGGACGAATTCTTTGTTGGCAAGCTTCGGGAATGGCTCGAGACAGGCGACATCACGCATGACACCAGCCACGTAACGCCCTTTTCCGGGGCCGCCGTGCCAGAAACCTCAGCGCGTCTGGCCAGGGAAATCGCCACGGATTTCCGACGCAACAAGGTCATTCTAGGCGTGTTCGACGAGGGCTGCATGGGCATGTTCAATGCCATAATCCCCGACGAATTGCTGATCCCGCTCGGATTCTTCAAGGAGCGTCTCTCCCAGTCGACGCTTTACCATGCCACCATGCAGGTGTCGGTGGACGAAGGGCGCAAGGTCTTTGAAGACCTCAAGGCGCGTGGCCTGAAATTCCACTTCGGCACCGATCCGACTAGCGAGCTTACCCAGGATCAGGTGATCGACCAGTGCCGCATGTATATCGCCGCCGTCCGGCTGGCCGATCAGTTCGGTTGCGAAGCCATCGGCATTCAGTACCAGCAGGGCCTGAAAGACCTGCTGCCGGCCTCTGATCTGGTCGAAGGCATTCTCAACAATGACGACCGTCCGGATGTTCTCAATGCGAAAGGTGGGGTCATTCGGCAGGGCGAGGCCATCGTGCACTTCAATGAAGTCGACGAGTGTGCTGCGCTCGATGGTGTCATTACCAATCGCGTTCACCGTGCTCTAGGCCAGCCGGTCGAAAACACCCTTCACGATCTGCGCTGGGGCGGCATGGACGCGTCCGGTACGCGCGACGAATTCATCTGGGTACTCGAGATTTCGGGGGCTGCACCGCCTGCGCATCATGAGGGCGGTTGGGCCGGTTCCGATTCCATGCGCCAGCCGCCCATGTTCTTCCCCTTTGGGGGCGGAACGTTGCGCGGCGTGGCCAAGGCGGGCGAAATTGTATGGAGCCGCATCTATGTCGAGGACAATCGCCTCAAGATGGATATCGGGCGCGCCGAGGCCGTGGCTTTGCCTAAGGCGGAAACCGAACGCCGCTGGTCGATGACAAATCGCGAATGGCCGATGATGCACGCCGTCATCACCGGAGTGACACGCGACCAGATGATGGCCAAGCACAAGGCCAACCATATTCAGGTCGCCTATGCCAACTCGTCTGCGGAGGCAAACCTCGCCGCACTGACAAAAGCAGCTTTGGCGCGCGAACTCGGTATCGAAGTCAACCTCTGCGGCGTCACCGAAGCACAGCTCATCGCGTAGCCGGAAACTTGGCGGGGTCTGTTCAGACCTCGTTCATTCCGACTGTCCAGGAGCGCCACTTCCGCATTTGGCTGCATGTGTGCCAGACCGCTGATAGGTGGCGCTCTCTGCAGTCCGAAACCGCACAAAACCGCGACCGATTTCCGCCAATGCTAAGGCCGATCCTCAAGGCGCGCTAGCCATGAGAACAAAGCGCCAATATGATCGCTTGCAGAAACAAGGTCTTCCGCTCTCCTAGCATGCGTAGGTGTGCCTCAGGCCAGGCTCGCTGAAGCTGCAGGGGCTTGGTATCACGGTCGAGAGGCGTGATCGCCTGCTTGTCCAATGCACTGACGATCTTATTGACCGGCGGGAGAGGTGTTGGTCGCCGTTGGTTTCGACACATTGTGCCGCCGCGGCGAACTGGTAGCGCTTTCGGGGCCCATCGACCCCGCGCGTACGCAAATTTTCTCCTCACCTTAAGGGATTGTAATGTTGGCAGGCGGGCACCTGGTGTTAGCCTGTGCGGATAATTTGTTTTTTTGTTCGAACAGTTTGGGGTTTGGTTTGATCCGACAGCTCCTGGCCTCCCTCGTCGTCGTGCTTGCGGCCGCTCTTGCCTGGCTCTTTCTTGTGCCGGGCGCTCCCGAAACCCTGGCGCGGGTCGGCATCGTGCTGCCCTTCGGCCCGGCGCCGCAAGGCGAGGCCAGTGCGGGACAGCGCGGTCCTGGCGGAGCGGGGAGGGGCGGTCCAGGCGGTTTTGCGGGGCGGGCCACGAATGTGGTGACCGGCCCCGTCAATCTCGTCACCATAAACCAGACGCTGAACGCCATTGGCGAGGGCACGCCGGCGCGGTCGGTGACCGTGACCACGCCCAGCACTGGCACGCTTTCTGAAATCCTGGTACGACCGGGCCAGCGGGTCGAGGCCGGCGACGTCATCGCCCGCTTCGATGCCGAAACCGAGCAGATCGAATTCGACCGCGCTCAGCTCGCCGCTGACGATGCCGCAGCCGCTTTGGCGCGGACGAGCGGGCTCGCCAGTTCCAACGTCGTGGCCAGCACCGCGCTGGCGGCTGCCGAACTGGCCAATGCCAATGCCCAGCTGGCTCTGCGCAGCGCCCAGCTGGCGCTGGAGCGTCGCACCATTTCGAGCCCCATTGCCGGCGTGGTCGGCCTGATGCAGGTCAATCCCGGCAATTATGTCGGCGCCCAGACGGTTGTGACCACGGTGGATGACACTTCGGCCATCCTCATCGATTTCTGGGTGCCCGAGCGCTATGCGACCCAGATTACCACCGACATGCCCGTCGAGGTGACGGCGGTGGCCCAGCCCGGCCGCAGCTTTACCGGCAATATCTCGGTGATCGACAATCGCATCGATCCGGCCAGCCGCACCTTGCAGGTTCAGGCCGAAATCCCCAATGACGACAATGTACTGCGCGCCGGCATGAGCTTTTCGGTGTCGCTTGCCTTTCCCGGCGAAGAATATCCGGCAGTGAACCCGCTTTCGATCCTGTGGTCGGCGGAGGGCTCCTATGTGTGGAAATACGAGGACGGCGCGGCCACCAAGGTCATGGCCGAAATCGTACAGCGCAACAGCGATGGCGTGCTGGTGCGCGCCGATCTGGAGCCGGGCGATGCCGTCATCACCGAAGGCATATTGCAGCTGAGCGAGGGCACGCCAGTGACCGTGCTCGAGGGCCCCGGTGCCGAGGACAGTCGCCAGGCTGCCGCAAACTTACAGGGAGACCGCCATGTCCATCGCCCAGAAGAATGAACGCGGCGGGGCCCTGGCCACGCTGTTCGTGCGCCGTCCGGTCATGGCCGTGGTCATCAATGCGCTGATCGTGGTGGCGGGCCTTGCAGCCCTGCTCGGTATCGAAGTGCGCGAGCTGCCCAGTGTCGAAAGGCCTGTCCTGTCCATTTCGACCAGCTTTTCAGGGGCAGCCGCCGAAACCGTCGATCGGGAAATCACGGCGGCTGTCGAGGGGGCGGTGGCCCGCGTGCAGGGCGTGTCGGCGATTTCATCGAGCTCTTCTGTCGGCAGCAGCCGGGTGACACTCGAATTCACCGAGAGCACCAATCTCGACATCGCCACATCCGACGTGCGCGACGCGCTCAGCCGCATTACCAGAAGCTTGCCCACCGGCGCCGAAGCGCCCGTGATCTTCAAGTCCGACAGCGACGCGCAGGCGGTCATGCAACTGGCGGTCACGTCCGATACGATGAGCGTGGCCGATCTCAGCGAAGTGGTGGAAACCATCGTCGCCGAGCGGCTGGGCGCCATCGACGGCGTTGCCGAGGTGCAGGTCTATGGCACGCGCCAGACCAGCTTCGAGATCGATATCGATCCGGTCAAGCTCGCCAGCCGCGGCCTGACAGTGGCCGATGTGCGCAATGCGGTGTCCACCATTGCCTTCGACGCGCCGGGGGGCTCGATCAATGGTCCCAACCAGAATATTTCGGTGCGGGCCATTTCCGAAATCACCGAACCGGCCGACTTCGAACGCCTGCCGCTTGGCAACAGCCGCACCGTTCTGGGCGATGTCGCAACCGTCGTGTTCGACGCAGCGGCCAGCACGTCGGCGATCCGTGCCGATGGCAGACCGGGCATCGGCCTCGGTATCGTGCGCCAGGCGCAGTCGAACACGATCGCCATTTCCCAGGCCGTCCACGCGGCCGTTGACACGCTGAACCAGACCTTGCCGGCCGGGGTCAATGTGCAGGTGTCCAGCGACGATGCCGTTTTCATCGAAGGGGCATTGCACGAGGTTCAGGTGGCCCTGCTCGTCGCCCTTTTTGCCGTTGTCGCCATCATCTATGTCTTCCTGCTCGACTGGCGCGCGGTCATCGTGCCCGCAGTCGCCATGCCGGTCGCCCTGCTCGGCGCCGTGGCGGGCATGTATGTGGCCGGTTTTTCGCTCAACATCATCACGCTTCTGGCGCTGGTCCTGGCCACGGGGCTGGTGGTCGACGACGCCATCGTGGTGCTGGAAAACATCGTGCGCCGCAAGCATCTTGGGGCTGGACCCCGGGCTGCCGCGGTCCTGGGCACTCAAGAGGTCTTCTTTGCGGTCATCGCCACGACGCTGACCCTCGCGGCTGTTTTCGTGCCGCTGTCTTTCCTTGAAGGACAGACGGGCCAATTGTTCCGCGAATTCGGCTTTACCTTGGCTATTGCCGTGCTGCTGTCCTCCATCGTGGCGCTCTCCATGGGCCCGATGATTGCCTCGCGCCTGCTCAAGGCCGATGCCGGTACGGCCAGTCACGGCGGCGTCCTCGGGGCCATCGGTCGCGGCTTTGGCCGCCTCTATCGAGGCAGTCTGCGCGTCGCGCTGCACAATCCCTTTGTCGTGGTGCTGGTGGCAGCCCTTTTTGCCGGCTCGGCCTTTTTCGTCTTCGGCAATATTCGCCAGGAAATCACCCCGCCAGAGGATCGCTCGGTGGTCAGCGTCAGCGTATCGGCACCCAATACGGTCAGCCTCGATTTCGTGCGCACGCGGCTGGGGCAGGTGGAAGCACTGCTCCAGCCCTATCTCGACAGCGGCGAAGCGACCTCGCTCTTCGTTCTGTCCGGCTGGGGCAATGGCGGCTTCATGACGCTGACGCTCGCTCCATGGGAGGACCGCGAACGCAGCCAGCAGGAGATCGCCACCGAGGTCACCGGCCTCATGGCGCAGATCCCGGGCGTGCGGGCCTTCGTGCGGCAGGGCAATAGCCTGGGCATTCGCGGCGGCGGCTCGGGCCTGCAGTTTGCCGTGGCCGGCTCGGACTATTCCCAACTGGCCGAAACGGCCCAGACCATTGCCGACGCAATGGAAGAGGATGGGCGTTTCGGGCGGGTGAGCGTCGCCTTCGATACCAACCAGCCCCAGCTGACACTGTCCGTCGACCGCGCTGCCGCTGATGCGCTCGGCATCGATATCAATGGCCTCGCCACAACCATGCAGGCCATGATCGATGGCGCCAATGTCGGCAATGTCTTTATCAACGACACCTCCTATTCGGTGCGGCTGGTCTCGACGAGCAACCCGGTCAACGACCCGCGCGATCTCGAGACCCTGTTCGTGCGCACCGGCGACGGGCGCTATGTGCCCATGGCCACAATTGCCACGCTCGAGGAATCGGCGGTGCCGCCATCGCTGCGGCGCGAACAGCAGCGCCGCGCGGTCAGCGTCTCGGCAAGCCTTGAAGAAGGCATGGCGCTGGGCGATGCCTATGCGCAGTTGCAGACCATTGCCGCTCCGATCCTGCCTGAAGGCACCTCGATCCTGCCTTTGGCCGAAGCCAAGACCCTGGGCGAGGCCAATAATGCGCTGCTGCTGACCTTCGGCTTTGCACTGGTAATCATTCTGCTGGTGCTGGCAGCCCAGTTCGAGAGCTTCTGGAGCGCCATCATCGTGATGACCACGGTGCCCTTCGGGCTCGCCGCGGGTCTCTATGCCATCCTGCTCACCGGCGGGTCGCTCAATATATTCAGCCAGATCGGGTTGGTCCTCGTGGTCGGCATCATGGCCAAGAACGGCATTCTGATCGTCGAATTCGCCAACCAGTTGCGCGACAAGGGGCTGGGCGTCCGCGAAGCCATCGAGGAAGCCTCCAATATCCGCCTGCGACCGGTGATGATGACGGTGATCGCCACCATCATCGGGGGCGTGCCGCTGGTCCTGGCCTCCGGCGCCGGGTCCGAGGCCCGCACGGCACTGGGCTGGGTCATGGTGGGCGGGCTGTCCTTTGCCGCCATTTCCACTCTCTACCTCACCCCGGTTGCTTACCTGCTGCTGGCGCGCTTCTCCAAGCCCAAGATAGAAGAGGAAGCCCGCCTCGAACGCGAGCTCGACGCGGCCAATGCCAAGGTCGCTCCGGCGGAATAAGAGCAGGCGGAAACTCTCGTAGAACGGATTGCCGTTCGGAGCTCTGTTCCGCCTGAAACTCTATCGGCAGGGCATGTCAGGGCCGCGAGGCCAAGCGACGGGACCTGGCGAGGAAATAGCCGAGGGGTATAGCATAGACCATGGTCTGCGGCAGAACGCCGAATGTCGCATTGCTTGCGCCAAGAGCGATTTGCCCTGTTGTCAGCAGGACCGCGCCTAGAACGATGGGGCCGTCCTGGCGCGCCCGCCCATCACAAAGCAAGAGCAAAGGCGCCGCGAGCAGCAGCAGCCAAGCCATGAGACCCAATCCGCCCGCCATGGCAGCAAAGTTGGCCCAGTCGGCATGAAGGTTCTCAAGGCCGGAACCGGCCAATATATCCGGAAATAGCACCTCGCTCGTCGTCATGATTTGCCCAAGACCCACACCAAAAATGGGCGATGCACGTAGAATTTCCAGCGCCGATGCATAAAGGGCGGTGCGGATGTCGTCGGAGCTGCCGGTGAAGCGGAAGATATTGAGCCCGGTTTCGATGAGCCCTGCGATGCGCGTACTGCCGCTTGCGGTGAGGTAGAGCACCGCGCCGATGCCGGCCAGAACACCCAGTAATGTGGCAACCCGGAACCAGCGGTCATGCCACAGCCTTGGTGTCAGCACCGCAAGGCCTACCACGGTTATCGCGACTGCGCTCAGCATCGGGCCACGGGAATCGGCAATGACAGCGCAGGCGAGGCCCAGAATCGGTCCAAGAAGGAAAATGTAGCGCAGGGGCGACGTGCCGGCGCTGACGCCGACCAGAGCCAGGCCACCAGCCATGACCGCGAGCGAGGCGTAGTGGATGGGATTGTTTCCGAGACCGGGCCGATAGGTGCCGAGCACGAAATGCTCATAGGCGCCGCCGACACAGGCAATGAAGACGGCCAGAAGGCAGAGGGATGCGAAGAGCACGGACGACGGTATCGTTTGTGCAGGCCGGCCGAGAGCGCCCAGCGCGATCGCCGACAGCATCGGCAGCAGACTGACAGGCGCAAGAAGATCGGCAGGCCCGGTATAAACGAAGGGCAGGGTGAGGGTGACCAAGCCAATGGCAGCCAGAATGGCCAAAGCGGTCGGATGACGGAAGACGGTACGCTCAGACCAGCCAAATCCTAAAAGCGCCAGTATTGCGGCAACCAGAGCGACATAGCCACCGATATAGGCTGGATATCCCGGAGGGAGGATCGCGGCGACCAGGGCAATCGCGAGAAGGGCGGTGGCGACGACAGAGGGCAATTCATGGCTCCGATTAGTTGCGGCAGGCCTAAAGCATGGAGCAAGGGGTGACAAGCGCCCCGGCCGAGGAGGTGACGTGCTGGAGGATTGGTCCTCTAAGCTGCACATGGGCCTATAGCCCTGAAGCATTCCGATGCACCCCTCCGCCCGGTGTCACTGCTAAAGATAGTGTGAGCGCCAACCTTCTTGACTTGAAGCGCAATCGATTTCATCATGTATGGGATCGGTCCCATAAGAGGATCGGCAGGGAGGAATTGGAGCGGTATGGTCACCATTACCGACGTATCCAGACGCGCGGGTGTGTCCCGGTCCACCGTCTCACGGGTGGTGGCCGGCAATGGATATGTGTCCGAAACCAATCGCAAGGCGATCGAGGCGGCGATTGCGGAGTTGGGCTATCGCCCCAATACGCTCGCACAGGCCCTGCGCTCCAATCGGTCCAATGTCATTGGCGCCGTGTTCGTTGACGTCGGCACTCCCTATTTTGCCAATATGACCTATGGCGTGCAGCGGGCCATCCGGCCGGCGGGCAAGGCCTTGATGGTGTCATCCGGTTATGCCGACCAGGATGAGGAAGCGAGGGCGGTGATCGAATTGATCGACCGATCATGCGACGGCATCATCCTTTACCTCGAACGCCCCATGCGTGCCGATGTGGTGGAAATGCTGCGCCGTTCGGCAATCCCGGTTGTGTCCATCGGCCACAAGCCGAGCCCGGTTTCGCGTGGACAGGTCATTCTCGACAATTTTGGCGGTGCGCATGCCGCCATGCGGCATCTGCTTTTGCAGGGACACCGCAAGATAGCGCATCTCTCGGGGCAGGCGGACTATGGCGACACCATTGCGCGCCGCGAAGGCATGATAGCGGCGTTGGCAGAGTTCGGCATGGACATGGACGACCTGCATATTGTTGGCGGAGAATTTCACCAGCGGTTCGGCT
Source organism: Pseudomonadota bacterium (assembly GCA_023388175.1). Taxonomy (GTDB): domain Bacteria; phylum Pseudomonadota; class Alphaproteobacteria; order Rhizobiales; family Devosiaceae; genus Devosia. The sequence goes on from JAEWGT010000011.1 coordinate 287,192, forward strand.
ATTCAGCGGCGCTGGATCTGCTCGACGCAGGCCGCGACTTCACAGCCATTTTTGCCGGTGACGATGATATTGCCGGTGGTGTGCTGCTGGCCTTGCGGACGCGAGGCGTACGCGTCCCCGACGATATTTCTGTCATCGGCTTCGATGATGCCTTTCACGCCCAGCATATGTGGCCGCCGCTGACCACAGTTCGCCAGTCAATGGACGAAATGGGCGAGGCAGCGGGAAATATGCTTTTGGAGCTTCTTGCACGGCCGGAATCCGGCCCGCTTGAAACGGTGGTCAAAACCGAACTGGTTGTGCGGTCCAGCGTCGCCGCGCCCGCCATTCATAGGGAGGACGCATAAAGTCTTGTTTCGCAAAGGCTGAGGAGAGCCTTCTGCGCAAAAGGAAGAGGAGCGATGTCATCCTGCATCGGTGTGGGATCGTTCTCATATTTATCCACCACGGAGGAGTTGAAAGTGGAAAATACAGCCTTGAAAACATTGCGGGGCCTTGCCCTGACGACGGTGGGCATAGCCGCATTGGCGCTGTCTGTGCCCGCCATGGCCCAGGATGATCGTGTCGTGCTGACGCTGCATCCGATTGACAGCGACGCCCTGGTCGAAAACTTCAATCCAAACAATCCGACAGGGCCGCAGCAGATGGTCCGCGACTTCGCTTACGAGCCGCTCTGGATCGACAATATCTGGGACCCCGAGAACGACTTTCCGGCGCTGGCCACGTCCTACGAAATCGCCGATGACCTGAAGTCGATCACCTACAAGCTGCGTGAAGGCGTCCAGTGGAGTGACGGCGAGGATTTCAACGCCGACGATGTGGTCTTCACCTTTGAATACGCCAAGGCTCATCAGGACTATCCGATGGCCATCGACGTCTATATCGAGGAAACCGATACCGGCTCTGTGGTCAGCGCCGAAAAGATCGATGACTACACGGTCAAGTTCACGCTCCACGAGCCCGATGCACTGGCGAAATTCGCAATTGGCGGCATTTATCCGCTTCCCGAGCATATCTGGGCCGATATTGAAGATCCCAAGAACTACGCCAATACGAAGCCGGTCGGTACCGGCCCATGGACGGAAGTGCAGAATTTCTCCCGCTCTTCGGTGGAACTGTGCCGCAACGAAACCAGCCGTTATAACGACGAAAACGCCATTGATTGCCTGCGCTTCCTGCAGCTCAACGGCAATGAGCAAATCATTGCGGCCATGTCTGCCGGTGAGGTGGATTGGCTTGGTACCGGTCTGACCGATCCTGAAATCACCTTCACCCCGATGAGCGAGTTCAACAATTACTGGCTCCCGCCGGGCGGCGATGTGAACCTGCAGATCAACACGACCAAGGCGCCTTTCGACAATCTTGAATTCCGCAAGGCACTCTCGGTCGCCATCGATCGCGACACGATCGTGGAAATCTCCACTTTCGGCCTCACCACCCATACCCGTTTCCCCATCGGCACCGGCGAAGCCTATGCCACATGGATCGATGACGAAGCGCTCGAGCCCTATGCCTGGCTGATGGCCTACGATCCCGACAAGGCAATGGAACTGCTCGATGCTGCCGGCTTCGTCGATGCCGACAATGACGGCTGGCGGGACAATCCTGATGGCACGCCGATTTCCTTCGAAATCAACATTCCGAACGGCTGGACCGACTGGATCAATTCGGGCCAGACCATCTCAGAAAATCTGCAGGATGTCGGTGTCAATGCCGTGGTCCGGACCATGGACCAGGGTGCCTGGAACGATAAGGCCCGTACCGGCGATTTCGACAGCTACATCATGTGGACCAATGGCGGCGCGACGCCCTACAACACCTATAATCCCATGTTCAATCCACGCAACATGGAAGCGGGCCGCGTCGACTATCAGGCCATGCACCAGATGCGTTTGCCCGAAGTCGAGGAAGCGCTTGCCGCGTTCCGCAGCACGGCAGACCGTGGCGAGCAGCTCGCGGAAATGAACAAGATCCATACAGCAGTGGCCGAAAACCTGCCGGTCATCGGGCTCTTCGCCAACCCGACCTGGTACGAATATTCGACCCGCAATTTCGAAGGCTGGGTCACCGAGGAAAATCCCTATGTCCGTCCGGTCGTCTTCGAAGGCACCCGTGAGCGCGTGATCCACGCCCTCTCGCTGAAGCCGATCAGCCAGTAGGTCTGTGCGGGGCTCGCGGCGGCGCTGAAAAGCAGGCCGCGGGCCTTGCCCGACAGGCACGTCTTTGCCGGACCGGTATCCGGCAAAGACGTTGCCGATGCCCTGACGGGGCTTGCTTCCGGCTCCGTCACGGCACTTTCGAGGAATTGGACCTATGCTTTATATTTTGAGGCGTGTTGGCTTTTACCTGGCCGCTTTTTTTGTGGCGGTGACGCTTAATTTCTTTATCCCCCGCATCATGCCGGGCGACCCGTCGGCGCGGATCATCGCGTCCTTTCAGGGGCGTCTCAACGAGGCGCAGATCGAAGCCATTCGCGCGTCATACGGCACGACCGGTTCCCTTTGGGAGCAATATATCGGCTATGTCGGCCAGGTGCTGCGCATGGATTTCGGCATATCTACCGTGCAGTTTCCCGAGCCGACATCGTCGCTGCTCTTCTACGGCGCGACCTGGACGCTGGTTCTGGTCGGTATCGCCATTACCCTGGCCTTTCTCATCGGCACGATGATGGGCATTCACGCAGCCTGGAACCGAGGCGGGTTCTTCGACAGCGTCTTCACCCCGATCAACGTCATGCTGAACGCCTTTACGCCCGCAGTTGTGGCGCTCTTGCTGTTCTATGCCTTCTCGCTGCAGCTCCAGTGGTTTCCGCTCGGCCGCGCCCATTCGACAGGCATTATGCCGGGATGGAACTTCCAGTTCATCGGCAACGTACTCTATCACGCCACGCTTCCCGTGCTTTCCATATTGATCGTCAGTTTCGGCGGCTGGCACCTGGGCATGCGCAACGTCATGATCAATCTGCTCAACGAAGATTTTGTTATCCTTGCGCGAGCCAAGGGCCTGAGCGACCAGCGCGTGCGCTATCGCTATGTGGCCCGCAACGCCATCCTGCCGCAGATCACCTCGCTGGCGCTGTCGGTCGGCTTCCTGCTCGGCGGAGCGCTGGTGACCGAGCAGGTGTTCAACTATCCCGGCCTCGGAAAATTCACGATCACGGCCATCGAGAGCCGCGATTACTCCTTCATTCAGGCCCAGCTTCTGCTGCTGACCATGTCCGTGCTGGTGGCCAATTTCCTCTCCGACATTGCCAATGTCATTCTCGATCCACGTTTGAGAAAGGGCTGACCCATGGCTGACATCACTCAGACCAATTCCGGCACGCTGCTCGATCGCCTCGATGATGCGGCACTTGCCAGCGCCGCGCCGAGCCAGGCCGAATTGATGCGGGAATTGCGCATCAAGCCGAAACCGGGCTGGACCAGCAGGCTGTCGCCATCTCTCGCTGCTTTCGTCACCAATCCCAAGGGCATGACCGGCGTTATCATTCTGCTTGGCATGATCCTGTTTTCGATCCTGGCGCCCATGTTCAGCGAGTACAATCCGCATCGCCGGGCCGGCAAACCACATGTGGCGCCTAGTTATGAGCATGTCTTGGGCACGACGCGCATGGGCAAGGATGTCTATACCCAAGTTGCCTATGGTGGGCGCATCAGCCTTGCCGTCGGCTTTGGTGCGGGTATCGCCGCCGCCGTTATCGGCCTCGCCATCGGCATTTCGGCCGGCTACTTCGGTGGTCGCGTCGATGACGTCCTCACCTTTTTCGTCAATGTGGTGCTGGTATTACCCGGTTTGCCGCTCATCATCGTCATAGCCAGTCTGGTGGATAGTGCGGGGCCCCTTGTCATCGGCATTGTGCTTGCCCTCACCGGCTGGGGTTGGCCGGCACGCACCATACGCACGCAGACACTGTCCCTGCGTACCCGCGAGTTCGTGCTCTCCGCCGAGCTTATGGGCGAAAAGAAGTGGCGCATCATTTTCAAGGAAATCTTCCCCAATATGTTGAGCTTCTTCATGGGCGGGCTGGTGCTTGGCACCATCTCGGCCATCCTTGCCGAAGCCGCGCTCAGCTTTATCGGCCTGGGCGATCCCAATGCGGTCACCTGGGGCACGATGCTCTATTGGGCACAGAACAATATGGCGCTGCAAACCGGCGCATGGTGGGAAATCTGGCCACCGGCCATTGCCATCATGCTCACCGGCGCGGCTCTGGTGATGGTCAACTTCGCCGTCGACGAAATCACCAATCCGCAGCTCAAGGCGTCTCGCGGCATCGGTCGCATCAGGCGGTTCCTGAAACGCCGGGGGAGAAGCGCCGATGTCTTCTGATCGTGCCATGATCGAGGTGCGCAACCTCACTGTCGACTATGTCGGCGAAAACTCCGTCGCCCGCGCCGTCAACGGCATCGACTTTGAAATCCGCGAAGGAGAGGCCTTTGGTCTGGCCGGAGAAAGCGGCTGCGGTAAATCCACCGTCGCCTTCGCCCTGGCGCGGCTCACCCGTTTGCCCGGCCTTGTCTCCGGCGGCCAGGTGCGGCTTCATGGCGAAGATGTGCTCAAATTCGACAAGGCGCGTCTGAAAGCCTATCGCTGGAACGAGGTCAGCTTCGTCTTCCAGTCGGCGATGAATGCGCTCAACCCGGTCATTCCGGTGTCCGAGCAGATCACCGACGTCATTCACACGCACCAACCCGAATTGGGCAATGACGGAGCGCGGGCCAAAGCGGTGGAATTGTTCGAGCTGGTTGGCATTCCGCCGCGCCGGCTCGACGATTACCCGCATCAGTTTTCGGGCGGCATGCGGCAGCGCATCTGCATTGCCATCGCCCTGGCGCTGAGCCCAAAGCTCATCATCATGGATGAGCCAACCACCGCCCTCGACGTCGTGGTGCAGCGCGACATCATTGAACAGATCGTGGAATTGAAAGCTCGTCTTGGCTTCTCGGTGCTCTTCATCACCCATGACCTGGGCCTGATGATCGAATTCTGCGACCGTATCGGGGTCATGTATTCGGGCGAACTGGTGGAAGTGGCGCCCGCCGAATCCATCCTCACAGATCCCCAGCATCCCTATACGCGGGCGCTGGGTAACAGTTTCCCGCCCCTCACCGGGCCGCGCGAGCGGCTCGAAGGCATTCCGGGAACGCCGCCCGACCTGCGCTCCCTGCCGCAGGGCTGCCGCTTCGCCCCACGCTGCCCACATGCCATGGATGTGTGCCGCGCCGTTGCGCCCGAGCTGCGCTATTACCCCCAACACCGGAGCGAGGCCGCATGTCACTTGCTGAACTAGACGCCCCCGCCATGAACCAGATCACAGATGCGCCCGTGATCGAAATGGACAATGTCGACAAGGAATTCATCCTTGGCGGCGCATTCCTCAACCAGACTTATCTGAAGGCGCTTTCGGGCATCGCGCTGAAGCTGGTGCGGGGCCGGGCGCTGGCTCTGGTCGGCGAGTCCGGCTCGGGAAAATCCACCTGCGCCCGCATGGTGGCGGGTGCCTACGAGCCAACGGGCGGCTCTATTCGTTTTCACGGCGAGGACATTGCCCAGTTCAGAGGCCAGCGCCTGCAACGCTATCGCTCGCAGGTGCAGATGGTATTTCAGGACCCATTCGGATCCCTCAACCCGACCCAATCCATAGGTTACCACCTCGAACGCCCGTTGCGCCTGCACAGGCCTGATCTCAAGGGCAAGAAGGCCATTGAGGCGGAAATGCTGAGCCTTCTGGAAAGTGTGGGCCTGCGGCCCGCCGCGGACTACCTGAAACGCCGTCCACACGAGCTTTCCGGCGGACAGCGCCAGCGTGTCGCCATTGCGCGCGCGCTGTCGGTGCAGCCCGAAGTCCTGCTGGCCGACGAGCCCACATCCATGCTGGACGTGTCGGTGCGGCTGGGTATCCTCAACCTGCTTGAGGACCTGAAACGGCAGCGCAATCTCGCCGCGCTCTACATCACCCACGACATTGCTACCGCCCGCTATTTCGCCGAGGACACGGCGGTCATGTATGCGGGGCATCTGGTGGAGCAGGGGCCGAGCCAGGAAATCACCGACAATCCCCGCCACCCCTATACCCAGCTGCTGATCGAGGCCGTACCCAATCCGAACCGCAAGATCGCGACGACGCGGACAAGACGGGCGGCCGATATTCCGCTTTGGACCCGTGACAGCCGGGGATGCCCATTCGTATCGCGCTGCCCGCGGGCGACGCCAATCTGTTCGGAGACCATGCCCGGCCCAACCGATGTTGGGTCAGGCCATTATGTGCGGTGTCACAATCTCTAGCGCCGCTATTGCGGGCCGACCCGTGCGGCGTCGATGCTGGCGGGGCGGCCGGGGAGCGAGAGGGCGCTTTCCCGGCGCGGGGCGCTGGCGATGACTTTGCCGGACTTGATGACCTTGAGGCGTGTGGCCTTGAGCCGAATGGCCTCAATGGGATCAGTTGCCTGGAGCAGAACCATGTCTGCCTTGTTACCCACCTCGATGCCGTAGCCATCAAGGTGCATGATCTTTGCAGGCCCGGTGGTGACGGCCTCGAAGCATTGGCGCATGGCGTCGCGGCTGGTCATCTGCGCGACATGCAGGCCCATCGAGGCGACCTCAAGCATGTCGCCCATGCCGAGCGAGTACCATGGGTCCATGACACAATCGTGCCCGAAGGCGCAGGTGATGCCGTATTTGAGCATTTCGGGAATGCGCGTCATGCCGCGGCGCTTGGGATAGGTGTCGTGGCGGCCCTGAATGCCGATATTGATCAAGGGGTTGGCGGTGGCGCTCACTTCGGCTTCTGCGATCAGCGGCAGGAGCTTGCTGACATAGTAATTGTCCATGGAGTGCATGGAGGTCAGGTGCGAGCCATTCACCCTGCCGTGGAGGCCAAGGCGCTGGGTTTCATAGGCCAGCGTCTCGATGTGGCGTGACATGGGATCGTCGGTCTCGTCGCAATGCAGGTCAACCAGCAAGCCGCGCTCAGCCGCGATTTCGCAGAGTGCGGTCACGCTGGCAGCACCATCAGCCATGGTGCGCTCGAAATGGGGAATACCCCCGACCACGTCGACGCCCATGTCGAGCGCGCGATTGAGCAGGTCGATGGCGCCGGGAAAACGGAAATAGCCGTCCTGGGGAAAAGCCACCAATTGCAGGTCGATATAGGGTGCGACCTGCCTTCTGACTTCGAGCAGCGCTTCGACTCCGAGCAGGCGGGTATCGCAGATATCGACATGCGTGCGGATGGCGAGCAGCCCTTGTGAGACGGCAAGATCGCAATAGTCGAGCGCGCGTTGGATCACCGCCTCATGGGTCAGCAGCGGCTTGAGTTCGCCCCAGATCTGGATGCCCTCGAGCAGCAGCCCGCTTTCATTATAGCGGGGCTGGCCGAGCGAGAGCGTGGCATCCATGTGAAAATGGGTGTCGACGAAGGGCGGCGAGACCAACTGGCCGGACGCGTCGATGATCTCGCCGGCCTCACCCGCAAGATTGGGCTCAATGGCGGCGATACGGCCATTCTGGATACCGATGCCGATGCCGGTGCGGCCGTCGGGGAGACTGGCGTTTGTGATCTTGAGGTCGAACATTTCGTATCTCTGATTTAGTGCCGCTGGCCCTTGGTCCATGGCTGGAGCAGGGCGCGGGGATAGTCTGCCTTGCGGGCGACCAGCACCAGCGCAAGTATGGAAAGAAGATAAGGCAGCATGAGGAAAACCTGGCCGGGCACGACCTGGCCGATCTCAGCCTGCAGGCGGATCTGGAAGGCGTCGAACGCGCCGAACAGTAGAGCGCCCAGTAGCGCTTTGCCCGGCTGCCAGGAGGCGAACACCACCAGAGCAATGCAAATCCAGCCGCGCCCATTGACCATGCCGAAGAAGAAGGCATCGAAGGCCGACATGGTGAGGAAGGCGCCGCCCAGAGCCATCAGTGCCGAACCGGCGACGACCGCGCCGATGCGCAGGGCGCGGACGGACAGGCCCTGGGCTTCGACCGATGCCGGATTGTCGCCCACGGCGCGAATGGCGAGGCCGAGCGGGGTGCGATAGAGCACGAAGGCAACCACTGCGACGAAGGCCAGGGCCAGCCAGGTGAACGGTGTCTGAACAAAAAGTGCCGGACCCAGGAACGGCAGATCGGAGAGAACCGGAATGTTGACCGGCTGAAAGGCGGTGATGCGCGGCGGCGAGGTCACGCTGGGTAATGCGGTGCGGTAGGTGAAATAGCTGACGCTGGTGGCGAGCAGGGTAATGCCGATTCCCGAAACATGCTGGGAAAGGCCGAGAATGACGGTCAGGAAGGCATGGATCAGGCCGAACGCCGCCCCGGCCAAAGCGGCGATGAGCACGCCGCCCCACAGACCCGCGCCGAGATAGACGGCAAGCCATCCGGCCATGGCCCCTGCAACGAAAATGCCCTCGATGCCGAGGTTCAGCACGCCGGCGCGTTCGCAGATCAGCGCGCCGAGCACGCCGAAAATCAGCGGCGTGGCGATGCGCATGGCGGCGGCCCAGAAATTGGCGGAGCTGAAGATGTCGAGCAACACGTCCATCGCTTACGCCTCCACGGGCCGATTGCTGGTAACCACGCGGAAGCGCAGAAAGAAGCTGCCGATGAGCACGCAGAGCAGCGACAGCGCCACGACAAGATCGGCGATATAGCTGGAAATGCCGGTTGCCCGGCTCATCGAGTCCGCGCCCACGAAAACCGCGGCGATGAAGATGGCGGCAAGCACCGAGCCGATGGGGGACAGACCCGCCAGCATGGCCACGACAATGCCGGAATAGCCGAAGCCCGGCGAGAGGTCCCCCGAGAGATAGCCCTTGACGCCAGCGACTTCGCTGACGCCTGCCAGACCGGCAAGTCCGCCCGAGATCAGCGCAACCTTGAGCATGGTGGCATTGACCGGGATGCCGGCGAAACGCGCAGCGGCTTTGTTCTCGCCCACGGCTTTGACCTCGAAACCAAGCACGGTCTTCTTCACCATGAACCAGAGCAGCAGGGCCGAGACGAGGCCGATGAGCAAGCCCCAGTGCATGCGGAGGCGCGGGATCAGTTTGTCGAATTTCGATTCCGCCACAAGCGGCACGGATTGTGGCCAGCCCATTGCCAGGGGATCTTTGAGCGGGCCTTCGATCAGCATCTGGACGAAAAGGATGACGACGAAATTGAGCAGCAGGGTGATGACCACTTCATCGGCCCCGAAGCGCTGTTTGAGCAGGGCCGGGACCACCATCATCAGACCCCCGGCGAGGAAACCGGCAATCAGAATGGCCGGGATCATGAGCGGGGCGGGCAATTGCAGAAAGCCGGAGCCGACCAGAACGGCGGCGAGCGCGCCCATGTAGAGCTGTCCTTCGGCGCCGATATTCCAGAGACGCGCACGAAAGGCGATGGCGGCGGCAAGGCCGGTGAGAATGAGCGGGGTGGCGCGATTAAGCGTTTCGGACAGCGCGAACATCGAGCCGAACGCGCCCTGAGCCATCAGAAGATAGGCTTCGAACGGATTGCGGCCTGCCGCCATGACGGGAATGGCGATGATCAAAAGCGCGACAAGGCCGGAGGCCAGCGAGACGGCAAGCCGAAGACCGACGGGTGCATCCTGGCGGGGTTCAAGCCGGATGGTCATGAGGCGATCACCTCGCGTGTATGGGTTTGTCCGGCCATGAGCAGGCCGATGGTGCCACGATCAAGGGTCTCGCTGGGCCCGGCATCGACAACCTCACCGGCATGAATGACGAGAAAGCGGTCGGCGAGGGTAAAGAGCTCATCGAGGTCTTCGGAAATCACCAGCACGGCAGCGCCCCGGTCGCGGGCGGCGAGAATCCGCCGATGCACTTCGCCCTGCGCACCGATATCGAGGCCGCGTGTGGGCTGATTGGCGAGGATGACCCGGGGTTCACGTTCGAGCACGCGGGCGAGAATGAGCTTTTGCACATTGCCGCCCGAAAGCAGGCGCGCTTCGGCGTCCGGGCCGGGACAGCGCACATCATAGGCGGCGATGGCGCGTTCGGCGCGCGCGCGCATGGCGCTGCGGTCGAGCAGGCCGAATTTGGACAAGCCTGGGGAGCGGATATCTTCGATGGTGATATTGTCGGCCACGCTCATCGTGCCGACAACGCCATCATGCTGGCGGTCTTCCGGCATGCGGGCAACACCGCGCTCGACCAGGTCGCGCGGGTTGGCGCGGGTGATCGGGGCGCCGAACAGTGTCAGCGTGCCGCTGGCGGGCACGTCGAGCCCGGAAATCAAAGCGGCAACGCCGGTCTGGCCATTGCCCGAGACGCCGGCCAGCGCGACGACCTCTCCCGCGCGCAGGACGAAAGAGACATCGCGCAGGGCCGTATGTTGGCCCGCCCTGCCAAGACTGACATGGGCGAAGCTGAGCAGGGTTTCCCCCGGATTGCCCCCGCTGCGTTTGACCTCGGCGATGGCCTTGCCGACCATCAGGTCGGCAATGGCGCGCCGGTCTGCTTCGGCGGTAACAAGTTCGCCCGCCTTTCGGCCGCCGCGCAGCACCATGATGCGATGGGAGACGGAGAGCACTTCCCCCAGCTTGTGGGAGATGAAAATGACGCCCAGCCCATTGGCGGCGAGGCGACGAAGGACGGTGAACAGACCTTCGGCCTCCTGCGGCGTCAGGACGGCGGTGGGCTCGTCGAGAATGAGTACCCTTGCGTCCCGATAGAGCGCCTTGAGGATTTCGACGCGCTGTTTCTCGCCCACGGTGAGGCCATCGACGCGGCGGTCGAGATCGACCTCAAGCCCGCTCTCGGCAATGATGCGGGCGATCTTTTCGCGTGCCGCCTTGCGTTGGCCGAAGGACAGGAGCGGCTCGGTGCCGAGGCGGATATTGTCGAGGCCCGAGAGATTTTCCGCGAGGGTAAAATGCTGATGCACCATACCGATGCCGGCGCCCAACGCCGCGCCGGGCGAGCCGGGGGGCAGAACGAGCATGTCGCCGTCTGCGCCGAGCACGCGAACGCTGCCCTCGTCCTGCACATAATGGCCGAAGAGGATGTTCATCAGCGTCGTCTTGCCCGCGCCGTTCTCGCCGAGCAATGCGAGAATTTCGCCCTTGTGCAGGTCCAGCGAGATGGCGTCGTTGGCGGTCAGCGCGCCGAAACGCTTGGTGATGTTCTGCAGGGAGAGCAGGGGGATGGGATCTGGCATGGTCTCCTGCTCCAGAGGTTTGGTGGAAGAGTGCCCCCACCTAACCTCCCCCTGAAAAGGGGGAGGGACAATATCGAGTAACGCGCTGGCTTGCGGTTAGCGCCGAAGCCGCTTCTCCCCTGGTTCAGGGGAAAGTTGGGTTACTGGCTCGAGGTCGGCTCGCTGTCGTTGATTTCGACCACGAAAGACTTGTCGAGGATGGAGGCTTCGACGGCCTTTGCGGCGGCAACGGCTTCCGGCCCGGCCAATTCCTCATCGACGACGAGGCTGCCGCCACCATATTCCATGAAGGCGTAAATGCCGTAGTCGGACGCGGTAAAGGCACCGGCCTTAACATCGGCAATGGCCTGATCGATCATCGGCGCGCCATGCCAGAGAGCGGAGGCGAGGATGGTGCCGGGGTAATCGGCGGCCGTGTCGATGACGTTACCGATAGCGAAGATTCCACGCTCCTTGGCGGCGTCGGACACGCCAAAGCGTTCGGCATAGAGAATGTCTGCGCCCGCATCGACCATGGCAAAGGCGGTTTCCTTCGCCTTCGGCGGATCGTACCAGGAGTTGATGAAGCTGACCGAGAAAGTCACGTCAGCATTCACCGAAAGCGCGCCTGCCATGAAGGCATGCATAAGCCGGTTCACTTCCGGAATGGCGTAGCCACCGACCATGCCGATCTTGTCAGTTTCGGTCTTCATGCCCGCGATGATACCGGTGAGGTAGCTCGGCTCATGAATGAAATTATCGAAGGTGGCGAAGTTCGGCTCCACCGGGGGCAGCGACGAGCCCATGAGGAAGGCGATCTCAGGATAGTCCGCAGCAACGCCGCGCGCCGGCTGCTCCACACCGAAAGCCTCGCCAACCATGAGCGCGACGCCCTGTTCGGCATATTCGCGCATGACGCGCTCATAATCGGTATTGGTGATATTTTCCGAATAGACATAGTCGATTTCGCCGCGCTCTTCGGCAGCGACCAGCGCATTGTGCAATCGGCTTGCCCACTGCTGCTCGACCGGCACCGTCCAGATCGCGGCGACCTTGAGCACGTCCTGCGCCCAGCTCGCTCCGGTCAATGAAAGCGCGGTGGTAAGGCCCAGTGCCGCGATCATGGTGCGGCGCGTGATATATGACATCTCTGCATCCCCTATTGCTGTTTTGTTAGTCGCATCTCCCTATTGCCTATCTAGAGGGCGAAAAGTGAGATTGGGAAGGGGCCAAAGGTAGTTTTCCCTTTAGACGAAGCGCGGCGCCTCACTCTGCGCGGCGAGAACCGTGCGGGCGATGTCGACAAAGCCAAGCCCGGCTGGCCGCTCCGAAATCCAACGCGGTTTCACCGGGATGTCTTTGAGAACCGGAACGACATTGGCGACGCCAAACGCATTGCGGAAGTAGCCGAACATCGGCGCGTCGTTGCGCGAATCTCCAACAAAGGCGGTGCTGTCAGCGATGTCGCCCGGCGAGAGCTGCAGCTTTTCCAGGAGGCGCTCGCTCATCGTGCGCTTGTTATACGTGCCGATCCAGGTGTTGATGTGGATTGAACTGATGGCCACGGACGCCCCAAGCGCGCTGATTTTCCGGGCCAGTGCGGCGATCTCTGCGCTCTTTCGTCCGGAAATGTCTATGGCCACATCGGCCAGTCGGAAGGGCTGATCATGTGCAAGGCTGAACGTGCCAAGCAGCGGCTCGACGGCGCGCCGGTGCTCGATCTGGCGCCGCATTTGAAGGGCCTCATCCTCCCAGAATTCGGTCGTCACCCTGCCGTTCTGAAGCGTCATCGTGAACGCCCCGCTTTCACCGATCGCTGCCGCGACGGGCCAGGCCCGCACGATATGTTCACACCAGCCGGCCGAGCCGCCGGTCACCGGAACCACGGCGATGCCGGCATCGTGCAGATCCCACAGTGCCTGAAAGGTCTGCGGCAGGAGGCGTCCGGCGGTGGTCAGGGTATCGTCGATGTCGGTAAAAATGTAGCGGACGCCCTGCAGATGTTCCGGCGAGGGCGCAGCACCCTGAAAAGTCATGCCTCGTCCTCGGCGCACCGCACGATCTGCGTACCTGCATCAGCAAGCGCCTTTTCCGCCGCCGGATCCTCAAGCGTGTCGGTGAACAGGCAATTGACCTTGTTGAAGGGCACGACTCGCACGGCAGCGTTTCGTGTCCACTTGCTGACATCGGCCACCAGAAACTGTGTCCTTGAATTGGCGATCAGGGTGGAAGTGGTCTGGGCCTCGCTATAGCTGAAATCGAGCACGCCCCTGTTCGGATCCAGCGCCCCGGCGCCGATAATGGCGTAGGAGGCGTAGAATTTCTCGAAGAATTGCAATGTGTCGGTGCCCACCACGTCGCGGTCATTATGGCGCAACACACCGCCGGTCATATGCACTTCGATCTGTGGGGCTTCGCAGAGCATCAGTGCCACGTCGATATTATTGGTGACCACGCGCAAGCCTTCATGGTCGCGCAGGGCCTGTGCAACGAACTGCACTGTGCTGCCAATGCCCATGAAGACGGTCGAACCCGGCGCAATGGCAGCGGCAACCTTGCGGGCGATGCGCTGTTTGGCGAGGCTGTTGAGCGCCGCGCGCGCATTGATGGAAATGTTGCGCGCCTCGACCGGCGCATCGACGCCGCCGTGGAAGCGGCGGGCATAGCCCAGATCGCAGAGCGCATTGATGTCGCGGCGAATGGTCTGGGTCGTCAGGCCATAGCGGGCGGCGAGCGCTTCGATATATTGGGCGCCCTCTGCCTCAACCAGTGTCAGAATATCGCGTTGCCGGCCAGACAGCATCTGCCGCTCGCCTCTCTCTATTCGAGGAAAATCGCCGGATTGTCGGTGATGACACCGGTCAGACCCGCATCCCAGAACGACAGCAATTGTACCGGATCATTGCAGGTCCAGACCCGGACCTTGATGCCACGCTCGCGCATATGGTCCAGCAGCCCGATACTCACTGCCTTATAGTGCATGTGAATGGTGGTGGCCGGAATGGCGGCCAGCTGCTGCTCCCAGTCCTGCGGAACCTCGACCCAGAGCATGGCCATTTCAAGGTCCGGCTCCAGCTTGTGCATGGCCTTGAGGCATTCCGCATCAAAGCTGGAAATCATGATCTGCGTCCCGGCGCTGCGCTTTGCAATCTCGGCCTGTACGGCAGTGACCAGCTGGTCGAGCGACTTGTGATGCTTGTGCTGCTTGATCTCGACATTGGCGCTCAGTCCAAGCCCGCCAAGCGCTTCGATGGTTTCGGCCAGGGTGGGAATGCGTTCGCCGGCAAAGCGCGGATCGAACCAGCTGCCGCCATCCAGGGTTCCGATTTCCGCCTGGGACAACACGCCCAAGGAGCCGGTGCCCGAGGAGGTGCGGTCGACGCTGTCGTCATGAATGACGACGAGCTGGCCATCGGCGCTGAGAGCCACGTCGAGTTCGACCCATTTCGCGCCGGCTTCCGCAGCAGCGCGAAAGGCGGCGATGGTGTTTTCCGGCGCAATGGCCGAAGCGCCGCGATGAGCCTGGACTTCGTCCCGTATCGGGCCGGGCAGGGATGTGCGTGTCATGGTCGTTTCTTTGCCTATGGCGCTAGATAATGTCGGTTCTCTGGCCCGTCTGGGTGCTGAACGGATGCAGGTCGGCCACTCTGGTGTGAACGGAAATGGCCGATCCTTCTGCGATTTCCGGTCTGCCAGGCACGCTGAGAACAATGGATTGGCCAGTGGAGTTCAGGCGCACATGCAAATGGCTTTCCCCGCCAATCGGTTCAAGCAGTTCCACCGTCGCATCCAGCGATAGCGAGGGTTCGACCGGCCGATCGAGCAGGCAGTTGTCCGGGCGGATGCCGACAATGTCTGTGCCGGACGGGAGCCCCAACGCCTTCGCATCGCCGGCCAGAGAGGATACGGGAACCAGGTTCATGGGCGGCGAGCCGATGAAGCTGGCCACGAACAGGGTGGCCGGGCGGTCATAGACTTCCGTTGGCGTGCCGATCTGCTCGACCAGACCATTGTTCATCACCACCAGCCGGTCGGCCAACGTCATGGCTTCGAGCTGGTCATGGGTGACGTAGAGGCTGGTTGTCTTAAGACGGCGCTGCAGCTTGCGGATCTCGACGCGCATCTGCACGCGCAGCTTGGCATCGAGATTGGACAAGGGCTCGTCGAAGAGGAAGGCCGCAGGTTCGCGCACGATGGCGCGGCCCATGGCGACGCGCTGGCGCTGGCCGCCCGAAAGCTGGCGCGGCTTGCGGTCGAGAAGCGCGCCGATTTCGAGAATGTCGGCGGCTTCCTGCACGCGGCGATTGATCTCCTCGCGCGGTGTGCCCCGGTTCTTGAGGCCGTATTCGAGGTTTCCGCGCACGCTCATATGCGGATAGAGCGCGTAATTCTGGAACACCATGGCAATGTCGCGCTCGGCCGGCTCGGCCTTGACCACATTGCGACCGGCGATTTCGATAACGCCGGAGGTGACCGATTCAAGACCGGCCACCATGCGCAGCAGCGTGGACTTGCCGCAGCCCGAGGGGCCGACCAGCACGATGAGTTCGCCATCGGCCACATCGAGATTGACGCCTTTGACGGCTGGCGTGTCGCCATAGTTCTTCTTGAGATCGATGAGCTTGATCGTGGCCATGGCTTATTTCTCCGTTTCCACGAGGCCTTTGACGAACAGGCGCTGCATGAAGATGACGACAAGGACGGGGGGCAGCATGGCCAGCATGACGGCGGCCATCACCAGATGCCATTGCGGCTCGCCATCGGCCGTAGCGGCCAGGCGCTTGATGCCCATGACGATGGTGTAATAGCGGCTGTCGGTGGTGACCAGCAGCGGCCAGAGATATTGCACCCATCCATAGATGAAGAGGATGACGAACAGCGCGGCGATATTGGTGCGGCTGAGCGGCAAAAGGATATCGCGGAAGAATTTGAGCGGCCCCGCGCCGTCGACCCGCGCCGCTTCCATCAGTTCATCCGGCACGGTGAGGAAGAACTGGCGGAACAGGAACGTCGCCGTTGCCGAAGCGATGAGCGGCAGGGTGAGGCCGACATAGGAATTGAGCAGGCCCAGATTTGCGACCACTGCGAAGGTCGGGATGATGCGGACCTCGACCGGCAGCATGAGCGTGATGAAGATGATCCAGAAGGCGAGCAGCCGGAACGGGAACTTGAAATAGACGATGGCGTAGGCCGAGATCAGCGAGATGGCGATCTTGCCGATGGCGATGGTGATCGCCATGACCAGCGAGTTGAGCAGCATGACCCAGAGCGGGGGCGCACCGGCGCTGGAAATGCCGACCGTGAGCATATGCCAGTAATTGTCCACCAGATGCGGCCCGGGCAGCAGGGGCACGAGGCCACTGACGAAATTGCCATTGGCATGGGTGGATGCCACGAATGCCAGATAGACCGGGAAGGCGACGATGACGACGCCGAGGATCAGCACGGCATGGGTGAGTATTGTCAGTAAGGGGCGATTTTCGACCATTCTGATTGCCTCCTAATACTGTACGCGCCGCTCGATATAGCGGAACTGGATGCCAGTCAGCGCTATGACGATGAGCATGAGAATGACCGATTGGGCAGCCGATGAGCCGATATTGAGGCCCAGGAAACCGTCGGCATAGACCTTATAAACGAGGATGTTTGTTGCCTGTGCCGGGCCGCCCGCCGTGGTGGCGTCGATAAGGCCGAACGTGTCGAACATGGCGTAGTTGATGTTGACGATGAGCAAAAAGAACGTCGTCGGCGACAGCAGCGGGAAAACAATGGTCCAGAAGCGCTTGAACGGGCCCGCGCCATCAATGGCCGCGGCTTCGTTGAGCGATTGGGGCACTGACTGGAGGCCGGCGAGGAAGAACAGGAAATTGTAGGAAATCTGCTTCCAGCTTGCGGCCATGACCACCAAGAGCATGGCCTGGTTGCCATCGATACGGTGGTTCCAGCTGATGCCGAAGGCGCGCAGGATATAGGGCGCGATGCCGATGCTGGGGTTGAACATGAACCACCAGAGAATACCCACGACGACTGGCGCCACCGCATAGGGCCAGACGAGCAGGGTGGTGTAGAGCTTGTTGGTGCGCAGTACGCGGTTGACCGCGACGGCCAGCAGCAGCGACAGGCCCATCGAAAGCAGGGTGACGCAGACCGCAAAGATTGCCGTGCGCCCCACCGAATTGAGATAGAGCGGATCCATCAACACGCGGCTGTAATTCTCGAACCACACGAACGTGGTGCGGAATCCAAAGGGATCTTCGCGCTCGAAAGAGGATTTGACCGCCTGCAAAGCCGGCCAGATGAAAAAGATCAGCGTGACCGCCAACTGCGGCGCAAGAAGCGCATAGGGCAGGAATTTGTTCGGAAAGATGGTGCGCTTGGTCTGCATCGACTGGCGGCTCCGGAGAAATGGTCACAGCACAAGCTCCGACCGGCGCAGGACTGCGTCAGCAAAAAAGGCCCCCGTCCTGATGGACGGAGGCCGGTTCGGTGCGGCTTACTGGTTGGCGGCTTCGAAGTCGCGCAGGATCTGGTTGCCGCGGGTAACGGCGGAGTCCAGTGCCTCCTGAGCGGACTTGGAGCCGGCCAGCAGAGCTTCGAACTCTTCGTCGATCACGGTGCGGACCTGGGTCAGGTTGCCGAAGCGGATGCCCTTGGAGTTGGCGGTCGGGGTGCCGCGTGTGATCTGGTTGATCGCAACGTCAGAACCCGGATTGGCTTCGTAATAGCCCTGTTCCTGGCCCAGTTCATAAGTGGCATTGGTGATCGGCAGGTAGCCGGTCGCCTGGTGCCAGTCAGCCTGGACTTCAGCGCTCGAAAGGTAGGTGAAGAATTCGGCGACGCCCTTATAGGTGTCATCCGACTTGCCATTGAGCACCCACAGGGTCGCGCCGCCGATGATCGAATTCTTCGGGTCGGTGGTCACGTCGTCATAGTAGGGCAGGGGCGCAAAGCCGACTTCGAAGTCCTTGGCGTTGTTGATGACGCCGGCGCGCGAGGCCGAGGAGTTCATATAGATGGCGCATTCGCCCGAATAGAACTTCGGCGGAGCATCGGGGCCGCCCACCGGGCCACCATACTGGAACAGGCCTTCGTCAGCCCACTTCTTGAGGTTTTCGAAGTGCTTGACCTGGACCGGGCCGTTGAAGGTGAATTCCGAGCCCATGCCGGCAAAGCCATTTTCCAGCGTGCCATAGGGCTGGTCATGAATGGCCGAGAGGTTTTCGAGCTGCACCCAGCTCACCCAGCCGGTGGTGAAGCCGCAATTGGCAGCGCCCGATTCCATGATCTGACGGCTCATGGTTTCAAGTTCGGCCCAGGTCGCCGGCGGCGTTTCCGGGTCAAGGCCGGCAGCCTCGAACACGTCCTTGTTGTAGTACATGATCGGGGTGGAAGAATTGAACGGCAGCGACAGGATGTTGCCTGCCGGGTCCGAGTAATAGCCGGTGACCGGAGCGAGGAACCCTGACGGATCCCACGGCTGACCGTTGTCCTGCATCAACTGGTAAACGGGATTCACGGCGCCCTGGGCGGCCATCATGGTGCCGGTGCCGACTTCAAAGACCTGCACGATGGCGGGCTGTTCGTTGGCGCGGAACGCAGCGATAGCGGCAGTCAGCGTTTCGGGATAGGAGCCCTTGTAGGTCGGGATGATCTTGTACTCGGACTGGCTTTCGTTGAAGCCATTGGCAATGCCTTCAAGGCGCTCGCCGAGCTCGGCGTCCATGGCGTGCCACCAGGCGATTTCGGTCTGGGCAAAGGCGGCGCTAGCCGACAGCACAGCGGCCAGTCCCACGGACAAGCCCAATACGTTCTTGAACATGCTCACTCCCTTATTATTGCTCAGGGACCTCCTCGTCCCGAGCTTGGCGACATTTGACAGCATGGAATATTCCTTTGCAAACAGGAAATGTTCATTTGAACATCAAAGGGAAAACGGTCAGCGCTTCTGCGACCCGAGGTGGGTTCTAAATCAGCTACTTAGCAGTTTTATGACAGTTGGAATGACTGTTCGTGACTGTGAATATCTCGAACGAAGCGGCCGAAATAGTTCAAGTGAACAGGCGCCTTTGCGGAGCTACAAGGCGTGCGGAGGGAGCGCGAAGCGGGTCCGAAAGTCAGGCGGTACGGCCGTCGGCGATGATGGTGCGCACTTCGTTTTCCACCGTGTCGAGAATGCGATTAATCGCATCGATGGCCAGAAGCGGGTCCGAAGCGGCGATTGCATCGGCGAGGTCGCGGTGGATCGGGAAGGATTCGAGGCCAAAGCCGTCGCGATTGAAGGGGGATGCTTCGTCACGCTCGAGAGCATGATCGAGATTGGTCAGGATCTGGCCATACATCGGATTTCCCGAAGCATCATAGATGGCATTGTGAAATTCGTGGTCCGCCTTGCGCCAGGCGCGGCCCGAATTGACATCGTCAAGCAGCACAGTACAGAGCCGGGATATTTCGGCGCGCTGTTTTTCACTCGCATTCAGAGTGGCTTTGCGGACCACGTCATTTTCCAGCGTGCGGCGAATTTCGAGCAGCCGCAGCAGCGCCTCGCCTTCAAGCCGGATCATGGTGGGAACGAGCCCGCGCGATGTCTGCACGCGGGCGGACAGATAGGTGCCGTCGCCCCGCCGGCGGCGAATGATGCCGAGGCCCTCCCAGCGGTTAAGCGCTTCACGGATAGTCGAACGGCCAACGCCGAGCGAGGCCGCGAGCGAAACTTCCGGCGGCAGCCTGTCGCCGATCTTAAGACCGGCGCGCTCCACCATTTCGGCAAGCGCATCCAGCACCGCCACATTGCGCGTGCGGTTTTCCAAAGGCTCCAGATAGCTCAGGGCAGTATTCCGACTCATCGGCGCCCGTTTCCTCCGAGGGTGCAGTTTGCACTCACACCACATCTTTGCCCGCTTGTCAGCCTCGGGCAGCCATCGGCTGCGTTTTGAGGTCGAGCAATTCCGTCAGCGCCTCGATCAGCCGGTCCATCTGCTGCACCGAATTGTATCCCTGCACGGAGAGGCGGACGATGCAGGTGTCCTGCCATTTGAAGACAGGAATTTCGATGGAATACTGGTCGAACAGCGCTTTGTGCAGCGCCGCCGTGTCACATTCGGGTATGGGCATGGCCACCATTTGCGGGGCGCAGAATTCCGGCGCGCTGAGCGGGGCAAGGCCGGTCAACGCGCTGAGGCGGCGGGCCGTCTCCTGTGCCAGCGCCCGGCAATGGTCGGCTATCGCCCACCAGTCATTATCCTTGCGGAACTGGATTGCTGCGGGGACCGTGAGCCACGCCGCGGGGTCGCGGGTGCCCTGGATTTCGATTTCGTCGATAAAGGGCGAATTGCCGAAGGCTCCCTTGGCGCCGGGCTCTTTCGAGTCCTTGGTCCAGCCATGGCTGATGACCAGCGGATTGAGCAGGCCCTGGACCTCGGGGCGGGCATGGAGGAAGGCCGACCCCTTGGGGGCCATCATCCACTTATGGCAGTTACCCGAATAGAAATCCGCGCCGAGTGCTGTGAGATCGAGCGGGATATGGCCCGGCGTATGCGCGCCGTCGATCACCGAATAGATGCCGCGGACCCGTGCTTCGGCAACGACACGCTCGATGGGAAAGAGCAGAGCGGTGGGCGAGGTGATGTGGCTGAGGAACAAGACACGGGTGCGGTCCGTCATGCCTGCCATCACCGTGTCGGTGAACTGGGCTTCGGTCAGCAGCGGCATGGGCACCTTGACCACGACCACTTCGGCGCCCGTACGGTTGCAGATATAGGCCCAGGTCTTTTCCAGCGCCGAATATTCGTGGTCGGTGGTCAGGATCTGGTCGCCGGGCTTCAGGTCCAGCGACTGGATGACGATGTTGAGGCCGGTCGTGGCATTGAGCACGCCGACCACGTCTTCGGGGCCGCAATTGAGCTCGGCCGCCAGCGCCTCACGCGGCACGCGCAGCAGATCATGCAGCCTGCGGCCCAGAAACTCGACGGGTTCGCCTTCCAGTTCCAGCTGGAAGCCCTGATAGGTCTCGAACACCGGGCGCGGACAGGCGCCGAACGAGCCGTGATTGAGAAAGACGACATCCTCACGGAGGAGAAAATGCCGGGCGAGATTTTCGGACAATTCAGCGGCCTTTCAAAGTCGGGTCGAGAGCATCGCGCAGCCCGTCGCCAAACAGCGAGGTCGCGAGCACGGTTATGGCGAGCGCAGCCGTCGGGAAGACGGCCATGTGCCAGTAGAAGAACATGAAATCGATGCCCTCATTGATCATCTGCCCCCAGGTAGCGGTTGGCGGTGGGACGCCGATGCCGAGGAAGGAGAGCGAGGCTTCGAGCATCATCGCCAGCGGAATGGCGAGCACGAAGCCGACAATGATCGGGCTGATCGAATTGGGAATGAGGTGGCGGCGGATAATGTACCAGGGCGAGGCGCCCAGAGCCTGCGCGGCTCGGACGAATTCCTTTTCGCGGAAGGCTTTGACCTGGGCGCGGACGAGGAGGCACACCTGCACCCAGCCGAAGAGGGCGGCGATGGCGACGATGGTGGGATAGCCGCCCCGCGTCAGGGCACCCAGCAGCATGGCGGCGAGCAGGGGTGGCACAACCGAGAACAATTCGATGATACGCATGATCACCCAATCGGTGCGGCCGCCGAAATAGCCGGCCAGCGCGCCCAGTGGAATGCCAATCACCACCGAGCACAATGCGGCGATGAGGCCGATCGAGAGCGAGACGCGGGCGCCATAGACGATGCGGGTGTAGAAGTCGCGACCCAGATTATCGACGCCGAACCAGTGTTCGGCCGATGGAAAGGCCAGCGACTCGGTGAGGAAAAGCTGCGCCTCGGGTGACACCGGCGTGATCAGCGGGGCGAAGATGGCCATCAGCATCAGGATAAATAGCACCACGCCGCCGACCAGCGCGGCCTTGTTGGAGAGGAAACGCTGCCAGGCGAACCAGAGCGGGCTGCGCTGGCGCTGCGGCGGAACGTGGGCGGCGATGTCGCTCATTCGGAGCCTCCCACGCGGATGCGCGGATTGATGAGCGCATAGACGATGTCAGACAACAGATAGGCGATGCAGTACATGAAGGTGATCATCAGCATCAGCGCCATTTCGAGCGGATAATCGCGGGTCTGGATCGAGGAGACAAAATAGGCGCCGAGCCCGGGAATGCGGAACATGGCCTCGACAAAGATCGAGCCGGTGGCGGTGCCGATGAACATGGGCAGGAACACCGTGACCAGCGGGATGGCCGAATTGCGCAGCACATGCTGGAAGACGATGCGGCGCTCGGAAAGGCCCTTGGCGCGCAGCACGGTGACGAAAGGCCGGCTCATCGTGTCCAGCATGGCCGAGCGGGTGTAGCGCGCATAGGTGGCCAAGGGGATCGCGGCATAGGCGGCGATGGGCAATATCCAGCGGTTCGGATGCGGCCAGCCGCTGGCAGGAAGCCAGTTGAGCCAGACGGCAAAGACCAGGATCAGCAGCATAGAGGTGACGAAAACCGGGATGGTGAGGCCGATGGTGGCAAAGGCCGAGGCGAGATAGTCGATCCAGGTATTGCGATTGAGCGCGGCGGCCATGCCGAGCAGGATGCCCAGCGGCGCGCCGATGACGACGCCGAGCCCGCCAAGCACGAGGCTGGGCACCCAGGCGCGGGAGAGCAGTTGGATAACGGTTTCGCCAGGGCTCTGATAGGGCACGCCGAAATCGAAATGCAGCACGCCCCACATATAGCGCAGATATTGCACATGCAGCGGCTGATCGAGCCCGAGCTGGGCCATCAGCTTTTCGCGCACTGCGGCGGAAACTGGCATATCATTGGCATCGAATGGTCCGCCGGGCACCGCGTGCATCATCAGGAAAATGATGATCGAGACGACGATGAAGGTGAAGGCAACGGAGACGAGGCGGCGGAGGATGTAGCTCAGCATGGGCGGCTCCGGGGCGCCCATGCGATTGTACGTTTGCAATGAGCTTCAGTAATGCCTGGGCACTGGTAAAGCGGCTCTATCGCCTCCCTCCCCTCAAGGGGGAGGGAGGGCAAGAGCCGGGAGTGCGGCGCAATAACCGGTACGACAATGAGAACTTTTGCGTTCACTGCTGCTCCCTCAATTGGTCACGAATGCCTCGACCCGGTGGCCCGGGGCGATGGCGACGAGTTGGGGTTCGGCCTGCGGTGCCGCGCCGGTCTGGATCGTGGTCAAGCGCGGGGTCTGGGCAGCGATCTCCTCGGCGGAGAGAAACAGCCGCTCGCGCCTTTCACGCGGATTGGTGGCCGGCACGGCATCGAGCAGGGCGCGGGTATAGGGATGCTGCGGGTCCGAGAAGATACGCTCGGTCGGCGCTTCTTCAACGACGCGGCCGCGATACATGACGACGACGCTGTCGGTCAGCGATTTAACGGTCGACAGGTCGTGGCTGATGAAGAGGATCGAGAGGCCCATTTCGGCCTGAAGCTTTTTGAGGAGCCCAATGATCTGCGCCTTGACGGTGACATCGAGGGCGGAAGTCGGCTCGTCTGCGACCAGTACCGAAGGACCAAGAATTAGCGCCCGTGCAATGGCGACGCGCTGGCGCTGGCCGCCGGACAATTCATGCGGGTAGCGGCCGGCAAACGAGCGGTCGAGACCGACGCGTTCGAGCCATTCGAGTGCCTTTTCGCTTCGCTCGCGGGCATTGCCCAGTCCATGGATATGCAGCGGCTCGGAGATGATCTCGGTCAGCGTCATCATCGGGTCGAGCGCCGAATAGCTGTCCTGAAACACCACCTGCATCTGCTTGCGCCATGGCCGCATCGCGTCGTGCGACAGGGCAGAAATGTCTGTGCCATTGACCAGAATCTGGCCGCGTGATGCCTCGGTGAGGCGCATGGCCATCATCCCGGTCGTGGTCTTGCCCGAACCGCTTTCTCCGACAATGGCGACGATGCGGTTCTTCGGCAGGGCGATATTGACCTCGCGCACCGCATGGAAATCGCCATACTCAGTGGCAAATCCCTTGCGGCGCTTGATGCGGTAGGTCTTGGCCAAGCCCTTGAGTTCGAGCGCCGGTGTTTGGTCCTCGGCGCCACGCGACGGCTCGAAGCTGGCATGAAGACTGGCCAGGAGCTGGCGGGTGTAGTCGTGTTGCGGCGCATCGAAAATCTGCTGCACCGGGCCTTCTTCCATAACCTCGCCGCGATACATGACCAGCACGCGATCCACTGTTTCCGCGATGACGCCAAGATCGTGGGTGATCATGATCAGCGCCATGCCGAACTCGGCTTGAACTTTCTTGATGAGCTGGAGGATTTGCGCCTGAATGGTGACGTCGAGCGCGGTGGTCGGCTCGTCCGCGATCAGCACCTTGGGGCGGCAGGACAAAGCCATGGCGATCATGGCGCGCTGCAACATGCCGCCGGAGAGCTGGTGCGGATAGTAATTGAGAATGTCGCTGGCATTCTTGATCTCGACGCGCAGCAGCAGGTCTTCGGCTTCCTTGAGCGCGTCTGATTTTGAAACTGTGCGGTGGGCGCGAATGGTTTCGACGATCTGGTGGCCGATGGTGAAGACCGGATCGAAGGCCGTCATCGGGTCCTGAAAGATCATCGCAGCCGAGCGGCCGCGCAAGCGCGCCAGATCTTCCTTATTGGCTTTCTGCACATCGACGCCATCCAGCACCAGCTTTTTGGCGCTCACCTGAGCGGTGGCGGGCAGTAGGCGGAGCAGGGCGCTGCAGGACACCGATTTGCCCGAGCCGCTTTCCCCGACAATGCCCAGGCTCTCGCCCTCATTGACGACAAAGCTGATGCTGCGCACGGCATCGACTGCGCCGCCATACTGGCGAAAGCTGACCCGGAGGTCTTCGATCTCGACGAGGGGCATGGTTCGACCTTTTTGGGAGGGCGCGTCTCCCGGCGGGGCAGGCCGGGAGACGCAGTTTGATCGCAGACTACTTCGTCAAGTGCGTGAAGAAGTAGTGGCCGAGGCGATCAAGGGGTGTGAAGCCCAGCGAATTGGGCTCGGACGCTTCGCCACCAAGGCCGTCAGAGATGACAGCGGTGGTGATCGGGTGGACCAGCGGCACGATCAGGCCCTGGTCGATCATGACCTGCTCGGCCTGCGCATAGAGATCGTAGCGAGTGTCCCAATCGCTCTCGGAATCGGCCTCGGCAACCAGCGCGTCATATTCCGGGATGAAATAGCCGTGGCGGCCGCCATTGAAGAAGATGCCGTAGAAATTGGACGGATCGAGATAGTCATATTCATAGGGCGCGATGAAGATGTTGTTCTTCTTGCCACGCAGCCCGTCCATCCATTCGGCGCCCGGCAGCGAGCGGATCGACATGGTGATGCCCAGATGCTCGGCGAACTCGGCCTGCAGATACTGCGCCATGGCCGGGATGATGGCGCCATTGTAGCCGCCCTCTTCGCGGATCCACAGATCGATCTCGGGGAAGCCCTCGCCATTGGGATAGCCGGCAGCGGCCAGATATTCCTTGGCCTTTTCAGGGTCGAAGGTGGCCTGGGCGACCACATCGGGATTGTAGCCAGGATAGCCGGGCGGCAGGATTGAACCGGCCGGAATGGCGATGTCCCTGAGAACCGTCGAGGTCAGCTCCTCGCGGTCGATCGCGTGGTAAAAGGCGCGGCGCACATCCACATTGTTGAACGGCTCGGCATCGAGGTCGTAGGAAATGTAGGAGGTGGCGAACACCGCGTTGCGGCGGATGCCGTCGGGGAAGCGGCCTTCGGCCACGGGCACCTGCCCGGTATTGAGGAAGGTATAGTCGGCATCGCCAGCGAGGAAGGCGGGCAGGCCGACTTCAGGGGCGCCAAGGCTGGGATCGACTTCGAGACGGTCGATCTGGGCCTGCCAGGGTCCGGTATAGGTTTCTGACTTGGTGAAGACGACAGCGTTGTTGGACTTCTCCCAGCTCTCGATGGAGAAGGGGCCGGACGAGACGATAGAGTCGACATTGAGCGCCCAGTCGTCGCCGAGTTCATCGACCTTATGCTTGGGCACGGGATACCAGAGGCTGGTGACCGAAGGCAGATAGGGCTTTGGCGCGACGGTGGTGACTTCGATGGTGAGGTCATCGACGGCGACAAGGCCAAGCTCGGATACGTCGGCGCCGCTTTCGGTCACTTCCTTCCAGCCCTTGATGCCGCCGGCAAAGTCCCAATACCAGGCGAAATCATAGCCATCGGTCGCGGCGCGCTGGAGGGCGAAGACATAGTCTTCGGCGGTCAGCGGCTCGCCATCGGACCAGACCAGGCCTTCGCGCAGCTTGAAGGTCCAGGTAAGGCCGTCTTCGGACTGGCTCCAGCTTTCCGCCGCCATGGGGGTCAGCTCGAATTCCTTGTCGAAAGTGGCGATCGGCACCTGCAGCAATTCGGCAAAGGTGGCCCGGTCATAGACCGTTTTCATATAGTCCATATAGGTGCCAGTGGTGGACTGGCCGGGCGCCAGAACGCTCGATTGTGCCATGGCCGGCAGGGTGAGTGCCGTAGCGATGGCAAGCGTAAGGGCTTGTTTCCGCAAGATATTCATAGCTCCCTCTCCTTGTGCAGAGCTGACTTCATGTTCCCTGATGCGCCAGGCCCCGTTCCCTCTGGGTCTGGTCACTTGCTTGTTGCCGCGCATTCTGCGCGGGTGGCTGATTGTCCCAAAAATCTGCCAGATGACATATGTCTGACAAATCATTTGGGGCTTGGCAAGGTGATTGCCCTGCCTTTTGCACCTTTTGTTAGCGATTTTTCTGATCGCTCCAAAAGCAGGCAAACTTGCTGGACTAGTGTCGGTGCATCAAATTTCTGCAAGCGGTTTCAATGGCTTGAGCGTCGATGTCGAAATGACGGTAGAGGTCGTTGACTGTGCCGGTCTGGCCGAAATGCTCGACGCCCAAAGCAATTGTACGATGGCCAAGGACGCTGCCCAGCCAGCCCAAGGTTGCCGGATGGGCGTCGATGGCGGTTACGAGGCCGGCGCGATGTGGGACTTCGGACAATAGTTTTTCTATGTGGCTCAGGCTTTTATCACCATGGAGGCGTGCCCGCTGCGCTGCTTGCCAGCCAGCATTGAGGCGGTCGGCCGAGGTGACGGCGAGCACGGCGACATTGCGCTGGTCGCCGCCAATGCTGGCTGCGGCCGCGACGGCTTCGCTGGCCAGCACGCCCTGATAGGCGATCACGACCTCGCATTCGGGGCTTGGCGGCTTTAGCCAATAAGCTCCCGCAATGACCGAATTGGTGAGCAGGCTGTTAACCTCCCGAGGCACCTGATCGATGCTACGGGTAGATAAACGCAGATAGACCGAGCCACCTGTTAGATCGCGTGGCCAATCGGCGAGATCGGGCCGCGCATCGCCCGAGCGCTGCATGTAATCGAAGGCCCAGTCGATAATGATGGCGAGCTCGTCGGCAAAGGCAGGCTCGAAGCTCGCCAGTCCATCCTGCGCCATGCCGATCAGCGGCGAAGCAATGGATTGATGCGCGCCACCTTCGCCTGCCAGCGAGACGCCGGACGGGGTGGCGACGAGCAGGAACCGCGCGTCCTGATAGCAGGCGTAGTTCAACGCATCTAGGCCGCGGGCGATGAAGGGGTCGTAAAGCGTGCCGATGGGCAGCAGGCGTTCGCCGAACAGGGAATGGGAGAGCCCCGCCGCGCCCAGCATCAGGAACAGGTTCATCTCGGCAATGCCCAGTTCGAGATGCTGTCCATCGGGCGCGAAGCGCCATTTCTGGGTCGAGGGAATGGCTTCCTTCTGGAACAGGTCGGCCATTTCCTTTGAGGCGAACAGATTGCGGCGATTGACCCAGGCACCGAGATTGGTCGAGACGGTCACGTCCGGCGAGGTGGTGACGATGCGGCGGGCCAGATCACTATCGGTCCTGGCGATGGCATCGAGAATTTTGCCGAATGCGGCCTGGGTAGAGGTCGGACCGGTGCCGATGAATTGCGGGCCGATGGTGGGCACGGCAGGCGAGGTGAGGCGGCGCGAGGCCTTGGTGTTGAAGGGAACGGTGTCGAGAAAGGCTTGCAGCGCTTCGGGCTGGTCGAGGCCCTCGAAGAGATCCCATTCGTGGCCGGTGCGGACATTGTGGGCCTGCTGCAATTGCGCGATCTGGGCGCTGGTCATCTGCCCGGCATGATTGTCCTTGTGCCCGGCCAGCGGCGTGCCCCAGCCCTTGACGGTGTAGGCGATGAAAACAGTCGGGTCGTCGCTGCCGGCGGCCTCGAACTGTTCGAGCAGGCTTTCGACGCAATGGCCGCCCAGATTAGCCATCAGCGCGGCGAGTTCATCATCGCTGCGGCGGGCGAGGAGGGCGGAGACTTCGCCCTGATCGCCGATTTCGTCATTGAGGCGCTCGCGCCAGGCCGCGCCGCCACGGAACATCAGGGCGGAGTAGAGCGCATTGGGAGCGGCGTCGATCCAAGCCTTGAGACGCTCGCCGCCCGGCTCGGCAAAGGCGGCGCGTTGCAGCGCGCCATATTTGAGCGTGACCACTTTCCAGCCGAAAGCGGTGAAAATGGCTTCGATCCGGTCGTAAAGCCCTTCGCGCACCACGCCGTCGAGGCTTTGGCGGTTGTAGTCGATGATCCACCAGCAATTGCGCAGACCATGCTTCCAGCCTTCGAGCAGGCATTCATAGATATTGCCCTCGTCCAGTTCCGCATCACCGGCCAGCGCAATCATCCGGCCCTTGGGGACGTCATTGCGAGCCCAGTCCTTGGCGCGGACATAGTCCTGCACCATGGAAGCGAAGGCCGAAAAGGCGACGCCCAGACCCACCGAGCCGGTGGAGATATCGACATCGTCAGTGTCCTTGGTCCGCGAGGGATAGGATTGCGCGCCGCCAAAGGCGCGAAAATCGATGAGCTTCTGTTTTGTCTGCCGGCCCATGAGATATTGGATGGCGTGAAAGACCGGCGCCGCATGCGGCTTGACCGCCACCCGGTCCTCGGGCTTGAGCACGCCGAAATAGAGCGTGGAGAGCAGGGCGGCCATGGAGGCGGAACTGGCCTGATGTCCGCCGACCTTCACGCCATCGACATTGGGGCGGATATGATTGGCATGGTGGATCATCCAGCTCGCCAGCCAGAGTGATTTTTGCGTCAGCGCCTCGATTGCCTCAACGCGCCCGATGCCCTTGCCTGTCATACCGACCTCCCATTCCGATATGTCTGACATTGCACCTTGCCGGGAGACGATTCCTGTCTATCTTGGGCGCTGGGTGCGCCTGTTGCGCATGATAGTTAAACATGGGGCGTCAAAAATGGCAGAAACAGCCAATAGCGAGATCGACCCGCTGGACCGGCGCATTTTGCGCGCCTTGCAGGAGGACGGTCGGATGACCGTGCAAGCACTGGCCGACAGGGTGGGGCTTTCGCCGTCGCCCTGTCTGCGCCGCGTGCGGCAGTTGGAAAAGGCGGGCGTGATTTCCGGCTATAGCGCCAATATCGAACAGAAGGCGGTGGGCCTGCCGGTGTCTGTCTTCATTTCCATCAAGCTCGAACGCCAGCGCGCCGGCAATCTCGATGCGTTCGGGGCCGCAATCAGCCGCTGGGCCGAAGTGATGGAATGTTACCTGATGACCGGCCAGTTCGACTTCCTGCTGCGCGTGGTCTGCGCCGACCTTGAAGCCTATGAACACTTCCTGCGCGACAAGCTGACCCAGCTCGAAGGCGTGGCCTCCATCGAGAGCAGTTTCTCGCTGGGTGCGGTTAAATTTTCGCGGGTGCTGCCGCTGTGACCGCCGTTATTTCGAGGCCTGCAGAGGGGCCGGTGGGCGATAGGCCTGTCGCGGGCTCTCGGTGGTGGTCAGGCGTTCGGAAACCCAGCCCTCAAGGGTTGGATTGAGATCGACCAGCAGCCAGCCATTCTTGCGGTCGAGCACGCGAAGCGGGGTGCCGCGCGGCAGGGCCATGATCAGATCGGCATTGGTATCCGGCGCGTGGCGTACATTGAGCGAGGCGACATTGACATAGCGCGGCGTGTTCAACGGCAGTGACGCGGCGGGCGCCTGCCTTGCAGGAGCGGCGGATGCCGACCTCTGCACCGGCACGGATGCGCTGCCCGGATTGCCAATGATCCCGAACTGGACAATGGCAAAGCCCAGAAGGCCCAGAATTGCCCAGCCGATAAGGTTCGATTGCTGCTTCTTTCTGGCCATCCAAACCCGCCTTTGTTCCCGGCCATTCTGCGGCAAGGGTCTTAACACAAGGCGCATGGGACACTGTTTTCGGGCCTGTCCACAGGACAAGTCATGCCGGGTCGGCGCTGCCCCGTGAAAATCTTTGCAGCGAGTGGTCTTAATCGGCTCTGATGCGTTGGTGTGCACTGTCCAGGGAAAGACAACTGCATGCCAAGCAAACCGGCAGATAAAATGACGAAAGTGGCTATAGTCGGCGGCGGCCCGACCTGCGTCTATCTCCTCAAGAACCTGTTGCAGCGGTCCGGCCGATACCAGATCACAGTGTTCGAGGCGGGCAAGGTCGCCGGCTGCGGCATACCCTATTCAGAAGAGTACAACACGCCCGAATTGCTGGCCAATATCAGCTCGGTGGAAATACCGCCTGTGCTTGTGTCGCTGGCCGATTGGGTGCGTGCCTCGGATGCAAAACTGCTCCGGCGTTTCGGCATCGCGCGAGACAGCGTGGGCGATCGTGATTTCTATCCGCGCATTCTGCTGGGTGCCTATTACTCCGATCAATTGGGGCAATTGGTACTGGCCGGAGAAGCGGCGGGCCACAGCATTGCTGTGGAAACCGAAACGCGCGTGCGCGATATCGAGCCGCAGAGCAGCGGGACATGGCTCTCGATAGAGGCGGGAAAGAAAAAGACGCGCCGTCGTTTTGATGCGGTCGTTCTGACCACTGGCCATCTGACCGATCCCGGCATGACAGGGGGAGTGACCCCCCTCTACCGTTCGCCTTATCCGGCACAGCGGCTGGAGCTTGGCCCGGATAGGGCAGCGCTGATCCTGGGCTCCTCGCTGAGCGCCGTGGATGCGGTTGTAGCGCTGGCCACGCGCTATGGCCGCTTCAACGAAAGCCCCGCGCTTGAATACGAGCCGAAAGGTGCCAAGCCGGTCCGGCTGGTCATGGCGTCCCGCAAGGGCGTACTGCCGGACGCCGACTTCTTCTATCCAATCCCCGAGGCGCCGCTCTTCATCTTCACGCCGGCGCGACTCGAAGCGCTGCAGGCTGAGGGGAAGACGGGATTGCTCGACAAGTGCATGGCGCTTTTCAGGCAGCAGCTGGCCTCGGACGATCCCGGCTTTCTCGATGCGCTCGCCATCACGCAATTCACACCGGAAAATTTCGCCTCCGCCTATTTCGGCATGCGCCAGGAGGGGCGGGGATTTGCGGCCATCCGCCGGAACCTGCTGGAAGCGAAGCGGAACCAGAGCAAGCGCCACACTGTGATGTGGCGCTATACGATGATGCGGGCCCATGAAGTGTTCGGTGAAATCGTGCCATTTCTCAACGCCAGGGACCTTGAGCGTTTCAACACGCATCTGACGCCGGTTTTTGCCGATGCCTATGGCTGCGTCCCGCACAAATCCATCGAACGGCTGCTGGCCCTGCACCGCGCCGGATGTCTTGACGTCGTGGCGCTCGGCGATAGCGGGCAAATTCGATATGGCTCTGGCGCCTTCAGGCTAACCGGTGCCGGACGGGAGCAGACATTCGGAACCTTCATAGACGCGCGCGGCGAAGATCGTCTGTCGCTGTCCGAACTGGGCTTCGAGCAGCTCGACAAGGCACTCGATGTCGACGATTTCCTCAAGCGCATGCAGGGTGACTCTGATGGTGAGCAATTCCGATTGCCGCTCAAGGGGCAGGCGGCCGCCGACATTTTCTGCCTGTCCATTCCGGTGATGATGAAGCGCTATCCCTTCGCCCAGGGTCTTGTCGCCTGCGCCGATGCTGCCCGGGTCGTCGCGCGATCCATCTGAGCGACTCGCCCGATCAGGCCGTGGCTCAATCCCCACCACGCCATTGCGGCTGAGGCTCCGCCAATGTCTGCAACTCGGCGAGCGGGGCATTGTCGATGCGTCGGCGCAGCAGGTGTGTGAGTTCCCCGCCCGCCGCAAACAGATCCTCGCGGATGGAATCCACCTGCGGGAACAGCGTCGGCAATATGCCTGACGTCTGCTTATAGACCATGTGCATGTCGCGGCCCGGCATGACGCCCGCTTCGATCAGGCCTCCCATCAACGCGATGGCGCGCATTTCGCTGTCACAGACGAGGCCGTCGGGCCGGTCCGGGGCATGGGCCAGATCCTGCCCCATCTGCCGCAGATCGGCCGGCGAGCGGCCGGTCGTGTCCCCGAGCAGGCCTGCATCGATTGCGTGACGTTCGGCGGCGCGATGGAAGGCGGTGACGATGTTGCGGTAGTTGTTCGTCCGGTCGTCGCCGATGGCCAGCATTAGCTTTCGGCAGCCTTTGCTTGCCAGCCGCTCCACCGCCATGGCGGCGAAGACTTCGGCGTGAAAGTCGTGAAAGGCGTGCTTTTCGGAAAATTCGGTCCGCCCGTGGGTAACGAAGGGAAAGTCCGCATCGAGCATCATCTGCACCCGCGGGTCGCGCGGGCTGGTATGGGTCAGAATGACGCCATCGGCGGTGCGGTTTTCGAGGATATAGCGGATCGTGTCGGTGGAGGTGCGGTCAAACTCGGGCGCGACATTGAGGTGATAGGCGCTGCCTCTTATTGCCTGCCCGATGCCCTGGATCATCTGCCGGGCGAAGTCGACGGAATCCTCGGCGCCGCCCAGAACCAGCGCCAGCACATTGGTCTTGCCGGTCCTGAGCCGCACACCGGCGCGGTCCGGCACATAGCCCAGGGTCCGTGCGGCCTCGTTGACCTTGTCGCGGGTTTCCTGCTTGAGCGTGGTGCCGCCGCGCAACGACAGCGAGACGGTCGAGAGACTGAGCCCGGTCAGATCGGCAATGGTCTTCAGCGTCACGCGGCCCCGTGGGGGAGACACAGTTTCGTCCTTGCTCATGCTGCCTCTGGGCTGTGGAAACCCTGTCTTAGCACATGGGCGGCAAAGGGCCTATCGGGTGGGAAACGATCCTGCAAAGGCAAATTGCAACGTTGCATTTTCTGTGATTAGCTGCGCCAAGAGCCGTAATGGCCGCATTCGGGAGCCTTTGCATGACCTATTCCAATCCCCTCTCAACCAAGCTCGGGCTGCTCGATGACGACCTCAAGATGGAGGGCAAGCTGCTGCGGCTCTGCGCCGATCTGGAACGGAAAATCAGGACGCCGCTGAAGGATGTGCCGTTTCAATGGCATGTGCAGCGCTCCGATGGGTTTTCCGCGGCAGATGCGCTCAAGGCCGATTGGCGGCAATGGGAGGAATTTGGCAGCCACTCGGTCTGGGCCAAGCATCAGGAAAACACCTGGTTTGCCGCCGAAATCGTGGTGCCCGAGGCGGCGCGCGGCAAGGTCTTCGTCGCCCATTTCACCAGCCAGTGGCAGGAGCGGCCCGGATCGACCGATCCGCAATGCCTGGCCTATCTCGACGGAAAAATCACGCAGGCGCTGGATGGCAATCATACCGAGCTGGTGATCGAGCGTGACGCAGTGCCCGGCAACAGGCATGTGCTGCTGGTCAATGCCTTCACCTTTTTCGACCGGCCGCTGGTGGGCTTCGCGGTCGACTTCTTCATCCGCAACGAGCGGGCGGAAAAGCTCTACTATGATCTGCAGACGCCGCTGGATGTGGCGGTGCTGCTGCCGCAGAACGATGCGCGGCGGCATGCCATACTAAGCATTGTGCAGCGGGCCCTGCGGGCGCTGGACCGGCGCGATGGGCATACGGAGGCCTTTGAGGCGGGGCTGCCGGAAGCCGAAAAGATCGCGCAGGAAATCTACGATCTGGTGGACACCGAGGTGCAGCCGCAGATCACGGCTGTGGGTTCCACCCATCTCGATGTCGGCTGGCTCTGGCGGGTGATGCATACGCGGGACAAGACGGGGCGCAGCTTTGCCACCGTCCTCAACCTGATGGCGGAATATCCGCAATTTGTCTTCATGTATAATCAGTCCGTGCTCTTCGATTTCCTCAAAAAGGACTATCCCGAAATCTGGGACCGCATGCTGGAGAAGGTGAAATCGGGCCAGTTCGAGATCGAGGGCGCGATGTGGGTGGAGCCCGACGTCAATATCGTGTCGGGCGAGAGTCTGGTGCGCCAGATCCTGCGCGGCAAGCGTTTCCATCGCGAGCATTTCGGCGTCGATCCGAAAACCGTCTGGCTGCCCGACACATTCGGCTATTCGGCCAATCTGCCCCAGATCATGGAAAAGTCGGGGCTCGATTATTTCGTCACGTCCAAGCTGAGCTGGAACGACACCGACCGGCATCCCTATGATACGTTTTTCTGGCGCGGCATCGATGGCAGCGTGACGAAAGCGCAGCTGATCACCGCGCAGAAATATGACAGCGATCAGATCTATACGACCTATAATGGCGACCTCTCGGTCAGCGAAACCATGGGGGCGTGGAAGCGCTACGAGCCCAAGGCTGCCTATAATGAACTCGTCATGTCCTACGGCTATGGCGATGGCGGCGGTGGCCCGACCAGGGCCATGATCGAACGCGGCACGCGGCTCGAGCGCGGCATTCCCGGCGCGCCCAAGGTCAAGCTCGAAGGCATCGTTCCCTTCCTCGACCGGCTGGGCAAGGCCATGGCGGCGGAACCGGCCAAGTTCCCGGTCTGGAATGGCGAGCTTTACCTGCAATATCACCGCGGCACGCTGACCTCGGTGGCCAAGAACAAGGCCAACAACCGCAATGCCGAGCGGCGGCTGCGCGAGCTCGAAATGCTGGGCGCGCTGGCGCTGGTGACGGCAGGCCACGCCTATCCGGCGGAGACGCTGGCCGAGTTCTGGGAACTGGTGCTGATCAACCAGTTCCACGACATCCTGCCGGGCACTTCCATTCCCGAAGTCTATGCCGATAGCGACGCCGAATATGGCCGCATCTTCTCGACGCTGGATTCGGCCAATGGCCCCTGGCATGCGGCGGCGCAGGCTTTTGCCAAGCCGGGCGCGGGGCAAATGCGGCTGTTCAATTTCACCAGCCAGACCCGCTCGGGACTGGTGCATCTTGGAGAAGATGCCGGGGGCGGGGGGCTGGCCACGGCGTCTGGTGTGAGCCCGCTGCAGACAATCACGCGGGCCGACGGCTCAAAGGATGTGGTGGCGCGGGTGGACGCCATTGCGCCACTGGGCTGGACCGGTGCGCAACTGGTATCCGGTGGTGGCGAGGCGGGAGGCGAGTTGTCGGTTTCGGCAAGCCATCTCGAGAACGCACTCTTGCGGGTGGAGTTGGACGGGCAAGGCGAGATTACCTCGATCTTCGACAAGGCGCGCGGCCGCGAAGTGCTGGCGGCGGGCGAGAGGGCGAACCGGCTGATCGCCTATGAAGACAAGCCCATGGAGTGGGACGCCTGGGATATCGACCGCTATTTCGAGGAACAGTTCTGGCCGCTGGCGGACGGGCGGGCCGAGATTTCGGTGGTCGAGACAGGCCCGCATCGCGCCGCGATAAGGGTGGAGCGCCCATATCAGAAATCGCGTGTGGTGCAGGTGATCTCGCTCGAAGCGGGAGCGCGCCAGATCGAGTTCGATACATTCATCGACTGGCAGGAACGCGCGCAGGTCATCAAGGCCCTGTTCCCGCTCGATCTCAACGTGTCCGAAATCCGCTCGGAAATTCAGTTCGGGCATGTGCGGCGCCCGACGCATCGCAATACGACCTGGGACCGGGCGCGGTTCGAGGCGAGCATGCACCGCTGGGTGGACATGTCAGAGGCCGATTTCGGCGTCGCGCTGCTCAACGACTGCAAATATGCCTATGACTGCCACGAGCAGACCGTGCGGCTGACATTGGTACGCGGGTCGAGCTTCCCGCACCCCGAAGCGGATCTGGGCGAACATCGCATCCGCTATGGCCTTGTCGTCCATGAGGGCGTCGCCGACCTTGCCGAAGTGCATCGCGCCGCCGAGCGGTTCAACAATCCGCTGGCGGTAACGGGGGCGCGCGAGCCGGTTGCGGAGACAGTTGGATTTGAGAGCTTCAGCCTTGCGTCCGTCGATGCGGCCAATGTGACCATCGAGACGGTGAAGAAGGCCGAGGCCTCAGACGCGCTGGTGCTGCGGGTGTTCGAGCATGCCAATATCCGGGCGGATGCGCGGATTGCGTTTGGCCTGCCGGTCAAGTCGGTTCGGATTGTGAACCTGATGGAGGAGGACGCCGGCGCGCCGCTGGAGATCGTGGACAATGGCGTGCGGCTCAAGCTGCGGCCGTTTGAGATCGTGACGTTGCTGGTGGAGGTTTGAGTTCTACCCGGTAAGCCCGGACGGAGCCGCACGCTCGATCTGCCCCCCTCCCCCCTGAGGGGAGGGCTGGGGAGGGGGTTCTGAAGGTTTGGCGGACTCCAATATCCATCGGGATTGAGGTTAGGCCAGAACCCCCACCCTCGATCCCTCCCCTCAAGGGGGAGGGAGGCGATGGAGCCGCCGGGTTTGGATAGTTCAGCCTAGCCGCACGCCCTTGGCGTCGAACCGGTGCACGCGCTCGGCCGGGTAGTCGTAATTGACCACTTCACCAACGGCCGGCACTTCGCTGCGGGTCTGGCGGACGGTCAGCAGTTCGTCCTGGCCGATGTCGAGGAAGGCGTAGCTGTCGGCGCCAAGATATTCGACATAGCTCACCGTGCCCCGATGGGGGCCGGAGCCGAGCGTGATGTCCTCGGGGCGGATGCCGGTCGTCGTGCCATCATCGTTTCTGAGCAGGTTCATCTTGGGCGAGCCGATAAAGCCGGCAACGAACAGCGACTGCGGCCGCTCATAGAGTTCCTCAGGCGTGCCGACCTGTTCGACCCGACCGGCATTGAGCACGACGATCCGGTCGGCCAAGGTCATGGCCTCGACCTGGTCATGGGTGACATAGACCATGGTGGTCTGGGGCAGGCTTTCCTTGAGCTTGGCGATTTCGAGCCGCGTGGCGACGCGCAAAGCAGCGTCAAGATTGGAGAGGGGCTCGTCGAACAGGAAGACCTGCGGGTCGCGCACGATGGCCCGGCCAATGGCGACGCGCTGGCGCTGACCGCCGGACAACTCTTTCGGATAGCGGTCGAGATAGGGCTCGAGCTGCAGCTTGCGGGCGGCGTCCTCGACGCGGGCGGTGATCTGCGCCTTGGGCGCGCGACGCAGCTTCATTGAATAGGCCATGTTTTCGCGCACGCTCATATGCGGATAGAGCGCATAGGACTGGAACACCATGGCAATGCCACGCTTGGAGGCGGGGACATTGTTGACCACGCGCCCGCCGATTTCGAGCGTGCCGCCGCTGATCCGCTCAAGCCCGGAAATGCAGCGGAGCAGGGTGGACTTGCCGCAGCCGGAGGGGCCGACAAAGATGACGAACTCGCCCGACCTTATATCGAGATCGATGTCCTTGAGGACTTCGACGGCACCATAATTTTTGCGCAGGTTCGTGACCTTGATGTCGGACATATTCCGTCTCCCGATCAGGCGGTGGTAAGGGCGGCGCGGACCCTGGCCAGCGCCTCGGCGGTGGAACCCTCGGGCTTGTATTCCAGGCCAACCGCGCCTGCGTAGCCATTGGCATAGAGCCAGGCGAGGCGCTTGCCGAGATCGATCTCCCCGAGGCCGGGATCATTGCGGCCGGGATGATCGGCCACATGGGCATGGATGACGTGGGCGACCTTGTCCTTCAGCACGTCCTCGATGCGCTCGCCCATGACATAGGAATGGTAGAGGTCATAGACGACGCCGATTTCGGGGCGCCCCACTTCGTCCACGATATTGAGCGCCTCGCGGGTGGAGGACAGGTAATAGCCCTTGTGGTCGATCAGCGTATTGAGCGGCTCGACGCCGAGCCGCACCCCGCTGCCGGCCAGCACATCGGCGGCGGCGCGCAGGCAATCGACCAAAGCGTCATGCTGCTCCTCCCGGCTCCTGCCGGGCAGGTCGTCGCCGGCCTGCGCGATCAATACCTTGGCGCCCAGACGCTGCGCCATGCGCATGGAGGTGGAGAGGCCAGCAAGAAACCTGGCGTGATTGGCCGGGTCGGTCAGCGCGATCATCGGCTCCGCGACGAAGCCGCTGAGGCTGAGCCCCGTTTCCTTGAGCGCGGCTTCGATGGCGCCGATATCCTTGTTGGACCAGAACCAGAATTCGACCGCGTCGAGCCCGGCGGCCTTGGCCAGGCGGATCCGCTCGGCAAAGTCGTCGCTGGCATCGGCAAACAGCCATTCGATACAGGCGGAGAGTTTCATGTGTCGGTTCCGGTTAGCGATAATCGATGAGCACTTGCATGACGTCGGGCGAGCCCTGATCGAGAAGGCCGTAGCCGCGCCCGGCTTCGTCAAGCGTCACGCGGTGGGTAATGAAGCCTTTGAGGTCTGGCGCGAGGGTGTTGAGATATTCGAGAGCGATCCTGCCGCGGCGGCTTGTCGACCAGAGTGGGCCGAGGAACGGGTTCACTGTGCCGACCTGCGAGGAAATGATGCGCGGGCGGTTGTGGTGGAATTCGCCGGAGAGGCTGAGGCTTTCGAAGGTGCCGCCATACCAGGACATGGCAATCACGGTGCCATTGAACCCTGCGGTGCGGATGGCTTCATTAAGCGCCGGGGCGGCGCCGGACACCTCGATGACCGTATCGGCGCCACGGCCTTCGGTGAGCTCGCGGACGCGTTCGGCGACGGGGCCTTCGCGCGGGTCGAGCGCAGTGGTTGCGCCGCCCGCAA
Source organism: Pseudomonadota bacterium (assembly GCA_023388175.1). Classification (GTDB taxonomy): domain Bacteria; phylum Pseudomonadota; class Alphaproteobacteria; order Rhizobiales; family Devosiaceae; genus Devosia. The sequence goes on from JAEWGT010000011.1 coordinate 326,083, forward strand.
GGGCGCGCTGGCGGCGTTGCTCGATCGTGTCGACGGCAATGATCTGCCGAGCGCCGTTGCGGGCGAGAAGGCGAGTGACCATCTGGCCGATGACGCCCAGACCGGAAACGACCACATCGGCACCCAGCGGAATATTGGCGTCCAGAATACCGTTATAGGCGGTGTTGAGATTGGCGAAGAAGACGCCGATTTCCGCATCTTCGAGATCGCCCAGCGGCACGACAGTATTGGCATCGACTATGGCGTGCTGGCCATGGGGCACATAGGCAAAGACCAGATCGCCTCTGTGGAGGCTACCGACATCCTTGCCCAGTTCCGCAACCCGGCCCACGGCGGCATAGCCATAGCGCGCCGGCCACGACCAGTCAGAGCCGTTTGCATCGGAGAAGAGACGCGTCTGCGGGTCCATGGACTGCCGCCATTGCGGGGCAAGACCGCGGAACACGTTGAGCTCGGTGCCGGCGCTGATGCCGGAAACCTCGAGATTGAGCAGCACCTGGCCCGAGCCGGGGCCATCGAGATTTTCCCTGCGGATTTCGACGGCGCGCGGGCCGGTGAAATAAAGCGAACTGGTTTGCAGCGACATGGCTGTCACCCTTTGATGCCGCCGGCGGTCAGGCCGCCGACAAGTTGGTTGCGGAACAGGAGGAAGAGCACGATGGTCGGCATGGCGATGACGACACCACCGGCCATGACCACGCCCCAGGAGAAGGAATAGGGGTCGAAAAGGGTTTGCAACGCCAGCGGCAGCGTCTTCACTTCGGCGCTGGTGATCAGCGCCAGCGCCAGGATGAATTCGCCCCAGGAGAGCACGAAGGCAAAGGTGCCCACGGCCACCACGGCCGGGCGGATCAGCGGCAGGGTGATGCGGAACATGGCGCCAATCTGCGAGGAGCCGTCGATGATCGAGGCTTCCTCCAGCTCGCGCGGCACCGCATCTATATAGCCCTTGAGCATCCAGACGGCGATTGGCAGTCCAAGCGCCAGATGGGTGAAGGTGAGGGCCGTCAGCGTATTGGCCATGCCCAGCGAACGGATGATGACGACGATAGGCACCAGGACGGCCACGGCGGGCAGCATCTGGGTGGCGAGGATCAGGAAACCGATGAAATCGCGGCCCAGATATTGGAAACGGCTGAGCGAATAGGCCGCCGGGATGGCGATCAGCACCGTGCAGATGGCGACGATGGCGCCGACCAGCAGGCTGTTGCGCAGGGCCACCAGGAAATCGCCGCGCGAAAAGATATTGGCGAAGTGATCGAAGGTGATGCGCGTCGGGATGAGGCTGCGCGTCATGATGTCGGCATCGGGCCGGATCGAGGCGATGAAGACCCAGATGATCGGCAAGAGGATCAGCGCGAGGACGGCGATGGTCAGGGCATCGAGCGCAATGGCGCGGATGCGGCTTTCCTCGTTCATTGACGCCTCCGCAGCCTGAGGGACAGGAAGGACGCGGCCGCCAGTATGGCCAGCATGACCACGCTGATGGCTGCAGCATAGGCCGGGCGGAGGTCGGTGAATACGGCCTTGTACATGGAGATGCCGAGCACGGTCGTGGCGTCCTGCGGGCCGCCGCGCGTCATGATCCAGGGCAGGTCGAAGCTGTAGAAGGCGAGGATGCCGAGGACGAGGCCGATGATCAGCATGGTGTTCTGAATGGCGGGCAGGGTGATGGTGGTGAACCGCTGCCAGGGCGAGGCGCCGTCAATGGCGGCGGCTTCGTAGAGCTCGCCCGGAATGGATTTGAGCGCCGCCAGCAGGGCCAGCACCATGAAGGGCATGCCCTTCCAGCCGGAAATGAAGATGATGATGGCAAAGGCCATGTTCGGATCGTTGAGGATCGACGAATTGCCCGCAATGCCGAAGAACTGGAAGACCGAATGCAGCGCACCGACCTCGCTGTCGAGGAGGAACCGCCAGCCATAGCCGAGCACGATGAAGGGCATGACCCAGGGCAGCAGGATCAGCGCCGAAGCCATGCGGGCGATCTGCGTATCGCGGTTGAGCAGGAGAGCCAGTGGCAGGGCGATGGCGATTTCGACGGCGACGGTGCCGATGGTCCAGATCCAGGTGCGCCAGAAGGCGCGCCAGAGGCCGGCATCGGCGAAAAGCGCGGTATAGTTGATCAGCCCGCCCCAGACGGGCTGCGGATTGCGCAGCAGATACCAGTCCTGGAAGGACAGCCAGAGCGCATAGAGCAGCGGCACGACAGCAATGGCCAGGGCGACGAATACGGCAGGCGCCACCAGCACATAGGGCAGGGCGATATCGCCGAAGGGTCTTGTCTGTGTGTCTGGTGCGGGGGCAGTCATGGGCGGGTTTCACCAATTTTGGTTCTGCGTCACCATCCGGCTTGTGCCGGCGGTCCATTCTTGTGGCGAGTTGGATTGCCCGGACAAGCCGGGCAATGACGACCGTGGGAGACGGGGCGCTCCCTGCGGTTGAAACAAAACCCCGGGCGGCGGGGGGACGGGCGCCGCCCGGGGAGTCCTCGTCCTTAGCGGGCGAGGACGGTGTTGATGTCAGTGCAAAGATCGGCAGTCGCCTGATCGATGTCCTTCTGCCCAAGAGCTAGGGCCTGGACCGCCTTCTGGATCGTATCGACTTCAAGCTGGCCCATCTGCGGGATGGCTTCGCTTGGATACTGATAGGCCCGGGCGTCCTGCAGCTGCTCGACAAAGAGCGGATAGGGGAACTCGGTCCAGGGCTCGCCCTGCGCCAGCGAGATGGAGCCGGGGATGAAGCCACCGGCCACGGCCAGGTCCTTGAAGGCGTCGCCATGGGTGGCGAACATGATGAACTGGCCGGCTGCTTCCTTGGCGTCCGACGCATCCCACATCACCAGCGGCCAGCCGCCGAGGAAGCCCGAGCGGTTGACGGGGCCGGCGGGCACTTTGGCGATATCAACCTGATCGAGCCATTCCGGGCTCTCGGTGACGAGGTCACGGTAGAGGCTTGGGTGCATGAGGATCATGCCATAGCGGCCGTCGAGGAAGCCGCGCTGGAAGGCGTCGCCATTCATGCTGGCGGCGTCGGGATGCGTCGAGCCATCGAGCGCGATGCCGGTATAGACATCGAGCGCGGCGCGGAATTCTGGGCTGTCGAAGCCGCAGGAGCCGTCATCATTGAGCATGCGGGCGCCGTAACCGAGATAGGCGCTCATGAAATTGTGGACGGTGAAATAATCGAGGCTGGTCGACAGGGCCATTCCATAGGTGCCGTCAGTGGCATTGTCGGCGAGCGTCTTGGCCGTGGCGCGCAGCTCTTCCCAGGTATCGGGCGGCGCATTCGGGTCAAGCCCTGCGGCTTCGAACATGTCCTTGCGATAATAGAGGGCACGGGTTTCGACGGCGATGGGCGAAGCCCACCAGCTGCCGCCCAGATTGTAATAGCCCGCATCGCCCGGCCAGATGTCGGACGCGACATCGGTGCCGTTCTCGGCGTCATAGGCGGCAAAGGCATCGTCGAGCGGTGCCAGGGCGCCGATGGCCTGGAACTGGGCCACGACATTGTTGCCGAGCATGGACACATCGGGCAGGCCGCCCGTGGTCAAGGCCGTGACCAGACGCTGCTGCTGTTCCGACCACGGCACGATTTCCATGACGACATCGATGCCTTCATGGCTGGCCTCGAAGGCGTCGATGATCTCGTTCCAGGCGGCGATGTCGTTCGGATTGGTCGAGAACTGCCAGAAGGTCACCGTCTGGGCAAAGGCCGGTGCCGTCAGCAGGGTAGAGGCGAGCGCGCTCGCCGCGAGCAATGAATGCCGCATAAGATATTCCTCCCAATGAACTCGTGCGTTGCGAGTTGCGCATCTTCCCAAAAAGCGCATATGTCATCGTTGACATAGTTAAAGTTAACACAGGCTTTGCGGCTGTGTCAAACCGCCGCAGAAGGTCAGGCGGGGCCTGTGGACTGGCGGATAACCAGATCGGTTTCGAGAACGATTTCACCGGGCGTTTCCCGGTTCTCGATGACCGCGAGAGCCATGTCGAAGGCGTGGCGGCCAAGGGCGGCGACGGGCTGTGCGACGGTGGTCAGTTGCGGCGCCAGATACGGCGCCAGCGTATCGTCGAATCCTACAATCGAGACATCGTGCGGCACGCGCTTGCCAGCCTGATAAAGCGCCTGCATCACGCCCATGGCCAGAATATCGCAGGTGGCGAAGATGGCGCTGGGCGGGGTGGGGAGAGCCAGCAGCGCCGCCGCATGTTCGCGGCCCTCGGCGCCGGACCTGTCATTGTCGAGGTCGTAATAATGGCCCAGCCGGACATAGTCGGGCTGTATGGCAAGCCCGTGCGCCTTCATGCCGTCGTGATAGGCCTCAAGCCGGTCCTGCTCCACCGAACGGCGTCGTGGCGCGTCCTGCGGATAAAGAGCTGGATCGCCGCCCACAAAGGCGATGCGGCGATGTCCAAGGCCAACAAGATGGTCGATGGCAGCACGCGCGCCGACATAGTTGTTCACCCGCACGGAACGGGTGGTTTCCGTCAGTGATCGTTCGATTTCGATGGCGGGAATACCAGCGCTTTCGAGCACTTCGACATTGACAGGGCTGGCAGCTGTGCAGAACAGCACCGCATCGACGCGCTGGGCGATGAAGGTTTCGACGCCGTGGCGCTCATAGCTTTCACTGCCGCCATGGTTGAAGATGACGACGCGATAGCCAGCGGCAATGGCAGCCTGCTCAACCGCATGGGCGACGCCGACAAAGATGGGATTGACGGTGATGGCGGTGAGCATGAGCCCGATGGTCTGGCTGCGCTGGGTGCGCAGATTGCGCGCTACCACATTCGGCCGGTAATTGGTGGCCGCGACTGCCGCCAGCACCCGCTCCCGCGCATCATCGGAAATATAGCCCTGTTGCTTGAGGACACGGTTGACCGTGGCCGTGGAGACCCCGGCCAGTTTGGCAACTTCCAGAAGTGTAGCGGATTTGCTAGCCACGGCTTTCCTTTCCGCCCGATTTTGCTCCAGCCCGCCTGGCTCGGCAAGCCTGCTATCGACCACGAAAGCGGCGCTGGTATTCGGGATCGTAAAGGGCGCTTTCGCGGAAGTTTTCGGCGCTCAGCCCCTTGCCCACGAAGATGATCGCCGTCCGCTCGATCGGGTTGGCGGCGAATGCTGCCCCGATGTCGGCCAGCGTGCCTGTCAGCACCATCTCATTCGGCCGGCTGGCTTCTGCCACGATCATCACGGGACAGTCGTCGCCATAGAAGGGGCGCAACTGGGCGACGATTTCGTCCAGCGCATGAATGGCGAGGTGGATGGCCAGCGTCGCACCGGTTGCGGCGAAGCCCGCCAGCGTTTCGCCGTCAGGCATGGGAGAAGCGCGCCCACCGACGCGCGTGAGCACGACGCTCTGCGCGATACCGGGGATTGTCAGTTCGCGCCCGATCGATGCGGCTGCTGCAGCGAAGGCGGGAACGCCCGGCGTCAGCGTATAGGGGATATCAAGACGGTCGAGGCGGCGCATCTGTTCGGCGACCGCGCTCCACACGGAGAGATCGCCCGAATGGAGCCGCGCCACATCCTCGCCTGCTGCATGGGCGCGCACATATTCGGCCTCGATTTCATCCAGCGACATGGGCGCGGTGTCGATGAGCCTAGCGTGCGGCGGACACCAGTCGAGCATCTCCCTGGGCACGATGGAGCCGGCATAAAGACAAACAGGGCAGCGCGCGAGAAGATCGCGTCCGCGGACGGTGATGAGGTCGGCCGCGCCGGGTCCGGCGCCGATGAAATAAACGGTCATGGCTTGCTCCAGCGCCACTGGGTGATCGGCATGGCCGGGCGCCAGCCTGTCATTGTGCCCAGCGGTTCGGCCTGTGCGACGGCGAGACGAACAAGTTCGCCACCATGTTGTCCATGGAGGGTGAGCAGAACCTGCTCCAGCTCCAGCGTCACCGCATTGGCGACAAGACGCCCGCCGGGACGCAGGGCGGCGATGGCAGCATCCATGACGCCGGGATCGGAACCGCCGCCGCCGACGAAAATGGCATGGGGCGGCTCAAGCCCTGCAAGCGCGTCAGGTGCCTTGCCGATGAGAAGGCGCAGATCGGGCACGCCGAAGGCGGTCGCATTGCGGGTGACGCGGGCGGCGCGCCGGGCGTCTGGTTCTATGGCAATGGTGCGCAGGCTCGGATCGGCCAGCATCCATTCGATACCGATTGACCCCGAACCCGCGCCGATATCCCAGAGCGTTTCGTGACGGCGCGGGGCGAGCGCGGCAAGGGTAAGCGCACGAATGTCGCGCTTGGTGATCTGCCCATCATGCTCGAACAGCGCATCATCGAGGCCGGGCGTCAGCGGCAGGATGCGCGCGCCGGGAAGGGGGATGACGGTGATCGCGCAGAGATTGAGCGGGTCGATGCCGGTCAGCGCGAACAGTTCCGCCATCTGTGAGCGCACCTGCTCGTCCGGCCCGCCAAGCGCTTCCATCACGGTGATGATGGAGCGGCCGAACCCCGCCTGGTTGAGCAGCGCTGCGAGGGCCGCGGGGCTGTTCTCGTCGGAAGTCAGCGCGAGAATACGCGTGGCAGCATGAAGATGGGGCCGGATGAGATCGAGCGGGCGGCCATGCAGCGACAGGCTGACCACATCCTGCAATGGCCAGCCGAGCCGGGCGGCAGCGAGGCTGAAGGCCGAAGGGGCGGGAATGACGCGCATCTGCGCCGGATCGACCTGGCGGGCCAAGGTGGCGCCGACGCCGTAATGGAACGGGTCGCCCGAGGCGAGGACACAGACAGTCCGGCCCTTTTCGGCGAGAACGGGGGCGACGGAGAAGGGCGTGGGCCAGGGCCGCGCCTCGCCCATCATTGCGGGACTGGCAAGTTCGAGATGCCGGGCGCCACCGAAGACGATCTCGGCCTGCGCGATGGCGTCCTGAGCGGCCGGGGACAGGCCGGAAAGCCCGTCCTCGCCGATGCCGACTATGGTGAGCCAGGGCTCGGCCATGTCAGAGCCCCATCCCGCGCGGCGAATAGACCAAGGGGTCCATGCCGGGGCGCTCGATCACGCGTGTTTCGGGCGAGCCGATAATGATGCAGGTCGCCATGTCTGCTGGATGCTGGTGCGCCTCGCCCAGCGGCACCACGGCGAAGGCCTCGTCCGGGCGACCGACGGCGCGGCCGAAAATGACCGGCGTGGTGACCGGCAGCACTTCGCGCAAGATCTTGAAGGCGGTGGCAAGCTGGGTCGGGCGGGCTTTCGACACCGCATTATAGAGCGCGATGACGAGACCGGCCTCGGCCACGGCGCGCAGTCGGCGCTCGATCACTTCCCAGGGTTTCAGATTGTCGGACAGCGAAATGGCACAGAAATCGTGGCCCAGCGGCGCGCCGGCACGGGCGGCCACGGCAAGCATGGCGGTGACGCCGGGCAGGACTTTTACATCAAGCCGGCGCCATGTTTCGGGACCGGTCTCGATGGCTTCGCAGATGGCGGCAGCCATGGCAAAGACGCCCGGATCGCCGCCGGAGACAACGCAAACCCTTGCGCCGCGCGTCGCGGCATCCAGTGCGGCCTTGGCGCGGTCCAGCTCTTCCCGATTGTCCGAGGCGATGCGGGTCTGGTCCGGGCGGAGGCTCAGGCGGTCGAGATAGGGGCCATAGCCGAAGAACACTTCCCCCGACGCGATGGCTTCGAAGGCCTGCGGCGTGGTCTGCCCGGGATTGCCGGGGCCGGTGCCGACAATGGTCAATTGCCCGCTCATGGCCGCGCGCTCCAGCCCGGCACGAGGATCAGCGAGAAATAGGGCGCCGTATCGTCGGTCTTGTGCGAGAGGAGCAGGGACGAGCCATTGGCCATGGTGGCACGCTCGACATAGACGGCGCCGTCGAGTCGCCCGGCTTCGGCCAGCGCGGCACGAACCTTGGGCAGGTTGCGCCCCAGCTTCATGATGACCGCGCCTTCGGTGACCGATAGGCGGCGCGCGAGGTCGGCCTGGTCCAGCGTGCCCGGCAGGATGGTGAGAATGTCATCGCCCTGCACCAGCGGCACGCCCGCGGCGGACCATGCGCCCGACATGGCGGTGATGCCGGGGATCACCTCGGTTTCGTAAAGCGGGGCGAGGCGCACATGGATGTGCATGTAGCTGCCATAAAAGAGCGGATCGCCCTCGCTCAGCACCACCACGTTTCGGCCCGCATCGAGATGGGCGGCAAGGCGCGTGGCGGCCTCGCTGTAAAAGGCGTCGATCTGGCTCTTGTAGCTGGCGTCGTGGCGGTGGATTTCGGTGGTCACCGGATAGTCCAGCGCCTCCTCGATCTGGCCGGGGCGGAAATGGGTGGCGGCAATGGTGCGGGCATTGCTGGCATTGCCCCGCTTGGCGAAGAAGGCCACGACATCGGCCTCTGCGATGGCGCGCACGGCCTTGAGCGTGAGCAGTTCCGCATCGCCCGGGCCGGTGCCGACACCAAGGAGTTTCCCGCTCACAGGCCCGACCTCGCCAGCGCATTGACACAGGCCGACGTCATGGCGCTGCCGCCAAGCCGTCCGCGCACGATGGCGTAGGGCACGCCATAGGAATTCTCAGCCAGCGCATCCTTGGATTCCGCCGCGCCGACAAAGCCGACGGGCATGCCGATGATGGCTGCGGGCTTTGGCGCGCCATCGCGCAGCATTTCGAGAAGGTGAAAGAGGGCGGTGGGCGCATTGCCGATGGCGACGACGGCGCCGTCCAGATGCTCGTCCCACAGATGCAGCGCCGCCGCCGAGCGCGTATTGCCGATGCTCTGGGCCAGTGCAGGGGTACGCTCGTCGCGCAGGGTGCAGATGACGCGGTTCTGCGCCGGAAGACGGGCCGCAGTGATGCCACGCGCCACCATTTCCGCATCGCACAGAATGGGCGCGCCGGATCTGAGTGCATCGCGGGCCGCGCTGACGAAACCGGGGCCGAAATCGAAATGGGATGCCGCCTCGACCATGCCGGCAGCGTGGATCATGCGGATGGCCAGCTCGGCCTCGTCCTCGGAAAAGGCAGACAGGTCCGCTTCGCTGCGGATGATGGCGAAGGACTGGCGATAGATCGCGTCGCCATCCTTTATATAGTCATATTCGGTCATCGGCCTTCCCGCCGGGCGAGCGCGGGAATGAGTCCGGCCTCGTCCAGGATTTGACTAGGCGTATCGCCTGCACGGCCTTGGATGACAAGACCAATCCCGTCCGCGCGGCCGGTAAGCGTGATATCCGCCGCGCGCGGATGGGCGCAGCCCTTTGCGCAGCCGGACACATGCAGATGCTGCCCCGCCGGGACATGCGGCGCGAGGCTTTCGGCCAGGCGACGGGCCGGAATGTGTCCGGACGCGCAGCCATCGCTGCCGATGCACGCGCTGACATTGAGCCGCGGATCGTTCGGCGTGGTGATGAAGCCTAGGCTTGCGGCCTGTGCGATCAGGCTTTGGGCCGCGTTGTCGAGCAGGAGCGTATGGCCGGGGGCAAGGCGGATGGTTGTCACATCGGCAGATCGCGCCCGTTCGGCAAGGGCGATCAGGGCGGCGCCGTGGATCTGGCCGAAGGGCAGGGCGATTGGGCTGGCATGGCCGGTTTTGGTGCGAAGCGCAGAAGCTCCCCAACCAGGCCCTCCCCTCGATGGGGAGGGAGCCGCGCCGGCGGACGGGGCTGGAAACAGATCGGTCGCGCGCGCATCGACACCCAGCGCGGCCAGTGCCCCCAAGACTGCGATTGTGGCGGCGACGGCGCCATCGGCATCCATGATCTGCGGTTTGCCCCCGCCCAGGGTGACCGCCCAGCGTTCGGTATCAAGCGCGACGAGGCGAATGTCGGCCTTGAGCCTGGCGAGAGAAATTTGGCCGCCGCCATCGACCACCACGCTGACCTTGGGGCCGAGCTGGTCTGCCATCGGCGCGGCAGCCGAGCGGATGGCCTCCATCAGCGGGCGGGGATCGGCCTGTTCCAGCGGGTCGTCACCGCTCAGTGGGGACGTGTCGATGACGAGCCCACGCTCGATCGGCAGGCTGTTGGCCGCGGCACTTGCTAAAAGCGGGGCGCTGGAAGGGGAGAGGCCGCGCACCTGTAGATTGCCGCGCGCGGTGACCTCGACAATGCCATTGCCATGGGCGATGGCGAGGCGGGCAAGTTCGGCAAGCTGGGCCGGAGCCAGACGATTGCCCGCAATGCGCACACGGGCCAGCAGGCCATCGCCAGTCTGCATCGGCGCATCCAGCGTCGGGCAGGCGCCGCGGCGATGCGGCGTGATGATCGTGTCGATGGCGTGCTTCTGCTCCATGGCGATGGTTTAGCAGGCTCGCTTGCGGCGCACTACTGCGCCTTGCGCAGCAGATAGATATCCATGATCCAGCCATGGCGCTCGCGGGCGGCCTGCCGAATGGAGACGATCTTGTCCGCGACATCGCCCAGCCGTCCCGATACGAGAAGCTGGTCGGGCGTGCCCAGATATGCGCCCCAGAAAATTTCGAGATCCGGATCCGCATCGCGGAAGGCCAGCCGGCCATCGAGCATGACGATGCTGTCGGTTTCGACCGCGCCAAGCTGGCGTCCGGTGGTGATCAGCACCGGCTGGCCGATGCGGTTGAGCGCAACGCCATGGGCAGCAGTCAGCGCCTGGATGGCGGTGATGCCCGGAATGACCTCAATGTCGAAGGGCACATCGACCCGGTCGAGAATGCGCAGGGTGGAATCATATAGACCCGGATCGCCCCAGACGAGGAACGCGCCGCTGCCATTTTCGGGAATGGTGGCGATGAGATCGGCAAAGATATGGCCCAAGGCATCGTGCCAGTCATCGACGCCCCTGCCGTAATCGGGATTGGCCGCGTCGCGGCGGGGAATGGCATAGCTGACCTGTCGGGGCGAGCCGGTGACATGGCGGGCAATGATGGTGCGGCGGATATCGGCAAGATCGGCCTTGTCCGCGCCCTTGTCGGGCACGAACAGCACATCGGCCCGATTGAGCGCCGCAATGCCGGCAATGGTCAGGTGGTCAGGGCTGCCGGTGCCGATGCCGATGACGAGAACTGTTTTCATGCCGGCCTTCTATCACTCCGCATCGTCCTTGACTGCTTCCATCGACACATGGGTCGATGTGTGCGCGACATGGGGCAGTGCGGAGATTTTTTCGCCCAGCACTTCCCGATAGGCGGCGATGTCCTTGGTGCGCACCTTGAGCAGGTAATCGAAGCTGGAGGCGATCATATGCGCCTGTTCGACCTCGGGCAGGGCACGGACGGCCTTGTTGAAGGCTTCCAGCGCCGCCTTGCGCGTGTCGCTGAGCCGCACTTCCACGAAGGCAACATGGGGCAGGCCAAGCCGGTTTGGATCGATGACGGCCCGATAGCCCAGAATATAGCCGTCGCGCTCGAGCCGGCTGATCCGGGCCTGCAAGGGCGTCTTGGAGAGATTTACCCGCCGGCTGAGTTCGGCCACGCTGATGCGGCCATTGCTGGACAGTTCCGCGAGAATCTTGCGGTCGATCTGGTCTATTTCACTGTTTGATGGCGACATGATGGGCGAAATGGCTGCCTATGAGGCGCTTAATGTACCATAGGTAAAGCGAAGTGCGATAGATCAGGCGAAAGGCCTGTTGGGGAGCGAATATCATGGGCTATTCGTTCTCCGAGTGAGCCCATGACCGACCTTCGATCCCACCGCATTGCGCTTCGCCAACAGCTTCATGCCGATGAAGCAAAGCTCGTTCCTGCGCTGATCGGCGCCACGGGGCTCAGCGCGGAGGACCGGCTGGCCGTGGCGGCGAAAGCCGTGGAGCTGGTCGAGGCGGTGCGCTCGGGCACGAGACTTGGGCTGATGGAAAGTTTCCTCGCCGAATATGGCCTCGACAGCGAGGAAGGGCTGGCGTTGATGTCGCTGGCCGAAGCGCTGCTGCGTGTGCCCGACAGCGAGACGATCGACGCGCTGATCCATGACAAGGTGGGGGGCGCCGACTGGGCCAGCCATTTCGGCGGCTCGCCCAGTCCGCTGGTCAATTTTTCGTCCTGGGCGCTGAACCTGACCGCAGAAGTGCTGGGTGATCCGGATGTGGGGCCGAAATCGGCTTTGCACCGAGCCGTGGCGCGGCTGGGCGAGCCGGTAATCCGCACCGCCGTGGGTCACGCCATGCGGCTGATGGGCAGCCAGTTCGTGTTCGGGCGGAGCATCGACGAGGCGGTGGCCAATGCGCGCAAGCCCGAGGCGCTGGGCTATCGCTATTCTTACGACATGCTGGGCGAGGCGGCGCGCACTGCGGACGATGCCAGGCGCTATTTCGACGCCTATCTCCATGCCATCAACGCGCTGGCGCCGCACTGCACGCGCGGCTCGGTGCGCGACAATCCCGGCATTTCGGTCAAGCTCAGCGCCCTGCATCCCCGCTATGAAGTGGCCCAGCGCGACCGGGTGATGGTCGAACTGGTGGAGGCTACGCGCAAGCTGGCGCTGGCGGCGGCGGGCGCCAATATGGGCTTCAACATCGATGCCGAAGAGGCGGACCGGCTCGATCTGTCGCTGGACGTGATCGAGACTGTGCTGGAAACCCCCGCGCTCGCGGGCTGGGATGGCTTCGGGATCGTGGTGCAGGCCTATGGCAAGCGGGTTTTGCCGCTGATCGACTGGCTGGATGCGCTGGCCGCAAGGCTCGACCGCCGCATCATGGTGCGGCTGGTCAAGGGCGCCTACTGGGATGCCGAGATCAAGCGGGCACAGGTGCTCGGCCTGCCGGATTATCCGGTTTTCACCCGCAAGGCGGCGACCGATGTCAGCTATATTGCGGCGGCGCGCAAGCTCTTTGCCTCGGCCCATATCTATCCGCAATTTGCCACCCACAACGCGCACAGCGCCGCCGCCATCCTGCATCTGGCGGCAGAAGCCGGGCGGGCCAAGGACAGCTACGAATTCCAGCGCCTGCATGGCATGGGCGAGCAACTGCATGAAGTGCTGCGCAAGACGCATGCGGTGACGACGCGGATCTATGCTCCCGTGGGCGCGCACAAGGATCTTCTGGCCTATCTCGTAAGGCGGCTGCTTGAGAACGGCGCCAATGGCTCCTTCGTCTATCAGATCGCCGATGAGGATGTGCCTGCGGCAAAGGTGGCGGAGGACCCGATCGGCAAGCTGCTGGCGCTTGGCGGTGCCATGGCCAATCCGGCCATTCCCGCGCCGCAGGACATTTTCGGCAAGCGGCGCAATTCCGCCGGGCTGGACCTGACCGATTCGGTCGCCTTTGGCGCCATGGATGCGGCAAGAGACGCGTTCAGGACCACGCAATGGCGGGCCGAACCGCTCGGCGCGATGCGACAGGCAGACGGCGCGATGAGCCCGGTGCTCAATCCCGCCGATCACGGCGATCAGGTCGGGACCGTCATCGCGGCGACGAAAGACCAGGTGGATCAGGCTATCGCGGCGGCCGACGCTTCGGGTTGGACGCATTGGCCCGTCGGTGAGCGCGGCGATCTGCTGCGCCGCGTCGCCGAGCTCTATGAGGCCAATGCGGCTGAATTCTTTGCGCTGCTGGCGCGGGAGGCGGGCAAGACCTGGGCCGATGCAGTGGCGGAACTGCGCGAGGCGGTGGACTTCCTGCGCTATTATGCCGATGAGGCGGAGATGCTGACCGGCGCCCCGCGCGGGCCGTTTGTCTGCATTTCGCCCTGGAACTTCCCGCTCGCCATCTTTGCCGGCCAGATCGCGGCGGCGCTGGTGGCCGGCAATCCGGTTCTGGCCAAGCCTGCGCCGCAGACGCCGCTGATTGCCTTCCGGGCGGTGCAATTGATGCATGAGGCGGGTGTGCCCCGCGATGCCATCCAGCTCTTGCCCGGCGGCGGCGAGGTGGGCGCCATGCTGACATCCGACGCCAGGCTGGGTGGCACTGCCTTTACCGGCTCACTGCCCACAGCGCGCAGGATCGAGCAAAGCATGGCCGAGCATGGTCCGGCGGATGCTCCGCTGATCGCCGAAACCGGCGGGCTCAACGCCATGGTGGTCGACAGCACGGCACTGACCGAACAGGCTGTGCGCGACGTGATCGCCTCGGCCTTCCAGTCGGCGGGGCAGCGCTGTTCGGCCCTGCGCATTCTCTATGTGCAGGAGGACGCCGCCGAGCGGACCATCGACATGCTCAAGGGCGCTATGGACGAGCTGTTGGTGGGCGATCCATGGTCCATTGCCCGTGATGTGGGGCCGATCATCGACGCCCCGGCGCGGGACAAGATCGCCTCCTATATCGCCGCGCGCGAAGATCGGGTGATCCATCAATTGGCAGCGCCGGGCCAGGGTACCTTTATCGCGCCGGTCGTTTTGCGCGTGTCGGGCATTGAGGACCTGCCGGAGGAAATCTTCGGCCCCGTATTGCATGTGGCAACGTTCAGGGCCGGTGAACTGGACAAGGTGATCGCCGCCATCAATGCCTCGGGCTACGGCCTGACCTTCGGCATGCACACGCGCATTTCCTCGCGCGTCCGGCATCTGGCCGAACAGGTGCATGCGGGCAATATCTATGTGAATCGCAATCAGATCGGCGCCGTGGTCGGCAGCCAGCCCTTTGGCGGAGAAGGCCTGTCAGGCACCGGACCCAAGGCGGGTGGTCCGCACTATCTCAAGCGGTTCACCCAAGGCGGCCAGACGAATCTGCATTCCGCGCCGCTGAGCCTTCCCGGCCCGACCGGGGAAAGCAATATCTTGCATGCCGCGCCGCGCGGTACGCTGCTCTGCCTTGGACCCAGCGAGCACGATGTGGCGGCGCAAACGGCCATGGCGGAGCAGGCCGGATGTCGGGCGGAGGTTGCAGCGTTCGATGGTGCGCATCTGCAAATGGCAGCGGGCTTTGATGCCGTTGCCTGGTTTGACGACGGAGCGGGCCTCAGGGCTGTGCGCCGGGCGCTGAGCCAGCGGGACGGCGCGCTGATCCCGCTCCTGTCCCGGCCCGAAGACAGGTTCATGCTCCAGCTGGAGCGGCATGTTTGCGTGGATACGACTGCGGCAGGTGGCAACGCTTCGTTGATGGCCTCCGCGGTTTAGGAAATAGTGCTGCACCATATTCGGCGCGGCCGATCGCATTGATTTCAGGATTTCACAGATGAGCATTTTCTCCGCCCGCATGGCCCGCCTGCGCGACCGCATGGCCGAAACCGGCACCGACCTGGTGGTGATCGGGCCATCGAGCCACATGGTCTATCTGGCTGGCCTGTCGCCGCATGGTGACGAGCGGCCGGTGCTGTTGATGATCAGCAAGGATTTCGCCGGCTTCCTCATGCCGGCGCTCAATGTCGATTCCTCGCGCCAGCATACCGACCTGCCCATGTTCCCCTGGGCCGATGCCGACGGTCCCGATGCGGCGCTGGCGCAATTGATCGACGCGACCGGCGTGTCGCGGGTGAGCCCATCCGTGGTGCTGGACGAAACCATGCGCGCCGATTTCGCGCTGCTGGTTCTCGACGCGCTGCCGGGGGCCAGCCGGCGCTTTACTGGCGACAGCGTCGGCTATCTCCGCTCGCGCAAGGACGAGGCAGAATACAAGCTCCTCAAGGCGTCGCACCTGCTCAACGATGGCGCCATGGCGGCGGGGTTCGACGCGCTCAAGGATGGCGTGACCGAGCTCGAAGTCGCGGAGGTCATCGCCAATTTCTATAAGGCAAACGGCGCGACGACCCAGTTTATCTCGGTCTGCTTCGGCCCGAACGGTGCGTTTCCGCATCACCATACCGGCGACACCAGACTCAAGCGCGGCGATGCCGTTTTGATCGACATTGGCGGGCGCATCGGCGGCTATCCTTCGGACATGACGCGGGTGGGCTATTTCGGTTCCAAGCCCGAGGGTTTTGACGAAATCCACGCCATTCTGGACCGCGCCGTCGACGCAGCTATCGCGGCATCCGTGCCCGGGGCAGTGGCAAGGGACGTGGACAAGGCGGCGCGCGATGTGATCGCCGCAGCGGGCTATGGCGCGTATTTCCTGCATCGCACCGGACACGGCCTCGGCATCGATGTGCATGAGGCGCCCTATATTACCGGCACCAGCGAGACCGTGCTGGATGAAGGCATGGTCTTCTCCATCGAACCGGGCATCTACCTGCCGGGCAGGTTCGGGCAGCGGCTGGAAGAAATCGTCATCATCCGCAACGGCAAGGCCGAGATTTTCTCGGAGATGAGCCGGAACGCCGTGGCCGCCGGCTGATGGTCCCGGTTCTCCAAACCGAACGCCTGCTCCTGCGCGGGCATGAGCAGGCCGACCACGCCAGTTGCCTGGCGCTTTGGGTGCATGCTGAAGTGACCCGCTATATCGGCGGCCGCCCCAGCACGTCCGAGGAAGTGTGGTCGCGCATCCTGCGCTATGCGGGGCATTGGCAGATGCTGGGCTTTGGCTATTTCGCCGTCATCGAGCAGGAAAGCGGTGCCCTGATCGGCGAGGTCGGGCTGGCCGATTTCCGGCGCGACATCGAACCCAGGCTCGACGTGCCCGAGGCCGGCTGGGTGTTTCACCCTGACTGGCACGGCAAGGGCCTTGCGCATGAAGCGGTGTCGGCGCTGCTCGAATGGGGCGATGGGCGGGACATGGGACGCCTGGCCTGCCTGATCGACCCCGGCAATGCCGCCTCGCTGGCGCTGGCAGGGCGGCTGGGCTTCGGGGAAACGGCGCGCGTCGAGTATCATGGCACGCAAAGCATCGTCCTGCATCGCGCGGCGCGAGGCGCTTGACCTTCCCGCGGCGGGAAGGTGCAGAACGGGTTTCTCGTCCATTGGAGAAAGTCATGAAGCCCCTGTTTGTCGCCTTCGTCCTGTCCTGCCTGTCCCTGCCGGTCCTGGCACAGGATCATTCCAGCCATGGCGCGCATGCTGCAGCAACCGACAATGCCGCGACCGCTGCGTATCAGAATGCCAATGCGCAAATGCACGCCGATATGGACATTGCCTATACCGGCAATGCCGATGCCGACTTCATTCTCGGCATGATTCCGCATCATCAGGGCGCACTGGATATGGCGCGCATCGTGCTCGAACACGGCACCGACCCGGAAGTGCGCGCGCTGGCCGAGGCCGTTATCGCGGCGCAGGAGGCCGAAATCGCCTGGATGCGGGAATGGCTGGAAAAGAACGGCTATTGAGCGTTTTCGGGCCGGCAACCTGCTGATAGGTGGGGTGATCAGCCGCCCGGCCGCGATACCGAGTTTCGCACGATCAGCTCGGCGCGCAGCAGCACTTCGCGCGATTTGGGCTTTTCGCCGGCCAGCAGGGTCAGCAGTAATTCCATGGCGGCCTCGCCCATGCGGTGGCGTGGCTGCTTCATGGTGGTGAGCGAGGGGCTGACAAAGCTGGCAAAGGAAATGTCGTCAAAACCCATGACCGAGAATTGTCGCGGCAATTCATAGCGGCGGGCATTGAGCGCAATGATGACGCCCAGCGCGGTGGCGTCGTTGACGCAGAGAAAAGCGGTTGGCAGTGCGTCGCGCACAAACATCAGTTCGGCCGCCGCGCGGCCGCTTTCCGTTGTGCCGTCACCATCGAGGATCAGTCGCGGATCAATGGCGATGCCGGCGCCTTCGAGTGCTGCCCGATAGCCCATTTCACGCAGGCGATTGATCTCGCGGCTGGTCGAGTGTCCGATAAAGGCAATGCGCCTGTGGCCCTGCGCGATCAGGTGTTCGGCGGCAACGCGGGCCCCCTCGAAATTGTCGACGCCGACAAAAGGCACATCCTGACCCATCACCGGCTCGTTGACCGCCACCATGGGCGGCAGGCGGGCTTCGCCGCGGTCCTGGCCGAAACCATAGGGCAGGTGGCCGGTGAACAGGATCAGCCCATCGGCCTGATTGGATGAAATGAAGCGCAGATAATCGGTCTCGCGGTTCGGATCGTTCTGGGTATTGCCGATGAGCAGGCCATAACCGCGTTTGCTGGCCTCGGTTTCCAGCCCCACCAGAATATTGGAGAAGTTGGGGTCGCCCACATCCGGGGCCAGAATCAGGATCATGTTGGACCGCCGCATGCGCAGCGAGCGGGCCATGGCATTGGTGGTGTAGCCGGTGCGGGCGACGGCCTCGGCAACCTTGCGCCGGGTCGCGTCGGCAACCTTGGTGGGCTCGTTGATGGCGCGGCTCACCGTGGCGATAGACACCCCGGCCATGGCCGCAACATCTTCAATCGTCGCCAGCTTTTGCTGCTGCACCTGGTGTCCCGCCCTCGGCGCTGGCTGGATAAAGCCAGTCGCCCTTTGCCCTTAGCAGATCAATCCGGCGCCGCCAGTGCGATCCACAGGGTTCTCATCATTGCCAACACTGTAAACCTTTACATCAATCATGAAAACCTTTACATCGTGCATTGAGCAGAGAGTTCCGCAGCAAGCGGACCGGGCTCGGGGAGGGGTGCGGACGTGGTCGATGTGCAGGCGAAAAGTGTGCCGCCGATTCTGTCGGCCAATCGCATCTCCAAGTCCTTCGGCGAAATTCCGGTGCTGTTCAGCATCGACTATGACATCGCCCCCGGCGAGGTTCACGCCATCATCGGCGAGAATGGTGCCGGCAAGTCGACCCTGATCAAGATTCTTTCTGGCATCGAGCAGCCGACCTCGGGCTCGATCGCATTCGATGGTCAGACCGTGGTACTGCCGCCCGACGGCAAGGCCGAGGCCATGGGCATTGTGCTCATTCACCAGGAACTGAACCTGGCCGAGCACCTGACGGTGGCAGACTCTATCTTTCTTGGCCGTGAGCTGAAGCGCGGTCCGTTCCTGGACGTTGGCGAGATGCGCCGTCGCGCCGCCGAGGTCATGGAAACGCTGCATGTGCATGTCGATCCCGACGCGCGCATTTCGAGCCTTTCCGTTGCCGACAAGCAAATGGTGGAAATCGCCAAGGCCATCAGCCGCGATGCGCGGGTCTTGATCATGGACGAGCCCACGGCGGTGCTGTCAGTGGGCGAAACCCAGACCCTGTTCGAGCAGATCCGTCGCCTGACGGCGCGTGGCGTTTCCGTCGTTTTCATCTCGCACAAGCTCGACGAGATCATGGAACTTGCCGACCGCGTTACCGTGCTGCGCGACGGGCAATTGATCGCAACGGTCAGCACCGAGGCGCTGACGCCTGACTCCATTGCGCAGATGATGGTGGGGCGCGAACTGTCCAACCTCTACCCGCCCAAGCATGAGCCGAATGTCGATGAGCCGGTCCTGCTGAGTGTGCGCAATCTGGAGACCAAGTCGGTTTCCGGCATTTCCTTCGACCTGCGCCGGGGCGAGATCCTTGGATTTGCGGGTCTGATCGGCTCGGGCCGTACGGCAGTGGCCGAGGCAATTGTCGGGCTGACGCACCGGAGCGCCGGCGAAATCCAGCTCAACGGGCAGGTGGTCAATTTCACCCGTGTCTCGCGATCGGTCGAAGCCGGGCTGGCCTATATGACCAAGGATCGCAAGGGCAAGGGCCTGCTGCTCAATATGGGCCTGCGACCGAACCTGACCCTGCTGACGCTTGCAAAGCATATGCGGTCCGGCTTTCTGGATACGGCCAGCGAAGATCGGGCGCTTGAGCGCGCGACGCGGCGGTTCGACATTCGTGCCCGTGACGCATCGGTGGCCGTCGGGCGGCTGTCGGGCGGCAATCAGCAGAAGCTGATGCTGGGCAAGACGATGGAAAGCGAGCCCGACATCATCATCATGGATGAGCCGACGCGCGGCATCGATGTCGGCACCAAGCAGCAGATCTATCACATTATCGCGGCGCTGGCCGCCGAGGGGAAGGCGGTCATCGTCATTTCCTCCGAACTCCAGGAAGTGATCGGGCTGTCTCACCGGGTCGTGGTGATGCGCACCGGCCGCATTGCCGGCGTGCTCGAAGGCGCCGAGATCACCGAAGAAGAAATCATGCGGTACGCCGCAGGCATCAAGCAGAGTGGACACGATGAGCGTATCAGCGCCTGAGATACCGGCTAAAACCACTAGCCGTTTCAAGTGGGATCTCAAGACCGTCGGCCCACTGGCGGCGCTGGCTCTGCTGGTCCTGTTGGGCATCACGCTCAATGAGAATTTCCTCACCTACAACAATATTACCAATGTTCTGGCCCGCTCGAGCTTCATTGGCATCATCGCCATTGGTGCGACTTTCGTGATCACCGCAGGCGGGCTCGATCTGTCGGTCGGCTCCATGGCGGCGGTGATCGCCGGCGTCATGATCATGGTGATGAACTGGCTGATCCCCACATTCGGTATCGGCTGGGGCGTGATCCTGGCTGGCATGGCGGCAGGCATCCTGCTCGGCGGTGTCGCGGGCGTCGGCAATGGCGTGATGATCACGCGAGGGCGCATCGAAGCCTTCATCGTGACACTGGGTACGATGGGCATTTTCCGTTCGCTGGTGACCTTCCTTGCCGATGGCGGCACACTCTCACTCAATTTCCAGGTCGCCGACGTCTATCGCCCCGTCTATTACGGCGGTTTTCTGGGTATTCCCTATCCGATCCTGGTCTTTGCGCTTGTGGCGATTGCCGGCGAAATCGTCATGCGCCGCACCGCTTTTGGTCGTCACTGCGCCGCCATCGGCTCCAATGAGCAGGTGGCCCGCTATTCCTCGATCAATGTCGATAATGTCCGGCTGATCACCTACATCCTGCAGGGCATGCTGGTGGCTATCGCCGTGCTGCTCTACGTGCCCCGCCTCGGCTCGGCATCGAGCACGACGGGCGTCCTCTGGGAACTGGAGGCCATCGCCGCGGTGATCATCGGCGGCACCACCCTCAAGGGCGGCTATGGCCGCGTCTGGGGTACCGTGGTGGGCGTCATCATCCTTGGCCTTATCGGCAATATCCTCAACCTGCAAAGCTTCATCAGCCCGTATCTGAATGGTGCTTTCCAGGGCGTGATCATCATTCTCGCCGTCCTGCTGCAGCGTCCCAAGCGCGCCAGCTGACGACATCAAGTTTTACATCGCCCGCAAAAAGGGCATTTTGGGAGGACTAAAAGAATGAAACTGGCAAAAACCCTGATGGCATCCGTCGTCATCGCAACCGGCCTGGGCGGCGTTGCCCTGGCCCAGGATGACAAGGTCACCATCGGCGTCTCGGTTCCGGCTGCAACCCATGGCTGGACTGGCGGCGTCAACTATTTCGCCCAGCAGGCGATCACCCGTCTTGGCGAAACCTACCCGAATGTCGAGTTCGTGTTTGCGTCCTCGCCTGACTCGCCCAAGCAGATCGCCGACATCGAAGACATGGTTTCGACCCGTGGCATCGATGCGCTCGTCATCCTGCCAGGCGACCCGGACGCGATGACCTCGGCCATCAAGCAGGTCAAGGATGCCGGCAAGTTCGTCACCGTGGTCGACCGCCAGCTGTCGATTGATGGCGTGGAAAATCTCTACGTCGCCGGTGACAATCCGGGCCTCGGCGCCAATGCCGCCGAATATATCAAGGGCGCTCTGCCGGATGGCGGCAATGTGGTCATCCTGCGCGGCCTGCCGATCCCGATCGACCAGCAGCGCTTTGATGGTTTCATGGGCAGCATCGAAGGCTCCAACATCATGGTGCTCGAGAACCAGTTCGCCAACTGGAACCGTGATGACGGCTTCCGTGTGATGCAGGACTTCCTGACCCGCTTCCCGGAAATCGACGCCGTGTGGACCCAGGACGACGATATCTCGCTGGGCGCCATCGAAGCCATCAGGCAGGCTGGCCGTGAAGACGAAATGTTCGTGGTCGGCGGCGCCGGCATGCAGCAGATCATCCAGGCCGTTGCCGACGGCAGCGCACTGACCCCGGTCGATGTGAGCTACAGCCCGGCAATGATCGCCACGGCTATCGAGCTGACGACGTCGCACTTCACCGGCGGTATCCAGGTGGCCGGTCGTTACATTCTCGACTCCACCCTGATCACTCCGGAAAATGCAGCGCAGTTCCTGGATGCTGACAGCCCGTTCTGAGGTTCCTCCCGGAACGGACGGAAAGGGCGCCGCAAGGCGCCCTTTTTCATGACAGAATGTCGCGGGAACTCTTTGGCAGTAAACGCATTTCTGTGCCGAGCTCTTGGCGACGCCGGCCTATTTGGTGCCGCTGGAGCTCACCAGGATTCCCCCGGATTTTGGGCCTTCGCATCACCCGACATGTTCGGGTGATCCATGTCTGACCAGGTACAGTGAGATGGATTGCTCGGACGAGCCGGGCAAAGGCAGTCGGCTAAACTGTTTCCGGCGTATATCCGGCCTCTCGAATGGCCTCTTCGCCCTTGGCCCTGTCTCCACTGAAGCTGACTTTTTTGCTCGTGAGGTCGATCTCGACCTGGCTGCCCGGCAGAGCGTCTTCCAGCGCGCCGCGCACCGCACCGACGCAATGATTGCAGGTCATGTCGTTGACGATGAATGTGGTCTTGTCGGTCATTTCAGTGTCTTTCTCCGGCGAGGTCATCAAGGATCGGGCAGTCGGGGCGATTGTCGCCCTGGCAGCAATGTGCGAGATGTTTCAATGTCTTGACCATACCCTGCAACTCAACGATCTTGGCTTCGAGCGCCGTGATGTGGCCGCTGGCGATGTCCTTGACCTCGGCGCTGGCGCGGGTCTTGTCCTGCCAGAGCGCCAAGAGGGCCGAAGTTTCCTCGATGGAAAAGCCCAGCGTTCGGGAGCGCTTGATGAAGCGCAGCACATGGACTTCGTCGGCGCCATAGACACGGTAATTGCTGTCGGTGCGATGCGCCGGATTGATGAGGCCGATCTGCTCGTAATAACGGATCATCTTGGCGGAAACGCCTGACTGCTCAGCGGCTTGACCGATATTCATGGATTGACGCTCCTCAGACGCTGGGCATTGGCGATCACGAATACAGAGCTCAGCGCCATGGCCCCGGCGCCGATCATCGGCGAAAGCAGGATGCCGAACCCGGGATAAAGCAGCCCCGCCGCGACCGGGATGAGCAGAACATTGTAGCCGAAGGCCCAGAACAGGTTTTCCCAGATATTGCGCAGCGTGGCGCGGCTTATGGCGAGGGCGTTGAGCACCTGCTTGAGGTCGCCGCCGAGCAGAACGACATCGGCGCTTTCTATGGCGGCGTCGGTGCCGTTGCCGACGGCGATGCCGATATCGGCTTCGGCGAGGGCCGGGGCGTCATTGATGCCGTCGCCGACATAGGCGACGACCCGATTGCCCTGCCGCAGCGCCTTGATGGCTTCCACCTTGTCCGCGGGCAGCACTTCGGCCTGCACTTCGTCAATGCCAAGCTGAGCGGCAATAGCCTCGGCAGTGCGGCGATTGTCGCCGGAAATCATCGCGGTCCTGAGGCCCAGGCCATGCAGTGCAGCGATGACCGCCTTGCTGGTCGGCTTTATGGAGTCGGCAACGACGATGGCCGCAGCGATCTTGTCGTCAATGGCGGCGAAGACCGGCGTTTTCCCCTCGCTGGCGAGTGTGTCGATGGCGTCCGAAAAGTCGGAGAAATCGAGATGGCTCATGTGTTTTTGAGCGCCGACCGCGACCAGCCGTCCATCGACGCGGGCTGTCACGCCAGTGCCGGGGTTGGACGCGAAATCCGTGACGGTTCCGAGGGGCAGTCCCGCATCCTTTGCGGCGGCGACGATGGCTGTGGCGATGGGATGCTCGGACCGCGACTCGACCGAGGCAACCAGCGCCAGCACTTCGTCATGGGTGAAATCGTCATCGAGGATGAGGTCGGTCAGCTTCGGCTTGCCTTCGGTCAGCGTGCCGGTCTTGTCGAAGGCGACGACCCTGGCATCGCGCAACTGCTGCAGGGCTTCGCTCTTGCGGAACAGCACGCCAAGCTGTGCGGCACGCCCGGTGCCGACCATGATCGACATGGGCGTGGCCAGACCCATGGCGCAAGGGCAGGCGATGATGAGGACAGCGACGGCGTTGACGAGCGCGAAGGTGAGTTTGGGCTCCGGCCCGAGGATAAACCACACAATGGCGGTGATGATGGCCACGCTGATGACCACGGGCACGAAGACCGAGGTGATCCGGTCCACGACGGCCTGAATGGGCAGCTTGCCGGCCTGCGCATCTTCCACCATGCGGATGATTTGGGCCAGCATGGTATCGGCCCCGACCTTGGTGGCGCGGAAGCGGAACGAACCGGATGTGTTGAGCGTGCCACCGACGACATGGGCGCCTATGCCTTTGGACACGGGCAGTGGCTCGCCCGAAATCATAGATTCATTGATATGGCTGGACCCTTCGGTGATGTCGCCGTCCACGGCGACCTTTTCGCCGGGCCGCACGAAGATGATGTCGCCGACGCGGACCTGCTCGATCGGCACTTCGATCAGGGCCCCGTCCCTGTCAATGCGGGCGGTCCGCGCCTGCTGGTGCATCAACTGACGGATGGCGTCGCCCGTGCGCCCCTTGCCGACGGCTTCGAGCCAGCGTCCGACCAGGATCAGCGTGACGATGACGGCGGCGGCCTCGAAATAGACATGGCGGGTTTCGGCCGGCACCAGTTGCGGCGCGAAGGTGACGACGCTGGAATAGAGCCATGCCGCTCCCGAACCCAGAGCGACCAGCGAGTTCATTTCCGGCGCGCCCCGGAACAGCGCGGGGAAGCCGATGCGGAAAAAGCGCCGACCCGGCACGAACAGGACGATCGTGGCCAGCACGAAATAGAAAATGTAGAGCCATTGCATTGGCACCACGCCCATCAGCCAGTGATGGAACGGCGCATAGAGATGCCCGCCCATTTCCAGCACGAAGAGCGGCAGGGTGAAAATGGCCGAGACGATGACATCGCGCTTGAGCAGCGCCGCGTCCTCATCGTGATGATGAGCATGGTCATGGGTGGGCGTATCGGGCTTGCGGATGCTACCAGCATAGCCAACCTTCTCGACCGCCTTGAGCAGTGCGTCCGGATCACCGCCGGACACGGTTGCCCGCTCGGTCGCCAGGTTGACCGATGCGGTTTCGACACCCGGCACCTTGAGCAGGGCTTTTTCCACGCGCGACACGCATGACGCGCAGGTCATACCGGTAATGTCGAGACTGGTGGACGCGGGGTGATTGTGGACGTGCTGGTTCATGATGCTTACCTCGTCCGCATCCATATAGACCTTCCCATCATGGTAAGGTCAAGGGGTGAGGCAGATGCCGTTTCTACGTTCGGCTGCTGCGCTGATGGGGCATCCAGGCGCTCGATGAAAGCGCGGTGAATGTGCTTGTGCCAAACAAAAAATGCGACCTCTTGGCACAGCGACAATGGTTCGGCTTATACTGGCGTCAGCGTCGACATATTTCTTGCGCTGTCAGGAGGCCGATCATGCAGACGGTTCGCAAGGACATTCACAATTCGGAAGTTCCCGTTCTCTGCCAGAGCTGCGAGGCGCGGCATCAGGGGATTTGTGGTGCGCTCAACCCCGAGCAGCTGGTTTTGCTCTCCAAGGCCACCAGGCGGGTGCGCAAGGAGGCAGGGGAGGAGTTGATGGCGGATGCCATGCCGATCAATTCCTATTCCAACGTGTTGCGCGGGGTCATCAAGCTCACCAAGGTGCTTGAAGATGGCCGCCAGCAGGTGGTGGGCCTGCAATTCGCCCCGGACCTGCTCGGACGGCCCTTTGCCAGCGAAAGCCGGGTCAGCGCCGAGGCGGCCTCACAGGTCGATCTCTGCGTCATTCCCAAGCCGGCGCTGGAAGCGCTGATGAAGGATAGCGCGCCGCTCGAACATCGCGTGATGATGCAGGCCCTGCGCGAACTGGATGAAGCGCGCGACTGGATGGTGACGCTGGGCCGCAAGACCGCCTCCGAAAAGGTGGCAAGTTTCCTGTTCATGATCGCCAGCCATATCGATCCGACCGATGAAGTGGCCGTCACCACGTTCGACCTGCCGCTCAGCCGCTCCGACATTGCAGATTTTCTCGGCCTGACCATCGAGACTGTCAGCCGCCAGATCAGCAAGCTCAAGGCCGATGGGGTCATCGAGATTCTCAATTACCGGCATGTCACCGTGCCCGATCTGGCCCGGCTCAGGGTGCGCTGCGGATAGGCCATTTCCGGTTCCGCGGAAAGCAGCCGTTTTCTTATGGCTTCCATTCCATCGTCATTGCCCGGCTCGTCCGGGCAATCCAGCTTTGGAAGGCATGGTCCACCCGGATAAACCGGGTGGTGACGATGGTGGAAATATCGGCGTGATAATAGAAAAAGGGGCCGGTTGATCACCGGCCCCTTCATCATGCCCGCGCTGCCGCCTACTTGACGGCTGCCGCTGGTTCCTTGGCCTGCTCACGCGCCAGGCGCCGGTCTTCGCGCATCTCGAACCACATTGCGTTGAGAATGCCGAACATGCAGGCCAGGCTCACGCCCAAAATCCATGAGAAATACCACATAGAAAATCTCCTAGTAGGCGTTGGGGTTCTTGGTGAGATTGTCGCTGGTCACCGTGCCGCGCATCACCCGGAACACCCAGGCGGTGTAGAGCAGGATGATGGGCAGGAAGAAGACCGTCGACAGCAGCATGATGAACAGCGTCATGTGGCTCGATGAGGAATCCCACAGTGTCAGCCCGGCATTGAGCATGGTCGACGAGGGCAGGAAGAACGGGAAGATCGACAGGCCCGCAGTCGAGACAATGCCGAAAATGGCCGTGCTGCTCGACAGATAGGCAAGCCACTTGCGGCCCGAGCTGAGACCAAAGACGGCCAGAGCAAGCCCGGCAAAGCCCAGAACCGGCGCTGCAATCATCCAGGGATAGAGCCGGTAATTGTTGAGCCAGCCGCCGGCGACCAGTTCCACGCTCTTGCTGAGCGGGTTGATCGGACCATTGGGATCGATCACCGAAGTGACGACATATCCGTTCATGAGGGCCACCCAGACCCCGCCCAGTGCGAACAGGGCAATGGTGGCAAGACCGGCCCAGATGCCATAGGTGCGGGCGCGCTCGGCAATCGCGCCTTCGGTGCGGCCCACGATGAGGGCGGCGCCATGGGTGACGATCATGCCGAGGCTGACCAGACCGGCGAGGAGCGCGAAGGGCATCAGCAACTGGAAGAAATTGCCGGTGTAGAAGATGCGCATCGTGTCATCGAGGTGGAAGGGGGCGCCCAGCAGGACGTTGCCCACGGCCACGCCCATGATCAGCGCCGGCACGAAGCCGCCGATGAACAGGCCCCAATCCCAGGCCGAACGCCAGCGCGGATCTTCCACCTTGCCGCGGAACTTGAAGCCGACAGGCCGCAGGATCAGCGCCAGGAGAATGACCATCATGGCCAGGTAAAAGCCCGAGAAACTCACGGCGTAGAGAGGGGGGAAGGCGGCAAAGATGGCGCCGCCGCCCAGGATCAGCCAGACCTGATTGCCTTCCCAGGTCGGCCCGATGAGGTTGAGCAGCACGCGCCGCTCTTCATCGGTGCGGGCGGCGAAGGGCAGGAGAGCCCCCACGCCCATGTCGCGTCCGCCCATGATGGCGAAGCCGATCAGCAGGACACCCAGCAGCAGCCACCAGATCAGCCGCAGCGTTTCATAGTCGAGTGGAATGGTGCTCACGATCCGAGCTCCTTGGTTGCGGGTGTGGCGGGAAGGGCGGCGATCACGAAATCATCGTCATCGTCGGGCTGGCCCTTGCTGGAGAAGATCTCGTCCTTCGGACCGGCCTTAATGACACGAACCATCAGGATGACCATGATCACCAGCAGCACCGTGTAGAGCAGCACGAAGAAGGTGAGCGACAGGATGAGATCAAGCACCGTCAGGCTCGATGCCGCGTAGAAGGTGGGCAACACCCCTTCCACCACCCATGGCTGTCGCCCGAATTCGGCAATGAACCAGCCGCTTTCGATGGCGATCCAGGGCAGGGGCAGGGTGAACAGGCTGAACCAGAGCAGGGGCTTGTTGGTATCGATCCATCCGCGCGATGCCCGGTAGAACCACAGCGCGAAGAAGGCGATGTAGAAGAAGCCCAGGCCCATCATGATCCGGAAGGTCCAGAACAGCGGCCAGACACCGGGCACCGTATCATTGGCGGCCATGACGATTTCTTCGTCCGTGGCATTCTCGATATCGACGCGGTAGCGCTTGAGCAGCAGTCCGTATCCAAGGTCCGGCCAGTATTCGTCGAACACGGCGCGGGCCTCCTGATTGGTGCCATCGGCCCGGATTTCCTGCAGCGCGCTATAGGCCACGATGCCCGAGCGGATGCGGTCCTGGGCGCGCTCGACCAGCTCGTTGATGCCGGGCAGCTCCTCGGTGAACGAGCGGGTGGTGATCAAGCCGCCCACCCATGGCACCGAAATGTGGAAGCCGAGCTGGCCGTTCTCGCCGGGGAAGCCGATCAGCGTCCACGGTGCCGGGGCAGGCTCGGTCTCATACATGGCTTCGAGCGCCGCGATCTTCATGATCTGGTGTTCCGTGGCGACATAGCCACTTTCGTCACCCAGGACCACGACTGACAGCGCCGAGGCGAGGCCAAAGCTGGCCGCAACCACGGCCGAGCGCTTGGCGAGTTCGACATGCTTGCCCTTGACCAGGAACAGCGCCGAGATCGCCAGCACGAAGACGGCGCCGGTGAGATAGCCGGCACTGACCGTATGCACGAACTTGGCCTGCGCGACCGGATTGAAGATCACCGCCATGAAGTCGGTGATTTCCATGCGCATAGTATCGGGATTGAACTTGGCGCCGACCGGGTTCTGCATCCAGCCGTTGGCCACGAGAATCCAGAGCGCCGAGAAATTGGCACCGAGGGCCGTCAGCCAGGTGACGACCAGATGGCCGACCTTGCTCAATCGGTCCCAGCCGAAGAAGAACAGGCCAATGAAGGTCGCTTCGAGGAAGAAGGCCATCAGGCCCTCGATGGCGAGGGGAGCGCCGAAGATGTCGCCCACATAATGGCTGTAATAGCTCCAGTTCATGCCGAACTGGAATTCCATCACGATGCCCGTGGCCACGCCCATGGCAAAATTGATGCCGAAAAGCGTACCCCAGAACAATGTGGCCTTCCGCCAGATCTGGCGGCCGGTCATCACATAGACGCTTTCCATAATGGCCATCATGAAAGACAGCCCCAGCGTCAGGGGAACAAAGATAAAGTGATACATCGCGGTGGCGGCAAATTGCCATCGCGACAAGTCAACGACGAGCATATCAATCATGGCATGTGGGCCTCGGTGTTTCGGCAGCCGGAGTCGGGCTACCCTTGTCCCCTCTTACGCCGCAGAGCGTGATCAACGCCTTGATTCAGATCAAGACAGCGTGCCTGACCTGCCTTTAGGCTGTGCTGACGATGGAAAGGACATCCCAAGAAGTGACAGAGAGCGACCGACAGGCCAGGAAAATGCTTGGCAGGCTGCAAATTCATGGCGGCATTGCGCTCTGGATCGCCTTTCTTGCGCCTCTGGCCGGTGGTGGCCTGCTGGTCTGGCAGGCCTGGACGCTGGCCGAAGTGCTGGGCCGCGCTATTGAAGGCGGCGAACCCGCATCGCTGCTTCTGCCGGGCGTTGCTCTGATTCTTGGCCTGCTTGTGGTCCGTGCCGTTCTCGGCGCGCTTGCAGAGCAGGCCGGCATCGTGGCCGCAGAATCGATCAAGCGCCGGCTTCGGCAGGCGCTATTCACCAATCTCCTTGCCCGCTCCCCGCGAGACGCCTCTGCCGCGCCTTCTGGCATCGCTGCCGCGGCAATCGTCGATCAGGTCGAGGCGCTGGATGGCTATTTCGCCCGCTATCTGCCCGCTGCCTTGCAGGCGGCTTTGCTGCCGTTGATCTTCGGCGCCATCATCCTGCCGCTCGACTGGGTGGCGGGCCTGTTGTTTCTGGTGACCGCACCGCTGATCCCGATCTTCATGGCGCTGGTCGGCTGGGGCGCGCAGGTGGCCACCGACCGGCAGGCCAGGGCACTGAGCCATCTTTCAGGCCGGTTCAGCGACCGCCTCAAGGGCTTGCTGACGCTCAAGCTGTTCGGACGCGAGGATGCGGAAACCGCCGGGATTGTCGAAGCCAGCGAGAAGCTGCGCAAGCGGACGCTCAAAGTGCTGAGCATTGCCTTCCTGTCTTCGGCGGTGCTCGAATTTTTCGCGGCGCTCGGCGTCGCCGGCATCGCGCTCTATGTCGGGCTGACCTTCATCGATTACCTGCACTTGCGCAGCAGCCCGTTGACGCTTCAGGTGGGCATGTTCCTGCTGCTGATGGCGCCGGAAATTTACAACCCCCTGCGCCTTCTGGCGTCGCACTATCACGACCGGGCAACAGCCAAGGCAGGCCTTGTCGAAATCGAACGCCAACTGGGCACGCTGCCGGCCGAGCCGCTGGCACTGGCCGATATTGCCCCGCATTCCGGGCCGGCCATCGGCGTGGCGCTGGCCGATCTGACCCTGCGCACACCAGATCGCATGCGGGCCGTGCTCGAAAAGGCCAGCCTCAAAATCGCGCCGGGCCAGCATGTCGCCATTCTTGGCGCCAGCGGCTCTGGCAAGTCCACCCTGCTCGAATCCATTGCCGGGCTGCGCGTGCCCGATAGCGGCATCAGCCTTGACGGCCGGCCACTGGCCGACTGGAGCGAGGCTGATCTGCGCAGCCGCATCTTCATCCTCACGCAGAAGCCGCGGCTGATCCATGCCAGTATTGCCGACAATATCGCCCTGGCCCGGCCGGATGCGTCGCGCCGGGAGATCGAGCGCGCCGCCGAGCGGGCCTCGATCAGCCTTTTCGCGGCCGCTTTGCCCGAGGGCCTCGACACGATCATCGGCGAAGACGGTATCGGCCTTTCGGGCGGGCAGGCACAGCGCGTGGCGCTGGCCCGGCTGTTCCTGCGTGATGCCGGGCTGATCCTCCTCGACGAGCCAACGGCCCATCTCGACACCGAGCTTGAAGGCGAGATCATCGGCAATCTGCTCGACTATGCTGCCGGCCGCACGCTGATCATCGCCACCCATGCGCAAAGCGTAGCCAATCGCATGGACAAGGCCTGGCGCATTGCCGGGAAAACTCTGGTGGAAGCCCCCAACCACCGCCGCGAAAGGGGTGTCGCATGAAAGCGCTCCTGTCCTTCTTTCCGCTGTTCCGGGACCATAAGGGCGCCTTCGGCCTGGCGCTGCTGCTGTCGTTGGTCACGCTCCTGGCCGGTGTCGCTCTGCTCGGCACGTCCGGCTGGTTCATCACCGCCACGGCGCTGACGACGCTGGGCCTTGGCTTCAATCTCTTCGTGCCATCCTCGCTGGTGCGCGGCTTTTCCTTCATCCGCATTCTGGCGCGCTATGGCGAGCGGCTCGTTGGCCACAATGCCACGCTGAAACTCCTCTCCAACCTGCGCGGCTGGCTGTTTGGCCGGCTGTTTCCGCGCCTGCCGCTGCCGGACCGCTCGCTGCGCCATGGCGATCTCGTCAGCCGCCTGACCGCCGACGTGGATGCGCTCGACAATGCGTTTCTCGTGGCTATCGGCCCATGGGCGGCGGCGCTGCTGGTCGGCAGTGGCATGACCATATTGCTCGCTTTCCTGCTGCCCGGCGCGGCCATGATCTATGGCCCGGCGATGGCCGCGGCGGCCTTGATCGTGCCGCTCGGCCTGATCGGCCTCAGCCGCGCCGCCGGGCGGGCAAGCATCGAGGCCAATGCCGATATGCGCATGGCGGTGCTGGACGGTGCTGTCGGGCATGCCGATCTGACGGCCCTGGGTGCATTGGGCGCAGCATCGCGGCGCTTTGACGACGCCAGCGCCATTGCCGCACGGCTTCGGCAAAGGCTTGGCGCCTATACGTCGGGTGCGGCGGCATCGGTGCAAATTCTGGCAGGTTTGGCGCTGGCCGGCTCTCTCTGGGCCGGACTGGTGGCGATTGACAGCGATCAGGTCGATGGGCCGGTCATGGCCGGCCTGCTGCTGGCAATCCTTGGCAGCTTTGAAGTGACTGGAATGATCGTGCGCAGTGTGGGCAAGGCCAGTGCGGCCATTGCCGCCGCAGAACGGCTCAATGCGCTGGTGACGCTGGAGCCGCCCGTGAGCGAGCCATCACATCCCGTAGCGATCCCGCGCGATGCCGGCATTGCCTTCGATAATGTCAGCTTCGGCTATCCGGGCCTGCCGCCTGTATTGTCCGGCCTGTCGCTCGATATCGCACCCGGCGAGCGCATCGCCATCGTGGGGCCGAGCGGCTGTGGCAAGTCCACCTTGCTGCGCCTGCTGCTGCGACTGGCGGAGCCGCAGGCAGGCGTCATTCGTATCGGCAATTTGGCGCTGGACCGGTTCGGCACCAGGGATGTGCATGCCCATATGGCGCTGCTGAGCCAGGACAGCCCGGTCTTTATCGATACGATCCGCAACAACCTGCTGATCGGACGCGCCGAGGCCAGCGACGAA
This sequence comes from Pseudomonadota bacterium, assembly GCA_023388175.1. Lineage (GTDB taxonomy): Bacteria > Pseudomonadota > Alphaproteobacteria > Rhizobiales > Devosiaceae > Devosia. Next base: position 358,298 of record JAEWGT010000011.1, read on the forward strand.
GACCTGTGGGACGCACTGGGCAGGGCCCAGCTGGATGAACATGTGCGTCTGTTGCCCAAGGGACTGGACACGGTAGTGGGCGAGGCCGGACGGACACTGTCTGCTGGGCAGGCGCGCCGGCTCTGCCTGGCGCGGGCGCTGCTGAGCCAGGCGCCGGTCCTGTTGCTAGACGAGCCCACCGATGCGCTTGACCGCGACACCGAGCTGGCGTTTTTCCGCATACTCGCCGAGGCCGCCAAAGACCGTACCATTATCATGGTAACCCATGCCGCCATTCCGGACGGCACCGTGGATCGACTGCTGACCATGCGGCATGGCCGCATAACCTAGCTGCCGCACGCCTGCATGGCGGTTGACCGTTTGGTCAAAATTTCAAAACGCTGCGCCCGACAACGGCGCGGCGTCTATTTTCTATACTAATCAAATGGTTAGCATGGTGGCTTGATCGGCGCAGCTTGCCTTTCGGCGCGATCCCCTTCAACCCTTTATGAACCTTGTGCCTCTTTCGGATGCAATCAGTGCATAACGGATGTGCAGTTTGGCTACCTACTAATCACGATTGGAGTGGTCTAGATAAGGGTCATCAAAACGAAGGGGAATAAAAATGAACATCGCCAAGAAACTTGCCGACTTTGCCCGTTACCAGCGCACCCTGCGTGAGCTGAACAGCCTCGACAACCGTCAGCTGCACGATCTGGGCATCACCAAGGGCGACATCAAGTCGATCGCTCGCGGCACCTACGTCGCCTAAGCGACACCGACCTCCAAGTCGATCCGATGAAGGCGTCCACCAGGGCGCCTTTTGTCGTTTCCGGGGCCAGACCTAACGGACCAGATCGGCAACGGTGCAGGCGAGAACCTTGACCAGATCATCGGGCCTGATCCTGATCTGCAAGCCGCGCTGGCCGCCATTGAGGAAAATCTCGTCGTATAGCGTTGCCAACTCGTCGAGGGCCGTGGGCACGGGCTTTCTTTGGCCCAGCGGACTGATGCCGCCCACCTTGTAGCCGGTGAGGCGCTCCGCATCGGCAGGCTTCATCATATGGGCCGACTTGCCACCCAGCGCCGCCGCCAGCTTTTTCATGTTCACTTCCTCGTCCGAGGGGACGATGGCGCAGACCGGCTTGCCGTCGAGTTCGGCCATCAGCGTCTTGAAAACTTCGGCCGGGGAAACACCCATGGCCTCGGCCGCCTGCAACCCGACGCGCTCGGCATGGGGATCGTAGTCATACTGGGCCAATGTGAAGGCGATGCCGGCCTTGGTCAGCGCGGCGGTGGCGGGCGTGGTCTTGGACATGACTCTGTTCTACGCCACGCAAGGGAAAGCTCAAGAGCTACCCCACCATCCTCCCCCTGTCTGGGGGGAGGCCGGGTTGGGGTTCTGCTAACCTTTGGATCAGACGATGCCGCTTGAGCCCGCTTCGATTTCGGGACGGATTTCGGCGACCTTGGCGCGATAGCCGGCAGCGCGATAGGCGGCCAGCGGATCGATGGCGCCGCCCTGTTCCATGCGGGCCAGCGCCAGAACGGGCTCGACATCGGTGCGGAACGCCCTGCGCAGTTCCTGCGTGGCGGCCAGCGCGTCATTGCCCTCCTGCGCAGCCTTCAGGGCCTTGCGGTCCACCAGCAACGCTTGTGCATACGAGCGCTGCACATCGGCAGCCGACAGCATCAGCGACTCGATGGGGTCGGTGACATTATGGCTCTGGTCGAGCATGTGGGCGGGATGGAAAGCGGCGTCACGGCTTTCAATGTCCACCAGCTCGTTGAACACGAGGAACAGGCGGAACGGATCGATGGAGCCGGCGTCGAGATCGTCGTCGCCATATTTGCTGTCGTTGAAGTGGAAGCCGCCGAGCTTGCCGAACTGGGCCAGGCGGGAGACGATCATCTCGATATTCACATTGGGCGCATGGTGGCCGAGATCGACGAGGCAGAAGGCCTTGTCGCCCAGCTCCTTGGCGATCAGGTAATTGGTGCCCCAATCCTGCACGACCGTCGAATAGAAGGCCGGCTCGTACATCTTGTGTTCGGTGAACAGGCGCCAGTCATCGGGCAGGGCGGCATAGATCGACTTCATGGAATCGAGATAATGCGCGAACTGATTGGCAAAATTGACCTGTCCGGGGAAATTGGAGCCATCGCCGATCCAGACCGTCAGGGCCTTGGAGCCGATGGTCTTGCCGATCTCGATACATTCGAGATTATGCTCGATTGCCTGATCGCGCGTGCTCTTGTCGGCGGCCGAAAGCGAGCCGAACTTGTAGCTCTGCAACTGGCCCTTGGCGTCCGAGAACGTGTTGGAATTCATGGCGTCGAAGCCGAGATTGAAGCGGCTGGCCGCCTGCTTCAGCCGGTTCGGATCGGCCTTGTCCCACGGAATGTGGAGCGAAACGGTCTTTGTTGCCTGCGTCAGTTGGGCAATGACGGCGCAATCCTCGATCTTGTCGAAAATATCGCGCGGCTCGCCCTTGCCGGGAAAGCGGGCAAAGCGGGTGCCGCCCGTGCCGACGCCCCAAGAGGGAACGGCGACGGAAAAATTGGCCACCTTGGCCTTGATCTCGTCGATGGCGATGCCGCGCCGGTCAAGGCGCTCGCCTAGGGAGTCGTAATCAGTGCGCAGATCGGCGGAGAGTTTTGCGTTTTCCGCTTCGATGATGGTTGGGTCGATGATGTGTTCGGTCATGGCTTTCTCCCGAAGATACCCCTCATCCGCCCTTCGGGCCCCTTCTCCCGCAAGGGGAGAAGGGGGCACCGAGTTCGTTCACCCGCCGGCTTATCCCTCTCCCCTTGCGGGAGAGGGTGGATCGGCCACAGGCCGAGACGGGTGAGGGGTTCCTTCTATCCCTCTAATTACCGCGGAAAACTCTGTGCGTTGCCCGCATCCACGTTGAGAATGTTCCCGGTGGACTTGGCCGAAGCCTCGCTCGCGAAGAAGTAGATGGCTTCGGCAATGTCCTCGGGGAAGACCGAGCGCTTCAGCATGGAGCGCTGGCGATACATTTCCTCAAGGCCATCCTTGTCGGTCTTGTAGGTGGACGCGCGCTGTTCCAGCCATTCGCCGGCCCAGATCTTCGAGCCGCGCAGCACGGCGTCTGGATTGACGACATTGACGCGGATCTGTGCTTCGGCGCCTTCGAGGGCGAGGCACCGGGCCAGATGAATTTCGGCGGCCTTGGCGGTGCAATAGGCGGCGGCGTTCGGCGAAGCGGCAAGTCCGTTCTTGGATGCGACGAACACGACATTGCCGCCGATCTTTTGGCTCCGGAACAGCTTGAAGGCTTCACGCGACACGAGGAAATAGCCCGTGGACAGAATGTCCATGTTCTTGTTCCACAGCTCCAGCGAGGTTTCCTCGATCGGTGCCGAGGAGGCCAGGCCGGCATTGGACACGAGAATATCGAGGCCGCCGAATTCGACCACGGCATGGGCGAAACCGGAAATGACGGCTTCTTCCCTAGTGACGTTGATATTCACTGGGCGGACGAAATCCTTGCCGAAAATCGAGGTGAGTTCCTCAGTCGCGCTGTCCAGGGCGGTCTGGTCGATGTCTGCAAGAACGACGCAGGCGCCTTCGCGCAGGAGACGCGCAGCCGTGGCCTTGCCGATGCCGCCGGCGCCGCCGGTGACGAGGGCGATCTTGCCGGCCAAAGACTTCGGCTTGGGCATACGGGCGAGCTTGGCTTCTTCGAGCAGCCAATATTCGATATCGAAGGCTTCCTGCTCGGGCAGGCCCTGATATTCCGACACCGTCGACGCGCCGCGCATCACATTGATGGCGTTGACATAGAACTCGCCGGAAATGCGGGCCGTGGCCTTGTCCTTGGCGAAGGTGATCATGCCGACGCCGGGGATGAGATACACAACGGCATTCGGATCGCGGATGGCGGGCGAATTGTCGTGCTTGCAGCGCTCGTAATAGGCGGCGTAGTCGGCGCGATAATCGGCAATCTGCTGGTCGAGACCGGCAATGACGGCGTCCACATCGGGATTGGCCGGGTCGAAATCAATCACCAGCGGACGGATCTTGGTGCGCAGGAAGTGGTCCGGGCAGGACGTGCCCAGCGCCGCCAGCGGGCGCAGATTGTGGCTGTTCACGAATTCCAGCACAGCGGCGCTGTCATCGAAATGGCCGAGCTTGTGGCTGTCTTCGGAGATAAAGCCGCGAATTTTCGGCATCAGGCGGGCAGCGACGGCGCGACGGGCATCGGCGTCGAGCGAGGTGACGGCTTCACCACCGAAAATGGTCTTGCCCTGGGTTTCCTTCTCGAACCATTCTATGGCCTGATTGATGATGGCAATCGTGGTTTCGTAGCATTCCTTGGGCGTGTCGCCCCAGGTGAACAGGCCATGCGATTCAAGCACGGCGCCCTTGGCATTCGGGTTCTCAAGGCAGAATTTTTCGAGCCACAGGCCGAGTTCAAAGCCGGGCTTTTTCCAGGGCAGCCAGCCGATTGTGTCGCCGAAAATCTGGCGCGTCAGCTCTTTGCTGTTCTTGGAGGCCGCAATGGCGATGATCGCATCGGGGTGCATGTGATCGACAAAGGGCCGGTTCACATAGGCATGGAGCGGGGTGTCGATGGAGGAGGCGCGCGGATTGAGATTGAAGGTGGCGTGGGGGAGGTAGCCCACCATCTCGTCTTCAAATTCGACGCCGCGATAAAGGCCCTTCAAGGCCCGCAGCTTGTCCATATAGAGCGTGGCGAAACCATCGAGTTTGATCGAGGCGCTGTCGCCGCCCGAGCCTTTCACCCACAGGACTTCGACGTCCTGGCCGGTCAGCGGATCTTTCTGCCAGACCTTCGAGGACGTGTTGCCGCCGCCATAATTGGTGACGCGCTTGTCCGAACCGAGCAGGTTTGAGCGATAGACGAGGCGCTCGGGCTCGCTCATCGATGCGGCCTTGGCATCATCCCACAGGTTTGCAAGGCGCTTGGGCGCGGTGGACATGGACTTCCTCCCAATAGAACAGGCAGACAGATATTTGGCCGGACATGGCCATATCTCACGGCCTGGTGTCAATCATAAACAATCATGTTTCGTCACATATGATCGATAGTGACGGAAACATGCGGAATGGTGATTGACTCTGCGTGAGATTGATGGGAACACCTGCAATCAGGGAGTATCAGCCTTGCACGAAACGGAACGCCACCGCGTCATTTTATCTGCCGTACAAAGTCGCCCCGTGGTGACTGTGGCGGAGCTTTGTGAAGTCACAAGTTCCTCTGAAGCCACAATTCGCCGGGATATTGCCGCCCTTCATGTGCAGGGCAAGCTGCGGCGTGTGCGGGGCGGGGCCGAGGCGATCAACCCACCGGAACAGGGCGGATTGATGGGGCGTCCCTTTTCCGTCAATGAAACGATCAACATTGCTCAAAAACGAGCAATTGCCCGCGCTGCTGCTGAAATGTGCAATGACGGCGAGCCGATCATCATCAATGGCGGCACCACTACCTATCAGATGGTGCATCACCTGATGGGCAAGCGGCTGAGCGTCTTCACCAACAGCTTCGCCATTGCCGAATTCCTCATTCACAATTCGCGCAACTCGGTCGTCATTCCCGGCGGCACGGTTTACCGCGAGCAGAATGTCATCCTCTCGCCCTTTGGCGGGGTGGTGGCGAGCCACTTTTACGCCAGGCGCATGTTCATCGGCTGTCAGGGCATTGGCGCCCACGGGCTGATGGAGGCCGACCCCATGGTCGTGCAATCGGAGCTGGCGCTGATCGGGCAGGCCGACGAATTGATCGTGCTTGCCGATAGTTCAAAATTTTCGGGACGCTCGAGCCTCATCCTGTGTGGGCTCGACCGAATTGCCGCTGTCATCACCGATGGCGGTATCCGCGACGAGGACCGCCAGATGCTGGAAAATGCAAATGTGCGGCTCATCGTGGTGGATGCGGGCGTTCAGGCCGAGCCAGAAACGAAAACGGCCTGAACATTCAAATGACCAAACCAGATCATTCCCGGGAGGAATTTCAATGAAACTCTGGACACTGCTTGCTGCAACGGCAACCGCCGCCGTGCTGATGGCCGCGCCGGCCGCCGCCCAGACCCGCATCGCGCTGGTCGTGAAGTCGCTGGGCAATGGCTTTTTCGATGCCGCCGCCAAGGGCGCTGAAGAAGCTGCCGCCGAACTGGGCGATGTCGAACTGATCTATACCGGCCCCACCGCGGCAACCGCCGAAGCGCAGATCGAAGTCGTCAACTCGCTGATCGCGCAGCAGGTGGACGCCATCGCCATCTCCGCCAACGATCCCGACGCTCTGGTGCCCGCCCTGCAGCGTGCTCAGGAACGCGGCATCAAGGTGATCTCCTGGGATTCGGGCGTTGCCCCCGAAGGCCGCTCGATCCACCTCAACCCCTCCGATATCGGCCTGATCGGCGAGACCATCATCAAGCTCGCTGCCGACTATCTGCCCGGAGGTGGCGATGTGGCCATCCTCTCGGCCGCTTCGACCGCGACCAACCAGAATGCCTGGATCGAAGCCGCCAAGGCCGCCATCCCCGAAAAGTTCCCGAACATCAATCTTGTCGCCACCGTCTATGGCGATGACGACTCGGTGAAGTCGACGGAAGAAGCCCGCGGTCTGATCGCGGCCTATCCCGACCTCAAGGCCATCATCGCCCCGACCACCGTGGGTGTCGTGGCTGCTGCCCAGGTCGTGACCGATCAGAACCTGATCGGCCAGGTCAACGTCACCGGCCTTGCCCTGCCGTCCGAGTTCAAGCAGTTCATCGACAATGGCGCATCGCAGGCCGTGGCTCTGTGGAACCCGATCGATCTCGGCTACTCGGCTGTCTATCTGGCCAAGGCGCTTGTTGACGGTCAGGAAGCCGCGCCTGGCGCAACCTTCTCCATCGGCAAGGTGGGCGAAGTGACCCTGGACGACACCAACTCGGCCGCCATGGCCGCGCCGTTCCAGTTCGACGCGTCCAACATCGAAGAGTTCTCCAAGATCTACTGATCTTTCTATCCCGGCGCTTTGGCGCCGGGATAACCCCCACCCCTGTCCCTTCTCCTTGTGGGGAGGGGACAGGGGTGGGGGTATTAGCGAGCACAGAACCATGACCGAACCCATCCTGACCCTTTCCGGCATATCCAAGAGCTTTCCCGGCGTGCGGGCGCTCAACGATGTGTCGCTGGAGCTTTATCCCGGCGAAGTGACCGCGCTGATCGGCGAGAACGGCGCAGGCAAATCGACGCTGGTCAAGACCATGACCGGCATCTACCAGCCGGACGCTGGTGAAATCCGGGTGGGTGGCAGAGTGGTGACCTTGCCCACCGCCATCTCGGCCTCGAATGAGGGCATTACCGCGATCCACCAGGAAACGGTGCTGTTCGACGAATTGAGTGTGGCTGAGAACATCTATCTCGGACACGCACCTACGAACCGTCTCGGCCTGATCGACTGGAGCAAGATGCGCCGCGAGGCGCAGGCCACGCTCGACTCGATGGCGGCGGGCATTGATGCGTCAATGCCGCTCAAGGAACTGGGCATCGCCAAGAAACATCTCGTGGCCGTGGCGCGCGCGCTCAGTGTCGATGCGCAGGTCGTGATCATGGACGAGCCGACTGCGGCTCTGTCGCAAAAGGAAATCGAGGAGCTTTATGTGCTGGTCGACCTGCTCAAGCAGGACGGCAAGGCCATCCTCTTCATCTCCCACAAATTCGATGAAATCTACCGCATCGCCGACCGCTATACCGTGTTCCGCGATGGCGAGCAGGTGGGCAAGGGCTTCATCCGGGACACCCCGCAATCCGAGATCGTCAAGCTGATGGTGGGTCGTGCGGTGGACCAGATTTTCCCGGCCCGGCAAGCCAGCATTGGCGAGCCCGTGCTGGACGTGTCGGGCCTGAGCCACCCTACCGAATTCGACAATGTCTCGTTCAATGTCCGCAAGGGCGAAATTCTCGGCTTTTACGGACTGGTCGGGGCAGGGCGTTCGGAAGTCATGCAGGCCGTGTTCGGCATGACGCGGCCTTCGGGCGGCACCATGGTGCTGGACGGCAAGACCATCGCGCCGCGCTCACCCGCTGACGCCGTAGACGCGGGTATCGTCTATGTGCCCGAAGAACGCGGCAAGCAGGGTGTGATCACCGGCGAGCCGATCTTCAAGAACGTGTCTCTGCCCAGCCTCGGCAAGACCAGCCGTTCCGGCTTCCTGCGCATGGCCGAAGAGTTCAAGCTGGCGCGCACCTATACCGAACGGCTGGACCTGCGTGCCTCCTCGCTCAGTCAGAATGTGTCGACCCTCTCGGGCGGCAATCAGCAGAAAGTGGTCATCGCCAAGTGGCTGGCAACGCTGCCCAAGGTGATCATTCTCGATGAGCCGACCAAGGGCATCGATATCGGCTCCAAGGCCGCCGTGCATGAATTCATGGGTGAACTCGTAGCGCAGGGGCTGTCGGTGATCATGGTGTCGTCCGAACTGCCGGAAGTCCTCGGCATGAGCGACCGGATCGTCGTCATGCGCGAGGGGCTGGTGGTGGACATTCTGGAAAACAGGGACTTGCAGCCGGAAACGCTGGTGCGTCTGGCGGCGGGCATCGTCGAGGTTGAGGCGGCATGAACCGGCTTCTGAAAAATCGTGAAATCTGGCTGGCCCTGGCCATCGTTGCCGTAATCATTCTGGTGACCATGCGGTTTCCCCGCTTCAGCCAGCCGGGCAATCTGCTGACCATTCTCAATGATACCTCGATCCTGATGATGCTGGCGCTCGGCCAGATGGTCGTCATCCTGACCCGCTCGATCGACCTGTCCATGGCGTCCAATCTGGCGCTGACCGGCATGATCGTCGCCATGACCAATGCGGCCTTGCCGTTCATTCCCATTCCGCTGCTCATCGCGGGCTGCGTGGTGGTCGGCGCGGCTTTGGGGGCCTTCAATGGCATTCTGGTCTGGAAGCTCGATATTCCGCCGATCGTGGTGACGCTGGGCACGCTGACCATTTTCCGTGGGCTGGTCTTCGTCATTTCCGGTGGCGCCTGGGTCAATGCGGCCCAGATGAGCCCCGAATTCATTCAATTGCAGCGCGGCGCTTTCCTCGGACTGCCGATCCTGACCTGGTTCGCCATCGTGGTTGCGGCGCTGTTCTTCGTGCTGATGACGCGTACGCCCATCGGCCGGTCCTTCTATGCCATCGGGGTCAATCCCACGGCCTCGGTCTATACCGGCATCAATGTGGGGCTGACCAAATTCCTGGCCTTCATGATTTCCGGCGCCGTATCGGGACTATGCGGCTATCTCTGGATATCGCGCTACGTGATCGCCTCGGTGGAAGTGGCGGGCGGCTATGAGTTGACCATTATCGCGGCCTGCGTGATCGGCGGCGTCTCGATTGCCGGCGGCATCGGCACCGTGGCTGGCGCATTGCTGGGCGCGCTGTTCCTCGGCGTCGTCAACAATGCACTGCCGGTCATCGGCGTCTCGCCCTTCTGGCAGATGGCCATTTCCGGCGCGGCGATCCTGATTGCCGTCGTGCTCAATGCCCGTGGCGAAACGCGCAAGGGGCGCGTGATTTTGAAGAAGGCGGAGGGAGTGGCGTGACTGGACTGGATGCCATAAGCCCCTCCCCCTTGAGGGGAGGGGTTGGGGTGGGGGTTCTGCACCCTCAACAGGTACCGAACCTGCGGAACGCTCAGCACCCCCACCCTCATTCCCTCCCCTCAAGGGGGAGGGAGGCGATGGAGCCTACAGCACGGCTTAAGCACGGAACGAAGCTATGACCGACATTTCCAACACCGGCCGCCGCTTGCCGGATCGCCTCGACAATCCGCTGAAATCTGCCGCCTTGAGCTGGGAGAGCCTGCTGGTGCTCGTCGCCATCGGCATCTTCATCGCCAATTCCCTGGCCTCGCCCTATTTCCTGAACGCCTGGTCGCTCTCCGACATGACGTTCAATTTCACCGAAAAGGCGCTGATCGCCCTGGCCATGGCGCTGGTGATCATTACCGGGGAAATCGACCTGTCGGTGGCCTCGATCATCGCGCTGGCCTCGACGCTGATGGGGTTGGTGCTGCACACATTCGGCGCGCCCACACCGGTTCTGGTGCTGGTGGGCATCCTGACCGGCCTCGCCTGTGGGGCGTTCAACGGGTTCCTCGTGACCGGGCTCAAGCTGCCCTCCATCGTCGTTACCATCGGCACGATGAGCCTGTTTCGCGGCATTGCCTATATCGTGCTCGGCGACCAGAGCTTTGGCGGCTATCCGCGCGATTTCGCCTGGTTCGGGCAGGGCTATGTCTGGTGGGTGATTTCGTTCGAGCTGGTGCTGTTCCTCGTCGCTGCGGTGATTTTCTATGTCCTGCTGCACCACACCAATTTCGGGCGACGGGTCTTCGCCATCGGCAATAACGCGACGGCGGCGCAGTTTTCCGGCGTGCGCGTCGACCGCATCAAATTCGTGCTGTTCTGCCTGACCGGCCTGATGAGCGGCATTGCCGCCGTCCTGCTCACCGCACGGCTGGGTTCGACCCGACCCTCCATTGCGCAGGGCTTCGAATTGGAAGTCATCACCATGGTGGTGCTGGGCGGCGTCTCTATTCTCGGTGGTGCAGGCTCGATCATCGGGGTGGTGCTGGCGGCCCTGATCATCGGCCTTGTGACCTTCGGGCTGGGCCTGCTCAACGTGCCGGGGATCGTGATGTCGATCTTTACGGGCTCGCTGCTGATCGTCGTGATCGCGCTGCCGATCCTGTGGCGCATGTACAAGGAGCGCCGGGCATGATCAGGAACGACGGCTACGAAAAGCACGCCTTCAAGATGCAGCTCAATCCCGGCATGGCGGCCGAATACAAAAAGCGCCACGACGAGATTTTTCCCGAACTGGTCGATCTGCTGCATGAGGCCGGTGTGAAGGACTATTCCATCCATCTCGACGAAGAGACCAATATTCTCTTTGGCGTTTTGTGGCGGCGGGTGGACCACACCATGGCCGACCTGCCGAACACGGACGTCATGAAACGCTGGTGGGCGCATATGGCCGATGTCATGGCCACCAATGACAAGAACGAGCCGCTATCGGTGGATCTGACGCCGATGTTCTGGATGAAATAAGCGCGTCAGGTGCCCGTGGCAGCCAAGGCCACGGTCCGCCGATCCCGCAGCGCATCCCCCACCGCGAAAATGGTGGGCGCGGAGAGCGGGAAGGCATTAACAGCCTCCACGGCCTCGCCAATCGTTCCACGCCATATCTGTTCATCGGCGCGGCCCAGGCTTCCCGCGATGATGGCGGGTGTGTCCAGGCTCATCCGCTGCGCGGCGAGTTCGGCAACAATGCCGGGCAGGGTGCGGCGGCTCATGTAATAGACCGAGGTTGTCGCCGGATCGGCCAGCGCGGTCCAGTTGAGGCTGGTCGGCAGCACACCCTTGCGCGAATGTCCGGTCACGAAACGCACAGACTGGGCATGATTTCGGTGGGTGAGGGACACGCCGAGCCGACTGGCAAGGGCCAGCCCGGCGGAAATGCCGGGCACGACGGAAACCGCAATGCCATGGCTTTCCAGCATTTCGATTTCCTCGCCCGCGCGACCGAAAATCATCGGATCGCCAGACTTGAGGCGGACGACATGCTTGCCCTGCCGGGCAAGCCGCAGCATCAATGCGTTGATTTCGTCCTGCGCACAGCTCTCGCGCTGGGCGCGTTTGCCCACCAGCATGCGCTTGGCTTCGCGGCGGGCCAGTTCAAGAACTTCGGCGGAGACAAGATCATCGAACAGGATCACGTCTGCTGATTGCAGGGCGCGAACGGCCTTGATGGTGAGGAGCTCCGCCTCGCCAGGGCCTGCACCGACAAGCGTGACGCGGCCAGCCGGTGGAACTGCCGCAAACGAGGGATTGGCGTCCTGGGCATCAGGCGCGCGATTGCCGAAGGCGTTTTCTGCCAGCCGTTCCCAGAAGGCGCGGCGCTGCGGGCCCGGAGCAAGGCGCTCCATCACCTCATCACGCACTTTCGCGGCGAGTTGGGCCCAGAGCGCCAGTGTCTGCGGCAGCAGGATCTCGATCCGGCGGCGGACGGCTTGCCCGAGAATGGGCGCAGCGCCGGCGGTGGAAATACCGACCACGACCGGCGAGCGGTTGACGATTGCGCCGAACTGAAACTGGCAGAAGTCCGGGCGGTCGATGACGTTATACGGGACCGACGCAGCCTTGGCGGCGGCGATAAAGGCATGGGCTTCCCTGTCGTCTTCGAAGTCCGCAATGGCCAGCGCGGCGTCGATCAAGTCGTGCGTCATCCAGGGGCGGCGGTAAATTGAAATTCCGGCAGGTGGCAGAGCCGCCAGCGCATCGCAGACGTCCTCGGCGAATACCTCCACCTGTGCCCCAGCCGCTGCCAGCAGTTCGATCTTCCATGCGGCTGGCTCGCTACCTCCGATGACCACGGCGCGTTTGCCCTTGAGGTCGAAGAAGACCGGGAGGACGGCGAGGGGTGCGATGCGGGCGCTATTCTGCGGCGATGAGACGGTTTGCATCGAGAATGCTCCTGATTTCGGCGCGGCACGAACCGCAATTACTGCCGGCGCGAGTGAGTGCGCCGACGGCTTCCACGGATGAGCAGCCCTGCTGCATGACGGCGTCGGTAATGGTGTTGATGCCCACCGAGAAACACGAACAGACAATGGCCCCGCCATCGGGCGTATCCGCGCCAGGACGCCCGGCAAGGATGGTTGCGGCTTTGAGCTCGGTTGAACTGAGAAGGCCGACTGCCCATTGGCGGGAGACAAGAACCGGATCGGGCGAAGTGTAGAGCGCTGCGGTCAATCGGCCATTTTCGACAAGCGCAAAGGCCCGTCGTCCTGACCGCTCATCGCGGATGGATTGAAAGCTGGCAGTGGTGCCGAAGATCTCTGCGAGATAGGTGGGCCAGTCTTCGGGTTCGGCGGAAAATCCCAGCTCGCCACGCCAGCCGCCCTCAGCCGGGGCGATGGCCCAATAGAAGCTGGCCAGATTTGGTTTCTGCGCGGAGACGAAAAAGCCGTGCAGCCGGACGGTGGCAGGCTCGGCATGGACCTCTGCCATCTTGAGCGCGGGCTGGCCGGAGACCGGGTCGGTCTTGCCGGGCACGAGCGCATCGACACGTCCATTGCTGGCGAATTGATCGGTCCAGTGCATGGGCGAAAACAGCTGCCCGCGCCGCTGGCGATCCGTGACCAGCGCCCGCACGAGAGCGCTGCCATGGCGGTTGGAGAGACGAACCAGGCTGGCGCGGCGAATGCCCAGCGCATCCGCATCGCCGGGATGAATTTCGACGAAAGGTTCGGCCATATGCGCCGACAGGCGTGCCGCTTTGCCGGTGCGGGTCATGGTGTGCCAATGATCGCGCACGCGGCCGGTATTGAGAATAAATGTTCCCGGCGCGGACGCAAAGGGTGGCGGGGGCTGGATGGGCACGAAACGCGCCTTGCCATCAGGCGTGAAGAATTTGCCACTGGCAAACATGCGGGCGGTGGAGCCTGCATGCACCGGCCATTGCACCGGGGCGAGGGCGTCATAGTCGGCATCGACAAGGCCGGAGAGATCAAAATCGCGGCTGCCATGATTCTCGAAGGCAGAAAGGGCGGCATGCTCGGCAAAGATTTCAGACGGCGTGTCGTAGTCGAAAGCCGCGCCATGCCCCATGCGTCGGGCGACCTCTCTGACGATCCACCAATCCGGCCTGGCTTCTCCCGGCAGCGTCAGGAAGGGGCGCTGACGTGAAATGCGGCGTTCCGAATTGGTGACCGTGCCGTCCTTCTCACCCCAGCCTGCGGCGGGCAGGCGCACATGCGCGAGCGCCATAGTGTCCGTCTGCCGGTTCATGTCGGAAACGACCACGAAGGGGCAGGTCCTGAGCGCTGCACGCACCTTGTCGGCTTCCGGCATGGAATCCACCGGATTGGTGGCCATGATCCAGACCGCCTTGATCTCGCCGCGCGCCATGGCGGCAAAGAGGTCGACGGCCTTCAAACCCGGCTTCCGGGCGATGTTCGGTGCGTCCCAGAAACGGGAAACGCGCTCGATCGCCTCGGACGTGAAATCCATATGCGATGCCAGCATGTTGGCGAGCCCGCCGACCTCGCGCCCGCCCATGGCATTGGGCTGGCCGGTGACCGAAAACGGCCCCATGCCTGGCCTGCCGATGCGCCCGGTGGCGAGGTGGCAGTTGATGATGGCGTTGACCTTGTCCGTGCCGGAAGCGGATTGATTGACGCCCTGCGAGAATATGGTGACGGCATTTTCGGTCCGCGCGAACAGGTCGTAGAAGCGCGAAATGGCGAGGTCCGACAGGCCGGTGACTTCGGCAACCCGGGCAATAGACCAGTCTTCTGCCGCCAGCAGTGCGGCTTCAAAGCCGGTTGTATGAGCAGCAATATAGGCGGGGTTCGTCGCGCCGATCTGCGAAAGATGGGCAAGAAGTCCGACGAAAAGTGCGCCGTCACCATCCGGGGCAATGGGCAGGTGCAGATCGGCAATGTCATTGGTGACGGTGCGGCGCGGGTCGATCAGCACGATCGTCATGTCCGGCCGCGCTGCACGGGCAGCAACGATGCGCTGATAGAGTACTGGATGGCACCAGCCAAGATTGGAGCCGACCAGCACGATGAGATCGGCCTTTTCAAGGTCTTCGTAATTGCCCGGTACTGTGTCGGAGCCGAATGCCCGCTTGTGGCCGGCTACGGAGGAGGCCATGCAGAGGCGCGAATTGGTGTCGATATTGGCCGAGCCGATAAAGCCCTTCATCAGCTTGTTGGAGACGTAATAGTCCTCGGTGAGCAACTGGCCGGAGCCGTATATGGCCACGGAATCGGGACCATGCGCCTTGATGGCGGACATGAACTGATTGGCGACGTGGTTGAGCGCCTCGTCCCAAGTGACTCTGACATCACCGATTTCCGGCTGGAGCAGGCGCCCATCGAGGGAGAGGGTTTCGCCCAGAGCGGCGCCTTTGGAACAGAGGCGGCCGAAATTGGCGGGGTGATCGGGATCACCCGCAATTGCCACGCTGCCATCCGGCTGCGGGGTGGCGAGGACGCCGCAGCCGACACCGCAATAGGGGCAGGTGGTGCGGGTGGTGTTCATGACAAGAAACCCCTCATCCGCCCCTTCTCCCGCAAGGGGAGAAGGGGAGCACCGAGTTTGTTGGGCGCATTGAGCCTCCCCTCTCCCCTTGCGGGAGAGGGTGGATCGGGCAAAGCCCGAGACGGGTGAGGGGTTTCTTGTTACGATCACTCCGCCGCCACCTGCATCAGCACATCGGGGGCGATGAGGATGCGATTGTTGACCACCCTCACCGGATAGGTGCGCACCTTGCCCTCATCGGCGCCCTGCGCCTCGCCTGTTGCCAGGTCGAAGACCCAGTTATGCAGGGGGCAGGTAACAGAGGCGCCATGCACGATGCCTTCGGCAAGAGGGCCGCCCTTGTGCGGGCACCGATTGTCCATGGCGAAGACCTGATTGTCCTGCGTGCGGAAAATGGCAATCTTGCCGCTCGGCGTGTTCACGCAGCGCGCTCCGCGGGCGGGAACGGCGTGCACGTCGCCGATATCGATCCAGTCGGTCATGGTCATCACTCCGCAGCAACCGGAAGCCCGAACTCGGCCATGGCGGCAAATTCGTGGGCATCCTTGCCGTTGACGCGCTCCTCCCAGGGATCGACCTGGGCGAATTGCTGGGAATAGGCGAAGCGCTCGGCATAGTGGCGGCGCTTGGCGAGGTCATCGATGATCGCGGCCTTGATCGAGTCGACTCCCACGCGCTTGGCCCATTTATAGATGCGCTCAAGATAGTGCCCCTGCTGGCGATACATCTGCGTCAGCGCGGTGATGATCTCGAGCGCCTCGTCTTCGCTATCGGCGTGGCCGAGCAGTTCCGTGCCCTTGATATCGAGGCCGGCGGCACCGGCAAAATGGATGTCGTAGCCGCTGTCGACGCAGATAACGCCGATATCCTTGCAGGTGGCTTCGGCGCAGTTTCGCGGGCAGCCGGAGACAGCGAGCTTGAGTTTTGCCGGTGTCCAGGCGCCCCACATGAATTTTTCGATGCGGATGCCGAGCCCGGTTGAATCCTGCGTGCCAAAGCGGCACCAGTCCGAGCCGACACAGGTTTTCACCGTGCGCAGCCCCTTGGCATAGGCGGCGCCCGAAACCATGCCCGCCGCGTTGAGATCGGCCCAGACTGCGGGCAGGTCTTCCTTTTTGACACCGAGCAGGTCGATGCGTTGCCCGCCCGTAACCTTGACCGCCGGGATGGCGAATTTATCTGCCACGTCGGCAATGGCGCGCAATTCCTTGGGATTGGTCATGCCACCCCACATGCGGGGAACCACCGAATAGGTGCCATCCTTCTGGATATTGGCGTGAACGCGCTCGTTGATGAAACGGGACTGGTTGTCGTCCTCGTATTCACCCGGCCAATCGGCCACGAGATAATAGTTGAGGGCCGGGCGGCATTTGGCGCAGCCGCAGGAGGTCTTCCACTCCAGCTCCTGCATCACTTCGGGGATGGATTTCAGCCCCTTGGCGACAATCAGCCGTCGCACCGTGCCATGGTCGTGCTCGGTGCAGGGGCACATCGGCTTGACCGCAGCCGGGTTGTAGCTGTCGCCCAGGGTCAGGCCCATGAGCTTTTCGACCAGATGCGTGCAGGAGCCGCAGGAGGCGGACGCCTTGGTATGGGCGCGCACGCCATCGAGATCGGTCAGGCCCTTGGAAGCGATCGCGCCGGTGATCGCTCCCTTGCATACGCCGTTACAGCCACAGATTTCCGCATCATCCGGC
Organism: Pseudomonadota bacterium; assembly: GCA_023388175.1. Taxonomy (GTDB): domain Bacteria; phylum Pseudomonadota; class Alphaproteobacteria; order Rhizobiales; family Devosiaceae; genus Devosia. The sequence goes on from JAEWGT010000011.1 coordinate 375,060, forward strand.
AAGGCTGCAACGGCCGCCATAGGGTCCAGGGCGGCACCGCCTTGATAGGCCTGGCCGAAGATCAGGGTGTCGCGCATCTCCCGCGTATCGGTGCCCTTGCGGATCATGTCGAAGAACCACGGCCCGTCGGCGGTTTCCCCGTAGAGCACCGCGCCGATGACGCGATCATCCTTGAGAACCAGCCGCTTGTAGATGCCAGAGGTAGCATCGCGCAGCACGATTTCCTCGCGGTCTTCGGCATCGGCAAAGTCGCCCGCCGAATAGACCGAAACGCCGGTCACCTTGAGTTGTGTGGCGGTCTGGACCGGACGGAAGGCGGCGTCGGCTTTGGCCAGCGTTTTTGCCAGCACCTTGGCCTGGTCGTAGAGCGGGGCGACGAGACCATAGACGATCTTCTCATGCTCGACGCATTCGCCCAGCGCAAAAATGTCGGGGTCCGAGGTGATCATCTGGTCACTGACCACGATGCCACGCTCGACATGGAGGCCCGCATCGACTGCCAGCCGGGTTTCCGGGCGGATGCCGGCGGCCATCACCACGATGTCGGCGCCGTAAGTCGTGCCATCGTCAAGCGCGACCGCTTCCACCGCGTTCTGGCCGAGGATGGCCTTGGTCTGGGCCTTGCAGTGAACCTTGATGCCGCGTGCTTCGAGATCGCGCTGCAACAGGTATCCGGCGGCAGGATCAAGCTGGCGATCCATCAAATGACCGGCAATATGCAAGACCACCACTTCCATGCCGCGCAGGCGCAGGGCGGCGGCGGCTTCCAGGCCAAGCAGGCCCCCGCCGATAATGACCGCCCTGGCATTGGGGCGTTGGGCGGCCTCGACCATGCGATTGACGTCGTCCAGATCGCGGAAAGCCATGACGCCGGGCAGGTCCTTGCCGGGCAGGGGGATGATGAAGGGCGCAGAGCCAGTGGCAATGATCAGCTTGTCGTATGGCGTTTCGCCATGCCGGGAAATGACGACCTTGCGCTGGCGGTCAATGGCGGTGACGGTTTCGCCGAAGCGGGTGTGGACGCCATGCGCCTCATACCAGGCGGTGTCATGGGTGATGATCTGCTCGTAGTCCTTCTCGCCGCCAAGGACGGGCGAGAGCATCAGGCGATTGTAATTGCCGCGCGGCTCTGCGCCGAACAGGGTCACGTCATAACGGCCGGGCGCGTCTGCAAAAATGTGTTCGAGCGCGCGGCCCGAAGCCATGCCGGCGCCGATGACAACCAGTCTTTCCGTGCGCGTGGCCGGCGGCAGGATTTCGGGAGCGAGGATGTCCATGTGATCCCCCTTACGCTGCTTCCACGAAGCGATGACGCTCGTAGAGGAATTTGAGGACGGCTTCGCGGCATTTGAGATAAGTGCGGTCGCCGGCCAGATCGAGGCGCTTGCGCGGGCGGTCCAGCGGCACGGGAAGCACTTCCCCGATGGTGGCGGCGGGGCCGTTGGTCATCATCACGATGCGGTCCGAGAGCAGCACGGCCTCGTCCACATCATGGGTGATCATGATCATGGTATTGCCGAGCCGGGCGTGGATTTCCATCATCTGGTCCTGCAGATGCGCCCGGGTCAGGGCGTCGAGGGCCCCGAAGGGCTCGTCGAGCAGCAGGATTTTCGGCTCCATGGCCAGCGCCCTTGCAATGCCGACACGCTGCTTCATGCCGCCGGAGATTTCGGTGGGGCGCTTGTCCTTGGCATGGGCCATCTGCACGAGGTTGAGATTGTCCATGATCCATTCGTGGCGCTGGGCCGCGGACTTGCTGCGGCCAAAGACCTTGGCCACGGCGAGATTGACGTTTTCATAGACGGTCAGCCAGGGCAGCAGCGAATGGTTCTGGAACACCACGGCGCGGTCTGGGCCGGGCTTATGCACCTCGGCATTTTCGAGAATGATGCCGCCAGTCGTCACTTCGCTGAGGCCCGCCACCAGATTGAGCAGGGTGGACTTGCCGCAACCCGAATGACCGATGATCGAGACGAATTCGCCCTTTTCGATACCGAGATTGATGTCGCGGAGCACTTCGGTGCTGGCTGCGCCGCGGGTGAAGGTTTTGCCGACGGCGGAGATTTGCAGATAGGTCATGGGGGATGTCCTTAATTTGTGCTGGTGCCACGGGTGACGATCGAGCTGATCAGCGCCACCAGCCGGTCGAGGACGAAACCGACCACGCCAATATAGACGAGGGCGACGATGATGTCGGTGAGGCGGGAGCTGTTCCAGGCGTCCCAGATGAAGAAGCCGATCCCGACGCCGCCGGTCAGCATTTCGGCGGCGACGATGGCGAGCCAGGACAGGCCGACGCCGATGCGCAGCCCGGAGAAAATGTAGGGGGCGGCGGCCGGCACCATGATCTTGGTGAAGAACTCGAACTGGTTGAGCTGCAGGACGCGCGCGACGTTGCGGTAGTCCTGCGGAATTTCGCGCACGCCGACGGCAGTGTTGATGATCACCGGCCAGATGGCGGTGATGAAGATCACGAAGATGGCCGACGGGCCGCTATCCATGAAGGCCGCCAGCGAGATGGGCAGCCAGGCCAGGGGCGGCACGGTGCGCATGATCTGGAAGATCGGGTCGAGGCCGCGCATCATCCAGATGGACTGGCCAACCAGTGCGCCCAGCGCGATGCCAACCACGGCGGCCAGCCCGAAACCGACGGCCACCCGCTGCAATGACGTGAGAACGCGCAGGCCCAGTCCGATATCCTGCGAACCATAGACGAAGAACGGATCGACGATGAGATCGTAGCTCTGGTTCCAGACCTCGCTGGGGGGCGGCAGTGACGAGCCGGGCTGGGAGAACACCACCTGCCAGACCACCAGAATAATGGCGGAGACGATCATCGGCGGGATGATTGTCTTGGCCATGCTGGACCCGATGGCGGCATAGTCGATTTTGCGCGCTTTGGGCGCAATGGCGGTCACGGTTGCCGGTTTGACCTTGAGAGGCAGGGTGGTGACATTGCTGTCGTCGGTGGCGGGCAGGGTCATGGGGGCTCTCCCTTGCGGAATTCACAATGGGGCCGGCGCGTCAGCGCCGGCCATGAGGCGTCAGGCCAGCGTCTTGATGTCGAGGCTGTCGAGATAGGCCTGCGGGTCGGCTGGGTCGAAGACCTTGCCGTCGAAGAAGGTTTCGACGCCGCGGCTATCCCCCGAAGGCAGATCGGAAACGCCCAGTTCGGCGGCGGCCTCCAGCCAGAGGTCGGACCGGTTGGTGCTGTCCACCAGCGCCTTCACATCCGTATCGGCCGGGAAATAGCCCCAGCGAATATTCTCGGTCATGAACCAGGTATCGAGGCTCTTCCAGGGATAGGAGGCCGCGCCGCCTTCGCCCCAGAACTTCATGTAGAGATCGGTGCCGGTTTCAACCCGGCCATTGCCGTAATTGATGTCGCCCTTGATGCGACCGATAATGTCGGCGACCGGCACATTGTACCATTGGCGGCGGCCGACGATTTCGGCCATTTCCTGCTTGTTCTCCATGGCTTCGCACCATTGCTGGGCTTCCATCACGGCCATGAGGATCGCCTTGGTTGCGGTGGGATTGGCGTCGACCCAGTCGGCGCGCATGCCCAGAACCTTTTCGGGGTGGTTGAACCAGAGTTCGCCCGTCGTCGCGGCGGTGAAGCCGATACCCTGATTGACGAGTTGCTCGTTCCACGGCTCGCCGACGCAGAAGGCGTCCATCGTGCCGACCTTCATATTCGCCACCATTTGCGGGGGCGGCACGACGATCACGTTGACATCCACATTGGGCACGATGCCGCCTGCCGCCAGCCAGTAGCGGATCCAGAGATCATGCGTGCCGCCGGGGAAAGTCATGGCAACCGAGGGATCGCCGCCGGCTGCGCGCTTGGCGGCAAAGGCTTCCTTGAGCGGGCTTGAATCAATGCCGACACCGGTTTCGGCATATTCCTGTGCCACCGAGAGCCCTTGGCAATCCTCATTGAGGTTCAGCAGCGTGTACATCGGCAATGGCTGGTTGTTCTGCATCACCGAGCCGGACGAGTAGAGATGCACTTTGGGCCGCAGGATATGGCCGCCGTCGATGCCGCCGCTGGCCGAGCCCAGAGCCATGTTGTCGCGCGTTGCGCCCCAGCTGGCCTGCTTTTCGATGGCCATGTCGGGCAGGCCATATTTGTCGAACATCCCCTTTTCCTTGGCGATGATCAGCGGCGCTGAATCGGTGAGCGCGATATAGCCCAGCTTGGTGCCGCTCACCTCCGGTCCCGCGCCCTGCGCAAATGCGCCTGCGGGAAAGAGCGTTTTCGCGGCAAGCAGGGTGGCCGCCGTGGCGGAGGCTCCCTTGAGGAAGGATCGGCGGGTGGTCTGGGGCAGGGCCATTGCATTCTCCGATTGCGACAAAACAAAAAGGCCACCAACGGGAGACGAGCCGGTTCGAGCCGGGTCGTGACCTGTTGGCAGCCTTGCCTTTGGACGCCCAACGCTGGACGTCGACTACGAGGAGCGTCTTGGGAGGAGCGCTTCTGGGCACACCATTGCAGGAAGCGTGCCAGATCGAATTTTTGGCACTTTATCGAAGGCTGGCAGCGGTTTGGGAGTTTTGCCCCTGACCTCGGCCCCGCGCCGCCCGACCGAAGAGGCGGCTATGACATCAGCAATGTGAGCGAATTTTGTGCAGCAGCGCTTGCCTGATTGCGATATGAGCGATGCTAAGCGCGCTGCTGAGCGGCGATATAGGCATCCAGTTTCGCCGGATCGAAAATAGCGCCGTCAAAAAAGCGGTTTGGTCCCAGCATCATCGGCCCATTGAGTGCCGCAACCGCGTGTTTTTCTGCTGCATCTCCATCCCGGCGATAATCCTCGGCAGGCACTGCCACACCCATTGGCTCCACTGCAGCCCGGTAGAGGTCGGGTCGGAAGGTTGCGGCGGCGTTTGCCGCATTGTCAGGGCTCGCCACGACTTCGCCCCAGCGCACCATCTGGCTGTAATACCACAGCGCGTGGCTCTTCCAGGGGAAGTTGGCCGCGCCGTCATGGGGAATGAAATAGTCCGGGATCGCAACGGTCTGCATGCCGCCATCGATCTGTCCGGTGAGGGCGCGCGCGACGATCTCGACCGGCAGGTTGAGATAGGGCGCGCGTGCCATGATTTCGGCGGCAGGCATACGGTTTTCGGCTTTTTGCAGCCATGCGCCGCTCTTGTAGATCGCGCGGATGATGGCAGCGACAATATCGGGGTGCTCTTCGGCCCAGCCGGCGCGCATTCCGATCAGCTTATCGGGGCTCCACTGCCAGATCGATGCCTTTGTCGTGGCGATGCGTGCGCCGTGATTGACCACGCCGACGCTGTTCCAAGGCTCGCCCACGCAATAACCGTCAAGCCCGGCAGAGCCGAGCGCCTCGGGCAAAAGCGGGGGCGGCAGCACGACGATCTCGATATCGCGGTCCGGCGCGATGCCGCTGGCCGCCAGCCAATAGCGCAATTCGTAATTATGCGACGAGGTCTGGTGTACGACGCCGAAACGCAGCTTCTGCGCCGAATTTTTGACCACCTGCGCCAGAGCCTTGCCAGCAGGCCCGGCAGCAAGATCGCCCGGCGCGCCCGCATCGGCCATGGCCTGCCAGAGTGCGGCGCTGACCGTGATGGCATTGTTGCCGAGGCCCGCCATTACGGGCGCAATCATCGGTGTGGCGAGCGGCGTGGTGCCCAGGCTTGCCGCCAGCGGCATTGGCGCAAGCATCAGAGCAATGTCGAAATGCCCGAGCGCGGCGCGGTCGCGGATATTGGCCCATGACGTTTCGCGGGTCAGCGAGAGGCCGAACCCTTCTTCTTCAGCAAAACCCATCTCATGCGCCAGCACCAGGAGGACGCTATCGAGCAGGGGCAGGAAACCGGCATTGATCAGCGGGCGTGACATGGGCATTTCCTATGGGCCGAGCAGGCTGGCGGCAGTGACGAGGCTTTGGGCGATGTCGAGAATGCGACGGTTCTGGTTCATCGCCGTCGAGCGCAGCAACGCGTAGGCTTCAGGCTCGCTGAGGCCGCGCGTCTTCATCAGGATGCCCTTGGCCTGATCGATGATCTTGCGCTCCTCCAGCGCGCTGCGGGCTTCTTCCAGCTCGCGGGTAAGGCGCGAAAAGGCGTTGAAGCGGGAAATGGCCATGTCGAGGATCGGCTTGACCCGTTCCTTTTTGAGGCCATCCACCACATAGGCCGAAACGCCGGCCTCGACGGCTTTTTCGATCATGCCGCTATCGGAGCGGTCCACGAACATGGCGATGGGGCGCTGGATGGCGCGGCTCAGGGAGAAAAAATGTTCGAGCGTGTCGCGCTTGGGGTTTTCGAGGTCAATGCATACCACGTCCGGCATATTGTGCTCGATTGCGCGGCCAACCTCGTTCACGTCATGGATGACGACGACGCGGGCATGCCCGGCCTCGCGCAGCCCTTCCTCGATGATCGAAGCGCGGATGCGGTTCTCGTCGATGATCAGAATGGACAGGTCCGGGGCTGGCATGCCCCGCTTTTATGCTGCTGCTTGCAAAAGGCGCAAGGTGTCAAATTGCACATTTCGTATGCAATTTGGGTTTCCGAGCTCAGGCGCCGGCATTGCGCCAGCTATATTGCGGAGAAAATCCCAGCATGCGTCTGGCCTTGTCGATGGAGAGCAAGGTGGAATTGGTGGCGATATTGCCGCGCTGTTCCACATCGGGGAAGACTTCGGCCAGGAGCGAAATGTTGGACCGGCTCATCACCGAGTCTGCATTGGCGATGACGAAGGCCTCAAAACCCTTGAAGTCGGCGAGAATGGCGCGACGCACGGCCTGCGCCCCGTCGCGGGCGTCGATATAGGCCCAGAGGTTCCATTTGCGCTTCATCGGGTCGCTGTCGAAACTCTCGAAAGCGGCATAGTCTTCGGGATACATCACGTTGGAAAAGCGCAGGCCGACCATGCGCAAATCCTTGTCCCAGCGGCAGAATTGCGCCGCCATTGTTTCATCCAGCAGCTTGCCGAGCGAATAGGCGCTTTCCGGGCGCGGGAAATACTCTTCATCCACCGGCACATAGGGCGGTGGATTATCGAAGGGCAGGCCGAGCACGGTTTCGCTGGATGCGAAAACCACATTCTTGATGCCGGCAAGACGGCAGGCCTCGAAGACATTATAGGTCGCGCTGACATTGTTGGTGATGGTGCGCGCATTTGCTGCCAGCCCCGGCGCGGGAATGGCCGCCAGATGCACAACGGCGTCGAAGGGGCCGGCCCTTTCATCGACGCCGCCGAGGATGGCCGCGGCGACTTCGCCAAAATTGGTCAGATCGATGCGCAGGCTGGGACAGATCGGCTCGGGCAACGCGTGCTGATCGAGGTTGAGCACGTCAAAGCCATGGTCGACCAGATCGCGCAATACGGCGCGTCCCAGTTTGCCGCTGCCGCCGGTGACCAGAATTTTCGCCATGATGATCCTCCTCGTTTGACCGCAAGCCTATGCGCCGCCGCGTGTCTTGCCAACCTGAATGCAATCTGAACACCGGGGTCAGGGTCAGTTCAAACCCGCGCGACTAGGGTCACTGCAAGATGACAGTCCCGGGGGATCAGGACATGAACAAGGCTCAGGAAAAAGTTCTCGTTGCAGCACTGTGTGGTCTCGTGATGACCGCAGCCGCCGCTTTTGCGGTGCAGCCGGCCATGGCGGCGGGCTATCACGTTGAAACGACTGCGCAGGTTACCGGCGTCGCGCATTGGGATCAGCTCAATGTCCGCAAATGGCCCGCATCCTATTCGCAGCAGACTGGTTTTCTCCAGCCCGGCGCCCATGTCTGGGTCGAACGCTGCATCGAGGTCCGCAATTCATCGGACTGGTGCCTCGTCGAGCGCAATTCTACCAAGGGCTGGGTCAATTCCCGCTTTCTGACGCCGGTCCAGAACTAAGTCTTTCAGTTTGTCCTTTCTGCCTCCAACCCATGCGTGTTGACTTGGCCGGCCCTTTTGCTGTTCGTGGCAGCAAAGGGCCGGAGTTTTTTGCCATGGACGCCAATCCGATTCTCGCTGAAGCCGTGCGCGGCAATTGGGTGGAAAACCGCCATCGCGGCGCCTTCATCATCGTCGATGCCGATGGCACGGTGATCGCCTCGGGCGGCGATGTCGAGCGCCCCGTCTTTCCGCGCTCGGCGATCAAGTCGATGCAGGCTCTTGCGATTTTCGACCGCCACGCCATCGAGAAATTCCATCACAGGTCCGAAGAACTGGCCCTGGCCTGCGCCTCCCATCACGGTGAAGACGACCATGTCGGCAATGTCGCCCAATTTCTCGACCGCATGGGCCTTTCCGTCGCCGATCTCGAATGCGGCGCGCATATGCCCACCAATGGCAGGGCGCGCCAGGCTCTGCGCGCTGCCGGGCAGGAGCCGAGCGCTCTTCACAACAACTGTTCGGGCAAGCATTCGGGCATGCTGAGCGTGGCGCTGGCCATGGGCGTGCCGACCGCCGGCTATGTCGAGCGCGACCATGACGTGCAGAAGGCGGTGCGTGCGGCGGTTGAATATGTCATCGGCGCCGAGCTGACCGAGGACCGTTGCGGCACCGATGGCTGTTCGATCCCCACATGGGCCGCACCTTTGCGCGCCTGGGCCACGGGCTTCGCGCGCATGGCCACCGGCAAGGGCCTGGACGAGGGCCATGCCGCCGGGGCGCAGGCCCTGTTCGACGCCGCGACGCGCCACCCCCATCTTGTTGCCGGCATCGGCCATCTCGATACGCTGGTGATGGAAGCCTTCAAGGGCCGCGTGATGCAGAAGGGCGGGGCAGAGGGCGTGCAATGCGGCGCCATCCGCGACAAGGGCTGGGGCTATGCGCTCAAATGCGACGACGGAAACATGGCGGCAAGCCAGGCCATGGTCGCCGCGCTCCTGCTGAAATATGCCGACCCCGACGATGCGCAGCGCGCCGTGCTGGACCAATTCGCCCGCCAGCCGACCGTGAATGTGCGCAAGGTCCTGGTGGGCGAATTACGGGCGGTCGGGATCTAGAGGCTAAAGCCCGAAAATCGCCTGCGTGCTGCAATTGCGGATGCGGTCGACCCGCGCGCCATCCCAGTGGAAATCGTAGTGATCGGCCTGTACGGGCGGCGGAATGAGGTCGGGCCAGAACAGGCCGGCGCATTCCCCGCCGGGCGCGCGGGCGCTGTTATAGACAATGCCATTGCTCCCCGCGGCGCGAAGCGTGCGGGCGAGAGCCTGCGAGGCTGTATAATCGTCAGGATGATGGGCCTCGGGCAGCGGCCTTGCATCATGCAGCTCGAGATCGATACGGGTCACCAGCATGCGGAACTGCGAGGTCCATCCCGGCGCCTCTGCGGTGCTGGCCATGAATTTGGCATGGTGATGGGCCACTTCGCGGATCGAGACTTCAGCGCTGTTGCCGGCGCTGAACACCCCATAGGAGCCATCGGTAAATCGCCCCGGCCGGTCATGGCTGACATGGACGAACGGGGCCATCAGATAGCTTGCGCCAGGCCCGGAAACCCGCCGCTCCGGCGGAACGAGGTCGAGCCGTCCCAGATGCTCCCAGACACGCGGATTGGTCTTGGCCTCTGCCGAGGCCAGCGCCTCCCAGTCGCGCGGATCGGCAATGTCCTCGAACAGGTCGATGGGCGGGAAGATGGACCGGATCAGTCTGTAAGCCCTGGGCCAGGTCACATGGGTGAGGACAGGGGAGGGGAGTGTCACCCGCCGCGCTCAGCATCGAGCCAGGTCCGCACCCGCGCCAGGGCGAAAATGTCTCCGGAGGCCATGATGTCGACGGCGCTCCTGCCATCGAAAGCCGGGTTGGGCTTGCCGACCCAGGCATAGCCGCGCTCCGGATCGGAAAAGAGATAGCGTAGTCCCTTGTGAATGCCCATGAGCAGCGACAGGCGCGTAGCGAGATCGCGGTCGATCCGCCCGATTTCGCCGGCCTTCCAGCGGGCATAGGTGCGGGCCGCGACGCCGCCGAGAATGTCCCGGGCCTGCGCATCAGACACCTGCCAGCGCTCGAACAGCCGAATGACCGCGCGCACCATGGCCTCTGCCTCCGTATCGGTAATGCGGGCAGTGTCGGGTGTCGCCTGTGTCCGCGGCAGTTCCTGCAACATGGCAATCTCCTATTGGCACAAAATAGGGGGAAATACGCCAAATGGCAAGATCAGTTGATTGTCACCTGCGGGTAGCGGTCGGCGACTGCGGCGAGGTCCGCTTCGCCGATATCGGTCCACAGCATGCCGGCAATCGCATGATCCCCGCCCTCGACCTGATTGCCGCTCACCGTCACCGCGCCGGCGCCATCGGCAATGCTGACGCCAATGCCGATTCTGCTTTCACGAACAACATTGCTGGCTATGACGACGTTGCGCAGATACGGGCCCCAGCCCGCCCCGATGGCGACGCCGGGAACAGTCTCCACCACATTGCCGGTAATGGACGTGTCCGCCTCGGCGAAAATGCCGATGGGGATCGTGTCGGGGTTGACCCGCGAAGAGGGGAAGATATTGCGCACGATATTGCCGGAGCACACGGCCAGAGCGCCGCCAACATCCAGATTGGTAATGGAAATGCCGGTGGCCGCGCCGTCGACAATGTTCTGGGTGATGATGGAGCCCGAAAAGCCGAATTCTGAAAAGATCGCCACTTCGCCGGAATTGCGGCACTGATTGCCGCTGACAACGCTGTTGCGCGTCGTGTTAAGGCGAACAGCGGTAAAGGCGCAATCGGCGATGTGATTGTCCGAAACGATCACCTCATCGGCCAGATAGATATTGATGCCATTGCCGTTCTGGCCATTGCCGCCGCCGCGCCAGTCGATTGCCGAAATGCGATTATTGGTGACGATCGAGCCATCGACGCCCTGTTCGGAGCGCCAGACGCGAATGCCGGCATTGCCGCAGCGCGTTATGACATTGCCGGAAATCAGCAGGCCGCTATTGTCCACTGCGTGAATGGCGGCATCGCCATGCCCGGCGAAATCGCAGTTCTGGATGCGTGCGGACGAGCTGCGTATGCCCAGGCCCACCCCGGGATTGTCGCGGAAGAGGCACCTGTCCAGCGTCACAGCCTCGCTCGCCTCGATCCCGAATAGTGCATCGCCGCCGCTGTCGCCGGCAAAGCCGATGTCACGCAGCACGACATTGGCCCCAGCTGAAATGGCGCCAATCATGCCACCCATGCCGACAAGCCAGGTCGCGCCCGGTACGCCCTCGATCACCAGATTGGACGGCACGCGAAGCCCCGACACGCGAAATCGTCCGGCGGGCAGGGTGAGGCGGCCTGTGCCGCTGGCCGCATGCAAGGCGGTTTGCAAGGCCTCTGACTGGTCGGCGTCACTCGCCTGATCGAGCGCGGCGACCTGCGCGCGGGCGGCGGCGGGCAGGCTGATGGCGAGGCCGGACAGTCCGGCTAGCACATGGCGGCGGTGGAGTTTGGGCAGGGTCTGCATGCCGCCATTGTGCCCGATCTGGCGGCGCTGGCGAGACAAACCCGCTGCATTGGTGAACGGCTTTGCTTGTTCGGCACCTGCGCGGATGGCTATAACGAAGGCGAGTCGTATTCGGACAGGTGACCTGATGCTCGTTGATGGCAAGATTTATCTCGGAGCGAGCGATCGGCCGGAATATCTCAATCTCAAATATGGCAATCGCCACGGGCTGATCACCGGCGCCACCGGCACCGGCAAGACCGTCAGCCTGCAAGTGCTGGCCGAAGGCTTCTCGGCGGCGGGCGTGCCGGTTTTTGCCGCCGACATCAAGGGTGATCTTTCGGGCATTTCCCGCATGGGACAGGCGCAAGGCTGGCAGACCCAGCGCGCCGCCGACATCGGTTTTGACGACTACCACGACGATGTCTATCCGACCATGTTCTGGGATCTGTTCGGCAAACAGGGCCATCCGGTGCGGGCCACGATTTCGGAAATGGGTCCGGTGCTGCTGAGCCGCATTCTCGACCTCAACGATACCCAGGAAGGCGTGCTCAATATCGTCTTCCGCGTGGCTGATGAGGAGGGGCTGCTTTTGCTCGACCTCAAGGACCTGCGGGCCATGCTGGCCGATATTCAGGGGCGGGCAAAAGAGATTTCGGGCCGCTATGGCAATGTCACCACCGCTTCCATCGGGGCGATCCAGCGGTCTCTGCTGGTACTCGACCAACAGGGCGCGGACAATTTCTTCGGCGAGCGGGCGCTGGAAATTGCCGATCTGATGCGGGTCGATGCCGATGGGCGGGGTTTTGTGTCCATCCTCGCCGCCGACCAGTTGATGCAGTCGCCCCGGCTCTATTCTACCTTTCTGCTCTGGCTGCTGTCAGAACTGTTCGAGGAATTGCCCGAGGTGGGCGATGTTGAAAAGCCGAAGCTGGTCTTCTTTTTCGACGAGGCACACCTGCTGTTTGACGGCGCGCCCAAGGCGCTGGTGGACAAGGTGGAGCAGGTGGTCAAGCTGATCCGCTCCAAGGGTGTCGGCGTCTATTTCGTCACCCAGAACCCGGTCGATATTCCCGAAAGCGTGTTGGCCCAGCTTGCCAATCGCGTGCAGCACGCCTTGCGCGCCTATACACCGCGCGAACAAAAGGCGGTGAAGGTTGCTGCCGATACGTTCAGGCCCAATCCGGCTTTCTCGACCGCCGAGGCGATTACCCAGCTCGGCATTGGCGAGGCGCTGGTCTCTGTGCTCGAAGACAAGGGCGTGCCCTCCATCGTGGGCCGCACCTTCATTCGTCCGCCCTCGGCGCAGGTGGGGCCGATCAGCCCGGCCGAGCGCGAAGCGGCTCTGGCCAACTCACCGGTCGGCGGGCTCTATGACACGGTGATCGACAGGGAATCGGCCTACGAAATCCTGCAGAAGCGGGCGCGAGACCGGGAATTGTCCGATGAGCGCAGCCGTTATGAGGCTGAATTGAAGTCCGAATCCGACCGCTTGGCCAAGGAGCGGGCCCGGGCGGAGAAGGCGGCCGCGCCACGCCGGTCCACGCGACAGACGCCAGTGGAAGCGGCAACCAATTCCTTTGCCCGCACCATCGCCAATACGCTGGGGCGCGAACTCGTGCGCGGCATTCTCGGCTCCATCAAGGGAAGGCGCTGATATGGCTGTGCAGGTTGAAACCGGGCCGGTCGTTGCCATCTTCGCTTCCGACAAGGGGCCGGGCGACGCCGAACGCGCGACGCTGATGGGCGAGGTCGGGCGCGTCTTTGCCCGTAAGGGCGCACGCATCCTGTGCCTGGCCGAAGGCGGCATCATTCCGGTGCCGCTGATCACGGCAGCGCGGACGGCAAAGGGGCAGGTGGAAGTGCTGGCCGATACGGGCATCGTTCTGCCGCCCGCCTTGTCCGGCATACCCATTACCGTTTTGCCTGACCATGAGGAGCGGCTGGCCTATATTGCGGCCAGGGCGTCGGTGCTGGTGGGGTTGCCGGGCTCGCTCACCTCGGCCACGGCACTGTTCCAGACCTGGGCCGGTGGCGCGAAGCTGCCGGTGGTGATGCTCAACCGGCATCGTGCCTTCGAGGTCATACGCGGCTTCGCCGCCGATGTGCTGGCGCCCGCATTGCCGGGCCACGACCGCAATATCCAGTTCGCGGAAAATGCCGAGGATCTGTGGAACAAGGTCGTCTGGGTGGGCGAGCAGCGGCGGTAGGCGCACGCGTAATCCTGCCTGAAAGCCACTTACATCGTCACCATCGGGCTCGTCCGGTGGTCCACGGATAATCGCGGAACGATGGATTGGAGTTGGAAGCGCCGGTAGCGCTCGCATCGGAGCGAGAGCTGCCTAGTGTCAGGCCCGCGGTTCCAGTTCCGGCTTTGCGGCGCGCCTGTCCGGAAACAGGGGCACCACATTGTCGGTATAGCGTCGGGTTGGATGGGGCTGCATCCTCGCATTCGGTCCACGATCACGCCGCTCGGGGCCGCGATATCCGGCACCAAGCGCCCCGATGACGCTACGACTGGTCAGCCGGGCCTGAATGCGCTGCAGCAGATGGCGGGGGGACATTGGTTTGACCACGACTTCATCAATGCCGGCGCTGATCGCCTGCTGACGCATTGGCGGGGTGATGGCGCGGGTGAGGGCAATGACCGGCAGGTCACGCGAGGCAAAGCCGGGGTCGAGTCGAATGGCTTCGACCATTTCATAGGCCGGACGGCCTTCGCGGTCGAAGTCCACCACAAGCATGTCGAGCGGCGCGATGCGCATATAGGCAAAGAGTTCGGCTTCGCTCTCGAACGGACGAACGCGCAGCCGCGAATCGCCCGCCACCACCATCGTCAAAACGGCGGTCAGCGCGGGATTGGCGGCCAGAATGGCAATTTTCTTGCCCGTTGCGGTCACGGCGTCCCCTCAATTGGTAAAGGGTTCGTTAACATGGCCGGACGGACGAATGAAGCGGCGAGTTCCATTTGTCCAGAGAGTTCGCCAGAACGGTAAATGGCGCATATGCAGCACGGTGCCCGTTGCGTTGGGGCATTTCACCTGATTGACTGGGTTGACGCTCTGATCCGCGGTTCTACCCCAATGTTGCGCCCAATCTATCTGGTAGCCGGCTTTGTCATGCTCGCCCTCGGCATTATCGGCGCTTTCCTGCCGCTGATGCCGACCACGATCTTCCTGATTCTGGCGACCTGGTTCTTTGCCCGTTCCTCCCCGCGCCTCGAAAACTGGGTCCTGAGCAACCGCCGCTTCGGCCCGGTCATCCGCGACTGGCGCGAGCAGGGTGCCATGTCGACGCGGGCGAAAATTTTGGCCTGCAGCGGCATCGCGCTGGGCATTGTGCTGTTCTGGATCGCCGCGCGGCCGAGCTATTGGCTGTGGCTGGGCGGGGCAGCCTTCATGGGCGGCTGTGCCGCCTATATCCTCACCCGGCCCAAGCCGCAGCCCCGGCGACAGGTGCAATAAAAAACGGCGGGATCGCTCCCGCCGTTTGATGATTGCGCGCAGTGCTTACTTGGCGCTGGCTTCCTCGAACATGTGCTCGACATGCTCCCAGTTCACCAGGTTGTCGAACCAGGCTTCGAGATATTTCGGGCGGGCATTGCGGTAGTCGATGTAATAGGAGTGTTCCCACACGTCGACGCCCAGCAGCGGGTGACCGCCATGGACCAGCGGCGATTCACCATTCGCGGTCTTGGTGACTTCGAGCTTGCCGGTTTTGGCGTTCAGCGACAGCCAGGCCCAGCCGGAACCGAACTGGGTCGTGCCGGCATTGATGAAGTCGGCGCGGAACTTGTCGAAGCCGCCCAGATCTTCGTCAACCTTGGCCGCCAGCTTGCCCGGCAGCGACTTTCCGCCGCCATTTGGCTTCATCCAGTTCCAGAAATGGACGTGGTTGTAGTGCTGGCCGGCATTGTTGAAGAGGCCCGCATTCTTGCCGAAGCTTTCCTTGACGATGTCTTCGAGCGGCAGGATTTCCAGCCCCGAACCTTCCAGCAGCTTTTCGCCATTGGTGACATAGGCCTGATGGTGCTTGTCGTGGTGAAACTCGAGCGTTTCCTTGGACATGTAGGGGCCCAGCGCATCATAAGCGTAGGGCAATTCGGGCAGGGTGAACTTGGTGGTCATTGTAGCCTCCATTTGGATTGTGGTTTGACGCTGGAAGAACCGGCTATTCGGGTGGGTTTATAGGCCCATGCGCATGGCGCAACAATGTCGCGGAAAGAACTAAGCGTCCAATCCTGCTGACTTTATCGCAAAAGCATAGCACTGGGCGGTCTCCTTGAGACGGTCGAAGCGACCCGACGCGCCGCCATGGCCAGCGCTCATATTGGTCTTGAGGTATAATGGCGCGTCCCCGCTCTTGGTTGCCCTGAGCCTGGCCACCCATTTCGCCGGTTCCCAATAGGTGACGCGCGGATCGGTGAGGCCGGCCAGCGCGAAGATCGGCGGATAGGCCTGGGCACTGACCGCCTCATAGGGCGCATAGGCGGCGATTCGGTTGTAATCCTCGCTCGAGGTGATCGGATTGCCCCATTCGGGCCATTCCGGCGGCGTCAGCGGCAGCGTGTCGTCCAGCATGGTGTTGAGCACATCCACGAACGGCACCTGCGCAATCACGCCGCCCCACAGGTCCGGCCGCATATTGGCGATGGCCCCCATCAGCATGCCGCCGGCGGAGCCACCCTGCGCGACAATCTTGCCCTTTTGCGTGTAGCCCTCGGCAATCAGCATTTCGGCTGCGGCAATGAAATCGGTGAACGTATTGGTCTTGTGCTCGCGCCGCCCGTTTTTATACCACCGATAGCCCTTCTCCATGCCCCCGCGAATATGGGCGATGGCATAGACGAAGCCGCGATCGACCAGCGAGAGCACCGATACCGAGAACGAAGCCGGCATGGACATGCCATAGGCGCCATAGCCGTAGAGCAGGGTGGGGTTCGATCCGTCGAGCTGTGTGCCCTTGCGATAAAGCAGGGTGACGGGAACCTGCTCCCCGTCCGGGGCGGTCGCAAACAGCCGCCTCGTCTCGTAACTGGCCGGATCATGCCCGGAGGGCACTTCCTGCGTCTTGAGCAGGGTGCGCTTGCCGGTTTCGAGATCGACATCGAAGACCTGGCTTGGCGTGGTGGGCGAGGAATAGGACAGCCGGAAAACCGAAGTATCGAATTCGTAGCCGGTGGACATGCCCAGCGAATAGGCTTCCTCGGCGAAACGCACGATCTCTTCCTTGTTGGTCCTCAGGTCGCGGGCAACGATGCGCGGCAGGCCATCCTCGCGCTCAAGCCGCAGCAGATGGTTCTTGAGCAACGACACATCGAGCACCAGCACGCCTTCCCGATGCGGCACGAGATCGACCCAGTTCTCGGCAGCGGGGTTATCGGCGGAAACGGTGACGATCTTGTAGTCTTCGGCCCCATCCGCATTGGTGCGGATGTAAAGAGTGCCATCGCGCTCATCGACTTCATATTCGCGGTCGGTGACGCGCGGGGCGACCAGACGCGGCTCGCCCCCCTTGTCGGCATCGATCAGCCAGACTTCCGATGTCTGGTGATCATGCGCATCGATGATGATGAACCGGTCCGATAGCGTCTTGCCGACGCCGACAAAGAAACCGGGATCGCTTTCCTCATAGATGACCGGATCGGCCGATTGAGCCGTGCCCAGATCGTGCCGGCGGATTCGGAAGGGCCGGTGATTGTCGTCATATTCGGTATAATAGATCGAGGCGCTGTCATTGGACCAGACATAGGACCCGGCGGTCTGCCGGATCGCCTCGTCGCTGTCCTTGCCGGTGGCCAGATCGCGCAGCACGATGTCGTAATATTCCGAGCCCGCGCGGTCGGCAGCCCAGGCGAGCGTCTGGTGCGACGGGTCATGGCTGGCGCCTGCAAATCCGAAATAGCTCTCGCCGGCTTCCAAATTGCAATCGAGCAGCACCTGTTCGTCACCGCCCGCGCGCGGCGTGCGGACGATCTGCGGATATTGCTTGCCCTCCAGCATGCGAGAATTATAGGCCCACGGCCCATCGGGCGAAGGCACGCCGCTGTCGTCTTCTTTGATGCGGCCGCGGATTTCCTTGTAGATCTGGTCCTGCAAGGAACTGGTCGGTGCGCCGAATTCGGCCTCGTAATAGTCGTTCTCAGCGTCGAGATAGGCGCGGATTTCCGGGTCGAGCGTATCGGGCTTCTGCATGACCTCCTGCCAGTTGTCGGCTCGCAGCCAGGCATAGGGGTCGTCGCGGACGATGTTGTGATGCGTGTAGGAATGGGCAATGCGCTTGGCGACGGGAGGCTTGGCCTGGGTCATGTTCTCTCCGCAGGATGGGCGCGGAGGCACCGCGCGAGAAGGCTGAGAAGGGACATAGGCTGCGCCGGGCCGTATTGCCAGTGTCGGTTTTAGTTGAAAACCCCTACACAATTGGACGAAGACGCTTTGATTTGGCTTGTCGCGTCTTCGCCAATTTGATTAGTCGGCTCATCAAATCAGTTAAATCTCAAAAGTGGTGAAAGGATTGGCAGGTTTGGGGCCGTCCTCTGAAGCTGGCATCGCCTTCGTCGCACTTGCACCGTTTATCGCGGCGATATTGTCGCCGTTCCTGCATCGTGTGACCGGCCGTTTTACCGGACTTGTTCTTGCAATCGTTCCGGCGTCAATCTTCACCTTCCTGCTTGGCTTTTCCCAGCCAGTCATAGCGGGCGGTGCCGTTCGCTCGTCCATTGAATGGATTGCTGCCTATGGCATCAATTTCAGCTTCTTCATCGACGGGCTGAGCCTCGTCTTCGCGCTGACCATTTCGGGTATCGGGACACTGATCCTGATCTATGCCGGCGCCTATCTGGCCGGCCATCCGCATCTGGGACGCTTTCTCGGCTTCATGCTCGCCTTCATGGGCGCCATGCTTGGCCTGGTTCTGGCCGATAGCCTGCTCGTCGTTTTCATCTTCTGGGAGCTGACCTCGGTCACCTCTTTCCTGCTCATCGGCTTCGACCATTCCCGGCAGGCAGCAAGGCGCGCGGCAATCCAGGCCCTGGTGATCACCAATATCGGTGGCATGGGCCTGCTGGCCGGCGGCATCCTCGTCTATCTGCTCAGCGGCAGCTGGGAGATGAGCGCGCTGCGCGGCATGGGCGACCTGCTGCGCGATTCTGCGCTTTATGGCGCGCTGCTCTTCTGCTTCATCCTTGCTGCCTTTACCAAGTCGGCCCAGTTCCCGCTGCATTTCTGGTTGCCCAACGCCATGGAAGCGCCGACGCCGGTCTCCGCCTTTCTGCATTCGGCGACCATGGTGCAGGCCGGCGTTTATCTGCTGGCGCGGATGACGCCCGTGCTGGGCGGCACGGAAATCTGGACCGGCCTGCTGGTGAGTTTTGGCGGCGTCACGCTGATTTGGGGCGCGCTGGGCGCTCTCAAGCAGACCGATCTCAAGCAGATGCTGGCGCAGACTACCATCGCCTCGCTGGGTCTGCTGGTTCTGCTGATCGGGCTGGGCAGCAAAGTGGCCATCTCCGCCATGGTGCTTTATTTTCTGGCTCATGCCTTCTACAAGGCTGCTCTGTTCATGGTGGCCGGCGCGGTCGATCACGAGACCGGAACGCGCGACATCACCAGCCTTGGCGGCTTGGCCGACAAAATGCCGATGACATTCATTGCTGCCGCCATGGCCGCATTGTCGATGATCGGCCTGCCGCTGACGATTGGCTATTTCGCCAAGGAAGAAATGTATCTGGGCCTGCTGCATGCCGACTGGCAGAGCCTGCTCGTTCTGATCGTGCTGGTCTTGGGCAATGCCATGCTGGCCGCTATTGCGCTGATCGTGATGATCAGGCCTTTCCTCGGTGAATCCGTGCCGACGCCGAAAAGCCCGCACGAGGCGCCCATTTCCATGCTGGCCGGGCCGGTTCTGCTGGGTGCCGTTGCCATCGTCGCCGGTCTGCTGCCCGACTGGCTGGGGCATGATGTTCTGGTGCCCGCTGCCTCCGCCATTGCCGGCGTGCCGGTGGAAAGCCACCTGACGCTGGCACTCGATCTGACCAGCCTGTTGCTCTGGCTCTCCGCGCTGACCTGGGCGCTGGGCATAGTCATCTATCGGCAGGCGAACACGATCCGCACGCTGCTGCGTCGCTTCGACAATGGTCTGGGCTGGACCGCCGATACAGTCTTTGACGCCTGCATGTTCGGCGTGATCCGCTTCTCGGGGGCCGTCACCCGCGCGCTGCATCACGGCAGGCTGGAATGGTATCTCGTGACCGTCTTTGCCGTCCTGGCCATCGCCCTGTTCTGGCCAATGCTGGCCTGGGGTGGTCTCGACTGGATCGCGCCCAATGCCGATCTGGGCAACTGGTCGGCCCGGCTCGCTTTGCCTCAGATACAGCCCTACGAATGGGGTGTCGTCGTTTTGGCCATTGCCGGGCTGCTCGCCGTGCTGATGGCGCCGACCCGGTTGCTGGCCATTCTCGCCATGGGCGTGCAGGGCGCTGCAGTCGCCCTGATCTTCCTGCTCTTCGGCGCGCCCGATCTGGCCTTTACCCAGCTCATGGTCGAGGTGCTGTCCGTCGTCATCCTCACCTTCGTCATGACGCGGCTGCGGCTGGATGATCGTGATCCGCGTCCGTTCGAGGATTGGGCACGCGATGGCACATTGGCCATTGCCTGCGGGGCAGGGGTGAGCCTCCTGCTCATGCTGGTGTTGAATGGCACACTGGACACCCGCCTGTCCGACCTGTTCACCGCAACCAGCGTGCCGATCGCCCACGGCCACAACATCGTCAACGTCATTCTTGTCGACTATCGCGGCTTCGATACGCTGGGTGAAATCTCGGTGGTCATGGGCGCCGGCATCGCCATCCTTGCGCTGTTGCGGCACCGCAAGAAACCCCTGGCCGAAAAGCCTGCGCCAAGACGCCGGGCCAGGAAGGCTGCGCCATGAACACGGTGATTTTCCGCACTCTTGCCCCGATGATCGTGGCGATCATGCTGGTCTTTTCTGTCTATGTCTGTCTGCGCGGACATAATGAGCCGGGCGGCGGATTCATCGGCGGGCTGATCGCAGCAGCATCCATGGGCGTATTCGCCATGGCGTCCGGCGTGGCCGAGGTTCGCAGGGCACTGCGCGTCGATCCCATGGCTATCGCCGGCTTCGGCGTCCTCATGGCGGCTGCTTCGGGCCTCATGAGCCTCTTCATCGATGCGCCCTTCATGACCTCCATCTGGCTCTATCTCAAGCTTGGGGAAACGTCGGTGCCGCTGTCCACGCCGCTTTTCTTCGACCTTGGCGTCTATTGCGTGGTGTTTGGCACGCTCTCCACCATTGCTCTGTCGCTGGAAGGCGACGGCGAGGAGAATCTCTAGATGGATTACATTCTCGCCGCGCTGGTCGGCCTGTTCATTGCGCTTGGCGTCTATCTGCTGCTGTCCCGCTCTGTGATCCGCATGCTGATCGGCATGACCATTTTCGGCAATGGGATCAACTTGCTGATCTTCACGGCCGGGCGCGTGACGCGGGAAATCGCGCCCATCGTGCCTCCGGGGCTTTCGGTGCCGGAAGGGCCGATTGCCAATCCGCTGCCACAGGCGCTGATCCTCACCGCCATCGTCATCGGCTTTTCCATGTTCAGCTTCCTGCTGGTGCTGGCCTTCCGCGCCTATCAGAGCCTCGACGCCGACAACACCGACAATATGCGTCTGGCCGAGCCCAAGCACGGCCCCCAGCCGCCCTTGAGTTATTGATATGGACTCGATCCTGCCTCAGGCCATGAGCGACGCGCTCACCGCACCAGCCGATTGGGTCATCGTATTGCCGGTCGTGCTGGCGATGATGGGTTCTGCCGGCTTGCTTATGGTCCGGCGCAGCACGAAAGTGCCGCTTGTCGCCGCCGTTCTGGTGGTCAGTCTCATTATCGCCTGCGAAATTGCGCTGCTGCTCAAGGTGCTGGAGCAAGGCCCGGTCAGCATGACCATGGGCAACTGGCTGCCGCCATTCGGCATCAGCCTGACCGCTGACATTTTCGGCGCGAGTTTTGCTTTGGCGGCGTCCCTGGTGACGCTGTTTATTCTGATCTACGCGGAAATCGACCGCGCCGGCGCTGACGGGAGGGACGCGTTTCACGCGACCGTCCTGTTGCTGCTGGCCGGGGTGACCGGGGCCTTTCTCACGGGCGACCTGTTCAACCTCTATGTCTGGTTCGAGGTGACCCTCATCGCCTCATTCGGGCTGATCGTGCAGGGGGGCAGGCCCGTCCAGCTCGATGGTGCAGTGAAATATGGCTTCCTCAATTTTCTCGCCACTTCCCTGTTCCTGCTCGCGCTCGGCCTGACCTATGGCCTGCTGGGCACGCTGAACATGGCCGACATCATGGGCGTTGCGCCCCTGGCCAATCCGGCTGCCATGACTGGCATCGCGGCGCTGCTGCTACTCGCCTTCGGCATGAAGGCGGCAGCTTTCCCCCTCAATGCCTGGCTGCCGGCCGCCTATCACACGCCGCCCGCCGCCATTTCTGCTCTGTTCGCCGCCCTGCTCACCAAGGTCGGTGCCTATGCGCTGCTGCGTGCGCTGGTTGCGGTTCTGCCGGGCAGCCGCGACCTGCTGGAGCCGGTACTGGCCTTCCTCGCCATTGCCACCCTGCTGATCGCGCCGCTCGGGGCCATCGCCGAAACCAATCTGCGCCGCGCCATTGGGTTCATCGTCATTGGTGGCATCGGCGCGGTGATGGTGGGGATTGCCGCGCCGTCGGAACTGGGCATTGCCGGGTCGGGCCTTTACATCCTCCATGCCATTTTCACCATGGCAGCGCTCTATATGGTCGCCGGGCTCATCGAGAAGCGGACAGGTGAACTCGACACGCGCCAGATGGGCGGGCTCTATGCAGCGAGCGCTCCGCTGTCCATTCTGTTCATCATCGGGGTCCTGGCCTCCGCCGGCGTGCCCCCCTTCCTCGGTTTCTGGCCCAAGCTGCTCCTGCTCGAAGCCGCATTTTCGCAAGGTCTGACCGGCCCGCAAACCAGCTGGATTGGCACCCCGCTCGCCCTCGCTTTGCTGGCCAATGCCGTCCTCACCTTGATCGCCGGAACCCGCCTCTGGGCTCATGTTTTCTGGCGCTCGGGCCCCGAAAATGCGCCGTCTGAGCATACGCGTATCCCATTGGTTGCACTGGATAAAAGAGGCTCGCAGGGGCTTGCTGCTGCAGCCCTGCTGACCGGCGGGATTGTGCTTGCCGGCCTCTGGCCCGGTCCACTGCTTGAAGGTGCCCGCGCCGGCGCGGCGGACATCGCCAATCCTGCCCGCTACATAGCGGCCACCGGCCTGGCGGAGGACGCACGATGAACGCCGCTTTCCTCGTTGTCATACTCGCCCTGCTCTGGGCCGGAATCACCGGCTCCTCCTCCGGGCTCAACCTGCTGCTTGGCGGAATTGTTGGGGGCGTTGCGGTCCTGTTGCTGCGCAGTTCGGTCAATGGATCTGGCCATTTGCGAAGAGCAGGCATCGTCTTGTCGCTGCTGGGTCTGTTCATCTACGAGTTGATGGCCAGCGCGATTCGCGTGGCGGTCATCGTGCTCCGCCCCGACATGAACAAGGTCATCCGGCCCGCTATTGTCGCCGTGCCCTTGAGCATTACGTCGGACGTAGAAATCACGCTGTTGGCGAGTCTCATCACCCTGACGCCGGGCACGCTCAGCCTGGACGTGTCGCCCGACAGGTCGCATCTTTACGTGCATACGCTGACCTTCGACACGAGGGAGGCCATGGTCGCCGACATCAAGAACGGTTTCGAGAAGAAGGTTCAGGAGATTTTCCGATGAGACCTGAACAGTTTATTGATCTGGCAAGTCTGGTTTCGCTGGTCGTTTTGACATTGGCCCTGTTGCTGGCCTTGGTGCGGATCGTGATTGGCCCTACACTTGCAGACCGCGTGCTGGCGCTGGACCTGCTGACAGTTGTAGCCATGGGATTTGTCGGGGCAATCGCTGTAAGAACCGGTCTGACCTTGTATCTCGATATTGCCATTGCACTGGCGCTTCTCGGTTTCCTCGCCACTATTGCCCTCGCGCGCTATATCCTGACGCGGGCACGACAGAGCAAGGGCATATGATGCTGAGTGCGCTCGCTCTTTATATCGGTGGCATGTTCTTGCTGGCGGGTTCGGCCTTCGCGCTGGTGGCGGCCATAGGCGTGCTGCGACTGCCCGATCTCTACACGCGGATGCACGCGGCATCGAAAGCGGGTGCAGTTGGGGGCGGGCTGATTCTATTGGCTGTCGCGCTGGTAGGGCTGGATGTCGCAGTCGCCGTCCGGGCATTGATTGGTGTAGTCTTTCTGCTAGTGACGACGCCTCTGGCGGCACATCTGCTGGCGCGGGCAAGTTATCTTGCTGGTGACAGGCCTAGAAACCAAACTGTTGTCGATGACATTTCTGAAAACGAAGAACAAAATTCTGACAATAAATAAAGTTCTCTTGTTTTGAGGCGGCCAGTATAGGCTTGCACCTGGCTAGGAAAATGCCATAGTAACTACAACGGCCGAGGCGACTCCCTGCTTCTGTCAATAAGAAAAATTTGGAAGGTTGAAAAAATGAACGACGATACCGGCGCGTTCGCAAGTGGTGAATCCGATCTGGTTGAGCTCAGCACTGAGATCGTGTCTGCCTACGTCAGTCACAATGCTGTCAGCCCGGGCGACCTGCCGCGGCTGATCGCCGAAGTTCACCACGCCTTGCGCGGTCTGAAGAACGATGAAGCACCCGTGCAGGTTGAAGAGCTCAAGCCAGCAGTGCCCGTCCGCAAGTCCATTGCACCGGACTACATCATCTGTCTGGAAGACGGTAAGAAGTTCAAGTCGCTCAAGCGTCACCTGCGCACGCATTACAATCTCTCGCCGGAAGAATACCGCGAGAAGTGGGGTCTGCCGGCGGACTATCCGATGGTTGCGCCCAGCTATTCGGCAACGCGCTCCAAGCTGGCCAAGGACAATGGCCTCGGCCGCAAGGCCGGCTGATTCCGCCTGCTGAAATCAGGCCTGACAAGCTGGCCGCCCTCCGGGGCGGCCTTTGCTTTTTGCGCATAAGCACAATGGCTCGCGGACTTATCCCCGGGTGGGTAGTCTTCGCACAGAGTTAGGAATATAGTCCTATTCTGATCGGAGATTTCCATGGCTATTGGCTGCGCTTCCGCCTCTGAGTATCGGGATGCGGTTTTTCCTGCCGCGTCCCCTGCCGACCGGGTTGCAACCCTTGTCGCTCGTGACAGGATGATACACAAGCCATTGTTATTCAATCGGTCCCGTTGCCAGGCCAACGCGGCTCGCGCCCGTCAGCTTGCCATGTACCTCACCCATGTCGTGCTTGGACAAAGCCTTACAGCGGTGGGTGCCGCTTTCGGGCGCGACAGGACAACAGTCTCATATGCCTGTGCGCTGATCGAAGACATGCGGGATGATCCGCGCTTTGACCAAGATGTCAGCCGCCTTGAAGCATTGCTGGAAAGTGGCGAGGATCAGGGCGGTGAGTGACCAACACGGCGATCCGGCACCGGAGGCGGTGCTGCGTCTGGCAAGCCACAGTGGCGGGGAGCGCTTCCTGCCACCGCACCATCTTGAGGCGGCCCGGCGGCTGTCGCGTATTTTTGAGCGCGCGCGCATGCGGCAGCGGGTCACCATGTCCTACGATCCGGCGCGGATCGGCGGCGGCCGTGACCGGCCGGCGCAAGCTGATCTGGCCGACAGCGCCGTGCAGGCGCGCGCCATGCTCCACGGTTTGGCCCAAAGATTGCCACGTGACTGCTGGGGCGTGCTGACCGACATATGCGGCTTCGACAAGGGCCTGCAACAGATCGAGCAGGAACGCGGCTGGCCGCGCCGCAGCGCCAAGCTGGTATTGCGCATCGGGCTGGATCAGCTGGCCTCTGCCATGGGGCTGGAGGAAACAGCACAGGGCAGGGTGGCAGGCGCATCCCGGCACTGGTTGGCTGAACGCCCGCCCATGTTCGAGAAGCCGTCACATTAACGATGTCACCACTGTTAATGATGGTCCGGGCGGCCTTGTGATATTGACCCAGGTGCATCTTGTGTCGCGCAGACAAATGAACACCAAGCTCCACACTGTCCAGTATCTCCGGGCCATGGCCGCAGCGCTCGTGCTCATTTCACATGCGCTGCTCTATCCGGCCGTTGATCAGGTTCTGATCTATGGCCGGCTGGGCTGGTTCGGCGTCATCGTCTTCTTCGTCGTGTCCGGCTTCATCATGGTCGTGGTCACCGGGCAGGAGAAATTCGATCCGATCCGGTTTCTGCGCCGGCGCATCATGCGTGTGGTGCCGCTCTACTGGGCCTTCACCATTATCGCTGCCATCCTGGCACTGGTCGTGCCCAGCCTGTTCAAAACCACGGTCTTCGATAGCCTGCAATTGCTGCTGTCACTGGCCTTCGTGCCTTTCTACAATCCGGCCAGTCATGGCGTACATCCGCTCTACAAGCTCGGCTGGACGCTCAACTACGAGATGTTCTTCTATCTCAGCTTCGCTCTTCTGGCGCTATTCAGCGCCCGCAGCCGGGCTCTGGTTCTTACCTTCGTCTATCTGGGTCTGGTGGCTGTCGGTATCCAGTTGCGGCCCGAAGGCGCTATTGCCAGTTTCTACACCAGCTATATGCCCTTGGCCTTTGTCGCAGGCGTCTGGCTTGGTCTCGCGCACCTGGAAGGGCGGCTGGAGAGATGGGCGCCGCGTCATGCCGCTCCGCTCGCCGCTCTGACGCTTGCCGGACTTGTTGCAGGATTTGCAGTGGATCGCGGTCCTGTAGAGGACGAAATGGCCTTCATCGGAATGCTGGCTGGCGCCACTGGAGTCGTGGCGCTGGCTGTCGGACTGGCGCCGCGCCTGCCGCGGCTTGCCTGGCTCGAAACGCTGGGCGACGCATCCTACTCGATTTACCTGGCGCATATCTTTGCCGTCGGTGCCATGGCCGGACTGGCCCTGCATCTGCTGGGCACAAGCGATCCGGTGACCGTCGGTTTCGTAGTAGCGCTGGCCGTAGCGGGCGGCATTGCAGCCGGCCTGATTCTCTATCGGCTTGTAGAAGAGCCGATGATGCGCGGTTTGAAGAAGCTGGGTTAGCCCAGAACAGCGCGCGCCTCGCTGCGGATGCGGCCCACCATGGCGACGAGGCCGTTGGAGCGCTGGGTCGTCAGATGCTCGCGCAGACCCAATTCATCAAAGAGGGCAATCGCATCGGTTTCGGCAATATCGCGCGCCGGGCGGTCGGAATAAAGTGCCAGCAGTACCGCCACGAGGCCCTGGACGATCATCGCGTCGCTCTCGCCGCGAAATCTGAGCCCGGGCAGCCCGTCCGCGTTGGCCCGCTCGGCGACAAGCCAGACCTGCGACACGCAACCGTTGACCTTGTTGGCGGCGCTGCGCTCGGTCTCGTCCAGCTTTGGCAGCGCCTGTCCGAGTTCGATGAGATAACGATAGCGATCTTCCCAATCGTCGAGATAGGAAAGGTTTTCGGCAATATCCAGGAACGGCTGAGGGTGGGTCATGAGGCCCTATCTAGGCGATGGTAGCGCGCATTGCCAGTGAGGCGAAAAGAAAAGCCGCAAGCACGGGGCGGTGCTTGCGGCAGGAGCCGGGGTCTATGGAGTAGCGTCGCTTGGGGAAGCGACATGACCGCCGGATTAACAACAATGGGTGCCCTTGTTGGCCCCCGCTAACTCATTCGGTCCGGCCGAGGTCGGGGCAGTGGAACCGAAATGCCTGCCGCGGGCCTGTGCATGGGATAAGCGGCAGTCGAGCTAGTCTGTAGGACGGCGCTGGCCACGGCCTTGCCGCCAATGCAGCTGAAATTGTCACATTCGATGGCTTCGATCTGCTCGGCGATAAACTGGCTGCCATAGGCCATGGCGTTGCCCGACAGCGTCGCAGCGCTGTCCCGCACGTCCATGTCCGCCCCAGGCCGGATGACCAGGAAGGCGATGGTGAGCCAGAATGCAGAGCGTATCAGAAACATCGTTTATCCATTGCGACGGAGCCATTTCCGCCTGTTGAAGCCGATACTAGAGAGCGCCTCTTAAGTGCTGCTGCGGCATTTCGGTAAAATTTGAGACAAATGCGCGCTTGCGGAGTCACCACTGCAACCCCTTGTTTACGCTAACTTTCGAAAGCACCAGCGCGAGGCCCTTCAGGACGCTGCATTTAAGCCTGTCTTAGATGTTGGCGCGCGAGGCTGACGCACATGACCCGGATGAAAATCGGGCGGCGGTCCGGAAAGGGCCGCGTCAGGAGCAGAGGCTCCGACAATGGCGTCGGTATAGTGAGTTCAGTTGATGGTTAGCCTCAAGGTGTTCGGAACCAGCAAAGGCGAAGGTCTGACCTCGGTCGGGCCGGGAAATCGCCCGGAAATGCTGCGCCGCAAGACCATCGCCAATAATGCTCGCCTGCTGATCGGCATTGCCGCGCTCGGCATGCTGCCATCCATGTATCTGCTGATGGGCGGGACGGTATTGCCCTTCATCATTGCAAGCCTGATGCTGGCCGGTGGCATGATCAGCCTCTCCAGCCATCACAATGCCCAGTTCGATACGGCAAGCGCCGTTCAGGTCGCCACGCTCATGTCCATGGGACTGGTGCTGACTATGGCCGACCCGCGCCTCGGCGACGCCGGCATGGGCATGGCGCTGATGGGGCCGGTTCTCGCGGCTCTGACGGCGTGCCCCTCCCATCGGCGCGCCAGCTGGATCGCCATGGCGCTGCTTCTGATCCTCGGCGCTGTTGCCAGCTTTGCCGGCATAGGCTCTGTCGGGCTGGAAGACGGGCAGATGCTGATCGCCTCCACCTTCGGATTTATCTCTGCCTTTGCCGTCGTGGCGCACAGCGCCCACCGGATCAGCGCCGCATATGAAGTGCATGACAAGGCGCAGATCAGCGCTTATCGGCACCTGATTGAACATGTGCAGGACGCGGTTCTGCGCTTTTCCGGTGATGGCACGATCCTTCTGGCGTCGCGCTCGTCGGAAACCCTGTTTGGATGCCCGCGCTACCAGATTGCCGGCGACAACCTGAGCAATCGCCTGCACGTCCTCGACCGGCCAGCGTTTCTGACGGCCTTTGCCGATGCCAACCAGGGTGGACGCAGCCGCACGATCGAACTGCGCATGCGGCAGGACAATCCGCATGCATCCAACAATGTGCCGCGCTTCGTCTGGGTGGAAATGCAGCTTTCGCCCATTCTCGAAGAGGCCGGCCCGAGCGGTCGTTATGAGGTCATCGCTCTGCTCCGCGACATCACCAGCCGCAAGGATGCCGAATCGGCGATGGCGGAAGCGCGCCGCGCCGCAGAAGATGCGTCGCAGGCCAAGTCGCGTTTCCTCGCCACGATCGGCCACGAACTGCGCACCCCGCTCAATGCCGTCGTCGGTTTCTCCGAAATGATGACCAGCGACATTGGCGGTGAACTGTCTTCGACACACAAGGAATATGCCGGTCTCATTCACCAGAGCGGCAGGCATCTGCTCGAAGTGGTGAGCATGCTGCTCGACATGTCCCGCATCGAGGCGGGCAAGTTCGAGGTGCAAGCCGCGCCAATGGCCCCGGGCGATGTCGTGCCGTCATGCCTTGCAATGGTCGAGACACTGGCAGCCGATCGCAAAGTGCGGCTGGAGCAGGACATCGAAGCCGATCTGCCGCTTCTGGTTGCCGACGAGCGCCTGTGCCGCCAGATCATGATCAATCTCTTGTCCAATGCCATAAAGTTCAGCCACGAAGGTGGGCTGGTCAGTGTCGTCATCAAGCGGCAGGGACAGTCGATCAATTTTTCGGTGCGGGACCGCGGCATCGGCATGGCGCCGGCGGCGCTGGCCCGAATTGGCGAGCCTTTCTTCCAGGCTCAGGAAGGTCTCAGCCGCCAGTATGAAGGCACCGGACTTGGGCTTTCCATCGTCAAGGGCCTGGTGGAATTGCATGGCGGCACCCTGCGGGCCATGTCCGAAATCGGAGCGGGGACAACCATCACTGTTCTGCTGCCCATAAACGGTCCGGAAACCAAACCCGGCGAAACTGCCGACATCGTTCATCTGCACCGAGAGCCACTGGCCAGCACTATCCCTTCATGGCAAAACGAAAAAAGAAAAGCGCAATGAATGCTGCGACCCTTTCCCAGCCGCTGATCATGGCAAGCGGCGCTCTGCTTGGCTCCATCGGCCGGGCAGGGCAATGGAGTCTTGCGCGCTATATGCGTGCTCCGCTGGCGTCCACCGGGCTCCTTGCCCTGGTGACGTTGACCGCTCTTGCCGGCAGCAATGCCCTTTATTTCCAGACAGCCGAGCATCCTTCGCCCTTCTTCGCGCCAGCTCGGGATCAGGTCGCCGCGCTTCCGACGCCGGTGGTCGAGCGTCCCGAAGCCAGTCCGTCACTGCCCGCCCTGGCCGCGCCGCAACCCGTTCCGTCCGCAAGTCAGGATACGACGGGCAGCGTGACCAACTCTGTCGTGGTGCCCGATGCGCCGGTGGGCAATGCCCAGATGTTTGCGGTGCAGAAAAAGCTGTTCGAACTGAATCTGTTTTCCGGAACCATTGACGGTTACTACGGTCCCAAGACTGCAGAGGCCATTCGCGCCTTCGAGACGCGCAATGGCATGACGCCGACCGGCAGCACCAATGACGCCGTTATGAAGGCGATTCTCGCGTCAGATACAGCGGGTCGCGTTTCGCAACCTGCAGCACCGCAACCTGCAGCACCGCAACCTGCAGCACCGCAGCCGCAGCCGGCAGTCGTTCAGCCGCAGGCCGCCGTAACCGCGCCCATTGCCCAGCCGCAGCCAATTCAGCCCGTTGCGCAATTGTCCACCCTGTCGCCGGCCGAGCAGGTTTTCGATGATGTGGCGCAGACCGCTGCTAGCACCATCGATTCGATCATTGCTGCCGTGGACACCTCGCGCACACCGCCACAGGCCATGGCTAATCCGCCGGTGCCTGTCGCTCGCGTCGAGGCGCCTCAGCCTATGCCGGCCCCGGTCGCGCAGGCCACGACTGCTCCGGCGGCAAACACCGCTGTCGTCGCTCGTACGCCGCCTGCCAACGATACCGAGCTGGTGCGCCAGATCCAGCGCGGGCTGGCCAGCCTTGGCTTTTTCAAGTCGCAGGTGGATGGCAAGCCCGGTCCCGAAACAGCGAGGGCCATCCGCGAGTTCGAGAGCTTCCATCGCTATAAGATGACAGGTCAGGTTCAGCCGGATCTTGTGGACCTGCTCGTTCAGGCGGGTGCGACGATCTAGGTGGCAAGCCTGCGCAGCGACATCTGGTGCATGGCCTTTGTGCGGCGCCACAATGATCTGGGAAACATGTGTGTCGTCGCCCGCCGCGGCGACCCCATCGCCGGGCAGGTTTTCATAGAGGTCGATCATCTGGACGGCACGCGATCGCTCTATACGCCTGCACCGATGGTCAGCAGGGATGACGGGGCAGGTCTGGTGTTCCAGCGTCGGTTCAGCCACTCAGAACCGGCAAAGACCCGCGAGAGGATCGAGCGGGAAGTCGATTTCGATCCCGACCTATGGGTGCTCAGCGTCGATATGCGCGGGGACGATCTGGGAATCGATCTGGTGAAGGATGCCCAATAGAAAAGCCCCGGATATCGGGGCTTTCATTTTCCTAGCGCTCAACCTGCGCGGCGCACGCCAATCCGCGCCAACGCTTCGATGGCCTGTTCCACAACCGGATTGTGAGCAGGCGCTAGGCCAGGCGTGCGCCGGCTGGTTTCGGTAAAAGGCTGGTATTGCGGCTTGCTGAGTTCAAGCAGGTTAACCTCGCCTCGCCAGGCGCTCATCAGATATGCCATGGATTCGGACGAAACACCGCTGAACAGGGCTGCAAAATCGGCCAGCGCCTTGGAGCGCTCGGCATCATGGCTGGTGGCGTGAATCAGCACTTTCAGCCCGTCATATGCCGTGGCGCCGAAGGCGCGCAGGATGACAAAAAGCGACGCGCCGGTCACATCATGGGCGATCTGGCCGCAGCGAACCTCATCGAGGCCGGTGATCTGGGCGAGCAGCCGCGTCACTTCGGGCCGGCGGTTCTCCGAAAACAGCTTCATCAATGCTTTGGTGAGTTCGCCGCTGGCAACCGACAATTGCTCGATAGTGCGTGAAATCGGGGCGACCGGGGTGGCGCGATTGGCAAAGGCATGGATGACCTTGATGCGGTGATCATCCGAGAGATCGAAAAAGGCAGGAGCGAGCAATGCAGCGTCGAAATCCTTCCTGTTTCCAAGGGCTTCTGCCACGAAATGATCCATCTGCGCCGAGCGGGCCAGGGCGCTGAGATATGCGCCGCGCGGAGCGATATGGCCATTGGACGCCAGCGCCCGATAGACCTTGCGCGAATTCATCTGGAAGAGTTTGGCCAGCACGACGTTTGAAAGGCCAGGGCGGCCCGCCAGCGTGGCGCAGGCCGGTACATCGTAACGGGCGATGATGTCGAGCATGGTCTGGTCAGAAAGCTCGGCGGCGCTTTCGAGGAAGGGAATCAGGTCTTCGCCGATGTTCTCAACCACCAACTGCTCCAGCTTGGGGGAGAGCAATTCGGCGCGGCCCAGAATCGCCGCACCCTTGGCGCGGGCCTGCGGTCCGGCTGTGGGGAACAGGCGTTCAGCCAGCGTCTCGAACTGTTCCATTTCGGGAAAGGTTGGTTTTCCGCGCCGCGTATAGGCATCGCAGGCGGCGATCAGAAGCGTATTGGTGCGATCCACGCCGCCCGTTTCGATCAGAAGCTGGAACGTCTCGTAAGGCTGAAAACCAAGCATTTTTGCAGAAACCATCGACTCGCTTTTGCATCGAAAGCGATGCCCGACAACTCTTGCCGTCAATTCGTTAGCAGACTGTTAACCTTGACGATCTCTTAATGGGGTAACGGGTGCGTGGGGCGACGCGCCGACTGCCATGAGCGACTTGCTGCCTCCATTAGGGACGGGGGAGCGGCGTATTGAAGGAGGCCAGCTTGGGAAAGCTGCTAATATTTGCCGGGCGGAAGAAATCCGCCACCGATGGGAAGACGACCCGCGGCGACGCCCAGATCCTGATGTTTACCGGGGTGCGCTATGAACGCGGTACGCCGCCGCCGACCAAATCAGCCGATGACGCCAAGCGTCGTAAGCGGAAGCGTGTCTGACGCTTTGGCTTTGCTTCTCCGCATTGTGCTCGTTGCCGTTCTGGCGGGTTTAGTCTCGGCCTGCGTTTCGCGGCCAGTGGGTGATTTCGGCCGGGCGCAACCCGGCGTCATGCATGACCAGGTCATGCCGTTCATCGGCGACCGGCTCGCGGCCAATCGCAAGGAGCCGGTGTCGAACCTGAACCAGACCGACCAGGAGCGCGAAATGCATGATCGCACCTGGCGTTTCCTCGTCGCCGCCCATAGCCGCGACTGGATGTTCGACAGCAGTGTGGAATTGCAGCGCACACGAATCGGCAAGGCCGGCGACCACAAGTTTACGAGCGAGCGCTATTATGACTGGCTGCGGACGACGCAATACCAGTCTTCGCCGACACGGTATAATACCGTGGGCCGGCACATCCTCGCCGATATCGATACGCTCCCCACGACGTTCCTCTCCATCTGCGCGGTGCAGGAAGTGGACCGTCAGAGAAGGGTGGCGCTTGCCGAACTGCCAGGGATTGAGCAATCGGTGGCAGATAATGTTGCCGCGCGGCGGATCGAAAACCAGTGGCATGTCGACTGGTTCGTGCGCGCCCTCAACTATCGCTACCAGAGCTATTCCTATGCCCTGGACCATCTGCTGGTCGAAACGCCGCATCAGCAATCCATGGCCGTGGACGAGAATCTGCGCGGGATGCGGCCCTTTGTGGACCGGGCCAATCGTGGCGATTTTTGTTCCGGCGGCGCGGGTGGGGGCGGGGGTAGCAATGTGACCATACCGTCACGCTTCCAGACCATGGTGCCGGATCGGGAGATCGTCGACCAGAAATAGCATCCGGCAATGCCGGGCCGGCTTTAGCGGTGCGATCGCCCATCTTGGCCATTATTTACGATGCGTTCGTAGCCTCGCTGGCCTGGCCAATATCCCGCAGCCGGTTCAGCGCTTTCGGTGCAAACTCGGCAAGCATTGCGACGTCGCGCCACTCGGCGGCATGGACTTCGTCAAGCTGGGCGACGAGCGGCTCGGCCGGATCGGCAATGAACAGATATTGCAGGTCATGATGGATATGCGGCGGCTCGTTGCGAGCCGGTTTGCCCGGCACGTCGTGGCTGTCGATGACGAAGGGCAGGTCGCCGCCGCCGTGCCAGGGATGAAGGCGCAGGTTCGGCACGCCGGTTTCCTCGATGGCCTCGCGCATGGCGGAGAGGTGAAAGAAGGCAGCCGGTTCGTAGTGACCGCCCGGTTGGAGCCAGCGACCTATGGTGACATGGTCAATCAGCAGGGTCTGCGTGCGATCTGGGGAAAGCACAATTGCGCTGGTGGTGATATGGCCGGGTAGCGTCATACGCTGGTCGAGCCGGTGCCCTTGTGCCATTTGCCAGCGCAGCAGCGCCAGATGCTCGGACGGCGCGGCAACCTCGTCGAGATAGCGGGCAACTATGGCCGCAAGGGTCGTCTCGAAGACTTGCGGGGTCATGGCCTAGATGTGCACCAGATTATAGACATAGGATTTGGCGCCTTTCTTGCTCACCCATTCGCCTTCCGGCGGAGCGCTTGGCGACTGGTCTTCGGGCATTACGTTCCAGGGCCTGCCCATGACCGCTTGATCTGCGTCGTCCCATGCAACCCAGCCAAGGGGCGGCCGGTATATAATCCACAAATCGCTGTCGGACCGCTTGAAGCCGGCCAGCCCGTCAGCTCTCTCCGTCCGGGCAAAGGCATAGACCAGATCGTCGCTCAGCCTGCGCAGCTCAAACCGGTCCGTCATTCCGGGCGCGGGCCGCAGGTCAGCGCGGCGAGCGCCTGCTCGAATCGGGGGCGCATGATCTCGTGCGGCGGGGCCAGGCGCACGAGGATGAACAAGTTGTCGCTTGCCGCTTCCACCACCAGCAGGCCATCGACTATGTCGATCTGCTGCTGGGCGAGCAGACGTGTCTGCGCAGCGTTGAAAATGCCCAATTCAACATTCTGGCCGATGCCGTCGCGATTGGTGGTGGAATAGGTTGCCACGCCGGCGCTGTCATATACGGCAACCGACCAGAACCCGTCCGGCAGGATGCCGCTGAGATAGACGGGGCCGTCTGCAAGATCGATCCGGCAGACCCCGTAGCTGAGTTCGGAATCGAGCTGAAGCGGATTGGGATCGCCGGGATGGACCTGCGGAAGCACCAGCACGCGATTTTCCGCTTCGAGCGCGGCGATGCGCGTCCAGGTTGTTTCATCGGCCAGGAGCGGCAGAAGCAGGATGGTGACGAGGTGGATGATGCCGCCCAGAAGGACGCCGCCGATCAGCCAGAGCAGGGTGCGGATCATGCGCAATCCCCCCTGGTGATGGCGGGCATGACATTGTCCCCGGAGCTGAAGCCGGACAGGGCCGTGGTGTCATAGAGCGTCAGCACCAGCCCGAACGGGCCGGAACCGGCAAGTTCCAGCCAATTGCCGCCAGAAAGCCTTGTGCCGACATGGATGCGCAACGCGCCGCTGGTTTCGCGGACAATCTCGCTGGAGCGCAGGGCGGCATTGGTGCCGGGCGCGGCCAGATTGACCCAGTCTGCGTCGATGGCAGCCAAGGTCCAGAAACTGGAAACCGGCACACGGCCGGCGAGCCTGTAGGAGCAGGCAAGATCGAGCGGCTCCCCATCGCTGTCGGTGCGGGCGATAAACTGCAGGCCCTCGCTGCGGCCAAGCTGGAGCGCGGCCTCGCGGGCGATCAGGCTGCGCGTATAGGGATTGGGCGCAGGGCCGCCGATATCGGGCCATGCAATCCAGGGCCCCAATTGCACACCGCCGAACACCCGGCCATCGGTCAGCGCATAATAGGACAGGCCAAAACCGACCGAGAGGGCCACGACGATCGACATGAGAAGGCGCAGGACAAAACGCACTGACTACAATCCAGTCGTCGCGCTGGTGGCCGGAGCTGAGGCCGTGTCGCTGACGCCAGCGCTTTCGGCGAGGCTGGCTTCAAAGCGCGCGGACAGGTCGAGCAATTTGCGGGCAGCAGCGGGCGTCAGGCTCGGCGGGCGCGCTGGAGCGAGCTCGTCGAGGTCATCGATGTCGCTTTCAGCGACGATACGCCGGGGCGGCACGAAGTCGACGCCGAAAACCGGCTCAACATCGATATTGGTATGGGCATAGGCCATGAATTTCTGCCAGGCCACGGTGGGCAAGAGGCCACCGGTGAGATTGTTGGTCGCGCGGTAATCGTCATTGCCCAGCCAGACAGCGGCGACGTAATTGCCGGTAAATCCGGCAAACCAGGCGTCGCGGTAGGACGTGGTCGTGCCAGTCTTGCCCAGGGTGGGTACGCCTTCGATCTCGGCGCGGCGGCCCGTGCCGGAGGTGACCACGGCGCGCATCATCTGGTTCATATAGGCTACCGTCTGCTCCGAGAGAACGCGCGGCTTGATCTCGTCGACATCGTGCTCCCAGACCAGATTGCCGTTGAGATCGGTCATGCGGGTAAGGCCATAGGCCGGGGTCTTGAGGCCGCGATTGGCAAAGACGGCATAGGACGAGGTCATGTCCAGCACCGACACCGAGGCCACGCCGAGCGCCAGCGAGCGTGTGACGGGATATTCCTGGCGCAGGCCCATGCGGTAGCTCAGCTGCGCGATGGAGTCGCGCCCGGTCTTGATCGAAAGCGTAACCGGCACGGTGTTGATGGAGGAGGCGAAGGCGCTGATCAGCGTGGTCTGGCCACGATAGGAGCGGCCGTAATTCTGCGGGCACCAGTCGCCGATGCAGACCGGATGGTCGGAGACGGTGTCGCTGGGCTTGAGCCCCAATTGCTCGAAGGCCTCTGCATAGACGAAGGGCTTGTAGGAGGAGCCGGGCTGACGGGTGGAGACAATGGCTCGGTTGAACTGGCTCTTGGCGTAGTCGGTGCCGCCCACCATGGCGCGGATGGCGCCTTCGGTGTCCGTCACGACCATGGCGCCCTGTTCGACCCGATATTGCTCGCCCTGCTCGCGGATCACCGAATTGATGGCTTCCTCGGCATAGGCCTGCAAAGTGGTGTCGATTGTGGTGCGGACGATGAAATTATTGCCCGGCGCCCGGGTCTCGTCGATCAACCGCTTGGATTCCTCGAAGGCGTAGTCGAGGAAATAATTGGGGGAGTTGATGTCGGCGGTGCGGTCGATAGGCGCGGCGGGATGGCGGCGGGCGGCGGTGACCTGACCCTCAGTCAGCATGCCGGCGGCCACCAGATTGGTCAGCACCACATTGGCGCGGCCGCGCGCGGCGGCCAGGTCGATATGGGGCGCCCAGCGGCCCGGAGCCTTGTAGAGGCCGGACAACATGGCCGCTTCGGCCAGCGAAATATCCTGGATGCGCTTACCGAAATAATAGTCGGCAGCGGCGACGACACCAAAATTGCCACCGCCCATATAGGCGCGGTCCAGATAGAGCTTGAGGATTTCGTCCTTGGAATAGTGCCATTCCAGCCAGACCGAGAGGAAGGCCTCGACAATCTTGCGCTCGATGGTGCGCTCGGAGGAGAGGAAAAGCTGCTTGGCCAGCTGCTGGGTGATCGAGGAACCGCCGTGCATGCTGGTGTCGCCGGTGGCATTGGTGAGCAGCGCGCGCAATGTGCCGACGATATCGACGCCGAAATGCTCGTAAAAGCGGCGATCCTCGGTGGCCAGCGTCGCCTTGATCAGAAAATCGGGCATCTGATCGAGCGCCACCGAATCGTCCGAGCGGATGCCGCGGCGGCCGATCTCATTGCCGAAGCGATCAAGGAAGACGACCGAATAATCCTCGGCTTTGTTGAGTACGCCACGGTCGATGATGTCGAAGGCGGGCATGGCCAGCGCCGTTACCAGCACGACGCCAATGGCCGCGAAAGTGAAGGCGTCCGAGAAAATTTCGACAAGGAAGCGCTTGAAGCCGGTGACGTGGAACCGGCTCATGAAATCCTGATAGCGCGTATAGCCACGGCCCAGCGCCTGCCAGAATTCATAGAGCGAGGAATCCAGCCAAGCGTCCGCCGCCAGCATGCCGCCAGCCGGTTTGCGCTTTTTTTCCTTGGTGTAGAACGGGTCCTGCACGCCGATCCCCGAAGCCATCTTGGCTGCACAATTGTCGGCAAAATACCGGAAAGGCAACACAATCGCTGGAATATGATTGCCTTTGCCGTCCGGCAAGCGCAAACCGGCAACATTATGGACCGCCAAGGGTAAACATGGCCTTTTGGGAAGAAAAATCGCTGGAGGAAATGTCGCCCGCCGAGTGGGAAGCGCTCTGCGATGGTTGCGGGCGATGCTGCCTGATCAAGCTGGAGGACGAAGATACCGGCACGCTGATCACCTCGGACGTGCGCTGCCAATTGCTCGATGGCGACGGTTGCGGCTGCACCGACTATCCGAACCGGCAGAAAAAAGTGCCGGACTGCATCAAGCTGACGCCGGAAAACCTCCGCGAAATCCCATGGATACCGACGACCTGCGCCTATCGCCGGCTGGCTGAGGGCAAGGGGCTGGCCTGGTGGCACCCGCTGGTTTCCGGTGACCCGCAGACGGTGATCGATGTGGGTGTTTCGGTCGCTGGCCGCACATTTCTCGAAACCGAGGTGGATCCCGAAACCTGGGAAGAACATGCGGTGGATTGGCCGGAATGGGAGCCGCCGGAACACCTCTGACAGGCAAATACTTACTTCCTGTTAACCATTATGTGGCCAGATCGGGACAACTGGAAACAGGGCCCAGGACAGGCTTGATGAACAAAGTGACCATGAGCGGCAGTGACGGCTTCTGGGCGCGGGTCCGTTCGGTGCTCGGACGGGGCAACGCGGAGCCGGCCTATGGCATGTCCGCGGTCGGCAACCCGCAGAAGAAGGCGCGGCCGGCTCAGCGCATTGATGAGGAACTGCGCCGCGGCTGGACCGAGGCCGGACAGCGCAATGTGTCACTCTGCGTCCTCGCCATGGAAATGGACCGCTATCCCGAATATTTTGCTGCCTATGGACGCGACGCCGTCGAGCATAATCTCGACCGTCTGCTGGAGATTATCCAGCCGCTGATGCCGCGCGAGACAACCCATTGCCTGCGGCAGGGACGGGCTGGGTTTGTTGTCATCCTGCCGGACATGCCCGTTCTGATGGCGCGCGAGCTGGCCAGCAAGATTGCGAAGGCCATCCGCCAGCATAACCTGCCGAACAAGGAAAGCCATGCCGGACAGGTGACGCTGAGCATGGGCCTGGCCGTGACCAATCCGCATGGCGGGCTCGACCGAAGTGTGCTGCACAATGCCAATCAGGCCGTGAAACGCGCGCAGCGTCGTGGTCTGGCGCGGCTAGAAGTCACCGATATGCGCTCCAAGCCGGACAGGCGGAAAAAAGCGGCGTAGCTGCCGTTACCGGTCTGCTGATCCCACTTTGTCGTGGCCACCCCGCTTGTGCGAGCGGTGCCCTGCCCATTGCCATCCCCGGCCATCTTCCCTAAAACGCCCGTCCCTTCGCGCCCGGCGCAATCCCCATCGATGGACGGCTTCCCATGACCCTTGCTTGTGGCCTCGATTTCGGCACGTCCAATTCCACGCTGGGCCGGGTGGGCAAGGATGGTCAACCGCAGCTGCTACCGCTCGAAAACGGGCAGGCAACCATGCCCAGCGTGCTGTTTTTCGGTTTTGAGGATGACCGGACCTATTTCGGGCGCGCGGCGGTGGCCGAATATGTAACCGGCGCCGAGGGCCGGCTGATGCGCTCGCTCAAGAGCGTGCTGGGCACGGCGCTGTTCAACGACACGACGCGGGTTAAAGCCCGGCGCATGGGGTTTGGCGAAATCATCGGCACCTATGTGGGCGAGCTGAAGCGCCGGGCCGAAGCCGGGCTTGGCGCAGAACTGACCCAGGTGGTGATGGGGCGGCCGGTGCAATTCGTCGATGATGATGCCGAAGCGGACAGGGCGGCGCAGGGGCAACTGGAAGCGGCGGTGCGGGCGCAGGGTTTTAAGGATATCGCGTTTCAGTTCGAGCCGATCGCGGCCGCGCTCGACTATGAGCGGCAGGTGACCGCAGAAAAACTGGCGCTGATCGTCGACCTTGGCGGCGGCACGTCGGACTTTTCGCTGGTGCGGGTTTCGCCAGAGCGCGCAGGAGCTGCGGATCGCTCGGCGGACATTCTGGCGACGGCGGGCGTTCATATCGGCGGCACCGATTTCGACCGGCTGCTGGCCATGAGCCGGGTGATGCCGGAACTGGGGCTGGGCTCGCGGACCAAGGACGGCAAGAGGCACCTGCCGGTCGCGCCCTATTTCGATCTCTCCACCTGGCACCGGATCAATCGGCTTTATGATGCCCAGGCCCTGCGCGACCTGCGCTCGACCATGCGCGAAGCCATCGAGGCCGAGCGGGTGGAGACAATGAAAATGCTGGTGGAAGACCGGCTGGGACACCGGCTGATCGGCGCGGTGGAAGCGGCCAAGATCGCGCTGTCCGACCAGAATGAGACGGATTTTGTGTTCGCGGTCCGTGACCGGGAAATCCGCACGAGGATCAGCGCCGGGCAATTGGGCGAGGCGCTGGCCGATTCGGTGGCGCGGCTGGAAACCACGATTGGCGAGACACTACGACTTGCGGGCACCGAGGCGTCGGGTGTGGACAGTCTGATCCTGACGGGCGGCTCGACGCTGGTTCCGGCCGTGGCGGGGCGGTTGCAGGCGTTGTTTCCGGCGGCGGAGGTGGTGCGC
The DNA here is from genome assembly GCA_023388175.1 of Pseudomonadota bacterium. GTDB lineage: Bacteria > Pseudomonadota > Alphaproteobacteria > Rhizobiales > Devosiaceae > Devosia. The sequence continues at coordinate 415,286 of JAEWGT010000011.1, forward strand.
ACCGACGTGCTGGGCAGCGTGGGCCTGGGGCTGGCGCTGGAGGCGCGGCGGATTTACGGACCTTGAACGACGCCCGGCCTCGATTGCATCCTCCGGCCAGTGCCACGCGTTAGCCCGGTAAGCGTCACGGGGGAAGCATGAGTTATCTTCGTTTCAAGCTACGCCAATTGATGCAGCGCATGTGGTTCCTGCCAGCGGCATTTTCGGTACTCGCCGTTGCCACCATATTGATTGCCTATTCTCTGGCCGGGTTCCTGCCGGAAGAGCTGCCCTTCACAATGCCCGAAAATGCGGTGCAGTCGATCCTTGAGATCCTCGCCACGAGCCTGCTGACGGTGGCGGTCTTCGCGCTCTCGACCGTGGTCAGCGCGCTGGCGGCGGCTTCCAGTTCCACCACGCCGCGCGCCGTGCCCCTGATTGCAGGAGACCTGCAGGCCCAGACCTCGATATCCGTCTTCATCGGCGCGTTCCTGTTTTCCATTGTCGGCATTATTGGCCTATCGGCCGGCTTTTATAGCGAGGCCGGGCGGCTCTTCCTGTTCGGCGTCACCTTGCTGGTGGTGGTGCTGGTGGTGACGGCCTTGATCCGATGGATTGGCCAGATCTCGGCAATCGGGCGGGTCGGCAACACCATTCACGCCGTGGAAAAGGCGACACGCACGGCACTGGAGGTCATGGCCGAGAAGCCATTGCTCGGCTGCCGGCAGTTGGAGGGCGAGCCGCAGGGAGAGCCGGTCTGCGCACCACGCCCCGGCTACGTCCAGCATTGCAAGACCGACGACCTGCAGGCGCTGGCCAAAAAGCACGCGCTGGTGCTGACCGTGATGTCCCGGCCCGGCACCCATGCCACGCCAGTCCGGCCGCTGCTGCTGGTGCAGGGCGACATGACCCCGGAACTGGCCGAAGCGCTGATGGACTGCTTCGTCTTGGGGGACAAGCGCACTTACGAATCCGATCCCAGATTTGGCTTCATCGTCCTCGGAGAGATAGGAGACCGGGCCCTGTCTTCCGGAATCAATGACGCCGGTACGGCCATTGACGTCATCGACACGGCGACGCGGCTGCTTCTCGACTGGCAGGACGAAGACAGGGGCGGCGATCTTGATCGCATCTATATGGCACCACTGGCGCCCAGGGATGTGCTGGAAGACTTCTACCGCCCGCTGGCACGCGACGGAGCCGCCTTGATCGAGGTGGCGATCCGGCTGCAGAAGAGCCTTGAAACCGTGGCCGCCTGCAAGCCCCATTTTGCCCAGGCCGCCAAAGCCATGGCCCGCGACGTGGCCGAGCGGGCGGAAAAAGCCCTGACCGCGTCCAGCGATCTTGCGGCGGCGCGGAAGGCTGTCGGCTGGGCCAAGTGAGCGACTTTGAGCGCAGCGCCGGTCGTGCCATTCGACTCTAGGTCTCATGGCCTTCATCGCTAAAATCGCTCCACCGGAGCGATTTTGCCTTCGGCACTCTCTGAAGTTATCCCCGCGTCACGCTGGTTTGCTATGTTTATGGCATGGTCGGCAAATTGGGTCGGCGGCAGGCTTTCGACGGCCTGAAGGAACTTCCAAAATGGATGACTACGATCCTCAGCGAAACCGCGATGGCGGTTTGGTGCCGTGGGATTCCGTCCGATGCGACTACGAAGCCGGGCGGATGACCTGCAACGGCATCGCCCATCGCTACCGGCTCCACAGGGGGCAGTTGGACGATCGGGCGCGCGCCAACAAATGGGTGAGACCCGGCAGCAGCCAGGACCTCGACCGGCGGCTGCTGATTGCCCGCGTGTTGGGCATTCTCGAACGGCAAATCGAACTATTGGAGACAGAAATGGACAAGGGCAGCCCCGCCGAAAGCAAGGTGCTGAGCGATCTGGTGCGCGATCTCGACAAGCTGATCGCAATCGAGCGCGCCGAAACGCGCCACGCCGGCGCCATCACCAACCGCGCTGAAGTTTCTGACATTCGCCACAAGCTGGAAGCGCGGATCGACGCCATCACCAAAGGCCGCGCCTGATCCGATGACAACGATGCGGTCGCATCTGCTGAGCCTTGCCGGGGCGCTGGAAGACAGCCAGTTGACCGCGGTCGCGTTCAACTGGCCAATCTGGGCCATGCCCCACCAATTGCCGCCCGAAGGGAACTGGACAACCTGGCTGTTGCTGGGCGGGCGTGGCGCGGGAAAGACCCGGGCCGGGGCTGAATGGGTAAGATCGCTAGCCGAACAGGGGATTGGACCAATCGCGCTGGTGGGTGAAACCATGACGGAGGCAGAGGCGGTGATGGTGAAGGGCGACAGCGGCGTGTTGCGGGTCTGCCCGCCGACCTTTCAGCCCAAATTCGCGGGCAACGTGTTGACCTGGCCCAATGGGGTGGAAGCCCATATTTTGCCCGCCTCTGACCCCGAACGGTTTCGCGGGCCGCAATTTGCGGCGGCGTGGTGCGATGAGACGGCAAAGTGGCGCAAGGCGGAAGTCGCCTTTGACATGCTGCAATTCGGATTGCGGCTCGGAAAACATCCCCGGCAGCTCGTGACCACGACGCCGCGGGCTACCCGTTTAATGAAACGCCTGCTTGGCGATGAACGGATTGTTGTCACCCGCGCGGCAACCAAGGTGAACCCGCATCTGGCCAATGCCTTTCTTGCCGCCGTGGTCGAGCGCTACCGCGACACCCATCTGGGCCGGCAGGAACTCGATGGCGAATTGATCGAGGATCGGGTGGATGCGCTCTGGCAGCGCGGCATGTTCCGCCCGTCAGAGCATGCGCCCGATGGCCGGATCGTGGTGGCAGTGGACCCGCCGGTGACCGGCACGGCGCGGGCCGACGCCTGCGGCATCGTCGTGGCCGGTCGGCAGGGCGAGGGCGCTGTGGTGCTGGAAGACGCCACGCTCAAGGGCATTGCGCCAAAAGTGTGGGCCGAGCGGGCGGTGGCTGCCTATCGGGCGCATGAGGCCGACTGCATCGTGGTGGAAGTCAACCAGGGCGGCGATCTGGTGCGGCAGGTGCTCGCGCAGGTGGACGCGTCCGTGCCGGTCAAGACGGTGCGCGCCAGCCGGGGGAAATGGCTGCGCGCCGAGCCGGCGGCAGCGCTTTATGCGCGGGGGCTGGTGCGGCACGTGCCGGGGCTCACGGCGCTGGAGGATGAACTTTGCGCTTTCGGCCCCGATGGCAAGGCGGACGGCCATTCACCGGACCGGGTGGACGCCCTGGTCTGGGCGCTGACGGAACTGGTGCTCAACGAGGTTAGGCCGCGTATTCGCGGGCTATAAACGATGCTCCCCCCTTCTCCCCTTGTGGGAGAAGGTGCCCGAAGGGCGGATGAGGGGGCCGCGACTTCGCCACAAGCATCGAGCGCGCGGAGAGAACCCCTCACCCTGCAATTTCTGCTGAACGCAGAAATTGCTGTCCCTCTCCCACAAGGGGCGAGGGAAGGGCCGGTTGCCTGCGAGAAATAGAGGAATAAACATGCCCAACATATTCAACCGCCTGCTTGGCGGGCGAACGAACGCGCCTGCAGAAACCAAGAGCTTTGCCGGACACACCATGCTGACGCTCAGCCAGCTGGGGCCGGCGCAGTGGAGCGGGCGGGGTTATGCGAGCCTGGTCAATCAGGGGTTCATGCGCAATCCGGTGGTCTATCGCTGCGTGCGGCTGATTGCCGAGACGGCCAATCGGGTGCCGCTCAATGTGGTCGTGGACGGCAAGGTGGTGAGCGAGCATCCGCTCTCGGCACTGCTGACCCAGCCCAATGGACGGCAATCGGGGCCGGAACTGCTGGAGGCGATCTACGCCTATCTGCAGACTTCGGGGAATGCCTATCTGCAGGCCGGCATCGTCGATGGCGCGGTGCGCACGCTCTTCGTGCTGCGGCCGGACCGCATGAGCGTCGTGGCCGGGCGCGATGGCTGGCCGGTGGCCTATGACTATAAGGCCGGGGGCAGGGCCACGCGGCTGAGCCAGGAGGCGCTGCCTATTCCGAGCGTGCTGCATATGGCGCTGTTTCATCCCATGGACGACCATTACGGCATGGGGCCGCTGGAAGCGGCGCAGACCAGCCTCGATATTCACAATGCCAGCGCGCAATGGAACAAGGCGCTGCTCGACAATGCGGCGCGGCCCAGCGGGGCGCTGGTCTATTCGGCGGGCAATGGAAGCCTGACCGAAGATCAGTTCACCCGGCTCAAGGCCGAACTGGAGGAGCAGTTTTCGGGCTCCGGCAATGCCGGGCGGCCCATGGTGCTCGATGGCGGGCTCGACTGGAAGGCGCTGGCCATGAGCCCGCGCGACATGGATTTCATCGAGGCGCGCAATGCGGCGGCGCGGGATATCGCGCTGGCCTTCGGCGTGCCGCCCATGCTGCTCGGCATACCGGGCGATAACACCTATGCCAACATGGCCGAAGCCAATCGCACTCTCTGGCGCCAGACGCTGGTGCCACTGGTGGTGCGGGTGAGCCAGGAACTGAGCGGATGGCTGGGGCCGGCGTTCGAGGGGGCGAAGGTGGTGCCTGATTTCGACAAGGTCGAAGCGCTGGCAGAGGACCGCGCCGCGCTTTGGGAGCGGGTAGGGCAGGCAACGTTCCTCAGCGAGGAGGAAAAGCGGGCGATGGTGGGGCTGGGGGCGTAAGCGATGGCGCGAATTGCTCGGCGGGTACTTGGCGCGCTCGCACGCGAAATTCGTCTGGCGACGCTGTCGCTGAAGCTGGATGTGCTCGTTTCCCTGCTGGAAAAACGCTACCGTCCGGACCAACCACGTGCTCCAAAAGGGACGCGGGAAGGTGGCCAGTGGATTGATGATCTCAGTCGACTACTCCCAGCGCAGCAGAGCCCGGACCGTGTCCAGGTTGCGGGTCCGAAATGTGATGGGTTTTCCAGCGGGTGTCAGATGGGCGGTACATTTGGTACGACGGGCATGTTCAAAATGATGGGCAGAAATATGTGCTTTGACTGTGCCGTGAAATATTTCAGTCTCGAAGATATGACGCGTCCGGAACAAATCAAATATCTCATGCGACTGGACCCGGAATACAGGCGTGGAGGCAGGTGATGGCTTCGGATGCAGGGCAGATGCTGGAAAACGTCAGGGCTGGTGACATCATTTTCGGGGTCGGTGCAGGCGGACAGGAGAAGTTGCTCTTTGTCTATGAGGCAGATGATGAGAGCTTCTCGGCGCGACATGTAACCTCGCAAATGCGGGCCAGATTTGGACGCGACGGCGAAAGCCGCTGGGTCGAGGGCGGAGGGTCGTGCACGATCGTTTCGACCGCAAAGCTTCCGCCCGACATGTTTGCAGTTGCTCTAGGTCTAGACCGAAAATTTGCCTCAAGAGTCGAGTATCCCGACAGCATTCTGACTAAGGACGAAATTCACCTCATCCTGAACCATGACAAGTTCTTCAAGGCACGCGTCCTGCCTGGAAAAGAAACCATCGCCATATGGGCGGAGAGGATCAACGGGGTCAGAGCAATCTTGAATTTGGAATGGGACCCTATCAATGCTCCGGACGATCCTCCAAGCTGGAATGAGTATCGAGGTGACCTGCCTGACTTGGTGGCGCTGCTGGAAAAATCTGCTTCCACAGTTGAGGTGCAGGGCTTTCTCAGCGGCATGGCGGTCCGAGCAGGAAGAACGCAGCAGGTTAGCCAACGCGGCGCTGCTGCAGCTGTAAGCCTCGTCGAGCTGCGGGACGGCTGGAGCTGACCCTCCGTCATCTGACCCAGTAGCATCAATGCGGCCCCATCGGGGCCGTTTTTCATTTGGGGGGGCACGCCATGGACAATCTCACCACCACCATCATCGAGCGCGGTGACCTGGCCCATCTTGCGCTGTTTCTCTGGGCCAGCGGGGCGAGTGCGCTGCTCGTGTGGGCCTTGAGGGAAATGGCGAAGGTGAATCAACACTTCAACGACTTCGTGCGGGAGATTGCCGCGCTGAATCGATTGTTCCGCAAGGAGGACTAAGCCTATGGGCGAAAAGCCAAATCGGGAGAATGCGCAGCAGACATTCCGGCAATTTGCCTGGAATCTTGCGGGGACGCTGGCCGACAAGCAGGTTGGTGCGGCCAAGCCAAGGCCGAGCCGTACAGGCGGGGCCAAGCGCTGATGGGAGCCATTGCCATCGACGCGGAAGGCCGGTTCGCCGGTTATGCCAGCGTCTTCAATCGGCTCGACAGCGGCGGCGATATCGTCCTGCCAGGCGCGTTTGCCAAAAGCCTGAGCAAACGGCGCGGCCGCATTCGCCTGCTGTTCCAGCATGACCCCAAGGAGCCGGTGGGCATCTGGGAGACGATTGCCGAGGACGCTCACGGCCTGTTCGTGACCGGGCGGCTGGTGCCCGGCGTGCCGCGTGCCGAGGCGCTGAAACGGCTGATCGAGCAGAGGGCGCTGGATGGGCTGTCCATCGGCTTCCGCACCGTCAAGGCCAGCCGCGAAGCCGGCACCGGACATCGACGCCTCATGGAAATCGACCTCTACGAGATTTCCATCGTGACCTTTCCGATGATGGAGGATGCGCGCATCGCCTCCCCCCTCACCGCAGGCGCGGCAATTGCCGCCGCCACCAAGACTATCCGCAACCGATAGAAGGATACCGACATGGATCGGATTGACGACGGCCTTGAAACCAAGGCCGGCGCGGGGAACGATATTGCCGCGCTGTTTGCAGAATTCTCGACCGCGTTCGAGGAATTCAAGCGCACCAATGACCAGCGCCTGGGCGAAATCGAAAAGCGCGGCACGGCCGATGGCCTGCTCGAAGGCAAGCTGGAACGGCTGAACGCGGTGCTGGATGGCCAGAAGGTGGCGCTGGATCGCGCCAAGGCCGAACGCGCCCGCCCGGCTATCGAGGGCAAGGGCCAGATCGAGAACGGCGAATACAAGGAAGCCTTTTCCGCCTATGTGAAGCGCGGCGAGGAAAAGGCGCTGCAGATCGGCGTGCCCGCCGATGGCGGCTATGTCGTGCCCGCCGAGGTCGAGACCGAAATCACCCGGCTGATGACCCATATTTCGCCCATCCGCGCCATTGCCGGCGTGCGGCAGGTTTCGGGATCGGTCTATAAGCGCCCAATTACCGTGACCGGGCCGCAGACGGGCTGGGTGGGCGAGACGGCAAGCCGCCCGACCACCAATAGCCAGACGCTGGCGGAACTGAGCTATCCGACCACCGAACTCTATGCCATGCCGGCGGCCACGACGGCCTTTCTCGACGATGCGGCTGTGGATGTCGGCCAGTGGATCGCCGACGAGGTCAATGCAGCTTTCGCGGCACAGGAAACCACGGCCTTCGTCAATGGCGATGGCACCAACAAGCCGAGCGGCTTTCTCTCGGGCACCAAGGTCGCCGAAACCAGCTGGGCCTGGGGCAGCCTGGGTTATCTGGCGACCGGGACCTCCGGCGCGCTGCCATCGAGCCATGCTTCGGACATTCTCATCGACCTGGTCTATGCGCTCAAGGCCGGCTACCGCCAGAATGCGAGCTGGGTGATGAACCGCAAGACCCAGGGCGCGCTGCGCAAGCTCAAGGATGCCGATGGCAATTACCTCTGGCAGCCTGCAGCCAACGCCGATGGTCGCGCCAGCTTCATGGGTTTCCCGCTGGTGGAAGCCGAGGACATGCCCAATATCGCTGCCAATTCCTTCTCGGTGGCCTTCGGCGATTTCAAGCGCGGTTATCTGATCGTCGACCGTCAGGGCGTGTCGGTGCTGCGCGACCCGTTCAGCGCCAAGCCCTATGTGCTGTTCTACACCACCAAGCGCGTTGGCGGCGGGATTGCGGATTATGACGCGATCAAGCTGCTCAAGTTCGGCGTGAGCTGAGGGGCACCCCCTCCTATCCTCCCCCTGAAGAAGGGGGAGGGACCTATCGAGTTTGCCTCGCCGGCTCGGCAAGCGCCGAAGTACTCCTCCCCCTGCTTCAGGGGGAGGCCGGGTGGGGGCTTCTTCAACAAGGAAAACAACATGACCTCCTATCTTCTGGCGGGCCCCGCCGAGGAGCCGGTTTCGCTTGCCGAGGCCAAGGCGTTTCTCAAGGTCGATGACACTGCCGAGGACGGCCTGATCGCCACGCTGATCGGGGCGGCGCGACTGCATGTGGAAAGCGTAACCGGCAGGGCACTCATGGCGCAGAGCTGGCGCATCGTGCTCGATGCGTGGCCGGAAAATGGCCTGGTGAGGCTGCCGGTCTGGCCGCTGATGTCGGTGACCGCCATTGCCGCCACGGATGGGAACGGCGCCAGCCACGAGATCGGGGTCGGCCAGTTCGGTGCCGAACCGGACCGGCTGGTGGTGCCCCGCGTCGTCGTCGGCATGCCGGCGATGCAGGAACGCGGCGGTATTGAAATCGACTATGTCGCCGGCTTTGGTGCCGAGCGAGACGACGTGCCGGCCGATCTGCGGCAGGCGGTACTCGGCCTTGTGGCGCATTGGCATGAACATCGGGACGCAGTTTTGATTGCAGGGTCCGGTTCGGTGGTGCCCTCGGGCTTTGACCGCATAATTGCCGGCTACAAGCGAGTGCGGCTGTGACTGAGCGGATTCCAGCTGTGGGCAGCCTGACCGACAGAGTGCAATTGCGCCGGCGCGACAGCCTGGGCGACGGCGGTGGCGGGCATGAGCGGGTCTATGTGCCGATAGGCAGCCTCTGGGCGCGGGTGCGCAGCCTTTCGGGGCGGCAGGGCACCAATGCCGATGGCCGTGCGGTGGCGATCTCGCATTCGGTCGTGCTGCGCTTTCGCAACGATGTCTCGCCGGGCGACCGTATCGTCTATCGCGGCCGCAATCTGGATGTGGTCAGCACCGCCGATCTGAACGGGCGGCGGGCCTATCTCAGCTGCGCCTGCAGCGAAACCAGCTTTACGGGGTAGGCGATGCACCCGATTGCGCTTTTGCAAATGGCCCTGGTGGATGCGCTGGGCGCGGACGCTGCCTTGACGACGCTGATCGGGGCAGGGGGCGTGTTCGATGCCCCGCCGCGCAGCCGGCCGGCCCCGTATGTGGTGATCGACCGGCACGACATGCGCCAGCGCGACGGCGACGAAACGCCGGGCCAGGAACATCGCGTGCTGCTCCATTGCTGGAGCGACCAGCCCAGCCGCAAGGCAGCGCTGGATATCGCCGAACGTGTGGTGGCAGCGGGGCTGGTTTTGACGCCGGCCGGATTGACGGTGACCCATGCCGAGCATGTTCGCACCGAGACCGTGATCGACAATGCGACCGGGCAGGCGCGCGCGGCGGTTCTGCTGCGGTTTTTGAGCGAGTAGCCCCCTCATCCGCCCTTCGGGCGCCTTCTCTCACGAGGGGAGAAGGGGGCACCGCGGTTGTAGAAGCACCGGCTGTCCCTCTCCCCTTGTGGGAGAGGGTGGATCGGCCAAAGGCCGAGACGGGTGAGGGGTTTTTCAGGAGAAAAAAATGGCAGCCCAGAGTGGCAAGGATATGCTTTTGAAGCTCGACCAGAGCGGGTCGGGCAGTTTTCTGACGGTAGCGGGCCTGCGCACCCGCAGCCTCAATTTCAATGCGGCCAGCGTGGATACGACCGATCAGGAAAGCGCCGGGCGCTGGCGGGAATTGCTCGCTGGTGGCGGGGTCAAGCGGGCTTCGGTTGCTGGATCAGGCGTGTTCAAGGACCAGTCCTCGGACGCCACGATCCGCTCGCTGTTCTTTGCCGGGACAATCCGCAACTGGCAGCTGGTGCTGCCCCATTTCGGGGTGGTGCAGGGGCCGTTCCAGATCGTGGCGCTGGAATTTTCAGCGGACCATGCCGGGGAAGTGACGTTTGACCTGGCGCTGGAAAGCGCGGGGGAAGTGACCTTCACGGCGGTTTAGAGAAAGCCCCCCTCACCCGTCTCGTGCTGCGCGCGATCCGCCCTCTCCCACAAGGGGAGAGGGGAGGCCGGTGTCTGTTTCAACTCGGGGCCCCCTTCTCCCCTCGTGGGAGAAGGTGCCCGAAGGGCGGATGAGGGGGCCATGGAGAAACAATGACAAATATCCATCGTGGTGAAATCGCCGCCGAAATCGGGGGCGAGACGAGAGTGCTGTGCCTAACGCTGGGGGCGCTGGCGGAACTGGAGAGCCGGCTGGGAGCCGGAGATCTGGCGGGCCTGTCCGAGCGTTTCGGCGAGGGCCGGATTTCTGCGCGCGACCTCACGGCCATTCTGGGTGCAGGGCTGCGCGGCGGCGGCAATAACGTAACCGACGACGACCTGGCGCGCATGAGCGTCGAGGGCGGATTGCGCGGCGCAGCGGAAATCGCGGTGCGCCTTCTGACCGCGACATTCGGAGAGGCGGAATGAACCCCTTTCCCTGGAAGGAGGCCATGCGCTTCGGATTGGGCGTGTTGCGCCTGCCGCCCGATGCCTTCTGGAAGATGACGCCGCGCGAACTGGCATCGGCCTGGGGCGCGGTGATGGGGGATCGCATTGGGCCCTTGGACCGGCGGGGCCTTGAGACATTGATGGAGAATTTTCCCGATGGCCGCTGATCTGTTTGGCGAGGAATTTCGCGGCGAGTTGAGCGATGTCTCGGTCGAATTGCGCCGTGTAGGCGACCTGGCCGATGGCGTGGCGAGTTCGGTGAGCCGGGCCTTTCGCGGTGCGGTTCTGGATGGAAAGAGTTTCCGCTCGGTGCTGGGCGATATTGCCCGGGCGTTCGCCGACATTGCGCTCAAAGCCGCATTCAAGCCGCTCGGCTCGCTGGTGGGTGGCCTGGTGGAGAACATCTTTGCCGCCACCAATCCTGCCTTGGGCGGGGTGACGCCATTTGCCAAGGGTGGGGTGATCGCCAGCCCGACTTATTTCCCGCTCGGGCGCGGCATGGGGCTGGCTGGAGAGGCCGGGCCCGAGGCGATCATGCCGCTGCAACGCGGGCCGGATGGACGGTTGGGGGTGGGCGGCGCGGGCGGCCATGTCAGCGTGACATTCAACGTGACGGCGAGTGATGCCCGCAGTTTCGCGGCCAGCGAGGCAGAGGTGAGCGCCATGCTGTTGCGGGCGGTCAGAAGAGGCACGCGTGGGAGTTGAGGCCGCCGTTCATCCTTCTCCCCTTGCGGGAGAAGGTGCCCGAAGGGCGGATGAGGGGTGCTGATTTTCTCAACAAGCGTCGAGTGCGCGGAGAGAACCCCTCACCCTGCAATTTCTGCTGAACGCAGAAATTGCTGTCCCTCTCCCGCAAGGGGCGAGGGGAGGATCGAGTGTGGGGAACAAAATGGCTTTTCATCATATCCGCTTTCCGCTCGATATTGCGCTGGGGGCGCGGGGCGGGCCGGAGCGGAAGACCGATGTCGTGACGCTGGCCGGGGGCGGCGAAAGCCGCAATGGGCGCTGGGCGCAGTCGCGGCGGCGCTACAATGCCGGCTATGGCGTCAAATCGCGGGCCGATATGCAGGCGGTGCTGGCCTTTTTCGAGGAAAGGCGCGGGCGGCTGCATGGTTTTCTGTGGCGCGACGGGCTCGATCATTCCTCGGGTGGCGCCGCGCCTAGTCCGACCGATCAGGCAATCGGGACGGGTAACGGCGTGCAGACCCAATTCCAGCTGACCAAACGCTATGGCGCGGCGTTCGACCCATACTATAGGCCGATCACCAAGCCGGTCTCGGGCAGCGTAAGCGTGGCGGTGAATGGCAGCGAATTGCTGACCGGCTGGACTGTCGACGTGACTACCGGGCTTGTGGGCTTTGCGGTGGCCCCGGTGCTAGGCGCAAGCGTAACCGCCGGCTTCCTGTTCGACGTGCCGGTACGCTTCGATACCGATCGGCTGGATATCGAGCTCAATGGCTTCGACGGAGCCGAGGCGCCGTCCATTCCGCTGCTGGAGATATTGCCATGAAAAGCGTGCCGGACGATCTCGCGGCGCATCTGGCGCAGGGGGAGACGACCACTGCTCATTGCTGGCGCATCATTCGCAATGACGGGGTCGTGCTGGGCTTTACCGATCACGACCTGCCGCTGCCGGTCGAAGGCACGTCCTGCGAACCGGCATTCGGGCTCGATGGCAGAGAAGTGCCCGTGCGTCTGGGGGCGCAGGTGGAGACCGGGGAAATACTCGGCGTTCTCGACAGCGCCGCCATTGCCGAAGACGACATTCTGCTCGGGCGCTATGACGGGGCAAGGGTCGAGACGTGGCTGGTGAACTGGGCCGAACCGGATCAGCGCCTGCTGTTGCGGGTGGATCATATCGGGGAGATCGTGCGCGAGGATGGCGTTTTTCGCGCCGAACTGCGTTCGCCGCAGCAACTGCTGAACGTGACGCGTGGCCGGCTCTACCAGGGGCTTTGCGATGCGGTGGTCGGCGATGCCCGCTGCGGGGTGGATCTGGACCTGCCCGGCCACAAGGGCACGGCAACGGTGCTGGGAATTCTCGATCCCTTTCAGGTTCTGGTCAGCGGGCTCGCCGGTTTCGAGGAAGGCAGCTTCGCCTTCGGCTTGGGGCGCTGGGGCAGCGGCAGGCGGGATGGCCTTGCCGATGCGGTGCTGAGCCACAAGCGGGTGCCGGAGGGCGACGTGCTGGGATTTGCCGAGCGGGTGGGCGACTGGATCGGCATCGACGATGTATTGAGCGTTACCGTGGGTTGCGACCGGCGGTTTTCCACCTGCAAGGCGCGCTTTGCCAATTCGACCAATTTTCGCGGTTTTCCGCATGTGCCGGGTAGCGACTACCTGCTGCGCCATCCCCGGCGTGGTGATGCCCTGGATGGGCGGGCGGTGGTGCCATGAACGCGGACCAGGTGGTGGGCGCGGCGCAGCAATGGCTGGGCACGCCCTATCGGCACCGCGCCTCGACGCCGGGCGCGGGCTGCGATTGCCTGGGCCTGCTGCGCGGCGTGTGGCGAACGCTGTATGGCGTTGAGCCGGTCGCAGTGCCGCCCTACCGCGCCGACTGGCGCAGCGGCGGGCATGACGGCGCGCTGATGGCGGCCGCAGAACGGTTTCTTGTCGCCGAGACCGGGCCTGTTGCAGCCGGGCAGGTCGTGCTTTTCCGCCTTGGCGGGCTCGAAGAAGCGCGCCATTGCGGCATCATGGTTTCGCCCACGCGGTTCATCCATGCACAGGAACATCTGGGCGTGGTGGAAGCCAATTTCACCGCCGGCTGGGCGCGGCGGGTCGGCGGGCGGTTCCGGTTTCCGGATTAAGCACCCTCTGTAACAATCAAGGATAAATTCATGGCCACTCTGGCACTTTCCGTTGCCGGGCAGTTCGCTGGCGGGCTGGTCGGCGGCCCGATTGGCGCGACCATCGGCCGGGCGCTGGGCGCATTGGCGGGCAATGCCGTCGACAATGCGCTGTTCGGCGAGAAGCGCAGCGCCGATGCGCCAATGTTCGATGTGCGGCTGGGCGGTTCGAGCGAGGGCGCCGCCATTCCCAGGCTCTATGGCTGGGGCAGGCTGTCGGGCAATATCATCTGGGCGCGAGAATTGCTGCGTCATGTCAGCGAGACGGCCGGCGCCAAGGGCCTTGCGCCGCCGCCCGAGCAAGAGGAAGAAATTCTCGCCAGCTTTGCCATCGGCTTTTGCGAAGGACCCGTAGCGCGGCTGGGCCGCATCTGGGCCGACGGGCAATTGCTGGACACGCGCGGGTTGAACCTCCGCTTTTATCACGGCGACGAGGCGCAATTGCCCGACAGCCTGATCGAGGCGGTGCAGGGCGCTGGCAATGCCCCGGCCTATCGTGGGCTTTGTTATCTCGTGGTCGAGAACCTGCCCCTGTCGCGCTTCGGCAATCGTATCCCACAATTGTCGGTGGAACTCTGCCGCCTGGTGGGCGAACTGGAACCGGCCATTCGTGCGGTCACCGTCATCCCGGGCGCCACCGAGTTCGGTTATGACCCGGTGGCGCGCGTGCGTGTTCTGGGGGCTGGCGAGGGCATCAGCGAGAATGCACACCTGATGGCGGGTGTCAGCAACTGGACCTGGTCGATCGACGAGCTGGTGGCGCTTTGCCCCAATCTCAAACATGTCGCCCTGGTGGTGAGCTGGTTCGGCAATGACCTGCGCTGCGGCTCCTGCTCGGTGTCGCCGCGCGTCGAAGGTGCAGACCGGGTCATCGACGGCGCGAGCTGGAGCGTGGCCGGTATGGGGCGCGGCGCCGCGACTGTGGTGTCGAGCCATAATGGCGGACCGGCCTATGGCGGCACACCCTCCGACGGCTCGGTGCTCGCCGCCATTGCCGATCTGAAAGCGCGCGGGCTCAAGGTGACGCTGTACCCGCTGATGATGATGGACGTGCCGTCCGGCAATGGCCTGGCCGATCCCTATGGTGGCACGGAGCAGGCGAGCTATCCATGGCGGGGGCGCATTACCTGCCATCCCGCACCGGGCAGACCTGGCTCACCCGACGGCTCGGCCGGCGCTGCGGCGCAGATCGCAGCTTTCGTGCCGGGTTATCGGGCCATGGTGCTGCATTATGCCAATCTGGCAGTGCAGGCGGGCGGCGTGGATGCGTTGCTGATCGGCTCGGAAATGCGCGGGCTGACAGCCGTGCGCGGTGCCGGCGACAGTTTTCCTTTCGTTTCGGCACTGGTGGCGCTGGCTGCCGACGTCCGGGCCATTGTGGGGAGCGGGACCAAGCTGACTTATGCCGCGGACTGGAGCGAATATTCCGGTATTCAGACCGAGGGCCAGAAGTTTTTTCACCTCGACCCGCTATGGGCCTCGCCCAATATCGACGCCATCGGTATCGATAATTACATGCCCCTCGGCGATTGGCGCGATGGCGAGAACCATGCCGATGCGGCATTGGCGGCTTCCGACCATGACCTCGACTATCTCGATGGCAATATCGACGGCGGGGAAGGATTCGACTGGTACTATGCCAGTGATGCCGACCGTCGCGCCCAGGTGCGAACGCCGATCAGCGACGGCGCGCATGGCGAGCACTGGATCTGGCGCTACAAGGATGTGCATGCCTTCTGGAGCCAGCCGCATCATGATCGCCCCGGCGGCGTGCGCAGCGCGGCCCCGACGGCTTGGGTGCCGGGCTCAAAGCCGATCTGGCTGACGGAACTGGGCTGCGGCGCGGTGCACAGGGGGGCGAACCAGCCCAATATTTTCGGTGACGGCAAGAGCGCAGAGGGTGGGCGGCCGCATTTTTCCAACGGTATGCCGGACGGCCTGATCCAGCGGCAATTGCTGCGGGCGCATCACCGCCACTGGCTTGATCCGGTCAACAATCCGGCCGGGATGATCGACCCGGAGCGCATCTATTGCTGGACCTGGGACGCGCGGCCCTTTCCGGCCTTTCCGGGCCTGGATGAGGTCTGGTCGGACGGGTCCAATCATCGAACGGGTCATTGGCTGACCGGTAGACTGGGCGCACTGGCCAGCGACGAACTGGTCGCCGCCATTGCCGCTGACCATGGCTGCGTGGTCGAGGCGGCCGCAGCCGCGCCATTGCTGGGCGGAATGCTGATCGAGGGCAAAAGCTCGGCCCGTCAGGCGATCGAACCGGTTCTGGAATTGACCGGACAGGCGCTGGCTGCACGCGAGGGCCGACTGGTTGCGCTTGCGCAGGGCGCCGGTCCGCTCATCGAATTGGATGCGCAAATGCTAGCGGCGACGGATGCACCGATCCTGTCACGGCGGCGCGGCGATGCCGCCGAGAAACCGGGACGTCTCGGCCTGTCGCATTTTGACCGGGAGCGGGACTATCTCCTGGCGAGTGCCACCGCATTGCGGCCAGGAGCGGGGCATCTGGTCTCCGAAACGCTACCGCTGGTGCTTGACGCCGCCGCCGCACGGCTGGCTGCGGAACGGCTGCTGGACCGCCTTGTCGTAGCAGGCGACCGCGTGGAACTGGCCTTGCCGCCGGGCAGCGTTGCACTGGAGCCGGGTGATCGGATCGCCCTGCCAGAGCTGGCCGGCGGTCCCTTCGAGATCAGCGAGATCCGCGACGGCGCCGTACGGCGCATCACGGCGCTATCCATGTCCAAGCGCGACGCGGTAGCGGCCGGAATTGACCGACCGCGCGTCGGGGGTGGTGCTCCAGCCCCACAAGTCGCGCCGGTCATGGTCACGGCGCACTTGCCGCCACTGCCCGAAGATCCAGCGCGTAGCCGCCTGCTGGTCGCAGCCTATGCGCTGCCGTGGCCGGGCCCCGTCAGGATAACCGACGACACCAGTGGCGGCGTACTGGCCGAACTTGCGCGGCCGGCGTCGATGGGCGAGACGCTCTCATCGCTTCCCATGGGGCCGTTCGCGGTCTGGGACCGGGGCGGCGCGCTGGAGGTGGAGCTGGGTTCAGGCCATCTGGCCGATGTCGCCGAACTTGCGGCGCTGGCGGGCAGCAACAGGATTGCGGTCGAGAATGATGCCGGGCGCTGGGAGGTCATCGGATTTGCCAAGGCGGAGCTGATCGCACCCAAGCGCTACCGGCTGACCCAGCTGCTGCGCGGGCTGGAGGGAACGGATGGTGCAGCAGGCGCCGTATCGCCGGGGCGGCGTGTGCTGCTGCTGGACGGGCGCGCGGCCATGTTGCCGGTGGAGGCGCACCGGATCGGGGAAAGCCAGAGCCTGCGCTGCCATGCCGGGCCGGGCGACCTGTTAGGGCAGGCCATATTGGTGTCGCCCGATGCAGGACCGGCGCTGCCGCTGGCGCCGGTGCATGTGCGGGCCAACAAGGCGGGGGATGGCGCGATCCAATTCCATTGGACCCGTCGCAGCCGCGCCGATGGCGATGGCTGGGGCATGGCCGAGCCGCCATTGGAGCATGTGCCGGAACGCTGGCGCCTGCGGGTTTTGGACGGTTCGACACCAGTGCGGACCATCGAGACCGGCAGCGCGTCGGCCACCTATGGCCTTGGTGAGCAAGAGGCCGATTTCGGCGGGCCGGCCAGCAATTTCACTTTCACCATCGCACAACTCAGTCCGGTGCTCGGGCCGGGCCATGCGGCATCCGGAGTTTATCATGGCTGATACGCGGTTCGATCTCTGCCTGGCCGAAGTGCTTCGGCACGAAGGGGGCTATGTCGATCATCCCTCCGATCCGGGCGGCGCGACCAATATGGGCATCACCCATAAGACGCTGGCGCGATGGCGCGCGGTTTCTCCATGGTGGGACCTGCCCAAAAGCGCTGTGCAGAGCCTGACAAGGGCGGAAGCGGCGCGCATCTATCGGGCAGGCTATTGGGACCTTTGCCGAGCAGGCGAATTGCCGCCGGGGATCGACCTGGCCGTGTTCGATTATGCCGTCAATTCCGGGCCGGACCGGGCCGTGCGCGCCCTGCAAGCTGTCCTCGGCGTGGTGGTGGACGGGTTGGTCGGACCGCTGACCATCGGAGCGGCGACGAGAGCCAATGCCGTTGAAGCCGTCAACGCCATCTGCGACCGGCGGCTCGGTTTCCTCCGTGGCCTTTCAACCTTTGCAACCTTTGGGCGCGGCTGGACCAGTCGCGTCGGCTCCATCCGCGCGGCCGCTTTGGCCGTGGCGTCCAGGACCGGCCCATCGACATCAGGAGAAACGACAATGGATATTCTGTCCGGCTACAAGACCTATATCGTGGCGGCAATGATGCTGCTGGCGGGCATTGCGCAGATGCTGGGATTCGATCTCCCGGCCATGGAAGGCAGTTCAAGCGGCAGCCTGATGCTGGAAGCACTGGCGATCATCTTCCTGCGCCGGGGACTGAAGGGCGATATTGGAAAGGCGTGACCCCAATCATATCGGCCCGGACGGGTGCGCCCGTCCGGCCTTTGTGATAGAAGTGGCGGATGACCTCGAAAAATGTGATTGCCTGCCTCATTCATGTCCCATTCAGCAAGCAGCCCTTATTGCTGAGCCCATGAAAACGAACGCCCCAAAACCCTCTGCTTCCGTTGCCCTGGCGCTGGCCCTGGCGCTTGCTCTCGCGGGCACCGGCTCCGCGCAGGCGCAGGCCTGTCTCGACAAGCGCCAGATCCAGGAGGCCGTCGCCTCTGGCGAAATCCTCTCACTCGATGCAGTATTGGCGTCGGCTGGTGTCGCGGCCAATGCCGAAATTCTCAATGTTCAGGTCTGTGATCAGGGTGGATCGCTGGTATATGTTATCGGCGTTCTTTCGGAAGACGGTCAGGCGCAGAACCTGACGTTGAATGCTCGATAAAAATTCGGCCTGGGCGGGGCACAGATATGCGCATTCTGGTTGTTGAAGACGACGTTACTCTCAATCGGCAGCTCAAAGAGGCGTTGACCGAGGCCGGTTACGCTGTGGATGTGGCCTTCGATGGAGAGGAAGGCCATTTTCTCGGCGACACCGAGCCCTACGACACGATCATCCTTGATATCGGCCTGCCCCAGATGGACGGGCTTTCGGTGCTGGAAGAGTGGCGCCGCGCGGGCAAGACCACACCCGTTCTGCTGCTGACTGCCCGTGATCGCTGGAGCGACAAGGTGCAGGGCATCGATGCCGGAGCGGACGACTATGTCGCCAAGCCATTCCACATGGAAGAGGTGCTGGCCCGCGTTCGGGCTCTGGTGCGCCGCGCCGCCGGCCATGCCAGCAATGAGATTGTCGCCGGCTCGGTGCGTCTCGACGCGCGTTCCGGCAAGGTTACGGTGGATGGTCAGGCGATCAAGCTCACCAGCCACGAATTGCGTCTGTTGAGCTACCTCATGCACCACAAGGGCAAGGTGATCTCGCGCACCGAATTGACCGAACATCTCTACGATCAGGATTTCGACCGCGACAGCAACACGATCGAGGTCTTTGTCGGTCGCCTGCGCAAGAAACTCCCCGAAGAATGTATCCAGACCGTGCGCGGACTGGGCTACCAGATCGTCGGGGATTAATTCCGATGGGGTTGACGTCGAGGAGGGCCGCGCGTGTTGCGTAAGGGGTCCATCGCGGCCTCGCTGTTCTGGCTTTCTGCCGGATGGCTGGTTCTGGGCCTGGTCACGACCGGCTTCCTTCTGACCGACCTCTATTCCCGTGCGCTAGACACGACGCTGACCCAGACCCTGGATTTCCACGTCGAAAGCCTGGCGGGCGCCCTGCTGGAAACACGAGATCCCAAGGACCCCGATATCGCTCTTGCCGATCCTCGATTCGAGCGCCCGCGTTCAGGCTGGTACTGGATCATCCGCGACGGCGCAGGCAATCTCGTCAACCTCTCGACATCTGTTGTCGGCATCGACCTTCAAGGCGTGGGCGCTGCTGCCGATGCGCTGGGGCGCAGCACGGAAGTGGTCAATGACCCCTTCGGCACCCAGATGCGGCTGGTGGAGCGGAGCGTGACGCTCGGCGAGGACAGCTTTCGCATCACGGTCGCCGGCAATCTGACGGAAATCCTCAAGCTGGTGGATGACTTCCGGGGGCAGGCCTTCATCGTACTGGGCGCGGTCGGCATCATGCTGGCCGTCATGAGTGCCATTATCGCCCGCATCGCCCTGCGGCCGATTGCCCGGTTGAGCGCTGCCGTCGAGGCGGTGCGCGAAGGCGACAGCGCTGAGGTGTCCGGTACCTATCCCACCGAAATTGCCCCGCTTGCCGAAGAGGTCAACGAGCTGCTGCGCTCCAATGCGCAAATCATCGAGCGCGCCCGAAATCAGGTTGGCAATCTTGCGCACGGCCTCAAGACCCCGATCGCGGTGCTGCGCAATGAATCGCAGGCGCGAAAAGGAGCGCTTGCAGACGTGGTCTCCAGCGAGACCGAAAAGATGAGCAATATGGTCTCCACCTATCTCGAACGCGCGCGGCTGGCGGCGCGGACTTCGGTGGTGGGCAAGAAGGCCGATGCGACAATGATCGTTTTGCGGCTGACCCGGGTCATGCGCAAGATTCATCCTGACGTGACCATTGCCTTCCAGCGGCCTGACGCCTCGTTGCCCTGGTTCCGGGGCGACGAGTCTGATCTGGAGGAAATGGTCGGTAATCTCCTCGACAATGCCTGCAAGTGGTCAAAGGGACAGGTCGGCGTGCGTCTTTCGGCCGAGCGCGGCCAAAAAGGCACACAGCTTCTGGTGCGGATCGACGACAATGGTCCCGGATTGTCCGATGCCGACGCCCAAAAAGTGTTGCGCCGGGGCGTCAGGTTGGATGAGAAAACGCCCGGAACCGGGCTGGGACTGGATATTGTCAAGGAACTGGTCGATGTCTATGGCGGCGGCTTGGAACTCAAACCATCTCAGTTGGGTGGGCTGCTGGTCGAATTGCGCCTGCCCACCGCGCGGCTCGGCGGAATGGTCCGCACGAGCGGTGTCTGACGCACTTTCGCCGCAATACGCCAACACTTACCAATTGAATGCACTGAATTAAGGCCCAACAGATGAATCGTTCGACGCTTTTTGCTCTCCCGCTTTTTGCTCTTGCGCTGGCCGGCTGTTCCAGCACCGGCACGACGCAGACGGTTCAGGCGCCCGTTCAGGCCCAGCCGATCGTTGTGCAGCCGATGGTGCCGACGTCGGCGCAGACGGTGCAGACCGCGCGGCTGACAACCAGCATCGCCAATGGCTTTGTCGACCCGGCGGCGCTGGCGCTGATGAGCGCCAAGGACTCCACTGAAGCCAACAGTGCCCAGTTCTATGCCCTGCAGTTCGGCCGCCCCGGCGCGCCGCGTCAGTGGGCAGGTGATCGCGGCACGACTGGCTCGGTGGCCGTTGGTCCCTATGTGCGTGTCAACAATCTCGACTGCCGGGACTTCACCCATACCGTCAAGGTCAACGGAACGGACTATGTCCGCAAGGGCACTGCCTGCCGTGAGCAGAACGGAAACTGGAACGTGGTTCAGGGCGCCGCCTGATCCTTTTCGCCACCGGTGAAAAGGATTGTTTACCAAGGCTGTACTAGGGTCGGCGGTGACGTCGACCCCTCCCACGAGCCTTGATGAGCCAGTCTGCCAACAGCACTGCCGCCACTGCAACGCCTGTTCCCCGGTCGTCTGGCCGTTCGGGTGAGATCGTGCGCAAGCCCTTTTGCGGCATGATCGACCCTGTGCTGGTCGACGAGCCGGTACATTATGCCTTTGCCGGATCGGTGGTTCGTGAAGGCGCGATGGCCGCCTGGACATGGATAGCGCGCGACCTGTGTCCGGATCTGATTTCCGCCCAGGCGATTGAAAACGGCACGCTAAAGCCCGCCGATCTTGAGCCCGCGATGCCTGAAATCCTCGTTCGGGCCAAGAAGGCGCTGGATAAGGTTGATACGGACAATGAGGCCATGCGGCGCTTTCGCGCCCAGTTTGGCCGTGACAATGCCCGCGAAGAACTGACCGTGGTCATGGCTGCTTTGCGTGCGCGATCCCTGCTCGGCAAGGCCCAGGGTTTCGGCAAGGCTGTCAATTCCATTGGTGAGGATGGAGCGCTTGGCGTGGCGCTGCAATCCATGCCGCTGAATGACCCGCAAATGGCTGCCCTGATGTTTCATGCAGCGGTGGGGCAGGTTGCCAACCCGACTCGGTTGGTCGCAGCCGTGGTCAAATTGTCGGGCAATGCCAAGGAAGCCAGTCTGGCGCGTATTGGCTTTTCGCCCCTGATCGACGCTTGCCTCGCCCATGCCCAAAACCAGTTGCACCATCTGCAACTTGCCGGTCCATTCGCCGATATCGACCTTGTCTGCCGCAGCCTCGACCGGTTTCACCGGCTGGTTCGCGCCTTGACCGGCTTCATTGAATTTGAGCGGGGCAGTCGCGCCACACAGGTGCTCGCCACCGTGACCAAGATGGTGTCGGATCGGGTCGAGCCGCGTCTCAAGGAGGTGGTCACCGACCTCAACCAGGCGATGCGCCGCCCGCGCGAAGGCGCGGACCGGATCGACAACGACCGCATGCTGGCAGCGATGAACGGCATCTATCTGCTGTCCTGCGTACGGGACTGTCGTGACTCACTGGCGCTGAACGCCGTTTTCGACCAGGCTTGGAGCCAGGCCGGTCAGGCGCTGGAATTGCATATTCAACGCAATCTGGACCTGCTGCGGCAGGCCCCGGGCGATGCGATGACCGGTCTGCGGCTCGACGCAGCCATCAAGATGGCCGAGGTTCGGTTCAATGCCGAATATGCCGAGACGCTGAAGCGTGCCCGAATGGCCGCAGAGCGCCGCAACTAATCGCTCAGGTCCCGAACTTCGATCCGCACTGGAACGGGACGACCCTGATCGAGCACGGTAACCTCCAGGCCCGAACGCGCTGCGTCCCCTGCCATCAGCGCCAACGCAGCCTTGCCAGCGGGACGCAGGACCACGCCGATAGCCTCGAAAGGTCCCGGCGGATCCGAGCGCCGATAGATGAGCGCGCCGCTGCTCAACTGCCGGGCTTCGTCGGGTGTGAGATGAACAATCCGCGCCTGCTCGCCAAACCGGCCTTCAAGATAACTCGGAACCTCATCCGGAATGGGATGCTGGTCGCCATCGGACACTTCTGAAGCCAAAGCCGAAGGCAAAACCACAAGCGCCACGCGCTCATGAGCGATATTGCCGGCGGATTCGGCTGGGATGAGACCAAGATCGACGCCGGCGACGACCGTGCCCAATGACAGCGGCTGCGGCGAATGTGACAGCAGCGCGACGGCGGTGCGTGGCGGCTGTCGCCGGAACATTCTGGTCCATGAAGTGTGCTGCGGCGCGGGCCGCTGGACCAGTTCGTGACCATGGTCGAGATAGGCCGGCGCGGCATCGTCCCTCAACGTCCCGATGGATGGTTGCGCGTCCGGACTTTCGTGAAGCGGGTCGATCACCGGATCATTGACGGTTTTGCGCGGTCGGTTCAGCAAAGCAAGGACAGCATCCCGCCCACTTTCCATGCAGCCGCGACGCGTGAAATAGCCCGCTGCGCTGCCGGCCAGCGCCAGGCCGTCAATATGCCCGTGAGCCTCAAGCCTGTGGTTCAGCGGATTCCAGCGGCTGATGCCGCCGGCAATATGCCAGAGCGTCAGATCGGGCTGCCAGCCACCGCAGAGCAGCAGGCGCTCGGTGACCAAGGCCTCCGACCTGTCCTGGCTGGTATGCACCGAAAGAGTGCCGCCGGCTTTGGCAATATTGGCAAGTTCCACTGCAGCACCGGGCGTCTGGACCATGCCATAGGCGCGACTGAAGGCGATGAAGCGCGAGTTCGGATTGGGCCTGCTATCGAGAAGGCGTCCGATGCGAATCTCGGCGTCACTTGCCAGCATGGCAAGCCGATAGGCGACATTGCTTCCGGTCGCCAAAAGTGCCGTTTCGCCGGGCCAGACGTGATAGCGCGCGGCAAGCTCATAGGCGTCGCGTACCCCAATGACTCCGGGCAGGCGGTTGCCGGCAAATATGGGCAATCGTTCCTGCGAGCCGGTAGCGATTATGACGAAGCGTGTTGCCAGATCGCTGACGCCGCCCTGCGGAACGCCATCCACAATCACGACCCTGTGGATTCTGACAAGACCGGGCCGCAGCGCATAGGCGTGGCTATGGGTCAAAACACTGACGGCATCATTTTCGGTCACGGCCGCCCGCAGTCGCGCCATATCAGCCTCAGGCGAGACCTCGCCATCCTGCGTACCGAACAGGCCTGAATGACCGCCCAACTGGCCCGATGCTTCCACGAGCGTAACGCGCAAACCGGCGGCAGCGGCGGACAGGGCCGCCTCCATTCCCGCAACGCCGCCCCCGACCACGACGAGGTCACTGCCATCCTGTGAAGCGCTTGCCAGTCCACGCCAGGGCATTTCAAGAACATGCGGCCCGCCAAGCGTAAGACCCAAGGTGCGCCCCGGAAGAAGCAGTCGGGCCAGCGGATTAATGCGTCTGGCGCCCAGTGTGACCAGATCAGCGCCATCTATCGCCGGCACGCGGGCCATTGGCATGGCAAAATGCGGGTCATTGGCATGGCCGGCAAGGCTGATGGCAGGATCGGCGCTGGGGGTGAGGCCGAGGGGATAATCCTCATGCAACCCTAGGGTATCTATGCCGGACGCCAAAGCGGCGCTGAGTACGCTATCGCCAGCAAAGCCCGAAACCAGCCGGCCGTCGAGCCGAAAGCGCAAGGCGCGATTGCGATCGATGGCGGCCTCGCCAAACCCTTCCGCACGGTTGACCGGCAAACGATTGATCTGCGGCCTCATGCCGGCGTGCTCCCGGTCACGGGCGCATATTCCGTCACAGCGCCGCCCGAAGTCCGGGATACCAGGCGCTCGCCAAACCATGCGGCTTCCTGCGGCAGGGCTGCATTGGACAGCCAGCGGGCAAGGGCAGGGACCAGGAAAATGCCCGTCATACCCATGCCCGCGACAATATCGGCTCCCGTGCTGCCCAGGCGGCCGACAGCCGGCGCACCATCGCTTGTCGCCAGCGAGACAAAGCTGGTCTGCCCCGCCTGCTCGATCTCTCGTTTTTCGCCCAGCAGCCTGCTGATCCGGCCGGAGACATGCGCCAGATCTCCAGGCCCTATCGCAGCTATGGCTCCCTCCTGCTGTTGCAGCAAAATGATGCCGCTATGGATGTCCTGCATCACGGGAGTGGCCAGGGCCTCAGGCGCCGTGGTGAGAATGGCGGCTGCGTCATGACGCCTGAGCAGGCCGGGCCAGTGCCCATGGGTCAGGTGCGAAACAATCGCGTCATCATCGGCCAGTATGGTTTGCCGGGCTCGATATATCGTGTTGTCCGCCTTGAGCGCGGCGCTGCCGTCTTCCTCGATAATGAATTCCTCGGGCGCAAGGCGCTGCACGCCCACCTGCGGCAACCATTCCTCAAGCGCCGGCTCCAGAATCGGGCGGTTGAGATGCACGGCGTCGCGTAGGGTAATGCCGGTTCGGCCTTGTCCGAGAAGTGATGGCGCGGTCGGCTCGGCTGCTATGCCGAAGCCAAGCGCCATGTGGCGGATATGGGACAGCGCCTCGACAGACCGCTGGGCGTCGCTGAAGAAGATCGGGTCGACATGGCTCCAGGCGCTCCGTCCCGCGATGCGACCGATCAGCCTGAGTGTTTCAGTGACGCCTTCGCCCAGAAGGGCCCAGCTTTCCGGCCTTGTGATCGGGGCTATGGAGAGGTCAATCTGGCGCGCGAGACGATAGGCGGACCGGGTCTGTCCAACATGAATCACGCGCCTGCCATGCGTGCCGGACAGCAGCCCGGCCAGCAGACGGGCAAGCGGGCTTGAACCCACGACGACAAAGTCCGCGATTGTTTCGCTCATGCGGCCAACTGACCTGCGGCGAGCGGTCCCTGTGGCAATGCGTCCGCATGGTCACGCGCTGTTTTGGTGGTTTTTCGCCGCATTCGGCTTATAGAGAACCATGCCTTGCCGCGCGACGCATACAAGCACCTGGGGCCGATGATTTTCTGGTCTATCGCCATCGCCATAACCGCCATTGCCTGCACCGCGTTGTTTTACGCGGCGGCTGGGCGCACGGTCAACGCGCCTGCGCCCGAAATGGGCGATCCCAACTCCCATTTTCGTCTGCTTCTCGCCGGGATCGAGTCCGATCTGGCAAATGGCAAGCTGGGCGAGGAGCAAGCCAATGCTGCAAAGGGCGAACTGGCGCGTGAATTGCTCCGGGCCAGAGGCGATTCCGTGGCGCCGCAATCCGAACTCGGGCGTGGGCAGCTATTGGCAGGCCTCGGTGCCATAGCAGTCATTGGTCTCGGACTTTACGCTGTGCTGGGCAGTCCCGATCTGCCATCCCAGCCTTTGGCGGAGAGGCCCGAGCTTGTCGCGCAAGGCATCAGCCTTGAGGACGCCATTGCGCAGATCGAGGCGCGGCTTGCCGCGGCACCTGATGATCTGCGAGGCTGGACCGTCATCGCGCCGGCCTATGTTGAGCTGGGCCGGTATGCTGATGCTGTCAACGCCTATAGGCAGATTATCGAATTGTCTGGGGCCAATGCGGAATTGCAGACCGATCTGGCCGAAGCGATGCTGCTCGACGCCGGTGACGCGGGTTCCAGCGAGGCAATGGAGCTTTTGCAGGCAGCGTCAGAAAGCGACCCATCCCATGTCCGCTCACGCCTTTATCTCGCGGCGGAATCGATGCGCATGGAGAACTACGATAGAGCTGCCGACTATTGGCGCGAGGCGCTGGCGCTGGCCGCTGGGGATGAGGCCTGGCTTTCCGCGGCGCAGCAGGGACTTGCCGTAGCGGAGGCCGACGGTGTCGATACGGCGGCCGAGCAGCAGGCGGAAATGATCCAGATGATGGTCGGAAGCCTTGCCGGGCGTCTGGCCGATGAAGGGGGCACCGTGGAAGAATGGATGCAGCTGCTCCGCTCCTATATTGTGCTGGGCGACATAGAGAGCGCGCAGAGCGCCTATGATGCGGCGGTCGCCGCCTATCCGGCAGCTTTTGATCGCGGGGAACTCGATACGATCGCCCTCGGTGCCGGACTTGTCTTGAATGGAGGATCGCAATGACCATGCCGGCCAGCGCCCGTCGCAAGGGCATGACCCGCAAGCAGAAGCGTCTGGCGATCATTGCCGGGTTGGCGGTGGTTCTGGCAATTGCCACGACGCTGGTGCTGGTGGCGCTGCGCGATCAGATCGTGTTTTTTTACTCGCCAAGCGATGTTGCCGCACGGGAGGTCGCTGCAGGCCAGCCCATCCGGCTGGGCGGGCTGGTGAGTGAAGGGAGCTGGACCCGACAGGGGCAGAACAACACCTTCGCCATCACCGATGGCGGCATGGAAATCATTGCGCATTACAATGGTATTCTCCCTGACCTGTTCCGCGAAGGGCAGGGCGTCGTCGCCGAAGGCAGCATGGGCGAGGATGGCGACTTCATCGCCACCAATGTGCTGGCCAAGCACGACGAAAACTACATTCCCAAGGAAGTCGTGGATGCGCTCAAGGCGCAGGGCGAGTGGCGGCCGGAGGCCGGTGGTCAGTGAGCATCGAACTCGGCCACTTTTCGCTGATCCTGGCTTTTGCCATAGCGCTCGTGTCGGCCTTTGGGGGCCTGTTGCTCTGGCGGCGCGGCGACCGGCTGGCTCTTGCCCTCAGCCAGGGTGCCGTACTGCAATTCGTCCTCGTGGCTGTGGCCTTTATTGCACTGGTACAGGCCTTCGTTGTCTCCGATTTCAGCGTCAAGCTGGCCGCAAACCATTCGCACTCGCTTAAGCCTCTGATCTATAAGATCTCCGGCGTCTGGGGCAATCACGAGGGATCGCTGCTGCTCTGGATTTTGATCCTTGTGCTGTTCGGCGCGCTCGTCGCTGCGTTCGGGCGCCGCCTGCCATCCGACCTGCTCAATCTGGTGCTTGGGGCGCAAAGCCTGCTGACCGCCGCCTTTGCGGGTTTCACACTGATCACCTCCAATCCGTTCGAGCGTCTGCTTTCGCCGCCGCTTGAGGGCGCTGATCTCAATCCCATCCTCCAGGATATCGGCCTCGCCATTCATCCGCCGCTGCTTTATGCGGGCTATGTCGGCTTTTCGATCTGCTTCTCCTTCGCTATTGCCGCTTTGATTTCCGGGCGTATCGACCAGGCATGGGCGCGTTGGGTACGCCCCTGGACCATGCTGAGCTGGGTGTTCTTGACGCTGGGCATCGCCATGGGCTCGTACTGGGCCTATTACGAGCTCGGCTGGGGTGGCTGGTGGTTCTGGGACCCGGTCGAAAATGCCAGCTTCATGCCATGGCTGGCCGGTACGGCGCTGTTGCATTCGGCTCTGGTGATGGAAAAGCGCAATGCGCTGAAAATCTGGACGATTTTTCTCGCTATCATCACCTTCTCGCTGTCACTTCTCGGCACGTTCCTCGTGCGCTCGGGCATTCTGACATCGGTGCATACCTTCGCCAGCGATCCGACACGCGGCCTGGTGATCCTTTCGATTCTCGCCGTACTGATCGGCGGCGCCTTTATCCTGTTTGCCATTCGCGCCCCGTCCTTGCGTCAGGGCGGGCTGTTTGCGCCGATCAGCCGGGAAGGGGCCCTGATCCTCAATAACCTGTTCCTCGCCACGGCCGTCGGCGCGGTGCTGGTCGGAACGCTCTATCCGCTATTGCTCGATGCGCTGACCGGGATCACCATTTCTGTTGGTGCGCCGTTCTTCGACTTCACCTTCGGAGCCTTGATGGCGCCGCTGCTTCTGGTGCTGCCTTTCGGGCCGCTGCTGGCCTGGAAGCGGGCCGATCTCGTTGCCGCTGGTCAGCGCTTGATGGGCATGGCAGCGCTCGCCGTTTTTCTGGCCGTGCTGATTTCTGCGTTGGGCGGCGTATCGATCTCACTGGCGCCGCTGGGTCTGCTGCTTGGGTTCTGGGTGACGCTCGGCTCGATCGCAGAACTGATCGAACGCGCCAAGCTGGGCCGCATTCCATTGCGGGAGAGCGTGAGACGATTGGCAGGCCTGCCGCGCAGCATCTGGTCCACGGCTTTCGGTCATCTGGGTGTGGGTCTGACGGTATTGGGGATTGTGTCAGTCACCGCATGGGAAAGCGAAACGGTGATGACGCTCAACCCGGGCGAGACGACCGAATTGGCGGGATATGCAATTGCCTTCGATAGTTTCGAGCAGGTTCCTGGCCCCAATTATCTCGCCGATACCGGCATCTTTACCGTAACAGCGCCGGGTGGCGGCACGGCTCGTCTGGAAGCCGAACGGCGAATTTATGTTGCCAGCGGCACACCGACGACCGAGGCCGCAATACAAACCTATGGCCTGTCGCAGCTCTACCTCCAGCTTGGTGAGCCGCTGGACGACACCCATGTCATCCGCATCTGGCACAAGCCCTATATCCTTCTCATATGGATCGGCTGTCTGGTCATGTCCGGGGCAGGGGTCCTGTCGTTGACGGATCGTCGGATGCGGCTTGGTGCGCCTCAACGCTCACGCAAGGCGGTGCCGGGGGCGCTTCCATGATGCTGAGGTCATTGCTTCTCTGCATCATGCTGGTGATTTCAGCGCCGCTTGCGGCTCTGGGGCCCGACGAGATATTGCCTGATCCCGCCCTCGAATCCCGGGCACGCGAGCTGTCCGCGGGTCTGCGCTGTCTTGTTTGCCAGAACCAGTCCATCGACGACAGCGATGCTGAACTGGCCCGGGATCTGCGGGTTCTGGTGCGCGAACGTCTGGTGGCGGGCGACAGCAATGACGAGGTAGAGCAGTATATCGTCGATCGTTACGGCGAATACGTGCTGCTTAACCCCCGTATGGGCGCTCATACGCTCATTTTGTGGGTTTCGGCGCCGATTTTGCTTCTCGTCGGCCTTGCTGCCCTTCTCCTGGCGCGCCGTCAAATGGTGCCGCCCGCGGCGCCGGCACTGACACAGGAAGAGCAGGCTGTGCTTGCCGAACTGCAGCGCGACAAGGATCAGCAATAAAGCGGCCGCAATCTCGCCCGCAACATTGCCAAACCTTAATGTCAGCGCAACTTCACAGCAAGGCTCGCTGTTCCATATCTATGGCCACAAGCTGTTGAGAGCTTAAACGAAGGAGACTGTTTCCTATGCGTTCGACTCTAATTTCGCGTACAAGTCGCTGGCTCGGTGCGTCGGCGCTGGCGCTGCTGGTCGGCGTGGGCGGTGTATCCACCGCATTCGTGATGACCGGCCAGGCCGCTAATGCGCAGGTGCAGAACGCTGCGCAGATTGTTGTGCCCCAGACCAGCGTTCAGCAGGGTTTTGCTGACCTCGTAGAGGCCGTTAAGCCTGCCGTGGTGTCGATCCGCGTCGAGGCCGAGGCCCCCGGTCGCACCGTTCAGCGCGGCGGCCGCGATTTTAATTTCGAGTTCAATTTCCCCGATCTGCCTGAAGATCACCCCTTCCGCGATTTCTTTGACCAGTTCGGCAACAATTCGCCGGGCAATCGTGGTGGCCAGGGTGGCGAGCCCCGCCCGCGCCAGTTCATGGCAGCCGGCTCCGGCTTCATCATTTCCGAAGACGGTTATGTCGTCACCAACAACCACGTCGTTGAAGATGCTACCAAGGTAACGGTCGTGTTCGAAGATGGCAGCGAGCAGGTGGCCGAGATCGTCGGTACAGACGAGCGGACCGATTTGGCCGTGCTCAAGATCGAGGGTGACGACCTGCCTTTCGTGACCTTTGAGGACGAAGCCAGCCGCGTCGGAGACTGGGTGGTCGCCGTTGGTAACCCCTTCGGCCTTGGCGGCACGGTGACCGTGGGTGTCATCTCCGGTGCGGGCCGCAATATCGGCGGTTCCAACTATGGCGATTTCCTGCAGATCGATGCGGCGGTGAATACCGGCAATTCGGGTGGCCCGGCCTTCAACACCAACGGCGAAGTGGTCGGCGTCAACACCGCTATCTATTCGCCCAATGGCGGCAATGTGGGTATCGCTTTTGCCATCCCGGCGCATACCGTCAAGCAGATCATCGGCCAGTTGATCCAGGACGGTTCGGTGACTCGCGGTTATCTTGGCGTTTCCATCCAGGATGTCAGCAAGGACATCGCAGATGGCGTGGGCCTGCCGAACGCGCGCGGCGCCATTGTCCGTGAGCCGACCGAAGACGGCCCCGCAGGCGCCGCCGGTGTCAGGTCAGGTGACATCATCCTCAAGGTCGATGGAGACCAGATCGATGACGCGCTGGACCTGAGCCGGACTATCGCAGGCAAGGCCCCGGATTCCACGGTCGAACTGACAGTGTGGCGCGATGGTGCGGAAACCACGATCTCGGTACAGCTCTACCAACTCGATGAAACTGCTCAGGCAACGCCTGATACTCCGACCCCGCCGCAGGCCTTGCCTCAGGCAACCACCAGCCTTGGCCTGACCCTTGTGCCCAATGGTGACGGTTCGGGTGGCCTGCTGGTGCAGAATGTCGAGGAAGACAGTGCCGCTGGTCAGCGTGGCATTGCCACGGGCGACGTGGTTCTTGAGGTCGACAACAAGGTAGTCCAGACCGCCGGCGACTTCGATCAGGCCATTGCCGGCGTGCAGGAAAAGGGTCTCAATACCGCCCTGCTGAAGGTGTCGCGCGGTGGCGAAGCCCGCTTCATCGGGTTGCCGATCACCGAATAGTCTGCATTGACCCCGGAACCTCGGTTCCGGGGTTACTTTACCGGAGCTTGGGGCGTTGAAAATTCTGTTGATCGAGGATGACCGCGAGGCGGCAAGTTATCTCGTCCAGGCTTTGGACGAGGCTGGCCATGTCACACATCATGCTGCCGACGGCGAAACGGGCTACGCCATGGCATCGGGCATGGATTATGACGTCCTGATCGTGGACCGGATGCTGCCCCGCCGCGATGGCCTGTCCATCGTCGAAAGTCTTCGGGCTGAGGACGACAAGACGCCCGTGCTGATCCTTTCGGCCTTGGGGGAAGTCGATGACCGGGTGACTGGTCTGCGGGCTGGCGGCGACGATTATCTCACCAAGCCTTACGCCTTCACTGAGCTGCTGGCGCGTGTCGAAGTTCTGGCCCGCCGCTCCAGTCCTGCCGAAGCGGCGACCAATTATTCCGTGGGCGGCCTGTCGCTGGACAGGCTGAGCCGCAAGGTTGAGCGGGATGGTGAAACCATCCTGTTGCAGCCGCGCGAGTTCCGGCTGCTCGAATATCTGATGAAGAATGCCGGTAAGGTGGTCACGCGCACCATGCTGCTGGAAAATGTCTGGGATTATCATTTCGACCCCCAGACCAATGTCATCGACGTGCATATGTCGCGTTTGCGGTCCAAGATCGACAAAGGCCATGCCGTGCCGTTGCTGCATACCGTGCGCGGCGCCGGCTACATGATCCGGGACTAGCAAGTGAGCCGCTTTGCCCAGGTCTGGCGGACATCGACGGTTCGGCTGACCGCGACCTTCATCACGATCTTTGTCATTTTCGCTATTCTGCTCATGGCGTTTATCGGCTGGCAGTCGAGTGTTTCGATCCAGCGCCAGCAGGCCAACGACATCGACCGTGAGATTGTCCAGTTCCAGCGCGTTGAGGCCGTGCAGGGCATCCGGGCGCTGGCCTTCGCGGTCAATCGCGTCTCATCGCAGCCCGGTCCGGGCCTCTATTATCTCGGAGATGCCGCCGGCTTGATGCTGCTTGGCAATCTCAGCGATATACCGCCCGAAGTCCTCATAGAGCCTGGCGTTTATAGCTTCGACTACGAACGGCCCGATCCATGGGGCGATGGCGAGGCTGACTCAGAGGTGCCCAAGCGCTCAGGTGTTGCGGTGGTCCGGTCGGTGGAGATTGGAAACGGTCTCCGCCTGATCGTTGGGCGCGACGTGGTCGAACGACGCGGCTATTCCGCTATCATTCTCCAGAGTTTTCTTGTTGGCGTCGCCGGTATCATCGTGTTTTCCGTCATTGCTGGCGGCATCACCGCACGCCGCGTATTGCGTCGTATCGACACCATCCGCGACACGTCCACAAAGATCATGTCCGGCAATCTGTCCGAGCGTGTTCCTCTCACGAGGCGCAATGACGAGTTCGACGGTCTGGCCACCAACCTCAACGCCATGCTCGACCGCATCGAGCAGCTGCTGCAGGGGCTAAAGGAGGTCACCGATAATGTCGCGCACGATCTCAAGACGCCACTGACGCGCCTGCGCAACAAGGCCGAATCCGCCCTGCGGGACAATGCTACCGACGACATGCGCAAGGATGCGCTCGAATCGGTCATCGGCGAAAGCGACCGTCTGATCCAGACCTTCAACGCGCTGCTCATGATTGCCCGCGTCGAGGCCGGTGCGCCTTCGGGAGCATTGTCCGAAATCAATGTCAGCGATGTCGTCGCCGATCTGGCCGAGCTTTACGGCCCTGTTGCAGAGGATGCCAGTATCGAAGTCACCAGCACGATCGAGCCGGACGTCATGCTCAAGGCCAATCGGGAATTGATCGGTCAGGCTATGGTCAACCTGCTGGAGAACGCCGTCAAATACGCCCGTCCAGATGATGGCAGCGTGGGAAAGATCAATGTCGAGCTCAGGCGTGACGCAGACATCGTGCGTGTTGTGGTGGCCGACAATGGATCAGGCATTCCCGAAGCGGACCGCAAGCGCGTCCTGGAGCGGTTCGTGAGGCTTGAACAGAGCCGGTCCGAGCCGGGCTCCGGGCTCGGGCTGGCCTTGGTCAATGCGGTGGCGCGCCTGCATGGCGGCGCATTTCGCATCGAGGACAATCAGCCGGGCGTTCGCGCCGTGCTTGAACTGCCCGGCGCATAGCGGCGAGCCTTGCGGCCCTTGTCGCGCCAAGCTATGCCTCAAAAATGAGCATCACCCTCTCCCCTTTGCCGCCTGTTGATCACCCCCAATTCGACGCGCTGGTCAAGGACCTGCCGGCCGACGCCGCTGCCGTTTTCCGGTCGCTGCAGCCGCTTCTTGGCCCACTGCTTGAATCGGCACCTTACCTGCTCGGACTCGCACGCGACCACGCCGAGTGGCTGACAGAGACTCTCGACAGCACTGCGGATCAGATGTTTGCCCGCCTGCTTGAGGTCGTTGGCGAAGCGGGCCTCGTTGCCGATGAGGTTGAGCTTGGCCGCGCGCTTCGCGTTGCCAAGGGGCGTACCGCTCTGCTTGCGGCAATGGCCGAAACCGGCGGCGCCTGGACCACTGCGCGCGCCACTGAAGCCCTGTCCGATCTGGCCGATGCTGCACTCGATGCGGGAATGAGCTTCCTTATGCGTCAGGCGGCCGAAAAAGGGCAATTGGTGATCCCGGCGGCGGAGGCCCGTCCCGCCAATTCCGGCCTTGCCCTGTTTGCCCTTGGCAAGCATGGCGGGCGCGAGCTCAACTATTCTTCGGACATCGACATCGTCGCCTTCTTCGATCCGCAAAAAACGGTGCTGGCCGATCCGGGCGAAGCGACGAAAATCTATTCGCGCATGGTGCAGAAGCTTGTGGGTCTCATGGAGGACCAGCAATTGGGAGGCTATGTCTTCCGCACCGATCTGCGCCTGCGGCCCGATCCCGGTTCGACCCCGGTGGCGCTCTCGGTCGATGCCGCGATTGCCTATTACGAGGTGCGCGGCCAGAACTGGGAACGCGCCGCCTGGATCAAGGCAAGACCCTGCGCTGGCGACAAGCAGGTGGGCGAGGCCTTCCTCAAGGAACTGGCGCCCTATGTCTGGCGCAAGCATCTCGACTTCGCCACCATTGCCGACATCCAGGCCATGAAGCGCCAGATCAACGTGTCGAAGAAGGTGGGCGACATCCGGGTCGAGGGGCACAATGTCAAGCTCGGGCGCGGCGGCATCCGCGAGATCGAGTTCTTCGCCCAGACCCAGCAATTGATAGCCGGCGGCCGTGACAAGACCCTGCGCGTCCGTCCGACATGCCATGCCCTGGCAGCCTTGGCTGAAGCCAATTGGATCGGCGCCCAAACGGCGAAGGAACTGACGGACACATATTGGTACCTGCGTGCCGTCGAAAATCGCCTGCAAATGCTGCGCGATGAACAGACCCATATCATGCCGGACACGCCCGAAGGCGTTGCGGTGATCGGCCGGTTGATGGGACAATCGGACCTTGCCCAGTTCGAGCGCGATTACCGTGCGGCCCTTGAGCTTGTTGCGCGTTATTATGCAGAATTGTTTACCGAGGGCGAGACGCTTGGCTCGGGCGAAGGCAACCTTGTCTTCACCGGCAGCGACGATGATCCTGAAACCCTTGAAACCCTTACCGCGATGGGGTTCTCGGACGCGCACAAAGCCATAGAAACCGTACGGAAGTGGCACTACGGCAGCTATGCCGCCACGCGAACGTCGGCCGCACGGGCGCATCTCACAGAACTGCTGCCGTCCCTGCTCAAGACGCTTGGCAGGGCCGGCAATGCCGACGAAGCTCTGGCGCGCATGGATGATTTCCTGTCGCGGCTTCCTGCCGGTGTGCAGCTCTTCGCCCTGCTGCGTAACCACGAGCAATTGCGCACGCTGCTGGTGCAATTCATGGCCTCGGCGCCGCGCATGGCCGAAGCGGTCATTCATCGTGCCCATGTCATGGACGGCCTGATTGACCCGGCCTTCGCCAACGATGTCACCCATCGCTCGGTACTCGTTGCCAAGGTCGACGCATTCCTGGCGGATGCGCGCTCCTATGAGGAATTGATTGATCGTGCGCGCATCATCGGGCAGGAGCAGAAATTTCTTGTAGCGGCCGGCCTCCTCTCCGGCACGGTGAGCGCAACCGGGGCAGGGGAACAGTTTACGGCCCTGGCCGAAACGCTGCTGCACCGCCTCTTCGACAAGGTGCAGGACGAATTTGCTATTCGCCACGGCCGCATTCCCGGCGCAGAACTGGCCCTTCTGGCCTTCGGCAAGATGGCCAGTGGTGAGATGACGTTCACCTCCGACCTCGATTTCTTCCTGCTCTACGACGCGCCTGAGACCGACTCCGATGGCGAACGCTCGTTGTCCACGTCACATTATTTCGCGCGCCTGACGCAGCGCCTCGTTGCTGCGGTGTCTGCGCCGACCGCTGAGGGCGTCCTCTATGAAGCTGATATGCGTCTAAGGCCGTCCGGCAATGCCGGGCCATTGGCCACCAGCCTCGTCGGCTTCCGCGCCTATCACAAGGACAACGCCTGGACCTGGGAGCATCTGGCGCTGAGCCGGGCGCGCGTCGTTGCGGCAACCGGCTCGCTCGGCGAACGGGTGGATGTTGAAATTGCCGAGGTCATGTCGCGGCAGCGCGATATCGCCAGGACCATCGAGGACGTCATTTCGATGCGGGATCTAATGGCCCGCGAACGCAAGCCGCGTCATGCCTTCGATCTCAAGCTGGCCAATGGCGGGCTTGTCGATCTCGAATTCATCGCCCAGTCGGCGCAATTGGTCGCGGGAAGGCAGATCGGCATGCCGCAGGCCTCGACCGCGCGGGTGCTGGCCCGACTTGGCGAGATCGGCCTGGTCCCGGCCGGTCAGCGCCTTGCCGAGATTCATGGCCTCTATTCTACCATTCTGCAGGTCATGAGCTCGGCGCTGATCAGCCCTTTCAAGGAGGCGGCATGGTCGCCGGCTTTCAAGGAACTGCTCGCCCAGCTCTCGCACTATCCCGATTTCGGGCGGCTGGAGCTCGATGTCCGGCAGATGCAGGAAGAAGTGGCAGCGGCCGCGTCTGACTGGTACGCGCGGGCAGTCCGCCTCTAGGCTGAAGGCTCATGCTGCCAAGTGGGCAGCGGCCTGCTCGATGGGCAGCGATATGGCAACGGTGGTCCCGAGGGTTGGGGCAGAGTCGATCGCCAGGTGCCCGCCGCTCTGCTCGGCGATGGCGCGCGCGATGGAAATGCCCAGCCCCGGCCCGCCGCCATTGCGGGCAAAAGTGGCGTCGCCCATGGCGAAAGGCTGGCTGAGACTGGCGAGGCGCTCTTCGCTCATGCCGATGCCGGTATCGCTGATTTCGATGACGACGCCGTCGTCGGCGGCATAGGCACTGAGGGTGATCGTGCCGCCGGCACGGGTGAAGCGAACGGCATTGTCCACCATGTTGCCGATCATGCGGGTGAGGCCCAGCCGGTCGCCGCGCAATACTGCCCCGGTGGCGGGGCCGACGGTAAAATTCATGCCGGCGCGCTTGATCTGGGGCTCGAAGCGCTTGGTGACAGTTGTCATCACCTCGTCAAGCAACACTATGTCCTGCCTCAGATTTTTCTGTCCGCTTTCGAGCTCGACAAGGTCGAGAATGGTGGCGAAGGAGTTGAGCAGGTGTTGGCCGGAGGATTTTATCGACTGCACATAGTCGCGGTATCGATTGTCGCCAAGCGCGCCATAGGCCTCATGCTCCATCAGTTCTGCAAAGCCGATAATGTGATTGAGCGGAGTGCGGATATCGTGGCTCACATGGGCCAGAAAGTTGGTCTTGGCGCGGCTTGCCGCCTCCGCCTTCAGCTTTTCCTCGTGGTATTGTCGCGCCAGAAGCCTTTGTTCCTGCTTGATATTTTCAAACAGGGTGCCAAGCCGTTCCTGCTCCAGTTCGTCACTGCTCCTGCGGCGCGAGGCCGCGAAGATGATGATGCCCGCAAGGGCGAAAGCGAGCATGCCGCGCCCGGCAATGCCGGCAATTGCGGTTTGCTGCGCTCCTGAAACAAAATTCTGCTCGGTGGCGCGCATGGCGGCATCGGAGACGTTTTCACCGATGAGGCTGGCGCGTGAAATGGTGGTCGCCTGCGATAAGCCGTTGCCAGATATGGCTATTTCGTCTGGCCAGTGCTTCAGGCTGTGGCTGGCATCGTAAAGGACGAACAGGCAGGCGGAGAGCAGTGCGGTAGCGGCGACGATGACGCTGAGGTGACACAAGCGTCCAGTGACCTGACCTTTGCCGGCGCGGAATCCAAGCGCGCCGACGCCGGATATCCCCGACGACCGCATGAAAATCTCCAGTTTTAGTAGAAGGTTAGCCCCGAACCATTCAGCTCTTAATAAGGTATGAATCAGGTGAGGTCCGGCTGTCCATAGGCACTTTTTGCCGGGTCGGGGCTCGGTTGGAAAAAGCGGAGTCGGCTGAATCACTTAGCGGTGAAGAAAAAATCTTCCAATGTCGCGCCGTCGTGATTTGGACTGCAAACGTTCGCCTTTACAACGCGTGCGTTAGCAGGCTGTTGACGTTGAGCCTCGGTCAAAGGCGAAAACGGGAGGCTGGCGTCAGCCTCCCGTCACGATGATCAGACCGCCAGGATACGGTCGAGAATTTCACCGACATTGCGGCTGAGGCTGTGCTGACTTTTGAGCGCTTCCAGCGCCGCCTTGCCGGCGTCGCGGCGGCCCGCCTCAAGCGTCGGCAGAATGCGGAAGCCGGTCAGGATGCGCGAGGCAACCTGCGGGTTGACCTTGTCGATCTCGGCGACCGCTTCGCTCACGAAACGGAAGCCCGCACCGTCCGCCCGCGCAAACTGCGTCGGGTTGCTCATCACGAAGGCGCCAAGCAGGGAGCGCAGCCGGTTCGGATTGGTCCGCGGGAAATCCGGAGCGGCAAGCGTGGCGCGCATGCGCTCGATGACGCCATCGTCCGGGGCCTGGGCCGAAGCGGTGAGCCATTTGTCGAAGACCAGTGGGTCGCCGGCAAAGCGGGTGCGGAAGTCACCAAGCAAGCCTTGAGCATCGCTTGTCCAGTTATGCGCCGAGATGGCCATTGCGGCATAGCGGTCGGTCATATTGGAGGCCGAATGGTACTGGGCGGCGGCAAGAGCGGCGCCGCGGTCCGATCCCGCGGTCAACAGGATCAGCAACCCGTTGCGCAGGGAACGCCGTCCGGCCTGAGCAGCGTCGGGGCTGTAGGGCTCGGGAACCGTCAGCGCGTCATAGTCGGTCTCCAGCTTTTCAGCGATGGGGCCTACAAGGGTTTTGATGAGATCGTCACGCGCGGCGGCGATGGCGTCCGGATCGACGTCCTTGCCGATATGGCGTCCGATGGCAGGCTCACTGGGTATGGTGATGGCCAGCGCCTTGAAGGCGTGGTCGAGATCGGGATTGTCCAGCGTGTCGACCAGCGCCTGACGCAGCGCGTCCGCGTCGGCCTCCGACCAACGGCGGCCATGGGCGGCCTCGGCGATCAGATTGGTTGCCACGGTCTGGATTGCGTCCCAGCGGTTGAACGGGTCGCTGTCGTGCCGCGCGAGAAACAGCAGATCATTCTGGCTGAGGCTGGACGTCACCTTGACGGGGGCAGAGAACGCCCGGAACAGCGAAGGCACCGGCCTGTTGGCGACGCCGCTGAAGGTGAGGGTGATGCTGGCAGTGTCGAGCAGGATCAGGTCATCGCGCACCGTGCCGCCGGAGACCCCGCTCCAGCCCAGTGGGCTGCCATTGGGGCCAATCAGGCCAAAACGCACCGGTATAAGCAGCGGCTGCTTGTCCGTCTGGCCCGGCGTCGGGTCCACTTTCTGGCTGAGGGTCAGCGTATAGGTCTGGCTGGCCGCGTCATAGGCATCCGAGACGCTGACCTGCGGCGTTCCGGCTTGCAGGTACCAGGTGATGAACTGGCTGAGGTCGGTGCCGGTCGCATCCTCGAACACCTTGATGAAGGCTTCGATCGTGGTCGCCTCGCCGTCATGGCGCTCGAAATAGAGGTCCATGCCCTTGCGGAACCCGGCTTCGCCCAACAGCGTCGCCAGCATGCGCACCACTTCGGCGCCCTTCTCGTAGATCGTGGTCGTATAGAAGTTGTTGATCTCGCGATAGTGGTCGGGCCGGGGTGGATGGGCCAGGGGGCCGCCATCCTCGGGGAACTGGCTGGCGCGCAGGTTCTGTACGTCGTGGATGCGCTGCACCGGGCGGCTGCGCTCGTCCGAGGTAAATTCCTGATCGCGGTAAACGGTCAGCCCTTCCTTGAGGCAGAGCTGGAACCAGTCGCGGCAGGTAATGCGATTGCCGGTCCAGTTATGGAAATATTCGTGGGCAATGACCCGCTCGATGCCATGGTAATTGGCATCTGTCGCGGTCTCCGGTTTGGCGAAGACCAGCTTGTCGTTGAAGATATTGAGCCCCTTGTTCTCCATCGCGCCGAAATTGAAGTCGGAAACGGCGACGATATTGAAGATGTCGAGATCATATTCGCGTCCAAAGCGGCGCTCGTCCCAGGCCATGGAGCGCTTGAGACTGTCCATGGCGTAGTGGCATTCGCCTTCCTTGCCATGGCTGGCATAGATCGCCAGATCGATCTTGCGTCCGCTCATGGTCGTGAAGCTGTCGGTGATCGAGCCGAGATCGCCGGCCACCAGCGCAAAGAGATAGGCCGGCTTTGGGAACGGGTCCTGCCAGACGGCATAGTGCATGCCATCTCCGGCATCGCCGCTCTCGATCGGATTGCCATTGGCCAGCAGCACCGGGGCGATGGCGAGGGGCGCAGTCATCCGCACCGTGAAAGGGGCAAGGATGTCGGGGCGGTCCAGATAATAGGTGATGCGGCGGAAGCCTTCGGGCTCGCACTGGGTACACCAGGTGCCGCTGGACCGATAAAGCCCCATGAGCTTGGTATTGGCTTCGGGGCGGAGTGTGACTTCGGTGTCGAGCACGAAACGACGATTCGGCGGCTCGACTACCGTGAGGCTGCTGGCATCGGCCAGATAGGCCGACAGCGCCAGCGGCGCACCATCAATGGCAATCGAATCCAGCCTGAGTTCGTCGCCATCCAGAACCAGTGGCGTCCCCGGCGCGGTTTCCTCGCGCGGCTCGATGGTCAATTGCGCCCTGACGCGGGTATTGTCCTCCAGGATGCGGAAGTCCAGTTCTACTGACACGATCCGGTACGGGGTCGGGGCATAGTCCTTGAGGTAGATGGTCTGTTCGCTGTCAGTGCGCATAGGTGGTCCAGTTACTTGTTGTCTTAGTCCGCAAGAATGGCTCTTCGGACGTTACTCCACCGGGTGAGGAAGCTGAAGACCGCCGTTTTATCTTCAATCCGCCCTTGGCTGTGTCTGTCTGGCCACAGCCGACTCGTCGTTCTTGTGTATTCTATGCGGCTCTCGGCTGCATAGCATGTCTCATCGCCGTCAATTGCGACGGCATTGGGGAGGAGCGCTATGAAGCTGCCTGCACGACGCCCCCCTGCACCAATAGGTCGCAGGAGCGCCGGTTCCGAAATTTCCGCGCGGATAGCTGCCGCCGGCCATATCGCGCCCTGGTCTCAAGCAAAGCTGAGGCTGTGTGGCTGTGGGTCGTCTGCTGAAACGCCGTGACAAGAAGTGGTCTTGAATGATGTTCCGTTGGTTTGAAACACGCCTCGATGCTTATCCGAAAGGCGATCCTGTCGAGCCGCCAAAAGGCCTGCTCGCATTTTGCCTCCATTACAGCCACGGGGCCAAGCGCTGGCTGTTTCTGATGGCCGCCGCCGCTGCCGCCGTGGCGGTGGGGGAAATCATCGTCTTCGGCTTTATCGGCGACGTGGTGAACTGGCTGGCCGGCGCCAATCCGGACACCTTCCTTGAGACCGATGGCTGGAAACTGGTGCTGATGGGCCTGACCATCGCGCTGATCCTGCCGGCGATCCAGATGCTCTCCATGCTGGTCATGCACCAGACATTGCTCGGCAATTTCCCCCAGCGCATCCGCTGGATGGCTCATCGCTATCTGATCCGTCAGTCGATGAGCTATTTCCAGGACGAGTTTGCCGGCCGCATCGGCGCCAAGCTGATGCAGACATCGCTCGCCGTGCGCGAAGTGGTGATGAAGCTGCTCGACATGCTGGTCTATGTCGTCGTCTATTTCACCGGCGCAGTCATTCTTGCAGCATCCGCCGATTGGCGGCTGGCCATACCCTTCCTCGTCTGGCTGGCGGCCTATGTGACGCTGATGATCTATTTCATCCCGCGGCTTGGTGGCATTTCGCAGGCTCAGGCCGATGCGCGTTCGATGATGACCGGGCGCGTCGTGGACAGCTACACCAATATCGCCACGGTCAAGCTGTTCAGCCATTCCAACCGCGAGGAAACCTACGCCAAGGAGGCCATGGATGGCTTCCTGGATACGGTTTACCGCCAGATGCGGCTGTTCACCCTGCTCAATGCACTGGTCAACTGGTCCAACGCCCTGCTGCTGGCCTCGGTGGGCGCCATGGGCATCTGGCTGTGGATGCAGGGGCTGATGACGCCGGGCTCGCTCGCCGTGTCGCTGGGGCTGGTCATGCGCTTCCAGGGCATGAGCCAGTGGGTGATGTGGGAAATGTCCTCGCTGTTCGAGAATATCGGCACGGTGCGCGACGGCATTTCATCGATCTCGCTGCCGCGCGTGGTCGCCGACCAGCCCGACGCCAAGGCCCTGCCTGTGGTCAAGGGCGACATCAAGTTCGACAACGTGTCCTTCCACTATGGCAAGGAAAAGGGCGTGATCGAAGGGTTGAACCTGCATATCCAGCCGGGCGAGAAGATCGGTCTCGTCGGTCGCTCGGGTGCAGGCAAGTCCACCATCGTCAACCTGTTGCTGCGCTTCTACGATCGGGCCGATGGACGGGTGCTGATCGACGGGCACGATATCTCCAGGGTCACGCAGGATAGTCTGCGCGCCAATATCGGCGTGGTGACGCAGGACACGTCGCTTCTGCATCGTTCGGTGCGCGACAACATCATCTATGGCCGCCCTGACGCGACCGACGAGATGATGATTGCTGCTGCCGAGCAGGCAGAAGCAGCGGACTTCATCAAGACGCTGACCGACCTGCAGGGACGAAAGGGTTATGATGCCCATGTCGGCGAGCGCGGGGTGAAGCTCTCCGGTGGACAGCGGCAGCGTATCGCCATTGCGCGCGTATTGCTCAAGAATGCGCCGATCCTGGTGCTGGACGAAGCGACTTCGGCGCTCGATTCCGAAGTCGAGGCGGCAATCCAGGGCCAATTGCAGATGCTCATGGCCGGCAAGACCGTGATCGCCATCGCCCACCGCCTGTCCACCATAGCCATGATGGACCGGCTGGTGGTGTTGGATAAGGGCCGTGTGGTGGAGCAGGGCACGCATGCCCAGCTCGTCGATAGCGGCGGGATTTACAGCCAGCTCTGGCACCGGCAATCTGGCGGCTTCATCGA
Organism: Pseudomonadota bacterium; assembly: GCA_023388175.1. Classification (GTDB taxonomy): domain Bacteria; phylum Pseudomonadota; class Alphaproteobacteria; order Rhizobiales; family Devosiaceae; genus Devosia. The sequence continues at coordinate 457,531 of JAEWGT010000011.1, forward strand.
TGCCGATCAGGGTGACGAGGCGGCGGAGTAGAAAGTCTTTCTTCCTTCTCCCCGTGCGGGAGAAGGTGCCCGAAGGGCGGATGAGGGGTCTGCGATCTCTCGACCAATGCGGAGACGGTGGGACCCCTCACCCGTCTCGGCCTGCGGCCGATCCACCCTCTCCCGCCAGGGGAGGGGGAAGGGCCGGCGAATAAACGACCAACCAAAGGAGTACCCAGATGGGTGACATCATCAAGTTCATGGATCGAACCAATGCGCAGCCCAATGCCGCCATGGCGGCCAAATGCACCAAATCGGACCGATACCGAACCTGACCCAACATAAACTGCGTCAGGCGCGGCTCACTTAAAGAGCAGAACCATGTTCAACCGCGTCGTAAACTATTTCGACAATCTCTATTCGCCCGTCGCACTGGCCGAGAACCGCCAGCCGCCCATGGGGCTCAAGCCTTTCGTTGGCTATTTCGTCGGCCAGTTCAAAGCCGCCTTCATCCTCCGCTTCATCCTTGTGTCCGTCGGCTCCGTCGCCGATGCGCTGATGCCCGTTTTCGTCGGGCTGATCGTGGGCATGCTGGCCACCACCAATCCCGGTGAAATCTTCGACCAGCACAGTCAGACCCTGCTCTGGATGATCGTCGTCGTCGTACTGGTGCGGCCGGCGGCATTTCTCATGGATACGCTGATCCGCAACCATGGCATCGTGCCCAATCTGGTGGATCTGATCCGCTGGCAGAGCCATTGGCATGTCATCCGCCAGAGCTGGACCTTCTTCCAGAACGACTTTGCCGGGCGTATCGCCAACAAGATCATCCAGGCTGGTGAAGCCATCGAAATCGGTGTGAACCTCACCATCGACGCCGCCTGGTATGCGCTGGTCTTCGTCGTGGTCGCCATTGTGGTGCTGGCCGGGCTCGATCCGGTGCTGCTGGTGCCGATCGGGGTGTGGCTGCTGCTTTACGCAGTGCTCTTCACCATCACCATGCCGCTCATCGCCCGCTATTCCGAAACCCTGTCGGAGGCCAAGTCGGTGATGACGGGACGGATCGTGGACAGCTACACCAACATCCAGACCCTCAAGACCTTTGCCACCGGCGAACATGAGGACAGATATGTCTCCGACAGCGTGATGGATCATGCCGTGGAGTTCCGCAAATTGATGCGGGTCTTCACCTATATGTGGTCGATCCTGTTCCTGCTCAATGCGGGGCTTGTGGTGTCGGTGACCTGGCTGGCGCTGGCCGGCTGGAACAATGGCACGCTGACCGCCGCGGCGGTGGCCACGGCGATCCCGTTTGCCCTCCAGATCATGAATATGAGTGGCTGGATATTGGAGATCGGCTCCAACATCTTCCGGCAGGTCGGCACGACGCGGGACTCGATGGACACCATCGCCCAGCCCCTCACCATGCTGGATGCGCCCGAGGCGAAGCCGCTTGAGGTCAAGGCCGGCGAGCTGGTTTATGACAAGGTCAGCTTCAACTACTGGCGCGGCAAGGAGGGCTCGGTGATCGACGAGTTCAGCCTTGCCATCCAGCCGGGCGAGAAGATCGGGCTGGTCGGGCGCTCTGGCTCCGGCAAATCGACGCTGGTGAACCTGGCTCTGCGCATGTTCGATGTGCAGGAAGGCGCCATCCGCATCGATGGCAAGGATGTGCGGGAGGTGACGCAGGAAAGCCTGCGCGCGGCCATCGGGCTGGTCAGTCAGGATACGTCCCTGCTGCATCGGTCGGTGCGGGAAAACCTCAAATATGGCCGCTATGACGCGACCGACGAGGAAATGATCCGCGCCGCCGAACAGGCCAATATTCATGACGTGATCATGGGCCTTTCCGATCCCCAGGGCCGCAAGGGCTATGATGCCCATGTCGGCGAGCGGGGGGTGAAACTGTCGGGCGGTCAGCGTCAGCGTGTGGCCATTGCCAGGGTTCTGCTCAAGAATGCACCGATCCTTGTGCTGGACGAGGCGACCTCGGCGCTGGACTCCGAAGTCGAGGCGGCCATTCAGGAGCAACTGACGCATCTTATGTCCGGCAAGACGGTGATCGCCATCGCCCATCGCCTGTCCACCATCGCCGCCATGGACCGGCTGGTGGTGCTGGAAAAGGGCCGCATCGTGGAAGAGGGCAGTCATGCCCAACTGCTGGCGGCGGGCGGCCACTACGCCATGCTCTGGGAACGCCAGTCCGGCGGTTTTCTGGACTTGGAGGCGTCCTGAAAGGCCAATCGCGCCAGTGGCGCGACTGGAGCCGACAAGGCCATGAGGGCTATGCCTGAATGGCGGGGCGTCCTGAAAGACGGGGGCGGGGTTTTGGCTCCGCCCCTTCAACTGACGGCGCGGGTTTCCATGCGGCGCAGCTTGTCTTCGCGGGCCAGATATTCGTCCATTTGCTCTGGCAGCATCGGCCGGCCGAACAGATAGCCCTGCATGACCTGGCCGCCGAGCGACACGAGCGCCTCAAGCTGATCTTCGGTCTCGATGCCCTCGAAGACGCAGGAAATGCCAAGGTTGCGGCAGAGATCGACCATGGTCTTGACGATGGCGCGGCTGGCCGGATCGCTGGTGACTTCCATGACGAAGCTCCGGTCAATCTTGATACGGTGCAGGGGCAGCTTCTGCACATGGGTCAGACTTGAATGGCCGGTGCCGAAATCGTCGAGCGCAATGCGCGCCCCCAGTCCCAGAAGCGACAACAGCGACTTGTTGGCCTGGTTCAGGTCGCGCATGACGGCGGTTTCGGTGATCTCGAAATCCAGCCGGCACGGCCGCGCATGGGCGCCGACAAGTGCAACGATCTGCTCGATGGCAGTGGTCGAGCCAATATCATTGGCCGACAGATTGACGGAGAGCCGCAATTTTTTCGGCATGACGGCGCTGACCGCCAGGGCCTGCCGCAGCACGATCTGGGTAATCTTGCTGATCTGGCCGGTCCGCTCCGCCATGGGAATAAACTCGGCTGGCGAGACTTCGCCCAGTACCGGGCTGCGCCACCGCGCCAGAACCTCGAAGCCGGTCGTCGCGCCCAGCGAGACATCGAATTGCGGCTGCACCAGAATGTAGATTTCGTCTTCCAGCCGCGCCGTATGCAGCAGATGCTCCATGCGGCGCACCTTGGTGATCTCGCTGGCATGTTGTTCGGAAAACACCACGGCCTGTCCGCGCATGTCGCGCTTGGCCGCCGAACTGGCATAATCGGCGCGGTCGAACAGGCTGTGGGCGGTGTCGCCGGGGCGGGATGAGGCAAAGCCAGCCGATGCCGAAAGGCGGATCGCCCCGCCCGGCAGGTCGAAGGACTGCCGCATGGCGCGGCACAGCACCTCTCCGCACCGCGTCAGGCTGGCATCATCGGTCGGCCCCTGCATGATGAGTGCGAAACTATTGCTGTCGAGACGCGCGACGAAGGTATCGGGCCTGCGCATCCCATTGATGCGCCGCGCGACTTCGATCAACACACGGTCGCCGGTCAGCTGGCCGAATATCTGGTTCACCGATTTGAAGCCGTCCAGATCCACCCTTGCCACGGCGATGGGGCAGCCCGTGCTGTCCGCTTCACGCAGGGCGCTGGCCAGTTTTTGGTCGAAGCTGCGCCGGTTCGGCAGGCCGGTCAGGCTGTCCATATTGGCCAGGCGGTGGTTCTCGTCGAGCAGGCGCTGCGTTTCAAGCTGGCGCTGTGCAATGGCGTTGCGGGAATAGACCAGCGCCGCGAAGTCCTTGTTGTTGCCCAGCAGGATGATGAGCAGCACCGCGATGACCAGCGTCATGTTGACGGCGATGGCGACAAAGGTTTCCTGGCCCGAGGTAATGAAGAATAACGTGAAGGGCACGAGCACACAGACGCCCACGGCCAAAGCTGCGGCGCGCACATGCATGAGACAGAACATGCAGCCGATGGTGGTGATGCCCATGTAGAACGCCACCTGGGATTGCAGATAGGCATCGCCATAGGGGAAGAGGCTGAGGCTCCAGGCCGTGAAACCGATCGCCAGCCCGGCGCCCATCCAGATCATGGCAAGAAGACCCCGGCGCGCCTTTTCGACCGAGACATGCGCGTCACGGCTTTTCCACCATAGCAGGGTGCGCAGGCAGCAAAGGACGGTCAGCGCGGCTGGGATATAGACGGTCAGTTCGACAGGGGCGACGTCCAGATGCGTCCAGGATACGATCAGTGTATTCGAGATCAGCATGGCATAGAGCAGCGGCACCTGCCGACTGAGTGCTCGCCATTGCGCCAGAGCCAGTTCCGGCGCATCCGGTGGGTCGGTAAATATTTCGCGCATCTGCCGGAACACAGACATTCTCGTTAGTCCCCCCTAGGGAGTAAACCGTAGCGGCAAATACACTAATAGAATCGTAAAACGTTTTCGGATTTCTTCTTGCGTTTCAAACGTTGCATTTGTTGAGAATCCGCAGGTTTAAACCACTCTTCCCCCATTGGAAGCGCCGTCCGTTCCGGTTAGAAGGTGCATCGAAATCGATTTCGCCGATGCGCTCCCGGACTGGTTGCGCCGGTGTCGCCGGACTGTGGAAGGACTGTTTATGGCTATCGCTCCTCAAAATTCCGCCCTCGATCTGCGCGGCCGCTTCAGCCTTGCCGCACCGGGACGTGGCATCGAGACAACGCTTGTTCTGCCCGGCGATGTGCATGGTGCATTGCTCGATGCCGGGCTTATTCCCGACCCCTATTTCGGCGAAAACGAAAAACAGGTGATGTGGGTCAACGAAACGGCCTGGGGCGTGGAGCGCAGTTTTGTCGCGTCAGCCGACGATATTGACGGCTATCTCACCCTCACACTCGCCGAAGTGGACTGCATCGCCACCATCTTCCTCAATGGCGAGGAAGTTGCCCGCACCGACAATAGTTTCGTCCGCAACGATATCGACGTGACCGGCAAGGTGCATGCGGGCGACAACACGCTGCGCGTGGAATTCGACATCGCCCCGGACGTGGCGAAGGCCCGCGCCGATGCGCACCCGTTCCCCATTCCCTTCACCTATAATTACCAGACCAACGGGCTGAAGGGCATCCACATGAACTTCATCCGCAAGGCAGCTTGCCATGCGGGTTGGGACTGGGGCATCTGCACCATGCCCATCGGCATCTATGGCACCATGAGCCTGCGCAAATCGCGGCTGGCCAGGCAGGACAGCGTGCAGGTCGATCAGGCCCACGGCAAGACTTCGGTCGAACTCTCGATAAAGACTCGGCTTTTCGCCTTCGCTCACGGTGAAGTGGAGCTTGAACACAGCATCGATGGACACGTGATCACAGACAAGGTCGTGGTGCAAAAAGGCGAGAACGTCTTCACCCACAATGTCACCATCAAGAACCCGAAAATCTGGTGGCCCGCAGGGCAGGGTGCGCAGCCACTCTATGAGCTCGTCACCAATCTCGAAGGCGAAATCACCACGCGGCAGATCGGTCTGCGTGACCTGCAATGGGTGATCGAGAAGGACGAGATCGATCATTCCTTCAAGTGCCGGATCAATGGCCGCGACATCACCATGATGGGCGCCAACTGGATTCCTGCCGATGCCATCCCCTCGCGGGTAACGCCTGCCGTCGTGCGCGATCTCCTGGAAAGCGCCAAGGCCGCCAATATGAACATGATCCGCATCTGGGGCGGCGGGCAGTATGAACCGGACTGGTTCTACGACCTGTGCGACGAGCTGGGCATTCTCATCTGGCACGACTTCATGTTCTCCTGCATGAGCTACCCGTCCGACCGCAAGTTCCTGGCTTCGGTAGAGACGGAAATCACCCAGCAGGTGCGCCGCCTGTCGCACCATGCGTGTATCGCGCTCTGGTGCGGGGATAACGAGGTCATCGGCTCGCTTGGCTGGTATCCCGAGACCAAGAACGATCTTGGCCGCTATATTGCCAATTACGACCGGCTCAACTCGCTGCTGCACCGCATTGTCGAGGACGAAGACCCGGTGCGCCGCTTCTGGCCGTCCTCGCCCTCGCTTGGCTATCTCGACTTCTCCGACGGCTGGCATTCGGACACGCGCGGCGACCTGCACTATTGGGATGTGTGGCATTCGGCCAAGAGCTTTGACGCCTATCGCAGCATCAATCCGCGCTTCGCGTCGGAATTCGGCTTCCAGTCCTTCACCTCGATGAATGTCATCGAGACCTTTGCCGAGGAAAAGGACCGCAATCCTTCCTCGCCGGTCATGGAAAACCACCAGCGCAACAATGGCGGCAATGCGCGCATCATCGAGACGATGAACCGCTATTTCCGCTTCCCGCGCGATTTCGACCAGATGGTGTTCCTCAGCCAGATCCAGCAGGGCCTCGCCATCAAGACCGCCATCGAATATTGGCGCTCGACCAAGCCGCGCTGCATGGGCACGCTCTATTGGCAGATCAACGACATCTGGCCGGTGGCGAGCTGGTCGAGCCTCGACTATGGCGGGCAGTGGAAGCTGATGCACTACATGGCGCGGCGCTTCTACAACCTGGTCAATGTCGTCGCCGTGCCCAATGCGGACAATAGCCAAATCGCGCTCAAGGCGATCAATGACACCGGCGCATCGGTTGCAGTAGCGCTTGAAGTGCAGGCGGTGAAGGTGACAGGCGAGAGCCGCGTCGTTTTCTCGGGCAGGCAGGATGTCGGGCCGGATGCGGCGCTGGCCATGGCCAATCTGTCCATCGCCGATCTGGCGGCCGACGAATTCCTTTTCTTCGTCTGGAAGGACCATGAGGGCAAGGTGCTGGGCGAAAACGACTATTTCCCCAAACCCTACAAGGCCTACGAACTGGTCGATGCCACGGTTTCGGCGCGCTGGTCGGATCGGGACGGCAAGGCCGTGCTGACGCTCGAAGCCGACAAGCCGGCATTCTTTGCTACGGCCAGCGTCGATATGCCGGGCTATTTCTCCGACAATGCCCTGACCCTGCTGCCGGGCCGCCCGGCGGAGATCGTGTTCCACCCACGCCACGGCGCAAGTGCAACCTCCGCGGAACTGGCGGCGTCGTTGACCGTGCGGCATCTGGCAGAGACGTTCTAGCGTCCTGATTGAAGTTGGACACAATGGCCTGAAGAGCACGATGTCATCCCGGCCTGCGCCGGGGTGACAACTGGGTCGGGCGCGGATGCAGGGCAGGGCGGATAGATCGGACGCAGCAGATCTTCCATTCAAGTCATTGACTTGCTCTCCCGGCTCCTTCATCGGTTCATGTGCCGTCACTCTGCGGCCCGGAAGTCCAGATGTCCCCCGTCGCACCCATAGAAAGCCGCGCCAATTTTGGCATTGCCCTCGTTTTGGCCGCGCAACTCGTTCTGGTGGTCCTCGACGTTTCCGCAAAATGGCTGTCGGTGGAAGGTCTGCCGACCAGCGAGATTGTCTTTGTGCGCTATGGCATGCACATGGCGCTGCTTTTGCTGCTGTTTCTGCCGGTGACAGGCAAGAGCCTCTTCATTTCCAACAACTGGAAACTCGAAATCCTGCGCGGCGCCTGCCTCCTGGCGACAACGGGGCTCAACTTTCTCGCCATGCGCTACCTGCCGCTGACCGTGACCAGCGCCATCATGTTCACCTCGCCGCTCATGGTCTGCGCGCTGTCGGGGCCCCTGCTGGGTGACCGTGTCGGGTGGCGGCGCTGGCTGGCCATCGGCATCGGCTTTGTCGGCATCCTTGTCATCGTACGGCCGGGCTCCGAAGCCTTTCAGCCTGCGGCCTTGCTGAGCCTCGGATGCGCCTTCTTCCTGGCGCTGTTTTCAATTCTGACCCGAAAGCTGGCCGGTGTGGACACGGCGCTGACACAGCAATTCTTTGCCGGCGCGACACCGATCGTCCTGTTGTTGCCAGTTGCCTTCACCGATTGGGTCTGGCCGAGCCAGCCGATTTCCTGGGTGGCGTTTTTCGCCATGGGCGCGGCGGGGCTGGGCGGGCATTACCTCAATTCAGTGGCGCATCGCTTTGCAGCGCCCGCAATTCTCGCGCCGTTCAGCTATCTCGGTCTCGTCTATCTCTCCATCGCGAGCTGGCTGATCTTCAATCAGCCGCCCGATCAGTTCTTCATCGTGGGGGCCACCATCATCATCGCCAGCGGCCTCTATATCTGGCTGCGCGAACGGCAATTGGCCAAGTCGGCGAGCGTGGTCGAGGTCGAGCGCTAGTCCTCGTCGACCTCCTCCAGCGGCTTTTTGGCCGGCGCCATGCCATGGGTGATCAGCCGGGCGCTGCGCTGGCCGGTGAGGTAGATCCACAGCCAGCTCATGGTGATGAAGATGCGGGTCCGCGTCTCGACCAGAAAATAGATATGGGCGAAGCCCCAGACCCACCAGGCGAACCAGCCCTTGAGCTTGACCCGACCGAAATCGATCACCGCAGAACTCTTGCCGATCGTGGCCAGGTCACCGGCATGATTGTAGCGGAAGGGCAGGGCGCTTGTGTCGCCTGCCAGCCGCCTGGTGATGACGCGGGCGGCATGCTGCCCCGCCTGCTTGGCGGCAGGGGCGACGCCGGGCACCGGCTTGCCATTATCCTGCGCAATGCTGGCCACGTCACCGATGACAAAAATCTCCGGATGACCCGGCAGCGTGAGATCGGGCCCAACCTTGACGCGCCCGGCCTTGTCGCCCTCGATGCCCAGCCACTTGGCCACGGGCGAGGCGGCGACGCCTGCAGCCCAGATGATCGTCTTGGTCTCGATGCGCCTGTCCCCAAAGGTGACGCCATCCGCGTCGATTTCCGAAACCATCTGGCCCAGTTCCACCTCAACGCCCATCTTTTCCATGGCGCGCTGGGTATAGGCGGACAATTCCGGCTCGAAATTGAGGAGCACCCGATCTGCTCCCTCGATCAGCACCACGCGCAGGTCATGGGGGGCGATGGTGTTGAACTGCCCCTTGATGCTGGCATGGCCAAGCTCGATGATGGCCCCCGCCATTTCCACGCCCGTCGGACCGGCGCCGATAATGGCAAAGGTCAGCAATGCCCGGCGGCGCGCCGGATTGGTTTCGCGCTCGGCAGCCTCCAGCGCCAGCAGAAGTTTGCGACGGATGGCGGTGGCATCCTCGATGGTTTTGAGCCCGGGCGCATAGGTTTCCCATTGGTCATTGCCGAAATAGGCGTGCTGCGCGCCGGTGGCGAGGACAAGGGTGTCATAGGGTTCCGTGCTGCCGTCTTCGAGCAGGACTTCGCGCCTGCCCTTGTCCACGCCGGTGACGGTCGCCATCAAGACGCGGGCATTCTTCTGCCGCCTCAGCAGGTGGCGAATGGGCCATGCCACTTCCGAGGGGCTGAGCGCGGCGGTGGCGACCTGATAGAGCAGGGGTTGGAACAGGTGGTGATTGCGCCGGTCGATCAGCACGATCTCGGCATCGGCATGGTTCAGCGCCTTTGCCGCTGCCAGACCACCAAACCCGCCGCCGACAATGACGATGCGGTGTTTGCGGTCTGCCATGACGCTCTCCTTGTTGGCGCGCGGCTAGGAGGAAACGCGCCCGCGCCAGTTTGTAACATAGGTGTCGAAGCCCACATTTTGCAGAGGCTCGAATGCAAGCCCGCTGCCTGTTTCTGGCAGGCCTCCTCCGAACAACAGGCTGGCGCCAAGGCTGGTTCCCGTCGCATCACCCGAAGCGTGGACGGGAATGCCGGTCAGTCGGGCCAGGGCGGCCCCGAACAGACGGTTGCGGGCCAACGGACCTTCGAGCGTGATGGAGCGGCCCATGCCGCACAGATCAAGGCACGTCCGGGCCATCAGCGCCAGATAAAGCGATGCCGCGGCGGTGCGTTGCCCGGGCGTGAGCGTGTCGGGATCGACAGTCCAGCGTCCCGTCTGGCTGGCATAGGGGCCGGTGCCGGGCGTGAAACTGGGCAGGGCCTGAATGTCATTGGCAATGATGAACGTGATGTCTTCCGCGCTGGGCTCGACGATCTCGGGCACCAGCGCATCGAATTCGCGCCCGCCCATGAAGCGGGCAGTGGGGACCGGGCGGCCATGCGCATCGACATTGGCGAGACTGTCCCGCTGCGGGTCGAGCGCGCCGGTATCGCCGCCGACAGTCATCAGGATCGTCCAGGTGCCGGTCGAAACAATGGTGAAGGGTGCCTCCTGCCGTCCGAGATGGGGCACCAGTGACGCATTGGAATCGTGAATGCCGCAGGTGACTGGCGTGCCTTGCGGCAGGCCGGTTTGGGCAGCAATTTCGGGCAGCAGGGTGCCTATGACGGAAGCGGCTGGTTTGACTGGGGGGAACAGGTGGCGCCAGCCCAGCGCATCGACCATGCTGGAAAGATCGCCCTTGTCGGGGGCCCATAGATCGGTGTGGCAGCCCAGCGACGTCACTTCGCTGGCCAGCACGCCGGTCAACCGCCACGCCCAATATTGCGGATAGGGCACGATGGCCGTGACTTCGGCAAAATCCTCTGGGAAGGCGCGCGATTGCCAGTAAAGCTGCGCGCCCCAGTTCAGCCCCACCGGCAGGCGCGGTGACAGCGTTTCGGAGAAGGCGGGTCGGATGCGGTCATAAGCCTCCTCGGAGGCTTCGGGCGCATCGCTCTCATAGTCGAGCACCGGCAGCACCAGCCCCTTGTCATTGAGGAGCGCACCGGTCGCGCCATGCGTGGTGATGGAAATGCCGTCAACGCGGTGCCCCACATGGAAGCGCTTCAGGCAATCCGCGATGAAGGACCAGAGCCGTTCTACATCGGCATGGGGATAAGGCTCGCTTCGGACGACGCTGTTCGGCATGCCTTCAGCGGCAAGCTGGCCGCGTGTTTCGCTGTCGATCAGCACCACTTTGGCATTGGTCTTGCCGATGTCGATGACGGCGATATGGCGGGGCAGGGGAAGTGTCATGCGGGGACCCGGATCTCGTTGAAGCCCGATTTACCCGATTATGGCGCAAGGCGCCAGAACTGACATGTTAGTGAGGCTGGTGCCGCAATATCGCTGCAGGCATGGACCACCGGGACCAGCCCGGTGGTGACCATGGTTGAGGGGCGTGCGAGCCCTTATTTGACGATCAGCACCGGCAGGTCGGAATGCGACAGCACTTCGGCGGCCTGGCTGCCCAGCAACAGCCGCCCCAAGCCCCGGCGGCCATGCGAGCCCATGACAAGCAGATCCGCTTTGGCGTCCTTGGCCGCTTGCAGAATGCCATCGGCCGCCGTGCTGTTGGCGATATGCACACTTGTCACGGTGATGCCCGAGGATGCGGCAAGCGTTTCCGCCTCTGCCAGCGTTGCCTTGGCGGATTCGGCCTTGGCCTTGTCGAGATCGGCAATGATGGCGCTGGTGTCGACCATCATCATTTCAGCGCCGGGCGAGACGATGACGGACGGCTCGGTGACTGTCACGACCGTAACCTTGCCGCCGGTTTGGGCGGAAAGCGCCAGCGCGTGCTTCAGCGCCTTGGTGCTGAGGTCCGAACCATCAATGGCGCAGATGATGTTCTGATACATGCCGGTTTCCTTCCGTGTTGGAGTGTCGCCAATATAGGCACAACGCCCGGCACTTTGCTTTGATCCAGATCACGCGGCAAACGCGGGACGTGATCGCATGGCAATGGGGACATTGACATTGTCGACATCGTACGGACATATCGGGGCGTCGAAGGTTCCCCGGCGAAGAAAAGTTCAAAGGGGATCAAAAGGGAACACGGTGCGGCGTACCCATCAGGGACCAAAACCGTGGCTGCCCCCGCAACTGTAAGCGGTGAGTTCTTCCGTTTTTGCCACTGGCCCGAGGGCTGGGAAGGCGCGGAAGCGCATTGACCCGCGAGCCAGGAGACCTGCCCGCGACATCCACGTAACCCGGCCGGGGTGTGCCGAGGGGAACCAAGATGGCGCTCGACGACCATATCGCAGCATTGTGCCTCTACGGCTCTTCCATACCTCCGTGCCTTTTTGGCGGAGGTTCCGATGGAGCTTGCACGACGCCTTGTCGGCAGTAGGCCCGCAAGCCTTGCCGTATCCGCGCTGAGCTGGGGACCAGTTGGCGCGCCCAACATCATCGAGGGGCTCGATTTTTCGGTCGAGCCCGGACAGATGCTGGCCATTGTCGGCCCCAATGGCGCGGGAAAATCGAGCCTGCTGCGCTGCCTCTACCGCTTTCATCGTCCATCAGCGGGGACTGTCCGGCTTGATGGCGCCGACATCTGGGGACTGAAACCCCGGTTGCTGGCGCGACGGGTGGCCACTGTCTTGCAGGAATCGGCTTCCGATTTCGGGCTTTCTGTCGCCGAAATCATCGAGCTCGGCCTGACCCCTCATCTCGATCAGTGGAGCGGACCGGCCTATGGCCCGGTTGAAGACGCGCTTGCCCTGATGAACCTCACCGCCTTTGCCGCGCGCGATTTCGACTCGCTGTCCGGTGGCGAAAAGCAGCGGGTGATGATCGCCCGCGCCCTCGTGCAAAGGCCGGACCTGCTCATTCTCGATGAGCCCACCAATCATCTCGATATCCGTCACCAGCTCGAAGTGCTGCAATTGCTCGCCGATCTGCCCACCACGGTGATCGTTTCGCTGCACGATCTGGCGCTGGCCTCGGCCCATGCCGACCGCGTGCTGGTGCTCGAAAAGGGCCGCAGCGTGCAGTTCGGCGCGCCACTCGATGCGCTGACCCCCGACACGATCCGCCAGACCTTTGCAGTCGAAGCGGCCATCGACACCCATCCGGCCACGGGCCGCCCCCGCTTTTCCTTCCATCTCGGCCAATCCAGAACATAGGGACAAATCCATGCGTCTATTGTCGATACTGGCGGTTTCGACCGCCTTGCTGACCAGTGGGGCCCTGGCCTCCGGCTTCCCCGTCACGGTGCAAAGCTGCGACCGCGAGGTCACCTTCGACGCCGCACCCACCCGCGCCATTTCCAATGACGTCAATCTCACGGAAATGATGCTGGCGCTGGGGCTGACCGGAAATATGGCCGGCTATACCGGCGTCTCGGACTGGAAGACCCTGGACGAACACCTGCGCGAAGGCGTCGGCCAATTGCCCGAGCTGTCGCCCAATTATCCCACCAAGGAAGTGCTGCTCGGCGCCGATGCCGACTTCTTCTTCGCCGGCTGGAATTACGGCATGCGCGTCGGCGGCGAAGTGACGCCCGAAACGCTCGGCGAATTCGGCATCGCCGTCTATGAACTGACCGAAAGCTGCATCCACATCATGGACAAGCCCAAGGCCTCCATCGACGACATGTATAATGACCTGCTCAATCTCGGCCGCATCTTCGGCGTCGAGGAAAAGGCCGTGGCGCTGGTCGAGGCCTACGGGCAGGAATTGACCGATTTCACAGCCAGCCTGCCTGCCACGGACGGCGAGGTGAAGGTTTTCGTCTATGACTCGGGAGAAACCAAGCCGTTCACCGCAGGGCGTTATGCCATGCCTACGGCCCTGATCGAGGCAGCCGGCGGCGTCAACATCATGGATGATGTGGATTCGAGCTGGGTCGAGATCGGCTGGGAGCCGGTGATCGAGCGCAATCCCGATGTGATTGCCATTGTCGATTATGGCAGCGTCACCGCCGAGGAAAAGGCCGACTTCATGCGCAATAATCCGGCCTTCAAGGACATTCCGGCGGTGCGCGATAACCGCTTCGTCGTGCTGCCCTATGTCGAGGCGACGCCCGGACCGCGCAATATTGCCGCCATCAAGACCCTTGCCGCGGCCTTTCGCGAATAGTTGCCGGAGGGGGCCGGTGAAAAGCCGGCCCTTGTAACCCATGTCCCACAAGCATTTCGTCAGCGGCCCGCGCCATGTGCTGATCCACGCCATGCCGCTTGTCATCGCCGGATTGGCCGTGATGCTTTTCGCGGTCTGTATCGCGGCGGTCAGCGTGGGTGCTGTGGGCATTCCGCTCGACGTGGTCTGGAGCGTCATCCTCAACCATGTCGCGCCGGGCAGCGTCGAGCAGACCTGGTCGCCGGGACGGGACAATATCGTGTGGGAAGTGCGTCTGCCGCGCGTGGTGCTGGGCGCCATCGTGGGGGCGAGCCTGGCTTTGGTCGGAGCCGCGCTGCAATCGGTCACCCGCAATGCGCTGGCCGATCCGCATCTGCTGGGCATTTCTTCGGGCGCGGCCTTCGGCGCCATCGTCGTGATGCTGCATACGGGCATGTTTCTCGGCCTCATCACCGTGCCGCTCTTCGCCTTTGGCGGGGCGCTGCTGACCACGGCCATCGTGGTCGGCGTCGCCAGTTTCACCAATTCCACCGATGCCAGCCGGCTGATCCTGACCGGCGTGGCCATTTCCTTCGTCATCACCTCGCTGGGCAGTCTCGGCATTTTTCTCGGCGATCCGCGCGCGACCCATACGGTGGTGTTCTGGATGCTGGGCGGGCTGGGCCTGGCGCAATGGGCGCAATTGCCCTATCCGCTGCTGGCGCTTGTGGGATGCGGCGCATACCTCCTGTTCAATGCCCGCAATTTCAATGCCATGACTTTGGGCGATGAATCCGCGACGACGCTGGGCCTGCCTGCCGCGCGCTTTCGCACCGTGGTCTTCGTCGTCTGCGCCTTGCTGACCGGTGCGGCGGTGGCCTTTTCCGGCATCATTTCCTTTGTCGGGCTGATGATCCCGCACCTGGTGCGCATGGCGGTGGGCGGCGACTATCGGCGCGTATTGCCGCTCTCGGCGCTGGTCGGGGCCATTTTCATGGTGTTGGCCGACATGGTGGCACGGGTGATCATGCCGCCGCAGGATATGCCCATTGGCATCATCACCGGCCTGGTCGGCGGCGTCTTCTTCATCGGCCTCATGCGGCGCAGGAACCGGCACGGCTGACGCCGGTTTGAAAACCCGGCTCTTGTTCCGGCGGTCCACCTGGTGCAAAACGCCCTCGCTGGCCCCATATGGGTTGAACAGGAATTGCAGAGATCGTTTTGCTGAACCGCGCGCGCAGATTTTCCGTGGCACCGATGATGGATTGGACTGACAGACATTGTCGTGTCCTCCATCGCCTGCTGACGCGCCATGGCCTGCTGTTCACCGAAATGGTCAATAGCGGGGCGATTGTTTACGGCGATGCCGAGCGCCATCTGCGCTTCGATCCCGTCGAGCATCCGATTGCCCTGCAGATCGGCGGCTCCAATCCGGCGGAACTGGCCGAGGCGACCCGAATTGCCACGACGTTCGGCTATGACGAGATCAACCTCAATGTGGGTTGCCCTTCGGACCGGGTGCAGTCGGGCAAGTTCGGCGCCTGCCTGATGGCCGAGCCGGAGCTGGTGGCAGAATGCGTGCGCGCCATGCGCGGTGCAACCGACAGGCCGATCACCGTAAAATGCCGCATCGGCATCGACGATCAGGATATCGAGGAAAGCCTCGACCGCTTCGCCGACGCCATGGTGGAAGCCGGGGTCGCCGCGCTTTACGTCCATGCGCGCAAGGCCTGGTTGCAGGGGCTGAGCCCCAAGGAAAACCGTACCATTCCCCCGCTCGACTATCCGCGTGTCCATCGCCTGCGCCAGAGGCTGTCGCCACTGCCGGTAATGATCAATGGCGGCATCGAAACGCTTGAACAGGCCGAAGAGCATTTGCAGCATATGGATGGGGTGATGCTGGGCCGAGCGGCCTATCACAATCCCATGATGATGGCCGAAGTGGATGCGCGGATTTTTGGCGACTACCGCGCCGTGCCCGATCTTGCTGCGATCATGGACGCCATGGCTGACTATGCCGAAGGCCAGCTGAGCCAGGGCGTGCGGCTCAACAATATCGCCCGCCACATGCTCGGCCTTGCCAATGGCCGCCCCGGCGCGCGCCAGTTCCGCCAGATCATGAGCGTGGATGCGTGCAAGCGTGGTGCAGGGCCTGAAGTCTTCGCCCGGGCGCTGGATGTTGTGGAGCCGGCACCACAGGCTGCCGCTAGCTGACGCTGGGTTAGCCCCGCGTCTCAGCCGCCGTCAGTCCACCAGTTCCAGCGAATTCTGCGTCACAGAATACCGGCTCAGCGTTTCGAGATAGGTCATGCCCAGAAGGCTGGTTTCCAGCGTCCCTTCTTCGGTCACGAAGGCGGTAATATTGCGCCGCTCGATCCCGCCGACGATGATGCTGTCGAGGCGTGTCCGCGCTGCCATGCCACGGCCATTGGCGGTGGAAACGGGCACGGTGTAGCGCAGGGTCGATGTGTCGATTCCCGCCGCCGCAGCATCCTCGATAGTAAGAACCACAGCGCTGGCGCCGGTGTCGAAAACCATGGGCGTCGAATGGCCATTGAGGCTGGCGCGGACCTCGAAATGCCCACCGATGCCGCGCCGGAACGTTGCCGTGCCCGCTTCGCTGTCCACCAGCGCCACGCCTGGCTGGATCTCGCCGGATACGCGGCCCACCACGCCCATGAGTTCGTCACGATAGGCATAGGTCACCATGGCCACGGCGAAGATGCCCACCCAGAGCAGCAGGCCACCCACCAGTTCCGAGGCGCGGTGGCGCCGCGCAAACATGCCGCCCGCGAATATGATAAGGATGATGACCAGTGGCACCAATTGCGCCGTCTGCATCTGGCTGAGGCCGATAAGGCTGCCCGCATCAGCATTGATCATCAGGGCGATGCCGATGGCGATGACCAGAGCGAGGCCGATGAAGATCATGCTGTTCGGTCCTTCCGCGTGGTCCTTGTGGTTTGGATTAAGGGCCTCCGAACGGCAAATTCAAGGCGTCACACGAAGATAAGCAGAATGGCGAGCGCTGCGATTTCGCCAAGCGCCCCCGCCGCCCCGATGAGATCGCCGGTCTGCCCTCCCACAAGGCGGCGACACAAGGCGGTCCAGCCCAGCACCGTCAGCATGACGGCTGCCAGTGCTGCGACCACTCCGGCAACGCTTGCGGCCGTGCCGCCAATAAGCAGAACCAGCAGTCCGCCCAGTGCCGCGCCAATCCAGAAGCGCGATGCGGGCAGCGCGCCCGCCGTTGCCGCAGCGCCCTCGGCTCTGGCGGGTGGCAATGCCACCGCCAGCCACAATCCGCCTGATCGTCCCGCAATATTGGCCGCAAGCCAGATGGCTCCTGCTGCAAAGGGGTTGAGTGCGGCAAGGCTGCCGAGCGCGGTGACGCGCAGCAGAAGGAAAAGGCACAAGGCTGCCACGCCATAGGTGCCATGGCGGCTGTCCCTGAATATTTCGAGGCGTCTTTCGGGTGTCGATCCGCCAAAAAGGCCATCGGCCGCATCGGCCAGCGCATCTTCCATCATGCCGCCGCCCACCAGCACCATGGCAGCAACGGCCAGTGTGGCGGCAAAGTAGGGCGGCAGGCCTGCCCAGGTGCCCGCAATCACCAACAGGACGGGGATCATGCCCATGATTGCCGCCGCCAGCGGCAGAGCCATGGCGATACGTCCCAGATCAGGCCTTGCATGTGGGGAACTGCCGCTGGGCAGGCGCGAGAAAAACCGCAGCGCCATGATCAGGTCGTCCTTGAGGCCGAGCCCCGGTCGCGGCGACGCAGGGCGATGCTCGTCCCGCAAGCCGGGATCGATATTGTGCGTCGGGGATGCGTCCTCCGCCTTTTGCGTCAATTGCAATTGTCTCCGTAATCGGCAACAAGGTCGCGCCTTTCCCTATCATAGCCTGCTGGAACGTCCATGCCTGCTCTCAATCCCGCTTTTGCCGACATCGTTGAACTGCTCGTGGCCGTGCCGGATGGGGATGAGGCCGCCGTTGCCGCCGTGCGCCAGCGCGACGGGCAACTGACCAAGCCGCCCGGATCGCTCGGGCAGATGGAAGGACTGGTGGAATTTCTGGCGCGCTGGCAGCACCGGGCCAAGCCGCGTCTCGGCAATCCCATGGTGACGATTTTTGCCGGCAATCACGGCGTTACCGATCAGGGCGTTTCCGCTTTCCCCCGCGAAGTGACGGCGCAGATGGTCGCCAATTTCACCAATGGCGGCGCGGCGATTTCCCAGATCTGCGGTCTGCATGAGATCAATCTGCGCGTGTTTGAACTGGCGCTGGAACTGCCCACCGGCGACATCACGCGGGAGGCGGCACTCGATGATCAGATGTGCGCCGCCACCATCGCCTATGGCATGGAAGCGGTGGCCGGCAAGCCGGACCTGATCGGCCTGGGCGAAATGGGCATTGGCAACACCACCATTGCCGCCGCCATCTATGCCGCACTCTATGGCGGCACGGGCGAGGACTGGGTCGGTCGTGGCACCGGGCTGGACGATGCCGGTCTTGCGCGCAAGGCTGATGCGGTCAACCGCGCACTGGCCTTCCATGCCGGCCAGCTCGACCACCCGCTCTCAATTCTTGCCCGGCTCGGCGGGCGCGAAATTGCCGCCATGCTCGGCGCATTGGTTGCCGCGCGGCATCAGAAAGTACCGGTGATCGTCGATGGCTATGTGGCGACGGCCGCTGCAGCCATTGCCCATGCCGTCAATCCCGCCGCCATCAATCACTGCCTCTTTGCCCATGTATCGGCAGAGGGTGCCCATGGTCTGGTGCTGGAAAAGATGGGCCAGACTGGTCTCCTGGATCTTGGCATGCGGCTCGGCGAAGGCAGCGGCGCGGCACTGGGGATCGTCCTGGCCAAGACGGCGCTGCATCTGCACGACAATATGGCGACCTTCGAGAGCGCCGCTGTCAGCGGAAAGTCTGACTGATCCCTATTCTTCCACTGGCGTAACGCGCGTCCGGAAGCCCTCGGCGCTTGGCACGAGCGAGAGCAGGTTCACGCCCATATTGCGCTGGAACCGCGCCACAGCCGCGGCGGCAAGCCTGTTGAGCGTATCCACGTCGCGTTTGGCGATGGCTTGGTTGAGCAGGGCATGTTCGAGCAGGAAGTCGAACATGTAGTTCTCGGCCATCTGCTGGCGCCGCTGATCGTTGAGGTTCAGAAAAGTCTGGTCCTGCGAAAAGGCGACACGCAATTGCCGCTGGATCGGCGCATTGTCTATTTTTGCCGTATAGGCGCCATTGGCGGTAATCCAGTTGAGCACCCAATAGGCTGTCAGCGCATCGGCGACATTGTTGGTTGCAAGGCCCTGTTCGGCCACCAGTTCCTGCCAGATTTCCACCGGCGCCCGCTCCGCAAAGGCAGTAGCGAGCGCATCGCGCGTTTCTGCGCCTGCCGACCAGCGCATGGTGTCGAGAAAGTCCCGCTGGATGCGCGCCGAAAGGCTGGGGGAGGGGCGATAGCTGGTGTCGAAATCGGCCGCCGGGCTGCTTTCAGGCGCCGGAGCGACAGTCATCTGCTCCTGCGCCGATAGCGGCAGGGCCAAAGCAATGGAGAGGGCAAGGGCGGCAAGCATTCTGGAAGCGGACATGTCGCGGCATCCTCCAGCCGATTGAGACGAATTTACGGTCACGAGCGGAAGGCGGTGCCGATCAGCCCGCTTCGGAGTAGATTTCCAGCCGGTTGCGCTTTTCCACCACGGGAGCCAGCGCATCCATGACGCGGGCGCGCGGGAAGGTGGCGAAAACTTCTGTCCCGAAACGCAGCTTGGAATAAAGATCGAACCGGCCCTGATGCAGGTCCATGATCTTCTGCACGATCGGCAGGCCAAGGCCCGCGCCCTGTTCGGCGGTCTTCTGCGCCAGCGAGCCCTGCCCGAACGAGGACAGCACGGTCTCGATTTCGTTCTGCGGAATGCCCGGACCATTGTCCTTGACCGAAATCATCTGCCCGCCATCGCGGCTGCGCTGCACCACCAGCGTCACCTTGCCCTGCTGGGGCGTGAACTTGATGGCATTGGAGAGCAGGTTAAGCATCACCTGGCGGATGGCGCGCTCGTCGCCCCACAGCTTTGGCAGATTGTCGCCATAGCTGAACACCAGTTCAATCCCCTTGGCCTTGGCGCGAAGCTCCATCATGCGGCGGCAGTCTTCGGCAATGTCCACCAGCGACACGGCTTCTTCATTGAGGTCATATTTGCCGGCCTCGATGCGGCTGAGGTCGAGCAGCTCGTTGATGAGGTTGAGCAGATGCTGGCCGCTGCCATGGATGTCGCCGGCATATTCCTTGTATTGCGGCACCTGATGGGGGCCCAGCAGTTCGGACTTCAGCACCTCGGAAAAGCCGATGATGGCGTTGAGCGGCGTGCGCAGCTCGTGGCTCATCGTGGCGAGGAACTGGCTCTTGGCGACATTGGCCTGCTCGGCATGCCGGCGCGCCTCGTCCGACATGGTGCGCGCTTCTTCCAGTTCGTAGATCAGCGTGTCCTTTTCGGACTGGTGCGAGATGGTTTCGAGCTCGGCGGCATGCAGCTGGCGGGCCAGGAACAAGAAGAAAACCTCGCCGCAGACGGTCACGGCAGCCAGGGTGTAATTGAGCGTGCCGCCAACCGCGATCAGCGCCGCCGACACGGTCATCGTCACCGGGAGCGTGCTCACCAGCGTCGCTGGGGGCAGGGTATGGGTGGCGATGGCATTGCTGGCAATGCCGACCAGCGCCATGGCGAACATGACCGGGGTCAGGTCGCCCGGCGCGGCAACCAGTGTGAACAGCGCCAGCAGCGACAGCGCCAGGCCGCTTATGGTTTCCACCGCGATAAAGCTGGTGGTCCAGCGCTCGGCGTTGAACTTGGTGGGGTCGGCGAGTGTGAACCGCCGCGCCATCTGCACCACGATCAGGAGACTGGCGATGACCAGCCCAGCCCAGAGCGCGGTAATGGTGACAGGAACCCAGAACGAGGCAACGATGGCGAGAATACCAACGATGGCGGCCATGGGCAGTGCCGCGCCGACGCGCGAAGCCGCATAGTCCTGCATGAGCTCGAAATCGAAATCGGCACGCGTGCCCGAGCTGGAAGTCAGGCGCTGGCGTGCCTCGCTCACCGCTTTCTGAGCATTGCGCTTGCCGTCGACACCCAAGGGCGCACGGAAATCAGCGTCGCTGGCCGACTGAGACGGCATGGAACTCTTACTCGTTACTAAACCATGCGAGCATAGGACGCGCTCGCCACGCATAGGCCAGATTAGAGGCGTGTGGTTAACAGCCTGTGAAATTGGGCTTGCTGTCAGGATGTTGGCGGAGGCGCGGACGGGCCGGTATGGTTAATTTTCTCTTTGCCGCTTTCCTGGCTTCTTCTGCGCAATTTTATTGCGCGGCGAGGGTGGTTGTGGCACTGATTTCGGCGCTGTCACTGGGTCTGGCAGCATATTGCGAAAACTGATTTCTCGAGGGTGTGATGGCGCTGGACAAGATCGACCGGAAAATTCTGTCGCTTCTACAGAAGGATGCGACCATGCCGGTGGCCGAAATTGGCCGCAAGGTCGGCCTGTCCACCACACCCTGCTGGCGCCGCATCCAGAAGATGGAAGAGGATGGTGTCATCCAGCGCCGCGTGGCCGTGCTCGATCCGGCCAAGGTCAATGTCGGCGTTACTGTGTTCGTTTCGGTCAAGACCAACGAGCACAACGACGCCTGGATGCGCAAATTTGCCGGCGTGGTCGATGAGTTTCCCGAAGTGGTGGAATTTTATCGCATGAGCGGGGATGTGGACTACCTGATGCGCGTCGTCGTGCCCGATATCGGCGCCTACGACACCTTCTACAAACGCCTGATCAGCAAGATCAATCTGACCGATGTGAGTTCGGCCTTCGCCATGGGGCAGATCAAATACACCACGGCCCTGCCGCTCGACTTCGCCATTATCACCGACGACGACAAATAGGATGCTGCTCGGTTTCGAACATATCGGCATGACCTCGGGCAATATGGATCGCTCCATTGCCTTCTATTGCGATCTGCTCGGGCTGAAGCTGCGCCTGCGCAAGGTCAATGAGAGCAACGAAGTTGCCTTTCTGGATGCCGGCGGCGGCATGCTGGAGATCATCGCGCCACGAGACGGGGCAGGGCGTTTCCGCGATGTTCCCATGTCGGAAGCCGGCATGCGCCACCTGACCCTGGCCTATGCCAGCGTTGACGCCATGTTCGAGAAACTCGAACTGGCGGGCGTCGAGGTCGTTGAGCGACCGCGCGATGCGAATAACAAGGAAATGATCCGGCGTGTGGCCTTTGTCCGCGACCCCGATGGCATCATCGTCGAATTGATCGAGCGGGCCGAAGGGCGCTGAGGCCGCAAGCCTACCCCCCCGTAACGCTCATATGCCGCGCTACGGCCGGCTCGGACCGCGTGCGGTCCAGCACGAAGTCGTGGCCCTTGGGTTTTATGCGCATGGCATGGTCGAGCGCGGCATCCAGCGCCTCCATGCCCCCCTCGCGCCAGGCATCGCGCAGATTGACCTGATCATCCTGTCCAAGGCAGAGGAACAGCTGGCCCGTCGCCGTCAGTCGCACGCGATTGCAGCTTTCGCAGAAATTGTGGCTCATTGGGGTGATGAAACCCAGCGTTCCGCCGGTTTCGGCCACATGGACATAGCGCGCCGGGCCGCCTGTGCGCTTCTCAAGCCGCGTCAATGTATAGCGCCGCGCCAGGTTGTCATGCAGTTCGCGCAGCGGCAGGTATGAATCGACGCGGTCAATCCCCACTTCACCCAGCGGCATGCCCTCGATCAAGGTCAGGCCCATGCCCCGTCCATGCGCCCATGCCATCATCGGCTCGATTTCGTCGTCATTGACGCCGCGCATCGCCACCATGTTGATCTTGATGGAGAGCCCTGCTGCCTGCGCCGCGTCGATCCCCGCCAGCACATCGGCGAGACGCCCGCGTCGCGTAATGGCCTGGAAGCGCTCTGCGTCCAGCGTGTCCAGCGACACGTTGATGCGGCGCACGCCCGACGCAAAGAGCGCCTCGGCATGCTTTGCCAATTGGCTGCCATTTGTGGTGAGGGTCAATTCGTCGAGGCCGGCACCGATATTGCTGCCAAGACTGGCCACCAGATCCATGATGTCGCGGCGCACCAGCGGCTCGCCGCCCGTCAGCCTGATCCGCGTGGTGCCCCGCGCAATGAAAGAGCCCGCAATGGCCTCGATTTCCTCAAAGCTCAGCACATCCCGCTTGGGCAGGAAGGTCATGTCTTCGGCCATGCAATAGACGCAGCGGAAGTCGCAGCGATCCGTCACTGAAATGCGCAGGTAGGAAATGCGCCGGCCAAAGCCGTCGATCAGCGGGCGCATAGCGGAAGCGGGAATAGTCATGATCCTAAATCTAGTCCGCCCTTTGGCCGATGCAAAGACGGCCAAACAAAAAAGCCGCCTTTCGGCGGCTTTCTCGAATGATATGCGTGATCCTAGTGATTGACCACGATGCGCGCGCCGACCTGGACGCGTTCGTAAAGGTCTTCAACGTCGGCATTGGTCATGCGGATGCAGCCGGAGGACACGGCCTGACCGATCGTCCATGGCTCGGACGTGCCGTGAACGCGATAGAGGGTCGAGCCGATATAAAGTGCGCGGGCGCCGAGCGGATTGTCCGGGCCACCGGGCATATAGGCCGGCAGGTCGGGAACGCGCTTGCGCATGGCCGGAGGCGGCGTCCAGCCGGGCCATTCAGCCTTGCGGGTGATGCGATTGGTGCCGGCCCAGGTGAAGCCTTCGCGACCAACGCCGATACCGTACTTCATCGCCTTGCCGTCTTCGAGAACCAGGTAAAGGCGGCGCTCGGCAGTATTGATGACGATGGTGCCAGGCTTCTGATTGGTTTCGTAGCTGACGATCTGCTTCTTGATCGGGCTGCCACCACGGCTTGCCGTTTCAGCGCGATCTTCGAATTGATTGGTGTCGGGATTGTACCAGACTGCGGCGGATGCCGGCAGGACCAAGCCGACAGACAGGGCGACCGTCATGCCGAAAGCCAATATGACTTTTATAATGTTCATTTCTACGAGGCCTCTGAATGCGCGACGAATCTGATTCGGTAATCGCGACGATGAGCGTAATTACTTCGATTGTCTTTGGCCGGAAAGAGATTGCCGCCTCGCTCCTGCCATGAATGCCCTATCATCGCCACATTGTGTTGCTGCCAGGTTACAGTCTTCGTTCACTAACAGGTGATCGGCGACATTTGTCGGTATTGACAGCATGACATGGCCCCTGCCACATCCGCGCGATTGCAGGAGGGCATTGAGGCAATGAGCGAGGCATTGAAGCGACAGGCCGCCGCCATGGCCCTGACCGAAGTCAGGTCCGGCATGCGGCTTGGGCTGGGCACGGGCTCCACCGCGCGTCACTTTGTGGATCTGCTCGGGCAGAAGGTTGCCGAAGGTCTGGACGTCATCTGCGTGCCCACCTCCGAAGCAACCGCAAAGCAGGCGCAGGGGCTGAATATTCCTCTCTCCAATCTCGAAACGCTGGACCGGCTCGACCTGACGGTGGACGGCGCGGACGAGATCGACCCTGCGCTCAATCTGATCAAGGGAGCGGGTGGGGCGCTGCTGCGCGAAAAAATCGTGGCGGCCTCCTCGGACGCGATGATCGTCATCGCGGATGACAGCAAATGCGTGGACGCGCTGGGCGGAAACTTTCCGTTGCCCATTGAGGTCAACGCCTTTGGTCTGGGCGCAACGCGCCGTTCTGTATTGGATATTCTTGCAGCCTATGGCCCGGGCACCTGGCTCAAGCTCCGTGGCGAGGAGAGTGGAAAGCCCTTCGTCACCGATGGTGGCCACCTTATTCTGGATGCTTTTTTTGGCCGCATTTCGCGGCCAGAAGCGCTATCCAGCGACCTGTTGAACATACCCGGCGTGGTTGAGCACGGGCTGTTCCTGAAAATGTGCAGCAAGGCTTATGTCGCGACGCCGGATGGCGTAGAAGAACTCAAACGGCAATAGACTGAGCGTGGATCGGGAAAAGATGGCATTCTGGACGAACGGAAACATGGTGCGCGGCGCAAGGGCGGCAGTGGGTATTGTATTGACGGCAGGCTTTGTCGCCATGTCGGCGCCTGCTTTCGCGCAGGAAGTGGCTCCCGAACAGCTCGCGCTGGCGCGTCAATATATCGATCTTACCGATCGCGGCGCGGTGTTTGAAACCACCGTGGTCGAGGTTGGCATCGACACGATGCGCCAGATCGTGACCCGTAATCCGGAAGTCGTGGACCAGACCAATGAGGCTGTTGGCGAGGTCATCAAGGAATATAATGGCCGCAAGGGCGAGCTGCTCGACCAGTTCGCGCGCGTCTATGCCGTCCGCTTCACGCTCGAGGAGCTGCGCGAGATCGTTGCCTTCTATGAATCGCCGACCGGCCAGAAACTTGCCTCTGCGAACGCGGAAGTGAACGCCGATATCCGTCGCGTTCTGCAGGTTTACACCAATAATCTTCGGACCGAGTTCTTTGCCAAGGTGCGTGCCGAGTTGCGCGCGCAGGGCATCGAGATCTGATAACGGCGTCAGGACGCTGACCGGCCCCGCCTTGTGCGGGGTCTTTTTTTATGCGAAGCGCGGGGCCATATTCATCGGTGTTATACGATGAAATGCAGGGGCGGAAACATGAGTTTTGATTACGATCTTGTTGTCATCGGTGCCGGCTCGGGGGGCGTCCGTGCCGCGCGCATGGCGGCGACCTATGGCGCAAAGGTAGCCATAGTCGAAGAATTCCGCGTCGGCGGCACCTGTGTCATCCGCGGCTGCGTGCCCAAGAAACTCTATGTCTATGCCGCCCGCTTCAAGGATCAGTTCGACATCGCCGAAAGTTTCGGCTGGCAGGTCGATGCCAGTTTCGACTGGCCGACGCTGGTGGCGGCCAAGGAGAAGGAAATCTCCCGGCTCGAACATGCCTATTCCAGCAATCTCGAAAAGCCCGGCGTCGAAATCATCCGTGACAGGGCTGTTGTGAGCGGCCCAAACAGCGTCACGCTGGTCAGCCAGGGCAGGGAGTTGACCGCCGGTCGACTGTTGATTGCGACCGGGGCGCGTCCCTTCATTCCCGATATTCCGGGCGCAGAACTGGCCATCACCTCCAACGAGGCTTTCGATCTGCCGGCGTTGCCTCATTCCATTCTTATCGAAGGCGGCGGCTATATCGCGGTGGAATTTGCCACCATCTTCGCGGGCCTTGGCGTCAACACAACCATCATCTATCGCGGCGACTGCATCCTGCGCGGCTTCGACGAGGACATGCGGCGCGGTTTGGAGGCCGGTCTGACGGAACGCGGCATCCGGCTTATCTATCAAACCACGATCGCATCACTGGCCAAGCCCGGCGACGATGTTCTGGCGACCTTCAGTGACGGCGTGACTGCGCCTTATGGCGCGGTGATGTTCGCCACCGGGCGTCGCCCGAACGTGGACGGATTGGGGCTGGACAGCGCCGGCGTCAAGCTGGGGCAGGGCGGTGTCATCGAGGTGGACAAGTATTCCCAGACCTCGGTTCCTTCCATCTATGCCGTGGGCGACGTCACCGGGCGGGCACAATTGACCCCGGTCGCCATCCGCGAAGGCTGGTACTTCGCCGAAACGGTCTATAACGACAACCCGCTGGCGGTCGATCATTCCCTGATCCCCACCGCGGTGTTTGCCGAGCCGGAAATCGGCACTGTCGGCCTCACCGAAGCCGAGGCGGCGACCCATGGCAATATTGACGTCTATGTGGCCCGGTTCCGGCCCATGCAGAACACGCTGTCCAGCCGCACCGAACGCATGGTGCTCAAGCTGATCACCGAGCAGGATGGCGGCAAGGTTCTGGGCGTTCATCTACTGGGTCCAGGAGCCGCCGAAATGATCCAGCTCGTCTCGATCGCCGTCGGCATGGGCGCCAACAAGGCTGACTTCGACCGCACGATTGCCCTTCATCCCTCGGCCGCAGAAGAGCTCGTTACCTTCAAGTCGCCCAGCTACATCTATCGAAATGGGCAGAAGGTCTGATCCTTTCGCCCTTGGCACAGGGGCGCGGGCTTGGTAGATCGCCCGCAGGTTTTACCAAGGCTCCGGCGCAAGCGAGGCAATAATGACCACCTGGACCCCCAGTTCCTGGCGCAGCAAGCCGGTTCGGCAGATCCCCGTCTATCCCGATCAGGCAGCGCTTGCCGATGCCGAACGGCAGCTCGGCAGCTTCCCGCCGCTGGTTTTCGCCGGCGAAGCCCGCGAGCTGAAATCCCGCCTTGCCGCCGTGTCGCGTGGTGAAGCCTTCCTGCTTCAGGGCGGTGACTGCGCGGAAAGTTTTGCCGAACACGGCGCCGACCATATCCGTGATTTCTTCCGCGTCTTCCTGCAGATGGCGCTGGTCCTGACCCATGGTGCCTCCAAGCCGGTGGTCAAGGTCGGCCGTGTCGCCGGCCAGTTCGCCAAGCCGCGTTCCGCCGACACCGAAACCATTGATGGCGTCGAGCTGCCCTCCTATCGCGGCGACATCATCAACGATATCGGCTTCACCGAGGCAGCCCGCGTTCCCAATCCGCACCGCCTGTTGCAGGCCTATCGCCAGTCTGCAGCCACGCTCAATCTGCTGCGCGCCTTCTCCATGGGTGGCTATGCCGAATTGACCCGCATCCACGAATGGACCATGGGCTTCATGAAGGGGTCCAACTGGAATGTCCGCTACGAGGAAGTGGCGCGCAAGATCGATGACGCGCTCACCTTCATGGCGGCGCTCGGTCTGAACCCCGAAAACACCCCGGCCCTCAAGCAGACCAGCTTCTACACCAGCCACGAAGCGTTGCTGCTCGGCTATGAGGAAGCGCTGACCCGCCGCGATTCCATCACCAATAACTGGTACGCCACATCCGGCCACATGCTCTGGATCGGCGATCGCACGCGCGACCCCGATGAGGCCCATGTCGAATATTTCGCCGGCATCAACAATCCCATCGGCGTCAAATGCGGCCCCAGCCTGTCAAATGACGATCTGCTGCGCCTGCTCGACCGGTTGAACCCTACCGACGAGGCAGGTCGCATCACGCTGATCTCCCGTTTCGGCGCCGAAAAGGTGCATGAGCACCTGCCACGCCTGATCGAGACGGTCGAAAAGGCTGGCCGCACCGTGGTATGGTGCTGCGATCCCATGCACGGCAACACCATCAAGGCATCGACCGGCTACAAGACGCGGCCCTTCGACCGGGTTCTCTCCGAAGTGCGCAATTTCTTTGAAGTTCACCGCGAAATGGGCACCTATGCCGGCGGCGTGCATATCGAGATGACGGGCGACGATGTCACCGAATGCGTCGGCGGCATGTCGGCGGTCACCGAGGCCTCGCTTTCGGACCGCTACCACACCTATTGCGACCCCCGCCTGAATGCCAGCCAGGCGCTGGAACTGGCCTTCCTTGTTGCCGAGGAAGTTCATGCACAAAAGCCCCCGCGTCAGGAACGTGCCGCCGGAGAATAATCTGTCGGCCCGCGTG
Source organism: Pseudomonadota bacterium (assembly GCA_023388175.1). GTDB lineage: Bacteria > Pseudomonadota > Alphaproteobacteria > Rhizobiales > Devosiaceae > Devosia. Next base: position 485,663 of record JAEWGT010000011.1, read on the forward strand.
AACCACGAACACGATCCGCGCGTTGAACAATTCGGTGCGCGGCTTTCATGCTTAGGGCAGCCTGCCGCGTCATCTGAGACCCAAGAGTAGGCCATGCCCAAATCCCTGTTCCCCCACGCCGCTCCCGAGACACGAGAACGGCTTGAACAGGACCCCACCCTCAAACTCTTCAATACCCACGATTGGGCTGGAAATCCGCTGGGTCTCATCCCCGATTGGCCGGAGACCCTGAAGGGTGCCGTGCGGCTGATGATGGCGGCGTCCAACCCGATGGTCATGATGGTCGGGCCGCTTGGAATTCTGCTCTATAACAACGGCTATGCCGAATTCGCCGGGCAGCGCCATCCACAGATTTTCGGCATGCCCGCCCTGGAAGCCTGGCCCGAAATTGCCGACTTCAACCGGTTCAACATAGAGCGGGGTTTGCGGCTCGAATCCTGGACATTGCGGAGCCAGGAACTGGTGCTCAATCGTCACGGCGAGCCGGAATCGACCTGGATGGATCTCCATTACAGCCCGATCATCGGTGATGATGGCCTGTCCTTGGGTACGCTCTGCGTCGTGCATGAAACCACCGACCGCGTGCTGGCCGAACACGCGCTGGCCCGCAGCGAGGAGCGCATGTCCCTTGCCATCAGCGGCACCGATCTCGTCGGTACCTGGGACTGGGACGTTATCAATGACAGGGTAACCGCAGACGACCAGTTTGCCGCGCTGTTCGGGCTGGATTCGCTGCGCGCCGGACTTGGCGTGCCGATACGGGACTTCCTCCAGGCCATTCACCCAGATGACGTTCAGCGTGTGGGCGATGAAATCGCCACTGTCCTGCGCGATGGGTCCGCCTACAAGTCCGAGTATCGGCTGATTGGTGAAGGCGGCAAGATCACCTGGGTCGTCGCGTCCGGGAGACCGCTTATTGATGCCGATGGCCGGGTGCATCGCTTTCCCGGCGTTGCCATCGACGTATCGGCCCAGCGTCGCGCTGCCGAGGCGCTGGTCGAAAGCGAGTTGCGGTTCCGCACTCTTGCCGACGCCATGCCGCAAATGGTCTGGTCCACCCTGCCCAATGGCTTTCACGACTATTACAATGCGCGCTGGTATGAGTTTACCGGCATGCCGGAAGGCTCCACTGATGGCGAGGAGTGAACGGCATGTTTCACCCCGAGGATCAGGAGCGCGCATGGGCCAGCTGGCGTCAGTCGCTGGAGACCGGCGAGCTTTATCAGATCGAATATCGGCTCCGCCATCACAGCGGTGAATATCGCTGGACGCTGGGCCGCGCCCTGCCGATCCGCGATGCAGATGGGCAGATCCTGCGCTGGATCGGCACCTGCACGGATATCCACGAGTCCCGTCTCGCCGCCCAGGAGCGCGAACTGGTTGCTCAGGAGCTCAGCCACCGCATCAAGAACATCTTTGCGGTGCTGAACGGCATCATCAGCATGTCGGCGCGCAGCCAACCTGAAGCGAAACCCTTTGCGGACCAGCTCCGCCAGCGCATTTATGCGCTTGGCGAAGCACATGATTTTGTCCGGCCGCACAGCTATCTCGACGCGTCATCAAATGGTCTGGGGATGCTCTCGGCGCTGGTTGTCCGACTGATGCGGCCCTACAATTCAGACGGCGTTGCCCGTGTGTCCTTCATCGGTGATGACGCGAGCATCGACGATGCTGCGGCAACGCCGATGGCGCTGCTGCTTCATGAATTGGCGACCAATTCGGCGAAATATGGCGCGCTTTCCAGTGACGATGGCAAGGTTACGATTACCGCCCGTGCTGACGAGGACAATTATCATCTGCAATGGCTGGAAACCGGCGGGCCGGCGGTTGTACAGCCGGAAACGCTGGCAGGCTTTGGGACCCGGCTGGTGCAGATGTCTGTTGAAGGGCAGATGCGCGGCCAGCTTGAGCGTCGCTGGCTGCCAGATGGGCTCGAGGTGCTGGTGACCTTGCCGAGCGACGCACTGCGCCGGTCCACACGCTTGCGCGCTACGCCAACTGGCTGATTTTCTGATTGGACCTAGTTGCCGGCCAGATTGCCGCCGCCCCAGCCAAAGAGCTTGAGGCGTTGAGGCGGTCGCGCATCGGCTTCCACGCGGCGCGCAATGGCGAATTCCACCAATTCACGGATGTCACGATCGGTCGCCGGCTTCTGCATAACGCCCAGCGTGCCGGGTATGCCATCGCCGAGCTGATCGGGATTTGCCGTAAGATAGACGACCGTCACGCCATGGGTCTGGGCCAGTATCTTTCCGATGCCGATGCCGGTGGGGCCATCGCGCAGGTTAAGATCGACAAGAGCGATGTCCGTCCTGCTGGCGTAAGCCAAGGCCGATCTCTGGTCTGCCGCTATGGCGACAGACTGATATCCCATCTCTTCCACCACATATTCGATCTCTGTGGCTACGATGATTTCGTCTTCGACAATGAGGATACGGTACGACATAGGCACGGCTTCGTTTGTTTTGGGGCAACTGTAATAACGGCTAACTCTACCGACGCAATTTCGGTTGCGCATTTACCCGCGATTGTGATCGGTCGAGCATGCGCGCAACCCTCTTACCAAAGCAACAACGGCCTTGTCTTGCCCTGTTGCCGGTGACCGGCTAAGTCTGCGCCGCGTCCTGTCCCACAGGATGGATCATTTCTCGCACCAGGCCAGCATCACCGTGACCGACCAGCTTCGTATTGCGCTTGCCCAGCTCAACCCCAAGGTGGGCGATCTCAGGGGCAACCTGGAACTGGCACGCAAGGCTCTTGCTGATGCGGCATCGGCAAAAGCGGACATTCTCATGTTGTCCGAACTTTTCCTGACCGGTTATTTCCCCGATGACCTGCTGTTCAAGCCGCAATTCGTGAGCGACGCCATTGATGCCGCTAAAGCGCTGGTGGCGGAAACGGTTCAGTCTGACGTCGTGCTTATCCTGCCCACCATCTGGCTGGATGGGCCGCGGCTTCGCAATGCCGTGCTGGTGGCCGGCAATGGCGAAGTCATCGACACGCGCTACAAGCGCGAGCTGCCCAATTCCGATGTTTTCTACGAGAAACGCTATTTCGAGCCCGGCCCGCTTCCTCTGCCCGTAGAGATCAAGGGCGTTTCGGTGGGCATCCCGATCTGCGAGGATATCTGGCACAGAAGCGTCTGCGAACATCTGGCCATGCGCGGCGCCGAAATCATGCTGTGCCCCAATGGCTCGCCTTACTGGACAAACAAGCAGCATATCCGCAAGGAGCTCGTCCGTGCCCGGGTCGCCGAAGACGGGGTGCCCATGCTCTATCTCAATCAGGTTGGCGGGCAGGACGAGTTGGTCTATGACGGCGCGTCCTTTGCCATCGAGCCAGGAGACAAGCTGGTCCTGCAAGGCAAATCCTTCGAGACCGATTTCATCGTCTCGGACTGGGCTCGCACCGAAAACGGCTGGACCTGCACCAATGGCCGCGTCGAGGAACTCACCTCGGTTGAGGAAGCACCCTGGCGCGCATGCGTGTTGGGCCTGCGTGACTATGTGACGAAGAACGGCTTTTCCCATGTCGTGCTTGGCCTTTCCGGCGGTATCGACAGCGCTGTGGTTGCCGCCATGGCCGCCGATGCCTTGGGGCCGGAAAAGGTCCATTCGATCATGCTGCCCTATCGCTACACCTCTGAGGACAGCCTGAGGGATGCCAAGGATTGCGCCGAACGGCTCGGTATCCGCTATGACATCGTGGCCATAGGCGACCCGGTGGACAGCGCCCTGCGCGAACTCAAGCCCATTTTCGGCAATCGCCCGGCCGATCTGGCCGAGGAAAACATCCAGTCGCGCATGCGTGGCACGATTCTGATGGCTGTCAGCAATAAGCTCGGCTCCATGCTGCTGACCACCGGCAACAAGAGTGAAATGGGCGTGGGCTACGCCACCATCTATGGCGACATGAATGGCGGCTACAATCCGCTCAAGGATATGTTCAAGATGGCCGTCTATGCACTGGCCGACTGGCGCAACAGGCACACGCCCGGCGATTGCCTCGGGCGGGCAGGGCAGGTCATTCCCCAGTCCATCATCGACAAGGCCCCCAGCGCTGAACTGAGGCCTGACCAGAAGGATCAGGACAGCCTGCCACCCTATCCCGTGCTGGACGACATCCTGCTGTGCCTGGTGGAAGAGGAAATGGCGCTGGCCGATATAGTGGCGCGCGGTCATGATCCGGCGACGGTGCTGCGCATCGAGCGGCTCGTCAACATTGCCGAATACAAGCGCCGCCAGTCTGCACCGGGCCCCAAGCTGAGCCCGCGCGCCTTCGGCCTCGGCCGCAGATATCCCATAACCAATGGCTATAAGGACGTTACCCTCGGATGAGTGTTACCGTACGCTGGGCGCCCTCGCCAACCGGCCGCATCCATCTGGGCAATGCCCGTCCGGCGCTGCTCAACTGGTTTTTCGCCCGCCGCAATGGCGGCCGATATGTGCTGCGCATGGACGATACCGACCTGGCGCGCTCGACGCGCGCCTTCGCCGACGGGATCGAGGAGGATCTGGCCTGGCTGGGTATCACTCCCGACCTGCTGGTGCGCCAGTCCGAGCGCACCGCGCTCTATGATGCGGCCCGCGACCGGCTGATCGCCGCGGGCCGGCTCTACCCCTGCTATGAAACCGAGGATGAGCTGGACCGCAAGCGGGCACGCGCGCGCCTCCTGGGCAAGCCGCCGATCTACGATCGCGCCGCGCTGAGCCTGACCGATGAGGATCGCGCGCGCCTTGAAGCTGAAGGCCGCCAGCCGCATTGGCGTTTCAAGCTCGATGGCCGCCCTGTGCAGTTCGACGATCTGATCAAGGGTTCCCAGACCGTCAATACCGCCTCCATGTCCGATCCGGTACTGATCCGCGGCGATGGCTCGTATCTTTACACGCTCCCCTCGGTGGTCGATGACATCGACCTCGGCATCACTCATGTCATCCGTGGCGAAGATCACGTCTCCAATACTGGCACGCAGATCGAGATTTTCGAGGCTCTTGGCGCTGCAGCACCTGTCTTCGGGCACCATAACCTCCTCACCGACGCCGCCGGGCAGGGCTTTTCCAAGCGCCTGGGCTCGCAATCCATCGCTGATTTCCGCCACGAGGGTTATGAGCCACTGGCCATTGCCATTGTCGCCAGCCTGAATGGCACGAGCCTTCCGGTCGAGCCCTATGACAGCCTCGACGCCATTGCGGAACGGCTGGATTTTTCGATGATTTCGCACGGTGCGGCGCGCTTTGACCCGGCAGAACTGAACGGGCTCAACGCCCGGCTGTTGCACGCCATGCCCTACGAGGAAGCGGCCCCGCGCCTCTCCGCGCTCGGGCTGGAAGGCGAAGCCATGTGGCTGCTGCTGCGGGAAAATCTCGCCAGGTTCCCCGATATAGCCGAGTGGTCGAAGCTCGTCACCGGACCGATTGAGCCGGTGGTTGCTGCTGAGGATCAGGATTTCCTGGCACTGGCCAAGGCGCTGCTGCCGCAGGAGCCATGGGATGAAACCACCTGGGGCAGTTGGACCGATGCGCTCAAGACGGCCACTGGCCGCAAGGGCAAGGCCCTGTTCCTGCCGCTGCGCATGGCCCTGACGGGACGGCATGACGGACCGGAGCTTAAGTCCCTGCTCGTCCTGCTTGGGCGTAAGGCGTGTCTGGACCGACTACCCTGACGGCTTTGTCGCCGAAGTGAACGATCCGCATTTCGGGCGCGGCAGGTGCTTCGGGCCGCCGCGCAACTTCGCCCGGCCCGGACGGGCGCGGGCGGGGCAGGGGCACATCCACCAGCGCAACCGCGGCAACCTGTTCGGCGGGAACGGCTGCTGCGGCCTGCACCGGCACCACGCCTCGCGGATCGCGCAAAGGGAGTGGGAAGCTCAAGCCGTTGATTTCCATCATCGAGCGGCTGCTGCCGTCGTCGGCGCTGGCGATGCGCACCGAACCATCGGCGACCGGCGCTGCGTTGCAACTGGCGGATTCGTCGAACTTGGTGCGATAGGCAAAGGCATTGGGCAGGGACGTATAGGGCGAGCCTGACAGATTGCGCATCTGCTCCGGCTCCTGTCCCGGATTGTCGTAATAGTAGAGCTCCACCGCGCTGTTCGGACACATCATCTGGCAGGTGGTGGAATCCTGACCGACATAGTCCATCAGCGTGGCGTAGCTGATGGGCCAGAAATAGCCGTCCGACAGCCGAACGCAGACGGTGCGGACGGTGCTATATCCCTGATAGCCCCAGTAATCTCCGCCATCGATGAAATCGCCATTGGTAAAATCGCCATCCCCGGTCGTGCCGAAGATACGATCGAAGATCGATTGCCGATCCTGGGTAAAGGTGGCGCTGGAGCCTGCATTGCAGCCGAAACGCGCCATTTCCTGCAGGATGGCCTCGCGCTGCTGGGCGACGGCATTGCCGGTTTCCACCGATTGGGCAATGGCGGCATATTGGTTGCGCAGGGCAATGACTTCGCGCGCCACCGCCTGACATTGCGGGGTCAGTGTCCGCCCGGCGCGCGCGTCGTCATTGCAGCCCTGGCGGATATACTGGCTTTCCGCATTCTGCACCTGTCGCGCCACTTCGCGCGCCGCATTGCTGTTCTGGCTGATCTGGCGGAAGTCGCCATTGCGATCAAACTGCACCAGCGCATTTTGCAGCCGCGCGCATTGATTGGCCTGCGCATAGGCGGTCTCGATATCCAGTGCGAGCGTCACGGTCGCAAGAACCAGCAGAATCAGGGCACGCGGGCCCATGGAGGAGAACGTCACCAGAAATCCTTATATACGGACCGCAACCGCATCGATCCCCTGCGCCTTAAGACATCGCTAGGGGCCGTGACAACATTATAGCTGCGTGCGCTGCTTCGTCATAGCGCACCAAGGTCACACAAACCGGAGACTGAAGGCGTCATGAAACTTGCCACAATGCGCAATGGCCGGCCCGATGGTCAGCTTGTCGTGGTCTCCAGCGACCTGGCACGCTGGGTTTCGGCGGGCCGGATTGCTCCGAATTTGCAGGCTGTCATGGACGACTGGGACCATGCTGCGCCCCTTCTTGCCGAGCTTTCCGCCCAGTTGGATGCTGGCGCGATTGCCGGGCAGGCCTTTGATCCGTCCCTCGCTCACGCTCCCTTGCCGCGCGCCTATCAGTGGATCGATGGCTCCGGCTACATGAACCATCTCGAACGCGTCCGGTCACTCCAGGGCAGCAAAGATGAACAGCTGCAATCGGTACGTCCGCTGATCTATCAGGGCGGGTCTGATTCGCTGTCGGCGCCCACAGATCCCATCATCATTCCATCCGACGACCTCGCCCTTGATTTCGAGGCAGAAATTGGCGTGATCATTGGCGCTGTGCCGATGCGCGCCACGCGCGAAGAGGCCAAGGCGGCCATTCGCCTGGTCACGGTGCTCAACGACGTCTCGCTGCGCCGGCTGGTGGTCGATGACTTGCAAAACGGCTTCGGCTTCTTCCATGCCAAGCCGTCCACGGCCTTTGCGCCCATCGCCATGACGCCGGACAGTCTGGGCGGAGCATGGCGGGACAATCGCCTGCACCTGCTCGTCCGCATAGAGGTCAATGGCGCGCTCTATGGGCAGCCCAATGCCGGCATCGGCATGCAGTTCGACTTTGCCGACCTGATTGTGGAGGCGGCCCGCACCCGCAATCTGGCGGCAGGGACCATTGTTGGCGGTGGTACGATTTCCAATGCCCATGACGAAACGCTGCCCATCAAACGCGACGGCATCGGCTTTGCCTGCATCGCCGAGGCCCGGACCGTGGAAAAGGCCAAATATGGCCGCGCTCGCACGCCCTTTCTGAAGGCGGGCGATCAGGTGCGGATCGGCGCTGTTGGTGCCGAGGGGCAATCTATTTTCGGCGATATCGACCAGCGCGTCCAAATCTTGCCCAACTGATTGATAACATTCGCGTGTGCCAGTTTTGGGCGTCGCTTTCCCGTGCCAGTGTAGCAGCGCGGGTGAGGGGTCCGTTTGGGTCGCAGTTCTGTTTCGGGGTTTCATTGATGTTCAGCCGCAAGATTTCGGCCCTCGCAGTCGCCGCTTTGCTCGCCTCAGGCGCAATCGGCGTCACTGCTCAGGAGGCCTTCAGCCCACCCACGACCGCCGCCGAGGCGCACCAGATGCGCACGGACGCCATGAAGCAGATGGGCGGCCTGCTGCGCTCAGCCGGCAATGCCACTGGCGCCGACGCCGTTGCCGCAGCAACCACGCTGCTCACCACCTTCACCAATTTGCCCGAAATGTTCCCTGAAGGCTCCAGCGAGGGCACGGATGCTCTGCCGGCAATCTGGGAAAACTGGGAAACATTTACCGGCATTATCGAAACGGGGCGCAGCGCTTCCGAAGCCGCTCTTGCCGCGGCCGAGGCCGGTGACACCGACGGCTATGGCACCGCGCTGCGCACTGTCATGGGCACATGCGGACAGTGCCACCAGCAGTTTCGCTCCTAGATTTCTCATCGCCTCCAAAGCGATTGGGGCGGCCTTCGGGCCGCCCTCTTTTGTTTTTGCTTGATTTCTTGTTGGCGCGCGGCCAATGTCCGGCCCCATGAAGACCAAGCGCACCATTACCGTCTGCATTATTACCTGCTAACTCAACGTTGGCGGAGCGGTCTTCTTCATCCCGATAGTTTCAAAGGATAAGGGCTCCCCGCCAGAGCAAATCTGTCTGGCCTACAGGAAGACCTTATGACCACGGCACAGCCGCAGCTTAATCTCTACAATACGCTGACCCGCTCCAAGGCGCCCTTCGTGCCCATGGACAAGAACAATGTGCGTCTCTACGCCTGCGGCCCGACGGTGTACGATTTTGCCCATATCGGCAATGGCCGTGCCGCCATCGTCTTCGACCTGCTGTTCCGGGTGCTGCGCCATGTCTATGGGCCAGAGCATGTCACCTATGTCCGCAACATCACCGACGTCGACGACAAAATCAACGCCCGTGCCCTGCGCGATCATCCCGACCTGTCGCTGAACGAGGCGATCCGCAAGGTCACCGAGACCACTGCCGCGCAATATCAGAAGGATGTGGCGGCCTTGGGCTGCCTTGAGCCGACCATCCAGCCGCGCGCGACCGAAAACATTGCGGAAATGCAGGCAATGATCCAGCGCCTGCTCACCAATGGCCACGCCTATGAAGCAGGCGGGGAAGTGCTGTTTTCCGTGGAATCCATGGCAGATTACGGCCAGCTTTCCGGCCGCAATCTGGAGGGAAATCTCGCGGGCGCCCGCATCGCTGTGGATGCGCACAAGCGCAATGCTGCCGATTTCGTTCTCTGGAAGCAGTCCAGCGCCGAAGAACCCGGCTGGGACAGCCCATGGGGCAGGGGCCGCCCCGGCTGGCATATCGAATGCTCGGCCATGTCAGAGCGCTATCTCGGTGAGACCTTCGACATTCACGGCGGCGGGCTCGACCTGATCTTCCCCCACCACGAAAACGAAATCGCCCAGTCCCGCTGCGCCCATGGCTCCCACGCCATGGCCAATGTCTGGATGCACAATGGCTTCCTTCAGGTCGAAGGCCAGAAGATGAGCAAGAGCCTGGGCAATTTCTTCACCATCCACCAGCTGCTGGAGACCGAGGATTTTGGCGGGCGCAAATGGCCGGGCGAAGTCCTGCGCCTGGCCATGCTGATGACGCACTATCGTCAGCCGATTGATTTCACCTTGGATCGACTTAGCCTTGCCGAGGCGAAGCTGAGGCGGTGGAGTGATGCGATTAAGGCTTTTGCCCCCAAGCCTCTCGATTGGTCGCAGACCGAAGAATTTGCGAACGCCCGGCCATCGCCATTGCTGGTGGCGAAAATTGCTGATGACATGAACACGTCGGAGGCCCTTGCTTTCCTTGAAAGCGTCGGGACACCAACTGACGCCACAAGCGCGCTACAACTGGCCGTCGATTTGAATTTTCTAGGCATCAATCTCGAAATCTTTGATGCCGTTTGGCGGGACATCATGGGTGGCATGACAAATGAGAAGGAGGTCGATGGCCTCGTTCAAACTCGCCTCGCCGCGCTGAACGCAAAAAACTTCGCCGAAGCCGACCGCATCCGCAATGAACTGGCGGAGCAGGGCATCGCGCTGATGGATTACAAGGACGAAGCCGGGCAGCGCGCCACCAAATGGGAGGTGAAGCGGTAAATGTCTGCGCAAGCGGATAAGACCCCTGACCTGTCCCGGCCTCTGGCCGATCCAGTCCTTCCAGAAATGGGAGAGGGAATGTCCGTGCGTTTTGAAACAACCCCCTCATCCGGCGCTGCGCGCCACCTTCTCCCGCGAGGGGAGAAGGAAGGGTCCGAGCGTGTCACACCCCCGGTGTCCCCCTCTCCCCTCGCGGGAGAGGGTGCCCGAAGGGCGGGTGAGGGGGGCGATGCTTCCGGGCCCTCAAGATTAAAGACATTCGCTAGGCGAATGCGCCACCAGCCAACAGACGCCGAGCGCAAGCTTTGGCAGTTGCTACGTAACAGGCGGTTTGCTGCATTCAAGTTTCGACGCCAGGAACCGATAGACCACTATATCGTGGATTTTGTCTGTTATTCTGCAGGCCTCGTCATAGAAGCCGACGGCTTCCAGCACGCTGAGAATGCGCGTGATGCTATACGCGATGCCTATCTGCGTGCTCAGGGCTTCCACCTCCTGCGCCTCTGGAATAACGACATCCTCGCGCGTCCGGGCGCGGTGTCCGATGCCATCTGGGCGGCTGTGCAGGGGGACCGCGCATGAATGGCGGGCAAACCCTTTCCATGTCAGCAGCCTTGCTGACAGCGCCTGTCATCGTGGCGCGCTCAAACGCTGTCTCCACTCATCAGGAGACACTGCAATGATAGACCACACCGGTATCCTCGTCGCCGACTGGGCCAAGGCGCGCGCCTTCTATGACGCCGCCTTTGCGCCACTGGGCTATTCCATGCTGGCCGAAGTGCCCGAGCAATTTACCGGCGGCGTCAAGGTCGGCGGCTATGGCAAGGACAAGCCCGATTTCTGGCTGACCGAAAGCAACGACGTCGGCCCAGGTCGCCACTACGCCTTCAGGGCTGGTTCGCAGGCCGAGGTCGACGCCTTCTACGCGGCGGCCATGGCCGCCGGCGGCAGGGACAATGGCGCGCCCGGTCCACGCCCGCATTACCACGAGCACTATTACGGTGCCTTCGTGATCGATCCCGATGGCAACAATGTCGAGGCAGTATTTCATGGCGGATAGAGAGGCTCATGCTGGCGGATGCCAGTGCGGCGCGGTGCGTTTCAGGGTGACCCGTCTGGGTCGCCCGTCCATCTGTCATTGTCGCATGTGCCAGAAGGCATTTGGCGGGTTTTTCGGCCCGCTGGTCACTGCCCACAATGCCATCTGGACCCGTGGCGAGCCGAAATGGTTCCAGTCATCCAACGCCGCGCGCCGCGCCTTCTGTGGCGATTGCGGCACCCCGCTGGCTTATGAAACCCGCTTCGGGCTGGAACTGGCCATCGGCGCCTTCGACGAACCGGCTGTCGCGGCACCGGAAATTCAGGTCAATCTCACCGATCGCCAGCCCTTCTTTGCTGGCCTGAGCACGCTGCCGGAGCGCCACGAGGTCAGCGACGAATGGCGCGACTTCATGGCCGGTATCCATTCCAACCAGCACCCGGACCATGACACGGCCGACTGGCCGCCCAAGGAGGAAAGCTGATGGACCGCTATGAGATCGAGGTCAGCGGCGGCTGCCAATGCGGCGCCGTGCGCTACCACGCGACCGAGATGATGGACAATTCCCACATCTGTCATTGCCGCATGTGCCAGAAGGCGGTGGGCAATATCTTTGCTGCGCTGGTTGCCGCCCCGCGCGAGGCGATCACCTGGACGCGCGGCGAACCGGCCCGGTTTCGGTCGTCCGAACATGTGGATCGGGGCTTCTGCGGCAAATGTGGAACGCCGCTCTTCTACGACAATGTCGAGGGCGATCGCGTCAATTTCACTATCGGATCGCTTGACCGTCCCGACCTGTTCCCGCCCGGCGCCAATACCGGCACGGAGGGCATGGTCCCCTGGTTCGACACGCTCGTGACCATCCAGGACGGTGGCCCCACCGAGCGTCCCGACCTCAAGGACTGGTGGAGCGCGATCAAAGCCTCCAACCACCAGCATCCGGACCACGACACCTCTGTCTGGCCGCCCAAATAAGCGTCAAATATCTTCGAGTTAGGCCCCTATGTCCCGCGACCGCCTCTACATTTTCGATACGACCCTGCGCGACGGTGCCCAGACCGCCGGCATCGAGTTCTCGCTGGAGGACAAGATCGCCATTACCGGCCTGCTCGAAGAACTGGGCGTCGATTATATCGAAGGCGGCTATCCCGGCGCCAATCCGGTGGACACCGGCTTTTTTGAGCAGAAGCGCACCAGAAACGCCATTTTCACCGCCTTCGGCATGACCAAGAGGGCGGGGCGATCCGCCGCCAATGATCCGGGCGTCATGGCGTTGATCAATTCGGCTGCCGAGGCCACCTGTTTCGTCGCCAAGGCCTGGGACTATCAGGTTGAACTGGCGCTGGGCTCGACCACAAAAGACCATCTCGAAGGCCTCGCCGATACCGTTCGCACCGCCGTTGCCGCCGGCAAGGAGACCCTGATCGACCTCGAACACTTCTTCGATGGCTACAAGGCCAATCGCGCCTATGCGCTCGATTGCGTGAAGACCGCGCTGGAGGCGGGCGCGCGCTGGGTCGTGCTTTGCGATACGAATGGCGGCACCATGCCCTCGGAAGTGCGCGAGATCGTCGGCGAGGTGCTGAAAATCGCGCCGGGCGACCGGCTGGGCATTCATCCCCATGACGATACCGGGCAAGCCGTCGCCAATGCGCTGGCTGCCGTCGAAGCCGGTGTGCGTCAGGTTCAAGGCACGCTGAACGGGCTGGGCGAGCGCTGCGGCAATACCAATCTGGTGACGCTGATCCCGACACTGGTGCTCAAGCCCTATTATGCAGAGCGCTATGAGACCTCGATCACGCCGGAGCGGCTCGAACGGCTCACCCATATTTCCCGGGCCTTCGACGACCGGCTCAACCGGGCGCCGGCCCGGCAATCGCCCTATGTCGGCGCCTCTGCCTTCGCCACCAAGGCGGGCATTCACGCCTCGGCCCTGCTCAAGGACTTCTCTACCTATGAGCATGTGCCGCCCGAAAGCGTGGGCAATGAGCGCGCCATCATGGTCAGCCAGCAGGCCGGCAAGTCCAATCTGCTGACGGCGCTTGCCCGTCACAATATCGCTCTGGAAAAGGATGATCCGCGTCTCGAAAAGCTGCTCACCCATGTCAAGGAACGCGAAGCGCGGGGCTATTCCTATGACGGCGCCGATGCCTCTTTTGCCATTCTCGCCCGGCGGGTGCTGGGCACGCTGCCGGACTATTTCCAGGTCGAGCACTACCGCGCCATGGTCGAGCGCCGCCACAATGCGCAGGGTGAAGAGGTGACGATTACCGAAGCGGTGGTGAAGATCATCGTGGAAGGCGAGCGGCTGATGTCTGTGGCCGAGGGCAATGGTCCGGTCAATGCACTCGATCTGGCTCTGCGCAAGGATCTGGGGGTCTATTCAGCGCGAATCGAAGATCTCGAACTGGCCGATTTCAAGGTGCGTATTCTGGACGGTGGCACGGGCGCGGTCACCCGTGTACTGGTCGAAAGCCGCGATGGTACGGGAGAACGCTGGGTAACCATCGGCGTTTCGCCCAACATCATTGATGCGTCCTTTGAAGCTCTGTATGAATCGATCACCTACAAGCTGTTGAAAACCGAGGCGGCCTGACCCGCCGGCATATAGAAATCCCGTGGAGGGCAAACTGGCCGAAACCGCTCCAAAACGTCCTCTTGCTCTGACTATCGGAGCGGCGGCAGCCACCCTCGTCGTTATTCTCGGTATTCTGACCGGCCCGGCAATCGTCTCCTGCTTCAACAGCGAGGACGGATTGGGCATTTGCCTGCGTGGCAAGATGGCCGAGGTCGGCCTGGCGCCGCCCTTGCCTGCGCCCGCTGTCGCCGAGGTCGAGGGCGAGGCGCCTGAAGCCGCGCCGGAGGCCGATATCAATCTGGCCGTTGCCGACGAAGAAGCGGTGTCGGCAGAGCCTGAGCTGGACGTGACCCCGCCCGCCGATGCGCTGGATGTTGCCACCGCCGACACTGTCATCGCGGCCACATTCGGCCTGCTGCGCGCCGAGCCCGATGGCTCCATCGTCATCGCCGGTAGCGGTACGCCCGGAAGCCGCGTCGAAGTCTATGCCAATGGCGAATTGCTCGGCACCGTGGACGTCGAGGCCAGCGGCGACTGGGTCTTTGTGCCCGACGCGCCCCTCGCGCCGGGCGATCTCGAAATCACCCTGGGTGAAGAGGGCAAGACGGGGACCGCCGAACAGTCCTTCATCGTTGTCCTCAACGAAGACAGAACCACGCAGCCGCTGGTCGTTGCCAGCACCCCCGGTCAGGCCAGCGAAGTCCTGCAGGGTCTTGAGACCCCCGCAGCAGCGACGGCAATTGCCGCAGCGGACGAGCCGGCCAGCGCTGCAGAAACCACCGATATTGCAGTGGCAACGCCATCCGAACAGCCGGTTGCACCTGCTGCAGACGCGGAAACGGCCGCGACCGCCCCTGTGGAACAGCCTGCTGCCGAAGTGGCCGCAGCGACGGACCCCGCGCCTGCCGCCAGCAGCGAGGAGACGGAGACGCCCGACGCGCCGGCAATGGCTGTGGCGCAGGCCGAGCCCGCAATCGTGCCGGAGACTGCCGAGCCTGATGCCGCGCAGGTCGAGCCGGTAACCGAAACCGCAAGTGCCGTTGAGGCGCCGGTTCAGGCCGAAGCCGAGCCGGAGCCAGTCGTCGCCGCTGCGCCGGAAGCGCCTGCAGCGGAGACCCCCGCCATTGCCCCGGCGCAACTTGCAGATGTGCAGCCGACCATCGACGCCATCGAAATCGAGGGCGATCGGACATTCTTCGCCGGTGGCGGTCCTGATGGGGGCGTCATTCGGCTTTACGTCGATGATGGTTTTGTTGCCGATGCCAGCGTGGCGGAAAGCCGTTGGCTGGTCGAAACCGGCCCGGTTCTCAACAAGCCGAGCCAGCGGGTGCGCATCGACCTGATCCAGCCCGATACTGGCGTGGTCGTGGCGCGCTCTGAAGTCGATTTCGTGGTCGATGTGCCCGCTGCGCCAGAAGAGCAGATAGCCGTGGCGGACGCAGACGTCCCCGCGACGTCCCAGCCGGTGGCAGATGCGCCAGTTGCTGATGCGGTGAGCCCCGCCGTCGCGCCGGCCCAGCCCACCGCGGCACCTGCCGATGCACCGGCGGGGGCAGAGGTTTCATCGCCCGAGCCCGCTGCGTCGCCCGCAAGTGAGCCTGCACCCGTACCCGGCGAGGAGTCTGCGCCTGCTGCTGCCGCCGCCGAGCCAGTCGTGCCCACCATGGTTGCGGTGTCCCTCGGCGATCCGGAGGCTCAGCGCTTTGCCTCTGGCAAGGCCATCATCCGCCGTGGCGACAATCTCTGGACCATTGCGCGACGCGTCTATGGCGAGGGTCTGAAATATACGACGATCTATCAGGCCAACACCGGCCAGATTCGCGATCCGGACCGCATCTATCCGGGCCAGGTGTTCAACCTGCCGGTGGGCGAGTAATCCAATGCAAACGGCGCCTTCGGGCGCCGTTTCGCCAGCCTCTATTGATTTTACCGGCCAAACGCACCATCTTCCATCGCAATTGACCGATCAAGTGTGACCGGCAGGCAGGCCCAATGCCGGCCGAGATCATGACAAGCCCCGAGCGACGCCATGCGTGACGACGATATTGCCAATACCATGCGAGCGCTGGGCCATCCGGTCCGCCTCGAAATCCTGCGCATTCTGGCCACCCAGCAGCAGGGCCAGTGTTGTTGCGGCGACGTGACCGAAAGCCTGACACTGGCCCAGTCGACCGTGTCCCAGCACATCAAGGTCCTGCTTGATGCGGGCCTCATCGAGCGCAAGGCGCATGGCACGCGCAACCGATACTTTATCCGTCAGGAAAAATTCGCCGAATTGAAAGCCGCCTTTGGCGGGCTGCTTCAGGGGCTGACACCCACCCCCAGCCAGGAAGCGGAAACGGCCTGATGCCATCAGACAGCGTTGAGAAGAAGCCGTCCGTCAGCGCGGACGAAGGATCGATATTCTCTACAATCCGCAATTTGTGGTCATATATGTGGCCCGAGGACCGGCCGGACCTGCGCCTGCGGGTGGGGCTGGCCATCGGTGCGTTGCTGGCCAGCAAGGTTGCTACCACGCTGGTGCCTTTCGCCTATAAGGGCATCATCGACAATCTCGATGGTTCGACACCCGACAATGCCCTGATCCTTGGCATTGCCGTTCCTGTTGCTCTGGTCATCGCCTATGTTTTGGGTAACATCATCGATGCTGGCTTCCAGCAACTGCGTGACGTGCTCTTTGCCAGCGTCGGCCAGCATGCCGTGCGCAAACTGGCGCTGCAGACCTTCCATCACATGCACCGTCTGTCGCTGCGCTTTCACCTGCAAAGACGCACGGGCGGACTGAGCCGCGTTATCGAGCGTGGCACCAAGGGCATCGAAACCGTCGTGCGTTTCGCCATGCTCAATATCGCCCCGACCATCGTTGAGTTCGTGGTGGTGGCCGTCATTTTCGTCTGGATGTTCGGCCTGAGCTATATGGGCGTCTTGGTCGTGATGATCTGGGCCTATCTCTATTTCACCATCAAGGCGTCCAACTGGCGCATCGCCATTCGCCGCCAGATGAATGACAGCGATACCGACGCCAATGGCAAGGCCATCGACAGCCTGCTCAACTTTGAAACGGTGAAATATTTCGCCAATGAGAAGATGGAAGCGGCGCGCTTCGACAAGGCCATGGAGGGCTATGAACGCTCGGCCATCCGCATCTGGACCTCGCTTGGCTTTCTCAATTTCGGCCAGGCCATCATATTCTATGGCGGCTTCCTCATCATCTCCATCATGGCCGTGCTCGGCGTCATGGACGGCACGCTGACGCTGGGTGATTTCGTCCTGCTGAACACCTTCCTGATGCAGATTTACCGCCCACTCAATTTCATCGGCTTCGTCTATCGCGAGCTGCGGCAGGGCCTTACCGACATCGAGGAAATGTTCCGCCTGCTCGATCAGGACCCCGAAATTACCGACGCGCCCGGTGCGCCGCCGCTTGCCGTGACCGGCCCGGTCATCCGCTTTGAGGACGTCACGTTCCACTATGATCCCGACCGCCCCATTCTCAAGGGCGTCAGCTTTGAAGTGCCGGCCGGCAAGACGCTGGCCATCGTTGGCCCCACGGGTGCGGGCAAATCCACCATTTCCCGGCTGCTGTTCCGCTTTTACGACGTGACGGGCGGGCGCATCACCATTGATGGACAGGATCTGCGCGACGTGACCCAGGAAAGCCTGCGCTCGGCCATCGGCATGGTGCCGCAGGACACGGTGCTCTTCAACGACACGATCGGCTACAATATCGAATATGGCCGCCCAGGGGCGTCCGAGGAAGAAATCCGCGAAGCAGCGCGCATGGCGCAGGTTGGCGGCTTCATCGAAACCCTGCCAAAGGGGTATCAGACCCCCGTTGGCGAGCGTGGCCTCAAACTCTCCGGCGGCGAAAAGCAGCGCGTCGCCATCGCCCGCACCATTCTCAAGTCACCATCGATCCTTATTCTGGACGAGGCGACCTCGGCGCTCGACACCAAGACCGAGCGGGATATCCAGACGGCGCTCGACGAGGTGTCGCGCAACCGCACGACGCTGGTCATTGCGCACCGGCTGTCCACGGTCGTCAATGCCGATGAGATTATCGTCCTGCGCGACGGACAGGTTGCCGAGCGCGGCAATCACATGGCGCTGCTGCAAAAGGCCGGCCTTTACGCCCAGATGTGGAACCGCCAGCGTGAAGCCAGCGAAGCCGCCGAACTGCTGGCCCGCACCCAGGATGACCCAGACGGCTTCGTCAAGCGCGGTATTCCCGCGGGAGAATAGGGCAGGGGGTGGTGAAGGGTTTGTTGTGGGTTATGTTGATTGATGACCCGGATCACCCTTCGCCCCGCCGCTCCTGCCGACAAGCCGGTTATCGCCAATCTCATCCAGCTCTATCTGCACGATATGACCGAGTTCATGCCGTTTCCGGTCGGAGCTGATGGGCGCTATGAGTATGATTTTCTCGATCGGTTCTGGCGCCATCCCTATCTGATCATGTCGGGCGACGAGATCGCCGGCTTTGCCCTCGTCATCGACGAATGCCCACTGACCGGGAGGTCGCCCTGCTGGTTTATGGCCGAATTCTTCGTTCTCAAGGCGCATAGAAAACAAGGCGTGGGCAAGACTGCCATGGATGTCGCCATGGCCGCACATCCCGGCCACTGGCATGTTGCGGTGCCGCACGCCAACCGCGCTGCCGGTGCCTTCTGGCGTCGGGCGCTTGAGGCTCACGAGCCGGGCGTTCGCGACATTCATTTTGATGGTGATGACTGGTCGCTCTTTGCCTTCGAGATACTGGCATCCCCGACGGCGCTGTGATCAAATCCGTGCTGATATCCTGCGGGGGCGGGATCAGTAGCGCGGTGAAACTTGACCAGCCTGGATGTGAATGACCAGAAGCGTCCGGGGCGACAGGCGGACGGGCCAAAGGGCCTGCCCGTCATTGGCCACCTGCTCGAAATGAGCCGGGACACTCTCGGCTTTTTCGAGCGCAGTGCCCGCCAGTACGGTGACATGACTGCCATTCAGGTTGGCGGCTTTCCGGCGGTGATCGTCAATCATCCCGATCTCATCGAACAGGTTCTGGTCAAGCAGAACGAGCATTTTACCAAGAACAGGGTGTTCTGGCGGCAGTTGGAAGCCCTTATGGGCAACGGGCTGTTCGTGGCCGAGGACGCCGAATGGCAGCGCCAGCGCAAGCTGGCTGCGCCCGCCTTCGCCACCATTCCTCTGGCCTCTTATGGGCCGCATATGGTCGAGCTCACCGAGCGCAAGCTGGCGCGCTGGAAGCATGGCCAGGATATCGACATGCACCGCGAGATGATGTCGCTGGGCCTGGAAATCGCCGCCAGAACGCTGCTGGACGCCGATGTGAGCGATGACCTTGAGGCCATGGAACAGGCTGCCTACTGGGTCATCGACGAAGTGGCGGCGCGCTTCGCCCGACCGCTCGTCGTGCCCGATTGGGTGCCGCTGCCGGGGCACCGGCGCTATCTGAAGGGCATCGCCCATCTCGAGCGCATGGTCTATCGCGTCATTGCCGAAAACCGTACCGGCAAGAATGCCTCGGCGGGCTTTTTGTCATTGCTGATGTCGGCACGCGACGACGAAGGCAGGCCGATGACCGACAAGGCCCTGCGCGACCAGATCTGCAACATGCTGCTGGCGGGCTACGAAACCTCGGCCCTCAGCATGGCCTACGGTTTTCACCTGCTCGGGCAGCACCGCGATATCCAGGCCGCCATCGCCGAAGAGGTGGAGCGCGTGGCCCCCGGCCGGCCGGTGACGCCCGATGACTTGCCCAGTCTCAAACTCACCGAACATGCCGTCATCGAAATGCTGCGCCTGATCCCGCCGGGCTGGGCCATTGGCCGCGAAGCCCGCAGCGACGTGCGGATCGGCGACTACGAGATCAAGAAGGGGACCACGGTCATCCTCAGCCCGTGGATCACCCAGCGCGATCCGCGCTATTTCGACGATCCGCTGGAATTCAGGCCCGAGCGCTGGGCGGGCGATTTTCGGCGCACGCTGCCGCGCTTTGCCTATTTCCCCTTCGGTGGGGGCCCTAGAATTTGCATCGGCAACCGCTTCGCCATGATGGAGGCCATGCTGCTTCTGGCTACCATCGCCCGGCGGTTTGACGTTGAACGGCTTGCCGAAAGGCCGGTCAATTTCCTGCCCTCGGTTACCTTGCGCCCCGTCGGCGGGATCTGGGTTCGGCTGCACGAGCGAAATCCGGCTCGCTGACCGCTGGCTTTTCGAGTTGATAGGGTCCGGGAAAACCGACAGCCATCTCGCTGGCAAAGCGGTGCAGGATTTCATTGAAGCGGTCGGGCCGAGACAGGAAAGGCGCATGCCCCGCGTCCAGGATGGCGTGCGAGCGCTGCTCCCAGAGATTGGCATAGCGCAGCGTCTTCAGATACCTGACACGCAATATGGGGTCGAGGTCGCCATTAATAAGCGCCAGCGGAACAGGCGAGCTTGCCGCCAGCCGCTTCTGATCGGAAATACCGCCGCTCAGCAGGCTCTTCGATGTCTCCGGCCGCATCCGACCGTCGGCGCGCAGGATAGCGGCAAAATGCAACCCGTCAGCCTCCGAGCCGTAGCACAGCTTCTGCCATCTCTCTGCATCGCGCGTAGTGAAGTGCGGCTTGCGGGCCAGCAACATGTCCGGATGGACATGAAAAGCGCGGACCATGGCCAGCCTGCCTCGTCCCAGCGGCGGCGCGCCCACACTGGCGACGCCGGCCAGCCGCTCGGGAAACCTTGCCATCATTTCCATGGCGATATGGCCACCCAAAGACCAGCCGACCACCAGAGCGCGCGGCAGGCGGAGATAATTCATCACGTCCAGCGTGGTCTCGGTCAGCGCGCGGATCGAATAGCTTTTTTGGGGATCGGCGGCATCGTCGGATGCGCCGTGGCCGGGCAGGTCAAAGGCGATAAGACGGAATTTGCCGAGGAGCGGCTCTGCAAACTGATGCTCGAAAACTTCCTTGCTGCCGCAAACGCCATGCACGAAAACAATAGGCAAGCCGCTGCCGCCGCTGTCGCGATACCCGATGCGGCCGCTGTCGAGGCGCATGATGGGGCAGGGGGCAGTCATGACAATATACTCCGAACAAGGAGCCTATTGTGGAGCAAATCTGTATAGGAGAGGTTTCCGGGGGCGGTTAAGATATTGTAGATTGCGAATAGGTTGGCGTGTTGCGGGGGGCAAGACGGATGGAATTGGTTTTCGACGGACTGGTCACACTTGTCGCCGGCGCGGTGGTCGGCGCCTATATCTGGTCAGTGCGCCATCACTTCGTTTCCGAGGCCATGCCGTCTGGCGCGCGGGTGATCGCAGCGGCGGTGACCACCTCGACAATCGTCATGCTGGCCCTGACCTGGTTCATCGATCAGCCCATTGCGGCGCAGTCTGTTGGTCTGGCTGTCCAGTTGTTCAGCGTGGCGATCTTTTATGCCGCGATCCTTGCGTCGCGTCAGGCCCGGCTGCGCTTCGTCTTCGATCCGGCCCATCCACATTCGCTGTTGCAGGACGGGCCCTATGGAATGGTCCGCCACCCGTTCTATGTGTCCTATTCGATCTTCTGGTTCGGCTGGGCCGTGGCGACCTGGTCGCTTCTTGCTGCGCCCCTCGTGATCCTGCTCGTATGGCTCTACATCAAGGCAGCGCGTCTGGAAGAAAGCAATTTCGACGCCTCGCCCCTCTCTGCCGACTATGCGGCCTACAAGGCCAGGACGGGCTTTTTCCTGCCTAAGCTGGGCTGACTGCCGAATAGCAAAAGGGCCCGCATCGCTGCGAGCCCTTTGATCTGCAGGCGGCTGACGTTTACTCCGCCGCGTCTCTTCGGCTGACCACCGTGACGCCATTGGCTTCTTTCTCGGTCAGCCCGACATCCTTGGAAACGACATAGCGCCGGGCGCTGTCTTCGCCCTCCGGAACTTCCACCGCCATGCCGTCAAATCCGGCGGGCGCAGCCACTGCCTGCCCGCGGCGGAAGGGGCTGGCAATCCAGCCGCCCAGTGACGCGAAGATGGCGCCGAGCCACTTGAACTGCTTCCACATCACCGTAGGGGCGGTGATCATGACCGGCACCATGACCAGCGTCAGCGCGGTGGAGAAGAACAGGCCCGAGACCAAAGCCGCCGATAGGTGGACGAACCACGATCCGGCAAGGCCGCCGACGACGATCTCGCGGCGGATGAAGTCGAACTCGACATTCGCCCACATCGGGATAACGCCCAGAGCCGTCAGGAACGCCGTCAGCAGCACCGGCCGCACGCGCTGGCTGACGGTCAGCAACATGGCCTTCACCGCCTCGACATTCTGGTGGCGATGATAGTCGTTATAGGTGTCGATCAGCACGATGCCGTTCTTCACCACGATACCTGCCAGTGCCACGATGCCGAGCCCTGTCATGATCGCAGAGAAGCTCATCCCCGTCACCAGCATGCCCAGCAGCACGCCGGCCACCGACATGATCACGGTCGAGAGCGTCACCATCACCTGGTAGAAGCTGTTATATTCGAGCAGCAGGATGAAGAAGATCAGCGCCATGGCCATCAGCATGGCCTGCCCGATAAAGGCATTGGCATCGCCCATCTGTTCCTCGGCGCCACCGAACTCCACGCTGACACTCTGCGGGAAATTCTGCTCCGCTATCCAGGTCTGCAACTCCTGCACCTTGTTGGCGGCATAGACGCCTTCGGGCAGGTTTGTCAGTCCCGCGGCAACGGCCATCGTATAGACCTGATTGCGCCGCTGGATGCTGGCCACCTTGGGAACGGCATTGCGCTGAATGAAATTCGACACCGGCACCAGGCCTTCGGCGGTGGCGATGCGCATGGAATCCAGCGCGTCGAATGTGCGCTCGTCCTGCGGTAGCCGGACACGAATATCCAGTTCGTCGCCTGTCGTCGCATCCCGATAGGTGCCCAGTTTTACGCCCGAGGTGATGAGCTGGACATAAGGGGCCAGTTCACGCACGCCGATGCCATACCGGCCGGCTTCCGCACGGTCGATGGTGACCTGCCAGTCAATGCCGGGGGAGGGACGGCCATCTTCGATGTCCACCGCTTCCGGCCAGCTTTCCAGATGGTTGCGGATCGCCGTGACGACCGGCACGAGGTCATCGTAATTGTTGCTTTCCACGCGAAGGTTGATGTCCTTGCCAGCCGGCGGGCCGCTTTCGGCAGCCAGAAGCTGGATATCGAGACCGGCGAAGCCGGAAACGCGCTCGCGGATATCGGCAAAGATTTCAGACGCTGGCACACGATGGTTCCAGTTCATGAACTGCAACTGGAAATTGCCGATCGTGTCAGGCGGCGTGGTGCTGAATGAGCCGGTCGAGCCGAACTGCATGATCACGTCCTGAATGCCGTTGACCTGCAGCAATTCGCTCTCGATCTCCACCATCATGTCGCGGATTTCTTCAGGCGAGTAATTGCCCCGGCCCACCACTGCAACAGTAGCAAATTCCGGTTCGGAAGCCGGGAAGGCCTCCGTGCCCGTCGGGTTCATCGCATAGGCGACGAAGATCGTGGCGATAAGTCCGAATCCGACTGCGAGCGTGGGCAGCGGCCAGTGCAACAGCTTGTCCATGATGCGCACATAGATGCCCGTCAGCCCGGTCACCTTGGAGGTCTCGAACTTGTCGGGATACATCACGATATCGGCTTTCTCCTTCTCCTTCTGGTCCACATGGGTGGACGCGATGATCGAGCCGATAACGGGCATGAAGATCAGCGCGGAGATGAAGGAGGCGACCATGACGATGATCACGATCATCGGCAGATAGCTCATGAACTTGCCGATAATGCCTGGCCAGAACAGCAAGGGCACAAAGGCGCCGAGCGTCGTCGCGGTCGCGCCGACAACCGGCACGAACATTTTGCGCATGGCCATGATGAAGGCTTCCTTCTTCGGAACGCCTTCCTGCAGTTTTCGTTCGGCATATTCGACGACCACCACCGGGTCGTCCACCAGCACGCCCACCGCGATCACCAGCCCGAACATGACCATCATGTTGATCGTCATGCCCATCATGCTGGCGACGAGGAAGGCCATCATGAACGAGAGCGGGATAGAGAGCCCGATCATCAGCGCGGGCCGCACGCCAAGCGTGGCGATACAGGTAATCAGAACCAGCGCCACGGCGGTCAGGACTGCGGCTTCCAGCGAGCGGAACAGCGCCGTGGTCGTTTCGGCCTGATCGAGGAAGAAAGAATAGCTGACGCCCGCGGGCCAATCCTTGGCTGCTTCTGCTGTCACCGCGCGGACCTTGTCGGAGACGTCGATGATGTTGGTGCCGAGCTTCTTGCTGACGCCAAGGATCAGGGCAGGGGAGCCGTTGACCTGGGTATATTCGGTCGCGTCTGCGAGCGAACGGGTAATGGAGGCGACCTGCCCGAAGGTGACGATGGTGTTGCCATCGGTCTTGAGCGGCAGGTTGTAGATGTCCTCTGCCGTGGTGATCAGGCCGGGCACCTCGATATTGAATGAGCCCTGTCCGGTGTTGAGCGTGCCGCCAGCAACCACCATGTTGTTGCGCGCCAGCGCGTCGAACAACTGGTTGGCGGTCAGGCCATAGGCCTCAAGCCGCAACAGGTCCACGCGGACCTCCAATTGCTCCTGACGGGCACCGGACAATGTGGCTTCGCGGACTTCGCCAATGCTTTCAATGGCATCCTGCAATTGCTCGGCGCGGCGAACCAGCTCCTTCTCGGGGGCAGAGCCATAGACGGCCACGGAGATGATCGGCATGCCGACGAGATCGATTTCGTGAACGCTGGGATCATTGGCGTCCGTGGGCAGCTTTGCCTTGACCGCATCCATGCGGGCGCGCGTATCCTGGAGCGCCTGATCCTTGTCGGTATTGATGTCGAATTCGAGGAACACCGAGGCATGGCCGGTGGTCGATGTCGAGCTGATATTCTGCAGCCCCGGCAGGTTGGCGAGTTCTTCCTCGGCCGGCTTGGCCAGCAGGTTTTCCGCATCGCGCGGCGACACGCCTGACTGGCTTATCGACACGTAGAGATAGGGCACGTCGATGGCCGGGAAACTTTCCTTCGGCATCGACGAATAGGCGCTGGCGCCCGCCACCAGTATGAGCACCATGACCGTCAGGACAACGCGCGGCATCCTGAGGATTTTTTCGATGAAATCGAGCATCGCCGGCGCCTTTAGCTGGAGGTGGTTTCGGTGTCGGTCGGGGCCGCGCTGGCCTCGACCTTCTGGCCGGTGGAGACGTTTTCCTGGCCGATCGTGATAATCTCGGCGGCCACTGGGAGGCCGGTGACCCAGACGCCCTGGCGCGTGTCGCTGACAATGGTAATCGGGTAGAAGGCGACAATGCCATCTTCCACCGTGCGCACGCCCAGAACGCCGTCATCATCCAGCGTCATCACCGATTGCGGCAGCAGGTGGCCCGGGGCGGTCCCGATGTCGACGATGGCTTCAGCCGTCACGCCATCACGAATGGCGTAGTCGTCATTGGGAATTTCGATCTCAGCGCGGAATGCACGGGTCGCATTGTCGGCGACAGCGGAAATATAGGTCACCTTGCCATCGACATCCTGGCCGGTGACCGTCTTGATCTTGGCGTCCAGGCCAATCCGCGCAAGGCCGATGTGCGCCTCGGGGACCATGCCGGTGAAGACGATCGGGTTCAGTTGGACGATGGTTGCGCAAGGCGCTCCGGCATTCAGCATGGAGCCGGCAACAGCCAGCGGGTCCTGCACGAGGCCGGAAACCTTGGCCTTGATTTCAGTGCGGTCGAGTTCTGCCTGCGCGTTGTCGAGACCAGCCTGTGCCTGGGCGAGCGCGACTTCAACCGAATTGGCAGAATTCGGCGCGGCAAGTCCCCGCTCGCGCAGATCGGCATTGGTATCAAATGCGAGCTGTGCCTGCGCCAGTGCGGCGCGGGCCTGCGCCACCCCGGCAGCGCGTGTGCCCTGGTCAAGGGTGCAAAGAAGATCGCCTGCCTCGACGCGCTGGCCCTTGGTGACGTGGACGACATCCACTGTTCCAGCAGTTTCGGCCACGGCGGTCACGCTGGCCTTGGCCTCGGTGCGGCCGCGCAGCGGCACTTCGATGGGCATGGGCTGGGCGATGAACAGCTTGGTGCGCACGCTTTGCAGCGGTGCGGATGCGCCCGTCGTGGTTTCGTTGCGCTGGGCGATAGTCAAGGTGGGGTCGACGGCTGGCGCATGATGCTCGGCCAGCAGGCCGGCATCGCCCAGTGCATTGGCGATGGGACCGTGATCCTCGCCTTCAACCAGTGAAATCAGCGCCCGTTCACCATTGCCGGGGCCCTGTCCGCCCTGCACCAGAGTACCGGTCATGAACCAGGCGGCCGCCAGCAGAAGGATTGCAAAGGCCAGGCCATAGGAAAACACTGCACGCATCTAGATTTTTGCCCCTTATTCCGCCGCGTCCTGGCGTGGCTCTGCTCGCGCCATTGTGATCAGTTCGTGCATATGGGTGCGAAAATGCTGTTCCGCAACCTCCAGCACGGCACGGCCATAATCGATGACCCACTTGTCAGCGGGATTGCACTCATACTTGCCGGCGGCATCTTCAAGTCGCTTCCGACCATCCACGCTGCGGCTCAGAAATTCATTGCAGCGCTGCTCCACCAGGGCGCGCGGCAGGATATGCGCAAACCGCGCAAACAGCAGAAAAGGGCTGCGGAACATGTCCTCGCCCAGCGGTTCTGCCAATTGTTCCGCAAAGACATCCCGGCCCGCGTCGGTGATCGAATAGACTTTGCGCGCCGGTTTGCCCTCTTGCTGCTCTGTCCGGCTGGTTACGAGGCCATCTTCTTCAAGCTTGGCCAGCGCGGGATAGATCGAGCCATAGCTGGCCTCTACGAAATAAGCGAACTGCTCATCCGTGCACATTTTGCGAATGTCGTAGCCACTTGCGTCCTCGTTATAGAGGATCGACAGGCAAAGCGTTCTGACGTTCATTGACCGTTCCTGCGGGCATATGATGGCTCGATATATGTTCGGCCTATATATGTGGGGCCGGAATATCGCAAGCTATATGAGGACTGGAAACGTGCAGATCAGTTAAGCGCTGGTTGCAGAGCCCAAAGCTAGAGCGCTTCGCGCCGGCGAGGCAGCCGCTTTCGTGCAATGCAGGTGCGACATATGCACCTAGCCCAGCAGGTTCCGCATTTCTGCTGCCGCTTTCTGCGCCAGCTCCGGACTGGCGGCGGCCACGAAATAGGGATTGAGAAACTTCAAGTCACCCTTGCCATAGTGCATTGGCGCGCCATCCAGCGTCACAACGGCGCCGCCTGCCGCTTCAAGCACAGCCTGTCCGGCGGCGGTATCCCATTCGCAGGTCGGGGTAAAGCGGGGGTAAAGCTGGGCATCGCCCCGCGCCAGCAGGCAGAATTTCAGCGACGAACCGACGGAGACGTCGCTTTCGACATCCAGTGTCTGGCAGAGCTGCTCCAGGGCTGCGTGACCATGGCTGCGGCTGGCCACGATGCGCAGGCGGGGCAGAAAGCTGACACGGATCGCCCTCCGCTCGGTGACGATTCCATCCACGACCCGAGCGCTCCAGGCGCCAGAACTGTCGCCGACAAACAATTCGCCTGTTGCCGGCGCCAGTACCACGCCCATCACGGGGCGGCCATGCTCCACCAGCCCGATATTGACGGTGAATTCGCCGTTGCGCTTGATGAATTCCTTGGTGCCATCGAGCGGATCGACCACGAAATAGCGTTCACCCAGCACGGGGATGATTCCAGCGGCGACACTTTCTTCGCCCAGCACCGGCAGGCCGCTTGCCCGCAGATGCTCGATGATCACCGCCTCGGCGGCCGCATCGGCCTCCGTTACCGGCGAACCGTCGCTCTTGGTGACGACATGAATGGGCCGGTGATAGACCGCACAGATCACCTCGGCGGCGGCGATTGCAGCGTCAACGGCAAGATCGGTCAGCGAGAAGGCAGGGGCGGTCATGGTCATCTGGCGCCGTCGATGACCACGTCCAGACCCAGATCCAGCGGCTTGGCGCCCATGGTGATCTGGCTGGTGGAAATGTAGTCGACGCCGGTCTCCCCGATCAAGCGCACCCGATCCAGCTTCACGCCGCCCGAGGCTTCGAGCTTCGCCCGCCCGGCATTGAGCGCCACGGCCTGGCGCAGGGTATCATTGTCCATGTTGTCGAGCAGCACGATCCGCGCGCCGGCCGCCAGCGCTTCTTCGAGTTCGGCCAGCGTCGTCACCTCGATCTCGATGGCGACCAGATGGCCCGCAAACGCTTCCGCCGCCTTGTAGGCCGCCGTAACGCTGCCAGCGACCGCAATGTGATTGTCCTTGATCAGGATGGCGTCGTTCAGCGCATAGCGATGGTTGGCGCCGCCCCCGCAACGCACGGCATATTTCTCGAATGCCCTGAGGCCGGGCGTCGTCTTGCGCGTGTCGCAGATGCGCGCGCCCGTGCCCTCGACGGCATCGGCATAAATCCGCGTCAGGCTCGCAATGCCGCTGAGATGATTGAGGAAATTGAGCGCCACCCGTTCGCCCGACATGACCAGCCGCGCCGGTCCCGACACGTC
Organism: Pseudomonadota bacterium; assembly: GCA_023388175.1. GTDB lineage: Bacteria > Pseudomonadota > Alphaproteobacteria > Rhizobiales > Devosiaceae > Devosia. The sequence continues at coordinate 513,967 of JAEWGT010000011.1, forward strand.
CGCGACAATGCCACCCGCCGCGATCCTGTCGCCGTCATTCACCTTTGGCTCGAAGCGTACGCCCTCGCCCACCAGCCGAAATGCGGCCGCGGCCAGATCGAGCCCGGCAATGATACCGGGTTCGCGCGCCGAAAGTGTTGCGGTCGCAATGGCATTTGGTGCCAGCGTCGCCTGGCTTGTCAGGTCGCCCGCCAGCCCCAGATCTTCCTCCAGCGCGGCGGCTACGGCCCGCTCGACGAGGAGACGCGGCAACTGGGCAGGCAGGGCGATCATGGCGGCTCACCAATCGTGAAATGATGCCGGTGCTTTACGCTGCACTACCGGCGCTGGCAACCGCAGCCAGGGGCAAGGATTTGCCGCGAATGGGCCTATCGCAACAAACTCTGCCCCCCATCGATCCAGACGGGCGAGCCCGTCACATGCCGCGCTGCGTCTGAACAAAGGAACAGGATCACATCGGCAACATCTTTCGCCTTGCCGGGTTCGCCCCCTGTCAGCGGAATATCGCCGTCCGGAAAATCAACCGGCACTTCCGTCAGATGCGTGTCGCGCCGCTCGGTATTGTCGTCGATCCGGCTTTCGATCGCACCGGGACAAACGGCATTCACCCGGATCTTCCGTGAACCCAGTTCCAGCGCCAGTTGCTGAACCATGGCCAATTGGCCCGCCTTGGTGGCCGAATAGGCGCTCGCGCCCGGCGAGGTGAAGGTGCGCGTACCATTTATCGACGAAACCACGACGATTGCGCCGCCGCCCGCCTTTTCGAGTTCGGGAATTGTATGATGCAGCGTGAGATAAGTGCCCCTGAGATTGACCGAAATGGTCTGGTCCCACTCCTCCGGCGTCATGCGCTCGATCGGCGCCCAGACGCCGTTGATCCCAGCATTGGCGACAACGATGTCCAGCTTCCCGAAGCGCTCGACCGCCTTTGAGACAAGGGTCTTCATCTCTGCGTCGACGGTTATGTCCGCAGTTGCGGCCATGGCCGTTCCGCCGGCTTTTTCGATCTCGCTGGCGGTGGCTTCAACCTCATCTGCGGTTCGACTCATCGCCACCACGGCAGCGCCTGCCCTGGCCAGGGCCATTGCCGTCGCCTTGCCGATACCCGACCCCGCGCCGGTCACCAGTGCCACTTTGCCATCCAGTAAAGCCATTGCCCGCTCTCCATGTTGCTCAAGGCGCAACGCAGAAAGCGGGCAATGGTTGAGTAGAAAGCGCTGATTGGCCTTAGTATTTCGGACCCAGCTCGTCCCCCTCGATAATCGCGCGGGTCAGGCTGCCGCTTGGAGGATAGAGCGGAATGAGGCAGGCCTGGAGCGCATGGTAGATATCGGGCTTGCCGATAAACAACCGCGAAGTCGGGGTGAGATCCTCCTTGAGCTCGCTCGTCCAGCCGCCGCGCGCATGGTCGATGATATGGTTTTCGGCAAAATCCCAGAGCTTGCGATACCAGTGCTGGTAATAGGTGTCCTTGTCGTAGGCGCCGATAAAGGCCGCCGCGCCGATGGCTTCGGCCACCGGCCACCACAGCTTTTCGCGCATGATCGGCTGGTTGTTCCAGTCCAGCGTGTAGAACAGCCCGCCATGGGTCTTGTCCCAGCCCAGTTCGATGGCGTTGCGGAACAGGCCCCGCGCCGCCTCCGTCATCCAGCCATGTTCCTTGCGGCCCAGTACGAAAAGCTGGAACAGCAGGCGCGACCATTCCAGCGCATGGCCAGGCGTCGTGCCGGATGGGCGGAACATTTCCGAGCCGGCAAAATCCCGGTCGAGCGTCCAGTCCTCGTGGAAGTGCTCGCCGACGCGATGATCGAGCTTGATCGCATTGCGGCGGATGATCAGGTCGGCGATCTTGGTCGCCTTTACGATATATTCGTCCTTGCCGGTGGCCTCATAGGCCGCCATCAGCGCCTCGGTGAGGTGCATATTGGAATTCTGCCCGCGATAGGTGCTGATCTGCCCCCAGTCATTGGCGAATTCCTCGCGCACCGCGCCCACTTTCTTGTCCCAGAAGCGGGTTTCGATCACTTCGGTCGCGTCCGCGATGACCTGGTCGGCGAGCGGGTGGTTCACCAGCTTGGCGCTCGATCCGGCCAGCAACACGAAGGCATGCCCGTAGGCCTGCTTGCTGGCATCGACATAGCCATTGTCATCCAGCGACCAGACATAGCCGCCATGGCGCGCGTCACGATGCTTGGCCCACAGGTAGCGCATGCCATGGTCGATCACCTCGTCCGAGCCGGGACGTCCGAGCAGGCTGCCGATCACGGCGCAGTGGATCAGGCGCGTGGTGACGTGAATTTGCCGCGTGGCATTGTCGCTTTGCAGCGGCGCGCCATCGTCGCTGAGTTCGTAGAACCCGCCCTTGGGATTGATCGAGGCGGATTCGAAGAAATCGAACAGGTTATTGGCCTGCCGCATCAGATACTGCCGGTGGAACGGGCGGCTTTGCCACGGCGCGGCGTTGGTCTTGGGCAAGGCGAATTCAGCGTGGCTCATCGTGGCTCCCATCCGGTAAGGACGCTCCGGCTTTGTCGGAAGCGTTCTAGCCAATGGGTGAGAACGTTGCAAATGCTCTCAATGGGCTGGCTCAGCCCAAGCCTAGGCCTTCGCGTACCAGTTCTCCACCCGCTTGACTTCGTCCGCCGAGCCCAAGATCACCGGAACGCGCTGGTGAATATCGGCCGGCTCCACGTCCAATATGCCTTGCTGCCCGGTCGTGGACCTACCGCCAGCGCCTTCCACCAGCCATGCCATGGGATTGGCCTCGTAAAGCAGCCGCAACCGTCCGCCCTTGCTGACGGTTTCGCTGTCGAGCGGATAGAGAAAGATGCCCCCGCGCATCAGGATACGGTGAATGTCGGCCACCATCGAGCCGACCCAGCGCATATTGTAGCGCTTTCCGGCCACCCCGGTTTCGCCGGCAACATTTTCGGCGACGTAGCCGCGCGTGGCCGCGTCCCAGAACCGCTCCCGCGCTGTATTGATGGCAAATTCGCCAGAGGCTTCGGGCACTGTCGCTGCCGCGACCGTGAGCAGCCATTGCCCGCTATCGGCCAGCGTGAACACGCTTGTCGTGCCCGTGATCCGCACCACAAGGCTCGTCGCCGGACCGTAGGCGACATAGCCGGCCGCCAATTGCGCCTTGCCCTTCTGCAACGGCCCGCCCTCGACCGGCAGAATGGAAAATATCGTGCCCACGGTGACATTTACGTCGAGATTTGAAGACCCATCCAGTGGATCGGTGGCGACAATCACCGAACCCTGACTCGACAATTCAACCGCTTCATCCAGCTCTTCCGAAACCAGAATCGATACAGCCGGGTTTTCCCGTAAGTGATTCAAAACAATATCGTTCGAGATCACATCGAGCGCCTTTTGCGCCTCGCCCTGCACGTTGGTTGCTCCGGCAAGGCCGGTTTGTCCTTCAATGGCCGCCGAGCGCAATACGGCAGCGATTTCGGCACCCGCTGCCGCCATTGACGCAATCACATCGGCGAGCTTGCGGTCGGCAGTCTCGGCGGCAAGCCATTGGGTCAGGTCGGTCATGTCGGGCTCCTTCTCGATCCCTCCACATTTCCCAACTGGCGCAACCATACAAGGCAGACTTTCGGTTAGGCCGTCAGCTCTCCCGCGCCAGATCGGTCAAAAGACCGGCGGCCACGCTGAGCCGCGCTACCGTGAGTCCGCCCTCGGTGAGCATTTTTACCGAGGCGACAGTGCGCGCCACCTCTATCGAGCGCTGCGCGATCAGGTCATCCACCGATCCTGCTGCAAGTGCATCGGCGGTGAGGTCACGCAGGGCGCGCATGACATTGGCCATGGCCCGGTCCAGCGCCATGCGCTCGAAGCGGTCGCTCAACACGATGGCGCGCCCGCCGTCGATGATGCGGAACAGGTCGAACAGGTTGGCCACGCCGAAATAGGCGCGGGCCGTCCGTTCCAGGTCCGCCCCTGTCCGCTCCGCAACGAGAACTATGTCGCTGCTATGCCCAAGGAATGGCAATTCGCCCACGAGCTTTGCCAGGCCTTCGGGAACATTCTGGCTGATCAGCCCGCTGACCCGATCCGATAGTGCCGCGCTCTGCTCTTCCGGCAGCAGACCCTTGGCCTTGCGCAATTGCCTTGCGCCGTCGCCATGGCGTTCGATCAGCCCGGCAAGGCCTTCGCGGATCTGGGCATTACGCAGGAACCACAAGGTCTGCTGCATCAGCAGTGCTTCCACCTCGGCGTAAAGGCTCAATTGCACCGCGCCCGGAACCTTGCCGTCCAGCGCGTCGATCTCTGCATAAAGCGCGCTCAGCCCAAAGGAATCGCGCACGGCGGCAAAAGCCAGCGCCACCTCGCCGGGGCTGGCGCTGGTCGCCGCCGTCAGTTCGGAGACGAAGGCCGGACCACCGCGATTGATCATCGCATTGGTCAGCACGGTGGCGATGATTTCCCGCCGCAGCCGATGCGCCTCGATTGCGGCCGGATAGGTTTTGTGCAGCGTTTCGGGGAAATAGCGGAACAACTCGACGGCCAGATAAGGATCATCGATTGCCGTGCCTGCCAGCAGATCATCGAACAAGGTCAGCTTGGCATAGGCTAGAATAACCGCCAGTTCAGGCCGCGTGAGCGCCTTGCCTTCCGCCACCCGTTGATCGAGCACGGCGTCGCTGGGCAGGAACTCCACCGCCCGGTCGAGCAGGCCGCGTGTTTCAAGCTCTTCGATCAACACCCGATGGTCGGGCAGCTCTGCAAGGCCCGCCCGCTCGGCCAGAGAAAGCGCCAGCGTCTGCAGGTAGTTGTTGCGCAGGCAAAGCGCAGCGACCTCGTCTGTCATGCTGGCAAGAAAACCATTGCGCGCCGCCATGTCGAGTTCACCCGAGGCCACCACCGGCGCCAGCGCGATCTTGATGTTCACCTCGAGGTCCGAGGAGTTGACGCCCGCCGAATTGTCGATGGCATCGGTGTCGATGCGCCCGCCTTTCAGTGCATAGGCGATGCGCCCGCGCTGGGTCGCACCCAGATTGGCGCCTTCACCCACCACTTTTGCCCGGACCTGTTCGCCAATGACGCGGATCGCATCATTGGCACGGTCACCCACCGCCGCGTCGTCCTCGTCTGCCGCCTTGATATAGGTGCCGATGCCGCCGAACCACAAAAGGTCCACCGGCGCGGTCAATATGGCTTTCATCACCTCGCTGGGCGTAGCGCTCTCCTTGCTGACGCCCAGCAGCGCCCTGATTTCAGCGCTGAGTGGTATGGATTTCAGCGCCCGCGAAAACACCCCGCCGCCCTGCGAGATAAGGGTCTTGTCATAATCCTGCCAGCTTGATCGGGGCAGGGCGAACAGCCTCTGCCGCTCGGCGAAGCTCGTTGCCGCGTCCGGCGCGGGATCGATGAAGATATCGCGGTGGTCGAAGGCCGCAACCAGCCGGATCTGGCGGGACAACAACATGCCGTTGCCGAACACGTCCCCGCTCATGTCGCCGACGCCCGCCACGGTGAATGGCTCGCTTTGAATATCGCGGTCCATTTCCCGGAAATGTCGCTTCACCGCTTCCCAGCCGCCGCGCGCGGTGATGGCCATTTTCTTGTGGTCATAGCCTGCCGATCCGCCCGAAGCGAAAGCGTCGCCCAGCCAGAAGCCGCGTGCGATGGCAATGGAATTGGCGAGGTCGGAAAAGCTGGCCGTTCCCTTGTCTGCCGCCACGACGAGATAGGGATCGTCGCCGTCACGCCGCACCAGATTTTCGGGCGGCACAACGACGCCCTCGACCAGATTGTCGGTGACATCGAGCAGCGCGCCGATGAAGATTTTGTAGCTCTCGGTGCCTTCCGCCATGAAGGCATCGCGCGGCATGCCCGCCGAAAGGCGCTTCGGCACGAAGCCGCCCTTGGCGCCAACCGGCACGATCACCGCATTCTTGACCTGCTGCGCTTTCACCAGTCCCAGCACTTCGGTGCGGAAATCTTCGGGCCGGTCCGACCAGCGAAGGCCGCCGCGCGCGATGCCGCCAAAGCGCAGGTGAATGCCTTCGACACGCGGCGAATAGACCGAGATTTCACGATAGGGGCGGGGCTCGGCCATGCCGTCGATCTTGTGGCTGTCGAACTTGATCGCCAGCGCCGGGGGCCTTGCGCCGCGTTTATCGCGTTGCCAGCCATTGGTGCGCAGCGAGGCTTCGATCAGGTTCTGGAAACGGCGGACGATATTGTCCTCATCCAGAGAGGAAATGGCCTCAAGCTCCGCCGCTATGGTGGCCCGCGCCGCTTCTGCCTTTTGAGCGCCATCGCTGAGCGCCGGACGGTGCAGCGCCTCGAACAGGGCCACCAGCGCCACCGCGGCCACGCGCTGCGTCACCAGTACCCGCGCCAGATAGCGCTGCGAATAGGAAACGCCGATCTGCCGGAGATAGCGCGACAGCGCCCGCAGGAGGGCTGCCTCGTTCCAGTCCAGCCCGGCCAGCGTCACCAGGCTGTTAAGCTGGTCGCTCTCTGCCTGTCCGCGCCACACGGCCGCCAGACCCGCCTCAATGGGGGTGGCGCGCGCCAGTACCGCATCCGCGTCTTCCTCGCCCACATCCAGCACCATGTCGTGCAGATAGCGTTCGACCCCGTCGCGCGGCATCAGGATATAGGTGCGCTCATCGATGACGCGGAAGCCGAAGGCTTCGAGCACCGGCACGCGATCACTGAGAGGAATTGCGGTGCCTTCGTGATAGACCCTCAGGCTCAGCCCGCCAGGCGATCCCGCGCCCAGCCGCAATCCGATGCCATCTTCCTCCAGCCCTTCAAAGATCCTGATGTCTTCCAGCGCATCCTGAACGCCATTGCGGCTCTGATAGGCCAGTGAAAACGCCTGCCGCCAGTCGCTGATCCGGCCCGGCTCTTCAGCCGCTGCCGCCAGCATGTCGGAAAAGTCGCGGGTCAGCGCCTCGACGCCTGCCTCCAGCTCCTGCCGTTCGGGCCGTGGCGTGGCCCCGCCATTGCGCCCGATAATCACATGCAGACGCACCAGTTCGCCTTCGGGAAAGTGCGGATAGAAGGCCGAGACCCGCCCGTCATAGACTTCGGCAAGATAGCGGGTGATCCGCGCGCGGACCGCACCGTCATAACGGTCGCGCGGCACGTAAACGAGAATGGAGGCGAAATTGTCGAACCTGTCGATACGCGGCAGGACCCGCACGCGCGGCCGGTCATAGAGCCCGGCAATGGCATGGGCGAATTCGGCCAATTGCCCGGTTTCGATCTGGAAAAGCTCGTCGCGGGGATAGGAATCGAGTGCCCCGAGCAGCGTGCGTCCCGCATGGCCCAGCGGATCGAAACCCGAACGGCGCATCACATCGGCGATCTTGCGGCGAATGACCGGAACATCGGTATGCGGCACGGCCAGGGCTTGCGCGGTAAACAGTCCGACCACCCGCAATTCGCCGTTTGCCGCGCCATCGGCACCAAACAGTTTGATGCCCACATAGTCCATATGCGCCCGCCTGTGGACCCGCGCCCGCACATTGGCCTTGGTCACCAGCAACGGTTCACTGCTCTGCGCGAAGGCGACCAGCTGCGGGGTGCTGTCCACATAATCTGCGCCGCTGCGCACCACCTTGACGCTGTCGTCGCGCATGATGCCCAGCCCCGACCCCGGCACCTGTTTCAGCGCCGCGCCATCCAGCCGATATTCCCGCAGCCCGAGAAAGGTGAAGTTGTGAGCGATCAGCCAGTCGAGAAAATGTAGCGCCTCGTCACGCTGCGCCGAAGATGCACCGCGCAGACCGGAGGCGCTGCCCTGCACCCGCTCCAGCATCGGTTGCCAGTCCTCATTGGCCAGAGCCACATCCTGCAAAGTGGCGGTCAGTTCAGCGACCAGCGCCTCGATCCCGGCGACCGGATCGCTGTGGATATGCAACACGCTCACGGCCTGGCCGCCCGCGGCACTGACTTCACCCCGCGCCACATGCACGACCGGATGCGCGAATAACTGGATCACCCCGCCCATCGTGCGCAGAGCCGCCAGCGCGCTATCGACGATGAAGGCCATGTCCGGGCAGATGATGTCGAGCACCAGCGGATCGCCCGGCGCCGCGGGCGGCGTGGCGTAAATCCGGGTTTTTTCCGGCGGCCCGGAGAGCAGCCGTTCATGGCTCTGCCGCAGGCTTTCCACCAGCGTCCGGGGGTCTTGCCGGGAAAGATCGTCAGGGTCGATGGCCGAGATGGCCTCTACCAGAAAGCGCCGCAGGCTCTCGTTGGTCCCCGCTGCGTCAATTGCCGTCTTGAACCGCGTCTCACCTGCATTCGCCATGCCGTCCCCCTGAATCGCGGGCACAGTCTAGGCCGGGACAAGTGGCAAAGTCACTTCATCCGCAAGCGCCGCAGCACAGGGGGAAAGGGCATGCTGTTTCACAAAGCCGACACAATCCGCCAAAGCATTTCAGCGCATCCAAGGGTAAGGAATTGTTTACCTCTTGTTAAAGTCGATCAGTGTGGTAGTCTTTGATCGGTCCCCATGCAGGTGCATTTCATGCCCAAGCTGTCCCAATACGTATCCTACGCCGCGCTCGCCGCCGCGCTTATTCTCGGCTTCGTGGTCACCGCTCATGCCGGTGCGATTTTCTAGGCACTTCCTGGCTTAGTGAATTCGGGCCGGCTCCACTGGGGTTGCAGGACCCGGGCCGACCTTTGGCCCCGCCCAGAACACCACATAGAGCAGGTCATGGCCTGATGCGTCGGTGATTTCTATGGAGCGCGGCGCGTTCATTTCTCCGCCATCGCCTGCCACACGGTCAATGATGGCCCGGCCCAGTTCCGCAGCCTTTTGCTCCGCCGCATCCAGATCCGCATGCTCGCTGCCGGCTTCGTCGCGGATCAGCCCGTCATCTGTGCGGTAGTGAAAATAATAGCGTGGCATATGGTTCCCCGTTGGCCGGGATCAACGTCGGGACGGCGCAAAGGATGCCGCCTGAATCGTCTTCACTGTGCCACTGGGGTGAAGGCTAGTCGACCCCGTGATAGCCATGCCGATGCCAGAGCAGGGGCTTTTTTGAGGTGTCTGTTTCCGCCTCGATCACCGCCCCGGCAAACAGCACATGCGTGCCCGTTTCCATCGCGCCGATGACGTCGCAATCGAGATTGGTGGCCGAGCCCTTAAGGTGCGGCTGGCCAGAGGGCCACGCCGCCCAGTCACCGATATCGAACCGGCGCTCCGCCGGCACGCGACCGGCAAAGGCGTCGGCGACCGCGTCCTGTCCCTCTGCCAGCGTGGCAAGGGAGAAGCAGCCGGTCTTGGCGATGATGTCGGCCAGCCGGCTGACAATATCGATGGAAATGAGAATAGCCGGCGGCTGCGCCGACAGCGACAATACCGAGGTGGCGGTCCGCCCCACGCGCTCATCGCCACGCCGCGCCGTCACCAGATGCACGCTTGAAGCAATGCCGGCCATGGCGGCGCGAAACTCGGCGCTGCTCACTGTTTCGCGGCGCAGCGGCCGCAGGGCCATGGTATCGGGCAGATCAAAATCAGGCATAAGAATAGTCATCGCGTAGAGTCGCTATGGGCGCAAACGGTTTGCGCCTGTTTTGAATTCTGTTGGTGGCGTCCTGCTCGCCACCGCCGGGCAAGCCCGAGGGGCGGCGAGCAGTCAGGCCGCGTCGCCTCAGCCCAGATTGGCTTCGGCGAATTCGTAATTGGCCAGCTTGTCGAGGAAGTTGCTCACATAATCGGGGCGGCGATTGCGGAAATCGACATAATAGGAGTGCTCCCACACATCGAGACCGAGCAGCACCTTGCCCTCGCCGGTCGCCAGCGGGTTTGAGCCATTCGGCGTCTTGGTGGTCTTGAGCTTGCCATCGGTGCCCAGCACCAGCCAGGCCCAGCCGGACCCGAACTGGGTCGTCGCGGCGGTCTTGAAGCTGTCCTTGAAGGCATCGACGGAGCCGAAGTCCTCGACGATCTTGGCTTCGAGCTTGCCGCCCAGCTTGCCGCCATTGGGGGCCAGCGCCTGCCAGAAGTGGATGTGGTTCCAGTGCTGCCCGGCATTGTTGAACACGGGCGCAAGATCGGCCTTGTCCTTGGCGAAGGCGATGATCTCTTCCAGCGACTTGCCCTGCAGGTCGGCGTTCTTCTCGACGAAGCCGTTGAGCGCAGTCACATAGGCCTGATGGTGCTTGCTATGGTGCAGCTCGAGCGTTTCCTGGCTCATGCCGCGTTCGGCAAGGGCAGCTTCGGAATAGGGCAGGGTGGGGAGGGAGAAGGTCATGATGTCGCTCCTTTCGGGATGGGCTGGACAGGTTTGACCGGAACGTTTAATTTCCAAGCAATGGCTTTGAAAACCCTTTCGGCAGATATGTCAAGCTCAGGCTTGGAAAATACGTCATGGTCACCGCGCAGTCCGGCGGAGCGTGTTCTCATGGCACTCAAGATGCACGGCAGCCTGTCGTCCGCAGAGCTGGGGAAGAGGCTCGGCACGTCCGGAGAGGCGGTGCGCCAGCAACTCGTCCGTCTGGCGGAGGAAGGCCTGGTGGAAGCGCATAGCGCTGCGTCCGGCGTTGGTCGTCCCACGCAGCTCTGGAGCCTTTCACCTGCCGCCCAGATGCGCTTTCCCGATACCCATGCCGCACTCACCGTTCAATTGCTCGACATCGTGAAAACGCAGTTGGGCGAGGCCGCACTCGATACCATCATCGCCGTGCGCGAGGCCGAGACGAAGCGCGCCTATGAAACTGCGGTGGCGCCGGCGCCCGATCTCAAGTCCCGCGTTGCCGCCCTGGCCGACCTGCGCAGCCAGGAAGGCTACATGGCCGCCTGGACCGAGCAGGATGACGGCTCGCTGCTCCTCGTTGAAAATCACTGTCCCATCTGTGCCGCCGCTACTGCCTGCCAGGGCTTCTGCCGCGCCGAACTGGAAGTCTTCCGCTCCGTTCTTGGCCCCGAAGTCGAAGTCGAGCGGCAGGAGCATATTGTGGCCGGCGGCCGGCGCTGCACCTATTCCATCAAGGCTGCCAAACATGTCCACGCCTGATCGCCCGCCTGTCGGCACGCGCCTGACCCGAATTGGCTGGGAAACACCGGAAGGCCTCGATGAGGTGATGATCCGCGCCGTGGTCGATGAATTCTATGTCCGCGCCCGGCGCGACGACATTGTTGGCCCGGTCTTCAACCGAGTCATCCCCGACGCCGAATGGCCCGCCCATCTCGCCAAGATTGCCGATTTCTGGAGTTCGATGCTGCTCGGCACCGGGCGCTATGATGGTCGCCCCATGCCCAAGCATATGGGCATTCCCGAACTCTCCGACGCCCATTTCATGCGCTGGCTGCGCCTCTTCCGCGAAACCGTCACCGAACTCTGCCCACCCGATATCGCCGCGCTCTTCATCGAGCGCTCCGAGCGCATCGGCAATTCCTTCCGCATGAATATCTATATGCGCCGTGGCGACGACGTCACCCGCATGGGGCCGTTGAAGCGCGAGGCCGATCCGGTCTGGAAACCGGAATAGCGCCGAAAGGCGAGGGGGCGGCGTGGGGATCAAGAACTACCTGATCGAAGGCGGCTCCGGCACCGGCAAGACCACCGTCGCCGAGGAACTGCAGCGACGCGGCTATCATGTCGTCCATGGCGACCGGCAATTCGCCTATTACGGTGACCCTGAAACCGGCGAGCCGGTGTCCCTCAACCCGTTCGACAACGAAGCGGACAATCTCAGATGGGCCTATGATCGCTGGATCTGGCCCGTCGACGAGGTCAAAAGGCTGGTTGCCGATCAGAGCCATCGGGTGACCTTTTTCTGCGGTCACTCGGCCAATTTCCGCCACTTCATTGGCCTGTTCGACCAGACATTCGTTCTCGATGTCGATCTGGAAACGCTGCGCCGACGGCTTGTGGCGCGCCCGGAGGATGAATTCGGCGGCAGGGCGATCGAGCAGGCGCTGGTCACCCTGTTGCACCAGTCAAGACAGGGCCTGCCCGAGCAGGCCATCGCCATCGATGCCACAGCGCCCGTCGCGCGCGTGGCCGATGCCATTCTCGCCCGCTGCGATATCGCCCCTTAGGCGAGCAGCGCCAGTCCTGCCGGCACATCCCGCTCGAACGCCAGCACGCCATCCACAACGCTCAGCCGCGCCTGATGGATGGCGGTCGCCCGCGCCGCCACATCCGGCGGCCCCTCAGGCTGGCCCACTTCGTCCCACTGGCAATGGGTGAAATAGTAGAGCGCGGCGTGATCGCCATTCACCACCACATCGGCATGGCGGACATATTTTTTGTCCATCGGGTCGCTGCCCGGTTCACCGCCCACAAGGCCCTGCCGCTCCCAGTGCAGCGTGTCGTCCGAGCGGTAAACCGCCTGTCCGCGCCATTCGTCCGTGATCAGCCAGTACCAGCCGCCCATCTCGAAGACATTGGGCCCCTCATGCGGCGGCGCCTCGGGCGAGCCGGGCAGGACAAGTCCCTCAAGCCGCCAGTCCATCATATTTGTGCTGGTTGCGCTCCAGGTGCTCGAGCCCTGGCCTTCGTCCTTGTACCACAGCCGCCACAGCCCATCCGGGCTCTTGAACACGCAGGCGTCGATGCAATTATCGCTCGAGAGTTTCAGCGGCCCCACGCGCGTCCAGTTTTCGAGATCCGGGCTGGTGAAGTGGGTGATCGTGCGCGCCACCTTCCAATGCGTCGGTGTGCCGGTGATATAGCTGAGGAACATGTGGTATTGCCCCTCCGCCCAGATGATTTCCGGCGCCCAATGGGTGTTAAGCCCCTCATCGCCCGGCGCGTCCAAACCCTTCACCGTCCCGCGATAGGTCCAGCTGCCGCCGCCATCGGTCGAGACCGCTATGCCGATCGGCGAACCATGGATCCAGCCAAAGCCCGGCTCGTCCATCTGCGCCCGGCGATTGGTGTAGAACATCCACCACTCATCCGTGCCTTCCTTGCGGACGACCACGGGATCGGCAGCCCCATCCTGGATGGGATCACGATAGATCGGCGCGCTCATGCTGTTTCATACACCCTGACACTGCGGCCGTCGGCACGATCCACCAGCCTGCCCGGCCTGCCGACCATGTCGTTGGCGAGCTTGACCATTTCGGGCTGCGTTTCCAGCTTGCCCGCGCCCGCATCGTCCGTGGACAGGACCGAGCCCTTGAGCAGGCGCGAATAGGGGTGCTCGGGATTGTCCAGAACCGTACGCGCATCGCCCATTTCCACGATCCGTCCGCGCTGCATGATGATCAGCCGGTTGGAGATGTAATAGGCCGTCGCCAGGTCATGCGTGATGTAGATCACCGACACGCCCAGATCGTCTCGCAGGCTTTTGAGCAGGTTGACGATGCTCATGCGCAGGCTCGCATCCACCATCGACACCGGCTCGTCAGCAATCAGCAGCGGCGGATTGGGGATCAGCGCCCGTGCAATGGCGCAGCGCTGCAACTGCCCGCCGCTCATTTCATGCGGAAAGCGCCCGCGCACTTCCTTGAGGCTCAGCCCCACCTTCTGCAGGGCCTCGTCCATGGCCTTGTCGATGACGGCCGTGTCCTTGGTATCGAGAAACCGCCGCGCCGTGCTTTCGAGATAGCGCTCGATTTTCTTCAGCGGATTGAACGCCTCGAACGGGTTCTGGAACACCGGCTGCACATTGCTCATGAATTTGAGCCGCGCCTCGCGCCCCGCATGGCGGTCGACCTTTTCGCCCTGGAAGCGGATCTCGCCTTCCGTGACGTCTTCCAGCCCCAGGATCATCCGCGCCAGCGTCGTCTTGCCGGACCCAGACTCCCCGATAATGGTGAAGATTTCCGGCTTCTCCGCCGACAGCGAGAAACTGGCGTCGGACACCGCCTCCACCACCTTGCGGCCGAACAGCCCGCCCATGGTGAAGCGCTTGGATACGTCGCGAACATCAAGCAGCGTGCTCATGCCATCACTCCTGCCGGGGCTGCCGAATTGACCAGCGGCTCCACATCCTTCCACCGCCAGCAGGCGCTGCGGTGACCTGGGCCCACCACTTCCATGGGCGGCGCATCCTTGCGGCACTTGTCCACCGCCAGCGGACAGCGCGGATGGAACCGACATCCCTGCGGCGGATCGGACAGATTGGGTGGCCGCCCCTCGAGGGCAGGGCGCTGCTGCGTATCGCCAATACGCGGCAGGCTGGCGACGAGATGGGCCGTATAGGGATGCTTTGGCGTGAAGAACATCTGCCGTGTCGGGCCTTCTTCAACGAGGCGCCCGGCATAGATGATGCCCACCCGGTCGGTGACATTGGCATGCACGCTCATGTCATGGGTCACGAACACTACCGAGGAATTCATTTCCTTCTGGATGTCACGGATCAGGCTCAGCACTTCCTTTTGCACCACCACGTCGAGCGCCGTTGTCGGCTCGTCGGCAATGACGAATTCGGGGTGGCAGACGGTGGCGAGCCCGATGGTCACGCGCTGGCGCATGCCGCCCGATAGTTCATGCGGATAGGCCCGGAGCACGTCGGCCGGCAGTTTCAGCCGCGCCAGATGCTGCACCACGCGATCCTCGAACGCCTTGCCGCTGAGCCCCAGTGGCTTGGCGGCAAAATCGTGGAAGGTCTTGCCGATCCGGCGCACCGGGTTCAGGACGCTCATCGAGCCCTGCATGATATAGCTGAGATGGCTCCAGCGCACGGATTCGATCTGCTTCTCGGTCGCCGTGGCGATGTCGAGCGGCCCGTTCTTGAAGTTGTACTTCACCGAACCGTCGACGATCCGCAGCGGTGGCCGCATTGCCGCCGCCAGCACCTTGATAAAGCTGGTCTTGCCCGAAGAGCTCTCCCCGGCAATGCCGTAGATTTCACCCTTGTTGATGCTCATGGTGATGCCATCAACGGCCCGCACTTCGCGGTCCACGCCGAAATAGGCCATCTGGTAATAGGCCTTGAGCCCTTCGACTGTCAGCAGGACGTCTTGCTGGTTTTCCTGGGTCATGGATCAGGCTCCCATGCGGCGCAAGCGGCTGCGCGGGTCAATATATTCGTTCATTGATATGGCCAGCAGGAACAGGCCGAGGAAGGTCATGATGATCAGCACCACCGGTATGGCCAGCCACCACCATATGCCCACCACCATGGCCGAGTGTGAATTGGCCCAGTAGAGCACCGTGCCGATGGTCGGGTTGTTGAGATTGGTGAAGCCAAGCACCGCCAGCGTCACTTCCAGCCCGATCGACCACAGCATGTTGTTCATGAAGGTCGAGAACACGATGGGCATGACATAGGGCAGGTGTTCTTCGAGCAGCACCTTGCGGGTGCTCATGCCGGCAAACACGGCATGGCGGGTGAATTCACGATGCTTGAGCCCCAGCGCCACCGAGCGGATGAGGCGCGCATCGAACGGCCATCCGAAACAGGCCATAATCAGCGCCAGGCGGAAGCTGTCGAGATCGTTGCGCAGCACGAAGTAGAACAGCACCAGGATCGGGAAGATCGGGATCGCCACGAAGATGTCGTTGATGAACATCAGCACGCGGTCGACCCAGCCCCCGATATAGCCAGAGGCGAGGCCAATCGCGATGGAGATCACGCGGCTGATCACAGCAACGGTAATGCCGAAGATCAGGCTGTTCCGGAACGCGGCCGACAGCTGCCAGAACAGATCCTGGCCACGCGAATTGGTGCCGAACCAGTATTGGGCGGATGGCGGCTGGTCGGGCACCGCCATGTAGATCAGTGTCGGATCGACCGGCGAGAATAGACTCAGCGCCGCGAAGATGACGACGATGGTGACCAGCACAAGGCCGATGGCGAATTCGATATTGTAGCGAATGAGATCGCGCAGGACGGAAAACATGGCTTACTCCGCACGCACGCGAGGATCGAGAAGGGGATAGAGCAGGTCCACGATGAAGATCGCGCCGGCCACCGCGGTGATCGAGACGGTGGAAACCGCCAGCACCAGCGAATAGTCGCCCCAGTTCACCGCATCGATCAGCAGCGTGCCGATGCCGGGATAGTTGAAGACCTGTTCGGTGATGACAGTGCCCGAGAACACGCCACCAAGAGCCATGGCGAGCGCCGTCAGCTGGGGCAGGGTGGCATTGCGGATCACATAGCCGCCCACGATGGTCTTCTTGTCGACGCCCGCGAGTTCGGCATAGGTCACATAGTCTTCAGTGACCACATTGCTGACCAGTGCCCTCATGCCCAGGAACCAGCCGCCAAACCCGACCAGCACCAGCGACACGCCGGGCAACACGGCATGTTGCAGCACCGAGGAGATGAAAGGCCATGTCATACCCGGCCGCACATCCATGGCAAACCCGCCCGAGGCCGGGAAGATCGGGATGAAATAGGCAAAGACGATCAGGAGGATGAAGGCGACGATGTAATAGGGGATCGGCTGGATGCTCATGGAGAAGATGCCGAACGCCTTGAAGAAGCGGTTGTTCGGGTTGTAGCCGGCCAGCGCGCCCATCAGATTGCCGATGATGAAGGTGGTGAGAGTCGACGTGACCAGCAGGCCCAGCGTCCACGGCATGGCGCGCCACACCAGTTCCATGGCGGGCGTCGGGAAGGCCAGGAGCGAGGGGCCTAGGTCGCCGCGCACCAGGCGCAGCCAGAAATTGATATATTGCTGCAGGATCGGCTCATTGGTGCCGTACATTTCCGTCAGCGCCTGACGAGTGGCCTCAATGGCGGCTGGGGGCAGGTTCGATCGGCCCGAAAGACGCCCGAGCACCTGCTCCACCGGATCGATCGGCGACAGATGCGTTACGATGAATGTCGCGGAAATGCCGCAAAAGATAACGGCGAGCAATTGCAGCAAACGCTTGCCCACAAACCACAGATAACCCCGCATCAGAGCTCCTACGCGTGTCTCTCTCGTTTGGGGCCCGGTGAGAGAATGAACCGGTCAAGGCGAGACTGCGGCGTTAGGAGAGGCCGCGCTCTGGCTTGTGCCTGCTTCCCCGGGAGGAGCGTGAGCTCCGCACGCGACTTTGGGCGGGGGCAGGCATGAATAAGGTTTCCGAGCGGCCCGGCCCGTAGGCCGGACCGCCAGGGAGGAGAGGTTTAGCTTTCCACAGGCGTGATCTGGGTGAAGATGAACCGGCCATTGGACCAGTTCGTCACCGGGTTCGCATACGGGTTGTTGATGCTGGGCCAACCCGTCCAGTAGCGGTTCGACTGCACCGAGAACACGTTGTAGGACATGATCGGAATGTTCGGCATCTCTTCGAGATGCAGCTTCACGAATTCATGGCCATATTCGATGCCCACCGGGTCGTTGAAGTCGCTGGCGCGGACCTTCTCGATGATCTCGTCAAGCCGCGGATCTTCCCAGCGCATCCAGTTGCGGTCCGGCTGGGACTCGCCCAGCGGCCGGATATATTCCGAATGGTAGCTGTCGAGGAAGAAGCTGAGGTCGGGGTGACCGCCCCACGATTCCACGGCCCAGGAGATGTTGACGTCGTAATTGCCGACGCGCTGGCGATCCCAGGTATCCGAAGCCGCTTCCAGCTCGGCGCCGATGCCGTTCTGCGACCACAGCTGGGCGATGATTGAGCCCAGGCGGTTGACCACGCCATCGGTCGGCACCATGACGCTGAAGCGGAACGGCTGGCCGTCCGGCATCATCCACTGGTTGCCATTCTTGCTGAAGCCTGCCGAGGTGAGCAGTTCTTCCGCCGCCTGGATATCCTGCTTCCACCAGCCATAGCCGAAGGCGTTGCGGATATCGGTTTCATCGGTCGGCGCATCGGGGAACTGGCCACGCACCATGTCAGCGATCTGGATGCCGACATCAGGATCATATGGCTTGATGGTGCGCGAGCCGGTATCGATCTCATAATTGGTGAGGAATTCCTGCAGCGGCGCGTGATAGTCGCGAGGATGGGTGCCGGTGGGCGGAACCGAGATGGCGGAGAGCGTCGCCGCGCCGCGATAGGACGCCATCGACATGGCGCGGGCATCGAGCATGAGCGCCAGGGCCCAGCGCACGCGCTTGTCGGTGAACAGCTCCTTCTTGAGGTTGAAGATCGCCATGACCAGCGTCGGATCGGGATGGGCATAGGGGAAGCCCGGGAACCAGCCGGTGACCTGCGGGTCCTGCTGCAGGACCGAGAATGTCGCTTCGGGCGACAGGTCATGCACCATGTCCAGATTGCCGTTGCGCATTTCGATGAGGCGCGCATCGGGCGAGATATTGTTGCGGTAGATGATGAATTTCGGCTTGGGTTCGCCGATCATCCCCAATGCGGTGCGTTCCCAGTCCTCGCGGCGCTGCCAGATATACCAGGTGCCGTTGGGGTCGAAGGAGTGAAGCGTATAGGGCCCCAGGCTCACCGGGGGATCGTTGTTGAAGGCCAGGATGTCTTCGACATTCTCGAACTGGGCCTTGGACATGATCCAGGCGCCGCCCCAGCGGATGGCAAACAGCGTATGGAAGCGGGAATTGGGGCCCTTGAGCGTGAAGCGGACGGTGTAGGGATCGACAGCCTCGACTGTCTCGACCTGGGCATTATAGGCGCCGTTCTGGGCGAGGCCCGGCGTTGCCTTGTGCTTCTCGACGGTGAAGACCACGTCGTCGGCGGTGAACTCGTTGCCATCGCTCCAGTAGATGCCCTGCTTGAGCTTCACGGTCATCTCCGTGAAGTCCTCGTTATACTGCCAGAGGTCATCTGCGAGCGAATTGTAGATGGCGTTTTCGCTGGCGCCTTCGATGCCCGCATTGGGATCGATGAACCAGAATGTGTCGGTGGTCAGGTTGTGCAGGCCATTCGACAGGCCGGCGCCCGAGCCGATGACCCAGTTGTTGAACCATGCCGGATTGCGGATCACGCCTTCCGGATTGTGAATGATCAGGGTCTCGTTGCGGGGAAACTGAGCCAGGTCAGGCGCTGTTGCGTCCTGCGCAAGGGCCAGTCCATTGCTTGCTGCCATCAGCGCGCCGACTGCGGTCGTGCCGACAAGGAAACTACGTCTATCCATCGATGTCCTCCCTCTAGAGCTGTTGCGCTCCATCATGCGGTGCTTGGTCCGCTATAAGTCATACTTAACCAGTCACCGGAGGCTGTCAATGTGTTTTATGATGTAAATCCAAAAGCATGATATGAAATAGAATGAGGCGCATTCATGCGAATGCGCCTCATTTTCCTCAGGAGTGTCAGGGTCAACGTCAGCAGCCTGCTAACGAATTCCGCCAAGTGTTACCCTGTCTCGCAGGCTGTCAGATTTTGACGCGTACCATCTGATAGGAATAGGGCGGCAGGCTGACGGAAAGCTTTCCATCACCAATTCGTGCGCCTTCGCCCTTCCGTGGAGCCACTTCGTCCTGCTTTTTCGCGGTGTTGACCGCCTTGAGATCGGTGTGCGTCATGACCTGATGGTCGATGATCTCGCCGCCGGCGAAGCCCTGCAGGCTCACTTCTGTCTCGATGCTTTCAGATGTGTGCCGGTTGACCAGGAAGAAGGTGAGCGTCCCATCCTCTTCGTTATGCACGCCCGAAACGTCGACAAACGGCGTATCTGCTGCGTGTGTCGTTTCATAGCCCGGTGAATTTGCCTGCAATTGCAAGGCAGTACCGCGACCGAAGACCGAAGCGAAATAATAGGGGTAGTAAATGGTCTGCGCCCAGGCCGGGCCGCCCTTTTCGGTCATGATCGGGGCGATCACATTCACGAGCTGGGCAATGCAGGCGATCTTCACCACGTCCGAGCGGCGGATGAAGGTGTTGAGGATCAGCCCCACCATCAGCACGTCTTCGAAATTGTAGATGTCTTCCAGCAGGCCCGGCGCATGCGGCCAGCCATTGCCGCCATCCAGAATCTCGCGGTCCTTCTTGTTGGAATGGTACCAGACATTCCATTCGTCGAAGGAAATATAGATATCCTTCTTCGATTTCTTCTTTGCCTTCACCTGCTTGATGGTTGCGGCGACGGTCTCGATATAGCGATCCAGCTTGTGGCTGAGGCCAAGGTAATTGGGCGTATTGTCGTCCCGATTGGCGAAATACATGTGCAGGCTGATGTGATCGACATGATCATAGGTGTGCTCAAGCACGATGCGTTCCCAATCAGGGAAGCTGGGCATGTCCATATGCGAGGACCCGCAGACGATCAGTTCGAGATCCTTGTCGAACATGCGCATGGCGCGGGCGGTGTTGGCAGCCAGCTTGCCATATTCATCGGCATCCTTGTGGCCGACCTGCCAAGGGCCGTCCATCTCGTTGCCCAGGCACCACATTTTCACATTCCACGGCTCTTTCCGGCCGTTCTTGATGCGCAGGTCGCTCCAGTAGGAGCCGCCGGGATGATTGACATATTCGAGGAAATTGCGCGCATCATCGACACCGCGCGACCCCAGATTGACCGCCAGCATCATCTCGGTGCCGACCGTGGCGCACCAGTCCGCAAATTCATGCACGCCAACCGCATTGCTCTCGGATGTGTGCCAGGCAAGGTCGAGGCGTGTAGGGCGGTCCTCGCGCGGGCCGATGCCATCTTCCCAGTTATAGGCCGAAACAAAATTGCCGCCGGGA
The DNA here is from genome assembly GCA_023388175.1 of Pseudomonadota bacterium. Taxonomy (GTDB): domain Bacteria; phylum Pseudomonadota; class Alphaproteobacteria; order Rhizobiales; family Devosiaceae; genus Devosia. Next base: position 534,438 of record JAEWGT010000011.1, read on the forward strand.
TAGCGCACGACAGGCACATTGAGCTTCTTCACCAGATCGGCAACGTCCCCCCGCATGCCGTCTTTATCCGCGGTCGGATGATCTGGCTCATAAATGCCCTCATAAACCGCCCGACCCAGATGCTCGAGGAAAGCCCCATAGACACGGTCGTCGATTTTGGAGATCGTATAATCCTTGTTCGCGATAAAGGTCGCTTTCACCGTGTCCTCCACTAATCCCGTTTTTCTGATTTATATCAGTTAAGTTGTTTTAACGGGACGCGGTTTCTGGTGCAAGGGCTTTTGTATGATTTTTGACGCGCCGGCTGTTTAGGTCGCAAGCGCTTGGTATTTCAGGATTTTCTGCCAGATCTACGCGCGAGGGCCTTACGGCGCCGTCTGCAATCGCAGAATGATGTCCTGATCGTAATTGCCAAATCCTCGGCCGAAAATATTGATGCCGCCCGGGTGCTTCGCGTCTTCCTTCACCGCAATCCGAAGCCGGATGGAGTGATGATTGGCCAGATCCAGATCCGCCAGCGACACCGGGGAAATCTTCATTCCGTCAACGTAGGTCCCGTCTTTGGTGACGCGCCAGCTCTTGAGTTTTCCGTACTGGCTGCCCTTCAGCTTCCACCAGTCCGGCGTATAGACGCCGCGCTTATCGCCGTAGTCACCCGTCGACATCCATGTGCCGATTTCTGTGCCATTGACCGAGAGCGTAATATCGCTGGGCCAGTCTGCAGATGTGCCGGGCACTTCCGAGCTGAGTTCCAGCACGAATTCCATGGTTTCGATCGTGTTCTGCGCCAGCTTGGCATTGTTGGGAAACTGATACTCAAGAAAACCACGCGTGAACCAGATCAGGCCCGCTTTCATCCGGTCGGGGTCAAGAAATGTATTGGGAACGTCCAGTAGCCCGATAATGCCCTCCGATGAACATAGGCCGCACGGGGCGGAGACTTCGCAACTGGTGTAGAGCCCCAGCGGCATCGCCACCTCGATTGTGTTTGAACGCAGTGGCTTGATGTCCTCCTTGAACATCACCAGCACTTCATCGAAGGTCGAGTGGCATATCTTCTGGTTTCCCTTCCGCGCCTTCTGGGTTTCCGTGCGGATCAGCCCCGCATTCTCCAGAATTTGCAGATTGGTCGACACAGTTGACTGCGGCAGGCTGAGCCGCTCGGCAATATCATTGCCGTTCAGCGGTCCTTCCATATGCAGCAATTTCAATATCTTGACGCGGATGGCAGACGCGAGGCCCTTGAGCACTTCAAGTCCGTCTTCGGGGTCGACCACCAGAAAATTACGGCTCATCGGAAACGCCACGCTGGAAAAGACAGGGTTTTAGGTTGTGTATCAGGGATTTTGAACCAATCAACCCTGTGCTTCCATAGTGAGCTTCAAAGGCGAAGCCCGGCCTGATCGAAGGCGAGCGCCGCACCCGGCTCGATGCCCACCGTGATCAAAGCGCCATTGGGAATCTGGGAATGTCCCTTCTGCTGTATGGTGATCTTCGCCTCGCCATCCGTCCCGACAGCATAGACAAACGACACGCCGCCCAGTTGCTCCACCACCTGTGCCTTTGCTGTAATCGTCGGGCCGCCAAGCGCCGCATCGGCAAAATGCTCTGGCCGAATGCCCACGCTGATGCGGTCGCCGATGCTGCCGCTCCCGCCGCGCCGGGCAACGGTGATCTGGTCGCCACCGAAGGCGGAGAGTGAGACCGTCATCGCATTGCCGTCGATGGCCTCGATTTTCCCGTCGAGAAAGTTCATCCGCGGCGAGCCGATGAAGCCGGCGACAAAGAGGTTATCAGGATTGTCGTACAGCTCGATCGGACTGCCCTGCTGCTCAATCCGCCCGGCACGCAGCACCACGATCCGGTCGGCCAGCGTCATGGCCTCCACCTGATCGTGGGTCACATAGACCATCGTTGCCCCAAGCTGCTGATGCAGCTTGGCGATTTCTATCCGCATCTGCACGCGCAGTTCAGCATCGAGATTGGACAGTGGCTCGTCGAACAGGAAGGCCTTGGGCTGCCTGACGATAGCCCGGCCAATGGCAACGCGCTGCCGCTGGCCGCCCGAAAGCTGGCGCGGCTTGCGCTGGAGCAGTTCGGTCAATTCCAGGACGCGCGCCGCCTCCAAGACCCGCTCTGCAACCTGCTCGCGTGGCGTGCCGCCCATCTTCAGCCCAAAGCCGAGATTCTGCTCCACGCTCATGTGCGGATAAAGCGCATAGGACTGGAAGACCATGGCAACGCCGCGCTCGGACGGGTCAAAGTTGGTTACATCCTCGCCCCCGATCAGGACCTGGCCCGAGCTAGGCTCCTCAAGGCCCGATATCGTGCGCAGCAGCGTTGATTTTCCGCACCCTGACGGGCCAACAAACACCACAAATTCGCCATTGCCGATGTCGAGATTGATGTCGCGGATAACCTCGACGGCACCAAAGCTCTTGTTGATGCCTCGCAATTGAAGATCTGCCATCGTTTCCTCCCTCCGATGGATTGAATCAGCGCGCCGCCCAGAGCGCGCCGCGTTCGAAAATGGTCCGCATTTGCGGCACCTGGAATTCGTCGGCCACATGCCCCAGGGTCGAGTGGAATACGCGGCCCTTCCCGAAGCGGCGCTTCCACACCACGGGCATCACCACGCCATCGATTTCATCGAAATATTCCCCGGTGAACGTGGTTGTCGCCAGCACTTCGATGCTGGGATCAAAGTGCATGTAGTATTGCTCGGAGCGGTATGGGAAATCACTGATCCCTTCCACGATCGGGTCGCTGCCGGTTTTGACGTTCACCGTGTAGTCGATGATGTTTCCGGGATGGGCCACCCATTGGCCACCGGTCATGAACTGATAATCGGGTTCATTGCGGAAACTGTCGGTCATCAGCCCGTGAAACCCGGCCAGCCCCGTGCCATTGCGCACGGCAGCGAGAAGGTTTGTCAGTTCCTCCTTCTCGATCCGGGACATGGTGATGGCGGGCACGATCAAATCGTATTTGCTCAGGCCTTCATCGGCAAAAGCCTCGGTGGTGGGTTCGATATCGACGCCAAAACCATGCTCCTCCAGCATGGCGCCGACAATGCGCGCGCTCTGTTCCGGTGTGTGGCCATCCCAGCCGCCCCAGACGATCAGGGCTGATTTGGTCATTGGCTTTTCCTCCTAATATGCCGGTGTCCAGGGCGCGCTGTAGATGTCACGCAGCATCAAGGCCGCAGCGCCACGCGCCCAGAGCTGATCGTCCAGCGTGTGGAAGATCAGTTCGGTGGTTGCAAAATGCGCCCGGAACGAATTGGCCGCCGCCGATGCCTTGAGGGCAGGGGCGACGAGTTCGCAATAGCGAGCCGATTCCAGCGCGATGATGATCTTTTCGGGATTGATGAGATTGATGACATGGGCAATTCCGGCGCCCAGCTTCTCCCCCTGATGCTCAATCAGGCCCAGCGCCTTGCTGTTGCCGGCATCGGCGGCGGCAGCAAGGGCAGCCGGCAGGTCGGTGCGTGCAAGGCCCTGTTCGAGAAATTGGGCGCCCAGGCCATCAAGCGCCTGCTGTTTCATGGCGGCGTCGCTCACATAGGCGTTGAGGCACCCCTTTTGCCCGCAATCGCAGAGCAGGCCGCCGCTCTCCACCTTGATATGTCCGAATGTGGGGCCAAGCGTGCTGGCGCCACGATGGATATCCGAGTCGAGCCACAGGCCGAGGCTCGCAGTCTGGTCCAACACCATTACCGCAAAGGTTTTTTCACTCTGCGCGTAACCGAACCAGCTTTCTGAAAGCGCCAGCAGGTTTGCGGGCTTTTCCAGTTTTACCGGCAGCCCAGTGCGCTCCTCCAGAAGGGCACCGATCGGCATTTCCCTTTCGCCGAAGACCGAGCTGGAATAGCTTTTGCCCGAGCGCGGATCAACGAGGCCAGGCACGCCGATGCCGATCCCCTTGATCTTCTTCCGGTCAACATTGCTCGTGGCGATGCACTCCCCCATCGCGTCTTCCAGCAGGTCCACGATGACCTCCGCCGGTTGGCGCGACATGCGGATGGGCAATTGTAGCGACGAGACGACTTCGCCGCGAAAGTCCACCAATGTGACCGTTGTCAGCGTTTCAGAGATTTTCACGCCCAGCACATAGGCGGCATCCTGGACAAGTCCGAGCAGCACGCGCGGCCGTCCGCGTGACGCATCCCCGTTTACCGGCGTGTGGATAGCTTGGATCAGGCCTTCTTCGATCAGGGCGCCGGTAATGGCGGAAACCGTAGTCCCACTGAGAAGTGTGCGCTCCGAAATCTCGACGCGCGAAATCTCGCCATGGCACCGGATCGTCTCCAGCACATGGTACTTGTTGATCTCGCGCATCAGCAGTGGATCGGCGACTTTGACGGCCAAGTGGATGCTCCAGAGGGCGCGGCCCTCATTATTTAGTTCTTTATCTTTATCAAATCATGCGGTGGATTTGATCAGATGCGGGCGGCTGCTCCCAAATTCTACACCCATATCCATAAATTTCAATCACTTATGTTCATCATGATTTCGGCTCTGATCGATTTGATCAAGTTGATGTACGTTCCTCTTGCGTCTTTAATAAGGGATGCGTAGAAAGTAGCAAGTGGCGCCGATCAAAAAAGCGCTGCACCGGCCGGGGAGGAATCCGGAAATCGGCTTTCGGTGGCCGTGACGAACAGGAGGACACTATGAAGCGTTTCGCGCTGGTCGCGATGGCTGGGCTGGCGGCTATTGCCCCGGTCCAGGCACAGACCGTTGTCAAGCATATGCACATCACATCAATTCCGGCCGAGCTGGAGCTGATGAACGACATTGCCAATGAATTTATGGCAGCCAATCCCGATATTATCGTCGAATTGCCCTTCCTCGAAAACGAGGCCTTCAAGGCGAAGCTGACCACTCTGCTCCAGTCTGCGGATGCGCCTGATGCGTTCCATTCATGGGGTGGTGGCGTGTTTTACGAACAGGCCGCCGCCGGCGTGCTGCGGCCAGTCGAAGACGTCTTGACCCAGGAAGCCAAGGACAATCAGGGCACAGCAGGCGTCTCGGCCTTCACCGGGCCGGATGGGCATGTTTATGGCGTGGCGCGCGACGTGAGCGAAGTTGTGCTCTGGTATAACAAGGCCCTGTTCGAGCAGGCTGGTGTCGATCCCGCCAGCATGGAGACATGGGACGGTTTCCTGGCAGGCGTGCAGGCCTTCAAGGATGCAGGCATCACCCCGATTGCGCTGGGCGCAAAGGATAAGTGGCCGGCTCACTTCTGGTGGTCGAAGCTGGTCGTGCGGCTGGCCGGCCAGGACGGTTTCCAGGCGGCCGCTCGCGGTGAAGGCGATGGCTTTGCCGGCGAGGATTTCGTCAAGGCCGGCGAGTACTTCCTCGAGCTGGCCGATCTTGAACCCTGGCAGCAGGGCTTCATGGCAGCCGGTTATGGCGACGCCTCGGGCCTGTTTGGTGATGGTCTGGCCGCCATGCACCTCATGGGCGACTGGGACTATGGTGCGGCCAAGGACAATTCCGCCAACAAGGAAGGTATCCCGGACGACCAGCTTGGCATCCTGCCTTTCCCGACCATCGAAGGCGGCAAGGGTGATCCGACCGACACGCTGGGCGGCATTGGTGGCATTCTGTTCTCCAAGAACGCTTCGGACGCGGCTGTTAAGTGGGTTGAGTTCTTCAACGCCAAGGAACAGCAGGCCCGCTATGCCGACCAGGCCTTCTACATCCCGATTGCCAGGGGTGCAGCCGACAACATGACCAACCCGTTCAAGGTGCAGATTGCCAACAATATCGGCAATGCACATTGGCACGCCCTGTTCTTCGATCAGGCTCTGGGTCCCAATGTCGGTGGCGTGGTGAACGACGTCTCTGCTGACCTGGCCGCCAGCGCGATCAGCGCGGAGGAAGCCGCCGAGATGATCAAGGAAGCCGTGGACGATTCTCTCTAGTTCGTCCGGTGTTGACCGGCAGGCGGTAATCCCTTTCCGCCTGCCGGTTACGGGCAGCCCTATGGCGCCCGCCGTTTTCAAATGCTGTTCCGAGCAGGGGGCAGCTAGTCTACATCGCGCCAGCGCGCGGATGATCGGGGAGAGACATCCACATGACCAGCATCGCAACCGGGGCAAATTCCGGCGTGCCTGCAATAGCGCGAAAGCGACGCTTCGCAGAACGCAAGAGCCTGCTGCCCCTCATTCTCTTCCTGCCGCCGGCGGTTATCCTGTTCACCCTGTTCGTGGTCATGCCGATGGTGGACGCTGCGACCTTCTCGTTCTTCAAGTGGAACGGGTATGGCCCCATCACCGAGTTCGTCGGCCTCAAGAACTATGAAGACGTTCTGACCCACCGCAATTTCGGCACGGCTGTCCGCAACAGCCTGATCGCCGTCGCCGTGTCGCTGCTGATCCAGCTGCCGCTGGCCATGTGGTGCGCCATCGCGCTGTCCGAACGCGGGGTGAGCATCAATGTCATGCGCACCATCTTCTTCCTGCCGTTCATGCTCGCCGAAGTCGCCGCGGGCCTGATCTGGAAGTTCGTCTATGATGGCAATTATGGACTTCTGCCTGCAATTGGCGGCGCCATCGGCGTTGAGATGCCCTTTGTGCTGGGTGACCGCGCCTGGGTGATCCCGGCCATCATGCTGGTGATCACCTGGAAGTATTTCGGCTTCCACATGATGATCTACATTGCCGGCCTGCAATCCATACCGCGTGAGGTCATCGAGGCTGCGCGGCTCGATGGCGTCAAGAAATGGCAGATCGTGCGCCACATCCAGATCCCGATGGTGCGCTCAGCGCTGGTTATCTCGGTGTTTTTCGCCATTACCGGTGCGCTTCAGTTGTTTGACCTGATCATCCCGCTGTCCAATGGCGGCCCGTCCCATTCGAGCCACTCCATCGTCACCTTCCTCTACCAGTTCGGCATCCTGCGCATGAATCTTGGTTTTGGCGGTGCGGTGAGCGTGCTGCTCTTCATCGCCTGTGTGATTGTCGCGCTGTCTTATCGTCGTATTCTTTTCAAGGTGGAGCAGAACTGATGCTTGCTTCCAGAAGACGCCGTCCCGCAGTATCCGTGTTCCAGTGGCTGACGCTTCTGCTGGTCGCTGTGTTTGTCATTGTCCCGTTCTACACGACAGCCTTGGGGGGCTTCAAAGAGATCGGAGAATTGCGGGTCAATCCGTTCGGGCTACCCCAAAGCTGGGACCCGGTGCGGTTTGTCGAAATACTTGGGGGACCAAGGTATTTTTCCTCGCTGATGAACTCTCTGATGATTGCAGGCGGCACGGTAGTTCTGTCGACCCTGCTGGCCTCGATGACGGCTTTTGCATTGGCCCATATCAAGTTTTTCGGCAGCCGTTTTCTCATGGGCTATCTCATGCTGGGCCTGCTGTTCCCGGCTGCCACGGGCATTCTGCCGCTGTTCATCAAGATGCGCGACCTTGGCATGCTCGATAGCCAATGGGGCATTATCATCGTGCAGGTGGCATTCAGCATGTCCTTTGCGATCCTGCTGTTCCACAACTTCTTCAAGGAGTTGCCCAAGGAGCTGATCGATGCCGCGCGCATGGACAATTGCGGCTACATCCGCATCTATTGGTACATCACGCTTCCGCTCTGCCTCCCGATCATCGCCACCGTGGGCGTTTTCAACTTTGTCGGCAGCTGGAACAGCTTCCTCTTGCCACTGATCGTGCTGAACTCTGAAGCCAAATATACCTGGCCCCTGGGGATCATGCAGTTTCAAGGGCAATATGGTTCGGACTGGCCGCGTATCTTGGCCTATCTGACCCTGTCGATCATGCCTGCGGTCGCCTTTTTCCTGGCGGCACAACGGTTCGTCATCTCCGGCCTGACTGGCGGCGCCGTCAAAGGCTGATACGTCGAAAGGCCGGAGCTTGGCACTGGCTGGAGGGGGAGGACGCTCCAGCCAGTGCCCTATTTTGTTTTGGCCTTTTCGGTCATCCGCAGCACATAGGCGAGTATTGCCGGCCAGCGCAGATCGAGCATTGTGCGCATGGCTACCAGCAAGATCAGCCCAAACCAGCCACTGCCCAGCAGCATGGCGCCCCATGCCCCGAAGATGATCACCACCTGCATCACCACGATCCGCATATAGAGGCTGACGATTACTGGCGCGACGGACGCGTCCTTCCTGTCTTCTCGGAAGATTGCCGCGCGATGGAGGAATATCAGCGCCAGCATCGGCCAGAGATTTTGCCCGACAAGAAAGGTCTCAAGGAAGATAGGCGCCGAACCGAGATGGCCCGGCCACTCGTCGCCATAGAGCACGCTCATCAGAAAGAGGTGTATGGCCATGAAGAATCCGGCGTGAACGGCAATGAACCCGGCACCCACGCTGGCCAGTCCCCCGGTTCGCCGTCGAAATCCGTCGAGCGTCCAGGTTTCTTCACCTTTATGGAAGGCTATGGTCAGCACGGTCCAGAAAGCGATGACCACCGTCTCCATCCAATAGAAAATCAGCAGTGTGTAGATATCCCAGCCGGCGAGCAGCACGCCCAAAAGCGGCAGGACATTGCTGAGAACGACAAAGGCGAGAGTGTTGGCGGGTGGCAGGTTCATCAGAGCCCCGTCTATACCGAAATCGCAGCCAGTGCCGCCCCCGAAACAGGGTATGCCATACCATCAATGTGATCAGGTCAGAGCTGCTTGAAAACGCAGGCCCCATACTGTGCGGAGAGAGGAAGGGCAGGGTGCTGGTTCGACCGCGTCGCGCCGCCACCGATGGCATTTGGAAACAGCAGCGCCAATTTAATAAAGAACCCGTGAAAAATCGCGTCAACGGTGATCGGCCTCTTGACTTGTATGGTAGATTTGAGGATTGTGAATTGTCTGAGCGGGGTTAACCTCTCAGGAACGGCCGGAGACACGTCATGGACCGCAAGAGGTCCAGCCAGGGTATGTGGTAAAGCGTGAGCTACGCGGTATGTCTTCTGTTTGACCGATCTATCCCCGGACAGATGTTCGTATCGACCTTCTGAGTTGCCCGCTGAGCTATCAACCGTGCGGTCGCGGTTGGGCGGGAAATTACCCTTCCAGCAGCATCGCGTTCAAACCGGGCGGGTCTGGGAGGAAGAATGAATAACTTTCAAATATCGGCATTGCCATTCCTCCCGGCTCAAGCGCTCGGACAAGTCCTGTCTGTCTGATCCTGCGCTGGTGCAGGGCAGGTGGGCAGCCGCGCTAGTACCCTGAAAGAGGTACGTAAATCAGACATTGCTGGCGTGTTTTGCCGCCAGTGAATCAGAATATTCGCTCAGGGAGGAACACATGAGCAAATTGACGAGAAGAACTTTTCTCGGGGCCGCCAGCTCCGTGGCTGCATTGGCGGCAATGGGGCGCCCCGCTTTTGCGCAGACGGCGCAGGTTCGCCATTTCTGGTGGGGTAATCCGGAGCGCGACCGCCGCACCTTTGAAGTCATCGATATTTTCAACGGCAAGTACCCGGACATTGCCGTTACGGGTGAAACTCTTGGCTTCGCCGATTATTTCACCAAGCTGACCACACAGATCGCCGGCGGCAATATGCCTGACGTGATCCAGCAGGGCTACGGCGTGCTGTTCGAATACATTGCCAATGGCGCGGTTGTGCCGCTCGATGAATATGTCGGCAACAGCCTCGACATCTCCAAAATGGACCAGAGCGCCATCGACGCAGGCACCGTGGACGGCAAGTTCTACGCTCTCTCAATTGGCGCCAACAGCCATATGGCCATCTACAATACCCGCCTGTTCGAGGAAGCCGGCATCGTACCGGGGGAAACCTTTGATCCCTATGGATACACCTATGACGAACTGGCTGAGTTCGCCGCCGCAATCAAGGAGGCCACCGGCGTCGCCGGCACCGACGATAATACGGCCGACTATCAGAATTTTTCCGACTTTGTCGGCCAGAAGGGCGCGCTGCTCTTCAATGAAGATGGCTCCTATGGACCGACGCAGGAAATCGTCGAGGAATACTGGGCGACCTGGGAAAAGATCCGCAATGCAGGCGGCACGCCTCCTGCCCAGGAAACTGCAGGTCTGGCCGGCGTTGCCGAGTTGAGCCAGCAGGGCATTGTCACTGGCAAGTCGGCGATGACCTATTTGTGGTCCAACCAATTGGTGGGCGTGCAGGGTCTTGTCGAGGATACCCTGGGCGCAGCCATGTATCCGAACACCCCGGACATGGTCCCCGGCTCTATCGTCCAGCCGAGCCAATTCGTCTGTCTCACCCGCGATAGCGTCGATCCGGTGGCTGCAACCACCTATATGAGCGCCTTCGTCAACGACCTCGACATGACTGCGGTCCTGGGGCTCGAACGCGGCATCCCAAGTCAGAGCGATGTTCGAGCAGCTCTGGAGCCGAACCTCACACCGGCCGAGGCCGTTTCCGTCGCCTTCTTCGACGGCATTCAGGGCAAAACTGCTGCCTTGGCTCCGCCGCCGCCGAGCGGGTCGAACGAGGTCGAGCAGACCTTCGAGCGCCTTGCAGTAGGCGTGCTGCTCGGTGAGCGGCCGATCTCCGAAGTCGCCAGCGACTTCCTCAATCAGGCCCGCGCAATCCTGGCTCGCGCATAGGCCTGTATAACCCGGTCCGTCGCCCTTCTCCCGGGGGCGGCGGATACCTCCCCGGGGATAAGGCAGCACCTGTCAGGGTCACGGCGGGTGCTGCACCCATTTAGGTTTTTCCGGGCCTTGTTTGAGATGTGGAGCGACGCGTGCTGAAATTTTTCCGCCGTAATTTTGCGGGCTATGCTTTTCTATCGCCCTGGCTAATCGGCTTCTTCCTGCTGGCGATTGGGCCGATCCTTGCCTCGCTGTATCTCAGCTTCACCAAATATAACGTGGTGCGTCCGCCTCAGTGGATCGGGCTCGACAACTACGCCTATATGTTTCAGTTCGACCAGCGCTTCTGGAAGGCGATGCAGGTGACCTTCAATTTTGTGGTCATCTCCGTCCCGCTCAAGCTCATCTTTGCGCTGGGCGTCGCCATGGCGCTGGACAAGGGCGTCCGGGCAATTGGCTGGTATCGTGCGCTGTTCTATCTGCCGTCCATTCTGGGCGGCTCCATCGCCGTGGCCATCCTCTGGCGGCAGCTCTTCAATTACGATGGCGTCATCAATGCCGTGCTGGCACTCGTCGGTATCGATGGGCCTTATTGGCTGGCCGATCCCAATTATTCGCTCTGGACGCTGATCGTTCTCGCCATGTGGCAGTTCGGCTCGCCCATGCTGATTTTCCTTGCCGGCCTGCGGGCCATTCCGCAGGAGCTTTACGAGGCAGCCGAGATCGACGCTGCCGGACCGGTGAAGAAGTTCTTCGCCATCACCGTGCCGCTGCTCGCACCCGTGATTTTCTTCAATCTGGTCCTGCAGATGATCGAGGCGTTCAAGAGCTTTTCCGGCGCCTTCATCATCTCGGGTGGTTCCGGCGCGCCGCTGGATAGCCTGCTTTTCTTCACCGTATATCTTTATAACGAGGCCTTCAGCTTCCTGCGCATGGGCTACGCCTCAGCGCTGGCCTGGGTCCTGCTGCTGGTCATCGCCCTCTTCACCGCCATCGCGTTCTGGACCAGCAAATATTGGGTCCATTACGAGAATGAGAGGGGTTGAGCCATGAGTGCAGATGCAATGAACGCCCCCGCCCAGACCACCGCCGAAATCGCCCGCGCCTATCGGGAGCAGAAGGCCCGGCGCGCCAAACGCTCGGCGATCCTCAAGCATGTCTTCCTGATCGCCACATCTCTGATCATGGTCTATCCGCTGATCTGGATGTTCGCATCCTCGCTCAAGCAGGATAACCAGATTTTCGGCAATCTTGGTCTCTGGCCGAGCGAATTCCAGTGGCAGAATTACTGGAACGGCTGGCATGCACTGCCGGTCAGCTTCACCACATTTTTCTGGAATTCCACAGTCGTGACGGTGCTCTCGGTCGTGGGCAACGTCATCTCATGTTCCTTTGCGGCCTATGCCTTTGCGCGGTTGGAATTCACCGGCAAGAATATCTGGTTCGCGCTGATGATGATGACGCTGATGATCCCCTATCACGTCGTCCTCATCCCCCAATATATCCTGTTCCTCAATCTGGGCTGGGTGAACACCTATCTGCCTTTGATTGTGCCGAAGTTCCTTGCCGGAGAGGCCTTCTTTGTTTTCCTGATGATCCAGTTCTTCCGCCAGTTGCCACGCGAACTGGACGAGGCGGCGATGATCGATGGGTGCTCTCCGTTCAAGATCTACTGGGCCATCATCATGCCGCTTTCCATGCCGGCAATGGCCACGGCAGCGATCTTTTCCTTCATCTGGACCTGGGAGGATTTTCTGGGGCCACTGGTCTATCTCAATGACATGAACGACTACACTGTGCCGCTGGCTTTGCGCAGCTTCATCAGCTCCGATGGCGCCAGCCAGTATGGTCCGATGTTCGCCATGTCGATCCTGTCCATCCTGCCGATCATTCTGTTTTTCGTCATATTCCAGCGGCTGATCATCCGCGGCATCGCGATGAGCGGCTTGAAGTGACTGGGTCCTCTTTCTTCCCTTCTCCCCTTGCGGGAGAAGGTGCCCGAAGGGCGGATGAGGGGGTCTGCGCTATCCTGTCCATCAGGCGCGTGGATAGTTCCAAACCCCTCACCCGTCTCGCGCTGCGCGCGATCCACCCTCTCCCGCAAGGGGAGAGGGGAACATCCAGCCTGTTTAAAAGCCTAAGGACTGACCAATGGCATCCGTAACCCTATCCGACGTCCGCAAGGCCTATTCCGGCTTTGAAGTCATCCACGGCATCGATTTGCAGGTGCAGTCCGGTGAATTTCTCGTGCTGGTTGGCCCCTCCGGCTGCGGCAAGTCCACCCTGCTGCGCATGATCGCCGGCCTTGAAGAGATCACCGACGGTACGATTGCCATCGACGATCGCATCGTCAACGATCTCCCCGCCAGCCAGCGCAATCTCTCTATGGTCTTCCAGTCCTATGCGCTTTATCCGCATATGACTGTGCGCAAGAACCTGGCTTTCGGCCTGTCCAACCTGCGCATGCCCAAGGACGAGATTGCTCGCCGCGTCGCCGACGCTGCCCGCATCCTGCAGATCGAGGAGCTGCTTGAACGCAAGCCGCGCCAGCTGTCTGGCGGCCAGAAGCAGCGCGTTGCCATCGGCCGGGCCATCGTGCGCGAGCCACAGCTTTTCCTGTTCGATGAGCCGCTGTCCAACCTCGATGCCGAATTGCGCGTGCAGATGCGGGTGGAGCTGGCCAATCTCTACAATCGCCTGGGCACCACCATGATCTATGTGACCCATGATCAGACCGAAGCCATGACCATGGCCACGCGGATTGCCGTGCTCAACAAGGGCAATCTCGAACAGGTCGGCACACCATATGAACTCTACAACGCGCCCAGGAATCTCTTTGTCGCCAGCTTCATTGGCTCGCCCAAGATGAACCTGCTCAAGGGTGCAGCGAATGGCTCGGTAGCTGATCTGCCGGGCTGGGGTACACTTCCGGCTAATGTGGGGCAGGGCGATCGGACAATCGGCATCCGACCCGAGCATGTTCATATCAACCAGCCCGGCGACGTTCAGGTCGAAGGCGTGATTACGCTGGTCGAATATCTGGGCAGCGAGCTGTTTATCTATATCGCCTTGCCCGATGGCAGCTCTTTGCTGGCACAGGCGCCGGGCCATGCAAAATACAGCCGCGGCGAAAAGGTCAGCGTTTCGTTCAATGCGTCGGATGCGCATTTCTTTGATGCCGATGGCCTGCGTATCGAGGCGATTGCGTGACCCACGAACTGCTAGAGGCGCTGCGCAACCAGGATGTCGCCGCCGAAATCGGACCGCTGGCAAAACCCGCCGACGCTGCCTTGCTGCACGAATGGCAAGCCAGCGGTGTGCGTTTCGCCTCTAGCGCGCCGCGTCTGACCAAGCGCTATTACGACGCGGTCCGCGAGTTGTTCGATTGCATCGCCCCGGCGGCGGACGATACGCCCATTCTGCATGAAGGCGGCATCTATCACGGCTGCTGGCTCGAAAGCACCGGTACCATCAATGCCGAATTGCTGAGCCGTTTCCTGCCTTCCATCACCACGGCGACCTATTCCGCCTTCGCGCGCTATCAGCGTGACGATGGGCTCTTTCCCTACAAGGTGACGCCGCAGGGGCCGGCCTATAACCAGATCCAACTCGTTACACCCTTGGCGCGCTCGGTCTGGAACCACTTTGCATTGAACCGTCTCGACAGTGATTGGCTGGCGACGATGTTCGGGGCAATGGCGCGGTATGATGACTGGCTCGCCGAAAACCGTAACACGCGTGGCACGGGAGCCGTGGAAGCCTTCTGTGCCTATGACACCGGCCACGATCTATCGTCACGTTTCTGGCATGTGCCCGACAGCCCCTTTGGCAACGACCCGGCGCGCTACGATCCTGATAACCCGATCCTGCCCTTTATTGCGCCGGACCTGACGGCCAATGTTGCCTGTCAGCGCGATTATCTCGCGCGCATCGCCGATACCCTAGGCAGCGACGGCACAAGCTGGCGCACCAAGGCGGCGGCCAGCCGCGATGCCCTCTATGAGTATTGCTACGACACTGAAGACGGTTATTTTTATGATCGTGACCGACACGGCCGACTGGTCCGTATCCAGTCCGATGTGTTGCTCCGCGTTCTTGCCTGCGAGATCGGCGAGGGCGATTTTTTCCGTTCTGCCCTTGAGCGCTACCTGCTCAACACCAGAAAATTCTTTGCCAAGTTCCCGCTGACCTCGATAGCGCTCGATGACCCGCGGTTCGACCAGACCTTTGGGCAGAACAGCTGGAACGGCCCTACCAATTTCCTGACCCTGATCCGTACGCCCCATGCTTTCGAACATCACGGCCACGATGTTGAACTGACCTGGATCATGCAGCCAGTCCTTTCCGCCCTGTTTGGCGCCGACCGGTTCCCGCAGACGCTCAATCCGCATAATGGTGACGCGGGCTTTACCGAAAAATACTCGCCCTCGATTCTCTGCCTCCTCGATTACGTCGAACGCCTGTCCGGAATTCTCCCGCGGCCAGATGGCAAAGTCTGGCTGACCGGCCTTTTGCCCAAGCCGGCGACGCATCGGTATGAGCCTTGGGAAACCGCCTATTCCCGTACGGTCGACGGCGCCCGGCTCGAACTTCTCAATACAGCCCGGGAAAGCCGCTATTGTCGTGATGGCACGCTTGTCTGCCGCTTCCCCAACGGGCTGCGCCTGATGACAGACAGGGCCGGGGCGCTTTTGACGATCAAGGGCGTTTCCAGCAGCATTGTCGCCGGAACGCTGGAATGGGCGGGACGCGCCTTTGATGTCACGGCTGCCCCCAACGAAGTGCGGTATTTTACTGGTGACGGTTTCGAGCCGGGCGGCGGTCCCGGACTGGTTCTGCCCACCTATGATTGATGCGCCGCCTACCACCAAAGACTGAGCGCCATCTGTCGCCGCGACAGGACGGTGACAGGGAGCGTGCTTAATCTCTCGTTCACGAACGCAATGTCGTTCGCTTTGTTCGGGAGGAAATATGAACAAGCTGCTTTTTGCCGCGCTGCTTTCTGGCGCGCTGTCGATCCCCGCTTTTGCGGCTGATTACACCATCATGGCGCCCGCCGCCCCCGGTGGCGGCTGGGACCAGACCGCCCGCACCATGCAGGAAGCCCTCGTTGGCGAGGGTATTTCCGGTAATGTGCAGGTGACCAATGTTCCCGGCGCCGGCGGCACCATCGGTATCGCCCAGTTCGCCACGCAGGAAAACGGCAATCCCAACGCGCTGATCGTCGGCGGCTACGTGATGGTCGGTGCGATCCTCACCAATGCCTCGCCCGTGACCCTTGAAAATGTCACCCCCATCGCTCGCCTCACCGGTGAGGCCGTGGCTATCGTGGTGCCCAGCTCGTCCGACATCCAGGATCTTGATGGCCTCGTCGCCAAGCTCAAGGAAAATACCGGTGCCGTGTCATGGGCCGGTGGCTCTGCAGGCGGCGTCGACCACATCACTGCCGGCCTCATTGCCAAGACCATTGGTGTCGATCCCACGCAGGTAAACTACATCGCCTATTCCGGCGGTGGCGAAGCCCTTGCCGCTATTCTCGGCGGCCAGGTGACCGTCGGCATTTCGGGCATCAGCGAATTTGCCGGTCAGATCGAAGCCGGTGAGCTGCGCCTGCTTGCCGTGTCCTCCGATGAACGCGTGCCGGGCGTCGATGGTCCGACCCTGATGGAGGCTGGTGTCGATCTCGCGGTGCAGAACTGGCGTATGGTCGCCGCTGCGCCTGGCATCACCGATGAGCAGAAAGCTGCCATCACTGCCGACGTCAAGGCCATGGCCGAGTCCGCCACCTGGCAGACCGCGCTCGAAACCAAGGGTTGGGTCGACACTTATCTCGATGGCGAAGCCTTCGACGCCCAGCTCGCTGCAGACATCGCAGCCACCGAGACGATCCTGAAAGATATTGGCCTCGTCGAATGATGAACGGCTCTTCAGGCCCGCAGCGCCGCCCCGATGGGGCGGCGCTTGTCATCGCCGCCATTCTCGCCGGGCTTGCCATTGTCATCTTCTGGCAAACCAGCCAGATGCGCGTGCCGCCCATCCAGCAACGCGTCGGCCCCACGGTCTTCCCCTATGTAATCGCGTCAGGACTGGTCCTGCTGGCGATAGGCACGGTCGTCTCCGCGCTTCGCAACGGTTTTCCCGAGCGCAGCAAGGACGACTACGGTCCAATTTTCTGGATCATCGGCGGTCTGGTGGCCCAAATCCTGCTCCTGTCGACAGCGGGCTTTTCCATTGCGACCGGCGTACTCTTCGCGTTCACTGCCAAGGGTTTTGGCCGCGGTCCGCTGTGGAAGACCATTCCAATCGGCACCGTCTTTGCCTTCATCGTCTGGTTTGTCTTCGCCAGGGGGCTACAGCTCTCTCTGCCTTCCGGCGTGCTTGAGCGCCTGCTGACCACCGGGAGCCCGTTCTGATGAATACGTTCGAACTTCTCGCACAGGGCCTATTGGCCGCGCTGCAGTGGCAGAACCTGATCTATGCACTGGTTGGCGTCACGCTCGGGACCGCCGTGGGCGTCCTGCCCGGCATCGGCCCGGCGCTCACCGTGGCATTGCTGCTGCCGGTGACCTACAAGCTGGACCCGGCCGGCTCGCTGATCATGTTTGCCGGTATTTATTATGGCGGCATGTATGGCGGCTCGACCACGTCCATCCTGCTCAATACGCCGGGCGAAAGCGCATCCATCGTCACGGCGCTCGAAGGCAACAAGATGGCCCGCAAGGGCAGGGGCGGTCCTGCTCTCGCCACGGCGGCCATCGGCTCGTTCGTTGCCGGTCTCATTGCCACACTCGGCTTGGCCTTTATTGCGCCATTCGTGGTTCGCTTCGCCCTGTCTTTCGGCCCTGCTGACTACTTCGCGCTGATGGTGTTGGCCTTCGTCACCGTCTCCGCCGCTTTTGGCGACAGTGCGCTGCGCGGTCTGACCGCGCTGTTCATTGGGCTCGGTTTGGGCCTCATCGGCATTGATCTGCAGTCGGGCCAGACGCGCCTTGCCTTCGGCGTCATGGATCTGCTGGACGGTATCGAAGTGACCACGCTCGCCGTGGCTCTCTTCGCCATCGGTGAAACCCTCAAGACGGCGTCCGACCGCGAACAGGTCGCGGCGCAGGTCATGGCGGTCAAGGGCTCGGTCTGGATGACGATCGAGGACTGGAAGCGCAGCTGGGCATCCTGGCTGCGCGGCACCTTCATCGGCTTCCCCATCGGCGCCATGCCGGCCGGCGGCGCCGACGTTGCCAGTTTTCTGTCCTATAGCGCCGAGAAGAATTTCTCCAAGCATCCCGAGGAATTTGGCGAAGGCGCCATCGAGGGCGTGGCCGGTCCTGAAGCGGCCAACAACGCTTCTGCGGCGGGTACCCTCGTGCCCCTGCTGACACTCGGCCTGCCAACCACGGCGACTGCCGCGATCATGCTGGCCGGCTTTCAGCAATTCGGCCTCCAGCCGGGGCCATTGCTGTTCGCCAACAATGCCAATCTGGTCTGGGCGCTGATCGCCAGCCTGCTCGTCGCCAATTTCATGCTGCTGGTGCTCAACCTGCCGCTGATCGGCCTCTGGGTGAAGCTGCTGACCATTCCCAAGCCCTGGCTTTATGGCGGCATTCTCGTGTTCGCTACCCTCGGCACACTGGGGGCGAATGGCGCCATGTCCATGGGCATTGGCCCGGTTCGTATTTCCTTCGAGCTGGTGCTGCTACTGGCCTTTGGCGTGCTGGGATACTTTCTGCGCCGCTTCGGCTATCCCATCGCTCCTGTTGTGGTGGGACTGATCCTTGGACCAATGGCCGAGCAGCAATTGCGCCGTGCCCTCGCG
Source organism: Pseudomonadota bacterium (assembly GCA_023388175.1). GTDB lineage: Bacteria > Pseudomonadota > Alphaproteobacteria > Rhizobiales > Devosiaceae > Devosia. The sequence continues at coordinate 552,794 of JAEWGT010000011.1, forward strand.
ATCAGTCAGGGCGACCCGGTCATCCTGTTCAGCTCCCCCATCTCAATCGTGCTGTACATAGCGGCTATAGTTGCTGTGGGCCTGCCGCTGATCCTGCGGCTGCGGGGGCAGGGCAAGGTTTTGGGCCAATTGGCCAGCGACGAAGACTGATATAAGGCACGCAAACAAAAGCCCGGATGCCAGGGAGGGACTGGCATCCGGGCTTTGTCATATCAGCAGACCAATGCAAGCCGGGGGGAGGGCCGCAGCTTGCATCTGGAGCAGCCTCGAAAGGCTGCGAGCAGAGCTCTTTAGATCTTGCCGACGTTGCGGAACGCGACCGGGTCGATGCCCAGGCTTTCAAGGTGCTTGGCCTTGGGCGCCCGGCCGGCTTCGACAGCAGCCGACACAGCGGCGGCACTGCCGAACACGGTGGCGAAAGTGTCGAGGGTCGCAAAGAACTTGTTCTTGCGCAGGGTGCTCATGGTTCAATCCTTCCTTGGAGGAGCGGGATCATCCCGGTCCGTTTCCATGACACCTAAATGGGCCTCATCGGTGCTGTGCAGTAGAGGGGCTTTGCTCACGCCAGCCATGCGCTGAGCGAAAATCTTCTCGATCCGTGACCGCCCCTTCTCGACGCGGCACCGCCCCCTCAGTCTGCGCGGTAAAGGTCGATCCGCCGCACGCGGTCGCCCTTTGTATTGGCAAATTCAAGAACCATGGCGAAGGGCACCAGCTGGCCGCCGACATCCGCCACGCCGTTGCAAGCGCCCACCCGGCCATGGCTGATCGCGTGGACAATGGTGAGGGCGGCCACATCGCCAAAGGTCACTGCGGGTATATGTGCCTCGGCGCTGAGCATTTCGCTGACATTGCCACCACTGATCCAAGCGATGACGAAGTCTTCAACAAAAGCATTCTTGGGAGAGTTTCCGCATTCCCCGCTGCGCGTGATCTTCATTGAATAAGTCCATTCATGGCTTTGGCGAAACGATTTCCTGCCATGTGTCGAGAAAGCGTTGCCGCCTCAACGTATCAAGCGCCACCAGAAGTCCGGGCCCGAGCGGGATCGGCTGGATCACCCCGCGCCCACGCGCGGCTATCGCCTCGCTGGTCCATTCGCCTGTGCCCTCCGGCATAACCGCACCCAGTGCTGTTGGGCCGGCGGCGATGGCCTGACCCGCCGGTGAGAGGGCAAAGTCCACGAATGCGCGTGCCAGGTCGGCATGCACAGCATCGCGCGGTATCAGCATCGAGCGGGTGAGCACCAGAACGTAATCGTCCGGTACCACGATTTCGATGGGTGCGCCCTCGGCCTGCCGGGCAAAGGCATAGGACCCGAGGACATTGTAGCCGAGCGCCAGCGAGCCATCGGCAACGCCATTGAGAATAGCCGGGCTCGATCCTGAGAACTGGGCATTGACCCGTCCGAATGCAGACGTCAGTCGCCAGAAGGTCGACGAAATCGTCTGATCCTGCGCCGCCAGAAGATACCCCACACCTGACAGGGCAATGTCATATGTGGCGATCCGCCCCCTGAACCGCTCGCTCTGCGTTTCCAGCAGTTCCGCCAACGTCAGATGGGTGCGCGGCACTTCTGCCGCGCTTATCTCGTCGGGATTATAAATGATCACAGCCGGCTCGAAGGTGAAGCCAAAGACCTCGTTGCGCCAATGCGCCCATTCCGGCAGTGGGCCGAGATAAGGGCTGTCATAGGCCAATGCGTAGCCGTCATTGGCCAGCTTCAATTGCAGGTCCGAGGCCGAGCTGATCAAGAGATCCGCTGTCGCGCCCAGCGAACCGGCGAGAAATCCTTCATAGAGCGGCCTTGAATCCCATTCTTCATAGGCAATCCCGATATCGGGGCGCTGCTGCTGGAATCCGGCGATGAAGTGCTCGAACAGCGGCGTGTCCGTTGTGCCAAGAATGGTGAGCACCTTGTCGTCCGATCCGTCGACGGCAGGGTAGCTGGCTGCAAGGGCATGGTCTGTGCCCAACGGCACCAGGGCGCCGGCGAAGGCCAGAGCCAACAGAAAGGCCATCGTGCCGGCCGCGCCGCGGCGGGGCAGGGGTAGTGATATCGAGACGATCAATCCGCCGCCCTCCCGGTCCTTCAGTATCAGCTTGCCCCGATGCGCCGCCACAACGCGCGCTACGATGGAGAGGCCGAGACCTGACCCTACCGTGCCGGAGCTGCTCTGCCCGCGTTTGAAGCGTTCGAGCACGCTCGCCTTTTCCGACTGTGCAATGCCCGGTCCCCTGTCACGAACCGCCACCACGATATCGTCGCCGGTCACATGGCCCAGAATATCGACAATGCCCGGGGAATAGACCAGCGCATTATCCACCACGTTGCGCATCATCTCCCGCAGCGCCACACGGTCGCCCCGGATCAGGGCCGATTGCACATCGGCCGTCATGTCGATGTTCAGGCGCCCCGCCTGGTCGGGGTCCAGCCGCTGGCGCACCTCTTCCACCACTGCCGACAGGGTGGTGGTGTCGTTCTCCTGATTTTCCATGCGGTGTGAGATTGTTGCTTCCATCAGCAATTGGCTGACCAGCTGGCTGGCTTGCACCGCACCGGTATGGATGCGCCCGACCCGGCGGCGCAGGGCTTCGGGATCGTGTTCGTCCATGGCAACTTCGGCCTGTGCGCGCAGCGAGGCCAGCGGCGTGCGCACCTCATGCGCGGCCTCGGCGACGAGCCCGCTGACGCGCTCCATCGCATTGCGCAGGCGCGACATGAACGCGTTGAGTGCAGAAACCAGATGCTCCACTTCTGCCGGCACCGGCACGGTGATGGGCGAAAGATCATCGGGGGCCCGCACGCGCAGATCATGCTCCAGCTCGGTCAGGGGCGCGAACATGCGTGAAATACCAAACCAGACCAGTCCGACGGCCAGGATGGTCAGGGCAATCACCGGCAGGACGGCGTTGGACAGGATTTCGTTGGACAGGGCCTCGCGTTGGTTCTGCGTCTCGGCCACATGGATGGTTACCCAGCCGGTATCGCTGGGCGTGGAAATGAGCCGCCCGACACTGGCAACACGGACAGTCTCGCCGCGATAGAGGACATCGACAAAGCTCGGCTCAGCCGACACAGTCTCCGGCATTTGTGCCGCCAGATCCTCGTAGCCGGTAACCGTGCGGGCATCTGGGTCTTCCACTGCGTAAAAAACGCGGTCCTGCCCCGAAAACATGGCGAAGGCAGCGAAGGGAATTTCCACGACGACCGCTTCATTCTCCACCTGCACTGCGCCCGCTATAGTCAACGCGGATGCAGCCAGCAGCCGGTCAAAGGCCCTGTCCGCCGCGCGCTCGGCATAGTCGCGGATGAAAACGATCAGGATCATTGCGGCCAGCACGAGAAGGCCTACCGCCAGCGCAAAGATGCGACGACGAAGCGAGAACGGCTTGCGACCCACGCCGGGCACTTATCCGGTCACCCGCAACAGATAGCCGACGCCACGCACGGTCCCGATCTCGACATTTGCGCCGTCCAGCTTCTTGCGCAGCCGGGAAATATGCAGTTCCAGCGCATTGATGGAGACGCTTTCATCGAAATTGAACAGCTGGTTCATCAGCCGTTCCTTGGGCACGACTTTGCCGACATGTGAGACAAGGATTTCCAGCAGCCGGAACTCCCTGCGGCCCAGTTCAATGGCCTTGCCGTCCACCGCCGCATTGATCCCCGCCAGATCGAGCGAAAGATTGCCCACCTCTATCGAACTGGATGCCTGCCCACCGGTGCGCCGCAGCAATGCGCGCAGACGCGCCTCCAACTCTCTCAGATCAAACGGTTTTACCAGATAGTCATCGGCGCCGAGATCGAGCAGGCTGACCTTGTCGTCAATTTCCGAGCGCGCGGTCATCACCAGAATGGGTGCATTGAACCGGCGTTTCCGCAATTCGGCGATGAGGCCGATGCCATCGCGGTTCGGCAGCATGAGGTCCAGCGTGACCGCATCGAACTGGTCGGATTCCGCGGTGGACACGACATGCGCGCCGTCTTTGACCCACTCCACAGAATGGCCGGCACTGCGCAGCCGCTTTTCTATGGCTTCGCCAAGGTCTTCATTGTCTTCGACAAGCAGAATTCTCATTCATCCATCCCCTCCAGGACCCTAGAGCATGGTGCGGCTGGGAGAAACAGAATTCGATTTTGCCCTGCTTCAGGCGTCCGGCTCCGGGCTTGAAGTCACCCGCTTGGGCACGCCATCATTGCCCTCCACCCGGTCGCGAAACAGGCTGGCACGGGCAAGGAGCATCAGTGTTACCGGCGTGGTGATGGTGACGAAAAAGAAGATGAGCATTTCATGCACCACCAGCCGGTCGCGGGTGACGGTGAAATAAATGGCCGACGCCAGAAGGATAAGGCCGCCACCCATGCTGGTGCCCATGGTGGGCGCGTGGATGCGCAGATAGAAATTTCTGAGCCGGACCAGTCCGAAACAGCCGGCCATGGTCAGCAACGCGCCGCCCACGACCAGCACCGAGACCAGAATGGAAAGCCAGAGCGGCAGATCGTCGATCATTCGATCACCTCGCCGCGCATGAGGAATTTTGCCAGGGCCACGGTGCCGACGAAGCCCAGAAGCCCGATCAGCATGGCCAACTCGAAATAGACCTGCGAATTGGTGCGAATGCCCAGCGTCACGAGCAACAGCAGGGCAACGACATAGAGTGCGTCGAGCGCCAGAATACGGTCCTGAGCGCGCGGGCCGATGACCATGCGGTAAAGGGCTGCCAGCATGCCGATGCCGAGCAGGAATTGAGCAGCCAACAGGCTCCAGTGCAGAATATCGACACTCATTGGAAGATCTCCAGCAGCAGGGTTTCGTAGCGGTTCTTGATCGTTTCGACCCATTCGTCTGCATCGACGAGATCAAAGACGTGAATCAGGACGGTGCTGCGCTCCCGGTCATATTCAAGCCAGGCACTGCCCGGCGTCGCCGTGATCAGGCACGCCAGCACGGCGAGGCCGAACGTATTGGTCAACTCCAACTTCATTTCGATGAAGTCTGCCTCCGGCTCGGGCCGCGGATTGAAGAGAATTGCCATCACCGCGAGGTTGGAGCGGACGATATCCACCCCTGCGACGCCGATCAGCTGCAGCACCTTGAGGGGACGCCGGACGACGAGAGGTTCCGGGATGATCAGGGCCGTCGCCAGAGAAACGGTCACGGCGATGATGCTACCGAGCAGAATATGGCCAAGGCCTGCCGATTGCTGAAGGATCAGCCAGAAGACCAGAATGAACGCAGCCAGGATCGGGTGGGGGAACAGACGCCTCATGATGCGCCCCCCGCCGGGAGGACGACGTCGATATAGCTTTGGGATGAATGGATGAACTCAGCCGTTTCGGCAAAAAACACCATGGCCGGCCCGGCAGCAAGCGTCATGATTACGCACAGAGCGAGCAGGATGACGATAGGACCAATCTCCATCGTGCGCAGCCGCAGGACGCCATCTTCAGGCAGCGACGTCCAGAAGATGTTGATGCCATTGCGAACCATGGACACCAGCACGAACAGGCCTGAAACGATGAGTGCGCCGGTCATCCACCATGTGGCTGCATAAGGCGCGCCATCGGTTTCCAGCGCTGACGAGATCATGGCGAATTTGGCAATGAAGCCGGGCAGGGGAGGCAGGCCCGCCATGACCAGCGCCGCGATGACGAAACATAGGGTGACGATGGTGGCTGCGGCCGGAATGGTGCGGCTGACCTCCTGGTCCTCGTCGACGGCTTCTTCCTCATCGCCATAGAGTTCCAGCGAGACAGCAAGAACCTGTGCCTCGGCGGGCAATATCTGATCGATAATGTCCTTGAGCAGGAACAGAGCGCCGGCAGCGAGCGTCGCCACGACGACATAGTACAGCGCGCCAGCGGTCACGCCGGGAGAATTATATCCTACGGCAAGAAGCAACGTGCCTGCAGAGACAAGGATCAGATAGCTTGCAAGCCGGTCCAGTGCCTTGCAGGACAAGGCGCCGATAGAGCCATAAACGAGCGTCGCTACGCCCAGGACCATCAGTGTGCTCTGGCCGAATGTCGCTTCGGGGGTCGCGGCATCATTGCCGAAGACCATCATCCACAGCCGCAATATGGCGTAGAAGCCGACTTTGGTCATGACGGAGAACAGCGCAGCCACGGGCGGAGCGGCTGCCGAGTAGGTGTTGGGCAGCCAGAAGTGGAGTGGCCATGACCCGGCCTTGATAAGGAAGGCAATGCCCAGGACTGCCGCACCGGCCTCGAACAGGCCGCGATCTTCGGCAGCGATAAGGGGTACTGCGCGGGCGATATCGGCGATGTTGAGCGTGCCGGTCGTACCATAGATCAGCGCCACGCCAATCAGGAACAGGAACGAGGCGACAAGGTTGATGACGATGTAGTGCATCGACGCACGCACGCGGTTGCGCCCGCTTCCGAACAGCGCCAGCCCATAAGAGGCGGCCAGCAGCAACTCGAAGAATACGAAGAGATTGAACAGGTCGCCCGTCAGGAAGGCGCCGTTGAGCCCCATGGTCAGCGCATGAAACAGGGGGAAGAAGTTCGTGCCGCGACTGTGCCAGCGCGCCGAGGCATAAACCAAAGCGGACAGCGACAGAATGGAGGTGGTGAGCACCATGATGGAGGAGAGGCGATCGGCGACCAGTACGATCCCAAATGGAACTGGCCAATTGCCAAGCGGATAAACCGCCGCTGCAGTCTGGCCGGATTGCGCCAGCACCACGAAAAGCAGGATGGAAACCAGCAAAAGCAGCGCGCTGAACCCGATATTGAGCCCGACGACACGTTGATTGCTGCGTTGATCTGACATGATCAGATTGGCGATGATCGCAATCAGCGGGATGAGGATCGGCAGAATGGCCAGGTGGTTCATGCCTGTCATGTCAGTTCCCCTTGCCGTCGACATGGTCGTTGCCTGTAAGGCCGCGAGCGACCAGGAGCACGACGAGGAAAAGGGCAGTCATGGCAAAGCCGATAACGATGGCGGTTAGAACCAGCGCCTGCGGCACCGGGTCGGTATAGTCCGCCGGATTGGCATTAGCGCCCGAGAGGATCGGTGCCGCATCCATGCGAAGCCGGCCCATGGCAAGAATGAACAGGTTGACGGCATAGGAAATCAGCGAGAGGCCAATGATGACCTGGAAGGTGCGAGGGCGTAGCACCAGATAGACACCAGATGCTGCGAGCACACCGATCGCGATGGCAAGGGTCAGTTCCATTTGTCGAGGCCCTCCCTCACCTTGGGTTTGGCCGTGCCAGCCGGTTTGGGCCTGCGGATGGATTGGTGGGCAAGCGCGATGAGCATCAGCACCACGGCGCCCACAACCAGGGCGAACACGCCCACGTCAAAGAGCAGCGCTGTGGCCATGGGTACACGGCCGATATACGGGATTTCCGCATAGGCAAATGCCGAAGTCAGGAAGGGTGCGCCGAGCAGCATTGCGCCGACCCCCGTCAGCAGAGCAATCAGCAGCCCCCAGCCAATCCACAGCACCGGCAGGATACGCAGGCGTTCTTCCACCCAGCGCGTCCCGCCCGCCAGATATTGCAGGATGAAGGCCAGAGACATGACGATACCGGCAATAAATCCGCCACCGGGCAGGTCGTGGCCACGCATGAACATGTAGATGGCGACCACGATGACGATGGGGAACATCCAGTTGATAATCAGCGCCGGGATACGCAGGAAATCGTCTGCGACGTGCTGGCCCGCTCCGGGCGCGTAGTCATCCAGCACGCGCTGCTGTTCAGGCTTGTCAGCGCTGTCCACTGCGGGGCGGAAGCGACGCAGGAGGCCGAATACCACGAGGGCGACAACGCCCAGCACGGTCACCTCGCCCAAAGTATCGAAGGCACGGAAATCCACCAGCATCACGTTGACGACATTGGTACCGCCGCCTTGACTATAAGCATTGGCGAGGAAGAACTCGGAAATGCCTTCGGGTGCCGCACGAGTCATGATGGCATAGCTGGCCACGGCGACGCCCAGGCCAACCAGAACCGCAAGTCCAACGTCACGATAGCGCCGGAATTTGACCTGCCACGTCCGCTCGTCGGCAACCGGCGTCCGCTTTGGAAGCCAGCGAAGCCCAAGCAGAATCAGAACCGTTGTTGCGATCTCCGCCAGAAGCTGAGTCAGCGCCAGGTCAGGCGCGGAGAACCAAGCAAAGGTCAGACAGGTCGCAAGGCCGGCGCCTCCGAGCAGGATAAGAGACGCCAGGCGGTGGAACTTGGCTTGATAGGCGGCAGCAATTGCGCTGACGCAGCCGAGCAGCCAGACAAGGCCCAGTACTGGGTCGAAATTGTCCGGCATGGGCAGGTTGCCGAGACGCGCCCAGCCTGCACCAATGCCTGCCGCCAAGGCCAGGAAAACCACTGTGAACACCTGGGGCTGCAGCCTCTGCGTGCCGAATGCCTGCACAACACGGCGCGCCCAGCGATTGGTTGCGGTAACCAGAATGCGCTCGAAGATACGCTGTCCGCGCAGGCCTCGGGTCAGGGGCACACCGTCGATATTCCGCAGACGCCGGTAGTACGGCACATAGATGATGGCCCCGCCGATAAGAGCGATGATGCTCATCACCAGCGGCAGATTGAAGCCATGCCAGATCGAAAGGCTGTAATAGGGAGTTTCCGGCCCGAGAACGGCATGAACGGCGGCTGCCAGATAGGGCCCGATGGTGATCCCGGGGATGATGCCCACGGCGAGGCACACCAGCACAAGGAATTCTATCGGACGGCGCATCAGCGCTGGGGGCTCGTGCGGGACCTTTTCAAGCTCGGTCGGCGGCGGCCCGAAGAACACGCCATGCACAAACTTGATCGAATAGGCGACGCTGAGCATGCCGGCCAGAGTGGCGCCTATGGGCAGCGAGAGATTGATGAAGACGTTGGAGTTGAACTCTGCAGTCTCGGTGAAGAACATTTCCTTGGACAGGAAGCCGTTGAGCAGCGGCACGCCGGCCATTGCTGCGCTGGCGATAATGGCGAAGATGCCGGTAAACGGCATGAACTTGATGAGGCCACTCAGCTTGCGGACATCGCGTGTTCCCGCTTCATGGTCGATGATGCCCACCGCCATGAACAGCGACGCCTTGAAAGTAGCGTGATTGGCGATGTGGAAGATGGCGGCTACGGCAGCGAGGGGCGTTCCCATGCCGAGCAGCGTCGTAATCAGCCCCAGATGAGAAATGGTAGAATAGGCCATAAGGCCCTTGAGATCGCGCTGGAACAGCGCGGCATAGGCCCCGAAGATGAGCGTTGCGAGCCCCGTATAGGTGACAATCCAGAACCAGAGCTGGCTGTCCGACATGACAGGCCAGAATCGGGCCAGCAGGAACACGCCGGCTTTCACCATCGTCGCCGAATGCAGATAGGCCGAAACCGGAGTCGGCGCGGTCATCGCATTGGGCAGCCAGAACTGGAAGGGAAACTGCGCGCTTTTGGTGAATGCGGCGAGCAGGAACAGGATCAGCGTGACCGGATAGAGCGGACTATCGACCAGCATGCGGCCCGAGTCCAGCACCACATCAAGCTCGTAGCTGCCCACGATATGGCCGACCAGCATCATGGCGACGAACAGCGCAAGGCCGCCTGTGCCCGTGATGATCAGAGCCATGCGCGCGCCGTCGCGCGCGTCGCCGCGGTGGTACCAGTAACCGATCAGCAGGAATGAAACGAGGCTGGTCAACTCCCAATAGATGGCAAGCTGGATAATGTTGCCTGAGATGACAAGACCAATCATCGCCCCCATGAATGCCAGCAAAAGCGAGTAGAAGCGCGCGATTGGGTCTTTGGGGGACATGTAATAGCGGGCATAAAGCACCACCAGGAACCCGATCACGGTAACAAGCACCGAGAACAACCAGGCGAAACCGTCCATGCGCAGGACGATGTTCAGCCCAAGCTGAGGAATCCATTCGATGCGGCTGGTGATAACGCCGCCATCTGCCACGAGTGGGAACAAACCTATCGAGAGCAGGCTGAGCATGCCGGCGACGACTGCCGCTATCCACACCGCCCCCCTGTTTCCCCTGCCCGGAAGGGCAAGAACCAGCGCACAGGCCAAAAAGGGCAGCGCGGCAAGCAGGGTCAGGGCTAGGTCAGTGGATATCTGGGGCAGGGGCCGGTCCTCGGGTAAGAATCTCCTCTGAATGTATAGGGTTAGAGAAGCATCTTGAGAAGTGCGGTTTCATGTCTCTTCGTCGCATAGACGAGGATCTTTTGACACTGCTGCGCATATGCGGCGTCGTGTGGGTCCTCTCTGGCGTTTCCCGTATTCCGTAACAATATGGGCATGATCCGGCTCAAATCGACATGAGCTTCGGACTTGTCCTCTGCGTTATCCGAGCGATTTGGCGATGGCGGTGATTGATCGTATAGAGCCTTGTGCACCTTTGGCCTGCCTGCGATTTGTGCGGGCGCCAGAACCAGAATGTGCCGTCAGACCAGGAGGGCGACATTACATTTGACGGTCAACGATCTGTAGTGATCATCGGCGGTGGGGCCAGTGGCGTGCTGCTGGCAGCCCATCTCCTGCGCAGTTCCGATCCCGATCTCCGCGTAACCCTTATAGAGCGCAATGGCCGATTTGGTCAGGGCGTGGCCTATTCGGCGCGTCACCGCGAGCATCGGGTCAATGTGCCGGCGCGCGGGATGAGCGCATTTGCCGACGATCCCGAGCATTTCTGGCGCTGGCTGCAAAATCGTGAGCCGGGCAAGCATGCCTCGTCCTGGACCTTTGTGCCGCGCCGGCTTTACGGCGCCTACCTTGAAGACGTTCTGCGTCAGGCTGGCAAACTTATTGCAGGGCGGCTGCTCGTTCTTTCCGAAGAGGTAGAATCCCTCAAGGAAACCAAACAAGGCGTCGAGGTGGTTCTGACCAACGGAAACAGCATTTCGGCACGCAGCGCCGTTCTGGCGGTGGGGCATGAGACGCAGCCGGCACGGGGTAGGGGTATTGCCGTCACCGCCGGTTCGGAGCGTGATACTCAACTTTCCCCCGATGCGCCGGTCATGATCCTGGGGTCCGGCCTCAGCATGGTGGACGCTTGGGTGTCGCTGTCCAGTGCCGAACATGCCGGGCAGATTACTGTAGTGTCGCGAAACGGCCTTGTGCCGCGCGGACATCAGGATGAAGCACCGCTGACCATAGATGAGGCTGATGTGCCATTCGGCGCGAGCCTCACGCAGCTGACAAAATGGTTCAGAGCCCGCGTTGCAGATGTGGAGTCCCGAGGCGGGAACTGGCGTAGTGTGCTGGATGGATTGCGTCCATATAACCAGCGCCTTTGGCAAAGCTGGCCGCGACAGCAGAAGCGGCAATTTCTGCGTCATATCCGTCCGTGGTGGAACATCCACCGTCATCGCCTGCCGCCCGATCTACACGCCAAGCTGCTCAAGGCGATCGATAGCGGACAGGTTTCGCTTGTCGCCGCCGAATTTCTTGCGATCGAGCGGGACGGCGACGCAGTTCAGGCGACAATCCGGCCACGTGGCACAACGACACGCGAAATCGTCAAGGTTGCCAGGGTCTATGATTGTGGTGGAGTGACAGTGGATGTGCGCGCCAGTACCAATCCCGTCATTCGCCATCTGATCCACTCAGGCGCGGCCCGCCCCGATATCATGCACATCGGAATCGATGTCGACGACAGTTGTGCGCTTGTGGCGACCGATGGCACAATATCCCAACGTGTGCGCGTCGTCGGCCCGCTCACGCGCGGCCGCTATTTTGAAATCGAGGCCATACCCGATATTCGCGTTCAATGTGCCGGCGTTGCGCAGGCAATATTGGATGGTCAGGCAAACGGGCGACTATAGCGCGTTGTAATTGTTGCGCTATCAGATGCCCGACGCCGTTTCCTGCGTCCGGTACCAATCCAGTATTTCCGAGCCGGTCATCATCGCAACGCCATCATGCCCGAGAATGTAGTCATAGAGCATCTCCAGATACTTTATGCGATGCGGCGCTCCGGTGAGGTAGGGGTGAATGGATATGGCCATTACCCGGGGCTGGTCGGCGCCTTCAAGGTAAAGCCGGTCAAACTGGTCGACGCCGCGTTTGTAGATTTCGTCCGATCGATGGCCCTGTACCGCCGTCATAACGACGTCGTTGAGTTCCACCGTGTAAGGCACTGAAACGATAGGTTTCGAGCGCGTACGCATGGTGACGGGCTGATCGTCCAGACACCAGTCGCAGACATATTCCAGGCCGGCCTCCGCAAGGAGGTCCAGCGTTTCCATCGTTTCTGTAAGCCCCGGGCTTTCCCATCCACGTGGCGCAGCGCCTGTCAGCCGCTTGATTGCCGCCATCGTCTCACGAATAGCAGCCGCTTGATCTTCAACCCGGTGCATGGGCCGCTGAACGAAGCCATGCCCGATGAAGTCCCATCCCGCCTCATGTGCTGCCCGGCATGCGGCTTCATAAACCGTGCATGCAGACCCGTTGACCGCAAAACTCGCGCGCAGGTTTCGCCTGGATAGCACGTCGAGAAAACGCCAGAAGCCTACGCGCATGCCGTATTCGTGCCACGCCCAATTGGGAATGTCCGGCAGGAGCGGTTGACCCATGGGTGGCGGCAGCACGGCGCGCGGCATCGGCCCGTCCGGTGACCAGTTCTCGACATTGACGATTGTCCAAACCGCTACGCGCTCACCCTTGGGCAGTCGCAATCTAGGCCGCTGGGTAATGGGCGCATAGTCCAGGCGTTGGCGGATGAGGTCTGGATTGATGATCTTGTCGGTCATGGAGGCTCGTCAGCGATAGAGGCGGAAAATGTCGGCTATTGCAACTCGGTCGCGGCCCTGGCCCAAAAGAAAGCCAAGCAAGAGGCGCGCCTTGGTGGCACTTAACGAGCCCGCGGGAACAAGCCCGCGAGACAGGAGATCGAGCTCAGACCCGGCGAAACCATAAGTGCGCTCGAAGATTGGGCCGGACGGAACGCGCGAGGCGAGCACCAGCGGCAGCTGCTTGCCTACGTTCTCCAGCGCCGGAATCGCAGCCGCCGGAACATGGCCGGCGCCCATCCCTTCGATGACAAGACCCGCGAAACCACATTCGGCGGCCGCCTCGATCAGCGTGCCGTCGTCTCCGAGACCCAGCTTGACTATGGCGACACGTTCGAACTCCGGTATCGCGCCGAGCAGCGGCAGGCGATCTGGCCGCAACGCGATCCGCACCGCGCCCTCGATGATAGTGCCCAGCGGAGCGGCGGCTGGGCTGGTGAAAGCAGAGACAAGTGCCTTGTGCGATTTTTCGACAAAGCGCGCCGCGTGGATTTCATCGTTCAGCACGACAAGCGCGCCAAGACCTCGGGCTGCTGCGGAGCACGCAGTGAGAACAGCAGCAAGCAGATTGGCCGGGCCATCGGCGCCAGGCGCATCGGCACCCCGCATGGCTCCGGTAACCACGATGGGCGCATCGCCATCATGCGCCAGATCGAGCGCGAACGCGGTTTCGTCGATTGTGTCCGTGCCCTGAACCACGACCACGCCACTTGCGCCGTTTTCTATCGCAGCCTGAGCCAGTTGCGATACGCCCCGCAACTGGCTCAGGCTTATGGACGCGCCAGGTATGAGAAATGGTGTTTCGACACTGATAGTGGCGACTTCGGCCAGCGCCGGCACGGCCGCAACCAGATCGGCCCCGGACAGCTTGGGCACAATGCCCTGACTGGGTTGGGGCATCATGGTAATTGTTCCGCCCAGCACAATCATGTGGACCCGAGGCAGGGTGGTTGGGGTAGTGCTCATTTTGTGGTCGAATCCATCGTCACGCTTGGCCAGCAAGTCTTGCCGCCTCAATGGCCAGGACGCCACCCGGTCGGGCCAATTGTTCGAGGATCGAGAAATGGTCGGCGCCCGCCACTGGCAGCAGGTCCGCGGCGCGGTTTGCCGATTTCCACTCTGCCGCATATTGCTCGGACTGACGCTGCAATTCAGGTAATTCGGCGGTGCCATAGGCGATGGTGAGCTTGCCTGAAGTGGCAGGAAGATGAGCGATAGGGCTAAGCGACGCGACATCAGCCGGCGACAGGCCGAGCTTGTCGTTCAGGGACCCCCTCCGGATCGGTTCGAGATCGTAAATTCCCGAAATTGCCAAGCCGGCATCCACTGCGGCCATGTTCATCATGCTGGCCGCAAGATGCCCGCCCGCCGACCAGCCGGAAACGACCAGCCTCCCTTTTGCCGCCCCGATGGCAGGGCCGTTCTGGCGGAGATATGCGACCGCTGTCCGCATCTCCTCCACTATGCCGGCAAGGCTGGCCTCCGGTGCCAGCGTGTAGCCGGGCAGAGCCACATCGAGTCCGGCCGCCAAAGGTCCTTCAGCCATCGCAAGGAAGATGTCCTTGGAATTGCGCTGCCAATAGCCGCCATGGATAAAGACGAGCAATGGCGCGTTCTCGACGCCGCACCGCAACAGGTCCACGCGGTTACGCTCGCGCGGGCCATATGCGAGCTCGACGAGTTTGTGCCCACCTTCTTCCCTCAATTCAGCGCTTCTGCGCGACCAGTCCGCCAGATATTCGGCACTATCGGCCACGGCACTGCTGTTATCATAGGCACGGTCGAGTTCATCCCTGCCCATGCCGCGCCAAATCGGTTCGACAAGCGACAGGCTTCGTTCCTCTGCAATCACGCCGCCACCTTGCCGTGATGGCTATGCAGTTTGCCCGAAAGCGAACGCCGCAATTCGTTGAAAGCGGTGCTGGAGACATCACGCGGCCGAGGAAGGTCCACAGAGACGTCGCTGTCGATCCGACCCGGTCCCGCACTCATGACGATCACGCGGTTGGAGAGCACCGCCGCTTCTTCTATCGAATGGGTTACGAATAGCACGGTGAGCTTGGTGCGTTCCCACAGGTCGAGCAATTCGTCCTGCAGCCGTTCTCGCGTCATGGCATCGAGGGCGCCGAATGGCTCGTCCATCAGCACCATTTCCGCATCATTGGCGAGAACGCGGGCAATGGCCACGCGCTGTTTCATGCCGCCCGAAAGCTGATGCGGATAGGCATCGGCAAAACGCCCGAGCCCGACGAGATCCACGAAATGATCGACCGTCTCCTTGATCTCGTTTCTCGGCCGCCGCCGCGATGCGGGGCCGAAGCCTATGTTGTCGCGCACGGTCAGCCATGGAAACAGGCCGTAATCCTGGAACACCATGCCGCGCGAGGGATCGGGCCCCTCGATCGGTCGGTTCCACATCAGCGCCTCACCGGCGCTGGCCGTCTCGAAACCTGCCACGATGCGGAGGAGAGTGGACTTTCCGCAGCCGGACGCGCCCAGCAGGCAGACAAATTCCCCCCGCTTCACGTCCAGATTGGCGTCGCGCAGAGCCTCGATGGTGCGTCCTTGCACCGCAAAGGTTTTGCCGACATTGCGCAATGAAAGAATGGTGGGGGCGTCAGACATGATTGGGGCTCCAGGACAAGAGCTTGCGGCCGATCATCAGGATGATCCGGTCGGAAATGAAACCGGCGACGCCGATGGCGATCATGCCGCAGATGACGATTTCGGTGCGCGACAATTGCCGTGCTTCCATGATGATGGCGCCAAGGCCGGTCGGGACGCCCGTCATCTCGCCGATGACGATGATCATCCACGCAAAGCCGAGGCCAAGCCGCAAGCCGGTGAATATTGCCGGCAGGGCGGCGGGCAGAACGACCCTGCCAAATTGCGCGGACGGCGAGCAGCCGAGCATGCTGGCAGCCTCGAACAGCCGCGGCTCCACCGAGCGAACCCCGAAAACCGTATTGATCAGGATTGGGTAGAAGGCTCCGAGAAACACCAGAAAGATCGCCGATGTCGGGCCGATACCGAAGATGATCATGGCCAGCGGCAGCCAGGCGGTCACGGGTATGGGTCGCAGGATTTGCAGCATGGGGTCGAACATCTGCCGCACCGCAGGAATGCGACCGATCATCAGGCCCAGCGGCAGTGCGACGATGACGGCCAGAAAGAACCCGCCATAGACCCGCGAGACCGACGCGATAACATGGGTTAGCAAGGTGCCGCTGAAAAAGTCGTTGCGGATGCCGCCAACGGCCAGGTCGTAGAACGCCATGGCCACCTGCGAGGGGGGCGGGATCAGGCTATAGGCTTGGCCGGCTGTAGCAAAGTGCCACCAGACAAGCAGCAGCGCTGGCAGCACCAGTGCCAGAATCGGTTGCTTGAGCCGCGCGACCTCGAAGGCTGGATGCCTTCGAGGGGCGGTTGCGGCAGGCGGGGTATCGGTCCGGTCGGCCGCGATACTCATGGCTTTAGACCTTTTGTTCGAGGTTCTGGACAAAGCTGGTGTCGAAGAAGGTGTCGAAGTCGGGCAGCGCCTGGATCTGGTTGAGTTCCACCATATGCTGTGCATAGGTTTTGGACTGGCTCAACTCAGTCTCTCCGAATTTCCAGGTCAGTTCCACATTAGGGGCGGAGAGCTCGATTGCCGCACGGTCCTGGCCGAGCTTCATCACTGCCATTTCCACCATCTCGGCGGGGTTGGCCATGGCATGTTCGGAGGCCTGGCGGTGGATGTCCAGGATCACATCGACCAGTTCCGGGCGTTCCGAGAGCGTCTCCCGATGCGCACCAAAGATCATGTTGAGAGCGCCCATTTCGGTGCCATAGGGATACTCGACAATCTTGCCGATACCGGTCGCAAGGCTGACGCCCGGTGCTGGTTCGGCGCCGACATAGGCGTCGATATCGCCGCGCGCCAGCGCCAGGTGCATTTCGCTGAAGGAGATGCGGACCGGTGTCACATCGGCGATGGAAAGGCCCTCCATGCGCAACCGCTCGAGGATGAAGACCTCCTGGGTCGAACCGGGCCAGATGGCAACCCGCTTGCCCTTGAGATCGGCTATGGAGTCGATATCGCTGTCCTTGCCGGCGACCACGCCCATGCCCTTGTTGCAGGCACCGCCGATGACAACGATGGGTTCGCCGGCAGCCGCGCCCAGCGTTGCCGCGGCAATACCGAACATGCCGAAATCAACGGACTTGGTCACCACCGCATTCTTGCCCTCGGTCGGGCTCTCAAAGGGAATGACTTCGACCTTGTATCCGGCTGGCGTGAACTGGTCATAGAAATGCGGCGCGATGGAGTGGATAAGCTTGAGCGCGCCCATGCGGATGGTGGTTTCCGACTGCGCCCGGACAAAGGGCATGGGTAGAACCGCCGCAGCGGCGGCGGTTGCGGCCGATGTTGCGAGGAATTTGCGTCTATTCATCATGGTCGGATCTCCTGAAAGGGCTAAGCGGTGGCGGATAGGGCGGCGGGGGCGTTTGCGGTGAGGTAATTGCGCCACCCGCCGAAGGCGGTAATGTTTGTCGCGTCTGCGAGCGCATAGGGTTCGCAGATGAAGCCTTTGACGATACTGCCGTCTTCGACTTCGATGGATCCGATCCCGAGCGGCGCAGGAATGGCCGCGACGAAACTGCCGAAACCGGCCATGGGCACGTCCCACAATTCAATTTCGATTTGTCCGGCGCCACCATCGCGGGCAAGGCCGGGCTTGGGCGGGACGGAATTACGCAAAGCGTAGAGGCTATAACCGGGCGCGGTGCGCGTTGTCTGTGCCAGTACGGCACCGCGTTCAATGAGTTGCTTGTTGAGCGGCTGGCCGGAAAGATGCGCGCCGACGACAGCGAGGCGTATGCTGTTCTTTGGGAGGCTGGGGACCACTTCTGAGGTGAGTGCCAGCGGCGTATGGCGGGCACCTAGTTTCGCCTGAGTATCGGCGCGATGCAGATTATCGGCGAGGGCCGCAATCATGCCATCGCCGCAGCGCGGTCCGATCAGCGTGACGCCAACCGGCAGGCCCTGTTCGCTCCAGCCAGCAGGTACGGCGATTGCAGCCATGTCCAGCAGGTTGACGAAATTTGTGAACAGCCCCAGACGTGAATTGGCGCCGACCGGGTCGGCCAGCATTGCCTCTATACTGGGATGGTCTGGCGCCGTTGGCAGCACAATGACGTCCACCTTGCTGAACAGATCCTCTGCCTTGCGACCGAGCTCTGCGAGGCGATATTGAGCCTCAAATGCGTCCAGCGCCGAATATTCGCGGCCCGACAGGATAATCCCGCGCACCACAGGATGAATGCTGTCCGGTTGCGTCTCCGCGAAATCGCGGATCGCGGCGAGGCGCTCTGCTACCCATGGGCCGGCATAAAGCAGGAGAGCGGCTTCTTCGAAGGGCGCATAGTCGAACGGTACGGCGGTGCCGCCCTGATGCACCAGCTTGGCTTGGGCAGCAGTATATTGGTGCCGAACCTCGGGGGCGCATCGGGACAGCACACTCTCGTCAAGCACTGCAAATCGGAAGCCATTGGGCGCAATGGTGGACAGCGCCTTGCGGCCGGGCCGGGAGTAGGGGTCAGCCTTGTCGTGGATGGCGGCTGCATCGAGCACAATCAGGCTGTCAGCAACTGTGTTGGCAAGGATCGAAACGCAGTCAAGCGTACGGCAGGCCGGAACCACACCGCTTGTACTGAGCAGACCACGGCTCGGCTTGAGGCCGACGATATTGTTGAAGCCTGCGGGCACCCGCCCGGAACCGGCGGTATCTGTGCCAAGGGCGAAAGCGACCTGGCCCTTTGCCACTGCTACCGCCGAGCCGGAGCTGGAGCCGCCCGACACAAGCGCGCTATCCAGGGCACAGGCAGGAATTCCATAGGGCGAACGGGTGCCATTGAGCCCGGTGGCGAATTGATCGAGATTGGTCTTGCCTACGGGAATGGCGCCGGCATCGATCAGCTTCTGCACAACGAATGCGGACATTTGCGGCCGATAGGCGAATTCGGGGCAGGCAGCGGTGGTGTCGAGCCCCTCGACGTCGATATTGTCTTTGACCCCAAACGGAATGCCAAAAAGGGGCAGGTCTTCGCCTGCATCCAGCCGCGCTTTGGCGCGGGCAAGAAGGGTGTGTGCCGCATCGCGGGCCATGACCGAAATCCATACCGGTCGCCCTTCGGCCTCGACTGCCGACAGCGTTGCATCGAGATCGGCGAAGGCATTCCGCCCTGCGCGATAGGCGGCAACGCGGGCCGCAATATCATGAAGGTTTTCGAGAGCTGTGTGGGCTGGATTTGTCAAGAAGGCTAGTCCGTTGATCGTTGATGCGTGTCAGACTATCGATCGGAGCGTTGCCGTCTATTGCTTGTTTTTGATCACCGTGTTGCAATATACGCAACGCATCTGGAGCCACGCATGAGACACCTCAAGACGCTCAAATGTATCGCCGATGTCGCCAGCAGTGGCTCCATCCGCCAGAGTGCCGACCGCCTGTCGATCACCCCCTCGG
Source organism: Pseudomonadota bacterium (assembly GCA_023388175.1). GTDB lineage: Bacteria > Pseudomonadota > Alphaproteobacteria > Rhizobiales > Devosiaceae > Devosia. The sequence goes on from JAEWGT010000011.1 coordinate 572,078, forward strand.
CACTCACCCGCAAGATTCAGGATTTCGAGACAGAACTGGGTACCCCGATATTTGAGCGTATGCCGCAGGGCATGCGCCTGAATGCGGCCGGGGAACTCGTCCTGCGCCACATTCGCTCGCAATTGTCCGATTTTGAGCGTCTGCGGTCGCAGCTTTCTGACCTTTCGGGCGTGCGGCGCGGGCATGTTACCATTGCGGCGAGCCAGGCCTTCGCCCATGGCCTCATCCCGCACGAAATTGCCACTTACCGCGCGCAGCATCCGCTGGTCTCATTCTCTGTCTTGGTTCGCGATCACATCCATGCAGTCAAGGCCATCGTCGGCTTTGAAGCGGATGTCGCACTCGTCATCGCGCCGCCGCCAGCGCCTGAATTTCAGCCCCTGCTCGTTCTGCATCAGCCGCTTTGCGCCCTTATGAGCAAGGATCACCCACTTGCCGCAGCCAGCACGGTGCGGCTGCGCGAATGTCTCGAATATCCAATAGCAATGCCGGGGCCGACCTTGGCCATCCGGCATCTTCTTCAGGCCGCCTTGGTGCGTCTGGGGCTGCCGTTCAACACTGTGGTCGAGTCAGACTCCTTTGAGGTGCTGCGAACGTACGCCGGCGGAGAGAACGTCATCTCGTTCCAAATTCGCGCCGGCATACCGCAGGCCAACAGTAACCTGGTTGCGCGTGAGATCGACCAGCGGGATATGCCGCCAACACAATTGGTGCTCGGGCAATTGCGCGGTCGCGCATTGTCCGTCGCTGCCGCCAAATTCGTGGACCTGATCTCGAGCAGTCTGCACACGCGCTACAGCGTCGGTTGACCGCATGTCGAAGACAGGCCGCTGGCCGGCATTTGTGGGGACCTTATTCCGGGTAGGGTAGGCTATGCCGGTCGCGGATCGCCTGGCCTTCCTATCCGGTCGGTTAAAGGTCAGTCCTGCAGGATCAGCGCGACCTTCTCGAAAACTTCTGGATATCATCAGGCACTCAACACGGCCGATAGATGTGGGCGTCCAATCTGATCTCTCCCCAGGGTGAGGGCGGTGGGTGTCACCAATGCGTCGTTCATATTTCAGAACGCCATGGCGGCAGTCATGTTCGGATTTTCGAACGTAATGGCTCGCAAGTGCCCTGATTTCCGGCCTCCTTGATCTGGCACAGGTCTTGCGACGCGGAGCCCGATCCTAGGAGGTTGGTTTCGCGTGTCGCTGGTCTGGATGCTTATAATTGCTGTTGTGGGGAGTGTGCTGGGGTGGCGCGCATCGTCGCTCCGCGGCGTTGCCGGGATGCTTCTTCCTGTATTGGTGCCGGCAACGCTGTTCGTTTCGCTGTTGCTGCATTGGCCCCTCATTACTCAGGGCGGCGTAGTCACCGAGGCTGTTGCCTGGGTGCCATCGCTCAATGTGTCGCTGAACCTGCGTCTCGACGGGTTTTCCTATCTTTTTACGCTGCTGATTACCGGGATCGGGTCACTCGTCACCCTCTACGCAGGGGCGTATTTTTCCGATGCCCCGGCACAGCATAGGGCACGGTTCATCTTCCTTATTCTCATTTTCATGACGGCGATGATCGGCACTGTGCTGTCCGATAACCTGATCGTCATGTTCGTGTTCTGGGAAGCCACCAGCCTGACCTCCTTCCTGCTGATTGGTTTTGACGCGCGCAAGGTGGAGGCGCGCAGGGCGGCGCTGCAATCCCTGCTGATTACTGCCGGCGGTGGACTGGCGTTGTTCGGAGCCATTCTGCTGGTCGGGATGGATCTCGGCACCTTCAACATCAGCGAGATAGCGCTGCAGCCGGAGCAGTTGGCGCAGAGTCAGAATCTTGCGGCCATCCTCGTGCTGTTGCTGATCGGTGCGTTTACGAAGTCGGCCCAGTTCCCGTTTCACTTCTGGCTGCCGCAGGCGATGGCCGCGCCGACGCCGGCCTCGGCCTATCTGCATTCGGCGACCATGGTGAAGCTCGGCATTTATCTGCTTGGCCGCTTCGATGCTGCCTTTTCCGCGGTGCCTGCCTTTGGCGTGGCATTGGTGGTCTTCGGATCGCTCACGATGCTTATCGCTGCATTCAATGCGCTACGGGCAACGGGCTATAAGGCCATTCTGGCCCAATCGACCGTCGCCTCGCTTGGCATTCTGGTGATGCTGATTGGCCTTGATGGTGAGGTGGCCGCCGTGGCGACTGCCGGCTTCATACTTGCCCATGCGCTTTACAAAGCAGCATTGTTCTTCTGTGCCGGAACGGCGATCCACGCAACGCATATTGCTGAATTGCGCAAGCTTGGTGGCCTTGTCCGCTACCTGCCTTTTACCGCCGCCGCCGCAGTGCTGGCGAGCTTCTCCATGGCAGGTTTGCCGCCCTTTATCGGCTTCATCTCGAAGGAATATCTTTTTGAGGCGCAACTGGAGAGCGGTTGGAACATCGCGCCGGTTATTATCGCAGTGATCGTCAACGGCATCATGGTGTCGGTGGCGGGCGTGGTCTCGCTCCGTCCTTTCTTCCTGGGCCGGGACAAGATCAGCAAGGTTGATCACGGCGAAACGCCCGGCCTGCTGTTCGGCCCGCTGCTACTTGGCGTACTGGGCGTGGTGATGGGCCTCATCCCCGGCGTGGTAACACGGCATCTTGTGGGCCCGGCCGCGACCGCGCTTTACGGCGCGCCAATCGATACCAGCTTTTCGCTGTGGCACGGCGTCACTCCGATGCTGTTCCTCAGCATGGCGGCCATTGGACTGGGGGCGGTTCTGGCGTGGCGCTGGGACCAGCTGCATGACGGCATAAATAAGGCTGGGTGGTCGCAGCGGCTTGATGCCAACCGTCTCTACCACCGCACCGTCGAGTTGGTTCTGGCTTTGGCGCGCGCCTGCACGCAGTGGCTGCAGAACGGCGATCAGCGCCGCTACACGCTCATTACATTGGTTATGCTGCTGGGCAGCGCGACCTGGATTCTGCTGCGATTTGGCGCGTTCGCCTTGCCGGTATATGACGAGATCCTTCCCGTGCCGTCCGTGCTGATCCTGGCTGGCGTTTTCGGCGCATTGGTTGCCACCAAGGTCCGGTCGCTGGTTGCAGCCCTGATTGGTGTGGGCATTGTCGGCTATGGCTTGGCTTTGCTGTTCGTGCTCAACGGCGCACCCGATCTGGCGCTCACGCAGTTTGCCGTAGAAACGCTGGTTCTGGTTGTCATCATGGCAGTTCTGCTACGGCTGCCCACGCAAACAGAGCCAACGCGCAAGCCTATGGAGCGGCGGTTCGATGCGCTGATCGCCATTGGGTTCAGCCTGATCGTCTTCGTCGGCCTTGCCGCTATGCTGGCTCTGCCATTCGATGCACGCATCTCCGAATTCTATGGGGCGACCAGCTATACCGAGGCCCTTGGCCACAACGTCGTCAACGTCATCATCGTCGATTACCGCGCGCTCGATACGCTGGGCGAGATAGCGGTCGTTGCCCTCGCCACCATGGGGGCATGGGCGTTGCTTCGCCGCCGCAAAGTGGATCGGAAGGGCTGACCGATGAACTCACTCATCTTCGTCTCAAGTGCGCGGATTCTCTTTTTCCTGATGCTGGGAGCATCAGTCTATATCCTGTGGCGCGGCCATGATGAGCCCGGCGGCGGCTTTGTCGGAGGCCTCGTCGCAGCCATGGCCTTCGCCATCGTCGCGCTGGCTGACGGTGTCCCCAGGGCGCGCAGATTGTTGCGCCTGCATCCGATAGGTCTTGGGGGGCTCGGTGTTTTCCTGGGCTTTATCAGCGGTTTGCCGGGCCTCTGGATCGATGGGTCCTACCTTGCCCATCAATGGCTGTTCTTTCCCAATGGCTTCAAGCTTGGGACCACCATGATCTTTGACGTCGGCGTCTATCTCGTCGTTCTGGGTGGCATGCTCGCCCTCGTCTTCCGCCTTTATGAGGATGCACCGTGAGCCTGATTTACGCTGCCGGCATTGCCGCCATAATGGGATGCGGCATCTACATGCTGCTGTCCCGTCACACCATGCGCATCCTTCTCGGTGTCATGCTGATCTCGGCCGGGGTCAATTTCGTCATTTTCCTGGCGGGACGGATCGGGCCAAAACCGCCACCATTGATCGAGGCGGGGGCCTATACGCTTGGCCCGGACGCGGCCAATCCATTGCCGCAAGCGCTGGTGCTCACAGCGATCGTCATCGGGTTTTCGCTCATTGCCTTTGCTTCGGCGCTTGCCTTGCAGACCTTCCGCACCAGCGGAACTCTGGATCAACGCGCGCTGAACGACGCTGAGGAGCTCGGCTCGCCATATGGTGGTGGAGAAACGCGCAAGTGAACCTGATCTTGTCTCAGGCTCTGCTCTGGCCGGTCATCCTGCCGCTTGCTGCCTCTGCCCTGTGTGCGATGTTCTGGCATCGGCCCGATATACAGCGGTGGGTCAGCCTGCTGTCGCTCGTCCTTATGCTGGTGTCCTCACTCCTGCTCCTGGTGCGTGTCGAAACGATTGGCACGCAGATGATTGCATTCGGCGGCTGGCCTGTGCCGTTCGGCATCGTCTTCGTTGCAGATCGGCTGGGCGCTGCGATGGCGGCAATTACCGCGGTTCTGGCGCTGTCTATTGCCATATTCGGGCTGGCCGACATTCGTCGCAGGCAGGAGCACTCCGGTTTCCATCCTCTTTATCTGGGCATGATTGCGGCGGTGGCCGGTGCTTTTCTCACCGGCGACATATTCAATCTCTATGTCTGGTTCGAGATCATGCTGATCACGGCCATGGGGCTGCTGGCGATTGACCGGAGCCGGGCCCAGCTTGACGGCACTATCAAATATGCAGTGCTCAACCTGATGGGTACGCTGCTCTTTCTGCTGGCCGTCGGCATTCTCTATGGCGCGACCGGCACGCTCAATATGGCCGATCTCAGCCGCGTTCTTGCAGAAGCCGAGCCATCGGCGGCGCTCGGGCTTTCCGCAGCCCTCTTCTTGATCGCATTTGGGATCAAGGCCGGCTATTTCCCGCTGTTTTTCTGGCTGCCGGCGTCCTATCACACCGCCTCCATCGTGGTTTCCGCTATTTTTGCAGGTCTCATCACCAAGGTGGGGGTCTATGCGAGTTTCCGCGTCTTCACCCTGCTGTTCTCGGTCGACCAGGGCGGGATCCGGGAACTGGTCGCGCTGATGGCTGCCGGCACGATGCTGTTTGGAGTCTTCGGCGCGGCGGTGCAATGGGACGTGCGCCGCATCCTCTCGTTCCACATCGTCAGCCAGATCGGCTACATGATGCTGGGACTGGCCCTTGCCACGCCAGCGGCCTTGGCGGGCGCCGTCTTTTACATCGTCCACCACATCATCGTGAAAGCGAACCTCTTCCTTGCTGCGGGCGCGATCTATCGTGCCAGCGGCAGCTACGATCTCCGGCGGGCAGGGGGGCTGATGCGCACGCATCCGCTGCTGGCGTTGCTATTTGCTGTTCCTGCGCTGTCCCTGGCGGGTATCCCGCCACTGTCAGGCTTCTGGGCAAAATACATGGTTATAGACGCCGCCTTTGCCGACAATGCGCATTGGCTGGCTGGATTGGGCCTTTTCGTGGGGCTGCTCACGGTTTTTTCCATGTCCAAGATATGGGTGGAAGCCTTCTGGAAACCGCCTGCCATAGAACGCAAGGTGCCAAGGCGCGTGCCCGTCACCATGCTGGTTCCGATGGCGGCGCTTGGTGCGGTCACGCTGACAATCGGCTTCGCACCTGAGCCTTTCGTGGCTTTCGCCAACGAGGCTGCGGCAAGCCTGTTGGATACCTCCAGCTATATCGAGGCGGTGCTCGGGCAAACGCCTGTTGGTGAAGGAGATGGCCCATGACGACGTCTCGCGTCGGACTTTTCTCACGCATTGGCGCGGCTTTGGTCCTCGCCCTGATCTTCCTGCGGGAATTGACCCTGTCGTCAATACTGGTCGCGCGAACGGTCTTCGCACGCAGGATTGAGGTGACACCGGCCATCATTGCCGTGCCGCTCGATCTCAGGACGGATATGGGCGTCGCTCTCGTCGCCAATCTGGTTTCGCTGACCCCAGGTACAACCTCGCTGCATACGAGCGAAGACGGTCGAACCCTCTATGTCCATGCGCTTGATGCAATGGATGAGGAGGCTGTCGTCGCGTCGATAAAAAACTCGTTTGTACGCTGGGTTTCTAAGGTGGAGGGCACGGCATGATCGGGCAGGACAGCTTCCTTGCGTTGGGCGGATATGGGCTGATGATCGTGCTCTGCGTGCCGATCATCCTCACTTTTGCGCGAATGGTGCGTGGCCCGGGAATGGCAGACCGGTTTGTGGCGCTCGATATGCTCACCGGTATCGCAGTCGCAATCGCTGCACTTGCGGCAGTTGTGTTCGGCCGCCGCGAATTTCTCGATATCGCGTTTGGGCTGGCAGTTTTCGGTTTTGTTGGAACCTGTGCGCTGGCGGCATTCCTGGAACGTAAGGGAGGTGACAGGCAATGAGCTGGATCCCGCAATTGCTGGCATTTGTTCTGCTCCTGCTCGGGGTGGGTTTCGTTGTCGCCGCTGCCTTGGGCGTGTTGCGGTTTCCCGACGCGCTGCAGCGAATGCATGCGTCGACCAAGGCGGGTACGCTCGGGGCGGTGCTGGTTCTGGCTGGCGCGATGGTGGCGCTGGATGCCGACGCGGTTCCGGTCGGTGTCATGACGATCCTGTTCATGCTGCTGACGGTGCCCGTTGCCGCGCATTTGCTGGGGCGTGCTGCCTATGTTTCAGGGGCCTCCCTGAGGCTGGTGATGGGGCGTAACGCCTTGTTCGGATTACTGGAAAGACAGCAGGCGCCGCTCGAGGAGCGGACGAATTTCGTTGCCTATGCACCTCGGGCGGTGCTCCCGAGCGTGATCGAGCCGTCCACGGCGATTACCGAAATCAGCGAGGTCCGGCTTGGACTTATTGCGCCTGAGATCGAGGCGCCCCTGATGCGGGCGCTGGCAATCCGCAAGGCCAATGACGTGCCAATGCGGGTCCTGGCCATCGTCGATGAACGGTTTCTGAATGCCACCGGGGACATTCAGGGTGCGCGTTCCAAAGTCCGGGCAAATCTCACGCAGGCCATCGAGCAGATGGAAGGGCTTCTCCCCAAAAGACGGCCGTTTTTCAGCCTCGTCTATGAAGAAGGCGATCCGATGCGACTGATCCCTTCGGCCGATGACCGGGATTCGCTACTCGTCCTGCCCAATAGCGGGTGGTGCGATCATGGCGCAGGCATGCCCACTCCGTTCGCTACTGGCCGGCCCGAAGGCCTGTTGCGGCTCGCCGACCACCATGCCGGCTGCATTCTCTACACTGGGCGCAGGCCATTTAAGGACCACCCGCTGATCCTGGTGGAGGACGACGGCAGCGACGCCATTTTGGCTGGCGTCGAATGGGCATTGACGCATTCAATCTGGCAGAAGCCAAAACTCCAGTTGATCGACCGGACAAAGCAGGCGCGGTCTGAAATTTTTGGAGAACTGGCCGCGCGTTTCGATGGAGTGCTGGTCCCGGATCGAACACAGCTGCGGGCCGGTGAGCGGCTGCCTGCCGGCGTCGTCCATGCCGATGCACTGATAACGACAGGCCTGCCTGGCCCCAAGCGCGCCGATTGGTACGGCATGTTCTGGCATGACAATATTGGGGATGGATGGGCCGGCGAGGTGCTTCTCGTTCCCTCTCAGGAGAAAAAACTCTAGGTTGGTCCGATGATCAATCGAACGGACACCGCCGAGGAATTGCGTGACGAGCTTTCACCGGCAGTCCGGACGAGGCGGCGCGGCAATTGGCTGGGCCTGCCGTCAATACGGCTGACAACGCTGCTTCCGCTCACGCTTTCGGCCGTGGTGTTCGTCGTTACATTGTCGATTTCCTGGGTGACCGCAGACCTCGCCAACCGGCAGAATATCCGGCTCATGGCTGACAAGGGGCAGGTTTTTCTCGACGCCAGCGCGGGCCACTTCGTCAACATCAATTCCTTGTCGACAGCGGCTTTTACCGAGGCGCTGGCCGCCGCTCTGTCCTTCAAAACCGTGCTGAATGAAGAAGCCTTGGCCGTGGCCTGGCACAATGCCGATGGCGTCAACGTCCTTTCTGTGCCGGACAGTGTCGCAGGCGAGCTGCAGGCTGATCTGGTGGCGGCGCTTGAGACGGGGCGCGGATCGCCCTTTACCGTACTCGACGATGCACGGGGGGTGCTGACAAGCGTCTATGGTGAGGATGGCTCCCGGTTCGCCATAACCGGCATTTTCGATACCAGCGAGCTGGCAGCAGCCAACGAAGCGTTTCATCAGGCCGCGCTGGGATTGAGCCTTCTGGTCGCGCTGGCTATTGCCGGGGCGTCCTATCTGCTGGCGCGGGCCGCCATCTCGCCGCTTATCGCCTTTGCAAACCGGCTGGCTGAGGGTGGGACGGCAGGCGCCCATGTCCGCGATGGGCAATATTTGAGTTCCGAAATACTCGAACTCGAGACCATCCTCGCCTTGCGGCGGGAAGATGAGGAGACCCGCGCGGGCATGGCGCAACGTCTGGCTCAGTTGGAGCGCGACCAGATTCTGGCGCGCCTGGCTGCCACCTTGGCCCATGAAGTCCGCAATCCGCTGGCAGGCATTCGCAACGCCTTTTCTACACTGCGTCGCTTCGGCGATGACAAGTCGGTCCGCCAGGAAACGCTGGATATTATCGAGACAGGACTCGATTCCCTGCAGCGCCTGACCGACGTGACGCTCTCTACCTACAGGCGCAAGCCCGGACTCGGTGTGATCAGCGCCACCGATATAAAAGACCTTGCCCTGATCGTCTCACCGCAGGTCAAGGACAAGAGCTTGAACCTGCAATGGGACATTCCGCCTGACCTGTCGATTGTCGCCGATGCCGACGCCGTCCGGCAGATGCTGGTCAATTTGCTTCTTAATGCCTGCAAGGCGAGCCCGGAGGGCGAAACCGTTTCGGTATCGGCGCTTTCGGACAGCCGAGGCGTGGACGTTGTCATATCGGATGCAGGGCCGGGCCTGTCCGAAGGTGTGCTTCTTCACCTCAGGGCCGGGCAGGCGGCCAGCGTCTCGGAAACGCGGGACCTGGGGCTTTGGGTCGTCTATTCCCTTGCCGACGAACTGGGTGCGAGCGTTTCCATAGAGGGGAGGGCAGATGCCGGCACCACGGTGACCGTGCATTTCCCACACTTCGACGAAAAGGAAACGGACAAAGCCGGCAACCATGACTAGCGCCCCGCTCATCGCCATCATTGAAGACGATCCGGTCCTGGGCAGATCGCTGCGGCAGCGCTTCCTGCTCGAAGGATTTCGCGTCGTCTGGTTCACCACCATCGCAGAAGCGCGTGCGGCATTGTCCGGTCCGGCCGTTGATGTCGTGCTCTCCGACATCAGGCTGCCCGATGGTAATGGTGGCCAGCTCATGGCTGAGATATTCGATGCTTTCGGCGTCGTTCCGACCGTTTTCATGACCGCCTTCACCGATCTTGCCGAAGCGATCCGGCTGATCAAGCTGGGCGGACGGGACTATGTGGAAAAGCCATTCGATCTCGATGTGCTGGTTGCCAAGATCCGCGCGCTCTCGATGCGGTCGCCGGACGGGGACGCGGCGCCATTCGCCAGCTTTGGCTTGTCCGCCGCCACACGCGACGTCCGCAAGACGCTGGACAAGGTGGCAAATCTTGCCATCCCGGTGCTCTTGCAGGGCGAAACAGGCACCGGCAAGGATGTAGCCGCACGTTATCTGCATGACGCCGGCAACCGGCGGGACAAGCCTTTCATTGCATTCAACTGCACCACCATTCCCGACACGCTGTTCGATGACACTCTGTTCGGGCATGAGAAAGGCGCCTTTACAGGCGCGGCGGGCCTGCAGACCGGCCTGGTGGAACAGGCGGAAGACGGCACGCTGTTTTTCGACGAAGTGGGCGAAATCGGCCCCACTTTGCAGGCCAAGCTATTGCGGCTGATCGAAGCGCGCGAATACAGGCGGCTTGGCGGCGGCCAACTTCTCAAGACCGATGCCCGCTTCGTTTTTGCCACGAACAAGGACCTTGCAGCTGCCGTGCAGCGCGGGGAGTTCCGGGAAGACCTCTGGTTCCGCATCAACGTCGTCAGTGTCGAACTGCCGCCGTTGAGAAACCGCAGGAGCGAAGTTGCCCCTTTGATCGACCACCATATCCAACGGGCCGCTACCAATATGGGCCGGCCTGTTCCGGCAATCGCGCCGCAAGTCTATGCCTTGGCAGAGACACATGAATGGCCCGGCAATATCCGTGAATTGGCCAACCGTGCCGAACGCGCGGTGGCGCTGGGCGACGAAGGGCAGGTCACCATGCGCGATTTCTGGCCTGAGCGGAGCGCCTATGGTGGCGAGACCATCGCAGCAGGTAGCTGGAGCAGCTTGAGCGACATCAGGGAAGACGCCGAGCGCCTGCATATCGCCGCTGCCCTCAAGCAGTCCGGTGGCCGCATCCAGGAAACGGCGGCCCTGCTCAATATCTCACGAACGACGTTATGGGAAAAAATGCGCCGCTATGGCCTTGAAGCAAGCGAGTGAGCCTGGGCGCTGTAATCAGCCCGATGGTCAAGGGCCGAACTGGAGGGGAAGCCATGAAATTCAATCTCTGGCTGTTATTGGTCTGCTGCATGGCGGCAATGGCGAGCGCTATGGTCATCCTCAACTGGCAGGCTATATAGACGTCCCCAACAGGTCACGACCGGAACATTGCCGATGCGCGTCATAATTTGCGGAGCTGGCCAGGTCGGCACGACCATCGCCAAACATCTGGCCTCCGAAGGGGCACATGTCACCGTGGTCGATACGAGCCCGGAGCAAATCCGGCATATTGACGCGAACTACGACGTGCGGGGCATGGTTGGTCATGCCTCCTATCCCGATGTGCTTCGCCGGGCCGGCGCCAAGGATGCCGACATGCTGATCGCGGTGACGCGCTCGGATGAAGTGAACATGGTCGCCTGTCAGGTCGCCTATTCGCTGTTCAAGACCAAACGCCGAATTGCACGATTGCGGCACAGCGGCTATCTGGCCCATGACAAATCCGGCCTGTTTGCCTCCGAACATCTGCCCATCGATGTCATCATCTCTCCCGAAATCGAAATTGCCGAGGGTATCGCGCGCAGGTTGCGCACGCCCGGCGCCTTCGACATGCTGCCCATGGCAAATGGCCTGATCGACCTGCTGGGCCTGCATATCGAGATGGAAGGATGTATCGCCGCCGGTGAGCGCGTCGGGGATATCGTCGACGGCTTTGAAAGCGAGGCCGTCAGTATCCTTGCCATTGTCCGGGGTGGGCGGTGCTTCGTGCCGGACACCAATGAGAGGCTGGCGCCGGGCGACGACGTCTATATCCTGGCCCGGCATGACCGCGTTCCAGAGATCATGCTTGTCTTCGGCCACACCGAAAAGGTCGGGCGCCGTGTGGTTCTGGTGGGTGCGGGCAATGTCGGGCTGCATCTTGCCCAGAAATTGAGGTCTTCCACGCAAGGGGTGGATATCAAGATCATCGAATATGATGCGGAGCGCGCCGAATATGTCGCTCAGGAAATGGGCGCCAACGCCATCGTGCTGCAAGGCGACGCCTTGGACCGAAAGCTGCTCCAGGAAGCGCAAACCGGAATCGCCGACACCATCGTTGCCGTGACCAATGACGATGAAACCAATATCTTTGCGTCGGTCCTGGCCAAGCAATTGGGATGCAGGCGGGCCATAACGCTGGTCAACAAGCGCACATATGAAACGCTGATCCCAACGCTTGGAATCGACGCCGTGGTCAGCCCGAGCGCTGTGACCATTTCCACCGTTCTGCGTCATGTCCGGCGCGGCGCCATTTCGGCGCTCTACACGTTGCGGGAGGATTTCGGCGAGATCGTCGAGGCCGAGATCGATGAGCGCTCACCGCTCCTGCGGAAGCCGGTTCATAAGCTCAAACTGCCAGACGGCCTCAAGATCGGTGCGGTCGTGCGGGGCGAGGAAGTCTTCTTTCCGGACGCCAATTTCGCCTTTGAGCCAGCGGACCATGTCATCGCCTTGGTCACCTATGAGGCGCTCAAGGCCGCCGACAACCTTTTCGGCCGCGGGAGCAGACGCACTCCATGACTTCCACGCTGCAACCTGCTCCCACCGCGCAGGTGACGCTCGGCGTCAGGCCTGTTCTGGGTCTGGTCGGCACGGTGCTGATCGCCACATCGTTCATGATGCTTCTGCCCATGGTGGTCGATCTCATTCATGGCGATGCCGACTGGCGGGCATTTGGACTGTCGTCGGCGGTGTCGGCGCTGTTCGGCGCGGCCGGGTTCTATTGGGGCAAGGGAGCGGCCAAGGGCGGGCTGACCCTGCGCCAGGCCTTCGTGCTGACGCCGTTGAGCTGGCTGTCCGTGGCTCTGGTCAGCGCATTGCCGTTTTATTTGTCCGACTATGGCGTCGTCAGCGGCAGCTTCGCCGACTCGCTGTTTGAATCGGTGTCAGGGATCACGACCACCGGCGCAACGGTGTTGACCGGACTGGACCGCGCGCCCCCGGGCATCTTGCTTTGGCGCGGATTATTGCAGTGGATGGGCGGCATCGGCATCATCGCATCCGCCATCGCCATCCTGCCAGCGCTTGGCATTGGCGGGATGCAATTGTTCCGCACCGAATCCTCGGACCGTTCGGAAAAGGCGCTTCCGCAGATCCGGCAGATCGCCACCACGATCAGCGGCATCTATGCGGGAATGACCTTGGTGGCCATCGGCACCTATTGGCTTTTCGGCATGCCGTTTTTCGATGCCGTCGTGCATGGCCTCACCTCGATCGCAACCGGCGGATATTCGACCTCTGATGCTTCATTCGGCGCCTGGGATCATAATGGGCTGCAATGGTTCGGTTCGCTGTTCATGCTGGCGGGCAGCATTCCATTCGTGCTCTACGTCCGGGCCATTGCCGGCGAGGCGAAAGCCATGTTCGACCGGCAGGTGCGCACCCTTCTCGTCTTCCTGGCGCTTGTCATCACCGGGGTCGCGCTCTGGCTGGTGCTAAGCGGCTATTACGATCTGGAGCCCGCATTCCGGCATGCCGCCTTCAATGTGATTTCGGTCGTATCGACCACTGGCTATGCCAGCACCGATTATACGCTTTGGGGCAATGCGATTGTGGGCCTGTTCTTCGGCCTCACCTTTATCGGTGGCTGCACCGGGTCCACATCGGGCGGAATCAAGATTTTCCGGTTTGAAGTCATGGGCGTGATGCTGCGGAGCCATTTCCTGCGGCTGCTCTACCCCAACGGGGTTTTTCCGCGCGCCTATGGCCAGAAGAAGCTCGACGATGACATTATCGGCTCCGTCGTGGCCTTCTTCGCCGTGTTTTTTTGCTGCTATGCGACCCTGACCATCCTGATGATGGCGCTGGGGCTCGATTTCCTGACCAGTGCCAGCGGCGCTGCCACGGCCCTCTCCAATGTCGGGCCGGGCCTGGGCGAGATCATCGGGCCTGCAGGCACGTTCGGCCCGCTGCCCGACAGCGCGAAGATCCTGCTGTGCTTTGCCATGCTGCTGGGGCGGCTTGAGCTGTTCACGGTGCTCGTGCTGTTCATCCCGCGTTTCTGGCGGGGCTGACGCTGCCGCCCCGCCTGTGTCGCGCCGTCCCTAGGCCGTTGCTTGCCCTCGCTTGGGCATGCCTGGCTGGTCCCATTCGCGCCGCCGCCATTGTAGGGCGATGACACCGCCGATGAGCAGCAGGGCGGGGATGAAGATCAATTCCTGCGGTGGCCGGTCCGGATTGCGGACGATGACCGCGGACACATTGTCGCCAATGGCAACACCCAGCCGCTCCGCCTGACTGCGGAAGCGCACATTGGTCACCTGCGACTGGCCGCCAAACGCCACCACCTGGATGCCCGCATTGGCCAGGCGCGTCGCGCCATCCGCCGGCTCGCCCATGGGCAGGCGCACAATCCGGGTATAGTCGTTGCCGGAGATGTCCATGCCGGCGAATTCCACGGTGAGGAATTCGTTCGCCGGCACCTGCTCGGCGCGCTGAACTATTTCCTCGGCCGGTGTGCTGATCGTCGGGGACACGATGCGGTCCATGACCTGGCCGGGCACGAAAAGCATGAAGCAGGCCACGAGCAGCATGGCGCTTTCCCAGATCCGGCTGCGCGTGATGAAAATCTGCTGCGTGACGGAGACGAACATCAGCATGCCGATCAAGGACATGGAGATGGTCAGCGCCAACCCCCACCACGAGGTAACGCCGATCATCAGCAACTGGTGGTTGAAGATGAAAATGAGCGGCAGGATGGCCGTGCGCATTTCATAACGGAAAGCCTGCACGCCGGTTCGTACGGGATCGGCGCGCGAAATGGCCGAGGCGGCGAAGGATGCCAGGCCCACAGGCGGCGTCACGTCGGCCATGAGACCGAAATAGAAGACGTAGAGATGGACGGCGACCAGCGCCACCGCCAGTCCGTTGAGCGAAGCGACCTCGACGATAACCGGCGCGATCAGGGTTGCCACCACCACATAATTGGCAGTGGTAGGCATGCCCAGACCCAGCACCATGCAGATCACTGCAGTCATAAGCAGCATGACAAGCAGATTGCCACCCGACAGTGAAATGACGATCTCGGTCATGACCAGCCCGATGCCGGTCAGCGCCACGGTGCCGACGATGATGCCGGCCGCAGCGGTTGCAATAGCGATGGTGATCATGTTGCGCGACCCGGTCACCAGACCCTCGGCCAGATCCACGAGGCCGGTCCGCAGGCCATCCATGACGTGCCGCTGGCCCCGGAACAGGGCGATCAGCGGCCTCTGGGTCACCAAGAGAATGATGAGCGCACAGGTGCCGTAGAAGGCGGAGAGGCCGGGCGACAATTGTTCGACCATGAGACACCACACCAGGATGAAGACCGGGAGGATGTAGTGAATGCCGGTCGGTGCGACCTTTGCGGTATCAGGCAGGACGAGATCGGGGTTGTTGGGATCCTCGTCCGGCAAGTCGGGGAAGCGTGAGCGCACTCCGAGCAGACCGAGATAAAGCAGTGCGGTGCCAATGCCGACGGCCCAGCTTGCGCCGGCGCCGAAGATGTCCCGCGTCCAGCCCAGCGCAAAGCCGACCAGCCAGCAGAAAATGACGAAGGCCGCGGCCGTCATGCCGAACAGGGCCATGCTCATCAGGGTCGAGCGGTAGCGCTTGCGCGGCAGGCCTTTGAGGTTGAACTTCCGCGCCTCAATATCGACCACGTAGAACAGTGAGATATAGGTGAGCACCGCCGGAATGATGGCGTGGCGAACCACTTCCGAATAGGGAATGCCGACATATTCGGCGATCAGGAAGGCCGCAGCGCCCATGACGGGCGGCAGAATCTGGCCATTGACCGAGGATGACACCTCGATGGCGCCCGCCTTGACCGGCGGATAGCCGACCCGCTTCATCAGCGGGATGGTGAAGGTGCCGGTTGTGACCACATTGGCCACGGACGAGCCCGAAATGATGCCGGTGGCGGCAGAGCCCAGCACCGCCGCCTTTGCCGGGCCGCCGCGGAAGTGGCCCAGCATGGCAAAGGCCACCTTGATGAAGTAATTGCCGGCGCCGGCGCGTTCCAGCAGCGAACCAAACAGCACGAAGAGGAAGACGAAGGCCGTCGAGACCCCGAGCGCAACCCCGAACACCCCTTCCGAGGTCAACCAGTACTGCGTGGCTGCGCGGGGAATAGATGCACCGCGGTGGGCAAAGAGATCCGGCAGGTAAGGGCCGAAAAAGGCGTAGCACAGAAAGAGAATGCCTACGATGGGCAGCGCCGGGCCGAGAGACCGGCGCGCCGCTTCCAGCAGCATGACGACGCCGACAACTGCAACGACGATGTCCACCGTTGTCGGCAGGCCCGGCCGGCGGGCCAGGTCGGCCTGGAACAGGAAAATGTAGAGCGAACAGCCCGCCGCCAGCAGGCCAAGGCCCCATTCATACCACGGCACATAGTCGCGCGGCGCCTTCTTGGTCGCAGGATAGGCGGCAAAGACAAGAAAGAGTGCAAAGGCCAGATGGATGGCCCGCGCCTCGGTGGCATTGAACACCCCAATCCGCAGCTGAAAGGGCAGGGGGGAGGCGTACCAGAGCTGAAAAAGCGCCCATGCCAGTGCGGTTATGTAAAGTACAGTCCGCGCCGCCTTGCTGCGCGGCTCGCGCCCACCCGTATCCGCCTCGGCAACAAGGCGCGCCAGGTCCTCACGATCTGGTGCATCGGTCGAAGCGGCTTCAGGCTTGGTCTGATCGGACATGGCGAATTCCGGTGGCGCTAAAGGAGCGGGAGTGACAAACGGCGGCCCCCGAGGGGGTCGCCGTAAGAAATCGGACCAATGGCGCGGAGCTTAGAGCCAGCCGCGTTCCTGGTAATAGCGCTCGGCGCCCGGGTGCAGCGGAGCGGAGAGGCCATCGGAGATCATCGCCTGCTCATTGAGGTTGGCCAGCGCGGGGTGCAGCGACTTGAAGGTGTCGAAATTCTCGAACACCGAGCTCACCAGCGCATAGACAGCGTCGTCGGGCGTGTCGGCGGACACGGCCAGGGCAGCCAGCACGCCGAAAGTGGCGGTGTCGTCGGCATTGTTGGCATAGGTGCCGCCCGGGATGGAGACGCTGGCATAGTACGGATACTCGGACACCAGGCCGTCGATATAGTCGCCCTGAAGCGCTACGAGCTGCGCACCGCAAGTGGTGGTGGGATCAGCGATATTGGCCGAGGGATGGCCGACACCGTAGATGAAGGCATCGATCTGGTTGTCGCAAAGGGCAGGGCCGTGCTCGTCCGGACGCAGCTCGGAGGTCAGCGCGAAGTCATCGCGGGACATGCCGGCGGCATCGAGGATGATATCCATGGAGGTCTGCGTGCCCGAGCCCGGTGCGCCGATATTGACGCGCTTGCCGGCCAGGTCTTCGAAGGTCTCGATGCCGGCATCGGCGCGGGCGACGAGGGTGAATGGTTCGGGGTGCAGCGAGAACACCGAACGCATGCCGTCCCAGGCGCCCTGTTCGGCGAAGGCGACTTCACCGTTGACGGCGTGGAACATGACGTCGGTCTGAGTAACGCCGAAGTCGAGTTCGCCCTGACGGATGGCGTTGAGGTTGTAAACCGAAGCAGCGGTAGATTCGACCGAGCAACGGAAGCCGTGCTCTGCACGGGTTTCATTCATAAGACGGCAGATTGCCCCGCCGGCAGCGTAGTAAACGCCAGTGACGCCGCCTGTTCCAATAGTAATGAACTGCTGCTGTGCAATCGTAGGAAGCGCGCTGCCCATAAGAGCAACGCCCGCAATGGCAGAGACAATGAACTGCTTTGTCATGGGATTTTTTTCCTTCCTGTTGGTCGACTCGGTGCGACCTTATGTATTGGGCCGCTTTGGCCGCTGACTTGATAGAACAGGGAATTGCTCGCTGCCGCAACCCATGATGGCGGAAACTTGACAAGGGATGAGCAATTTCGTGCTAAAAAGCCGAAACCGGCGCAATTTTCGCCTACGGAATGAAGTGAATGGATATCATTGTTATCGGTGCAGGCGTGGTCGGCGTCAGTTGCGCGTGGCGTCTGGCGCAGGACGGTCACCGCGTCAGGCTGCTCGACAAGGCGCAAGATGTTGGCAGTGGCGCAAGTTTCGCCAATGGGGGCCAGCTCAGCTATTCCTATGTGGCTCCGCTCGCCGATCCGTCGGTATGGGGCCAACTGCCCAAATTGCTGACCGATCCGGCTTCACCCGTGCAGTTTCGCCCCGGATTCGACCTCTTCCAATACCGCTGGCTGATGCAGTTTCTTGCCGCATGCACGCCCTCGCGCGCGCGGCGCACCATCGATCTGCTTGGGGCGCTGGCGGATCGCAGCAAGCAGATATTGCATGAGAACGCTGCCTTGCGCGCCATTGCCTTCGACTGGACGCAAACTGGAAAGCTCGTCGTCTATTCGAGCGAAAAGAGTTTCGCCGCCGCTCGCGTCTATGCTGAGCAGCAGGCCCAGAGCGGCACGGACAAGCGCGCCGTATCTACCGAGGAATGTCTCGCGCTTGAGCCGGCCCTGGCCTCCATTGCCGGCCGGCTGGTCGGGGGGCTGTTCTCACCCGGCGATGAAGCCGGGGACGCCTATCGTTTCACCAAGGGCATGGCAGGCTTGCTTGGCAGCGATGCGTTGCTGCTCGATACCAAGGTCACAGGTTTCGTCAGCGAAGGCCGCTCGATAAAGGCGGTCCGGACCGACAAGGGCGATTTCGAGGCTGACGCCTTCGTTCTGGCTGCCGGGGTCGGGGCACGCGCGTTGGGCCGCAATGCCGGGCTCGACCTGCCGATCTATCCGCTCAAGGGCTATAGCGCCACGGCCCCCATTGGCATGAATGCCCCTGCGCCTTCGGTCAGCATTACCGATGCCGCGCGCAAGGTCGTCTATGCTCGGCTGGGTTCGACCTTGCGCCTCGCGGGCGCAGCCGATCTGGTTGGCAGCAATCTTGATATCGATCAGGGCCGGGTCGGCCAGTTGCTGGCTGATGCGCGCCATGATTTTCCAGAGGCAGCCGATTGGGAGAAGTCCCGATTGTGGGCGGGTCAACGCCCGGCCACGCCCAATGGCATGCCGATCTTGGGGCGCAGCAACAAGGCGGAAAACCTCCTGCTCAATGTGGGCCACGGCGCGCTGGGGTTCACTTTGGCCCTCGGATCAGCAGATCGCATTGCCAACGCAATTGCCGGGCGGCCTGCCTGAGCCGGCCAATGTGCTAGCCCCGCAGGTCTTCGGGCAAACCGCCGCCCGGATCGCAGCTGTCGGCAGGCCAGATCCGGACTGGCTCGTCTGGCTCGGCACCCAGCTGGAGGCATGTATCCGCGGCACAAAGCATCCAGGGTGATGCAGTTGCGCCGGACGCTGCCAGGTTCAGCTCTTTGAGCGGTGGCAGGCTGGGCCGGTAGTGCCAGGCGCCGTCGCGGAAGGCGGCATTGTCCGGCAGGCCGATGCCCGCTCCCGAGCCCTGAACGCTGGCGTGATCAAGCAACAGACTGTTGTCCTCGACAGCCCAGTGTTCCGCCCAGACCGTTTTCTCGACGGAATGTGTCCAGGTCAGCGAGAAGGCAGTCGCCGCAAGCGTAAGGAGTTTTCCGCTTGCGGCGATGCAGAGGCTCATGCGGGCTGGCCCTGTGACTTTCGGGCCGCCAGCCGGCGGCGCCGATATTGAAGGCCGACCAGGATGAGGCCCGCGGCGAGGCCGATCTCGTCGGTCAGCGGCAGGGCCAAGATCAACGAGACGCCAGCTGCCAGAAACAGAAGACGCTCCACCAATCCCGCCCTCACGAACAGGAAGCCAACGAGGCCGACACCCGTCAGGCCGATGCCGACGCAGGCCTTGAGGATCACGTATGCGACTTCCACGGGATAGCCAAAGGCTTCGGCCATCCAGCCGCCGTCCTGCAGCATCAGCGATGGCGTATAGACGGCCATGAACGGGATCACGAAACCTGCGGCCGCCAGCTTGATCGCATTGAGCGAGATTTTGAGACCGCTCGACTTGGCAATGGGGGCCGCTGCAAAGCAGGCGAGGGCCACGGGCGGGGTGAGGTCGGCCATGATGCCGAAATAGAAAACGAACATGTGGCTGACCAGCAGCGGCACGCCGAGTTCGAGCAGGGCCGGTCCGGCCAACGACGAGGTGATGATGTAATTGGGAATGGTGGGAATGCCCATGCCCAGCACCAGGCAGGTGAGCATGGTGAGGACCAGCGACAGGAAGAGATTGTTTTCCCCGACGCTGATGATGGTGCTGATGAAGGTCGAGGCGATGCCGGTGAGCGTCAGCGTCCCGATCACCACCCCGACCACGGCACAGGCGACGCCGACGGGAAGGGCGTTGCGCGCCCCTTGCGCCAGCGCGTCGCGGCAGATGGCCAGCGTTTCCCTGCCGCCCTTGAAGACGGCGCAGGCGGCAATCAGAGCCACGATCACCGCCAGCAGCAGGTTTACGCCAACCCAGGCGAACGATGCGGCGGCGAGGCCCAGCGCCACCCAGAACACCATGCGGAAGGCAAACGGGCCGATGCGGGCGGCGAGGGGTGTACCAAGGATCAGCACCACGACGAGCGCCAGACCCATCGTGCCGGCAAAGACCGGCGTGTAACCGGCGAACAGCAGATAGACCAGAGCCGCTAGCGGCAGGATCAGGGGCCATTGCTCCTTCACCGCCTTCCAGGGATTGGGGAGTTGGTCCTTGGGCAGGCCCTGGAGGCCCAGCTTGGACGCTTCGAGATGCACCATCCAGAAGCAGACGGCAAAGTAAAGCAAAGCGGGGATGATGGCGGCCTGCACAATCGCCGCATAGGGGACGTTGAGCGTTTCGGCCATGATGAAGGCCACTGCGCCCATGACCGGCGGCATGATCTGGCCGCCCATGGAGGCGGTCGCCTCGACGCCGCCGGCAAAAGCGGAGCGATAGCCGAAGCGCTTCATCAGCGGGATGGTGAACTGGCCTGACGCCACCACATTGGCGACGCCTGAACCCGAAATCGTGCCCATCAGGGCCGAGGACAGAACCGCTACCTGTGCCGGGCCGCCGCGTGTGCCGCCCACCAGGCCGAGAGCGAAGTCGTTGAACAATTTGAGCATGCCGGCCCGCTCAAGAAAGGCGGCAAAGACCACGAAGATGAAAATATACGCGGCCGACACATAGATCGGGGTGCCGTAAATGCCTTCGGTGCCGAAGCCGAAATGCTCCACGATCAATTCAAAACTGTAACCGCGGTGGATCAGCGGCGCTGGCAGATATTGACCGAAAAAGCAGTAGGCGAGGAAAATGCCGGCGATCAGGGCGAGCGGCCAGCCCAGGATGCGGCGCGCCGCCTCGAAGACCAGCACGACGACCCCGGCGCCGACCACCAGATCCATGGTGGTGAGAAAGCCGGTGCGCCGGATGAGGTCGATATAGAAGACCCAGTTGTAGATGCCGGTGAGAAAGCCCGCTACGCCCAGGCTCCAGAAGAAGATCTTGCCCGCCAGCGTCTTGGCCACGAGATTGGCCACCAGCCCAAAGGTCAGAAGCAGCAGGAAGCCAACATGCATGGCGCGCACGACCTGGCTGGGCAGGGCCCCATAAGCTGCCGTCCACAGGGTGAACAGGGCAAAGGCGATGGCGATGCCAAAGGCGACCTTGCCGCTCAGGCCGTGACCAAAGCCCGGCGGCAGGCCTTCGGCAACTTCGTCGTCATATTGATGGGCCTGTCCCTCTGCGCGAAGGTCACTGGTCTGGGTCATGTATCTCTTTCCTCCCAAAAAGAGCGATAGACGGGCCCGCCGATGACATCGGCGAGCCCTGCGGGCATTACTGAATGATGCCCTGCTCGCGATAGTAGCGCTCCGCCCCCGGATGCAGCGGAATGGGAAGCCCCTGGATGGCAGCCTGGATGTCGATGCCCTCCGCGGCGCTATGTGCCGCCCGCATGCGATCGAGATTATCGAACATCAGCTTGGTCATCTGATACGCGGTTTCTTCGCTCACGCCCTCATGCGACACCAGGATATTGCCGATGGCGGCGGTCGGTACGTCCGCATCCTGGCCACGATAGGTGCCGGCAGGAATGATCGCTGGGACATAGGGCGCGCCGATCGTCTCGACGATTTCGGCGGGTATGGCCACGATGTTGATCGAGTGTGTCGCCGTCAGGTCCTGTATGAAGGCGACGCCCAGCCCGGCAGACTGCAATGTGGAATCGAGCTGCCGATTTTTGATCAGCTCTGCCGATTCCGCATAGGGCAGGTATTCGAGGCGTCCGAGGTCATCATAGCTGAGCCCTGCGGCTTCGAAGATGGCGCGGGCATTGAGTTCGGTGCCTGATGCCGGTGCGCCCACCGACATGGATCTGCCTGGCAGGTCTTCGAGGGTAACGATGCCCGATTGGGCATCGGCAACGATCTGCACGTAGTTCGGGTAGATGGCAGCGATGGCGCGCAGGCTTTCCAGCGGGCGCGGGAAGCCCGCCTCTTCGTTGCCTTCCCAGGCCAAGGCGACCGAGTCACCCAGGGCGAAGGCGATTTCACCGCGGCCCTGTGCCAGAAGATTGAGGTTTTCGACAGAAGCCTTGGTCGCCTGCACCTGGGTCCGCGACCCTTCAATGCCATCGCCGTAGATTTCGCTGAGTGCCACGCCGAGCGGATAGTACACGCCCGAGGTGCCGCCGGTCAGCACGTTGATGAATTCCTGGCCGTGAACGGCCGGAGTGGCCAGAGCAGTGCAAAACAGCGCTGCCGCGCCAAGGCGCGTCATGATGTTGGTCATCGATGTCCTCCCAATAAGTTTATGGTCGCCGATCCTCGCGGCGTCCCACGCACCTCATTGCAAGGGCTGTGCCAACCCGTAAGGGCTGTAATTCCTGACGGTTTTGTATCGATCAGGCGGAAATCCGCCTCGCACATCGCTAACCGGGCGAGGTTTCGCCAGGGACAGGCTCCGGGCGCAGACCATATTTTGCAATTTTCTCATTGAGCGTGCGACGCGGCAGGCCCAGGCGTTCGGCGGCCTCTGCGGTGGCGCCGCCGACGGCCTCAAGCGTCGCGGCGATGATCTTGGCCTCGTAGGCGGCGACGATCTCCGGCAGGGAGCCCGGCAATGTCGGCCGGTCTGTCACCGCTTCCAGTCCGATCACGGCGCGTTCGGCATGGGATTTCAGTTCGCGGACATTGCCCGGCCAGTCCTGGTGTACAAGGCCCATGAGCCGGTCGGCAGGTACGTCCCGCAGGGCGAGGCCGTGTCGCTCTGCTGCCCGCCGGGCAAAGACGGTGTAAAGCAGAGCAATATCCTCGCGCCGGTCGCGCAATGGCGGCAGGGGCAGATCGATCGTGGCAAGACGGAAATATAGATCTGCCCGGAAACGCCCGGCATCGCTTTCGGTCTTGAGATCGACCTTGGTGGCAGCAACGAACCTGACGTCGACTGGCATCGGGCGATTGGATCCCACCGGCTCCACGACCCGTTCCTGAATAACCCGCAACACCTTGGCCTGTAGCGATAGCGGCATGGACTCGATTTCATCAAGGAAGACGGTGCCACCGGACGCATATGCGATCTTGCCTTGCCGGGCCGCCTGTGCGCCGGTGAAAGCGCCGCGCTCGTGGCCGAACATCTCGCTTTCAAAAATCGTTTCGGGAATGGCCGCGCAATTGATCGCCACGAATGGACCGGAACGCCGCCGGCCGAAATCGTGCAGCGCGCGAGCGACGACCTCCTTGCCGGTGCCTGTCTCCCCGGTAATCAGCACGTCCACATCGATGTCGGCCAGGTGGTGAACCGAGCGGCGCACGCCGGCGATGGCCGGTGAAACGCCGATCAGCCTGGCATCCAGATCGTCCGGTCCGCGGCGCAGGCGTTCGATTTCCTGCTTCAACCGCCGCTTTTCGACGGCATTGTCGAGAATGGAAACCAACTGGTCTGCGTCGTAAGGCTTTTCGAGGAAATGATAGGCGCCCGCACGCATGGCGTCCACGGCCAGGGCGACGTCGCCATGACCTGTCAGCAGCACGACGGGAAGGTCCGTATCGCGCTTCTGCAAATGGCCGAGCAGATCAAGCCCGGACATGCCGGGCATGCGCATGTCCGAAACCACGCAATCACTGGCCGCGATATCGATAGTGCCCACGGCCTTGCCGGGATCGCTGAAGACTTCGACCTCAAAGCCGCTGGCCCCGAGCCAATCTGCGGCCGCAGCGCAAAGTTCAGGCTCGTCATCGACGAAGATGATACGGCCGCGACTCATTCTGTCGGCTCTCGTTCTGCAGGCTGATCCACCAGTGGCAGGGTGACGACGGCGCAGGTTCCGCCGCCCGGTGCGCGAGAGAAGGCTAGCGTGCCTTCATAGTCTTCAAGGATGGCACGGGAAATGGAGAGGCCAAGCCCCAGGCCTTCGCCAGTTGCCTTGGTGGTGAAAAAGGGCTCCGTGATCTGGTCGGCAATCTCGTCTGGAATGCCCGGGCCGGCATCGCAGAACTCGATCAACACGCTGTCCTCGGCCTGTCGGAGCCGAACGCAAACCTGGGAATTGCCCATGCCGGCGGTGGCATCGATGGCGTTCAAGAGCAGATTGATGAAGACCTGCTCGATCCGAACCGCATTGACCGCCGCCGTGGCAGAGACGGCTTCGTTGTCGAAGGAAAGCGTGACGCCACTCTCCCGCGCCCGCGGCATGGCAATCTCAATGGCCTCCGCCACGGACTGGGCGATGGCGATGGGCTCGCTCGGCAGCGCCTTGGCGCGCGAAGAGAACGTTCTGAGGCTCCTGATGGTGCGCTGCATCCGTTTGAGGAGGTCGCGGCCGGCCTGGATCGAGACAGAAGATTTCTCGTGATGCTGATTGCGCGCATGCAGGCCCGCCGCGGCCAGCGTATTGTCCAATGCCGACAAAGGCTGGCTGACCTCATGGACAATGGCAGCCGACATGCGGCCCAACGCAGCGAGTTTGGCCGCATGGATGAGGCTGTCCTGGGTCCGCCGCAATTCCTCTTCCGTACGCTTGCGCTCCTCGATTTCCCGCGCCAGCGCACTCGTGCGTTCGCCGACGCGACGCTCCAATACGCCATTTTGCTCAAGTTTCCAGCGTGTGAGCTGGCGGCGCTGATGTCCATAAAGACCGAGCAGGAGGCAGACGAGCGTGATAAGGCCTGCAACGCCGGCCACGAGTTGGGCTTCCTCTCGCACCGGCGCAGACGGCAAGGCGCTGAACAATCGCCAGCCTTTTGGATCGATCAGGACGGCGCTCATGGCCAGGCGCGCTGCGCCTTCCTCGCTCATATGCGTAAGGCCAGCCGCGTCGAGCGCATTGACGAGGGGCTGGCGGTTAAAGACGTCATTGCCCTCATAACGCCGCTCGGCTTCGATCCTGTCGCTGTCGGTTTTGTCGAGCGTATAAAGTGGGCGGTAACGCCAGTTCGGCACGCCACTGAGAAAAACAATCCCTGCACTGTCAGCCACGCCGGTCATCTCGCCCGCTTCTGCCCAGACGCGTTCGAGGGGAGACATGTCGACCTTGACGACAGCGACGCCCAAGGGGCCGTCCGGCCCTGAGATCCGGCTGGATAGAAAGTAGCCGGGCACCCCTGTCGTTACCCCTACTGCGTAGTAGGCGCCGCTGCCCCGTTCCAGCGCGTCGGTGAAATAGGGGCGAAAGCCGTAATTGTGGCCAACAAAGGAGCTGGACAGGTTCCAGTTTGAAGCCGCAAGCGTTAGCCCGTCTGGATCGATCAGATAGACAGCATCGGCCTGTGCATGGCGCGCCACATTGGCCAGGTAGGCGTTGACCAGTTGCACACGTTCCTGCGACGGCTCCCTGAGCAGGTCCAGAACGCGCTCGTCCTCGCCCAGCACCTGGGGCAGATAGGCAAAACGCTCGATCTCGCTTTCGACCGCGCGTTGCGACAGCGTCAGTCGATCACGCAACTGGCCGGTCAACCGGTCCATGCCGGCATCATGGGCCAGCAGATAGGTCAGTGCGGAAAGCCCGCAGACCAGAACGGCACTGGCCATGCCGAAAAGCCATCTCGCTCGCGTCCGTCGCGCCACGCGTCCTCCCATGCAGTAGCATTTTTGCCTTGCTGCAAGGCCAGCCTAGCGCGAAAGCAGCCTGTTCGCCACCACCCTGCCAGTGCCAGGAGCCACCAGGCTGCTGCCGGCTTTGCGGACACCGAAACCGCAGCAGTTCAGGCCATTGTGCCCAGCCGACTCGTTCGAACATTGCGGTAACGCCTCAAACGGCCACGCGCACGCCCGCCGTCACCTCGGCGGTGACGCTCAATGCTGATGCCATTGCCCTGCAATTCTGCTGCCCCGGAGACCATAGCGCACCACCTTAGCGACCCGGGGGATTGTGCGTGAGGTTGACCAGTCGGAGCAGAAAAGCCCAGAAAGCTAATGACTTGGGTATGCCGAGGCCGTAAGAGTGCAGCGGCTAAGTCCTTGTTAGACCTAGAACCTGCGACGTAGGATTGCAGCGACGCCGACTGTAAGAGTGCATGGATTATGGGGTTATCGGCTGTAAGAGTGCCACGGTCTTTTGTGGGGACAAAAAAGAAGGCCTGATCGGGCCTTTGTTCGCTTCCGACGGATTTTGAGTTGGCTAGCTGGTGAACCTTGAGATTGGATGGCGAGTCGAATGCCTGCCCATGAACTCTATGAAGTTGTCCAGGTTGGATAGATCACAAACCATGACCAGCAATTCGCCCTCGTCGGCGATATCCGCAAGGTACTTGAAGGCGAAGTCGCCACCATTCGGAATCTTGCTGGCGTTCTCAATGTCAGATAGCGAGATCGGTGCTACGCGGCCCGGGCCGCCGCAGCCGCGAGGATGAATGCGCAGTCCTTGCGCCGGTAGAAGCGACTGCGCTGGTTGGGGAACTCAAAGGCGCTCTCGGGCAGGTCACGATACTGGCGGTCGAAGCGACCGGCGCTCGAGATGCCAAGGGCTCTCTTGAGCTCCGGCGTCGAGACATAGGCAGCCACGAAACGTTCGATCTGCTCCCGGGGAAACAGCAATGGGCGAGCACCGCTCGTCGGGACCAGGATCTTGTTCCTGACGAGCTGGCCGACCACAACGATGTCACTATCTATCATTTGGGCGGCAACCTGCGTTGTCACCTCCGGTGGCAGGTCTCGCAGGGAACGGGTGAGAGGGTGCGCCCTCAACAGTTCCACAAAGGGGGCTTCATCTGCCACATAGACGTCCCGCAGCCAATCGTTCACCTCATCGTCTTCGCGCAAGAGACGTACATCACCAGACATGGCGAGGTGCCAGGCAGCGGCAAATGGCAAGGGACGCAGACCGCTGTTTTTCAAGACTGCCTCCATCGTCGGAAATAGACTCGCCCCCCGTTCGTGTGTCACCGCGGACAGAAAACTGGCAAGTCGTTCCCTTACATCAGCTTCATAGAAGGACTTGCTCGCCTCGATCAGCAAAGACACCGGTTCAGGAACGGCGTTCAGGACACCAATCTCTTCGAGACCAGTCACAACCTCGACGCCGGCCTTGAGCACGAAGGCGGCGTTGTTGAGTGAGACTGTACCAACCGCACGCGGCAACAGGGCTGCGAATGCTTCCTTGGACGTCGGCACGCCGGCAGCCGCGGGGTCTGGAACCTGCTTGAGCACGGACTTCAGGCGAGTAACGATCATCTGGGCTCGAGTAAGGTCAAGATCAAATTCCTCCGCTAGATTTTTCGCGTTCAGCCATGCAAAGGCACCGGTACGACGCAGGCGTGTCGCCACCCGTGAGCCCGACCGCATCTCGGAAAGCAACGACTTCGCAGCTGGCGAAATATGCGGGCATTTGACCAAACGCTCAAATCCGGTAGTGGCCACAGGTCGGTCGACCGTCCAGTGTGGCAAGTCCTTGCGGGTCAGCGTGGTGCCCGCCCAATCAAAGAACGTATCGAGACCGCCGGCTAGGACCTGACCGACACTGTGCAAGCTGGTGGGCTTCAACGGCAATGATGGCGACGAGGGGCCAAGTTGGCCAATAGCTGCCTCGTTGGCCACGCTCATCTCCACCAGGATGTGGAAAATTTCGCCTGGTCCCAATGACCGCCATGGTTCGGGGAAGCGGAGGCAAGACCGTTCGCGCGTTTTGGGATCTGTGTCGACGAGGCCGGCGATGTTTCGGAGCAATTCCCATTCCTCTTCAGGCACCATCGGCTGAAGATGATCGCGCAGGTCTGTCGACGGAAGGCCTCGATCATCGATGCATTTATCGCACTTCTCAGGCCCGCAAAGTCGCCGTCGCCCGAGTGGTTTGGCGCATACCGGACAGTCCGAAAGCAACAGCTCCATGGTGTCCGGGTCGAAAGCGATGGGACGAACATCCCAGATGGCACGATGATAGGGACTGATTTCCAAGGCCCTGGGCGACACGCGGCGCCGCTCGCGCTCGAGAAAGGTCAAACGCAGGAACTGGCCATGGAAGTCAACGCCCCGCACACCGGATCCCAGCATGCGGCTGTCAGGGTGGAGGCGGTCACGGATAAGTGCCGCCGACACACCCAAGCGACGGGCCAAGGCATCGATCTGTCCTTCATTAAGGTCGAGGCTGGCCAGGAAGTCCGGGCGGTTGGTCGCGATTCCGGCCTGCGCGAGGGCAGCGATCGGATTAGCGAAAACGGTCCTGGCAAAGGTGCGGTCGATGAACCCCACAAGGCTCTCATCGGCTTTGGGCTCAAATGTGAGAAACGCCGGAACGACATCAGCCAGGGGAACGAGCTTGTCCTTGCTATAGCGCCAGCTCATTGCGCCGCCTCCATTGTCAGCGCTTCGATGGCCTCCAGTTTAGTCTGCGTCGCCTTGGAGGCATTTTTGCTGGCAAAAGGGTCTGGTCCCGGCGTTTCAAGACCGCGGTTCCAGGCCCTGAAGGCCTTGGCGATGTGAGACCAATCCAGCGGCAGGTTTTCCTCGAAAGACTGCTCGAGGGCGAGACGAAGAATGCGCACCACCGTCCCCACCACGCCACGAGCCATATCGAAGACAATGGCACGCGTGGCTACGTCACCAATCAAGTCGAGCGGCTTGTCGATGACCTTCTTGTTCAGCATCTCTCTTTCGAAGCGTCCAACGAACTGCATGAAGTATTGGACGTCCTCCGGATCGTCGAGCGACGCAGGTCCGAAGTCGATGGTACGTTTTTGGCGGGAATGGTTCTCGTTGAATTGCAGCAGCCGCTTAACCTTGTCGGTCCCAACGAGGACCAAGCTGAAGAGACCATCATTCACAAAGCTCTTAAGAGCCGTTGCAAGGGAGTCGAGGAGCACCGGCCCAGAGTTCTGGATCATGCTGTGACATTCGTCGAGGACTACGATGCGGGTCTTCTTGGCCCGGGCTTTTTCGAGCAAGTCAAGGTTCACGCGGGCTTCCGAATAGTCGCGCTGATTCAGCACCTCGTGCGCAGCTGTCAGATCGCCGAAGGCCAGCAGGATTGCAGACTGCAGATGCCGCGTTGATTTCACGGAACTTCGCACCGTTACCACGAGCACTGGGATCTCATTCGGATCGAGATCGGGGTCGGAAAGCACGCTATCCACATAGGTGCTCAGCGACTTGGTCTTGGTCGCGCCCGAGGGGCCGATGACGGGCAGCAGATAGAGTTCCTCAGCCTTTACGGGCCGGCCACCAACGGCAGCGACCCGAGCTTCATGTCGGCGGGATGCGCGGGTCGTCTCGTGCATCAGGTTGCCCAGCGCGGCATGCAACTGGGTTTTGCGGGGATGTTCGACCAGAATGGCTTCGAAACAGTCCATCTTTTCGTCTTGAACCGGGGTCCACGTCATTTCCATTCTCCGTCAAGATCATAGGGATTGCGCTTCGGAGCGTTGGCAGCAGGCGGCAGGAAGAAATCCTTCTCCTGCTTTGCCGCAGGCTTCTGCATTTCCTCCTGAGGGTTCGATGCGGCGGCACGCTTATTTGCGGCCTTTCGGATCTTTGTCTTGGTCGCTTCGCCGCCCCGCAGGGTGCTCACGGGCTTCTGCGAAGAGTTGGCGCGGGTCTGGGCTGGCAGGTCGATCGGCTGGGCGTTACCGTAGACAGACGGTTCGGCCTCGCTGAACCGTACGACGCCTTCGATAACGGTCGGCGCCTCCTGGGCAATGCCACGGCGGGCATCGGCACCGGTCCGACGAGGCGTAACCTGTGCGAGCTCCTCCCAAGCTCGACGAAGGCTGTCGCGCGCCAGGAGGCGTTCCTCTTCGGTAGAGTATTCGAGGTCCAGTTCCTTGGCGTGTTCACGCACTCGATCTGCGGCCCAGAAACTCAACCCGCGGGTCATGGTCTGGTCGACGTTGGGCAACGTGACGTAATGCTTGGGCTCGGCGCCTTCGTTCCAGACTTCGATCTTGCTGCAGTCCGCGGGATTGTACTTGATCTTCACCCTGGCCCTGACCTGCCCGTAGCTTTTGGTGGGCAAGGACTTGATCGGCTGCAATCGGACCATGTCGTTGAGAATCTTGGTCGTCAGCTCGGCGTCATGGAAGCGCATGTTGCGATACCTGACGCCGGCACGGCTGATCGAAGCCTCATCCACCTTTCCGAGCAACTGGTCCAATGCGTTAAAATCGTCGACAAACTCGCGCCCGTGGCGCTCGATGCCTTCATCCCAACGTCGGGCGGGGATGGCGTCGATGCCAGCGTGGGGCCGGTAATGATATTGGTCAATAATGAACCGGTGCAGGAAGTATTCGATTTCCCGATGGTAGACTGGCTTCTCGCGCTGCGGATCAAGCCTGGCCTTTCTCATCGTGGTGACGTCGTACGGCACCGAGGCAGGCAGCTTGTGGAAGAAGTCGTTCAGCGTATCGAAGATCTTCTCGCCGATTGCCTTATACGCCGGTGAATGGATCGGGGCATAGTGGATCTCGAACCCGATGTCCTCCGCGGCATCTCTGAGGCTGCCTGAGACATGCTCGAAGGCGTTGTCGATGAGGATTGTGTTTGGCAGAATCCAGCAGTCATAGGGCCGCTCAATATCAGGATACTCTGTCTTCACGTAGCCCTTCGGCATGAGGACATGTTTGATGACAGTGGCCATGGAGTAGACGGAAGGTGGTTCGGCGCTGATAAGAAACCCGACAATGCAGCGACTGAAGACGTCGATGGCAACGGTCAAGGTGGGACGTCCCAGCGGCATCCCATTGTCGTCGAGAAGAACCCAACTATCGACAATGGTATGATCGATGATGATCAGCTCGCCCGGAGCGGTTGCGTCGAGATGTTTAGAGACACCCTTCCACGCCTGATCGGCCTCAAACGCCGAGGTCTTGAGCGCGTGGTTTTCCCTGCAGTTGCTGGCCTTGATCCGGCGGTAGAGCGTGCTGGCGTCCTTGGGCGGCATAAGCTTGTCCAGACCAGCGGTCTTGCGCTCTGCATTGACCTCCTTGATCTCCTTAATCAGGAAGGCCCAGGCGTCTTTTTTGTCGCGAGTTCGCAACCCCCAATAGAAATTCACGGCCTTGTTCAGCAGGTCCTCGACCGTCAGATCGAGCCGGGCCCGGCTCGTTCGTCCGCGTTTGGAGATGAAGTCTTTCAGGTGACGGTCCCCCGGCGCACCCTTCTGCTTGATCGCACGCCTCAGCGTGTCCGGTGAGAACGTGTGGGTAAGGCCCTTGTCTGACGCAGCTTTGCGTTTGCGGTTCATCAGCTTCTGCAGCCCGACATCACCGAGCCCCACAGATGTGTCAGCGTCGAAGGCGCGGACATAGAACAGGAGTGTTCTTGCTCGCATCAGTTCTTCTGGCTTCTCATCGGGGGAGACATCGTCGCTTTCGACCAGAGGGCGGCCTTTGCGATCGCGTCGGTCACGCAGTCGGATGACTTCGCCGCGGCCGAGCTGATCGATCAGCTCGGTCTCGGTGATCTGCTTTTCCTTGTCCGTTCCGTGCCGCTGCAAGAGCAGGACGCATCCTGAAAGCTCGCGAACGAAGCGGTACATGCCATCGGGGAATGCAAAGACCTCGTCGGTCCTGATCTTGAGACTGATGCTCTTCCCCATCAGATGGCCTCCATCTCCAGCACATCGATATCGACGCTCGGACCAAAGAGCTTGGGCAGGGAGCGGAGCACGGAAGCCGGCCCGGGACCTGCAATCAAGGCGACGGGGCTATCGGTTTGAATACGGCGAGTGACATCGATGAATGCCACTCGACCGACGATCATCCGGTGCAAAAGGTTGACCGCGTCGCATGGTTGATAGAGGCCGTTGGCTGCTAGGGTTTCGATGGCCTTGCCGAACGCAAGCGTGCCACCTTCGCGCTCTGCGGCTTCCATGAAGCGCAACCGATCTGCGCTGGTGACGCGACGCTTGTTATGGAGGCTGATCATGCGAGCATTGGGCCACAACGGCCGGATTTCCAAGTCCTTGTCCTGGGACAGACGGAGAAAGGCCCAGCCAAGCGTTGCGTATACCTGTTCGGCATAGTCGAGCTTGTCGGCGTAGGCTGACGAACGCTTGAACTGATGCTGCGTCTGCTTGGTCTCGATGACCTCGATCGTGCCGTCATCGCGTTGACGGATAGCGTCCGGAAAATAAATGAGAGGCTTCGAGCGATTGCTCATGAAGATCTCAAGCCTGTGGGGCTGATGCTGATAGTCCACAATGCGGGGGTCGGCCTCGCAAATCCTGACATGCATGCGTTCGTGCTGGGCTTCGCACGGCATGCTGAATCCTGCCTTTACAGAAGGGAAGACGCTGGTAGCGCGAATAGAGCCGTGACCTACGATGGTGCGGAAAGCACCGCCGGACGGCGACATGACGATGCGGGCGGAAGTATGCGGCAGACGAACCGAATGTTGGAAAGCGTCTCTGTTGTTCACGTACACGGAATTACTCCGCAGATTGACGGTACAGCCTTGGGGCTGCTCCGATCCTGACGAGGTGCGAGGTGACAGAAAAAGGGCGATCAGAGCGTCTTAGCGGCGACCGATGGACTGGCGGTCTCAATGAGGAGACGCTCGGCCCAGCTACGCATCGCCGGCTTTGCGGAGGGCGGTGCTATGGTGATCGCCGCAGCCCCTGGAAGGCCGGCGCAGAGCGTCGCTGGATCAAGGAAATCGCAGTTGATCGACACCTCGTCCACACCAGCGCCCTTCAACTCCATCGCGGTCTTGATCGCCCGGATGGTGTTTTTGGCGATGAGTCCTTTCGACGTGATGACCGTAGAGAGGAGCGAGCGGGTTGTCGTGTCCATGACGGCCACGAGATAAGGCCGTGAACCGTGCGCCATGCCATCGATACGACAGCAATCGACGAGCAAGTTGCAGCCGGCCTTTCCGGCGGACGAGTCGTGATAGAGAGAACTGCTCCGGAGCATGGTGGCCTGGCTGGGGGCGAGTGCTTCAGAGGTGCGCTTGGGCATGATTTCTCCTTTTCACGCCCGGAGAAAGCTTGACGTTTGGTTGCGTCCAGCAGATACTCCAAAGCGTGGATGCGGCTGCGAAGCCGGTTTCCATGGCAATGGGCCCTTGGGTCCATTGGTCTCAATCGGCTTTCGCCGGCTTGTGTGGGCCGCGAGGCCTGTCGGATGCGCGGATCGGCTGTGAAGCCGGTTAGCAATGGGCCGAAAGGTCCATTACCGTGCTTGGACGACGAACCCCGTGCTTGCAGGCTTTTGGGGGAGCGTCGTTGATTGTTCAAACGCCCTGGAGAAATCCGGGGCGTTTTTATTTTTTGGTATCGTGTCAGAGCTAAGCTCTTTCCGATCCGTCTCCATCTTCACCGAAAATACCCGGGTTTGAAAAGACCCCCAGAGCATTTTTCTGCCAGGCAGAGGGGAGTAATGATCGAGTCCAGACTCCACCTTATTCGCGTTTCTTAAACCATTACGTTAAGAAGAAGTGAGGTCGGTGTGCTGAACTGTCGAATGGAGACTCGACCGTCCTCGTCGGGCCTGTTGACGCATCGAGCACATTGACGAGGATAAAAGCGCTCATTTGCCGCTCCAATGTTGACACCGTGAAAAATGATGATTCGGGAACCTCAGTCATTACCGTCGACAGGTTATTTTGTTGCAAAATTATCACGCTACGGACCATTTTGGGGATGCTGCTGAGCCGGGGAATACGGTGTTTCCACCTGATGTTGGCTGCCGATCATGGCCAGAATTTCCTCCCGGTGAACCGTTTTCCTGGTCAACAATGTATCGGAGAGCATGTTGAGAGATGCTCGATTCGCCCCGAGAGTTTCCAATGCGCGATCTGCCAGGGTGGCTAGCCGAGCCTCCACGGCATGGCAGGCAATGGGATCACGCATGAGGTGAAACATCACCTCACCTGGTTCGCAGCGCCACCGTGGACCCCCGGGAAACAGTCCAAGAGTCAAGTAAGCAACGGCCAACGTCCGGACCGCTAGCGCGAGATCGCTCGAGGAGGAACCCCCCGAGCCAGAACTCGGTGATCCGAAAATCAGAATCTCGGCAGCCCGTCCGGCCAGGAGCATTTCGACGCGATTCTCAAGCTCAACAGCCGTTTCGAGTTGATTATCAGGTGTGGTCAACTGGGTGTGGCCACCACTGTTGATGTCAGCACCTCCGGGCTCGATCGTAACCATCGTCAAGCTCGTGGGCATGTGCAGCGCCGCGAGAAGAGCATGCCCAGACTCGTGAACGGCAATACGTCGAGCCAGATCTGGCGGTCTTTCCCGGTCCGGGATCAGAATAGACTTGAGGTCCTCGAGTGAAATCTCTCTTGCGGCTCGGCGGGCACGCCGGCGTGCGCTGCGAACCAGATCCATGATGTCTGCGCCGGTCATCGAGCGACTGGCACAGATGGCAGAAACCTCACCGAGATCTGCGTCAGGAAGAGCCGGTCCCAAGTGATGGCGAAGGATGCGCGAGGCTCCATTCGCGCTTGGTGGTCCTAAGTAAACTGCCCTTTCCAAACGCCCGTTCCGCAAGATGGCAGGCGAAATCGCGTGCAGGCGGTTCGTCGCTCCGACGACGATGACGCCGGCTCTGTCGCCAACTGCACCGTCCAGGGCGATCAGGAAGTCAGCGACCACAGGCGACCAGTAGTCGCGATTCTTGGCGTCAGTAGCATCGAGATTGGGTACCTGGTCCAGCTCGTCTAGGAAAAGCAGACAAGGGGCGGCACTTCGAGCTCGCTCGAACAGGTCGCGCTGGGCGCGAATGACGGTATCAAGGTATCCGGTGGTACTGGCGAAAAGTTCGGCAATGCTGCCGATGATGACTGGAACACCGAGGAATTGTCCCAAAGACCGGGCGTATGTGGTCTTGCCTGTTCCAGGCGGACCGTGCAGCACGATGCCCCGATCCACGTCTGCCCAGCCGATTTTGCCGGCGGCGACGTCTGCCAGATCGATCTTGAGATCCTTCGCCCAAAGTTGAGCATCCCCGAATTCGACAGCATCTTCCATTGACGGCAAGACTTCGCCCTCACGAGCCATGCCAGTCTTATTAGCGATCGCTTGGCTCAATTTCTCCACCGCTAAGGTGGCAGTGGCCCCCAAAGTAAACGCCGAACAGATCTCGTCGAAATCGAGGACACCGACGTTGAGGGTGTCTAGATGGCGGGGAATCTGACCTGTGCAGATGCTTTTCATGAAAGCACGCAGGAGCGCCGCGCCAGGTGCCGGGATGGTCACCGTCATGGATGCTACCGTTCTCAGCAGTGGTGGAAGCGATCCGTGAGTCACGGCCACGCCAACCATGATATGATTGACCTCGATGTGGTGTTTGACGGCCTTGCGGTCATCTTTGCTGGACTTCGCCGTACCTGGGTAAACGGGATGCACCTTGTCGTCCAGTTGGGCAAGCGCTTCACCGATAGGCTCCTGCCACTCCATGGAGGGCACGATGACCACCAAGTGACCGCTGTCTCCCTTCGCGAGCGCGTTCCGGACCTGCTTCGGAAGGCTGCGCTCCACTGCGAGGTCGGCCAAACGTTCTTGAACTGTGCGTTCGTCCTTCGCCTGCTTGATTGTCCTCATCTCATCGAACTCCTCGAAGAACAGTAGATCGTCGAGCTTACCCATGCTGCTTCCCTTCGGACCGACGGGGCTCAAGGCGGTAATATCGATTCAGCGTCCTCGCCCAGTTCTTGCCTTTGTCGATCGCGAAAACCTCCGAAGTCATGGCCGGCCTGAAGTCTGGTATCCGGGGGTGCCCCTCGACGGTACCGACAAGGGCAAAGCATGATCGCGACATCACTCCCCACTCCCGCAAAACCGGTGCATCGGACAGATCTGCAGCAGCGGGGAAACTACCGGACGCGAGGCGGCGAAGGTCTGCTGCAAGCGCCTCGAGGCGATCGGCGGTGCTGAGAGGGTCGGCACCAATGAAGTCCACAGCGTTATGGCGACGAGTCATAGCGGCTGCACCAGATGCACCTCGGTGCTGGGAAGAATGCGCTTGTTGAGGTCGACATAGAGCCCCCCTTCAATCACCAGCGCCATGATGGCTGCAACGGGCTCGTCGCCTCTCACCATTGCGGCAAGATCCAACAGGGGGGCGCTGCCACCGTTGTCGAGGAGGAGAGCGAGGATCTTCATGCGATCCGTCAGGCCAATTTCAGCCCCTGCCGCACCGGCGATCATCAAAGAGTTGCTCAACCGGGGCTCGCGCCGGATGAACGCTTCCGGCACCAAGACCACGGTGTGCCCAGCAAGCGCTGCCAATGCCTTGAGCTCGAGGAAGCCGCCCTTGCGGTCCCCACGCCACGCTGAGTTGCAAACGCAAGCGAGATGGATAACACGCCCAGAATAATCTACTTTGACGGTTGTGAAGTCATCGGGGCCGATCATGAGGTCGTCGGCCAGCTCGTCCAAGGCATCATCGTCGGCCAGACGCTTGATAGAAGGGTGCACCAACACCAGGGTTTCAACGGCATGGCGGAGGGTGCGACGGCGGCATTGAGTGGGCGCGGCTTGAAAACCGGCAAAGCTGGTTGGAGGACGAGTGACATCGACATCGAGCATGTTGGTACTCCATGAGAAATTGGGAATAGTGAAGTGGGAACGATGTAGTGGGGGCTGGACCCGCTTCTACGGATCAGACTCGAGCGATATTTCGTACGGCAACCCATAGGCCTGGAGCATGTACCCGAGGTCTCTGACTCCAAACGTCGAGGGGTCCAGGCCCGGCGGAAGCAGAATGATATTGCGGCCGAGCTTCCCGGTGGTGATCGTTAGTTCGTCACGTGCGAAACCCGCTCGATAGATCAACTGCGACAACAATGTTTGCACGTCTTGGGCCGAAGGCTTTGACATGGGCATGGGGCATCTCCGCTGGAAAAAATACAGCCGGTGAAAAGAAGCAATGAAGGTGCAGTCTGCTAAGGCAAACAGTCGGTGCCGGTCAGCAATTGCATGGCGCGGCATCCAACAGGATCACCGATATGCCGGCTGCAGCAGGCATGGTCGACGCCCATCCGCACCGGATCGCGGATCAACTCGATCAGCATACGTGCCCGTTCTCGGCCGGCATCGCGTCGAGCGAGCATGGTGATGGCGCGTTGTGGAAGGAGGACGCACGGCCGACCGCACTTCTCCATGGACCCCTTCAGCGACAGAAGGAGCTTCATGGTGTCAGGACGGAACCAGTGCCTGGAGGGAACGCCGACCAGGGTCACCGGCCGTTCGTCGACCATGGCCTGGCAGGTCGCCAACGAGGCAGCCTCCAACCCCAAGGACACGGCGAAATGGGTGACGAGGGGATCCGAGCCGATCACGGCCACTTCGTCCAGCCGGGAGAGCGAGTCGAACAGGATGGAGGAAAGTTTCCGCCGGGTATCCCGGTGGCGCAGCGTACGTGATTTCGGTTTAAGGTCTTGGGAACGCACGAACAAAGACACAGGTTCTCTCCCTGCATGCAACGAACAGGCCGAACACGATGATTATTCAGGACGTCGTGCGGACTATGCACGCGGGGGAAGGTCTTGTTGCAGTGCCTGATCGATGGGCACCTGCGGCTTCCAATGCTCTAGTCACTATAGATATCTGCGGCGGGAGTCAAGCCCTGATGTACATTTTGTGCAACGAGCGGCAATTGCGTTAAGTTTCGGTTGTCATCGGATCGATTCGGAACGGCGTCTTGAGCGAACAGCAGAATTGGCCAACTCCCGCCCAGATCCGGGCGGGACGAGCCCTCCTCGACTGGAGCCAGCAGGAGCTTGCGGGCCACAGCGGCATCGGTCGCCGGACAGTGGCGGCCTACGAGAACGGTGGCGACAGGGTGATGCCTACCAGCGTCGTGGCCATGAAAGAGGCCTTGGAGCGTGCCGGCGTCAGGTTTAGTGGCGAAGACGAACCCGAAGGCGTGCATCGGGTCCTCCGCTAGCCGTGAGGTTCCCGATCGTGCCGTGAGGTGACGCTGGGAAGGGTGTTATCCCTCGCCGATGATGCGGCGAACCTTGGCCAACTTGACGTCGAAGCCTTCCTCGGCAGCAAGGGTGCCGAAGAACCGTCTATCGGCATCGACCAGCTGGATGGAGGCTTGGTTGGAGACACGTCGGGCAAGATCGGCGAGATCGGCGCCGTCTGAGTGCTTCACCGACATGGTGCCCGAAACGACGGAGACGGATACGTCCTCGACTCCTTGAATGCGACGTGCGGCGGTATCCACTTTTGAAGCACAGCTGGCGCAATCCATACCGTCCACCTTGAAGCGTGTGGTTCCAATCCTTGCCTCCATCGGCAGCGACTCCTTGAATTCTCCATCATTGCCGTACATCCTCCAGTCACTATAGGAGCAAGCGGAAATGAGTCACGGCATCGCGATCGGGAAAGTTTCAGAGGCAACGGGGGTCAAGATCCCCACCATCCGGTACTACGAGCAGATCGGGTTGCTGCCGGCTCCGCCGCGCACCGAAGGGAACCGCCGCACCTACCACCACAAGGATGCCGAGCGCCTGACCTTCATCCGGCATTCCCGTGAGCTGGGCTTCGAGATCGACCAGATCAGAACGCTCCTCGACCTGCAGGATCGTCCAGATCAGTCATGTGCCGACGCCGACACCATCGCCAGGGCTCGTCTGGTTGAAGTGAAGGACAAGATCGCCAGCCTCAAGGCTCTCGAGGCCGAACTGGAGCGCATGGTCGAGGGCTGTTCGCATGGTCGGGTGGAAAGCTGCCAGGTAATCGAGATCCTAGCCGACCATGGCAAGTGCAAGCACCACCAGCACGACGCATGATCCGCTTCCTTCAACGCGTGTCCAGAAGCAGCCATGACCACAGTGTTCTTTTCCTACTCCCATCGTGACGAAATGCTCCGCGATCAACTGGAGACCCAGTTGGCCATGCTGAAGCGCCAGGGCGTGATCGAGACATGGCACGACCGACGCATCGTTGCGGGGGAGGAACTCGACGGTTCGATCAGTACGGAACTCGAAAGTGCCGAGATAGTGCTCCTGCTGGTAAGCCCAGACTTCCTGGCATCGGACTACTGCTACGACAAGGAGATGACTGTCGCCTTGGATCGGCAGGCCAGAGGTGAAGCCGTTGTTATTCCCGTCATCCTTCGCCCCTGCGAATGGCACCATGCTCCCTTCGGCAAACTGCGGGCCACACCTTCGGACGGCAAGCCGGTGACGCAGTGGCCAGACCGGGATGTGGCCATGCTCGACGTGGTCAAGGACATCAGGAAAGCGGCGGAGCGATTCGCCGACCCGGTCCGATCCCGCTCGGAGCCCACAAGATTGGTTTCGTCCACGACCGCGGTTGCGGCGGGTCCGAGGTCCAGCAATCTACGCCTGGCCAAAAGCTTCACGGATCAGGACAAGGATCGTTTCAGGGTGGAAGCCTTCGAGTTCCTCGCCAAATATTTCGAGAATTCTTTGGCGGAACTGGGCGAGCGTAACGACGGCATCGACGGCGATTTCCGGCGGATCGATTCCAACCGTTTCACCGCGGCGGTTTACCGAGGCGGCAAGGCCATTACCCGTTGCACGATCTTCATGGGCGGCGGGTTCTCCACGAACGGCATCAGCTATGTCGATGGGGAAACCATGGAGTCGAACGGCTATAACGAGAACCTCAGGGTGGATGCCGACGAGCAGTCGATGTTCCTGCGCAGCATGGGCATGCGCTCGTTCGGCGGCCAACGCGAGGAGCACCTCACGCTCGAGGGAGCTGCCGAAATCTACTGGTCCATGTTCATCGGGCGACTGCAGGGTGACATGTAGATGAACCGCTCCTTGGATCGGGGCGTCCAGACCATGAACAGGACGGATGAAAGGAAGCCAGGACGATGAGCACGCAAGCCCAGATCATGGCCGAATTGGGCGTCGCTCCGACGTTCGATGCGCTTGCCGAAGCGGAGAGACGGGTGGCGTTCCTCAAGGATTACCTCGTGCGCTCCCGGCTTGCCACTTATGTCCTGGGCATCAGCGGCGGCATCGATTCCACCACGGCGGCCTTGCTCGCGCAGCGGGCCGCCCGTGAACTGAGGGCGGAAGGGCATGAAGCCCGGTTTGTCGCGGTAAGACTTCCCTACGGTACGCAGGCAGACGAGAAGGACGCCCGGGCGGCGTTGGCGGCGATCAATCCTGACCAGACCTTCACCGTCAACATCAAGCCGGCTGCGGACGCCATGTGGCAACAGGTAAAATCCGCCGGGTTCGTGCCGAACGACGCAGCCCAGGAGGATTTCGTCCTCGGCAACGTCAAGGCGAGGCAGCGCATGATCGCTCAGTACGCCCTGGCAGGGGGTCTCAAGGGCCTCGTCATCGGCACCGACCATGCCGCCGAGGCGGTCATGGGCTTCTTCACCAAGTTCGGCGACGGCGCCGCCGACATCCTGCCGCTCGCCGGCCTGAACAAGCGAAGGGTCCGCGCCATAGCAGCCCACCTCGGTGTACCGTCGGAGCTGGTGTTCAAGGTGCCTACGGCGGATCTCGAGGACAATGCCCCTTTGCGGCCAGACGAGGACGCCTATGGGGTGACCTACGACCAGATCGACGATTTCCTCGAAGGCAGGGCGGTTCCCGATTTCGCCCGCGATCGGATCGTGAACGCCTATCGCGCGACCGCCCACAAGCGAGCCCTTCCGGTCGCCGCCAACGCCGCGGACTGACGGCTTCGTCTATGGTTGGAGCGGGTCCGAAGCGGACTTGGCGGCCTGCACGTCGCGCTGGCGTTCGGGCCAGGTGCTCTTGATGTAGTCGAGCACGGCTGCGATCTCGGCGTCGTCGAGCACCGCACCGAAGCCCGGCATGTCGGTCTCGTAGCCGGACATCATGGCCGCCGGCCCTTCCTTGACGATCCGGAATAATTGCCGGTCGGAATGATGCCAGGTGTGGCCGGTCGCGTCGTGGGGCGGTGCCGGCAGGCGCCCGGTCGGCAGCCGCTGCTTCCAGTTCGGCTGACCTTCGAGGTTCGCGCCATGGCAGCTTGCGCAATGTTCGACATAGACCTGCCTGCCGGAAGCGTCCTCGGCAAGGGCCGCCCCCGCCGCTCCCGCCAAGGCGACCGCGATCAGAACGGCGAGGTGTTGAGCGCTTCGATGACACGACATTCAGCGACGACCCCTTTCCGGCATTCGGCGACCATCCGCGACAATTCTGCTCGCAGGCTCTGCAACTGCGCCAGGCGACGTTCGACCTCGTCCAGTTGAGCCTGTGCGATTCGACTGGCATCGGTGCAGGAGGCCTCGGGCTGTTCCTGCAAAGCCAACAAGGTGCGGACGGACTGCAGGTCGAAGCCGAGATCGCGGGCGTGGCGGATGAATCCGAGACGGCGGACGTCCGCCTCGCCATAGATGCGGCGCCCGTTGCCCTGTCTGGCCGGTACGGGCAGCACGCCCGCTCGTTCGTAGTAGCGGATGGTCTCGATATTGACCCCCGCGTGGCGGGAGAGATCCCCTATCTGCATTTCCTGCTTGCTCCTGTAGTGACTACAGGTTGTAGCCTCTGCACCAAATCGTCTCAAGAAGGAGCAAGGGCATGAGCGCTGCTGCCGAAACCGTACGCTACCAAGTCACTGGCATGGACTGCTCGTCCTGCGCCGCCAAGATCGAAGGGGCCGCCCGCAAGGTGGACGGTATCCAGGACGTCAAGGTCTCCATCGCCTCCCAGATCATGACGCTCGAGGTGGACGATCCCGGTCGGCGCTTGCCGCTGCTCGAGACCGCAGTAACGGACCTCGGTTACCAGCTCGACCGGATCGGCGGGCAGAAGGGGGCGAACTCCGAGCACGACCAGGAAGAGGAGGGCGACGACGATCACATTCCGGACCTCTCGCACGTCACGCCGGCCTACAAGCGGGCTCTCTGGATCGTCGTGCTGCTCAATGTCGGCTACGGCATCGTCGAGATCGCCGGCAGCTTCATCGCCGGCTCCCAGGCGCTGCAGGCCGACTCGCTCGACTTCCTTGGCGACGGGCTCATTTCGTTCCTGGGCCTGATCGCCGTTGGCTGGGGACTTGCCGCCCGGGCGAAGGCGGCCCTGCTGCAGGGCATCTTTCTCGGCCTGCTCGGTTTGGGCGTCGTCGCGTCGACGCTCTATAGGGTCTTCATCGAGCACCAGCCCGAGAGCCTCTTGATGGGCGGCTTCGCGCTGGTGGCGTTCATGGTCAACGTGCTGGCCGCAGTGGTACTTATCCCGCACCGCAAGGGCGACGCCAACATGCGAGCGGTTTGGCTGTTCTCCCGCAACGACGCCATCGGCAACCTCGCCGTGGTTGCCGCCGCGGGTGCGGTCTGGTGGACCGGGTCGCAGTGGCCGGACCTGATCGTCGCCTTCGCGGTGGCCGGCCTGTTCCTGCAGTCCGCTTGGTCGATCATCCGTGATGCGAGGTCTGACCTACGGCAGGCTGGCCGATGAGCAATCGCGACTCCTCGCTCTTCCTCGTTCTGGGCGTCATCGGCGTGGACGCCTCCACCAAGGAGGCCGCCCTGATGCACCTCGACGGGGCTGGCGTGCCGGTGCTGCCGGTGTTGAACCTTACCCTGGGATTCAATACCGGCGTGAGCTTTGGCATGTTCGCCGCGGACGGGCCCGGGGGCTGGTGGGCCATCGTCCTCGTGACCCTCGTGGTGTCCGCGGTGGTCGCCTGGCTGTGGCACAGGAGCCGTGGACGACTCGAGCGCTTTGGCTACGCCGCCATCCTGGGCGGGGCACTGGGCAATCTCGTCGACCGCATTCCCGATGGCGCGGTCACCGACTTCATCGACCTGCACGCGGGCGGCTGGCACTTTCCCACCTTCAACCTGGCCGACGTCGGCATCACCGCCGGCGTCGTCATGCTGCTGATGGCGACCATCACCGGCGCCTTCGCGGGCCGTACCGCCCCCGGTGCCGGGCGCCCCTAACCCATCAAAGGGCGGCCATGGTCGAGAGCGGCGCGACGGGGCAGGTTCCGTTGGGATCGAGCAGAGCGGCGCCCGTGCGGTTGAAGACGTAACGCTTCTCGCACACGTCAACCGCCGGCAACTGCAGCGTGCGGTCGAAGATGTCCGTGCCCTCCTTGAGGTTGCGCCAGAAGGGGACATGGGGGCTGGCGGCGTGCCGCGCGAGGTTTGCCTCCGTCATGCGGAATGGCAGCAACTGCAGCTGCACGGACCGATTGCCGCCCCTGAAGCTCTCGCGAACCAGGGCGTAGAGTTCCTTGATGCCGTCGTCGGTCATGGCGTAGCAACCCACCGACTTGCAGTCGCCGTGGATCATCAGGTAGCTGCCGGTGCGTCCCCAAGCCTGGTCGAACTTGTTCGGGAAACCCACGTTGAACGACAGGAAGTAGTTCGACTTCGGGTTCATCAGGGCTGGGGTCACGTCGTAGAAGCCTTCCGGCGATTGGTAGTCGCCTTCCTGGATCTTGGGTCCGAGCGCACCCGACCATTTGCAGATCGGATAGGTCTTGAGCAGGGCGTACCGGCCGGTGTGGGTGCGCTTCCACACCTCG
This sequence comes from Pseudomonadota bacterium, assembly GCA_023388175.1. GTDB lineage: Bacteria > Pseudomonadota > Alphaproteobacteria > Rhizobiales > Devosiaceae > Devosia. The sequence goes on from JAEWGT010000011.1 coordinate 615,423, forward strand.
AGCTCGGAACTCTCCTTGAACACCCGGATCATCATCGGTTCGGTAGGCGAGGAACCGATCGCCGCCATCTGGTCCACCAGTCCCTTCGGCAATGGAACGTTGTGACGATTGTCGCCGACGAACTGGCTGCAGCCGACAAGGAATACGGCTACGATCATGGCCGTGACGAGTTGAAGAAGGCGAGCGGGCATGGGAGTCCTGTTCAGTTCCGCGTGACCATATCGGACCAGGGTTACCCGATCATGAGCCTCGTTCTCGCTGGATGTGTCTTGCGCCATTGCGCCGTATCCTCAAGAGACAAGGAGATCACCATGAACGCGGACGACATCGTTGCACTGGAACCGTACGACTACGAAAACAAGATTTTGGCGCAGTGGGAAGACGAAGGCGTCTTGATCGTTCTTCGGGCCGATAGCCACAAACGCAGACTGAAAAAGGACGACTTCGTCACCGCCATCGCGAGCTGGAAGGACCCAGCAGGCAATTCGAAATCATTCGAAGGTCCATATCGCATCGAGTTCAAGGACGGCAATTTCGCTTTGGTCCAGGATTGGTGGGCGGCTCGGTACTTCGATGCCAAACCGAAGGACGCGGATGCGATTCATGCGATTGCAGTAGTGAAACGGATCATCGGCGAAGAGGCCCCAGCCGCTGCTGCCGCCCACAAACTTAAACTCGTGGTGGCACGGCATCGCCAAGAACTTTTGGCTTACGTTTGTCAGCCTTCTGAGACATCTACGCGGACGTCTGGTGCACATACCGATCTTGAACACGTGCAGGCCATGGCTAATGCCTTCATGGCACTGTATCCCGAGAGCGATCTTGATCTGCCTTTCGATCGATCGGACCGGTCAGGGTTGACGCTCTGAAGTGTGATGCGGCCGTATAGGGGCTATGGTTTCGTCCCCGATGTCTCAGGGGTGATCGCTCGCCTGATCGAGATGAGGGTAGGGGTTGACCTTCCCACCGTGGCAAGGAGCATCCTGAACGAAACAGGAGGCAGATCGTGTCAGCCCATCACCATGAGAATGACGACCATCATGGCCATGAAAACCTAGCACCAGGCAGTGCTTCCGCCTTGATCAAGGATCCGGTGTGCGGAATGACGATGGACCCGTCGACCGCCAAGCATAACTTCTCCTACCAGGGCGAGACCTACTACTTCTGCTCGGAGGTGTGCCGCTCCAAATTTGTCGCCGATCCGGACAGCTATCTCAATGCCTCCCCAAACTTAAAGGAACGAAAAGCACCCGCGGGTACCGTGTGGACGTGTCCGATGCACCCCGAGATCCGGCGGGACGCACCCGGTTCTTGCCCGATCTGCGGCATGGCCCTCGAGCCGGAGCTGCCAACAGCGTACGAAGAACCAAGTCCCGAATTGCGGGACATGAACCGGCGGTTCTCGTTCGGCGCAGCGCTGGCGGTGCCTGTCTTCGTGCTCGAGATGACCGCCCATGCAGTCGACCTCCACATGTGGATCTCCGGCCAAGCCTTGAACTGGATACAGCTGTTCCTCGCGACCCCGGTGGTGCTTTGGGCCGGATGGCCATTCTTTGAGCGCGGCATAGCCTCAATCCGGAATCGCAGCCTCAACATGTTCACCCTAATCGCCTTGGGCATCGGCGTGGCTTGGATTTACTCTGTTGTCGCCACGCTGCTGCCCGGCATCTTCCCGCACACCATGCGCGACATGGATGGCGCAGTGCCGGTCTATTTCGAGGCAGCTGCCGTCATCACGGCACTAGCCCTGTTGGGGCAGGTGCTCGAGCTGAGGGCCAGGGAAAAGACCTCGGGTGCCATTAGGGCGTTGCTCGGGCTCGTACCCAAAACCGCACGACGCATCACCGCCGCAGGGTTTGACGAGGAGATTGAGATCGATGCGGTGGTCGTCGGTGACCGGCTACGTGTCCGCCCCGGGGAGAAGGTGCCGGTGGACGGCGTCGTCCTCGACGGGCGAAGCGCCATTGACGAGTCCATGCTAACGGGCGAGTCGATGCCCGTGACCAAGGAGAAGGGATCCAAGCTCATCGCCGGCACTGTCAATCGCTCGGGCGGCTTCGTCATGGAGGCCACGGGTGTCGGCAGGGACACCATGCTATCGAGGATAGTCGGCATGGTCGCCGCCGCACAGCGGTCCCGTGCACCGATCCAGCGTCTCGCCGATCAAGTCTCCGGCTGGTTTGTCCCCATCGTCATCGCCATCGCGGCCTTAGCTTTCATCGCTTGGATGATATGGGGTCCGGAGCCGACCTTCGCCCATGCACTGGTCGCTGCCGTATCGGTGTTGATCATCGCCTGTCCATGCGCATTGGGGCTGGCGACGCCGATGTCGATCATGGTCGGTGTGGGGAAGGGGGCCCAACTGGGTCTCCTGGTCAAGAATGCCGAAGCACTCGAGCGGCTGGAAAGGGTCAACACCCTGGTGGTGGACAAGACCGGCACGCTTACCGAGGGGCGTCCCAAGGTCACGCACATCCTACCCGCCGCCGGTTTTGACGAAACCTCGCTGTTGGCCGCGGCCGCCAGCCTCGAGCGGGCGAGCGAGCATCCCCTTGCCGACGCCATCGTCGCAGCAGCGGACGAACGGCAGCTCGTGCTTGCGGAGCCGCAGGACGTGAACTCGCCGGTCGGCAAGGGCATCACCGGAACGGTCGATGGACGCCGCATCATGGTCGGCAGCGCCAAGTATCTAGCTTCCGAGGGCATGGCGTCCGACATCCTCCAGGGCCGTGCCGATGAGATCCGCAACGCAGGCGCAACGGTGGTGCTGGTGAGCATTAGCGGTCGGGTAGCTGGCGCCATCGGGATTTCCGATCCTGTCCGGGAGACAACGCCAGCTGCCTTGGCAGAGCTCAAGCGGGAGGGCATCCGCGTGGTCATGCTCACCGGGGACAATTCGGTCACGGCAGCAGCTGTGGCGCACGAGTTGGGGATCACGGAGGTCGAGGCCGACGTGCTGCCGGAGCGGAAAGGCGACGTGGTCAGCGGCCTGCGAAACGGACGCAGGGTGGTGGCCATGGCCGGCGACGGCGTCAACGATGCACCGGCCTTGGCCGCGGCGGACGTAGGCATCGCAATGGGCACCGGCACCGATGTGGCGATGGAAAGTGCCGGGGTCACGCTGCTGAACGGAGACCTGGTCGGCATCGCCAAGGCCATCCGGCTGTCGCGGGCGACGATGGGCAACATTCGGCAGAACCTGTTCCTGGCCTTCGTCTACAATGCCGCCGGCATCCCGGTGGCGGCAGGCTTGCTCTACCCTTTTTTCGGTCTGACCCTGTCGCCTGCGATCGCCGCGGCAGCCATGGCTCTGTCGTCAGTAAGCGTCATCGCAAATTCGCTGCGGCTGCGCTCCGCGAGGATCACTTGATCATGGCTCTTCCAAGTTGTCCTTGCGCCATGGGAAGGTCACAATGCCATCGTCCAAGGGACGCCGCGTTAGGAAAGATTCGCCGTTGAAGCCGCTAAGCTGCCTCGTCAACATGCTGGCCCTGCTGATGGTCCTGCTGCTCGGAGCAGTCTCCGTGCATGCGGACGACGTCCGGCCTTTCGACGTCGCAACTGTTGAGGCCGCTCACAATCATTCTCCCTCCTCGCACACTTCGGATCATTCGCATCTTCCTGGTGATGCCGCCGTCCATTGCGGTGCGCCCATACTTGGGATCGAACCGGTGAGTCTGTCGTGCCAGGTAAAAGTGGCTTCGGTGGTCTATTTTGACCAGGAGACGGACATTCCTCTGTCCTTGGCCATCGAAGACCTTCGACCTCCTCGTAGCTGAGCCACTCAAAACGGCGGCCGCACCTGCGGCATTCAGCAACCTGGACCATGACAAATGAAGATGAATCGAGTTGACCCGAGGCTCCTTGCCTCAGGGTTGTTGCTCGCGGGCGCCGCTTCGGTGTTCGCGCATGGCGGCGCCACGGGCATAGTAGGCGAGCGGATGGCGGGCATGATGATGCTGAGCGAGCAGATCAAACTGCTGGCTCCCATCGCATCACAGCCCACTCAAGCGGACGTGCAGGCCATCGCCACAGCCGCCGAAATGATCAAGATGCATGCCGGCCGGTCCATGACCGATCTGTTCCCCCAAGGAAGCATCGAGGGGCCGTCTGAGGCCAAGCCCGAGATATGGGCGAATTGGCAGACGTTCTCAGACTATGCCGATCGGTTGGCCGAGCTTGGTACCGAACTGGGTACGTCCGCCGATGAGCTCGTAAAGTCGCCGAGCATGCCGACCCCTGAGCCGGTGGCGGTAAGAGCACAGCTGTCTCAGTGGGAGCAGATGGACTTCGAGTGGCTGATGGGACTTTCGACCGAACAGGTAGCATCGATCGACATGGCGACCACAGGTTCGATCCATGCCAACAGTGAACCGTTATCAGAGGCGAGACCCGTCGCCGCAGTCTATGCGGACATCGCAGCCACCTGTGCGGCATGCCATACCGCTTTTCGTCGGTGAGCCATGAACCGCTTGCCGATGATCCTTGTCGCACTTCTTGTGCTGTCGGCGCTGGGTGTTCTCGTGCTCGAGACCTGGCCCGTCGCCGGTGCTCGCCCGGTGGCCGAGCTTCAGGGCGATCCGAAGAGGGGCGCCTATCTTGCACGCCTTTCCGGGTGCATCACCTGCCACACGGCGCCCGGGGCACCGCCCCTTTCAGGAGGGGCCGCGTTGGTGTCGAAGTTCGGGTCTTTCTACGCACCCAATATCACGCCGGATCCGACCCAGGGCATTGGCACCTGGTCGTTCCAGCAGTTCGTGAGGGCCGTCAGGGAAGGGGTGTCGCCTGATGGTGACCCCTATTACCCGGCATTCCCTTACGAGTTCTATGCCACGTTGACCGACAGCGACATGGCCGACCTGTGGGCCGCACTGCGTGCGACGCCGGCAGTGGGCACGCCCGACGTTCCCCACCAGGTAAGCTTCCCATTCAACGTCAGGGCGGGCCTGAGGCCATGGCGCACGTTCTTCGAGAGCCCTGTCGAGTACGTTCCGGACGAAACGAGATCGCCCGAATGGAACCGCGGGAAGTACCTGGTCTGGGGACCGGCCCATTGCGCCGCCTGCCATGCGCCGCGCAACGTCCTCGGCGGTTTGCCGAGCTCGCTCGAGCTGACGGGCGATCCGGCGATGCAGGATGGGGGCAAGTCGCCTCCGCTTACCGCCCGCTACCTGACCGCCAACGGATATACCAAGCCGGCATTGGTCGAGACGATGCGCACGGGCATCACCCCGAGCGGGGACGTGCTCGGCGGATCGATGGCCGAGGTGATCCATGGAAGCATGAAATTCCTTCTGGACGAGCACATCGACGACATGGCCACCTATCTTCTGGATATCGGAAGGAAATGATGCTGCCTCTGACCGCTTCCGCAGGAACCCCGGGGAGGGCTACGAGTTGGAGCTTCATGCCCAAACCGTTTTTCCTGGCAGCCATAAGGCAGCGCATCCGCGTGATAGCGATGGTCATCGCCGCAGTGGTGGTGAGCATGACGATGCATCACGGTGCAATGGCATCCTCCCCTGCCCTTGGGACGACAATGGCTCACCATCACTCCGATCATGGTGACTGTGAGGGCGCTTGCCTTTCCGATGCCCATGGTGTCGTGGCCTGTTGCGGCATGGGACTTTGTCTTTCCGCGCTTCCGGTCGCAGCCATCGCCAGCATGCCCGCCTATGCGGCGACCGATCATGGCATCGGACTGCTCGGTGTTATTCCGCGGCAGGCATGGGGCCGCATAGATCGACCTCCGAAGTTCCTTGAGCAGAACCTCATCTGAAACGAATTCTCAAATCAAGGAACAACTAGAATGAACATCATCAAGAACGCCCTTCTCGCCACCACCGTCCTCGCTGCGATGTCGGCTCCTGTCTTGGCTCAGGATGCCATGGCGGGACACGATATGTCCGCGATGGGCGGCAGCCAGGCAGGCGCCGCCGAACTGCCGGAGATCTGCAAGTCCGCCAAAGGCATGTCGAGCGACATGTCGAGCGACATGTCGATGAACATGGACCACGAGATGGATCAGGCCCACATGGACCTGATGGCCGGCATGGACGAGACCAACAAGCAGATGATGGATTCCATGATGGTGGAAGACATCGACGTGGCTTTCGTCTGTTCGATGATCCCGCACCACCAGGGTGCCATCAACATGGCCAAGGCCGAGCTTGAACATGGCGACAACCAGTGGGCCAAGGACATGGCCCAGAAGGTGATCGATGCCCAGGAGCAGGAGATCGCCGACATGGTCGCCTGGCTGGAAGGCGAAGGCGCCAACGAGTAACGGCCAAACAAGGAGGAGCGCCCACGGCGCTCCTCCGACCATCGAGAAGCGCATCGGCCCGTGTGGTTTTAGGTGAGCATTCAACGAAAGCAGTTGCATACGACGCCTGCCAAACCGAGACGCCGAAGACCCAAGCCGTTTGCTTTTGAGCCCGTTTTATGCTACAAAATCAGGTGCTTAGTAAACTCGTAGAGGTCAGAAATTATGTTGTCCAAGATCACCAGGACTATAAAGGTCCAAGTCGGCAAGGTCCAATTGAGCGCCCTTCGGATCGTTGTTGCGCTCAAGGAGCGCAACATGCGCGCTCGGCTATGGTTGAGGTGCCTTCCTTCGGAAGCGCTCGCCTTCTCGCGCCTCAACCATAGCCGAGGCTAATACAACATTTTTCTTGATTCTTCCAGTGACGACAAAGGGTTGTCCACGGGACATGTTGTAGAGGCCTGAAGGGCACCATTCATGCTGAACGACCTCAAGACATTGGCAACCGACTTCTTGAACCTGAGCAGGGATGCGCTGCACATCCATCTCGGCCTCGCCATCTACGTCATCGCCATCCTTGTCTTCCGGCGTGGGCCGACGAGCGTCCTGCCCTGGTTGTCGGTGTTAGCTTTTGAACTGATCAACGAGGCCCTCGACTTGTTTCACGAAGTCGACTTCAGCGGGGCGATCGTCGATGTGGTCAACACCATGTTCTGGCCGACCGTCGCTTTGGTCGTGGCGCGGGTGCATCTTCGCTATCGGCGGACACACCCGGACCGTGAACGGGAGATGCGCTGACTATTGCGACCGCTGCGCCTGGGACTCGCGCACCCGATCCGGCCATGTACTCTTGATATAGTCGAGGACAGCGGTGATTTCCGTATCTGTCATGGTGGCGCCGAACGCTGGCATGTCCGTTTCATAGCCCGGAGCTATGCTTGCAAGTCCTTCCTTGACGATACGGAAGAGCTGGGCGTCGGAATGATGCCATGTATGCCCCGTCTCGTCGTGCGGAGGTGCAGGCAGGCGACCGTTCGACAGCCGAGCCATCCAGTCCGGCTGACCCTCGAGCTCGACGCCGTGGCAAGCGGCGCAATTGTCCAAGTAAAGGGTCCTACCATCCGGCTCCTGGCCATCGGCCACGCCCATGAGCAAGGAAAGGGCGATCGGCAGCGCTATGGAACGAGCGGTGACCATGTCTTGCCGCCATTGCCGCTGGAAAGGACCTCGCTATCCGAGGTGACTGCCACCATCCGAGCGGGGTCATCAGGATCGAATGCCATGTGCAAGATGACAGCATCGGTGATCGGGGATGCCATCTCGAGATCGCTGCCGTTCAGCCGGTGAAGACCGAGGTTCGGGATGAACCCCCATACCGTTCCGTCAGGAGCCGTTTCTAGCGCCGTCACCGGCATCGCAATGTCAGTCGCCGCAGCCCAGGAGCGTCCGAAGTCGAAGCTCTCGTAGAGCCCTGTTATGGTTCCGGCATAGAGGTGGCCGGGATCATCGGCGGCAGCGGCCAGATCGATGAGGTCGTCGGGACCCGGACCGGCGACGGACCATGTCAGGCCGCCGTTCCGGCTCGCCTGTATGCCGCCGTACGAGCCGTAGAGCGTTTGCGGATCGGAAGGACTGACGGTCATGGCGTGGAAGTCGACCGGACCGTTCGCACCGGGAGAGAGTAAAATCCAGCCCGACCCAGCATGGTCGGCACCGATCACGCCTGTGTTGCCGCCCGACGCGGGATGGCCGCTGGCGAAAAGCTTACCATCGGTCGAGGTGGTGAAGCCCATGAAGTCGTCAGCCGTCGCAGAGATCATTGTCGCCATGCCCTCGGCGTCCACCGAATAGAGACCATGGTGCGTGGCGAGCAGGACGTCGTCCGAACCGGCAGGTAGCACCACGCCATGGATGTGAGACAGCTCGGCGATCGGTCGGGCCGGAGCATGCTCGCCCGCGAATGCCGCGGTCATGAAGAGGAGCGGAAGGACGGCAGCGCTTGGATGCATCGATTGACCATGCTTTCGGAGAAGGGCCGGCAGGCAGGTTCGCTGCCTGCCGAAAGGACTAGACCTGCAGTTCGCCAGTATAGCCAGCTTCGCCGATGGCGGCGACGAACGCATCCGCCGGTTTTTCGCTCTGAATCTCGACCTTGCGGGTGTTGACGTCGATTTTAACCTGGGCAGCGGCATCGACGCTCTTCACCGCCTTTTCGACCGTCGAAGCGCAATGGCCGCAGGTCATGTCGTTGACTTGGAAATTATGCATCGGTTCATCCTCGGTTGATGGTTACCTGAATATGGGGTTTCCAACGCTGGGAAGGTCAAGACCTTTCTCAGCCGGTTTTTTCCCAGTGATCGTCGCGCTGGCCCTCGATGGGTCTGAAAACCATGGCCATGCCGACCGAGGCAGGTGCTGTCTCCGCAAAGCCGAAGCGTGCATAGAGATGACGTGCGTCGCCGTCAGCGATCAGGCTGACATAGGCACCTTCGGGAGCCAGGGCATCGAGGCGTGTCATCAGGCTGGTCATGATGGACTTGCCCAACCCGAGGCCTTGATGGGCCGGATCGACCGCGATGTCTGTGATCTGGAAGAAGAGTCCTCCTTCGCCTATCACCCGACCCCATGCCGACGACATGATCGGCGGAGCGGACAACGCACCCCAAAACGGAGTTCGGCAGTCCGATCGAAGCGCCCCTGCTGCTCTTGAGACCGAGGCCCGTGAGATCCCGAAGCCTCAGGTAGTCATCGATGGACGGCAGCTCCTCGGCGACACGATAGAGATCTTCCCCAAACACGGCTTAACCATGCGCACGGTCAGGGGAGATATCCAGCACGCCGAAACGTGGCTTCCGCTTCCGGGCAGCGACAGGTGCTTCGCCGGCAAAGCCATCAATGATTGGGCAGTCGGGCCGACCATCGCCGTGGCAGTTTTCGGCGAGGTGGCGCAGCGTCTCGCTCATGGCCGCCAAGGCCTTGGCTTTCTCGTCGAGAACACGGATGTGATCGAGGGCGATGGCCTTCACGTCCGCGCTGGCGCGGGAGCGGTCCCGCCACAGCGCGAGGAGGTCGGCCATCTGCTCGATGGAGAAGCCGAGGTCCCTGGCCCGGCTGATGAAGCGGAGGGCATGGACATCGTTGTCCGAATACACCCGGTAGCCGGATTCGGTCCTCAGCGGCGCCGTGATGAGGCCAATCGATTCGTAGTAGCGGATCATCTTGGTCGACACGCCACTGGCCTTGGAGGCTTGGCCGATATTCATGATGCGGTCTCCATCTGGTTGAATTCGAGCGTATTGGGTTCGGCTCCGTTGCCAGCGCCCTGTTTCACAGGGGGATGGAAGCCTCGAAGCCGCAAGGCGTTGCCCAGGACGAAAACGCTGCTCAGCGCCATTGCACCCGCTGCCAGGACCGGCGACAGCAGAGTGCCGTTCACGGGATAGAGCAGCCCGGCGGCCACAGGGATCAAGATCACGTTGTAGCCGAAGGCCCAGAACAGGTTCTGCTTGATGTTGCCGATGGTCGCCTTGGAAAGGGCAATCGCATTAGGAACACCACGCAGGTCGCCGGACATCAGCACAACATCGGCACTCTCGATAGCGATGTCCGTGCCTGTGCCGACTGCCAGGCCAACATCGGCTTCCGCCAGGGCAGGAGCGTCGTTGATGCCATCACCCACGAAGGCCACCGTGCGGCCGCCCTCCTTAAGCCGCTTGATGGCCGCGACCTTGCCGTCCGGCAGCACCTCGGCGACGACTTCGTCGATGCCAAGACGGAAGGCCACGGCGTGGGCGGTCCGGGCATTGTCGCCGGTGATCATCGCGACCTTGAGGCCGAGGTCATGCAGCGCCCGGATCGCTTCGCGCGAAGTTTCCTTAACAGGATCCGAAACCGCGATGACGGCAGCCAGTTGCCCGTTGATCGCCGCGTAAAGCGGGGTCTTGCCCTCATCGCCCAACCGGGACGCCGTCGTGTTGAAGGCGGCAACATCGATGCCAGCCTTGGTCATGGCACGGTCGGCGCCGACGAGGACCGATCGACCATCCACATTGCCGATGACGCCGAAACCGGGTTCCGCAGAGAAGCCGTCGACGGGACCACGCACAAGCCCCTCCGCTTCGGCAGCGGCAACGATGGCTTCGGCGATCGGGTGCTCTGACTTCGCCTCGACGCTGGCGACGAGCCGCAGCACTTCACGGCGATCGAAGCCGGTTACAACCTCGATATCGGTGAGTTCAGGCTTGCCCTTGGTCAGCGTGCCCGTCTTGTCGAGTGCCACCACCTGAGCCGAACGAAGGGTCTGGAGCGCTTCTCCCTTGCGGAAGAGGATGCCCATTTCGGCGGCCCGACCGGTACCGACCATGATGGAGGTGGGCGTCGCGAGACCCATGGCGCAAGGGCAGGCGATGATCAGGACGGCGACTGCATTGACCAGGCCGAAGGTAAGGGCGGGGTAGGGGCCGAAGATGAACCATGCGGCGAAGGTGAGGAGCGCCGCGCCGATCACGGCCGGCACAAACCACGCCGTAACCTTGTCCACCATGGCCTGGATCGGGAGCTTCGAGCCCTGTGCGGCTTCCACCATCCGGATGATCTGGGCAAGGATCGTTTCGGCCCCGACTTTGGTGGCCGTGAAGCTGAAGGCCCCTGTCTTGTTGATGGTGCCGCCGACAACCTCCGAGCCCGCCGACTTACGGGCAGGGACGGGTTCGCCGGTAATCATGGACTCGTCAACATAGGAGTTGCCGTCGACTACTGTGCCGTCGACCGGCACGCGATCGCCAGGGCGGATTTCCAGCACATCGCCTGCCACAACCGTTTCGAGCGGCACCTCCAAGGCAACGCCGTTCCTGACGACACGAGCGGTCTTCGGCTGAAGACCGACGAGCCGCTTGATCGCCTGGCTGGTGCGCCCCTTCGCCCCTGCCTCCAGGAAGCGACCGAGCAGGATCAAGGTCACGATCACCGCCGCAGCCTCGAAGTAGACGTTGCGGGTACCTTCCGGCAGCAAGCCGGGGAGGAAGGTGGCCACCACCGAATAAAGCCAGGCTGCACTGGTGCCCAGGACGACAAGCGAGTTCATGTCCGGCGCAAGACGGAACAGGTTGGGGATGCCTTTGCGGAAGAACCGGAGGCCGGGTCCAAACAGCACTGCTGTGGCCACCGCGAACTGGATGTAGAGGCTGTTGGCGTGGCCGAGACCCATCATGATCCAATCATGGACGGCCGGGATGAAGTGCGACCCCATCTCCATGCCGAAGAGAGGTATGGTCAGCACCGCGGAAAGCGCGAGCGAGTTCCGGAGGCCGATGATCTCGATGGCCCGACGATCCTCGGGCTCCGCGTCCGGGGTAACCGTTGCCTGTTGCACCACATCGTAGCCGCGGGCCCGCACCGCTTCCTCGAGCTGGGATCGAGTGACCGTGTCGGCGGGGTGGATCACGACCGCCTTTTCGGTGGCGAGATTGACCGAAGCCGATGCGACGCCGGGGACGGCGGTCAGCGCCTTTTCCACCCTAGACAGGCACGAGGCGCAGGTCATGCCCTCAATCAGCAGCTCGGTCGTTTCCGAGCGAACAGCGTAGCCCGCCTTCTCGATAGCGGAAACCACGCCGCGTGGATCCAGTGCACCCGAGAAGTCGACAGTCGCCCTTTCAGTGGCGAGGTTGATGCTGGCCGATGCCACGCCCGGCACCGCACGGATGGCCTTCTCCACACGGGACACGCACGACGCGCAGGTCATGCCTTCCACCTGGAAGTCGAGCTTCGCGGCGGCGGTGCCGACTGGCGTCTGGAGATCGGATGCAAGCGACATTTCGACAGTCCTTTTGATCGACTGTCGACATAGGTAATTCTTCCAACGATTGGAAGGTCAAGAGGCAATGTCGATCGATGAACAAGGTTCGGGACGGTCACGGGGCGCTTGACCTTTCCAGGGTTGGAACAGCCAGGACTCCGCGACAGTCGTGCAGCGGTTGCACGATAACCGCTTCCGCACCGGCGGAATCGTCAAGGACCTCATTATGCAAAACGCCAATACCGACACGAGGCGGTGGGCGGCGCTGGCGCTCTCTGCGCAGCGCAGTTCATCGTCATCCTCAACACGTCCCCCATGGGCGTGGCGCTTTCCGCCATCCAGGTTGACCTGGGGTTGCGCGCCTGAAGGCCTGAGCTGCGAGGAGGCGAAGATCGAGGGCAAGGCGTTCTGAGACTTGACCCATTGACCTTGCCACCGTGGAAACCTTTATGGTGGCAAGGTGAGCCATCGCCGGCGTTCGCAAGCGGTGATGGTCCGAAATCAACCGGCAGGACCGACAGGGCCCTGATCAAGGCACCCGGAGACGATCATGACTGACCATGCGCAACATTCAGGAATGGGTCATGCGACTCATGAAGGAGGCGATCACAAGGGGCACGGGCGTCCGTATCTCATGTTCTGGATCAACATGATCCTTGGCTTGGTCGTCATGTACTTCGTCATGTTCTCGATGATCGACGGCTGGCCCGATTTTCGGAACAACCTTAACATGTTCTACATGGCCGTGACCATGTGGGCGCCGATGGGCATTTTCATGCTAGCGACAATGCCGGGTATGTTCCCGAACCGTAGGATGAACATCGTCCTCTATCTTGCATTCGTACTGCTCACGGTGCTGTCCTTCTGGGGAACGAGAAGCCAGGCCCTCATTGACGACCGTCAGTTCGTCGACAGCATGATCCCGCATCATTCCGGGGCCATTCTCATGTGCCGCGAGGCCGACCTCGAGGATCAGGAATTGGTCGACCTGTGCGGCGAAATCATCGAGGCGCAGCGCAGCGAGATTGAACAGATGGAAGCCATCGGCGCGAGGCTGTGATCGCCCCGCCATCCAACGCGACCGGAGTCTCCATATGCGTCATTCGTGATGTCGCCCGATTTTCGTAATGTCGCCCGATTTTCTCGTGATAAGCAGGTCAACTGAACAGACCATGCTGCGTCCGTGAAACCGATGTCGATTATCCGCCTCGCCCGCGGGCTGCTGCCCGCTTTGTGCGCTGCCATGATCCTGATGATTTCAGTGCAGGCCAACGCGACGGCTTTTGCAGCCATCGATCCACCTCCTGTGGTCGAGGGCTACGATCACCAGCATCACGACGGCTGCGGCGGAGAACCGCTCCATGCCATAGGGTGCTGCTCCGTCGCCTTCTGTGCTCCCGATGTGGCGGCAGCGGCAGCCGAACCCTATGCTGCAAGGCATGACCACGGTCTGGATCTCGATCTTGCCGCGACCGGCGCAACTGTGCCGAAAGGTCTCTTCCGTCCTCCGCGTGTCGGCTGAAGCCGCGGTCCGGGCTCCGGACCGGCAATGCCAACGATCCAAGCCACGGAAGACAGAAATGAAGAGAAGAGATTTCCTGCGGCTGCTGCCATTGGGTGCGGCTGCCAAGTTGCCCATGATGCAGCCTGCCCGGGCGCAGTCGCTGTGGGACATGATGAACCAGACCCGCACTCTGACCGATGCAGAGCGGGAAGCGAACAGTGCCGCCGCGATCCAAGCCATCGATACTGTCGAGCCGATCCTCAGCTACGACACGGCCAACAACCTTCAGATGGCGATTGCCCAATACGAGCCCTTCGTCGCCCGCGGCGGCTGGGAGCAGGTGCCGCAGGAAACTTACGGCGTTACCATGGGCGTCAACCGTGATGGCGTGGTGCAGCTCAAGCGGCGGCTGCTCGCCTCTGCGGACATGCCCATGGTGGACAGGGTCGACGATGCAATGGACGCTCCGACCGACGCCGCCTTGCGACGCTTCCAGGCTCGCCATGGCCTGCAGGTAAGCGGACAGGTCGACGAAGCCACCTGGTATGCCCTCAATGTTCCGGCCGAGACCCGACTGCACCAGCTTCGCCTCAACCTGCTACGGGTGCAGAACATGGCGTCGGCGTTGGCGGACCGCTACGTCGTGGTGAACATTCCCGCGGCCTTCATCGAGGTTGTCGAGGGCGGGATGGTGCAGCGCCGGCACACCGCTGTGGTTGGACGCATCGACCGGCAGACGCCAATCCTCAAGAGCCGCATCCACCAGATCAACTTCAATCCGTACTGGAACGTGCCCGTCTCGATCATCCGTCGCGATCTCATCAAGTACATGAACGAGAACCCGAACTACCTGACCGAACAGAAGATCAGGATCTTCGACGGCAGCGGCAACGAGCTGCAACCGAGCCAGATCAACTGGCAGACCGAGGAAGCGGTGAACTACCGGTTCCGCCAGGATCCGGGTCCGCAGAACTCGATGGGGAACGTCAAGATCAACTTCCACAACCCTCATGCGGTCTATCTGCACGACACGCCGACCAAGGGCCTGTTCGGGGAGAACGCCCGGTTCTATTCGTCAGGCTGCGTCCGCGTCGACCAGGTCCAGGACTTCGTCGGCTGGGTGCTACGCGACAACGGCGACTGGGGGCCCGGCGAGGTCGCCAACGTATTCGCCACCGGCGAGCGGAAGGACGTCGAGGTGACCAATCCTCCGGAGATCCACACGACCTACATCTCGGCGTGGGCGAACCGGAACGGGGTCGTCAGTTTCCGGGACGATGTCTACGAGTTCGACATGGCCGGCAAGGTCAGCTTCGATGCATGACGTCCTGGGG
>JAEWGT010000001.1 GCA_023388175.1 Pseudomonadota bacterium
CGCTAGATGCACATATTGCGTTCTTGACGAGGACACACATCAATCGCGCAATTTCTTGCGCTTATTAATAAGTGTACCTCAGAAACGTGCACCCATCGAAGTCTCTTTAACCTCAGCCGAAGTAAACTCCAGCATCAGTTCGCAAGAACATCGCCGTCCACGTTTCTCTTTCTTCAATTCTTCACAATGTCAAAGAGCTGACCCAACGCCGTCACCGGCTGAAACGTCAATGGAAGCAGTGCTTCCGAATTCCTTCAGAGAACATGACCTTGTTACCGGTTTCCCGGCAGATCATCTGCCCTGTCAGAGAACACTGAACAGTGGGAGCGAAATTCGCTCGGCGTCGTCAGTGCGGCGGGTTATATTCAGAACCAATCGGCTCGTCAACACCCTATTTTCGTTTTTCTTTTTGATCAGAATTTCTTCGTTTCAAACCGAAAATTCGAAAACCCGAAATCGCAAATTACTTTTTGATTTCAGAGGCTTGCTGCTTCGCTTGCCGCCGTTTGGCGCCGCGCTGTTCAGCGATGAGCGGGTTATAGGGGCAGCCATTTCGGCTGTCACCCCCCTAGATGACGAAAACGACATTTTTCTCGTCCTCGTCATTTCAGCATGTGGAAAACTCGACCAGATCGCCCGGGATTTAGCGGCTTTCCGCCAACTGGTCAGAGATAGGTGCTTCAGCCCCTTTATCAAGAGCTGCTCCAAGCCCTCTATATACTGGCTATGACGGATACCCTGGAGCCAGGGCAGCGCGCCGCCTTGCGCTCGCATCAGCCGACGCCGTCGGGAACCCTGAAAACCTTAGAGAGTAGGCCGCATCCCAAATGCTCCGCCACGCTGCAAGCATGGCCAGGATTCGTGGACTTCTGGACGTCGAAAGCCCGCCAGGCAAGGTGATCGGCACTTTCCCAGTTTCGCCGCATTTGTCTTTGATACGCAGCACCATTGCTATGGGCGCGGCCTCTCCTTAGGTTACGCGCGACGCATCGGCGTCCAAACCGGCGGAAAGCCGGCTTTTGGGGGTGACCTGGACAATACTGAAGGATGGGGCGTTGAACGCAACCCAGAGACGACGTCACATCGCTCTTCTGAGAGCGACCGGATTTGAGGACAGCCCGGCGCTGACCGTCCAATCCACCGACGGCGAAATTCCGCAGGGTCGTGAGCTGAGCTTCGCCTGGCTGAGCGGCACCGTTATGACAGGGCTGACCAGCGTATTGCTGATGGGCGCCGCTCTTTATGTCTCTTTTCAGGGGCAGGACACGTTTTCGACCGCCTATGCGGCGCTCAAGCTGACGGCGCCCCGTATCGACCAGCCTTTTTCCACTGATCTGACATCAAAGTCCTCGCGCCTGCGTCCGGTCGCGGCAACACGCTCGGATCTGGAGATTATCGAAGCCGCCATTCGCCAGAATGTCGATGGCCGCGAGATTATCCGCAACCAGCCCTTTGTTCGCATTTCGGCCACCCTGGCGACGACGGCCACGACCCTGTCTGCGGATGTGCCCGCCTATGACCCGGTTGCGATTCTCAACAAGACCCAACCGCTCAAGCCGGCGATGCTCGATGTTGCCACCGATGTTTACGGCACCGATGTCGATGGCGAGGTGGCTGTACGTCAGGCTGCATTGCCAGAAAATTTCACGCCGGCCAGGATCATATCCGACCAGGGCGCCGCTGATTTCGTCCGCGGGGTAACCGAAGCGGTCTATTTCAGCGAGGGACCCGGCCCCGCTCTGGCATATGCCTCGCTGGCCCCCGGCGTCGGCGACCTGAGTACCGGCTCTGAAGGCACTCTCATGGGCGTGGCCGAAAATGTCACCGTTGTGCCCAAGACGACCGCTGCGGCACAGGAAGGCCCGGGGCGCTCCGAACGATTCCTGACCGTGCGCGAGATCGGTCCGCTGGCCGACACATTGATCCGCAACGGCTTTACGCGGGGTCAGGTGGCCATGGTGGAGGCCAGCCTCGCCAATCTCATTCCAGCAGGCGGTCTACCCGAGGGCATAAGGCTGCGTATTCTCTATGGTCCGCTCACGACGGCAGCGGATAGTCTCGTGCCCTATCGTATGTCGATCTACCGTCCCGAAGATGCGCCGGGCGATCGGCACATCGCCACCGTGGCCTTGTCAGACAACGGCCAGTATGTCGTCGGCCTGCAGCCCGACTGGGTCGACTTTCCCGAGGAAGATGTGGAGCAGATCAATGTCGGCAATCTGCCGTCCATTTATCGTTCCATCTGGGAAACAGGCCGCAAGCACGATCTTGATGACGAGACCATCGAGCGCATAATCGGCATGTTCGCTTATGATCTGGATATGACCAAGCGCATCGCCGCCGGGGACACGATTGAAATTCTCGAAACCGGCGCAACCCCGGAAGCAGCCTCCGAACTGCTCTATGTCGGCCTGACACTTGGCGGCTCCAAGAAGCAATTCTACCGCTTCACCATGCCTGACGGTTCGGTCGATTTCTTCGATCCCGATGGCGAGACCGGCAAGCGGTTTCTCAACCGCCGCCCACTTGAAGGCGGCGGCACCCTGCGGTCCCGCTTCGGCTATCGCATCCATCCCATTTTCAAGACCCGCCGCCTGCATACCGGTGTCGACCTCGCTGCGCCTGCCGGAACACCGATCTATGCGGGCGGCGACGGGGTCATCACGTATTACAAATGGCAATCGGGTTACGGCAACAAGGTCGAGATCCAGCACGTCAACGGCTACGAAACCGCCTATGGCCACATGTCGCGCTATGCCGATGGGCTTGGTGTTGGCAGCCAGGTTCGCCAGGGACAGGTGATCGGTTATGTCGGCTCAACCGGGCAGTCCACCGGCAACCATCTGCACTATGAAATCCTGATCAATGGCAATCTGGTCGATCCGCTCAGCGTCAAACTGCCCAAGGACAATGTGCTGGCGCCGCAATATCGCGCCGAGTTCGACCGCACCATCGCCCAGATCAACGAGTTGATGGCCCGCGACCCCGCCCCGGTCAGCGTTGCTCAGGCGGACTGATCCAGCAGCCTATTCAGCCCGGGTCACATACACCGCCAGCTCGTTGCCGCCGGGCTCGCGGAAATGAAACCGGCGCCCACCCGGAAAATCGAACTGCTCCTGCGTGATGAGTCCACCCGCCGCTTTCACCCGAGCTTCTGCAGCATCCAGATCTTCGGTCTGCACAATTGCCATGGTCGCCGCTACGCGTCCTTGGCTCTGGTCGATGCCACCATCGATTCCGGCGCCCTCGATCGCATCATAGTCCGGGCCGTAAGAGACAAGTTCCCATCCGAACGCATCGCGGAAGAAGGCACTGGTCCGCTCGCGGTCCGTCGAGGGAAATTCGATATAGTCGAGACGATCTGCCATGTGCGCGGTCCTTCACCAGTGGACGCCACGCGCCCCAAATTTGTTCTTTATATGTTCTATAAAGCGCAACAGGAAAAGGCAATGGCTGGGCAAAGCAAAGGGCCAGTCAGTGACCGGCCCCTTCCTTCGCACATTTACGCAGCAGCCCCGGCCTCTGCATCACTGCCGGCACGCAGCACGATGCCGCTTTCGTCTGCATCGACCAGAACCCGCTCGCCGTCGCTGATACGACCGGCCAGGATTTCCTCGGCCAACCCGTCCTGCACCGAACGCTGGATCACCCGCTTGAGCGGACGCGCGCCATAGGCCGGATCATAGCCTTCATTGGCCAGCCATTCACGTGCCGCCGGCGTCAGCTCGAGGCCGATCTCACGATCCTTGAGCAGGGCCGAGAGCCTTCCAAACTGGATATCGACAATAGCGCCCATATGCTCGCGGCCCAGCCGGTGGAACAGCAGGATTTCGTCGATCCGGTTCAGAAATTCCGGGCGGAACGATGCCTTGACCATGTCGAGCACCTTGCCGCGTGCCAGTTCCACCGACTCGCCATCCTTGAGCTCGACCAGATATTCGGCACCGATATTGGAGGTGAGGATGATCACCGTATTGCGGAAATCAACCGTACGCCCCTGCCCATCGGTCAACCGACCGTCATCGAGCACCTGCAACAGCACGTTGAAGACATCGGGATGGGCCTTTTCGATTTCGTCGAACAGAATCACCTGATAGGGCCGCCGCCGCACCGCTTCCGTCAGCACGCCGCCCTCGTCATAGCCGACATAGCCCGGAGGCGCGCCGATCAGCCGGGCGACCGAATGCTTTTCCATGAACTCGCTCATGTCGAGCCGCACCATTGCCGTCTCGTCATCGAACAGGAACTGAGCCAGTGCCTTGGTCAGCTCGGTCTTGCCGACACCCGTGGGCCCGAGGAACATGAACGAACCGATTGGCCGGTTCGGGTCCTGCAACCCGGCACGGGAACGCCGCACCGCCTTGGCTACTGCGGCGACGGCTTCGGCCTGTCCGATGACACGGGCGCCCAGGGAGCCTTCCATATGCAGCAGCTTTTCGCGCTCGCCTTCCATCATCCGATCGACGGGAATACCGGTCCAGCGCGACACCACCTGGGCGATATCGGTTGGCTCGACCGTTTCCCTGGCCATGAGCGGATCCGGCTTGCCGTCGCCATCCGCGTCATCGCCCGCGGCTAGCCGCTTTTCGAGATCGGGGATGACGCCATAGGCCAGCTCGCCCGCCCTGGCGAGATCGCCCTGACGCTGCGCAATTTCCAACTGGCTACGGGCCGCATCAAGCTCTTCCTTGATTCTGGTCGAACCTTGCAGCCGTTCCTTTTCTGCCAACCACTTGGCCGACAGCACCTGTGCCTGCTCTTCAAGCCCCGACAATTCCTGCTCAAGACGGCCAAGCCGCGTCCTGGAGCCATCGTCGTCTTCCTTGCGCAGCGCCTCACGCTCGATCTTGAGCTGCATGATGCGCCGATCCAGCTCATCCAGAGCCTCGGGCTTGGAATCGACCGCCATGCGCAGCCGCGCGGCCGCCTCGTCCATCAGGTCGATGGCCTTGTCGGGCAGGAAGCGGTCAGTGATGTAGCGATTCGACAGCGTCGCAGCACTCACCAGCGCCGAATCGGCGATGCGGATACCGTGATGCAGCTCATATTTCTCCTTGAGGCCGCGCAGGATCGAGATTGTGTCTTCGACGGTCGGCTCGGAGACGAAGACGGGCTGAAAGCGCCGCGCGAGAGCAGGGTCCTTTTCGACATGCTTGCGATATTCGTCGAGCGTGGTCGCGCCAACGCAATGCAGCTCGCCGCGCGCCAGAGCGGGCTTGAGCAGATTGGAGGCGTCCATTGCGCCATCGGCCTTGCCCGCGCCGACCAGCGTGTGCATTTCGTCGATAAAGAGCACGATCTGGCCTTCTGCCGACTGCACTTCGCTCAGGACGGCTTTCAACCGTTCCTCGAACTCGCCGCGATATTTTGCGCCGGCAATCAGCGCGCCCATATCCAGCGCAAGCAGGCTCTTGTTCTTGAGCGATTCGGGGACGTCGCCATTGACGATGCGAATGGCGAGGCCCTCGGCAATCGCGGTCTTGCCCACGCCGGGTTCACCAATCAGGACCGGATTATTCTTGGTACGGCGGCTCAGCACCTGAATGGTGCGCCGGATTTCCTCGTCGCGGCCGATCACCGGGTCGAGCTTGCCTTCACGGACATCCTGCGTCAGGTCGCGGGCGTATTTCTTGAGGGCGTCATAAGCATTTTCTGCCGAAGCCGAATCGGCTGTCCGACCCTTGCGGATCGCTTCGATAGCCGTGTTGAGCCCCTGCGCCGTGACACCCGACGACGACAGGATCTTGCCAGCCTCATTGTCCTTTTCGATGGCCAGCGCGAGGAGCAGCCTCTCGACCGTGACAAAGCTGTCCCCGGCCTTTTGCGCGGCCTGTTCGGCGGTGTCGAAAACCTTTGCCAGCTCGCGGCTCAGATAAAGCTGGCCGGCGTCACCACTGACTTTCGGAATCCTGTTGAGTGCCGCCTCGACCCCTGCGCGCGCAGCCTTGGGGTCACCCCCGGCGCGCTGGATCAGCCCATTGGCCATGCCATGGTCATCGTCGAGCAGGACTTTGAGCAGGTGAACGGGCGAAAATTGCTGATGGCCCTGCCCCAGCGCATAGGTCTGCGCGCTCTGGATGAAGCCGCGCGCCCGCTCGGTATATTTCTCGATATTCATGCAACGCTCCTTGTCTCGCCCGTCCCCAGGCCCCGAAGGCACCACAAGGACGGCGGAGGTGTCGATTTTGGATGCCCGCTATCGGCGCATCTCTCGCAACAGCATGTAGGCATTGTTGGCCGGAACAAAAGAGGCCCGGCCACAAAACTGTCGCCCTTTGCCAGCCGGCACAACCGCGTGGCATTCCACGCCAACCAGCCAGCAGAATTTGGCGATTAACGGCCACGAAAGGTCGAACCGCTAGCCTCCGCTCACCCATGGCACAGACAAGCGCAACATCCCCGCCAGCAATATCGATGGAGCGGCCCAAGCCTCTGGCATTGCCTTTGGCCGTCCTGACTTATGCCGCGCTTGCACTGGCAGCCGATGCGCAGACCTTTGCCGGCATGATCGCCTATTATGTGGGACAGGCGAAAATCATCCCGATCCTGCTTGCCGTCTGCCTTCCTCTAGCCGCAATGGCGCTAAGGCCCCGCGCGCCGATAGCCATGCTGGCAGGCTTGCTGCGCCACGGCGGCCTGCGCCTCCTGTTGGTGACCGGACTGTTCTGTCTCGGCATGGCAGCCTTCACCACCTTCAAGCTGTCCATCCCCAGATTTGTACCCTTTTACGCCGACGCCTTCTTCGCCGACCTGGACGCATGGCTGCATTTGGGCAATCCCGGCGAATTTCTGCACGCCATCATCCCCGGCTGGGCACAATATCCGCTCGGCTTCCTCTATGGCCCCGTGTGGTTCATGCTCTGGTTCGGGCTTCTGGCCTTCGTGGCTCTTCATCCGGACCCCGCATTTCGCAGGCGCTACTTCTGGACGATGGCGCTCACGATCTGCCTTTTGGGCACCGTTGCTGCCACGGCCATGTCCTCGGTCGGACCGATCTTCTATGCCGACTTCGTCGAGCCCGAGCGCTTCGCCCCCTTGATGGCGGCCATCCAGGCCAGCGCCATAGGCGACTACATGAATCTGGCATCCGGTTATTTGCTGGAGAGCTACCAGAGCGGCAATGGCGCCGCCGGGACCGGCATTTCGGCGATGCCGAGCATGCATCTGGCCATTGTCACGCTCAATGCCTGCATGCTGGCCAGCCTCAACCGCATCGCCGGCCTCCTTGCCTGGACCTATGTGGCGCTTATCCAGACCGGCTCGGTTTACCTTGGCTGGCACTATGCCGTGGACGGCTATTTTTCCATCGCCGCGGTAAGCCTGATCTGGTGGCTCTGCCGGCAGAAACAGCAAAGCCGGACCATGGGCCCGGCTTTGTCCAGTTCAATCTTGGCCGAACCTATTCGGCAGCATTCCCCGTAAGGAAAGCCGGCAGTTCCGACACCTCTGGCTGAGGCGCACCGGCGGGATCCGCGGTGCCTTCACCACCGGCCGGACGGCGTCGGCGCGGGCGGCGTTCGCGCGGCTTGCGCGCGGGCTGCTCGCCTTCACCAGCCTCGACAGGCGTTGCGGCGCCGTCTTCACCCGGCTGCGTCTGTGCTGCCGGAGCCTCTGCGGCTTCGCCTTCGCCATCATTGGCCGGAGCCTGCTGATGCACCTGCTGCACCGGCTGCGGCGAAGCGAAGCGCGAATTCACATCCGAGACATCGTCATCGAAATCACTGTCGTCATTACCCTGCCCGTCGCGCGGACCATTCATGGCCTGCTGGGCGGAGGAGACGATGCGGAAATAGTGCTCTGCATGCTGCAGGTAATTCTCGGCCATCACCGAATCGCCCGAAGATTGGGCGTCGCGGGCCAGTTGCAGATATTTTTCGGCGACATGGGCGGCGTTGCCGCGCACCTTCACGTCCGGGCCGGTGCTTTCATAATTGCGCGACAGCGGATTGACATGTTTGCGTCCGCCATTCCGGCCACGCTGCCGGTTCTTGTTCTGGTTAGGTCTCATAGGTCGCTTTGTCTAACTCTGGAAGTTAAGCGTCACATAAATGGTGCGCGTCGGGGAACAGACCCGATCTTGCCCCTCCCCGGCGGTGGATAATGCGCACCATGCGGGGACTGAACTGGCTTCATGAAGACCGATTGCCATCGGCAGCGATCCTTCGGAAAATCCGGCCCGCCTCCAGCTCGCTCCGGCCCGTTGGGGCCGGCCTGCCCCAAGGCAGTATGCGTATTTCGGATCGGGTGTGATCGCCGCGGCGCTCATGAAGCGCCATTGACAGCAAAATCAAAATATCCGCTTCGCCCGGCTTTGACCAGCAGAAATTGCAGTCCAAGGTTACCGGATATTGTTCTAACGCCCTATCTGGTGCGCAGAAATCACACGATCAATGCCATTGAGGTCCTTGTGAACGCCAATATCGGCAAATCCATGTTCGGCGAACAGCGCCGCGACCGCCTCGCCCTGATCATAGCCGATCTCCACCAGAACCTGCCCGCCAGGCTTGAGGTGAGCCCCCGATTGGGCAACGATGATCCGATAGGGCCCCAACCCGTCCGGCCCGCCATCGAGCGCCAGCATGGGATCGAAGGCTTTTACTTCAGGGCTGAGCGTGTCGATCACCGCGCTGGCGATATAGGGGGGATTGGACACAATGAGATCGAACCGATCCGCCGTCTGCCCCAGCGCACCGAACCAGTCGCCCTGCGCAAAGTCCAGCCGCTGGGTCACTTCATGCCGCTCGGCATTCTGCCGCGCCATATTGAGCGCCTGTGGATTGAGGTCGCTTGCCAGGGCTCTGGCATCGGGACGATTTGCCAGAATGGCAATCGGGATGCACCCCGTTCCGGTCCCAAGATCGAGCAGCTTCCCGCCCTGCGGCAAGGCCTTGATGGCCAGGTCGACCAGCAATTCCGTATCCGGTCGGGGCTCGAGCGTCGCCGCATTGAGGGCAAAAGCCAGACCGTAAAATTCCTTGTCGCCGATGATCCGCGCCACCGATTCCCCGCTCATGCGGCGCTGAATCAAAAGAGCGACATTGGCGGCAGCAACGTCATCGACCATTTCGCCTTCGCGCGTTGCCATGGCCAGGGCATCAAGCCCCAGCGCGTGTCCCGCAAGCAGCCTTGCATCAAGTGCCGCCGTCTCAAATCCCAACCGCCTCAGCACATCGCGCCAGCCGCGCCAGAGTGCGCCGATGGTGAGGTGTCCGCTCAGTTGGACTGCTCCATGGCGGCAAGCTGCGCTGCCTGATTTTCGGTGATCAGCGCCTCGATCAATTCGTCCAGCGCTTCCCCGGTTATGACCTTGTCGAGCTTGTAGAGCGTGAGATTGATCCGGTGGTCGGTTACCCGACCCTGCGGAAAATTATAGGTGCGGATGCGCTCGGACCGGTCGCCAGAGCCCACCTGCCCCTTGCGCTCGGCCGAACGGGCGCTGTCGCGCTCCTCGCGCTGCATTTCATAGAGCCGCGAGCGCAGCACGATCATGGCCTGCGCCCGGTTCTGATGCTGGCTCTTCATCGCCGAGGTCACGACGAGCCCGGTCGGCAAATGGGTGATGCGCACGGCCGAGTCGGTGGTGTTGACGTGCTGGCCGCCGGCACCCGAGGCGCGCATCGTGTCGATGCGGATATCCTCGTTGCGGATTTCGATGTCGATGTCCTCGACCTCGGGCAGCACGGCGACTGTCGCCGCCGAGGTGTGAATACGGCCCGACCCTTCGGTGGCCGGCACGCGCTGCACACGATGCACGCCCGATTCATACTTCATCCGCGCATAGACGCCCTTGCCGGAAACATTGGCGATGATTTCCTTGAAGCCCCCCATTTCGCCGGGGCTTTCTTCCATGACCGTGACCTTCCAGCCGCGGCCGGCGGCATAGCGCTCATACATGCGGAACAGGTCGCCGGCGAAGAGCGCGGCCTCATCGCCGCCCGTGCCGCCACGAATTTCGAGAATGATCGACTTTTCGTCGGCCTCGTCCTTGGGCAGCAGCATGATGCGGATGGACTGCGCGAGCCGCTCGATGGTCTCGTCCAGTTCCTCGATCTCGGCCTCGGCCATTTCGGCCATTTCCTTGTCGCCGCTCTTGAGCAGCGCTTCGGCTTCGGCCCGATCCTTCAGGGCTTTCTTGTACGCGCCAATCTCGCCAACGATTTCGGAAAGATCGGAATGTTCCTTGGAGAGCTTGGCGAACTCGTCAGGATTGGCCCCGCCGGACAAGGCGGCTTCAATATATTGGAAACGCATTTCAAGAGCGTCGAGCTTGTCCTGGGGCAGGCTGGGCATGATCGGGTCTTTCGGCAAGTGTTGGGGTCGCTGTAAAGAGCGGACACTGCAAGTTCAAGTGCCCACGCGTGTTACCGGGCCAACAGAAGGCGTGACGAAATGCCGGACAGCGAGGCTCCCGGTTGCAAAGATGGACGTATCCCGAGGCGCGTGCGTCTCAGTAAGGGAGAGGGAATAGAGACGTCGCCGCCTCGGGATGCCGTTCTTTTCGGACAGATCGAATTCGCGCCCTGAGAACGCTCGTCACAGGTACGGCCGATCCTGAACGCGGCCCCAGAGCGACCTGGCGCCGACGGTTCCTCCCGCAACTGTTCGCTGCAGTCCGCCCATCGCGGGAGAGATGGCCCCACTATAGGGAGAGATCGAGGGGCGGGGATAAAGCGAACAAGCCGGCTCAGCCGAGGGGCAGGTTCTGCTTTTCCGCCCATTCGGTGAGCAATGCCCTGATCGTTTGGCCGTTGGCCCCTGCGCTCAAAGCCTCCGCCACCGCAGCCTGAACAGGCTTCAATTCGAGGTTGAGGATCATTTCCTTGATCGGCCCGATCGAGGCAGGGCCCATGGACAGGCGCGTCATGCCCACAGCCATCAAGGCGAGCGCTTCCATCGGCTTTCCGGCCAATTCGCCACACATGGTCACGGGTTTGCCGTGACGTGCCGCAGCATCGACGACGAGCCGAATGGCCCGCAGGCGCGGCAGGGCAATAGGATCATAGGCCTTGGAAACCCGCGGATTGGCGCGGTCAGCGGCGGTGAGAAATTGCACGAGATCGTTGGAGCCGATGGAGACGAAATCGGCTTCGGGCATGATCTGGTCGAGCTCGAACAACAGCGAGGGCACCTCCACCATGGCTCCGACCTCAAGCACAGACGGCACGGGATAGCCGGAGCGCTTGAGGCGGTCCATTTCCTTGCAGATGACCTGCTTGGTCAGCTTGAACTCGAAAGTCTCGGTAACCATGGGCACGAGAACCTTGAGCGGACGGCCCTTTGCAGCCTGAAGCAAGGCACGGATCTGGGTCCGCAACAGGCCGGGCCGATCAAGACCAAGGCGAATGGAGCGATAGCCCATGGCCGGGTTCTCCTCGGCCGTGGCCCTGAGATAGGGCAGCACCTTGTCGCCCCCGATATCGAGCAGGCGGAAGACAATGGGCCGGTCACCGGCGATTTCCATGGCCTCGGCATAAAGCTCGGCCTGTTCCCTGAGCCGGGGCAACCGGCTGGCAATCATGAATTGCAACTCGGTGCGGAACAGCCCCACGCCCGCAGCGCCGGTATCCTCAAGCATGGGCAGGTCGGCCACGAGGCCGGAATTGTGCAGCAGCGTGATTTCCACACCGTCCCGCGTGACGCTGGGCTTGTTCTTGAGCGCAGCATAATGCGCCCGCCGCCGCGCCGAGATGCGGACCTTGTCGACAAAGGTCTGCTCGACTTCTGGCGTGGGGCGCAGATGGACCTGGCCGGCACCGCCATCGATGATGATGTCGTCGCCCGTTTCGCACATCGAAACGATGGATTGCGCCTGCCCCACGGCGACGACGCCCAGCGAGCGCGCGACAATGGCCACATGGGCCGTGGCCCCGCCTTCTTCCAGCACCACGCCACGCAGCTTGGTACGGTCATATTCGAGCAGTTCCGCAGGCCCCATATTGCGGGCCACCAGAATGGCGTTATCGGGCAGCAGGCGTTGTGCTGGCTGGTTGGAATTGGTCAGCACGCGCAGCAGGCGATTGGCCAGATCATCGAGATCATGCAGCCGGTCTCGAATATAGGGATCGGTCTGGCGCAGCATGCGCGCACGCGTATCGTTCTGCACCCGCTCGACCGCCGCCTCGGCGGACAGCCCATTATCGATCGCCTCCATCAGCCGGTTCACCCAGCCGCGGTCATTGGCGAACATGCGATAGGTTTCAAGGATTTCCCGATGGTCGGAGCCACCGGCCATGTCGCCATGGTCGAGCATGGCGTCGATGGAAACACGCATGGTTTCGAGCGCCGCATCGAGCCGATGCTTTTCCGCGTCGGTGTCCTCGGCAATGAAATTGGTCACGACGACGCGAGGGTCGTGGAGAACCACTTTTCCCAGCGCGATTCCGTCGGTGAAGCTGACGCCGTTGAACATGCGAGGCCGCCTGAGGTCGATATCGGACCCCGGCTTGATGAGATTGTCGAAATCGCTTGTCGCAATCATCTCGGCCAGGATTGTGGCCGTAGTCAGCATGGCCTCGGCTTCGTCCTCGCCATAATGGCGGTGATCGGCATTCTGCACGACAAGCACGCCCAGAGTCTGCCCGGCGCGCAGCACCGGCACGCCCAGGAAGGAGCTGTATTTTTCCTCGCCGGTTTCCGGTCGATAGGCGAAACCAGGATGGCTGGGCGCGTCATCAAGGCTGAGGGGCTCGGCCTCGGCAGCAATCAGGCCGACCAGACCTTCGCCCAGACGCAGTGTGGTGAGGTGTACCGATTCGGCCTTGAGGCCATGGGTGGCGAACAGCTCCAGCGCACCGTCGTCGCGCAGCACATAGAACGAGCACACATCGGCCCGCATGTTTTCGGCGATGAGATCGACGATCTTGTCGAGCCGAGCCTGCGAAGCCAGGGGCTCCGCCATCGTCTCGCGCAATTGCCGCAGCAGCACTCTTGGGCCGCCTATGGTCGTGACCATCGCCTCTTCAAGGCGGCCCGCAAAGCCGCCCCCCTAAATTCAGGACGCGGCCTCGCTCCCCTCGAACGAGATCAGGCGTCCTGTCTGTCCAGACCGTAATAGGTGTGCAGAGCCCGAACCGCAAGCTCGGCATATTCTTCATCTATGAGAACAGAGGTCTTGATTTCCGATGTCGTGATCAACTGGATGTTGATCCCCTTGTCGGCCAAAGC
Organism: Pseudomonadota bacterium; assembly: GCA_023388175.1. Lineage (GTDB taxonomy): Bacteria > Pseudomonadota > Alphaproteobacteria > Rhizobiales > Devosiaceae > Devosia. The sequence continues at coordinate 13,165 of JAEWGT010000001.1, forward strand.
CTTGAACATCGACGAGGCGACGCCGGCGTGGGAGCGCATGCCGACACCCACGACCGAAACCTTGGCACCGCCCTTGGACCCGGAAAGCCGGGCATATTCAAAGCGCCCGCCATTGTCTTCCAGCGCCTTGACCGCCTTGTCATATTCGCTGTCGGGCACGGTGAAGGTGATGTCGGTGGTGGCACCATCATCGGCAATATTCTGCACGATCATGTCGACAATGATGCCCTTGTCGGCCAGCGTGCCGAAAATGGCAGCGGCGACGCCTGGATTGTCCTTGACCTTGCGCAGGGTGATCTTGGCCTCCGCCTTGGCGAGCGTCACGCCCGAAACGATCTGCTTTTCCATGATCTCATCCTCATCGCAGACAAGCGTGCCCGGCACGCCGGGGGTTCCATCGGGCGCGATCTGCGGCGCGTCCGGGTCATCGAAACTGGAGCGGACGGTCAGGCGCACCTTGTGCGCCATGGCCATTTCCACCGAGCGGATCATCAGCACCTTGGCGCCGAGCGAAGCCATTTCCAGCATTTCCTCAAAGGAAATCTTGGTGAGGCGCCGCGCCTTGGGCACGATGCGTGGGTCCGTGGTGTAAACACCGTCCACATCGGTATAGATATCGCAGCGATCCGCGCCCACAGCGGCAGCAACAGCCACCGCCGAGGTATCGGAGCCACCCCTGCCAAGCGTCGTGATGCGGCCATGGGGCGACACGCCCTGGAAGCCGGTGATCACCGGCACCCAGCCATCCGTCATCCGCTTGTCGAGCTCGGTCGGATCGATCCCGGTGATACGCGCCGCGCCATGCGCATCGTCGGTATGGATCGGCACCTGCCAGCCGGCAAAGCTGCGCGACTGGATGCCCATTTCCGAAAGCACGATGGCCATGAGGCCTGCGGTGACCTGCTCGCCCGAAGCGACCACGGCGTCATATTCGCGTGCGTCGTGGAATTTGCTGGCTTCGTTGACCCAGCCGACCAGTTCATTGGTCTTGCCGCTCATGGCCGAAACCACGACAGCCACTTCATTGCCCGCCTCGACCTCGCGCTTGATATGGCGCGCGGCATTGCGGATACGCTCGACACTGGCGACCGATGTGCCACCGAATTTGACGACGATACGAGCCACTTGGCTTCCCCGCTGGAGCGCTGCCGGCAAAAGTGGTCCCACTTTTGCGGTTCGGCAGCGCGACACTCCTCAGCCCCCGCCGAACCCGGCGGTACGCTTGTTGTTGGGCGCGGACATACGACAAAGGGCGCAGGCGATCAATGGGGATCGAACGCCTGTCTGCCGCCGCTTCCTCCCCTGAAGGGGGGATACCGTCGAGCCGCTGCGGCGCTAGACTGTTCGACTGATTGGAGAAACGCCCATGCAACGCCTGATGACTTGTCTTGTCCTTGGCTTGGCGTTGCTGGCCGCACCGGTCTACGCCGCCGAAGCGGACGAGGAGAATTTTGTCCGCCTCCATGCGGCGCTCGCCATCGACGCGCAATGTGGCGTCTTCAAGCGATTTGAGCGCGTTGTGCTTGCTGCCAATGCGTTCACCTACACCGAGGACATGTCGATCAACTCGAACTGGCAATCGGGAAAGATCGACGATGTCGAATATGATGCGCGCATTGCCAGCCTCCAGGCAGAGGCCAAAGCCCTCGCCGGTTCCATGGGCTGCACCCAGGCAGCCGCGCCCCTCGTCAGCTGGGCGCGCAACCTGGCAACGCCCGAAATCTACAAGTATCTGATGATTGCCTTTGAACGGGAATTGGCTCCGGAACTGGCTCAGTCCGCCCAAGCCTACGAGGCAATGGTGGCGCCTCTATATGGCGAGAACTGGCCTCAATTGGTGGCCTATACACGCGAGCAGGCACAAAAGCTCGTCAACGACGCCAAGGTGGAGGACAGCAGTGCTTATGGGGCAGGCCTGTTCGGCACGGATTTCGGCTTCGGCCTAGGCGATTATTCTGCTGTGGAGAGCGCGCTGATATCGACTTACAACGTCGATAATCTCTACAACGGCGCACTCTGGACCCTGAATCGGGTGTTTTTCGAGGTTACCGTCGAGCGGCTCGGCATGCGGGTACGCACTTTCGGCGAGGCGCCTGAGGATGGGGCCAGCCTTATCGATGCGCAAGGAAACCGCCTGACCGACATCTGGCAGTCGGGTGAAACCTATCTCCTGGCAGAAGACGAGATGCCGGTCCACGCCATGGTTTCCATCGACGATGATGGGGCGATCAGGGTGATGACGTTCGGGCCGGGCGCAGAGAGAATGACAGAGGGCTCGGTCGTCTTCATGCATCCATCCGGGCCGATGCCGGACGCCTTCAGCGATGAATACACATATTACAAGAGCATCGACTGGCGGCAGAACGCCACTGTCTACGAGGCGAGCCTCGTCGAGGAGGCATGCCTGGGTGGACCCTGCTTCCGGTTCGGGCCGGAATTGTCCTCCGCCCTTGTCGCGGCCGGGCCTCACCGCTGGGCACAAATCGTATTCCGGAGCGATGCCGGGACACCCCTGCCGCCCCATGACAAGCCGACACTGGTGCTGAAAAGCCAACTTGCGCGTGAACTGATCCGGCGAGAGGAAACCTTGGGCACGCGCTAGACTGCGACAGGCCGCGCCTTGCTCCCGGCCAACCGGGGCGCGATAAGGGGTGACAAGGAGCGCCCAAATGACCGATACCGCCAGCACCGTCAACGATGCCGAGATCGCCAAGTTCGTGGCCATGGCCGAGGAGTGGTGGGACCCCAAGGGCAAGTTCAAGCCGCTGCACAAGTTCAATCCGGTGCGCCTGGCTTATATCCGCGACAATCTCTGCGCCCATTTCGGCCGCGATCCCAATTCCATCCGGCCCTTTAAGGGCCTGCGCATCCTTGATGTCGGCTGCGGCGGCGGATTGCTGTGCGAACCGCTGACCCGGCTGGGCGCCACGTTGGTCGGCGTGGACGCGGCCGAGCGCAATATCGCCATTGCAAAGATCCATGCCGAACAATCCGGGCTCGATATCGACTATCGCGCCACGACCAGCGAAAAACTGGTCGAGGCCGGCGAGAGCTTCGACGTGGTGCTGAATATGGAAGTGGTGGAACATGTCGATGACGTCCCGCTCTATATGAAGAGCTGCGCCGACCTCGTCGCGCCGGGCGGTCTCATGTTCACCGCCACACTTAATCGCACCGCCCGTTCGTGGGCGCTGGCGGTGATCGGCGCTGAATATATCCTGCGCTGGCTGCCCCGTGGCACCCATGACTGGAACAAGTTCCTGACGCCCGAGGAAATCGGCGCCCAGTTGACCCGCAACGGTCTCAACATTATCGGCCAGACAGGCGTGGTCTTCCACCCGCTGGCCGATGAATGGCGCATGTCCCCGGATATGGGCATCAACTACATGGTGCTTGCAGAGCGGCCCAAAGCCTAGACCTTGAGCAGGTCATCCTTGCGAACCGAGAGCACCAGCCGGTCGTCCTCGACCCGATCGATATGCTCGGGGAAAATGTAGCGGTCGGCGGCGAGAAAGCCCTCGGCATCGAGTCGGACAAAGCCTTCGCGCAGCGCCTTTTCCTGCATTTCGCGGGGTAACGCATCGTCAGGGTGAAATACATCGGCCAGAATACCGGCCAGGGTATTACGCTCTTCGTCCAGGACCGGACTGACACCGGCCGCCTCGACATCGGGCGCGCCGGGGGCGTCGTCGCTGATCCGAAATGTCTCGACGGTGCCAATGCTGTTCATGGCGCTGTCATAGACCTTCATGCCTTCATGGATGGTGTCGGGAATGGCGTGCATTTTTTCCTCCATTGCGATGAAGGAGCAACGGAGCCGGTGCGGACAACGTTCCGCCTGCCGCTATCGACCCGCACTCTTGTGACCGGCCGATCGAACCAAAGCGGTCCACAGGCCGTTGTCCTGAGGTTGAGACAAACAAGTGACCATCGATGACAGCCTTCCTCCGCGGCGCTCTGGCGCTGTGCCTTGCAATCTCTGCTACCCCAGCTTTGGCCCAGTCGGGTGAGGACCGGAACGAGAATGTTTTCGTCATGGGCGGACCGTTCTCGACCGGCTATTTCGGCGACACCATCCTGTTCTGGCAGGATCACTACGAGAGCAATTTCTTTGCTGGCGTGGGTTACCAGCGCTTCTTCTACGAATATCAAAGTTTCAAACTGGGCGTGGAAACCGGTTTCGGGCTGCGCCTTGGCTCGCCGAGCTCGGCAGAAATCTGGGGCGGGGCAGTTGCGAGATTGACCGAGTTCAATGTCGGCGATTTTGTCATTGCCCCATCGGTGACTTTCGGTCTGTCGGTGGTGACCGACACGATTGGCGTCGAGACCCAGCGTGCCCAGCAGTTGGGGCATGACGTGCCCGTGCTCTATTATCTCAGCCCCGAAATCTCCATCTCAAACATCAACACGCCAGAGTGGGAAGCGTTCGGCCGGATCCAGCATCGCTCGGGCGGCTTTGGCACAATTGCAGATATCGATGGCTCCAACGCGGCCGTGCTTGGCCTCCGGTACAAATTCTAGGCAAAACCAAAGGCTACCCCAAAACGCCTCCACTCAGCACCAACCGTACCGTACGGTACGGTACGGAAATTCCTTGAAGCCGCGCTGGAATGGGTCTAAACAGAACCAAACACCAAACCGGCCCCACCGGCAGCATTTCGAGGATACGTCCATGCCCGCCTATCGTTCCCGCACCACCACCCATGGCCGCAACATGGCCGGTGCCCGTGGCCTTTGGCGCGCCACCGGCATGAAGGACGGCGATTTTGGCAAGCCGATCATCGCGGTGGTCAATTCCTTCACCCAGTTCGTGCCAGGCCATGTGCACCTGAAAGACCTCGGCCAGCTGGTTGCCCGTGAGATCGAGGCAGCTGGCGGCGTCGCCAAGGAATTCAACACCATCGCGGTCGATGACGGCATCGCCATGGGCCATGACGGCATGCTCTATTCCCTGCCCAGCCGCGATATCATCGCCGACTCTGTGGAATACATGGTCAATGCCCACTGCGCCGACGCCATGGTCTGCATTTCCAATTGCGACAAGATCACTCCGGGCATGTTGAACGCCGCAATGCGGCTCAATATTCCGGTCGTCTTCGTCTCGGGTGGCCCGATGGAAGCGGGCAAGGCCATCCTCAAGGGCAAGCTGCAGGCACTTGATCTGGTCGATGCCATGGTGATGGCTGCCGACGAGCATTATACCGACGAGGAAGTGCAGGCGGTCGAAGAAGCCGCATGCCCCACCTGCGGCTCCTGCTCGGGCATGTTCACCGCCAACTCCATGAACTGTCTGACCGAGGCACTCGGCCTTTCGCTGCCCGGCAATGGCTCGACCCTTGCCACCCATTCCGACCGCAAGCGCCTGTTCCAGGAAGCCGGGCACCTGATCGTCGATCTCGCCCGCCGCTATTACGAACAGGAAGACGAGAGCGTGCTCCCGCGCTCCATCGCCACCAAGCAGGCGTTTGAAAACGCCATGGCCCTCGACATCGCCATGGGTGGTTCGACCAACACCGTGCTGCACATTCTCGCCGCTGCCCATGAAGGCGGCGTCGATTTCACCATGGACGATATCGATGCGCTGTCGCGCCGCGTCCCGGTTCTCTCAAAGGTCGCACCGGCCAAGAGCGACGTGCATATGGAAGACGTGCATCGCGCCGGCGGCATCTTCGCCATTCTCGGCCAGCTCGATCGTGCCGGTCTGATTAACCGCACGGAGCCGACCGTCCATGCCGCAACCATGGGCGATGCCATCGACAAATGGGACATTTCCCGGACCAATTCGGAAAGCGTGCGCCAGTTCTTCATGGCTGCGCCGGGTGGCGTGCGCACCACGCAGGCCTTTTCGCAGTCCAATCGCTGGACCGATCTGGATACCGACCGCACCAATGGCGTCATCCGCTCATCGGAAAACCCCTTCTCCAAGGATGGCGGCCTGGCCGTCCTCAAGGGCAACATTGCGCTGGACGGCTGTATCGTGAAGACGGCAGGCGTCGACGAATCCATCCTCAAATTCACCGGCCCGGCCCGCGTCTTCGAGAGCCAGGATTCCACCGTCAAGGCCATCCTCTCCAACGAGATCAAGGAAGGCGATGTCATCGTCATCCGCTATGAAGGCCCCAAGGGCGGACCGGGCATGCAGGAAATGCTCTATCCGACCAGCTACCTGAAATCGAAGGGCCTCGGCAAAGCCTGTGCGCTGCTGACCGATGGCCGCTTCTCGGGCGGCACATCGGGCCTGTCCATCGGCCATGCCTCGCCCGAAGCCGCCGAGGGCGGCGCCATTGGCCTCGTGCGGGAAGGCGACATCATCGAGATCGACATTCCCAACCGTACGGTCAATGTGCTGGTGACCGATGCCGAACTCGCCGCCCGCCGCGCCGAACAGGATAAGCTCGGCTGGAAGCCGGCCAAGCCGCGCAAGCGCAAGGTGACCACGGCGCTCAAGGCCTATGCAGCGCTGGTGACCTCGGCCTCCAAGGGTGCGGTGCGCGATACCAAGGCCATCGACAAGCTCTGGAACTGATCGCGTCCATGGCTATTTTCCGGATCGACCCTTTTCCGGCCGATCCCGACCTTTCCGATCTCTGGCGGCGCGCATGGGACGCGCCGCTCAATCGCTCCTACCAGCCGATACTGAAGCGCAGCCTCGGCCATGTCGGGGCCTATGACGGCGACCGGCTGATCGGCTTCGTCAACATTGCCTGGGATGGTGGTATCCACGCCTTCATTCTCGACACCTGTACCGACCGCGACTTTCGCCGCCAGGGCGTTGCCACCGAACTGGTGCGGCTGGCGGCGGATCTGGCGCGCAGCCGCGGCGCAGAATGGCTGCATGTCGATTACGAACCCCATCTCGCGGATTTCTATCGCGGCTGCGGATTTCGTCCCAGCGCAGCGGGCGTCATGAAATTGTCGTGACAAGCCATCTGCCCGGTGCTACCACCCCGCTCAGCCACCAGTGGTCTGCCAAGACTGCTGACTGGTCAGGTTCGATAGCGGGGATTCCACCCTCCCTATCGGACCGACCCTAATCTTCCCTCACAGCGCCAGTCAGTCCGAGACGGTCTTGCCGTCCACCACCTTGATCTGCCTTCGACAGGCAGCGGCGATCTTTTCATCATGGGTGGAGATGAGGAAGGTGGTCTTTTCCTGTTCATTGATCTCGGCGATCAGCGCCATGACCTGTTCTGCCGATTCCCGGTCGAGATTGCCGGTCGGCTCGTCGGCCAGCACCAGTTCGGGCTGGTTCATCAGCGCGCGTGCAATAGCCACGCGCTGTTTCTGACCGCCCGACAACTGGGTTGCGCGAAAGTCCATGCGATGGCCGAGGCCCACCCGCTCCAGCAGTTCCGCACCGCGCTGCCGCGCCTTGCCGGTCTCCCGGCCATTACTGATGGCGGTGGGAAAGACGACGTTTTCAAGCGCGGTGAAATCGGGCAGCAGATGGTGGAACTGGAAGACGAAGCCGATATGGCGGTTGCGGAACTCGGTGAGGGCAGCATCCCCAGCGCGCGTCAGGTCCTCGCCCAGCATGACATGCTCGCCACTGGTGGGCTGCATCAGGGTCCCCAGAATTGTCAGCAGCGTCGACTTGCCCGAGCCCGATGGGCCGAGCAGGGCGGCGAGGTCGCCCTCCTGCAAGTCCATGTCGAGCTCCTTGAGCACGCGCGTCTCGGCCTCGCCCTCGCCATAGGTCTTGACCAGGTTGCGAATGGTGACGAGCGCGCTCATTGACCGATCACCGAGACCGGGTCCACCCGCGCCGCGGCACGCGCCGGCAGGATGGAGGCGAGGATTGCGCCAATCGTCGTGAGGGTGATGGCGAGGCCATAGGCGCCCTGGCGCACATCGATGGGCAGGCCGCCGGCAGAGGCATTTTCGGGCAGGGGAAAGGGCGAGAGGGCAAGATAGCCCAGTCCCGCCCCGATCAGACCGCCCAGCAGGCCGATCAGCGTACCCTGCAGCACGAAGACGAAGACCACAAAGCCGCGCGAGGCACCGAAGGCCCGCATGATGCCGATTTCCGGGCGGCGGCGATAGGTGGAGAGCAGCAGCGCCGAAGCGACGCCGATGACAATGGTGACCAGCGCAAATCCCTTGATGAGATTGCCCGAATTGGCCTGCGCGCGCAGCCCGCTCAGCAGCTGGGCATTGCCTTCCGTCCATGGGGTAGCCTTGAGACCGGTTTCCGCGGCCAAGCGCTGGGCGAAGACGTCGGCGCTGTTGAGATCGTCAAGCTTGATCTCGATGCGTGTGAGCCCCTGCGGCAGCTCGAACAGCGTCCGCGCCGTGGCCGTGCTGACAAAGGCGGCGCGCGCATCCAGCGCCTCGACGCCGACCTCGAAAATGCCCGATATGACCAGTGCCCGCTCGACATTGCGGTCCGATTGCAGACGGATCACCTGTCCCACGCCGATGCCCAGATCCTCGGCCAGGGTCTTGCCCAGAATAACATTGGAATTGTTGAGCATCGTATCGCCAGCGACAAGCCGCCGCTCAAGATCGGCAATGGCCGAGACCTTGTCGGCCTCGACACCCGTCACCCCTACAGGGGCCCGCGACTGGCCGCGGATGACGAAGCCATTGCCCACGATCTGCGGAGACATCGCCTTGACGCCTGCCATGGCCTCGATGCCCGGAAGGAAGGCATCGGCGCTGCGCAGGGTCTCGCGCTGGCCGCTGGCCTTTTGCTGCACCAGCAGGGCCCCGTCTTCCCCAGCCAGCAACAGGCCGGCATCGCGGCTGGGCGCCTCAAGCGTCACATGGGAGATGTCGCCCACGGTCTGCTGCACGAGATAAACCGCCAGCCCGCCGATCAGCGCGCTCATGAAAATGAAGACGAAGACACCGGTCGCCACGCCCGCGACCAGCAGCCCGGTCTGGGTCTTGCTCGAAGTCAGATACCGCCAGGCGATCTTTATGCCGTAGAGCATTGCTTATTGCGCCTCGACCAGATCGCCCACGGCCACCCCGGCCGGATCGAGAATGACGACATCGCCGGCACTCAGCCCCTCGGTGACGATGACCCGATCCGCCGGCCAGTCGCTGAAGCGGATCGGCTGCGCCGCCACAACGCCATCGGCGATCACAAGAACATGGCTGTCGGCGCCATCGGTAATGATTGCGGCGCGCGGCACCGACAGCGCGTCTTCGACTTCATCGACGATGACATTGGCATTGACCGTCTGCCCCACGGGCAGCGACACCGGCTCGTCAAAGGCAATCTTGATCGCCCTGCCCCCGGTGGAGGGATCGACCGTGGGCGCCGCAAAGGTCACGGTGCCATGCTGCGCCACGCTGGCGCCAACCGGTTTGAGCAAGGCCTTGAGCCCCGCACTGACGCGGGAGGAATAAAGTTCATCGACATCGGTCGCGACGACGAGATCGGTCGTGTCGGCAATGACGAAGAGCTCGGTTTGCGGATCGACCAACTGGCCTTGGTCGACGCCACGCGACAGCACGACTCCACTCATGGGTGCGCGCACGCTATATTGGGCAATCTGCCATTCGACCTGATCCAGCGCCGCCCTTTGCCGGGCCGTCTCGTTGACGGCAGCGGCCAGTGCCAGTTCGGCATCTTCCCGGCTGGCGCGGGTGGTATTTTCACCCAGGGCCTGCGTGCGGGTGGCATTGGCCTCGGCCTGGCGCTGCTGCACCTGCTGGGCCTCAAGCGCAGAACGCGCCTGCTCGGCCTGAGCCTGCACCAGCGCCGCGTCGAGCGCCACCAGCACCTGATCCGCCGCGACGCTGTCGCCGACATCGGCATTGACCGACAGGGCCTGGGCCGAGACTGCCGCGCGGATGGTGACGGATTTGCTGGCCGCCACGCGCCCATTGACCGCCAGGACCTGGCTGACCGGGCCGGGGCCGAGCACCTCCACAGCGACCGCCTTCGGCTTGGGCTGCCAGGGCCGTTCGATGCCGGCATAGGCACCGGCGCCCAGAATGATGAGCAGGAAAAAGATCATCCAGCCCCAGCGCCGCTTGCGGCGGCGCGGGGCAGGACGGGGGGAGGTTTTGGAACTGGCCACAGCATTGAGCCCTTTGACGCTTCAATACTGTCTACGCTGTTGCACCGCCTTTGGATTTGCGGTCGATCAAACCAGCTGGCTCAGCGCCGCCCGATGCCATCAAGCGTGGCGAAATCTTCGTCGCTCAGGTCGATGGCGGCCGCGGCGACATTGTCTTCAAGATGCCTGACCTTGCCGGTGCCCGGAATGGGCAGCATGACCTTGCTGCGCTTCAGCAGCCACGCCAGCGCGATCTGGCTGCCGCTGGCCCCGTGCTTTTCCATGATGGCATGGGCCGTGTCGTGCCCCTCCACCAGATCGCCACCTGCAAGCGGAAACCAGGGGATGAAACCGATGCCATTGGCTTCGCAATAGTCGAGCACTGCCTCGCTCTTGCGATTGGCGAAATTGTAGAGGTTCTGGACCGTGGTCACCTTGAAGTACTTGCTGGCTTCCTTGATGTCCTCGACGCTGACCTCGGACAGGCCCGCATGGCGGATCAGGCCCTCCTTCTGCATGTCGGCAATGACACCGAACTGGTCTTCGCGCGGCGTATTGGCGTCGATGCGGTGCAACTGCCAGAGATCGAGCCGTTCCAGCTTGAGCCGGCGAAGCGATGTCATGACACCCTGGCGCAGGAATTCGGGCCGCCCCACCTGATGCCACTCATCAGGCCCGGTGCGGGTCAAGCCGCTCTTGGTGGCAATGACGCTGCCCTTGTCATAGGGCGCCAGCGCCTCCCCGATCAGCTCCTCGCTGATATAGGGACCATAGCTTTCGGCCGTGTCGATGAAATCGACGCCGATTTCCGGCAGGCGCTTGAGCACGCGGATCGCTTCGTCCCGATCCTCGGGCGGTCCCCAGATGCCCTTGCCGGTAATGCGCATGGCGCCAAAACCGAGCCGGTTGACCTTGAGGTCGCCGCCAATGGCGAATGTCCCCGACAGGGATGCGTCGAGCTGAGCCATCTTATTCTCCTTGGGTTTGGCACCCGGAGCACTGGGCGCCTTAATTGTCCTCGCCGACATCAGGCAAGGGCAGGAAATCCACCCCATCTTCGATGAGGCCGGCAATATCGTCGCGTGACGCCTCGCCATAAATGCCGCGCGCCTCCACTTCCTCGAAATGGATTCTCCGCGCCTCTTCGGCAAAACGGTCGCCGACATAATCGGCTTCGTTGATGACCTTATTGCGGTATTGCCGCAGCATTTCGCGCATCTTCGCCATGTCGGGATGCGCGGCGGACAGGCTGGCACGGCCTGTGCCTGTGCGCGCCACATTGGGCGCCATCATCGCCTTTTGCACATGTCCATCGCCGCACTGGGCACAGGTGACGATGCCGCGCGCCTGCTGCTCGTCATAGGCCGAAGCGCTCTTGAACCAGGCGTCGAAGCGATGTCCCTTCGAACATTGAAGCGAATACTGGATCACGTCTCTATTCATTCTCTTGCGCGCCGCGCGGGCGCATTTCAGCCACCATATAGGGTGCGGATTCAGCTCTGCAAACCCGGCAACGCAAAGTCGCGGGCATTGGCGAGGGCCGGGACACGGCTTCGGGCCTCTGTCACCGCAGCCGGATCGATGTCGGCGACAAGCACGCCGGGTCGATCGTGATCGAGTTCGGCAATCACCTTCCCCCATGGATCCACGATCAGCGAATGACCATAGGTCGAGCGGCCATTGGCATGCTGCCCGCCCTGCGCGGCCGCGATGACATAAGAGCCGGTTTCGATCGCGCGCGCCCGCAAGAGCACATGCCAGTGCGCCTGACCTGTTGGCACGGTAAAAGCCGCGGGAACCGCCATCAGCCCCGCCCCGGCATTGGCCAGGGCATTGTACAGGCGCGGGAAGCGCATGTCGTAGCAGATGGAAAAGCCAAGCCTGACAGCGCCAAGATCGGCGGTCACCGCCTGCTGTCCGGCCTTGTAAGTGGCACTTTCCCGATAGGCATTGAGCCCGGCAATGTCGGCATCGAACAGATGGATCTTGTCATAGATCGCCAATTGGGTGCCATCGGGCCCGAACAGCACCGAGCGATTGGCAAAGCGTCCATCGTCCAGCGGCACCGGCAGCGAGCCGATATGGACAAACATGGAATGCTGTCGAGCCAGTTCTGCCGTGCGCTTCAACTGCGGATGGCCCTCGAAGCCAGCCGCGACCGAGCGCAACTGCTCCCGGTTCTCGGGGAAGATCATCGTGACTTCAGGCGTCAGTGCATAATCGGCGCCCTGCGCCGCGGCTTCGGCCAGCAAACCCTCAAGGGCATTGAGATTAGCTTCGGGATCGAGCCCCGACTGCATCTGGATCGCGGCGATCTTCATCTCTTACTGCGCCAGCAGCGGATCAAGGCCACCCGCGCGGTCGAGAGCCGAAAGATCGTCATAGCCCCCCACATGCGCGTCGCCGATGAAGATTTGCGGCACGGTACGGCGCCCATGGGCGCGCTCTGTCATGGCCTGCCGCAGGTCGGGGTCGAGTACGGTGATTTCGGAATAGTCCACGCCTTTGTCATCAAGAAGCGCCTTGGCAGCGTGACAATAGGGGCAGGTGGGCGTCGTATAAATCACGACCTTGGCCATGAGGACAGCTCCGGTGAACGAAAAACATTGCTCTTATATGGGCAGTTCGCCGCCAATGACAACGCGGGCAAAGGTCAGGACATCGACCTTCTCGACCCCACCGCGCTTCAATGCCCGCGTCACCGCCTTGACCGTCGCCCCCGTCGTATAGACATCATCCACGAGAACAACCGGTCGTCCCCTGAGCCGCTCCAATGCCCGGGGATGCAGCGAAAACGCGCCCTGCACATTGCGCAACCGGCTATCGCCCGAAAGACCAACCTGCTGTCTCGTCTTCCTGTCGCGCCGCACCAGATGCGCATCCACCTCGAGCCCCGTGGCCCGCGACAATTCCCGCGCCAGAAGCATGGATTGGTTATAACGGCGGAACCGCAAGCGGCTCGGATGCAGCGGCACCGGCACGAGCAACGGCGTGTCCGGCCAGAACTCGTGCCCGGCCACCCCCATCAGCCTGGCGCAGAACCGGGCCAGCTCCACCCGGTCGCCGTATTTGAACCGGCTGACCAGCGCCCCGACGACCTCTCCATAGGCCAGGGCTGCGCGCGCGCGACCGAAGGGCGGCGGATCGGCCAGCGCTTCGGCAGAAAGCGTGCCCGCCCCCGGATCGCTGTCGAAGGGCAGGCCCAGCACCGGACAAAAGGGCGCGCTGATCGGTCTCAATTGCGAAAAGCAGCTGGCGCAAAGTGCATTATCGGCGCTGAGTGGCGCCGAACAGGCAATGCAGGTCGGCGGATAGAGCTGGTCGAGCAGTGCAATGCCCAAACGGCCCAACCCACGACCGAGCCGCGTCAATCCGCTGTCTTTGACTTCCTCGCCCGCGCTCTCCATAAGACCCATATTGCCACGCTCAGGCCCCGGGGAAAGCCCCTCCATGTCCAGCCCCCCACAGATCTTCGACAGAATCGGGATACGCCGCAATCTTGACCGCCGCAAAAGCCGCGACAATTTCGTGCGCGACCTCGTGGTCGAGGATATGGCCGACAGGCTCGGCACCTATAAGAGGGATTTCGCTGAGGCCATTCTTATTGGCCCCGATGCGCAATCCCTGCCCGAAATTCTCCACACCGCCAACGGCCCCGTCGTCGCGCAACGGGTGGAAGCATTTGGGGGAGAGGACTTCCCGGCTCTGCCCGCGGGCGAGTACGATCTCATTGTCTCGCTCCTGCATCTGCAGGCCGTCAACGATGTGCCGGGGCACCTGGCGCGGCTGCGCCAGAAGCTCAGGCCCGATGGGCTGTTGATGGCGGCCTTTATTGGCGGTGAAAGCCTCACCGAACTGCGCGAGGCCTTTCTTGCTGCCGATCTGGCCACGTCCGGCGGCGCGTCCGCCCGCGTGGCGCCCATGGCGCAGGTGCGCGATGCCGGAGGGCTGCTGCAGCGCGCCGGCTTTGCCCTGCCTGTGGCCGATGTCGAAACCCATCGCGTCCGCTACGCCAACCCCTTTGCACTGATGGCCGAGCTCAAGGCACTGGGTGCCGCCAACCCGCTGGTTGACCGCCCCCGGCGCTTCGCCACGCGCACCCTGCTCAGCGCCGCTGCCTCGGCCTATGCCGAGCGCGACGCCGACCCCGATGGCCGCATCCGCGCCACGCTCGAAATCATCTGGATTGCCGGCTGGGTGCCGCATGAAAGCCAGCAGAAGCCCCTCCGTCCGGGCAGCGCCACGACACGGCTGGGCGACATATTGGGCAAGGCACCATGACAGGCCTCGCCGGCGGGGAGATCCTGCTCCTGTCCGGATCGCCGGGCTCGGGCAAGACCACCAGCGCCGAGGCGCTGGCCCATCTCCCCGGCAGTCCCAAGGTGCATCTGCATTCGGACGATTTCTGGGGCTATATCAAGCAAGGCAAGATCGACCCCTGGCTCCCCGAGTCCGACAGGCAGAACCACATGATCCGGGACATCGTGGCCGATGTCGCCGGTCATTATGCCCGCAGTGGCTACACGGTCATCGTGGACGGGGTTATCCGCCCCTGGTGGCTGCCCGCCTTCATGTCCCTGGGCGTGCCGCTGCATTATATCGTGCTGCGCACCAGCGTCGCCGAAGCCGTAGCGCGGTGCAAAGCGCGCGGCGGCGACAGCCTGACCGATCCGGTCGTGGTCAGCGCGCTCCACGGCCAGTTTGCCGATCTGGAGGCCTTTGAAACCCATGTCCTGACGGTCGGCGGACTGGACAAAGACGAAACAGTGCAGCGCATTCTCGATGCTGTTTCAAGCGGCGGCTTCCGCCTCTGAATGCGGGAAAGCGCTCATGAAAAAGGCCGGTGTTTCCACCGGCCTTATCAATACTTTACTGAAAAAACCGCTTACGCAGCTTCCTCATCGCTTTCGGCATCGGCCGCGTCGGCCTTGGTGCGCTTCGGGCTCTTGGCAAGCTGCTTTTCGATCAGCTGCACCGCTTCGGTCAGCGTCAGCTTGCGCACCGCGCCGACTTCGCGGCTCATGCGGTCCATGGCCTGCTCGAACAGCTGGCGTTCCGAATAGGACTGCTCGGGCTGTTCTTCGGACCGGTAGAGGTCACGCACCACTTCGGAAATGGCGATCAGGTCGCCCGAATTGATCTTGGCTTCGTATTCCTGGGCGCGGCGCGACCACATGGTCCGCTTGACGCGAGCCCGGCCGGTGACGGTTTCGAGCGCCTTGGTAATTTCGTCTTCTTCGGCCAGCTTGCGCATGCCGACAGACTTGACCTTGGCCACGGGGACACGCAGGGTCAACTTGTCCTGCTCGAAGCTGATGACGAACAGCTCAAGAACAAGACCAGCAACTTCCTGCTCCTCGATGGCGACGACGACACCGACACCGTGGGACGGATAGACGACGAACTCGCCGGTCTTGAACCCGAGCCGCTGCTGCTGCTTCTTGGCTACCATATGCTGGAACTCCTTATTGACGCCCCAAATGGCCGGTTCCTTGCGGCAAGGACCTGCCATTCCTACTCGTGGACGCCCGAATGCGGGCGCTTACTGCGCAGTAAACCTCACAGCCGTCCGGGTCCGCTTTGTCCGGAACGCCATGAACTTCAAACGATGTCTGTCAAAAAAATCGTGCCTTGCGGCACGGGCTGGGTGACGGGCTTAACTGCATATGGGGACACCATAGCACAATTTTTCAGCAAAATCAAAAGGAACGAATCAGGCCAGTCCAAAAGGGCTGCCCGATGAAAAGCTTAGTGTGACCGGAGCGTGACATGCTCCTGTCAATACTGGAATTTCCCGCCGCCGGCCTCAGTCGCCTTCGCCGGCCTCTTCGGAGAAATACTTGTCCAGCTTGCCTGTTTCCCCGTCCTTTTCCTTGGCCTCGGGCAAGGGTTCGCGGCGCTCGGTCAGGTTCGGCCAGATGGCAGCAAACTTCCGGTTGAGCTCCAGCCATTCATCCAGCCCGCTTTCGGTATCGGGCTTGATGGCTTCCGCCGGACATTCAGGTTCGCACACGCCGCAATCGATGCACTCGTCGGGATGGATGACCAGCATGTTCTCGCCTTCGTAGAAGCAGTCCACCGGACACACTTCGACGCAGTCGGTATATTTGCAGGCAATGCAATTGTCGGTGACGATATAGGTCATTCTGGCAGGCAATCCCGTCCAAACGCGGCCGACCCCTTGGGAAGGTCAAGCCACCTGTCTCAACGGCCCCGGTGCTAAACCCTTTTTTTTGCCGCCGCAAGGGCAAGCCGGGAGACGGTTTGGCGCAGTTTTCGCTTCTGGTAAAATGCCGTGCCTCTGGGCGGCAGCTGCTCACACGGGCTTGTGCCGGAAAACCACGTCCTCGGGATCCTGCCGCGGCGCGTCCCCATCGACAATGCCACCCAGTTTTCGGGCCAATGCGATGGAGCGCGCATTGTCCGGGTCACAATAGCTCACGAGGCTTTGCAGACCCATGACGGAAAAAGCCCAATCCTTCATGGCAAGGGCGGCCTCGAACGCATAGCCTTGTCCTTCGAACCCCTCGTAAAGCAGCCAGCCCAGCTCCTTTTCGGGGAACAGCGGTCCATGATTGATTCCGACCTGCCCGAGCACACACCCATCGGTACGGCGTTCGACCATCAGACAGCCATGCCCGAAAAACTGCCACTGCGCCGCATCATTGGCAAACATGCCCCAGGCGGTTTTGAGGTCGACCGGTCCGCCCATATAGAGTGCGCGCGGCGACATCATCAGCGCGCGATAGGCTGGGAAATCGGCGAACGCCATCGGCCGCAGCAACAGCCTTTCCGTTTCGATCGAGGGAATGTCAGTCATCGTTGCGGTCAAGCAGCCGGTCGGTCTCCCGCCGCTCCTTCTTGGTCGGCCGTCCCGCACCCGGCAGCCTTTCGGCAATCGCGGCTTCATAGGGCGAACGCTCCGCCTTCGGCGGCATGGGCGGCGACATATCCTCGTAGAGCCCCTGCGCTTCGCTGGCCGGGCCTCGCCTGGTGCCGGGGTCCAGAATACGCCAGACCAGAATACGGCCATGCAGCGACATGGTCAGTACATCACCCGCCCCAACCTTGTAGTCGGACTTTTCGGTCTTTTCCGAATTGATACGGATGGCGCCGGATTCGATGATCTTCTGCGCCAGCGTCCGCGATTTGACCGCGCGCGAAAAGAACAGGAACCGGTCGAGCCGCTCCTTGCGGAACGCGTCGCCCGGCCCCGTCAAATCCTACTCCGACTTGCCGCGCAGAGCGGCAAGGGCGGCAAAGGGGCTATCCGGATCGAAAACCGGCTTGCGGTCTTCACGCTGTGGGCGTCCGGCCGGGCGCTCGTTCTTCTCCGGGCGCAGGCGACGCTCGTCATCCCGGCCTTTGCCGCGATGGGGCTTGTTGCCCTGCGGACGTTCGGCGCCTTCCGGACGGGGCCCGCGGCCATTGTGGCGGGGACGCTCGTTCCGACGAACCTGCTGCCCCTCGCCTTCTGCCTCACGACGAGTGCGCGGCTCGTGACGACGCTGGTCACTGTTGCGACGGCCCGGAAACCAGACCTCGTCGAATTGCGGCTCGGCGGGCGCGGCAGGTTCCGCAGATGCTTCAGCGGGCGCGGCATCGGGGACAGCGCCCTCGACCACAGGAGCTGCATCCGCGGCATCTGCCACCTCGGCCACAGGCTCGACACTGGCTGCATTGTCTTCGAGCACAGCGTCCAGCGCCGGTGTTTCTGCCGATGCTTCGGCGGGCACGGCAGCAGCCACCTTCGGCGTACGGCGCACGCGATAGCCCAGCGACGTCAGGATGGACGAAAAATCCTCGCCCGAGCAGCCGAGCAGGCTGGTCATTTCCACGGTGACGCGGAAACCATTGCCTTCGGCAGCGCCCGCCGGCAGTTCGCCCGCATAGGGCCGGCCGGCATCAAGGGCGATCAGTGGCCGGATGATGTCGGCCAGGCGTTCAAGAATGTCGACGCGCACCGCCCGTTTACCGGCGACCTTGAAGCCGGCAATCTCGTAAAGCCGCGTGTCGACTTCTGGATCGACGAGGAAGGAGGTACGGCCCGAAAGCACGATATGGGGGATATCGGTGACGCCCGGCTGGCGGATGCCACCATTCTTGAGCGCGAACAGGATCAGCGCCAATTCGCGCGGGGCGGGCTTGAGGGAGAGCGGCAGATAGATGTGATAGGCACCGAACTTGATGCCCAGCTTGCGCAGCTTGCCACGCACATCCTGGTCGAGCCCTTTAACCTCATCGGCCACCTGATGCCGCGGCAAGAGGCCAAGATGCTCATAAAGCTGGTAGGCGACACCGCGCGCCGTGCCGTCCAGATCAGCCGGCGCTTCCAGCGCCATGACCGGCTCCAGCACGGTATTGATGTGGTGACGCAGCCACAGCATCAGCCGGTCCTGAACCTTTTCAAGGTCTGGTCCGGTAAGGGTTTCATCGGCGATGATGATGATGCGCGGGCGATAAAGGCTATCGCCCTCCGCAAGCTCGGCCACGAATTCACCGCGCCAGCGCAGCCGGCCATCGGTCGCCAACACGAATTCTTCATTTGGCGAACCGGCCAGTCGTTCGGCACGATTGTGTATCTCCGGTGCTACCACCGAATCGGCGGCGCCCCGCAGGCCCTTTGCATCCAGCTCGCCATCGTTGCGGGCCAGGGTGAAACGGAAGCCTTCAAGCGTGCCGATGAGATGGCCTTCCAGCCGCACTTCGCCGCGCTCATTGATTTCGGGAGATACCATACGTTTGTCTTTCAGATGGCGGAGCAATACGCTTGTACGCCGGTCGACGAAGCGCTGGGTGAGCCGCTCATGCAGAGCGTCACTCAGGCGGTCTTCAATATTCCGTGTCTTTTCGCGCCAATAGGTAGGGTCTTCAAGCCAGTTTTTGCGGTTCGCGACAAAGGTCCAGGTACGGATCTGCTTGATCCGATTGCTGAGTGTGTCAATGTCGCCCTCCGCATTGTCGCAAAACCGGACCTGC
Source organism: Pseudomonadota bacterium (assembly GCA_023388175.1). Classification (GTDB taxonomy): domain Bacteria; phylum Pseudomonadota; class Alphaproteobacteria; order Rhizobiales; family Devosiaceae; genus Devosia. Next base: position 32,157 of record JAEWGT010000001.1, read on the forward strand.
TCGGCAATCCACTCCGCGCTGACGCGATCATTTCGTCTCAAATCTGAATAGATTTTGGTGATGATCTCGCCATGGGCGGCCGGTGAAATGCCTTGATAGTCCGGAATCTGGCAACATTCCCAGAGCAGTTTGACCGCTTCATGGCCGCGCGCCAGGGCTCCCGCCTCGTTGCGGGCGAGAAATTCCAGGGCCCGCTGGTCTGTCGCAACAGGAACGCGGGTCAGCGTCTTGTCCTGTGGTGAGACATCGAGCGAGTTCCGCAACCGCTCGATGGAAGAGAAATCCAGCGCAGAATTACGCCACTGCACCTGCCGCACGGGCTCGAAATCGTGCGTTTCAAGCGCAACGACCAGTTCCTCATCGAAATTTTCGGTGCCGCCGGTGACACCAAAAGTGCCGTTATGCCGGTGCCGCCCGGCCCGGCCGGCGATCTGGCCCAGCTCGGACGGGGTCAGCGGTCGGCTCTGATGGCCGTCGAACTTGGTGTCGTCGGCAAAGGCGACATGATGAATGTCGAGATTGAGTCCCATGCCGATGGCGTCGGTGGCCACGAGGAAATCCACATCGCCATTCTGGTAGAGATCCACCTGTGCATTGCGGGTGCGGGGCGAGAGCGCCCCCATGACCACGGCCGCACCGCCGCGCTCGCGCCGGATCAGCTCGGCAATCGCATAGACCTGCCGCGCCGAGAAAGCCACGATGGCGGAGCGCGGCGGCTGGCGCGAAATCTTCTTCGAGCCCGAATAGGTGAGTTGGGAAAAGCGCGGCCTGTCGATGATCTCCGCATGGGGGATCAGCTTTCTGACCACGCCCGCCATGGTCGCCGAACCCAGAAGCAGCGTTTCGTGAAAGCCGCGTGCCTTGAGGATACGATCGGTGAAGACATGGCCCCGGTCGAAGTCGATGGCGGTCTGGATCTCGTCCACCGCCACGCAATCGACATGGATATCCATGGGCATGGCTTCCACCGTCGCCACCCAATAGCGCGGCTTGGCCGGCACGATCCGCTCTTCGCCGGTGACCAGCGCCACCGCCTGCTCACCCACCCGCTCCACGACGCGCTGATAAACCTCGCGTGCCAGCAGGCGCAGCGGCAGGCCGATCATCCCGGTGGGATGGGCCAGCATGCGCTCGATGGCGAAATAGGTCTTGCCGGTATTGGTCGGACCGAGAATGGCCTTGACCGAATGGGAAGGTGCGAAAGTCATCGCGGACTATGTAGTCCTTCCCGCGCCGCCTTGCGAGGCCTGCATCGGCCTGTCCCAACAAAAGACACTCAATGCCACTTTTCTGCCACCCCTCTTAACGTTCGGAACGCAGTCGGAACGAAACAGCATCGAATCGGCGAGAATCGCCCAATCCCTTTTTGTTCCCTACGAGATGTGGCGAGCCCGACCACAGCGCCACTACAAGCCGGACCACAAAAGCCGGCCTGACCGCGAAACCCGCTTCACGTCTCTTACCATCGGCCTAATTTCTGAGAAATCGAGCGAATATGAATGACTGGTAAATGCCGCGACCGCGCAATTTTCTCAGGACTTCACACCATGCCGCCCGGTCTGCGGCCCTCTTGCGCCCCGTCTTGACGAAAAACTGCATTGACGTGCCAGCACGGGACAGGCCCATGCTGACAGGAACAGTCATTGCCATCGCGGAAATTACGGCAAAAGGAGCCTCCAATGTCCGCTTTTGATCCCGATACTCTGCCCGCCACCATCGCAGCCTACTTCGCCACTTCTGGCAACCGTGACGCCGTTGACCTGTTCGCCGCTGATGCCGTTGTCGTCGATGAAGGCGAAACACACGAAGGCCTTGCCGCGATCGCCGCATGGCTCGACAGCGTCGAGCGTCGCTATCGTCCGCGCTATGTTCTGCATGGTACAACCACGGATACGTCCGGGCACGATGTGACCTTCGAAGTTTCGGGCACCTTTCCGGGTAGCCCGGCCATTCTTCGCCAGCATTTCGAACTCGATCAGCAGGCCAGGATCAGGCGCTTGCAGACCCTTTGATCTGTGCCGTCCCGATACACACGGCCGGCGGCCGGCATGCTGCCGTTAACTCCTGGCCCAAAACAAGAACGAACACGGACTGAATCATTACCAGCCGCCATATCCGGCTTTGTTCACCGCTAGATCTGGTAGCTGGTCCAGACCTGAGCCACGAGCCGCCGCCCTGGTGGCCCCTCTGAGCCCGAAAACCGTTCACCACTGTGAATTTCCGGTTAATTTTGCCGGTCGGGGCAGGTTTCCTGCCAGGTCATTGCGCACCGAAAACACAAATGCGCCACAGCCGTTAACCGGCAAGTGGCGCATTTGCGGCAATTCAAAACAGCGAAATTGTCAAAAAAGCCTTTGACCGTCCCTAAGCGGGACAGGTGCTACTGGACGCGGGTATTGGTCAGCACCATGGAAAGATCACCCATGCTGGTGCCGATATTGACGCGATAGGGCACATAATAGCCCGAGGCGCCCAGTGGCGCGTACCAGAGGATGATGCGGCTGGTATCGGCCAGATATTGCGTCATTTCCGACGAACCGAAATGCCCCGAGATCGGCTGATACTTGACCGAGCAGGCAACCAGCGGCCCCTGATAACCGGTACGCGGCGATGTCGCCTCGTCATGGTCGAGATAGCCCATGGCGATATTGAAGCGCTCGACCCCGGTGAAAATCTTGAAATCGCGCTGGCACAGCGAACGGTCCAGCTCCCGCCCCTTGAGCACGAAGGCGGACAGGAAATCACCCACGCCGGTCAGGTGCGAGCGCTCCAGAGGCACCCGGTCATAGCTGTCCAGTACCGGTGGATTGACCTGGAACGAGGCCACATTACGCCCCGCAAAGCCGACATCGACCTTGAAATCCTCGCCATTGGCGCGCGTTTCGAGCGCGAACCGCTCCGATTGCAGGTTGGCGCCCGTCGAGGCCCCGGTGACATTGGCCTTGGCGGTGCCGCTCGCCACCACATTGGCAAGCCCGGTGACCCGCGCCGAAAGCTCGAAATCATACCGCCGTCCGTCATCGTCGAAGTCGATATCGACCAGAGCGACATTGATCCCGCCCACGGTGACCACATAGCTGACACGGGCGTCGACAGGTGCAGCCTGGGCCGGCTGTACCGCGAGGGAAGAGCTGAGGGCCAGGAGAAGGAGGGCGGATCGGATCACGGCAGCAGGTTCTCGGCTAGGGGAGCTTGCCCGGGATGCTGGCCGGGCGCGAATCAGTTCGCACCTCGAAAGTGCCGCCCGATTCTGTCTCGCGCAAGGCGCTCTCGCCTGCGTGAATCGGCCTCTGACTTGACGGAGCGGGCTGCTTTCTCTAAAGAGCCGCGAGATTTCACCACAATCGAGGCCCGTAGCGGATCCCTCCGCCACGCAGGACCTTTACACAAACAGGATATCAAAATGGCACGTCGCTGCGAACTGACCGGTAAGGGCGTCATGGTGGGCAACAATGTTTCCCACGCTCTCAACCGCACCCGCCGCCGCTTTCTCCCCAACCTGATCAACGTCACGCTGATCTCGGACGCGCTGAACCGTTCGGTCAAGCTGCGCATTTCCGCTGCTGCCCTGCGCTCGGTCGAGCACCGCGGTGGCCTCGACGCTTTCCTGCTCAAGCAGGACGATGCCGATCTGAGCCCCCTGGCTGCCGGCATCAAGAAGGAAATCCGCGCGGCCCTCGCCGCCTAAGCGTTTTCCGATACGAATTCTGGCCGCGTGGAGTTATGCTCCACGCGGTTTTTATTTTGAACGACCCGGTGCTCTGGTCTCCTGCCAGTCGCACCTAACATAGGGAACAGTCTGATGCTGTCTCGCTTGCTTGTGGCGCTCCTCGCCATGGTGGCCGTTGTCGCCGCCTCCAATTTTCTCGTGCAGTTTCCGGTCGACCTGACCCTTGGCGGTGTCCATATCGGCGACATCCTCACCTGGGGCGCCTTTACCTATCCGGTCGCCTTCCTCGTCACCGATCTCTCCAACCGCGCCTTTGGTCCGCAAAAGACCCGTCTGATCGTGGTTGCCGGCTTCTGTGTTGCCGTTATCGTCTCGATCTGGCTGGCGAGCCCGCGCATCGCCATTGCCTCGGGCTCGGCTTTCCTCATGGCCCAGCTGCTCGATGTTTCCGTCTTTCATCGGCTGCGCAACGGCGCCTGGTGGCACGCCCCGATGTTTTCGTCACTGGCAGGGTCCGTGCTGGATACGACCCTGTTCTTCTCCATTGCCATGGCTCCCGCCTTTGCGGGCATCGACGCCTTTTTCGGCATGGAGGATTCCTCCCTCGCCTTCCCCGCGCCCCTGCTCGGCATCGGTCCGGAAGTCGAACTCTGGCAAAGCCTGGCGCTGGGCGATTTCCTCGTGAAACTGGTCATGGCCGTTCTGATGCTCGCCCCCTACAAGACCATCCGCGATCTGGTCCTGAAGCGAATGCCATTGGCGGCGTAGGCGCGATCTCAAAATTGATCGTCATTGCCGGACTTGTTCCGGCAATCCACCTTTCCGCGCCGGACATGGACCACCGGGACAAGCCCGGTGGTGACGAAGAAGCCAATATCGTGGCCATCACTCCGGCAGCGCGAATTCCAGGATCATGTTGCGCTGCCAGCCGTTGAAATTGTTGTCGGACCCCATGAGGATGCGCAATTCGCCCCCCGGGGTCCGATGGACAAGCAGGCTTTCCATATTGTCGATTTCGGCGCCCTGCGCTGAAACCAATAGTTCCCCGCGCAGGAGGTTACCCGGCCGCACCTCTGCCGCCGGAATGCGCCGCAAGTTCATGACGAAACTGAACAGCGAGACGCCCCGCTCCAGAACCAACAGATCACCATTGGGCAGGAATTTGCAATCGGTCGGATTGACGATCGGCGAATTGAAATAGGTGAACGGGCCCTTGTCCCGGATACCCAGCATCTCGCCGCGATGATTGCCCTCTTCATCCAGCGCTTCCTCGGTAATGAGGATGGTTGAGCCGGCAACAGGCGAGGCCGGCGGCGCGATGCACACCGATTCCAGCGATTCATTGGTCCTGAGGTCGGTGAGCCATTGCGGAATGGGCACTTCCCGCGCCGGGCCGCCCGGACGGCCATTGGAGATGGCAAAATCGGCCACGCGCGTCAGATGCTCGAAACTGACCCGCACCGCGGTCGGCACGCCATCGCGCCAAACCGTATCCACGCCTTCGGCATCGCGGGCATATTGGCGTGGCAGCAATTCGCCGGAGGAATTGCGCATCGACTCGATGCTCACGCCGATAAAGCCGAACAGGCGGTCAGCCTCGTCATAGGCCAATTGCCCGGAGACGAAATGGCCCCGATCAGTGACAAAGGCGATGCGCTGCTCGGCACCGGTCTGGGCCACGCCCGACAGGCCCCCAAATGTGTCATCAGGACTTTGCAGCGTCAGGCCACCGCGAAAGATCAGGCCGTCCACGCGTTGGCCGACTTCCGCACCCTTGAACCGGGTGATCTGCGCCGCGCTCACCGTCGCCTCGACAGCCCCGGCCGGAACGGCCAGGGCCAGAAGCGTTGCGGCAAAAGCGGCGAGAACCTTCATCCCCGGCCCCGCCGCCGGACCTGTGCCGGCATTTCTTCATCGAAAAGCGCGGCCAGTTCATCAGTCAGCGCCCCGGCCAGTTCCTCGGCATCAAGCAGCGTCACCGCGCGGCGATAATAGCGCGTCACGTCATGGCCGATGCCCACGGCAACGAGCTGGATCGGCGAACGGGTTTCGATATCCTCGATCACCTGCCGCAGATGGGCTTCGAGATAATTGCCGGCATTGACCGATTGCGTGCTGTCATCAACCGGCGCGCCATCGGAAATCACCATCATGATCCGGCGCTGCTCGGGGCGGGCCATCAGGCGCTTGCGCGCCCATTCCAGCGCCTCGCCGTCGATGTTTTCCTTGAGCAGTCCCTCGCGCATCATCAGGCCAAGATTGCGCCGCGCATGCCGCCATGGCTCGTCGGCTGACTTGTAGATGATGTGACGAACATCGTTGACGCGGCCCGGATTGGCCGGGCGATTGGCTTCGAGCCAGGCCTCGCGACTCTTGCCGCCCTTCCAGGCCCTTGTGGTAAATCCGAGGATTTCCACCTTCACCCCGCAGCGCTCGAGCGTGCGCGCAAGAATATCGCCGCAGATCGCGGCTATGGTGATCGGGCGGCCGCGCATCGAGCCGGAATTGTCGATCAGCAGCGTCACGACCGTATCGCGGAAATCGGTATCGTTCTCGACCTTGAAGGAGAGGGCCTGCATCGGGTCGGTGACGACACGCGTCAGCCGCGCCGAGTCGAGCAGCCCTTCTTCAAGATCGAACTGCCAGCTGCGGTTCTGCTTGGCCATGAGGCGCCGTTGCAGTTTGTTGGCCAGCCGCGCCACCGCTCCGGCAAGATTTTCAAGCTGCTTGTCGAGCAGCGCACGAAGCTGGTCCAGCTCGTCGGGCGGACAGAGCTCCGCCGCCTTGACGATTTCGTCGAATTTGGTGGTGAAGACCTTGTAGTTGAACTGGTTGGACAGGCGCTCGCCACCATCCTTGGCAGGCGGCGGCATCGGAGCATCTTCGCCCGCATCGGCCTCAGCATCGTCATCGACATCGGCCATGTCGGCCTCCATGCCCTCGACATCGCCAGTCTCTTCACTCTCACCGGCCTGCTGATCGTCCTCGCTCTCGGACTGCTCGTTCTCGCCCTCGCCCTGTTCCGGCGACTGGTCGGAGCCCTGCGCCTGTTCGGGCTGGCTATCGTCCGTGCTGTCCTCGTTGCTGTCGGCGGCGTCTTCCATTTCGCTTTCAGCGATCAGGTTGAGGTCGCGCAGCACCGCCTTTGCCGCCTTGGCGAAATCTTCCTGGCTCTCATAGGCCGTCAGCAGCGCGTCGAGCGAAGTGCCAGCACGGTTTTCGATTTCGCTGCGCCACAGATCGACCAGCGCATGGCCCGAAGGCGGCACCGCCACGCCGGCCAGTTTTTCGCGCAGCATCAGTCCAAGAGCCTCGGCCAGCGGCGCATCGTCCTTGGCATCGACTTCCGCAAAATTGGCACGGAACAGCCGGTCTTCGAGCATTTCGTGGATATTGCCGCCCATGCCGGGCATGCGGATGACGCCAAGCGATTCCACTCGTGCCTGTTCCAGCGCATCGAAGGCGGCCCGCGCCTGCGGGTCCATGGGGGAGCGCTTTCGATGGCTTTCGGCATCGTGGCTGGCCAGGCGCATGGCCATGGCATCGCCCTGCCCGCGCGCGATGGCGATATCGCGCTTGGTCGGCAGGCGCGGCAGATTGGCCAGACGCGCCTTGTCGGCAGTCAGCAATGGCCGGTCGGCGGTGAACGTAACCTCAAGTTCCGCCTTGCCGCCAATGGCACGCACCGTCGCGCCCATGGCCGATTTGAAGGCCTGGGTCTGGTCTGGCTTGTTGACTTTGCTGCGCGGTGGGTTTGCCATGATTCTTGTCCCGGAAGACCCCTCGCCCCAACCCTCTCCCCAAAAGGGGCGAGGGGGTAGCTCGGCGTCTGGACGGCCACCGCGTTCCCTTCGCCCCTCCGGGGAGAAGGTGGCCCGCAGGGCCGGATGAGGGGTCTCCCGGCAGAGCCGGGAGAAGTTGCTTACGCCATGATCGCCAGGTTGGCCGAGCTTTCCGGCAGGTCTTCGCCGAACACGCGCTGATAGAACTCGGCCACCACCGGGCGTTCGAGCTCATCGCACTTGTTGAGGAAGGTCAGGCGGAAGGCAAAGCCGATATCGCCGCCGAAGATAACGGCATTCTCGGCCCAGGTGATAACGCCGCGCGGCGACATCACCGTCGAAATATCGCCATTGATGAAGGCCGAACGAGTCAGGTCCGCCAGTCGCACCATGTTGGAAATCTGCTTCTTGCCCTTCTCGCTCTCGCCATAGGACTTGTTCTTGGCCAGAACGATGCCGACTTCCTTGTCATGCGGCAGGTAATTGAGCGTCGTGACGATGGACCAGCGGTCCATCTGGCCCTGGTTGATCTGCTGTGTGCCGTGATAGAGGCCCGACGTATCGCCCAGACCAATCGTATTGGTGGTCGAGAACAGGCGGAAGGCCGGATGCGGCACGATCACGCGGTTCTGGTCGAGCAGGGTCAGCCGGCCCGACTGTTCCAGAACGCGCTGGATCACGAACATCACGTCCGGGCGGCCAGCATCATATTCGTCGAAGACCAGAGCGACATTGTTCTGCACGGCCCATGGCAGGATGCCGTCACGGAATTCAGTGATCTGCTTGCCGTCCTTGAGGACGATGGCGTCCTTGCCGACGAGATCGATACGGCTGACATGGCTGTCGAGGTTGACGCGAACCAGCGGCCAGTTCAGCCGCGCCGCCACCTGCTCGATATGGGTCGACTTGCCGGTGCCGTGATAGCCCTGCACCATGACGCGGCGATTGAAGGCAAAACCGGCGAGGATCGCCAGGGTCGTATTGCGGTCGAACAGGTAGTCCGGGTCCACCGGCGGCACATGGCTGGTGCGCTCTTTATAGCCCATCACCACCATGTCGGTGTCGATACCGAACAGATCCCGCGCCTTGTATTCGGTGTCGGGCATATTGGCGAATTCAGTCATGGCTGGGCTCTTGAAAAGGAAGAAAGCGTAAGAAAGGCGCTGGCTCTATAGCAGCATTGTGACAAGGCGGGTAGCCTTGCGATCACGGCGCGCCGATGCCGCAAAGGCATGGGTCAACGGACCACGAAACCGGTTTTCTTGAGGTGGCTGTAGGCCGCGATCACCGAGCGCAGGCGTTCCTCGGACGAGGCGTCGCCGCCATTGACGTCTGGATGGTGCAACTTGACCAGGTTCTTGTAGGCCGCCTTGATCTCGTCGGATTTGGCATGCTTGGAGAAACCCAGCGTTTCAAGCGCCCGCCGGTCCGGCTCGTTGAGTGGCTTGACCCGCTCTGCTGCCGGGCGCTTGGACTGCTGGTAGCGGTAGCGCGCGAAAACACCAAACGGATCGCCATATTTGTCCCCCGGCTGCGAGGCGCCCGCCTGCCGCCCCGCCGCTTTTGCCGCGCTGGCGCTACCCGTGGCAAAGGTGGAGCGCGTTTCGGCCTTGGGCGGGGCATGCAGCGCCTCGTCCAGCTCGTCCGGGCTCATGCCGGCAAAATAATTGAAGGCCTTGTTATAGTGCCGGACATGCTCAAGGCAGAAATTGTGATATTGCCCTTCCGAACGCACCCCCTTGGGCGCACGGAATTCGCCGGGCTCCTGACAGCCCTCCCAATCGCATTTGATCGTGATCTCTTCCGCCTTTTCCTCCCGGCGTGGGCGGACACGGATGGAATCGAAGAGCTTGGATTGCGGTTTCATTGCGCTTAGGTGTGCCTACAAACAGATTTTGGAGCCGCCCCATGTCCATGACAGACACGATCAGAGACAAGCTCACCGAAAAATTCTCGCCCCTCCATCTGGAGGTGATCGACGAGTCCGAAAGCCATCACGGCCACGCCGGCTGGCGTGAGGGTGTGCAAACCCATTTTCGTGTCAGAATCGCGACCAGCAATTTTGACGGGCTAAGCCGCGTTGCGCAACACCGCGCGATCATGGAAACGCTTGACGATGAATTGAAGAGCACCGTCCACGCTCTCGCCATCGAGGTTCTGCCATCGGCCTGACATCGCACGCCTATGAGACAGGCACGATGCGGACCTTGGACACGCGCTGACGATCCCGCTCCAGCACGAGGAAGCGAAAGCCGTGAGCGGTGACTTCATGGCCGGGCTCGGGGATCAGCTTTGCCGCAGTGATGACAATCCCCGCCACCGTATTGGCATGCTCGTCAGGCAGGTTCCAGTCCAGCAGCCTGTTGATATCACGGATGGCGATGCTGGCGTCGATATCATAGCTGCCATCGGCATTCTTGTTGATGCCGAACACCGCCTCGTCATCGGGCTCGTCATGCTCGTCGGAAATATCGCCGACGATCTCCTCGATGATGTCTTCGAGCGTGACCAGTCCCTCAAGCACCCCATATTCATCCAGCACCAGCGCCATATGCGAGTGCCGCTTGAGAAAGGCACTGAGCTGCACCTGCACTGCGGTCGATTGCGGAATGAACCAGGGCTTGGTCATGATCTTGCCGATATCGACCTGGCTGGCATCGCCATTGACCGCCATCAGGCCCCGCAGCACGTCCTTGGCATGCAGAATGCCCACGATATTATCGCTCTCGCCCTCATAGAGCGGGATGCGCGTATAGGCGCATTCGAGCACGTCCTTGACCAGTTCCGTCACCGGTCGGTTGATGTCGAACGCCGTCATCTGCGTGCGATGCACCATGACATCGCTGACCACCAGATCCTTCAGATCGAGCAATCCGCCCAGCATGTCGCGGTCGCCTTTGACCACTTCACCTTCCGAATGCAGCAGGTCCAGCGTGCCGCGAATTTCGTCATGGCCGGAAATCGAGCTGGCATTGGCCGCGTCGAACCCGAACAGGCGCAGGATGGAGTTGACGATCGCCTGCACCGCCAGCGTGATCGGCGCAAAGACCACCACGACGACCCGGATCACCGGGGCGACGGCCAGGGCAAAACCATCGGGCCGCATCAATGCCAGTGTCTTGGGCAGGACCTCCGAGAAAATCACCACTGCAGCAGTCATGGCGATTGTCGCATAGGCAATGCCCGCTTCGCCGAACACGGCGATCAGCACGCTGGCCGCAAGGGTGGAGGCGAGAATATTGACGACATTATTGCCGAGCAGGATGGCCCCGATCAGCCTTTCCTTTTCCCGGGTGAGCGATTCCACCAGAATGGCTCTCTTGTCGCCATTGCGCGCCAGTTGGTGCATGCGCGCCCTTGACGCGGCGGTCAGCGCCGTTTCGGAACCCGAAAAGAAAAAGCTCATCGCCAATAGGACGACAATCCCGGCAGATGTCAGCCAAAGTGCCGAAGTCATGAAGACCGCACCTCCTCAAGAAACGTGCGCACCCGGTCCGGCTCGACATTCCGTTCAATGAAGGCCTGGCCGACGCCGCGCGTCAGAATGAATGTCAGCGCCCCGCGCTGGACCTTCTTGTCCTGCGCAATGGCAGCCATCAAAATATCGGTCGAGCCGAGTGTTCCTGGAATATCGGCCAATGTGGTGGGCAGGCCCGCCCGCTTCAAGTGCGCCTCGACCCGCCCAACGTCCTGGCCGGGGGCAAGACCGAGTTTGGCAGAAAAACGGTGCGCCAGAACCATGCCGATACTGACGCCCTCGCCATGCAACAACCGGTCGGAATAACCGGTGTCCTTTTCCAGCGCATGGCCGAATGTGTGCCCCAGATTGAGCAAGGCCCGGACGCCATTTTCTTTCTCGTCCTCGATCACCACCCGCGCCTTGTGCGCGCAACACCGCGCCACCGCCTCGCCGCGCGCCGGGCCGCCCTCGAAAATCTCGTCGAGATTGGTGTCCAGCCAGTCGAAAAAGTCCGGATCGTCGATCAGTCCATATTTGGCGACCTCGGCATAGCCCGCCGCGAATTGCCGCCGATCGAGGCTGTCCAGTGCCGACAGGTCGGCCAGTACCAGCTTGGGCTGATGGAACGCGCCGACAAGATTCTTGCCATGCGGGGAATTGATCCCGGTCTTGCCGCCCACCGAGGAATCCACCTGCGCCAGCAGTGAGGTCGGCATCTGCACGAAATCCATGCCACGCCGTGTGATCGAGGCCGCGAACCCGGCCAGATCGCCAATCACCCCGCCGCCCAGCGCAATCACCAGGTCGCCGCGTTCCAGCTTGGCCGCGAGCAGGCCTTCCACCACCTTTTCCAGCATGGCGAAATTCTTGGTGCCCTCGCCCGCCGGCACGGTGACGACCTCATAGCGCAGCCCCGCTGCGTCGAGCCCGGCGACAAGCCGCGGCAATTGCGCCCGCGCCACGTTCTCGTCGGTGACGATGCCATAGCGGCGGCCCGGAAATCTGTCCGCCAGGATACGCCCGGCCTCGGCAATCAGATCGGGACCGATCAGGATATCATAGGCGCGCTCGCCCAAGGCGACATGAACCTTGTGATCGATCTGCGTCATGGCTTTTCCTGATTGCGCTTGAGATGATTGAGCAGGGCATTGACGACGTCTCCGGCCACATTGTCCTGCGGTATATCGCGGCTGACCACCGTCACATCGGCTTCCGCATAGATGGGGTAGCGATCCTCGACCAGTTTTTCGAGCGTTGCTCTGGGGTCGGCTGTTTTCAGCAGCGGGCGATTCGAGCGCCGCGACACGCGCTCGAACAGCAGATCGATATCGGCCTTGAGCCAGACCGAAATCGCCCCGGCCTTTACCAGCGCCCGCGTTTCGGGATTGATGAATGCGCCGCCGCCAGTGGCCAGAACCACATCCTTTTCCTTCAGCAGCCGCGCGATCACCCGCATTTCCCCGGCGCGGAATTCGGCCTCGCCGCGCTGCTCGAAGATTTCCGGGATCGACATCTGCGCCGCGCGCTCGATTTCCTCATCGCTATCGACGAATTGCCGGCCCAGCCGGCTGGCCAGCCGCCGCCCGACCGTGGTCTTGCCCGCGCCCATCATGCCGACCAGCACCAGCGGCTTTTCAGCGAGTTTGCCGGCCAATGCCCGCGCGCGGCCCTGCCGCGACCCATTGTCCGTCCTGCTCACTTGCCGCGCCCTCTGCTCATTGCCGCTATCAAGCGGTCTCGTCTGCCGCTGTCAAGCATGCCAGCCATCGGGGTTGATCCATGCGCGCCTTTCCACGAAATTCGCAGCAAGGAACCCGATGGCAACCTTTTGCCGGCACAATCAGCGCAACACGGCGCTCAGGACGATCATGCCCACGCTTTTTCGCTTGCTCATCACCTTGCTGTTTCTCGCTGGCCTGGCCTTTGCCGGCATGTTTGCGCTCGTCACCTTTGTCGACGTCACGCCCAAGGAGGTCACTCAGCGCATCCCCACGCGCGACCTGCTCGGCGAAACCGCCACGCCGGGCGGCGGCACCAACCTCCCCCAGCCCAATGTGACCTCGACGCCCCCGGCCGGCCAATGAGCGGCCGCCATCTCATCGGCGCATTTCTCGAAATGATGAGTGCCGAACGCGGCGCTGCGGCAAATACTATCGAAGCCTATGGCCGTGACCTGGCCGATTATTCCGCCTTCGTTTCGGCAAGAAAGCAGACCCTGCTCGATTGCCCGCGCGAGACGGTGACCGATTGGCTCGATGACCTCAAGAACCAGGGGCACTCTGCCTCATCTTCCGCCCGCCGCCTGTCGGCTGTCAGGCAGTTTCACAAGTTTTTGTGCGCGGACGGGATGCGGGGCGACGATCCCACGCGCATCGTTGCCAGCCCCAAATCACGCCGCACCCTGCCCAAGGTGCTGTCCATTGCCGAAGTGGACCGGCTGCTGGCGCTGGCCGAGCAACAGGCTAACAGTTCTGCCAGTCCGCAAAAGCAGCTTTCCGCCCAGCGGCTCTATGTCCTGCTCGAAATGCTTTACGCCACCGGCCTGCGTGTATCCGAACTTGTCAGCCTGCGCCGGGCCGCCGTCATGCGCGACGCCGCTTTCCTGACCGTAACGGGCAAAGGCAACAAGGAGCGCATCGTCCCGATGAACGACCGCGCCCGCGATGCCGTCCGCAAATGGCTTGAAATCCTCCCGCCCGGCCCCTTCCTGTTTCCGGCCAATGGCGAAGACGGCCATCTCTCCCGGCAGGTCTTTGCCCGCGACCTCAAGACTTTGGCCGCCCAGGCCGGAATTTCTTCGGCGCGCGTCGCCCCCCATGTCCTGCGTCACGCTTTTGCCAGCCACCTGCTGGCCGGGGGGGCCGATCTGCGCGTCGTCCAGATGCTGCTGGGCCATGCCGACATTTCCACCACGCAGATCTACACCCATGTGCTGGATGAAAAACTGCGCAACCTTGTGGAAAGCCATCATCCACTTGCCGGTGGCTAGGCCAGAACGGGTACCATCGTGGCGACGTTTCTACGTCCCCGGGGCCGAATTAGACCCGCGATCCCCATCAATTGCCAACCATTTTGGCGCAAAACCTTGACTTGCGATTGCAGCCTCGCCACTTTCCGGCCACTTTGGAGCGCAACAGCAGCGCACGCGCTTGCGCACTATAATTCAGACCCTAACGGGCGGTGGAATGCAGTCCTATCTCGATTTTGAAAAGCCGGTTGCCGATCTTGAAGCCAAGATTGTTGAGCTCAAGTCGCTGGCCGCCGGCGATCAGGCCGTATCCATCGACGAGGAAGTCAATCGCCTCTCCGCACGTGCTGACGAGGCTCTGGTTGAAATCTACCGCAAGCTGACGCCCTGGCAGAAAACCCAGGTGGCGCGCCATCCGCAGCGCCCGCATTTTTCCGACTATGTCCGCACGCTGATCACCGAATGGCAGCCGCTGGCCGGGGACCGCAAATTCGGCGAAGACGCTGCCTTGCAGGCTGGTTTCGGCCGCTTCAACGGCGTCCCGGTTGCCATTCTCGGCCAGGAAAAGGGCAATTCCACCGAGACGCGCCTCAAGCACAATTTCGGCATGGCCAATCCCGAGGGTTATCGCAAGGCCGTCCGTATCATGGAAATGGCCGACCGCTTTTCCATTCCCGTGCTCTCCTTCGTCGACACCGCCGGCGCCTATCCCGGCATCGGCGCCGAGGAACGCGGTCAGGCCGAGGCCATTGCCCGCTCCACTGAAAAGGGTCTTGAGCTGGGCGTGCCAAATCTCGCCATCATCATCGGCGAAGGCGGCTCGGGCGGCGCCATCGCCATCGCCACGGCCAATCGCGTTTTGATGCTCGAAAATTCCATCTATTCGGTGATTTCGCCCGAGGCCGGCGCGTCGATCCTGTTCCGCGATGCAGGTCGCGCCCAGGACATGGCCACCGCCCAGAAGATCACCGCGCAGGACCTGCTGGGTTTCGGCGTCATTGACGCCATCATCCCCGAGCCCGCCGGTGGCGCCCATCGTCATCACGGCACGATCATGGATTCCACCCGCGCCGCCATCGACAGGTTCCTCAAGGATTTCGATGGCAAGTCCCGGCTCGAGACGCGGGAACATCGACGCGAGAAATTCCTCGCCATCGGCACCAATCTCTAGGGATTGAAATCCATGTTCCGACAAAGGCCGCCTGTTACTGCAGGCGGCTTTTTGTTTTCCATCATGTACACACAAGGGCGTGAACACCCCTAACTTCCGGGTAGCTATTGCCGATGGTAAAGGCTTCATTCACCGCATTGGGTCATTTTGCGTAAACCACGCCCCAATGGGGCAATTGCAGCGTGTCGGGCCTTTCTCGTGTCAGCTTCATTCTTCCGCCGTCTCGGCGCCTTTGTAATCCTGTGCTGGCTGGCTGTTGGCCTGGCCGCCTGTGCCAGTTTCGTAAAGGGCGGCGACAACCGGCATAATGTGCCGCTCTCGGGCAGCGCGGTGCAGGGCCTGCGCAATATGGGC
This sequence comes from Pseudomonadota bacterium, assembly GCA_023388175.1. Classification (GTDB taxonomy): domain Bacteria; phylum Pseudomonadota; class Alphaproteobacteria; order Rhizobiales; family Devosiaceae; genus Devosia. The sequence goes on from JAEWGT010000001.1 coordinate 47,562, forward strand.
TCGTCGCCCGGCGAGGCCATGCTCGTCCGCATCTTCAAGGAAGAAGCAGTCCTTGAAGTCTGGAAGCGCACCAGCGGCGGGACCTACAAGCTCTTCAAGACCTACGACATCTGCGCCTATTCGGGCGAACTCGGCCCTAAATTCAAGGAAGGCGACCGCCAGAGCCCCGAAGGTTTCTCGACGATCACGCCGGGCCTGATGCACCCGAAATCGAACTACTATCTCGCCTTCAATACCGGCTTCCCCAACAAGTTCGACCGCGCCCATGGCCGCACCGGCTCCAACCTGATGGTACATGGCGATTGCTCGTCCAGCGGCTGCTATGCCATGACGGATCAGGGCGTAGCCGAAATCTATGCGCTGGCCCGCGAGAGCTTCAAGGGCGGCAATACCAGCTTCCAGCTCCAGAGCTTCCCCTTCCGCATGACGGCTGCCAACCTGGCCAGGCATTCCTCCAGCCCACATCTCGACTTCTGGAAGAACATCAAGACCGGCTATGACTATTTCGAGCTGACCAAGACCCCGCCTGTCTGGGATGTCTGCGAAGGCCGCTATATCTTCAACCCGGCCAGTTCGGGCCCGCTCAATGCGCTTGGGCCCTGCCCGCCCACCATCCCCAATGCGGCGCTGACGGCCAAGCAGCAGGCCGACGACGCGGCCCTGGCCAGCCAGGCGGCGGCCGTTCAGAAAGCGGCCGAGCGCAAGGCCGCCGAGGACGCGGCAGTCAAGGAACGCACACAGGCGGTGAACGGCTTCTTCAGCGGCATAGGCAGCATGTTCGGCAGCAACGCAGCTCAGGACCCTGCCACCGCCCCGGTGACCACGGGTAATCCGGCGAGCCTGCCCACACCGGCGACGCAGCGCCCCTGAGACCTGGCCTTAGGGACGCGACAGCGGCGAAGCACTGACATAGTCTCAGGTCCAAGTTCGGCCCCAGTTTGATGAGATGGCCGGCGCGCGGCACAAGCGGAGACGTCCGGTGGACCAGACCGAACCAAATCGTTCATCACAGGGGTCCAGGATCGATCTGACGCCTGAAATGCGCCCCCTTTCGGGCCGGGAACGGGAGCCTGTTGCCCCACCTCACCGCCACTCGAAATGGCCCTTGATCCTCGGCATTTTAGGCTTCGTGTCCGGCCTGGCCGGCCTCGGCGCAGCCGCCTGGATCTACACCCAGGGACAGGCCGAAACCCGCCGCATCGCCTCGGAAATCGCGCAGTTGCGCGTCAGTCTCGATCTGTATGCACGCAACGGAAACGCGCTGGAATCCGGCGCTAACGGCTTGGAAGATCTGGAAAATCGCCTAGCCGCTCTTGAGCGGATCGCAGACGTCGGCGCCACGCCCGCCTCCGCTGCAAGCCCCGCGCCGGCTGCCACCGCCAACGAGGATTGCCTGCCTCCGGGCATGCGCATTCTCGTCGCCGAGGGCGACAGCTACCCGATTTGCGAACAGTCCGCCGTGGTCAATGTCGCGCAGGTCGCCAATGGCTATGTCGTGCTGCTCGACGGCACCACCATAGCCTCCGGCGGCTCGATCCTGCTGGCCGGCACCCCCTGCACCATCGGCGTAACCTCCGGTGGTGACGAGGGGTTGACCGGCTATGCGGAAATCCGCGTCACCTGCTGAGGCTTATTCAGCTGCCGCTTCGGCTTCTTCGGCCTCCTGCGCGTCAAATGACGCCTTGAGCTCGGGATCCTCGATATTGATCTCAACCCCAGCCATCAGCTCGTCGACCTTCTCGGTGAAGGAGCGCATCAGCAACTGGTTCTGGATCTGGGAGGCCACCTGCTCGAAGCTGGGCGGCGCGGATTTGCGCTTTTCCGCCAGCTTGATGATATGCCAGCCGAACTGGGACTGGATCGGCGCGGAAACATCGCCCGGATTTGCCAGGGCAAAGGCGGCTTCCTCAAAGGGCTGCACCATCATGCCGCGCCCGAAAAATCCAAGATCACCGCCATTGGCAGCGCCGGGATCAATGGAATTTTCGCGGGCCAGCGTGGCGAAATCTGCTCCGCCATCCAGTTCGGCCTTGAGTTCGTTGGCTTTCGTCTCATCCTCGACCAGAATATGGCTGGCGCGGACCTCATCCTCGGCTTCAAACTGCTGGCCAAAGGCCTCATATTCGGCGCGAGCCGCTTCTTCCGTCACCGCGCTTGCAATGGCCTCGTTGAAATAGGCCCGGCGCAGCGCGCGTTCTTCAAGATATTTCTGGCGCTGGGCGAAAATCTCGGTCTGATCCATCCCCGCATCTCGCGCGGCCTTGGACATGACCTTCATGTCGATCAGGATGCGCACGAGGAAGGCGCGACGCTCCTCCGGCGGCATTTGCGCCAGATCCTGAGCCATGTCTTCGGCGGCAAAGGCCAGGTCGGCCTCGGTAATCACATCGCCGCCCACCGTTGCAACGACAGCATTCGGATCGGCGACGATCGCGTCCTGCGCCAGAACGCTGCCGGTGGAAAGGGTCGCGATGAGGGCGACGAAGCTGACGGCGCGCATCAGGCGCAGGCTGGATTTCCGCATGGCGTTGTATTTCTCCTGAGCCGGATCACCTTGCCCGGCATGGTCAATAATTGTGTCGTGCTTCGCGCTCGCACGGCAGAAAGGCCAAATTGTGCCGGAAGGCAGACGATTACCTCGTCTTCACGTGTGCCTGATATGCCCGGAAAACTTGAGGCGGACCTTGGTGTGGCCGATTTCGCATACGTTGACAATAGAAGACCCCACTCTTACATCTCACCCGCTTTTCCAGAGCATGGACCGCTGCCGCGCAGGATAAACGTGCGGTGGACATGCGACACGAGACACATTCGGAAACCCTGAGGGTTTACCAACGTTGTAGCGAGGCGGAATGGGCTGGCAGACGCAGCCAGAAACTGACGCGCCGCCCGATCCACCGCCTGCCGCCGACATAAAAAGGACTGCAAAACATGGCACTTGCTGCGCTTGCCCGAAAAATCTTCGGGTCACCCTCCGATAGGCAGGTCAAGCAGTATCAGGGCAAGGTGGCGGCGATTAACGCGCTCGAGCCCGAACTGGCAAAACTGAGCGATGATGCGCTCAAGGCCCGCACGGGTGAATTCAAGGCCCACCTGGAAAAGGGCGGCAAGCTGGACGATCTCATCGTGCCGGCCTTTGCCACGGTGCGCGAAGCATCCAAGCGCGTGCTGGGCATGCGTCACTTCGACACCCAGTTGATCGGCGGCATGGTGATGAACGACCGTTCCATTGCCGAAATGCGCACCGGTGAAGGCAAGACGCTCGTTGCAACCCTGCCCATGTATCTCAATGCCCTCACCGGCAAGGGCGCGCATCTGGTGACCGTCAACGACTACCTCGTGCGCCGCGACGCACAGTGGATGGGCCAGATCTACGGTTTCCTCGGCCTGACGACCGGCATCATCGTGCCCGGCATCAACGATGCTGATCGCAAGGCCGCTTACGAATGCGACATTACCTACGGCACCAATAACGAGCTCGGCTTCGACTATCTGCGCGACAACATGAAATATACCCGCGCCCAGATGGTGCAGCGCGGGCACGAATTCGCCATTGTCGACGAAGTGGACTCCATCCTTATCGACGAAGCGCGGACCCCATTGATCATTTCCGGCCCCGCCGAGGACCGCTCCGACCTCTATATCAAGATCGACGGCCTCATGCCGATGATCGAAGAGGGCGACTTCGAGATCGAGGAAAAGCACCGCTCGGCCACCTTTACCGATCAGGGCGTGGAAAAGCTTGAAGCCGCTCTCGCTGATGCCGGGCTGCTCAAGGGCGGCTCCATGTATGACGTCGAAAACGTCATTCTGGTCCACCATGCCAATTCCGCCCTGCGGGCACACAAGCTGTTCCGCAAGGACAAGGACTATATCGTCCGCAATGACGAAGTGGTCATCATCGACGAATTCTCCGGCCGCATGATGCCGGGCCGCCGGTACTCGGAAGGCCTGCACCAGGCTCTGGAGGCCAAGGAACGGGTCAAGATCCAGCCCGAGAACCAGACACTGGCCTCGATCACCTTCCAGAACTATTTCCGCCTTTACAAAAAGCTTGCCGGCATGACCGGTACGGCAGCGACCGAAGCCGAAGAGTTCGGCGATATCTACGGTCTGGGCGTCACCACCGTGCCGACCAACCTGCCGGTCCAGCGTATCGACGAAGACGATGCCATCTATCGCACGGCGGCTGAAAAGTTCGACGCCATCGCCGATCTGATCAAGGAATGCCAGGACCGCGGCCAGCCCGTGCTTGTCGGCACGACCTCGATCGAAAAATCCGAAATGCTCGCCGACATCCTGCGCACCAAGAATGTCGGGCACATGAACGTGCTCAATGCCCGTCACCACGAGCAGGAAGCCTTTATCGTCGCCGATGCTGGCCTGCCTGGCGCTATCACCATCGCCACCAACATGGCCGGTCGCGGTACCGACATTCAGCTCGGCGGCAATCTGGAAATGCGCATCCAGAAAGAGGCAGAAGGCCTTGAAGGGGAAGCGCGCGAGGCCAAGATCGCCGAGATCAAGGCCAAGATCGCCGAAGACAAGCAGAAGGCGCTTGCCGCTGGTGGTCTCATGGTGATCGGCACAGAGCGGCATGAGAGCCGCCGCATCGACAACCAGCTGCGCGGCCGTTCGGGCCGTCAGGGCGATCCGGGACACTCGAAATTCTTCCTCTCGCTTCAGGACGACCTGATGCGCATCTTCCCCATCGAGAGCATGGATTCCATGCTCGGCAAGCTGGGGCTGGAACAGGGTGAGAGCATCACCCACCCCTGGGTCACCAAGGCCATCGAGCGCGCTCAGGGCAAGGTGGAATCGCGCAACTTCGACATCCGCAAGAACATCCTCAAATACGACGACGTGATGAATGATCAGCGCAAGGTGATCTTCGAGCAGCGTCTCGAATTCATGGATGCCGACGACGTCAGCGAAACCATCACAGAGATGCGTCATGGCGTGGTCGAGAATGTCGTGTCCAAGGCCATTCCGCCCCGTTCCTACCCCGAACAGTGGAATACCGAACAGCTTCAGGCCGCCGCCAAGACCTATCTCAATATCGATATTCCCGCCGCCGAATGGGCTGCCGAGGAAGGCATTGATGCCGAAGTGGTGGAAGACCGTATCCGCGACGCCTCAGACGCCCTGATTGCCGCCAAGGAAGAAAAATACTCGGCTAACATCATGCGCCAGGTGGAAAAGTCCATCCTGCTGCAATCGGTGGATGGGCTCTGGCGCGAGCATCTGGTCATGCTCGACCATCTGTCCAAGGTCGTGGGCTGGCGCGGTATCGCCCAGCGCGATCCGCTCAACGAATATAAGCAGGAAGCCTATGAGCTGTTCCAGGCCCTCCTTGCCAATCTGCGCGAGCTGGTGACCACCCAGCTCAGCCATATCGAACTGCAGATCCGCCAGCCCGAACCCCCGTCGGCGCCGGACATGTCCCGCCTGACGACGAGCCATATCGACCCGGCCACCGGAGAAAACGACGCCGAAGGCGAGACCGTCGCCAGCCCTGACGGCCTGCCTCCGGTCGACCCGAAATTGCTGGTGGGTGTTTCCCGCAACGCCCCCTGCCCCTGCGGTTCAGGCAAGAAGTTCAAGCATTGCCACGGCGCTTTCGCCTGATCGGCACTACCAGGAAATGACAAGGGCGGCTCAAGGGCCGCCCTTTTTTATTCTTGTTGCGCCCTGCTGGGGCTTATAGCCCACAACACCCTTCAGGATCGTATCGACCACGCTGTCGATCTGCCCCGCGGCCGCGTCCAGATGCCCGAGCAGCAATTGATGCCAGGCATAGGATACGACGAGGTCGATGATCAGCATGGCATCGGTGTCATCGGGCACCTCGCCTCTGGCCTTGGCCTTGTCGATCATGTGTACGGCAATGCTCTTCCGGTCGGCCTGATAGGCCTGCAATGCCGCGGCTGCGTCGGCGTCGTTCTGGGCTTCGGAAATCACGGCGCGATAGACCAGCCCGCAAAGGCTGCCGCGCCAGAAGCCGATCAATTGATTATCCAGAAAACCAATAAGGTCACCGCGCAACGTGCCGCTGTCGACGAAAGTCCGCGCATTCTTGAAGCGCTTGTAAACGTCCAGCATCAGCGCGGTGCGATTGGGCCACCAGCGGTAAATGGTCGGCTTGCCCGCCCGCGCCCGCCGGGCCACGGCTTCGACGGAGAAGCCGGACAATCCGTTCTCCTCTAGCACGGCTTCTGCAGCGTCCAGTATCGCTTCCTGGCTCGCCGGATTGCGTCGCGCGCCAATGGACCGCCGGCTGTTCTGCTCTGTTTCGGCATCTGTGCTCATGACCTCTATATGGCGGACAAAAGGTCCAAAGAAAAGAGTTGAACGAAACGGATCGTTTCGTTATATATCGAAACGATCCGTTTCTATGGAGAGCATTGAATGTCCATTCCTGCACGCCTGCGCATGACCTTGGTGATGACGTTTGCAGTTTATCCCGTCGTCACTCTCTATCTCTACATCCTGATGCCACTGACCGATGGCTGGACCATCTGGCAGCGCAGCCTGGTTCTTGTGCCGATGATGGCCGCCACAATCGTCCTGGCAGTCGTACCCCTCGTCACCCGCCACTTCGGTGCTTTCATAGCAGGCAGGAAGCTTGCGGCGACTTAACTTATGTTGGGAACCAAGTCCGCGCCTTCCGACTTAGCATTTTGGCGGTGTTTTGCCGGCAGTAACCGGCAGCCAAAAGCGTCAGGAAATAGCGTCCATGTTCAAAGCCTTCGTCATCAATCCTCCGGTATTCTTCGGAGCGCTTCTCGTCATCGGTGTATTTCTAGCCGTTGGCGTCGTGTTCCCGAGGCAAGCTGACGAGATTTTCGTAGCCCTGCAGGCGGGCATCCTCACCAATTTCGGCTGGCTCTACTTGTTGGCCGTCGGCGTCGTTTTGGCTGCAATGCTGCTGCTCTGCTTGTCGCGCTATGGTGGCCTCAAGCTCGGCCCTGACGATTCCACACCCGACTTCAGCTTTCCCTCATGGATCGCCATGCTGTTCGCCGCCGGCATGGGCATTGGCCTCATGTTCTATGGTGTCGGTGAGCCCATGACCCACTACATGGTCCCACCCACCGCCGATCCGGGCACTATTCCGGCCGTGCGCGAGGCCATGTCGGTGACATTTCTGCATTGGGGCATCCATGCCTGGGCCATCTATGCGGTGGTGGGGCTCTCGCTGGCCTATTTCGGTTATCGCTACAACCTGCCGCTGACAATCCGCTCCGGCCTCTATCCCCTCCTCAAGGACAAGATCAACGGGCCGATCGGCCATGCTGTGGACATCTTTGCCGTCGTCGGCACTGTTTTCGGCATTGCAACCTCGATGGGCGTCGGCGTTACCCAGATCAATTCCGGCCTCAACTTCCTGCTCGACGTGCCGATCTCGGTGCCAGTGCAGCTGCTGATCATTGCGGTCGTTACTGGTCTTGCCACTATCTCGGTCGTCAGCGGTCTCGAAAAAGGCGTCCGTATCCTGTCCGAGCTCAATCTCGTCGTCGCCATCCTGCTGATGCTCTTCGTCCTGACCGTGGGCCCCACCGCCCAGCTGGCGCGCGACTTCGTCCAGAATCTGGGACTTTACCTCGACACGATCCTGCTGCGCACCTTCAACATCTATGCCTATGAGCCCACCCCCTGGATTGACGCCTGGACGCTGTTCTACTGGGCCTGGTGGATTTCCTGGTCGCCCTTTGTGGGCATGTTCATCGCCCGCATTTCGCGCGGACGCACCGTCCGCGAATTCATCACCGCCGTGCTCTTCATTCCTGCCGGCTTCACCTTTGTGTGGATGACCGTTTTCGGCAATACCGCCATCTTTATCGACCAGACCGTGGCCGGCGGCGCCTTGGGCATGGCCATCGCCAATGACCTCTCGGTCGGTCTGTTCGAATTCTTCACCTATCTGCCCTTCCCGGTTATCACCTCGACCCTCGCCGTCATTCTCGTCTCGGTCTTTTTCGTGACGTCTGCCGATTCCGGCTCTGTGGTCATCGACGCCATTGCCGCCGGCGGTGAGACGCAGACGACAGTCATGCAGCGCATTTTCTGGTGCGCCTTTGTCGGCATCGTTGCCGCCAGCCTCCTGCTCGCCGGCGGCCTCGATGCCCTCCAGTCGGTGACCATCGCCAGCGCATTACCCTTCATCTTCGTCATCCTGGCGCTGCTGCTCTCACTGCTCACCGGCATGCGCGCGGATCTGGCGCAGGAATTGCGGCGCAGCGAAAGCATTCTCACGCCCGCCCAGCCGGCCGCTGGTGTCACCTGGCAGCGCCGCCTCGGCATGATGCTCAAGGCGCCAACCGATAGCGAGGTTAAGGCCTTCATCAACAAGGAAATCCGCCCGGCGCTCGAACAGGTCGCCAAGGAATTGACCAGTCGCGGACGCCCCGCCAGCGTCGAGGAAGCCGAAGATGGCTCCCTCGCATTGCGTGCACCGGCAGAAGGCGTGCGCGACTTCGTTTATGGCGTGTCGCTGGCAAGCCACCCTGTCGCCGTCCTTGCTCCGCTTTCTGCCGGAAAGCCCGATGTCCGATACGAGGCGCGCACCTTCTTCTCCAGCGGAACGAGAGGCTATGACGTCATGGGGCTGGGCCGCGATCAGCTGATCGCCGACATCCTGGTGCAGTTCGAGCGCTACCTGCAACTGGTCAATGCACCCGAAGTGCAATTGCTTCACGCCGCACCCGAGCACGTGCCGGGCACGTGAGGGCCTGTCATGGACTGCCTTGCGCCCGTCACACCTTTGGGGCACATCAGGGCAGTTCATTTGCCCGCTCAAGGTTTTTGCCATGGCCGCCCATCCGGTTTCACCCCTCGCTCCCAAGTCCTATCCGGATCTTCCGTCCGTGGCCGGTGTCCGCTTCGCCACTGCTGAAGCCGGGATCAAGTATAAGAACCGCACCGATGTGCTGCTCATGGCCTTTGACGAGGGCACGACCGTTGCAGGTGTGCTGACCCGGTCCAAATGCTCGTCCGCCGCAGTCGAGCTGTGCCGCGAGAACCTGACGGGCGGCCTGGCGCGCGGTCTCGTGGTCAATTCCGGCAATTCCAATGCCTTTACCGGCATGAAGGGCCGGGAGAGCGTGCGCTATATTACAAAGGTGGCCGCCAAGGCCCTGGGCTGCGATCCTTCGCAAGTCTTCATCGCCCAGACTGGTGTGATCGGCGAATTGATCGACGCATCCAAATTCGATGGCGTGCTCGACGAAACTGCCACTCGCATGAACGATCTGCCCTGGATTGAACCGGCCAGGGCGATCATGACCACCGACACATTCCCCAAACTGTCCGGCGCCCTATTGGAGATCGACGGAGTCGAAGTCAGGATCAACGGCATTGCCAAGGGTTCGGGCATGATTGCGCCGGATATGGCGACCATGCTGAGTTTCGTCGTCACCGACATGCCCATCGCCGCGCCGGTGCTGCAGGCCCTGCTGGCCAAACACAACCAGACCAGCTTCAATTCGATCACCGTGGACAGCGACACATCTACTTCGGACACTCTGCTGGCTTTTGCGACCGGCAAGGCGCAGCTGGACCCGATCGAAAGCCTTGACGACCCGCGGGCTGAAATCTTCGGACAGGCACTCAGCGACGTCCTGTTCGAACTTGCCATCCACGTCGTCCGCGATGGCGAAGGCGCGACCAAGCAGGTCTCGGTGCATGTCGAAGGCGCCGTCTCCGACGAAAGCGCCTTCCGCGTCGCCAAGGCCATTGCCGACAGTCCGTTGGTGAAGACCGCTATTGCCGGCGAAGACGCCAATTGGGGCCGCGTGGTCATGGCCGTGGGCAAGGCGGGCGAGCCCGCCGACCGCGACCGTCTCGCCATCCGCTTCGGCGATCTCACCGTGGCAAAAGATGGCGAGCGCGCCGCCGGATACGATGAGGCCGCGACCAGCGCCTATATGAAGGGCGAAGACCTCGAATTGACGGTCAGCCTTGGCCTCGGGGATGGCAAGGCGACGGTCTATACCTGTGACCTCACCCATGGCTACATCACCATCAACGGCGACTACCGGAGCTGACATGGCGCTCCCTGACAGTATTGTCTTCGAGCGTGCCGGACTTGAAGCCTGGCCCGGCATCGAGGTCGAGTGGGACGGCACCTGGGTGCGTCGCGCGGCCAATGGCTACACCAAGCGCGCCAATTCGCTGCAATGCTTCGACCCGGCAGACAATGCCGACGCCGTCGCGCGGCTTGCGACGGGCCGAGACTGGTTTGCGGCGCGAGGCATAATGCCGGTCGTGCGCACAACACCCTTGCAAAGCCCTGCGCTGACCATGGCGCTCGATGCACAGGGCTGGCGGACGATCGACCCTAGCCACCTCTATGCCATGCCGCTATCCGCCACGACGCCGGATAGCGACGCCAGAACGTTCGAACTGCTCGATCCACAATTCCTCTCGGCCCAGCAAACTCTTCAGGGCCACGGCGATGACGTCATGAAGCGGATGCGCGCCTTGCTGTCTGCCATGAGCGTCCCCGCTTCCGGCATCGTGGTGTATCGCAACGAGCAGCCGGTGGCAGCGGGCCTTGCTGCCATTGCCGACGGCATAGTGCTTACCGGCAATGTCATAACCAGCCCGGCACATCGCCGCCAAGGGCTGGGCGCCGCCATGATGCGCACGATCCATGCCTGGGCGCACGCAAATGGCGCAGGCATCGCTGCGCTCAATGTCCAGGCCGACAATCCCGCCGGCAAGGCGCTATATGCGAGCCTTGGCTATACCCATCAGTACGACTACGTCTATCGCATACCCAGGGACGCATAATGACCCAGAAGCCGATCCTGCTTGTCGTCGCCTGCGCGCTTGTCGATGCCGATCGCCGGGTGCTTATTGCCAAGCGCCCCGAAGGTAAGTCCATGGCTGGGCTATGGGAATTCCCCGGCGGCAAGGTCGAGCCCGACGAAACGCCAGAGGCCGCGCTCATCCGGGAACTGCGCGAAGAACTTGCGGTGGAGACCAAAGAGGCCTGTCTGGCGCCACTCTCTTTCGCCAGTCATTCTTACGAAAACATTCATCTGTTGATGCCACTTTACGTCTGTCGCAAGTGGCAGGGGACGCCGCAGGCGCTGGAGCATGCTGATCTGAAATGGGTCAGGCCTCAGGCCCTGCGCGATTACCCAATGCCGCCCGCCGATGAACCACTGATCGCAGCACTCTGCGATCTTTTGTGAGGGCCAGAAGGCCAGCCAGATGAGGCGCAAAACATGGTTGCACGCATGCTGCGGCGATTTATCGCCGACCAGAGCGGGGCCACAGCGATAGAATACGCGCTGTTGGGCACAATGATCGGGGTAGCGGTTGCTGCCAGTTTTACTGTCTTCGGCGATGCGCTGGGCAATATGTTCGGGTCAGGCACCGGCGGCGCTGCTGATGTCATCACCCGCCAGATCGACAAGATGAACTGATCAGCGCAGCGCCACCACCTTGTAGCGCTGTCCCGCCACGACCCCATCGCCCGGCAACAGATTGTTCAGGATGTAGAATAGGTCGCGTCCGCCCGCGATATTGGCCATCTGCCGCGCCAGACTGTCGGCACTGTCGCCGGCCCTTGCTGTGACAAGACGGATGGACAGGGGCCGGATCTGGTTGAGATCGGCCGCCTCGGTGCGCCGGAAGCTCTGGACCGTAGCATCTGCGCCCTGCTTGAAGCGCGGACTATCGGCCTTGGCGGCAAAGATGAACCGATAAACCTCTCCGTCGAGCCGCATCACCGCCACGCGGAAGAACCATTGATCCGTCTGGGCCAGCCCGGATGCCATTTCCACGCCATTATAGCTGTGGGCGCTGACACTGTCGGCCTTGAGACCGGCGATCCAGCCCGATTTGAGATAATCGGTCAAAGCCATGCTGGGTTGCACCACGGCACTGTCGAAGCGCACCGCCTCGCCATCGCCGGCAACGCCCACCACGGCGCTCTGCGAATTCTGCAGCGTATAGCCCTGCGGCACAGCGAAGGTGAATTTGGAGGCCGAATGGATGAAGCGCTGGCCGACGATTGTGCCCTGCGACGGGCTGTCACCAAATGTCAGCCCGGAAATCGCCGAAAGATAGCCTTCGCGGTCGGTCTCGCCGGCATCGGCCGTGCCAAACATGCCGCGCGCCGTACTCATCGCCGTTTCGATCCGCGATGGCGTCGAGGGATGGCTGGACAGGAACCCGTCATCGCCCTGGCTGCGGCCGGCCGAGAAGGCGGCGAACCGGCTCATCACACCGAGGAATCGCGCCGCGGCCTGGGGATCATAGCCCGCCTTGCCTGCAAATTTGATGCCTTCGCGGTCGGCTTCCAGCTCCTGGTTCTGGCTAAAGGCCGCAAGCGACTGGCGGGTGCGGTTGGCAGTCGCATCCGTTGAGGTATCGCCGCCAAAAATCCCGGTGATCACCCGGTCGACGATCTGCGTATTGCGCGTTCTGTCGGTACGCGCCCGCGCATGACGCAAGGTCACATGGGCGATCTCATGCGAAAGCACAGCCGCCAGTTCGCTCGTGTCAGACGCCAGAGCCAGAATACCGCGCGTCACATAGATATATCCGCCGGGCAGCGCAAAGGCATTGACCTCGGACGTGTCGAGAATGGTCACCTGGAACTGCGCATTGGGCTGGTTTGCCGCCGCCAAAAGCCGCCCGACAATCCGAGCGACCATGATTTCGGCCTGCCGGTCCTCATAGACCCCGCCATAGGCAGCGATGATCCGCGGATGTTCGCGCTGGCCCAGCACCGCGTCGTCCGGGTCGGTGCCGGTCGGAACGACATTGGGCGCGGCATTGGTATCGCCGGTGCGGCCAACGCTGATATTGGAACCAGTCAGCGAGGAGCAGGCCGCGAGCGCCAACAGGCTCACTGCCAATACACTCAGGCGCAGCACGTTTTTGCCCGGGAGCGCTCTCATGGCCTCGCCACAACCTCAATCTGCTCGGGATGGGTAATCTCGATACGCGGACCATCCCGCTCATCGACCCATCCGCGTATGCGCACCAGCGCACCTTCCAGTTCCAGCGGATCGGACCCGGCTCGCTCGAACAGGCGGAGCGCGGGAGCCTCGATCACGGCGGTGAAGTCTTCTTTCCAGAACCGGCCGAAATTGAGATAGATGCGCGCACCGCTTTTGTCCGCGAGCAGCACCCGTCCCTCCACCAGTTCATAATCTCCCACCCGCTCGAGAAGCTCGTCCGGGCGGTCCGCCGCACGCACGCTGTAATAGGGATCGCGCCAGATTCCAAGCCGCTCCGCGCGCGCGCGGGTCTCGCCCGCAAAAAGTTGATCAAGACAAAGCCTGTTGTCGGGGAAGGAATAGACGCGCGCCAGGCCCGCGCCGATCATCTGATACTGTGCCCAGACCCGGTCCTGGCCCTCTTCGATGAACAGATGCGCCAATGCGCGGCCATAGCGGTCCTTTTCTTCCCCGCCATAGCCGAGTTGAACACTTTTACCCAAAGCGAGCGCTTCGAGGGCCGCCTTGGCCTCATCGGCCAGCGGCCAGTCGTCGAAGTCCTCACGCCCCAGCGCCAGTTTTGGCGCCTGCGTACCGATCAGCCTGACGGCCAGGCCGGATTCAAGCAGGACCGTATCGCCGTCCACCACTTCGGTGACCACACCACCCCGGACCATGCGCAGGCCATCGCAACCCGCAGCGGGGCTGATACCCGCCAACATTGTAGCGGCAAGGGAAGCAATGGCGGTGCGACGCAAACGAGAAACCCCGAACAGGACTTTGTTCACCATGCACGGAAATAAGGCAAAAAAAGATTACCGCCGGATACCGGCTGCCCACGCGCATTGCCAAGCCCAAACACAAGCGCCAAGGTAGCTGTCAGGGAGATCGTTCAATGGCGCAACAAGGCACTGTCAGAACCGGTACCGCGGGATGGGTCTATGCGCCATGGCGCGGCACCTTCTTTCCGCCTGGCCTGGTGCAGAAAAAGGAACTGGCTTACGCGGCCAGCCGCCTGACCAGCATCGAGATCAACGCCACGTTCCGCGCCAATCAGAAACCAGAGAGCTTTGCCCGCTGGGCCAGTGAAACCCCCGATGACTTTCAGTTTTCGATCAAGGGGCCGCAATTGGTGACCCACATAAAGCGGCTGCAGAATTGTGAGCGGGAACTGGCCAATTTCTTTGCCTCCGGCCCCCTGGCCCTTGGCCAGCGGCTTGGTCCCTTCGTCTGGCAGTTGCCGCCCAATCTGGCTTTCGACGCCGACCGGCTCTCCCAGTTCCTGTCGCTGCTGCCCAGGGACACCGGCACCTATTGTGACCTTGCCGGCAAGTCGGACGGTCTCAAGTCCACCCCCTATCTCGATACCAATGGCGTGACCCAAATCCGTCACGCCATCGAACCGCGCCATCCCAGTTTCGACCACCCCGAGGCCAATGCCCTCTTTGCGGCACATAATGTTGCCCGCGTCATTGCCGACACGCCCGAAAACCCGTCCCGCAGCCTGACGGCCGATTTTGCCTATTGCCGGCTGCAAGGCCCAGCCCGCGCCGATGCAGAAGGCTATCAGCAGGCCGATATCGCCGACTGGGCCAGCACTATCGATGACTGGCGCAGCGATGGCCGCGACGTCTTTGCCTATTTCGTCCATGAAGACAAACTGCACGCGCCGGCCAATGCCATAGCGCTGCGCCAGGCCCTGGGGATCAGCCGCCCCGGTGATTGATCACGACCCCGTTCCCGTCTGGATTTTGCCTTTTCGCAGGTCTATTTGGCTGTCCATTGCAGCGTCACCTCAGAGTCCTCCCTCATGACCAAAGCCCGTCCATTCGACAAAATCGCCGCTGGCGCCGCATTTTTGCTCGGCCTTGCCACCATTCTCGGCGCTTTGGGCAGCCAATATCTGGGCGGACTGCAACCCTGCGAACTGTGCCTCGAACAGCGCCTGCCCTATTATTGGGGACTGCCGCTGCTGGCGCTTGTGCTGGTTTTCTGGAATCGCCTTCCCCTGCCCGTTTGGTATCTGGGCATGGCGATTGTGACCGCGCTTTTTGCCTGGGGCACTTATCTCGGTGGCTTCCATTCCGGCGTCGAATGGGGCTTCTGGCCCGGCCCAACCGCCTGCTCGGGCACCGGCGCGGGTGTCAGCCTGTCGCTGGAGGCGCTTGACGACCTGCAGCCGGTCATCGGCTGCGACGTGGTGCAGTTCCGCTTCCTTGGCATTTCGCTGGCCGGCTATAACGCGCTGATCTCGCTCGCCATCACCATACTGCTGATCGGCGCCATGCTCGTCCAGGCGCGCCGGAGCCGCTAGAACTCGCTCCAGTCGGCAGCGACAGCGGCATTGCCCTGGCTGGGATAGGCACGGACACCCTTGCGCGGTTTGGCGTGGGCCGCACTCGCTGCTGGTCGCGCCTCGGCCTCCTCAATGCGGGTCCGGAACACTGCCACGATCCGGTCCAGCTCGGACGCCTGGGCCTCGGTCTGCTCGATGGCGGCATTGGTTTCTTCCACCAGCGCCGCATTGTGCTGCGTCATCTCGTCCATCTGCCGTACCGCCACGCTCACTTCCGCCAAGGCGCCAGACTGCTCCTGATTGGCGCGGGCGATGGCCTCGATCAGCCCTGCGCTTTCCTCAGCCCCCGCCAGGATGTCACAGAGCCGCTCGGCAGCCTGTCCCACCAGATGCGCCCCGGCACGTACTTCCCCGGCACTGGCCTCGATCAACACCTTCACATCTGCCGAGGCGCTGGCGGCGCTCTGCGCCAGCCGCCGCACTTCCACCGCGACCACGGCAAAACCTTTTCCGGCATCTCCGGCGCGAGCCGCCTCCACCGAGGCATTGAGTGCCAGAAGATTGGTCTGGAAGGCGATATCGTCGATCAGCCCGATAATGTTGGATATCTTGGCCGAGGAGGCCTCGATGGCCGACATGGCCCTGGTCGCCTCGCCCATGACGTCGCCGCCATCAGCCGCACTGCGCGCCACCTGTCGC
This sequence comes from Pseudomonadota bacterium, assembly GCA_023388175.1. Lineage (GTDB taxonomy): Bacteria > Pseudomonadota > Alphaproteobacteria > Rhizobiales > Devosiaceae > Devosia. Next base: position 63,516 of record JAEWGT010000001.1, read on the forward strand.
GCCTTTTCAGTCGCACTTGCGGCACGGCTCGCATTGGCGCTCACCGTGCTCGACAATTGCTCAACCGAGGCCGAGGTTTCCTCGATTGTGGCCGCCTGCCGCGTCGTGCGGCTGGAAAGGTCATTCGCGCCGGACAGGATTTCTGCCGTTGCCGTGCGCACCCCGCGCGATGCCTTGCGCAGCCCTGAGACAATAGCCTGCAGCTGCCCCAGCGACTCGTTGAATGCGCCGCGCAGGGCTTCGTATTGGCCAGTAAACACCGCATCGATACGGCCACCGAGATCACCCTGCGCCATGCGGGCAAGCGAGGCCGTCAGATCATCGATAATGCCTTCGGCCCGTTTGCGCTCTGTAATATCGGTGGCGAATTTGATCACCTTGACCACCGCACCCGATGCGCTGAAGATCGGGTTATAGGAGGCCTGGATCCAGACTTCCTTGCCGCCCTTGCCAAAGCGCTGGAATTCGGCGGCGACATATTCCCCCGCCCGCAACTTCTCCCAGAACTGCTTGTACTGGCTGGAGGCGGCATATTCGGGGTCGCAGAACATCGAATGATGCCTGCCCACGATCTCGTCGAGCCCATAGCCGACCGTGCTGAGGAAATTCTCGTTGGCACGGATAATCGTGCCATCGAGATTGAACGCGATCACCGCCTGAACCCGCGAAATGGCCTCGATCTGCGCCTGGTGGTCGGCGGCCTGCTGGGTCTGTGCGGTAATGTCGGTGGCAAACTTGATGATTCTCACCGGCTTGCCAGCCTTGTCGAAAACCGGATTGTAACTGGCCTGGATCCAGACTTCCCTGCCGCCTTTGGCCAGACGCCGGAACACTGCGGACTGAAACTGGCCGCGCCCGAGATCGGCCCAGAATTGCCTATATTCGGCGCTCGCTGCCAATGCCGGATCGCAGAACAGGGAATGGTGCCGGCCGGCAATCTCCTCAAGCCCATAGCCCATGGCCGCAAGAAAATTGTCATTAGCGGTGATGATCGTGCCATCCAGCTCGAACTCGATCACCGCCTGGCTGCGCATGATCGCCGCTACCTTTGCAGCATCTCCACTAGCCGCCCCATATCGTTTTAATGGCCAACCCACCATCCCGCACCCCCAAGCCTGGCCGACCCCAATTCAACCAGTTTTCCTAGGCTGCGCCTGCGCAGTTAATGAAGCCTTGCGCCCGATGTACCGATTTGTCCCAATGGCGAACGACCGGCCTGAACGGCTTGCACCTGGCCTGACGGGAACAGGCCGCATGGGTTTATCCATACGGCCTGTTGTTCAGCACAATTTCAACTGTTCACGGGAGCGTTGCTCTAGAACTCGCTCCAATCCGAGGCAATCGCCGCATTGCCGGCGCTGAGATAGGCCTTGGCAGCCTGTTGCACCTTGGGTTGCGAACGCGTCGCGGGTGCCGCTGCGGGCCGGTTGTCCTCGGCGCCGATGCGGAAGACCGCGACGATCCGGTCAAGTTCGCTGGCCTGGGCCTCCGTCTGCTCGATAGCGGCATTGGTCTCTTCAACCAGCGCCGCATTGTGCTGGGTCATCTCATCCATCTGACGGACCGCGACCGTCACCTCTTCGATGGCTCCGGCCTGCTCGCGGCTGTCCCGCGCGATGCCGTCCATAAGTCCGGCATTGGCCTTGGCAGCATCCAGCATTGCGGCGAGCTTGGCGGCCGCTTCGCTCACGAGCTTGGTGCCGCCTGCCACTTCATTGGCGCTCTGCTCGATCAGTGCCTTGACATCGGACGAGGCGCTGGCGGCGCTCTGCGCCAGCCGCCGCACTTCCACGGCAACCACCGCAAAGCCCTTGCCGGCGTCGCCCGCCCGTGCCGCTTCCACCGAAGCATTGAGGGCAAGCAGGTTGGTCTGGAAGGCGATGTCGTCGATCAGCCCGATAATGTTGGAAATCTTGGCCGAAGACGATGAGATCTTCTCCATGGCCCCATTGGCCTCGGTCATCACCGCCCCGCCTTCTTCAGCGGTTCGCGTCACCACCTGGGCATTGGCATTGGCGTCGCGGGCACGGTCCGCATTCTGCAACACGGTCGAAGCAAGCTGCTCCATGGCCGCCGAGGTTTGCTCGATGGTCGCCGCCTGCTTGGTGGTGCGCTCGGACAGATCATTGGCGCCCGACAGGATTTCACCCGTCGCCGACTTCACCGCCCGCGACGTATTCCGCAGCTTGGTGACCACGTCCGTCAGCGTATCGGACACGGTATTGATGCTGATTTGCAGGTCGAGGAAGGCGCCGCGATAGCTGCCATCCATCCGGTGCGTCAGATCCGTCCTTGCCAGCGCGGCAAGCACCCGTCCTGCATCGCCGAGTCCACTCTCGACGCTGGAGAGCAATCCGTTGAAATTGGCGGCGATGCGCATCAGGTCCGTATCGGTGAATTCGTCCGACAGACGGCGGCTGAAATCGCCTTCCAGGGATGCGGCAACGGCCTTGTCGAACTGTTCCTGGAATTGCTCCATCATCTGCGCGCGTGCAGCAATCGAGAGCGCGCGCGATTTTTCATCCTCGTTCAGCGCGGCCACGGTGCGGGCATTGTCCTTGAAGACCTGCAGGGTACGCGCCATCGCGCCGATTTCGTCCTTGTTCTGGACGTATCCAACCTCGGTATCGAGTTCGCCATCGGCCAGCGCCCGCATGGTGCGGGTGAGCGAACCGATCGGGCGGGACAGCTGGGTCGTACCCAAGTAGGCGGCAATGCCAACGCCAGCACCCAGGCCGACCAGGACTGTACCAGCCAGCAGAATCAGCATGGCGCGCTCGAACGTGGCAATTTCGGACTTGATCGCATGGAACATGTCGAGGTCGCGATTGACCACCGCATCGATCTCGGCCTGATAGGCGCGCCGATTGGCGCGGTTCTCGTCATTATTGCCCTGGCTATTCGCCTGCGCGGGATCAACCTCTCGCCCCAGACGTGCCGTTTCCGTGCGGAAGCCGCGAAATTCGACGCTACGGGCCACAACGGCGTTGAACGCCTCGGCCCCTTCCGCATCCACCAGCGGCTGCCACTCGGCAAGGACAGCGTCGATATTGTCCAGATGTGTCATCAGACCATCGGCAAACGGGGCGGCCTTCTCCGTTGTCTCGGAAGCATAGATCCCCCGGGATTCCATCACGACGGCCGTAACAAACCGGTTGAGCCGCTCGCCAAGATAGGCGCGGTCGGCCAGGTTCTCCAGCTTGTCCATCCGGCTGCCATATTCGGTCACCACATAGGCCGCGATGCCGCCAATGGTGACCGCCGCCAGCCCCATTACGCCGACCAGCCCGAAAATCTTAGTACGTATGTTCATCTTGCGGCCTCACTTCTTCCGACCTTGCTGACCATTTTCTATGGCAGAGATACAACCAAGCAAGCCGCGTCCACTCGGCACACCTACATTTCGATGTTGAGAATAAATCCGGCAGAGCCGGAATTTATTTTTACTGGCCGCAAGCAAGGCTCACGGCTTTTTCAGCATGTCCCCCGCCATGCTAGAATTCTGACCAGTCTGTCGCGATCGCCGCATTGCCCTGGCTGAGATAGGACCGGGCAGCATGACGCATCTTGTCAGTCTCGGGACGGGAGATAGCGGCAACAGCTGGTGCAGCCTGTTCCCCCTTCTGTCCGTCAATTGTGAACACATCCACGATCCGGTCGAGCTCGCTCGCCTGCGCTTCAGTTTGTTCGATCGCCGCATTGGTCTCCTCCACCAGCGCGGCATTGTGCTGGGTCATCTCGTCCAGCGTCCGCACCGCGACGCTGACTTCTTCGATCGCCGCCGCCTGCGCCTTGGACGCCTTGGCGATGGATTGCATCAGTCCCGCATTCTCGGTGACGGCACCCAGCATGGCGCGCAATTGCCCGGAAGCGCTGGAAACCAGATCCGAACCAGTTTTGACTTCATTGGCACTGGTTTCGATCAACGCCTTGACGTCTGCCGAGGCGCTGGCGGCACTCTGCGCCAGACGCCGCACTTCCACGGCCACCACGGCAAAGCCCTTGCCGGCGTCTCCGGCTCGTGCCGCCTCCACCGACGCGTTCAGCGCCAGCAGGTTGGTCTGGAAGGCGATGTCGTCGATCATGCCGATAATATTGGAAATCTTGGCCGAAGACTGGGTGATCCTCTCCATGGCCTGATTGGCTTCGTCCATGACTTCGCCACTGCGCGCCGCATTGCTCGAAACAGCAGTGGCGCCGGCATTGGCATCATCCGCCATGCGGGCATTCTCGGCCACCGTATTGGCCAGTTGCTCCATGGCCGCCGAGGTCTGCTCGATTGTCGCCGCCTGCTTGGTGGTGCGTTCGGACAGATCGTTGGCGCCCGACAGGATTTCGCCCGTTGCCGTCTTCAGTCCACGCGAGGTGCGCCGCACCCTGCCGATGACCTCGCTCAGTTTCTCGGCCACCGCATTGGTGTCGCCCATCAGCTTGGCGAATGCACCCTGATAGTCGCCCTCCATCCGGCGGGTCATGTCAGCCTGAGCCATGGCGGCCAGCACGTCGCCGGTCTCGTTGAGGCCGCGATCCACCGTCTCCACCAGCGCGTTGACGCTGCCAGCCAGGCTATTGAGCTCCCGATCCGGGAACTGGGCATGAACGCGCTTGGAGAAGTCACCCGCGATGGCGGCATCGACCACTTCGCCGAATGCGGCCTGCAAGGCCACCATCATGTCGGTGCGTTCGATGCGCCGGCGTTCAGAAGCTGCGCGCTCCTCCTCGGTCATGGCGCTGACCTTGAGCCCGTTTTCGCGGAACACTTCCACGGCGCGCGCCATCTCGCCCATTTCATTGCGGCGTTCGAGATAGGGCACCTCGATTTCATATTCGCCTTGCGCAATCGCCTTCATCGTATTGGCCAGCTTGGGCACCGGCGCCATCAGCCCGCGCGAGATCACCAGCCCGGCAAGGCCAAGGATCACCAGCGCACCGCCGCCCACCCCGCTCAGCAGCATCACAACGCCGCTGACCACAGATTCAACCCTGGCCTTGTCCACGCCGACATAGAGAATGCCGACCGGCGCGCCCTTCTGATCGAGAATAGGCTGATAGGCGGTGTAATACGGGGTGCCCACGATCACCGCCTCACCGAAATAGGGCACGCCCTCCATCATCGCGGCATAGGCTGCGCTGGTCTGGCCCAGCGTCGTACCCACGATACGTTCGCCATCTGCACCCGCAATGGTCGTGGTCATGCGCACGAAATCGTTTTGGGCCGGATCCCAGCCAAAGATCGTCGCCGTCTCGCCGGTCAAGCGTACGATGGAATCGACGATCTCGTGATTGAGGAACTGCCGCGGCATGGCCCAGGTGGCGACCTTGGCAATATTGCCATCCTCGCCCCACTGCACCTCTGCCCCCGGCAGATTGTTGGCCATGATCGTGGCCGCAGTCTTGAGATTGGATATCTGCTGCGTCTCGGCCTGCTTGCGCAGCGTCGCACTGAGATTGATGTAGATTGCGGCGGATACCACTGAGACTGAGAGCAGTATCGAGACAATGACCAGGGCCGCAATGGCGGAGGTCATTCGGATATTGCCCAGGACACGCATCATATTCTTGAACATTTGATCAGGACCTTCTGGTCACACCTGCCTCCCCCACGGATCAGGCGCATACTCTTGGGATAAATCCTAATCAAAGTGCATTAACCAAGTATTATCCCTAGAAAATGCTGCGGCCCGCCGAGGCGGGCCGCATAAAAATTGAGCGCTATCAACAGTCAGACTATCGCCTCGTGGCCGCTGATATCGCTCTTTCAAACGGCAATTGATCAGACCAGGGCGCGGGGCGAGGTGATTCTCCGTCGCCCGCGCCTCAGAATTCGTCCCAGTCCTGCGCCAGTGCTGCATTGCCCTGGCTGCGCAGTTTTGGTGCAGCCGCACGCAAGGCCTGCTGTTGGGCATGGATGCCTTCACCCGCTACCCCACGCGCCACGCCGTCAACGGCGAAGATGTCCACGATCCGGTCAAGCTCGGTGGCCTGCGCCTCGGTCTGCTCGATGGCCGCATTGGTCTGTTCGACCAAAGCCGCATTATGCTGGGTCATCTCGTCCATGGTGCGCACGGCCGAGGTTACCTCGTCGATCGAGGTGGCCTGTTCCCCGCTGTCGCGGGCAATGGCTTCCAGCGCCGTCGTATTCTCACGAATGGCCTCGAGCATCGAGGCGAGCTTGCCCGCTGCGTCACCCACCAGCTTGGTGCCCGTGGTGACTTCCACGCTCGATTGTTCGATCAGCGCCTTGACCTCGGAAGAGGCCTGCGCCGCCGATTGCGCCAGTCGCCGCACTTCGACGGCCACCACGGCAAAGCCCTTGCCGGCTTCGCCCGCCCGCGCCGCTTCCACCGAGGCGTTCAACGCCAGCAGGTTGGTCTGGAAGGCGATGTCGTCGATCAGTCCGATAATATTGGAAATCTTGGCGGAAGACGCGGTGATCCGGTCCATGGCCTCATTGGCCGCATCCATCACCTTGCCACCCTCCTCGGCGGTGCGGGTGACCTTTGCGGCATTGGCGCTGGCGTCCCGTGCGCGTTCGGCATTCTTGAGCACCGTGGCCGCCAGCTGTTCCATGGCCGCCGAGGTTTCCTCGATCGTGGCCGCCTGCTTGGTGGTGCGCTCGGAAAGGTCATTGGCACCGGAAAGGATTTCCCCGGTCGCCGTCTTGAGCGAGCCCGATGTATGGCGCAACTGCCCCACCACTTCGCTCAGCTTGTCCGCCACCGCATTGGTGTCCGATTTCAGCCGTGCGAAGGCGCCTTCATATTCGCCCTCCATGCGGCGGGTGAAGTCCGTATTGGCCATGGCGCCCAGCACATCGCCGATCTCGCTGACCCCGCGGTTGAATGTGGCGACGAGATTGTTCACGCTGCTGGCAAGGCTATTGAGCTCGGGATCGGGGAATTCGGCATTGACCTGCCGGGTGAAATCGCCTGAGACCGCCGCATCGACCACTTCGCCAAACGCATTCTGCAACTGGCTCATCATCTGGCGCCGGCTTTCCTCGTCGGCGACGATCCGGGCCGCTTCGGCTTCGGTCATCTGGCTGACGCGCAATCCGTTCTGGCGGAACACTTCGACCGCGCGCGCCATCCCGCCAACCTCATTGCCCATTTCCGTATAGGGCACTTCGGCCTCGTAATTGCCGTCGGCAATCGCGCCCATGGCGCCGGCAAGGCGAGGAATTGGCCGGGTAATGAAGCGCGACGCGATGAAACCGAAAAGGCCCAGCGCCACGGTGACGGCAGCGCCGACCATGCCGATGAGGCCAAGCACGCTATTGGCCGCCGCTTCCACATTGGCCATGGGCGTGCCGACGAAAATGGCGCCCATGACGTCGCCATTGGTTTTCTTGATCGGCTGCATCGCCGAGAAGTAGCTGGAATTCTCGACGCTGACCGGGCCAAGAAAGGCCTCGCCCGCCAGGATTTGCATCACCGCCGGGCTATCGGCCAGCAGCGCACTGTCCACGGCCCTTGCATCATCGGCCAGCTTGACGCTGGTGGTCTTGGCCACAAGATTGCCGCTGGCCGCATCCAGCACATAGATGGCCGCATCCTGCTTGGTCACGCGGGTGACCGAGTCGATCACCTCGCTGTCATAGAAGGGTGGAATGGCCCAGCTCTGGAAAGCGGCAATGCTGCCATCTTCCGCCCAGCTCAGCACCGATCCGGAAATGCGCCGCTCCAAAATGGTCGCGGCGACGCCGAGATTGGTCTGTTGCTGCACGCGGCTGTCTTCCATGGCCTGCGCGTAGAGGTTGAAATAGATCGACGCCGACACCGCGGCAATCGAACCGATGATCGACGTCATGACCAGAACCAGAATGGTTGTGGTCATCCGCACATTGCCCAGAATGCGTGCGATGGACTTCATGTCTGTTCTCCCCCGTACGGCATGCAGCCCTCATCGGGCAGGCAAGCCGTGCTGAACCTGAGGACGAACGCTAGAAGATTCCAGTTACTGAAAGTTATACGCAAATTTGCGCAATCGATTTCCGGCGGCTTTTTTCTTCGGCATTGGCAGGAATTCGCGCGGCTTTCTGTATTCGCGTGTTGCGCGCCTCCAGCAACCACATGAAAAGGGCGCCATCGGCGCCCTGTTCATTCCATACCATGTCGTCGGCTCAGAATTCGTTCCAGTCCGCGTCCACCGCCGCATTGCCCTTGCTGAGATAGGACCTGGCGGCCTTGGTCAGTTTGGTCTGTAGCCCCCGCGCCCCATCGGCGATGGCCTTGACGGGGTGAGCGGGGCCGGATGCCGGTTTTGCCGCCGCGCCGCGCCGTCCCTCCAGCGCGAAAATATCGACGATCCGGTCGAGCTGGCTTGCCTGTGCTTCGGTCTGCTCGATGGAGGCATTCATCTCCTCGACCAGCGCCGCATTATGCTGGGTCATCTCGTCCATGGTGCGCACGGCCGTATTGACCTCCTCGATGGACGAGGCCTGCTCGCGGCTCTCGCGCGCAATGCCATTCATCAATTCGCTCGATGAACGGGCGGAGGTCAGAATTTCCTCCAGCCGCGACGCCGCATCGGCGACAAGGCGCGAGCCACCCTTGACCTCGTTGGCGCTCTGCTCGATCAGCGCCTTGACGTCGCTGGAGGCCTGCGCGGCCGACTGCGCCAGCCTGCGCACCTCAACCGCAACCACGGCAAAGCCCTTGCCGGCCTCCCCTGCCCGTGCCGCCTCTACCGAAGCATTGAGGGCCAGGAGATTGGTCTGGAAGGCAATGTCGTCGATCAGCCCGATAATATTGGAAATCTTGGCCGAAGACTGGGTGATCCGCTCCATGGCCTCTGTCGCATTGGCCATGACCTGTCCGCCTTCTTCGGCGGTATTGGTCACCCCGCTGGCGACAGTGCTGGCTTCCTTGGCACGCTCGGCATTGGCCATGACGGTCGATGCCAGCTGCTCCATCGCCGCCGACGTTTCCTCGATGGTTGCGGCCTGCTTGGTGGTGCGTTCCGACAGGTCATTGGCGCCGGACAGGATTTCGCCCGTTGCCGTCTTGAGCGTGCGCGAGGTGTCGCGCAATTGCCCCACAATATCCGTCAGCTTTTCCGCCACTGCATTCGTGTCGGTCTTGAGGCGGGCAAAGGCGCCCTGGTAGTCGCCCTGCATACGATGGGTAAGGTCGGTATTGGCGAGCGAAGACAGCACCGAACCGGTTTCCGAAAGACCACGGTCCACCGTTTCCACCAGCCCGTTGATCGAACGCGCGAGCGCATTGAGTTCGTCATCGGGGAATTCGGCAGTGACACGCTGGGAGAAGTCCCCGGCAATGGCCGCATCCACCACCTGTCCGAAGGCGCGTTGCAGATCCTGCATCATGGCGGCCCGCTCGGCCTGGCTGGCAATGATCCGCGCCGCCTCTGCCTCTGTCATTTCATTGACCTTGAGCGCGTTCTCGCGGAACACTTCCACCGTGCGCGCCATGGCGCCGATCTCGTCTTCGCGCGCGCCGCCCTCGACCGTGACCGACAGATCGCCATTGGCCAGCGCTTCCATGCTGCCGGTGAGCCGGGTGATCGGCTGGCTGATCGAACGGGCAAACAGCATGCCAAGCACCGCCGCTATCGCCAGAAGCCCGCCACCAATGGCCAGTGTCATATTGCGCATCTGCACGACCGCAGCAAAGGCTTCCTCTTCCGGCTGCACCGCCGCCACCGCCCAGGTAACATCGCCGATGCTGACCGGCTCGGCCCGCACCACCATGGGCGCATTGCGGTAATCGGTGCTGAGGCCCTCGCTCGCAATGCCGGCAAAGGCATTGGCAATCGCGTCGCTTGTCAGCGCTGTCACCAGAACGTCGCCATCCTCGGTGCGCGGCGAGTCCGTACGCAGCAGTCCATCCTGGCCCACCACCACGACTTCGCCGCTCCGCCCCAGACCCGAGAGACCCGAAACCCGGCTGCTGACGGCGTCGGGAGAAATGGACAGGACCATGACGCCGGTATTTTCCGCCTTGTCATAGACGGGCATGGCCATAAAGCTCTGCGCCGTCCCGGCCGGAGCATACTGGGAAAAATCCACAAAGGCGGCATCGCCGTCGGCAAGGTCCTTGGCAGCGGCGAAAGCCCGCCCCAGCCCGGATGTCTCATTGGCGACATTGCTGGCGAAGTCGATATTCTTGGCGACAGAATAGACCACGTCCCCTGCCGCACTGATGAGCAACACGTCCGAATAGGCGCGTTCGGTCATCAGGGTGCGGAAGCCGGGGTGAAATCTCTTGTGCGGCGCGTCATAGGTCGCGCCCTTGATATTGCTGTCCACCGATGCGCGGTCAGCGGGATTGGGGCTTTCGGTGACATAGGCGGTCTGCAATTGCGCGCTCGCGCCATCGCCCAGTCCCATGCGCAATTCATCCAGCGACCGGGTCAGGTTCTTCATCGCCGTCACCGTATCGGCACGCTGCACGAAAAGCCTGAGGTCGACCTCGGCGCTGCCATAATAGTCACTGACCAGCGCGGCTGCCGTGTTGAGCGACGCCTGCATGGATTGCTCACGCTGCTCCTGCACGGTCCCCAGCCCGATCATATAGCTGGCAATGCCGACACCGGCGCTGACCAACAGGGCGGATCCTACCAGCGCCAGCGGCAATTTCTGGGCGACTTTCAGACGTGGCAACAATTTCATGGACAATGATTCTCCCCAGCGACGACCCCGTCATCGCGCAATATGGCGCAAGACGATTCCTCCGATCGACTGGTGGAAAACGATACAGTGTCGAGATTAATCACTTGTTACGGATAATTCCCGATGCCCCAGTTCCGATCAGAACCTGCAGCCGACAAGCAAACGCCCCCACCGTTTGGCAGGGGCGTTGCAAGAACGTTACGGTGCTCGGATGTCAGGTCAGCGCGCCGATGACCGCCTCGATACGCTTCTTCATGGTCATCGCATCGAACGGTTTGATGATGTAATTATTGACCCCGAAGGAAATGGCTTCCTTGACCTGTTCCTTGTCCGAACGGCCGGTTGCCATGATGAAGGGCATGGCCTGGGTGCGGGGGTGCTTGCGGATCACCTTGAGCAGGGTGAGCCCGTCGATATCGTCCATGTTCCAGTCGGAAATGATCAGATCGACATTGGATTTTTCGAGCTTGCCCAGCGCGTCGCGCCCGGATTTCGCCTCGATAATGTCCTTGAATCCCAATTGGGTCAGAATGTATTTGGCGATACCGCGCATCGACTGCTGGTCGTCAACGATCAGGACGCTGACAGCGCTTGCTTTTGGCATGGTTGTTCTTACCTCTACGCGCCAGGGGCGTTTCTGCCCCGTACTTGGTTCAAATTCTATGGGCCAAGCGTTACAAATCTCTCAATCCGGACCCGAGCATTTGTGCCTCGGGCTCAGGCGGCCGATTTCAGCTTCACCAGCGCATTGGCCAATTTCGCTGCAATCTGCTCCAGGGGCGCCTGCTCGACCACCGCACCTTCCTCGAAAGCCACGCGCGGCATGCCATAGACCAGGGCCGAAGCCTGGCTCTGTCCCACCGTATAGGCACCCGCCTCGCGCATGAGCTTCAGCCCCCGCGCGCCGTCGCGCCCCATGCCGGTCAGGATCGCACCCACCGCCATCGGCCCGACAATCTTGGCCACCGATTCAAACAGCACATCGACGCTGGGGCGATGTCCGCTTTCCAGCCCCTCCTGCCCCAGCCGGCATTTGAGCTGGCCGGATGAGCGCTCGACGCGCAGATGATGATCCCCCCGCGCCACATAGGCATGGCCCGCCAGCAGGGGCTGCCGGTCTTCGGCCTCCGTCACCTTGAGCGCGCACAGCTCGTCCAGCCGCGCCGCGAACCGCCCGGTAAACCCGGCTGGCATATGCTGGGCTATGACCACTGGCGGGCAATCGGCGGGCAATTGCGACAGTACCGCCCTGATGGCCTCGACACCGCCGGTCGACGCGCCAATGGCGATCAGCGCCCCCGCTGGCGCGGCCGCCGTGCGTATGGCGCCCTTGGGTGCTTCGGCCCGGCTGGCCGAACGCCCGCGCACGTCCGATTTGGCGGCGGCACGGATCTTGTCGCGCAGGCCGACGCCGAACGCATCCAGCCCCCCGGCAAATTCGGCGCTTGGCTTGGCCACGAAATCCACCGCACCCAGTTCGAGCGCCAATAGCGTTTCGCTGGCACCCTTCTTGGTGAGGGTCGAAACCATCACCACAGGGGTCGGCCGCAGCCGCATCAGTTTTTCGAGAAAGGCCAGCCCGTTCATATTGGGCATTTCGATGTCGAGCGTCACCACGTCCGGATCGAGCTGCTTGATCTTCTCGCGCGCATCGATCGGGTCGGTGGCCGTGCCCACCACGTCGATATCCCCGTCCCGCGTCAGCATGCGGGCCAGCACTTCGCGGATAAGCGCCGAATCGTCGACGACAAGAACCTTGATGCTCATGCTGCTTCTCGCTTGGCGCCCTGACGGGACTGGTAAATGGTCTTGCCCACGAGGCGGAACCCCTCGCCCCCCGAGCCCAGATTCTCGGAATGGCCGATATAGAGG
>JAEWGT010000002.1 GCA_023388175.1 Pseudomonadota bacterium
GGTCTTGGCGGCCGAGCGGATCTTTTCACGCAGATTGGCCCCGAAGGCATCGAGCCCGCCGGCAAATTCGGCGCTTGGCTTGGCCACGAAATCCACAGCGCCCAGTTCGAGGGCCAGCAGGGTTTCGCTGGCGCCCTTGGTGGTCAGGGTCGACACCATCACCACCGGAGTGGGACGCAGGCGCATCAGTTTTTCGAGGAAGGCCAGCCCGTTCATATTGGGCATTTCGATATCGAGCGTGACCACGTCTGGATCAAGCGTCTTGATCTTCTCGCGCGCATCGATGGGATCGACAGCGGTACCCACAACCTGGATATCGCCGTCCCGCTCCAGCATGCGCGCCAGCACCTCGCGGATAAGCGCCGAATCGTCGACGACAAGAACCTTGATGCTCATCATGCAGCTCGCTTGTTCAGTGTTTCACGGCTTTGGTAGATGGTCTTGCCCACGAGGCGGAACCCTTCGCCGCCCGCGCCCAAATTTTCCGAATGACCGATATAGAGAAAGGTTTCGGGCGCCAGCAGCTTGGCGAAGCGACCGAACATTTCGCCCTGCGTCGCCTTGTCGAAATAGATGGCGACGTTGCGGCAGAAGATGGCGTCGAACGGCCCCTTCATCGGCCAGGGGCCGATCAGGTTCAGCGGCTTGAATGAGACGAGCTCCCGCACCGCTGCCGGAATGCGGATCGTGCCGTCACCACCTTTTTCGAACAGACGCATCCGCTCGGCGCTGAGGCCGCTCAATTCGTTCTCGGGATAGACACCACCTGCCGCCTTGGCGATCACCGCCGTGTCGATATCGGTGGCAAGGATCTTGAAGTCCCAGCGTTTGAGATCGGGAAAGGCCGAAAGCAGCTCGAGTCCGATCGTATAGGGTTCCTGCCCCGTCGAGCAGCCCGCCGACCAGATGCGCAGCCGGCTGCCGCGCGGCTTGCTGGCAATGAGATTTCCCACATGGGTGCGCAAATGCTCGAAATGATGGTCCTCACGATAGAACCGCGTGAGATTGGTGGTCAGCGCATTGACGAAATCCTGCCCGTCCTGAGCCGATCCATTGCGCTCCAGATAATCCACATAGGCATCGAAATTGGGCAGGCGGAGCGCCCGCACGATTTTCGAGAGCCGCGACACCACTAGGGTCCGCTTGGCGTCCGAAAGGGAAATGCCAGCAACCGCATAGACCCTGGCCTTGATCCGCGTGAATTCCCGCTCGCTAAGGGTGAAATCCCCCTGATCCATATACCATCCCCTGTCCGCCGGCTTCTTCCGGCTAGAATGCTGCGTCAGGAAGGTGTTCCTCCCGCCGCATGGCTCTTCGACACAAGCTGGAGGAAATCTCCGGCAAAGCCGGATCGCGCCCTAGCTGGCCGCGCGGTGGCTCGGGACGGTCTTCTGACCGTCATTGTTGATCGCCGCGCTGCGGGAGAAATTCGGCGTGACGAACACCGCCTTTTCTTCCCTGTCCTCGACGATACTGGCCTCATCATTGCTTAGATTGCGTAAATTCTCTTGCAGCGCCTGGCTGATTTTTCGCAATTCATCGGCTTCACTGAGGCCATTGCGGGCCTGCGCCCTGCCCTTGTCGGCAATAAGGCGGATATCCTTCGCGGACCGATTGGTGACCTGGGCCAGTTGCCGGACTTCGTCGGCCACCACGGCAAAGCCCGCGCCCTTCTCCCCTGCCCGAGCTGCTTCCACCGCCGCATTCAGCGCCAGAAGATTGGTGCGGAAGGAGACATCTTCCACCCCGGCCGTCATGACGTCGATGTCATGGGCCATCCGATCGATGTCCTCGACCAGCGACCGCGTCCGCTGCGCCGCTGCTTCTATTGCCGCGGCCAGCTTTTCGGCGTCCTGCCCCTTGCGGGTGATCGCGCCGAGCCGCAGCTCCAGCGCTGCAACCCTGTCGGCCCCGGCCGAAAGCGCCAACCTGCCACTTTCATCGGCAGCTTCCAGTTCCGCCGCCCGGGCCTCGAACTGCTTGAGCAGAGCCTTGACCGCCTCCAGCTTGGCTTCGAGCGTCTGCTGCTGCGCGGCCTGCTCGCTCTGCTGGTCGATAAGCGCCATCAGCATGTCCACGACAAGCTGGCATTCCTCGCCGAGCGGCAGATCACGATCAGCCGCTACCGCGTCATTGCCGGACACGATCCGGCGGAACTGCGCCACGCCGTCATCGAGCCGCTCAAGACCGGCATTGAGCTGCCCCAGCGCCGGATTGGCATGGGCGGCCTCTGCCAGAAAGCGGAAGGACGTCTGCCCCGTGCCGATGGCGCCGACCAGCGCGTCGAGCTCGTCATCCTCGATATAGTGGCCGGCCGGACGCATCTCCAGCGCCTGCCGCCCTGAGGGCAGACCATGCCGCGCCATGCTGAACCTCTTGCCGCCCAGCAGCACCAGCCCGCCCTCGGATGCGCCGCCACCCGCCAGAAAACCCTTGCCGAACAGGGCGTCCAGGCTCTGTCCTTCATGCACGCCGGGCGCCAGCCTTTCGGCGCCCTGGCTGATCGCCAGAATGGTGCCATCGGCGTCGGCAACCAGCACCACGCCATCCAGGCTGCCGATGGCCGCGCGGAAATGATGCGCGCGGTCCAGCCTGATGCCGAGGCGCCTTACAATTTCAGCAATGGAAAGTCCCGCTTCGGGCCGGTCGGTCAGGCCGGCGGCCTGCGCCACGGCGGCCAGATGGCTTTGCTCCCGGCGGTCGAGATAATGCCCGGCGGCAAGGCACGCCGCCAAAGCCAGCCCGGCAAGGCTTCCCAGCGCCGCAAACCATCGCGGCCCCGCGCCCATGGCCAGCAGCAGGCCGACCGAAATCACGCCGGCGAGCAGCCACAGGCCCGCCGCCGCAAGCATCAGCTTGAAGCTGCGCCCATAAAGGCTCGAATCAGGTGATGGGGCGGCACGGTCCGGCATCGAAAAGTCCTAGCCGCACAATGGTTAACCAAATCTATAACCGGCCCCGTCACGGTAAGAATCGCGAAAGGTCTCTGCGCGACGGGACGGCCTAGAACAATTCGATATCGTCCACCGGCGGCGGCACCACGACACGGCGGCGCGCCAGCGCGATTTCCTCTTTGGCGACATTAGCGCCCACTTCGCTGTCGAGCCGCTTGACGAAAGCGCGGCCAGAATGCGGCTTGAACAGCACGCGGCGCGCATAGGCCCCGCCCAGATCCTCGCTGGTCGAGGCATAGCCTTCATCGGCGAGAAACTGGCGCACGAATTCGATATTCTTGGCGCCGACATCGTCCAGCGCCGAATTGATCTTGCCACCCCCGAAGATCTTGATCTCGAGATTGGACTTCTTGCCGGTCCCCTGGCTCAACACCTTGTTGATCAGCTGTTCCATGGCAAAGGCGCCATAGCGGGCCGATGCACCGTAGCGATCCTTGGCGGAGCCGGATTGCTCGGCCAGAAGGAAGTGGTTCATTCCGCCGACATTGGCGACCCTGTCGCGGACACAGGCCGAGACGCAGGATCCCAGGACCGTGGAAAAGGTGACATCGGGCGCGCTGGACACATGGCAATCGCCCTGATGGACAGTGGTCACCACCCCGCGGTCAAATTCGGGCGGCAAGGAGGAATTGAGGGCCATCTGTCTTTGCTTAACCTCTGCGGGCGAATTTGCACCGATGGTAGCGGAAAACTCGTTAGCCAATTGCTAACCACAAAGGTGAAGGCCCGGCCCGGTGCACGCCACAGCAAGAAGAGATTTAGAAATGGCGGGATAGGGTGAGCGGATCGGGGCTAGGGTAAGTTTACATGTCACTGCAAAAACTCGCTAGGGAGCTGGACGAAACGGCACGTCAGACCGCGTCCATGCTGGAAGGCATCACCGAGGCGCTGGAAATGCTCGCTGACAATCGCGCCGGCAAGGACCCCGGTGTGCAGCAGGCCATTCAGCTGATCGTCACCGCCCTGCAGGGCCAGGACCGCATCGAGCAACGCTGCCACAACATGGCGCTGGCCGTGCGCCAGTTCGCCCTCCTGCCGCCCACCGCGCCCGATTCAGTCTATGACGAAATCTGGGCCAGTCTCACGCTCGACGAACTCCGCGTCCCCGCCCTCTCCGGCATCGCCGCCCACCAGGCCCATGGCGAGGCGGAACTGTTCTAGCCCGGATGGGGCTTGGTGGTATTTGAGGGAGTGGCGGATATCGACCCAATTTCGGTCGTTGGATGGGGTAATCGCTTGCCCAAAAGGGCCATGTCAGGCATCGCTCGTCCATGCGATCTGCAGGACTAAAGCGGCAGGGATTTCAGCCCAGTTCCTCTTGTCATCGAGATTTCATACATCGACGGAGCTTCAACCAAGTCAGTGATCTTGTGGATCTCCGGCCACTTCCAGATCAGGGTGGAGACCACCTGATGCAAGGGTGTTTTCTGATAAGCGGGCTGCAAAATGAAGCCGTGCAGGCCAGCAGATCTAAGTGCTATGCGTTCAGCAGGGTTTTTAAGGACCCGCCCGTCCCCGGAAATGAACATCCATCGCTCATTCGAGGCCCGAAGCATCTCGATCCATTCGAGATCGGTAGAATTTCGGCCGTTGGGAAGGCCGGGGACGTCCTTGATGTGGAAAGCGCGATGCCCTTCGTGCTGGATATATCCATCCAACGTCGTCGCCAATACCGGTGCGGTACAGTTGTCGAAGAGGACTTTCACGCCGCCAGCTGGTGCTCCAGGGTTTGCTCGAACTCCATCGCGCGCCTGACCGCGTTCTCTGAAACTTCATATGCCCTGGCTGCCGGCCCAGTACCCATATTTGTTCCAGCCTCAGCAAGGACCTTCGTAGGGACACTTGTGTCGGCGTCAATCGGCGCGCCAAATGCCCGCTTCGGGTCAACTACGATATTTGCGCGGCGTCCGGCTGGCCACCATCGGTTGGGATAACCGTCATCACCGAAATCGACTGCCTTCAGTATTGGGTCCAAGATCACCTTGAACTCAAATTGGCGCTTGAACAGGTTCAGGAGCTTCTCTCGCTCCACGCCATCTTCATCAGTCTCGATGACGTGTAGAAACACCTCTCTGCCGGCTGTAAGAAAGCGATTCGTGGACAGGGGATGGCTCTTCGCAATGACCTCTTGGGCCAGCTCAATTGCAGACCTAATGCGAACCGGCGGTACGCCGTTCTTGATGAACGCCGCAGCGACACGGACTTCCATTAAATCAAGGAAGCCCAAAAAAACCTGATCGTCACCCAGGTTTACCTGGGAGGACCACAAAGGCTCATAGTGCTTGTCGCCTATTGAATGACCCTTGAGCCAACGCGTGATTTTCTGCGTGGGGATGCGCAGAAGCTTGCCCGCTTCGGCGGGTGTATATAGCCCCATTCCGATCAGTTCAGGCATCTGCATCTCCTTGTGCAATAAGGGCTGATATCGCACCGTGCCTCCGTTGTGTATCATATCGGGGGGAATCTCTCCATAGGCACCCTGCCTCGTCGACTCAGGTGATTGGATAGAATCCGAAGTCAAACTTCACGCCTAAGGCACTACACCTCCACAAATCACTGCAGAGGCCGGTTAGCGACCCAAAAATCTCTCAGGCCCATACGCGAATGGCCCCTACCAGCGGTGTACAACTTCTACTGCCCTTCCAGCCGCAATACACGGATTTTCAATATGCTGCGTATTGCACAAGAGGTTTTAAGCCCCACGCGTCGCTATTTGCCTTTCGGCAGCCAAAAGCCTCCCGTCCCCTTCCCACCCCATTTCAGATATCGCCGTCATCCTGCACGAAAGAAAAAGGGCGCCTCGCGGCGCCCTCAATTCTTCCAGCGATGGCACCCGGCCCTAGCCGTCCATCTTCGCGCCGGTCACCACTGCGTGCAGGTCGATCAGGCCCACCATGCGGCTGTCATGGGTGACGATGCCGTTGAGCAGTTCGGTGTCGATGGCATTGCCCTCGGGCACATTATGGATGTCGTCGCGGTTGACGGTGAGGATGTCGCTCACGGCATCGACCAGGATGCCCACCCACTTGTCGCCGACGCTCATCACCACCACGACATGGTTCTTGGTGGGCGAGGTCTGGCCATCGCCGAAGCGGGCGCGCAGGTCGAAAATCGGCACGATCGTGCCGCGCAGATTGATGACGCCACGCACAAATTCACGGGTATTGGGGAGCGGTGTCGCCCCGTTCCAGGCGCGGATTTCGCGCACCGTGGTGATTTCCACGCCATAGGTCTGCTCGCCAATGGAAAAGGCGATCAGTTGCAGGGTGTTGGCTGCGGCAATTGCCGTCTTGTCACCCATGTCGTCGCGAAGGCTCAGCGCTTCCATTTCTATGCCTCTCAAAAGCCCGTTCTGGGCACTTGCCTCATTCTAATGCGTCAGATGACGCCAATCCGTTAAAAATCACGCTGCGTTCTGATGGATATGGGTGGTGCGCAGGCCCTGCACGTCCACGATCAGCGCCACATTGCCGTCGCCAAGGATCGTGCCGCCGGCAATGCCGTCGACGCGCTCGAAATTCTCCTCGAGCGACTTGATGACCACCTGCTGCTGGCCGATGATGTCGTCCACCACCAGCGCCACTTTCTGGCTGCCCTCGGTTTCGCACAACACCACGAACTGATCGTCCGGCGCGCTTGCCGCCGCCATCTCGAAGCGCTGGCAGAGGTCGATGACCTGCACATATTCCCCGCGCACCTGCAGCACGCGTCCGCCCGAGGGCACGCGCTCGAAATTGGCGCGGGAGCATTGCATGGTTTCCACGATCGAGGAGAGCGGCACCACATAGGGGCTGATCCCGACCTTGACCAGCATGACATCGAGCACGGCCAGCGTCAGCGGCAGGCGCAGCGTCATGCGCGTGCCCTTGCCGGTCCAGCTGCGCACATGCACCGAGCCGCCGATCTTCTTGATATTGGAAAGCACCACGTCCATGCCGACGCCGCGCCCTGAAATATCGCTGATCGCCTCGGCGGTGGAGAAGCCCGGCGCAAAGATCAGCTGATCGATCTGCTCGTCGGTCGGGGTGATATCGGGGGCCACAATGCCCTTGTCGCGCGCCAGCTTCAGCACCCGCTCGCGGTTGATGCCCGCGCCATCGTCCTCGACGATGATGAGGATATTGCCGCCCGCCTGCTCCGCCGACAAACGGATCGTGCCGATCTCCGGCTTGCCGGCCGCCAGCCGCTTTTCCGGGCTCTCGATGCCATGGTCGGCCGAATTGCGCACCATATGGGTCAGCGGATCGGACAATTGCTCGATCACCGTCTTGTCGATTTCGGTGTTCTCGCCAATGGTTTCGAGCTTGATCTTCTTGGCTGTCTTGGTCGCCAGTTCGCGCACGAGGCGCGGGATGCGCGAAAAGACCGATTTGACCGGCTGGGCACGGATCGCCATGACCGAGTCCTGCAGGCCCCGGGTGGTCTGGGCCAGCACTTCGAGGCCGCGCACCAGTTCGGTATAGCGGGCACGCAGCGTCTCATCCATCTGCTGGGTCAGCATGGATTGGGTGATGACCAGTTCGCCCACCATGTTGACCACGCGGTCGACCTTGTCGAGATCGACGCGGATCGACTGCACGCCCACCGAGCGATGTGCCTCCTCGCCATCGCCAGAAGCCGGCAGGGCCTTGGCAGCGGGAGCGGGGGGCGCCGCGACAGGCTTGGCCTGAGGCGCGGGCGCGCTGGGTTTGATCTCATCCACCAGATCGGCAAAGCTGAGGCCGGGAGCCTCCTCGAACGCATCCTGCTCACCGGCGGGCTCGGCCACGGGTTCAGGCGCGAAGGCCACAGGCGGAACCACCGCTTCGACACTTTCGGGCGCGACAGGCTGCGTGTCCTGCATTTCGTCTTCGGTCAGCGCCAGCAGGCTCGACAGGTCGGGCTCTTCGGCCTCCGCATCGTCAGCCATTTCAGCGGCAAAGGCATCCGCCAGGTCCGCTCCGACGGCGGGCGCAGCCCCGCCCTGGGTGATGACGATATCGCAATCGCCATCGACGAATTCGAATACTTCCCGGATCGCCGCTTCGCTCAGCTCCGGAGCCGACAGCGTGATTTCCCAGGAGCAATAGACTGAAAACGGATCGAAATCGGCCAGCGGTGGCACAGTGCCCATCCGCACCCGCACCTGCATATGGCCAAGCGCCGCCAGCTCGCGGAACAGCAGCAGCGGATCATTGGCGCGGGCATAAAGCGCCCGGTGCGGCGTGAAGCGGATTTCCCAGGCGCCGTCGGCAACCTGCATGGGTGCAGCCTCGAAGGCATCTTCAACCGGGGCTTCCCCGGGCGCCATGCCATCAAGATTGACCATGACCGGCGTGAACTCGATGTCGAAATCGTCCATCGGCTCGCCGTCTTCGTCCTCGTCACTCCCCGCGCTCTCGCCACGGGCCAGCGCATCGAAGCGCGCCTTTTCGTCGGCGCCGTAATCGGACGGCAGCGCCTCTCCGGACTGGGCAGCATTGACGTGGTCGGCCACGATATCATTGGCGCGGATACACAGGCTCACCACGTCGTCGGTGAGTTCAACCCGCCCGTCGCGCACATAATCGAGCAGCGTTTCATAGGCATGGGCAAAGCCCACCAGAGCCGTGAACCCGAATGCCCCGGCGCCGCCCTTGATCGAATGGATCGCGCGGAACACCGCATTGAGCCGGTCCGCGTCGCGTTCGCCGGCCTCGATGGCCGCAAACTGCTCCTCGAGTTCGGTCAGAAGCTCGGAACATTCGTCGAAATATGTGGCCTTGAAGTCGTCGAGATCGCTCATATGCGGCTCATCCAACCCTTCTGGGTTCGGTTCCTGATCAGTGCACGACGCGGTGGATGACCGAGATCAGCTTCTCGGGATCGAACGGCTTGACGATCCAGCCGGTGCCCCCGGCCGCCTTGCCCTGATCGCGCTTGTCCTGGCTGGTTTCGGTGGTGAGAATGAGAATGGGCAGTGAATTGTGCTGGCCGGTGGCGCGCACATTCTTGATGAACTCGATCCCGTCCATCACCGGCATGTTGATATCGGTGATCACCACGTCCACGCTCTCGGCCTTGAGCATGTCGAGCCCCTGCTTGCCGTCCTCGGCCTGCAGCACCTCAAAGCCGGCATTGGAGAGCGTATGATGCAGCATGGCCAGAATGGTCCGCGAATCGTCGACCGTTAAAACGCGCAAAGTCATTGTTTCATCATCCCCGAAAACTGGGCGCCCAGGCCCAGCCGCTCAATCGCGCCTGTCATGGCCGCGCTCGGCGTCGCAATAGCAAAATCGAAATGGTTTCTCCGGGCCGTTTCTGCGGCGCTGACCAGCAGAAGCAGGGCGTTGGTTGAAACGCGCTCCACACTGCCCGCATCCACCAGCACGCCACCCTCTTCCAGCGCATCGGCGAGCTGATCGCGGATGGCGTCGATGGAATCGAGATCGATGATCGCTGGCAGCGCGACTGCTGTACTGGTCTGCTTGGCCATGAATGGCGTGCCCCCGGAGCCTTCTCCGAGAGGCATATTCAGTCCGAACGGTTTAAGAAGTGCTAACTATGCCCCGTCCCGCAGGGCTAAACGCCACGGCAGGGTGTTTTGGTGCGGCATAGGCCCGCCGCGCCATGCTAGCAGGGCCGCGCGGCAAACACAGTATCCGCCCACCCCTTGCCCCCGCCCCCGCACGGCGCTATCGCATCCCCAACACATTCGACCGGATCGCCCCATGCCCGCAAAAATCGCCCTGACCGGCCTCGCCCGTGACCTTGCCGCTCGTGCCGACGCCGGCAGGACCATTCGCGTCGGCGTGATCGGTTCAGGCGAGATGGGCACCGATCTCGTCACGCAGATGAGCCTGATGACCGGCATCGAAATGGCCGCCATCGCCACCCGCCGCCCGCATACCGCGCTCGAAGCCATGAAAATTGCCTATGGCGAGGATTCCATGGGCCGCGAAGCCGAAAGCCCCGCCCAGGCGCTGGCGGCCATCGAGGCCGGCAAGATCGCCATCACCAGCGCCGAAACCCTGGTCACCACCGAGGGGATCGATGTTGTCATCGACGCCACCGGCAAGCCCGGCGTCGCTGCCGACTATGACCTCATGGCCATGGAACACGGCAAGCATCTGGTGATGATGAATGTCGAGGCAGACGTTACCATCGGCCCCTACCTCAAGGCACAGGCGGACAGGCTGGGCGTCGTCTATTCGGTCGGTGCGGGCGATGAGCCAAGTTCCTGCATGGAACTGATCGAGTTCGTTTCCGCGCTCGGCCTCGACATCGTCGCCGCCGGCAAGGGCAAGAACAATCCATTGAAGCACGATGCCGTGCCCGATGATTACCGCGAGGAAGCCGCGCGCCGGAACATGAACCCGCGCATGCTGGTGGAATTCGTCGATGGCAGCAAAACCGCAGTCGAAATGACCGCCATCGCCAATGCCACCGGCCTGCTGCCCGACGTGCCGGGCATGCACGGCCCGGCCACCAATCGCGACGATATGGCCAAGGTGCTGATCCCCAAGGCCGATGGCGGTATCCTCAATTCATCGGGCGTCGTCGACTTCACCATCGGAAAGGGTGTCGCGCCGGGCGTCTTCGTCATCGTCAAGGCCGAACACCCGCGCATCATCGAGCGCATGGACGATCTCCATATCGGCCACGGGCCCTACTACGCCTTCTTCCGGCCCTATCACCTGACGAGCCTGGAAGTCCCGCTGACCTGCGCCCGCATTATGCTGACGGGCAAGCCCGACATGGTACCCCTGCCCCGGCCGGTGGCCGAAGTCTGCGCCGTCGCCAAACGCGACCTCAATCCCGGTGACAGTCTCGATGCGATCGGTGAGACCTGCTACCGCTCCTATGCCATGACCGTCGCCGATGCGCGCGCCAAAGGCGCACTGCCGGTGGGCCTTCTCGAAGGTGGCAAGGTCACCGCTCCGGTCAAAAAGGGTGAGCTGATCACCGCGGCGAATGCCCAGCCCGACACCACGACGCGGCTCTATTCCCTGCGCCAGGCACAGGACGCCATGCTGGCCGTCTGAGGCGGTCCCCAGGCGGCCATGCCGGACGCGGCCTAGGCGCCGCGAATGGCGATCTTGCCCTTGCGTCCCGGCTCGCCGCTGGCGCGGGCAGCTTCGGCCACCTCATCGAGCGGATAGGCTTTCTCGATGTGGAGCTTGAGCCTTCCTGACGCCGCGTCGCGCACCAATTCACCCAGCAATTCCCCGATCCGCTCCGGCCTGACCGGCGGCCGGGCGCCCCAGAAACCCTTTACAGTCACATTGCGGAAAATCAGATCGCCCGCCGAAATCCTGAGCGGCTCGCCCGTCATCGCACCGAAGCTGATCAGCGCCGCGCCATCCGCCAAGACCGATAGAAGTTGTGCTGCGCCATCGCCACCGAGCGATTCCACGCCGCGCACGATGGGCGCCCCCTTGGTGATGGCGGCAACCTTATCCTGCCAGCCTTCGCTTTCGGTGGCCACGATATTGGCAATGCCGATGGCCGCCATTTCCGCCACCGCAGCCTCGCGCCGCACCAGCCCCAGCACATTGATGCCTTTTTCGGCACCATATTGAGCTAGGAGCTTGCCCACCGCGCCATTGGCCGCATTGATGGCAATCCAGTCGCCCGCCTTCACATCCAGGACGTCGATCAGCATCTTGGTCGATAGCGGCATGGCCACCAATTGGCAGGCCGTCTCATCATCCACGCTGTCCGGGACCGGCACCAGGCGGCGCGCATCTGCGAGGTAATACTCTGCCCAGGTCTGCTCGGCCGAACCGGCAACGCGCTGCCCCATTACAAGCTGGGTTACGCCCTCGCCAAGGGCCTCGACCACACCCACGGCTTCGCTGCCGCCAACAGCAGGCAATGCCGGACGCACGCCATAATTGCCGCCAATGGTCCAGAGGTCGTGATTATGAATGGGCGAGAGCACCATCCTGACCAGAACCTGGCCCGGACCGGGCTTGGGCGTCTCGACACGCTCTGACTGAAGAACGGCTTCTGGTTTGCCGAACTGGGAATAAACCGCGCGCTTCATCGGCCGGCTCCTTGCTTGTTAAGCCGGAGACATAGGCGCATTGACCTATAGGTCAACCCCGCCTTGCCTTCGCTCGGAGCATGGCTTATTTGCTGAGTAAATTATTCAGGATTTATTCCATGACCGAAGCCACCGATCCACGCGCCCCCCAGCGTGTCCGCCACGAAACCCGCATGCGGCTGCTCACCGCTACGAGCGTCACCGATATCACCCCGCTGATGCGCCGGATCAGGCTTGAGGGCGACATGGATGGCTTTGTCTCTCCCGCCCATGCTGATCACATCAAGGCGTTCTTTTTCCCAGATGGCGTCGAGCCGCTCCTGCCCCCCATCGGCCCCAATGGCGCTGAATTTCCGCCCGGAACGCGTCCCCAGATGCGCGACTATACCCCGCGATACTGGAACGTTGCGGAAGGCTGGATCGAACTCGATTTCGTGTTGCATGGCGATGGTCCTGCCTCCGGCTGGGCCGCCGGCGCTAAACCGGGCAGTACACTGGTCATCGGCGGCCCGCGCGGATCGCTGGTCATCCCCATGACCTTCGACTGGTATCTGCTGGCCGGCGACGAAACAGCGCTCCCCGCCATTGGCCGCCGTATCGAGGAATTGCCATCCGGCGCAAAGGTCCTCGCGGTGATCGAGGTCGACAATGCCGCAGAAGAACAGCGCTTTGAGACAGTGGCCGATCTGGAACTGATCTATGTCCATCGCAATGGCGCGTCCGCAGGGACCACCAGCCTCGTGCTCGATGCCATCAAGGCCGCAACATTCCCGCAAGGGGTAGCCTATGGCTACATTGCCGGCGAGGTGACCATGGCCAAGGCCGTGCGTGCCCACCTCACCGAAGAGCGCGCCTTCGCCAGTGAATATGTCAAAGCCGCCGGCTATTGGCGCCTCGGCGTCGCCGACGCCCATGAGGATCATTGAGCCGCTTCCCGTTCGACGACTGAACCGGCCGGCCCCCTTACTGGCGCGCTGGGCTCGATCGCCTCCCTCCCCCTTGAGGGGAGGGTCGGGGAGGGGGTGCTGCGCGTCGGACACTACCGCAGCCCGGATTGACAACCGAACGCTTCATCGGCAGCTTGTTCTCGTTTAGTTCACACGCGAGATGCCGGTATGGACTTTTTGCCGCTGCTGCTCATCCTGCTCGCTTTGCCGTTTGCTCTGCTGTTGTTTCGACGGCGAAAACAACTGGGCACAATCGACGCGCCCGACCAGTTGCGCATCGTCATGCGCTCGCGCTTTGAAAAAAAGCGCCTGCTATCCCGTGCCGAACTTGGAGTTTTCCGCGTCATCGAGGCGCATCTGCCCTCTTGCGGGCCCGGCTATCGCCTCATGGCCCAGCCTAGTCTCGGTGAAGTGCTGACCACCCAGGATGACGACGCCTTTCGCTGCATCAATGCCAAACGCCTCGACATGCTGGTCATCGATACATTTGGCCTGCCGGTTCTTGCCATCGAGCACCAGGGCGGCGGCCATTACCGGAGCGACGCTGCTGCGCGCGACGCGGTGAAGCGTGAAGCCCTGCGCCGGGCCGGCGTGGAATTTCTGGAAATCTTCGACCATCACCGGCCCGAAGACATCCGCGCGCTGGTAAGCGGGGCCATTGCGCGCAGCAAACCGCCGGTCTCGGCGCTCTCGACGGCGGCCAGCTGAAAGCCTAGCCGCCCAGCGGCTGGCCACCCACAAATTGCACCGCCTTGCCGCCCGCTGCGATGCCGCGCGCCAGGCAGGTCTCCGCCGCCTCGCCGCCCATCAGCGCTGCGATGAAACCACCGGCAAAGGCATCTCCCGCCCCTGTTGTATCCAGCACGGTGACAATGGGCGCCGGCAGGCTATGGCTGATCCCATCCTTGCCGCCCAGAACCGCGCCAAACCGGCCGCGCTTGATCACCACATGGGTAAACTGGCGACCGAGATCGCGTATCTGGTCCTCGAAGGCGGCCTCGCCCGTCAGCAGTTCGGCTTCGCTTTCATTGGCAAACAGCCAGTCGCCCGCGCCCACCCAGTCGCGGAACAGGTGCGGACCGACCTCTTCGAGGAACCCGACCGACGCCGGATCGATGCCGATGGCAATGCCCCTCGTCCGCGCTGCCTTCAGCACCGCCTGCACCGCGGCCCGCGGCCCATTGGCAAAAAAGCTGTAGCCCGAGACCATGACCATGCCGACCCCGTCGAACAGGTCATCGGGAAAGCCTTCCGCTCCCAGATTGAGATTGGCGCCCCGGTCGGTGAGAAAACTCCGCTCGCCGCCCGGATCGAGCAGGGTCACCAATACGCCAGAGGGCAGGTCCGCATCCCCGGTCAGCACCGGCACCACGCCGCGCCCCCGAAAATAGTTCTCGTAAAAACTCTTGTCCGGCGCCCCGACGCGCGCTGCGAACAGCACTTCGGCCCCGGCAGCAGCCAGCCACACCGCCTGGTTGGCACCCGATCCGCCCGGCCTGTTGCGGATTTCCGCCCGCCGGTCCGATCCGATGACGACAGGGCCTTCCGGCCGCACGATAATGTCAGTCATCACGTCGCCGATGACCAGGACTCTTGCAGTCATTTTGTCTCGCCAGCCAGGGCGACGGCGATCTGGGCAGCCACTTTTGCGTTGTTCTTGACCAGCGCAATATTGGACTCAAGCGACTTGCCGCCCGTCAGCTCGAACATGCGCTGCAACAGGAACGGCGTCGCGGCCTTGCCCTTGATTCCCTGCGCATCGGCATCGGCCAGCGCCCGGGTGATAAAACCCTCGATGGCCGCAGCCTCCCAGGCATCCGCCTCGGGAATGGGATTGGCAATAAGAACGCCGCCCATGCCGAGATCGGACTGGATCTTGAGCATGCGCGCGATACCCGCCGCATCGTCGAAGCGCTGATCCACCTTGTGCCCGCTGGTGCGGGCCCAGAAGGCCGGGAAATCCTCGGTGCCGAAACCCAGCACCGGCACGCCATTGGTTTCCAGCACTTCGAGCGTCTTGGCGATGTCGAGGATAGACTTGGCGCCCGCGCAGATCACGGCCACTGGCGTGCGGCCCAGTTCCTCAAGGTCTGCCGAAATATCGAAACTGTCCTCGGCGCCGCGATGCACACCCCCGATACCGCCGGTGGCGAAAATCCGAATACCGGCCAGCGCGGCAATCTGCATGGTCGTGGCAACGGTCGTGCCCGCAATCGCACCATTGGCCAGCAGGCTTGCCATGTCGCGCCGGCTGGCCTTGGCCGCCTTGTGGCCTTCCCTGGCCAGTGTTTCCAGATCATCGCCCGAAACACCCACCTTGAGCCTGCCGCCCATGATGGCGATGGTCGCCGGCACCGCACCATTGGCCCGCACCACGTCCTCGACCTCGCGCGCCATGGCCAGGTTTTGCGGATAGGGCATGCCATGGGTGATGATGGTCGATTCCAGCGCCACGACCGGCTTGCCGGACGCCAGCGCCTCGGCCACGTCGGGCGAAATGGAAAGATAGGATTTGGCAGGCATGACACGAACTCCAGCGACACGTCCCGGCCGGGAGGCGGCGGGAAATTTGCCCAGCTTGTGCGCCTGTGCAACAGACGGGTCAAGTGTCACGAAATGTTCTGCAACAATCCCTTGTCGCCCTAGGGATTTGGCGATAATTTGCCCCCAATCGATGCGGGAAAGGGCACTTCGCTGACCAAGACCATTGTTGATGGCGCGCTGTCTGCGCCTCGATATGAGCCCTGCCTTGGGCAAATTGCAGCGACTATGCCGGCCGCCTCCAGGCGTGCATCCGCAGGACACTCCCAGATTCCATTTCACCTCATTCCGGGTTCTCAAAGATGAGCCCCCGGGGCTGAGCCGCGGCTCCTTCCGCGGACAGGCGCCTTGCGCCACACCGGCCGTCCCCAGGACGCCATTTGCCTCCACCCACTCCCTCAGGAGACACGAAGATGAAAAAGTCGCTCGCCATTGCTCTGGGCGCTCTGCTGGCCGCCAGCCCCGCCATTGCTCAGGAAGAAGCTGTCCTCAACGTCTATAACTGGTCCGACTATATCGCCGAGGACACCATCGCCAATTTCGAGGCGGAGACCGGCATCAAGGTCAATTACGACGTCTACGACAATAACGAGATCGTCGATGCCAAGCTGTTGGCCGGCAATTCCGGCTATGACATCGTCGTGCCTTCGGGCAATTTCCTCGAACGCCAGATCAAGGCCGGCCTGATCCTGCCGCTCGACAAGTCCAAGCTGACCAATCTGGGCAATCTCGACCCCGCCGTCATGGCCACCGCCACCGCGCAGGATCCCGACAATGCCCATGCCGTGCCCTATATGATCAACACGATCGGGCTGGGCTATAATGTCGAGAAGGTCACCGCCGCCCTCGGTGCCGACGCCCCGCTCGACAGCTGGGACCTGCTGTTCGATCCGGAAGTCGTGAGCAAGCTCGCTTCCTGCGGCGTTGCGGTCCTCGACAGCTCCTCAGAAGTGATGGGCATCGCCAACCACTATCTCGGCCTCGATCCCAATTCGGAATCGAGTGAAGACCTGGCAGCGGCCGAAGCGCTGATGAATTCCATCAAGCCCCATATCCGCTACTTCCATTCCAGCCAGTACATCGACGATCTGGGCAATGGCGAAATCTGCCTGGCGCTCGGCTATTCCGGCGACATTTTCATCGCCTCGGACAATGCCGGCGATGGCGTCGAGATCCAGTATCTGATCCCCGAGGAAGGCGCGGCGACGCTCTTCGACTTCCTGGCCATTCCCGCCGATGCACCCCATCCGGACAATGCCCACAAGTTCATCAACTACATCCTCGAACCCGAGGTTGTGGCGGCGATCACCAACTACGTCTACTACGCCAACCCCAACCTGCCGGCGCTGGAATTCGTGGACGAGGAAGTCAAGTCCAACCCGGGCATCTACCCGCCCGAGGAAACCATCGCCAAGGCCTTCGTGATGCAGGCCCACACGCCCGATTACGAAGAGACCTTGACCCGCACCTGGACCCGCATCAAAACGGGCCAGTAATTCGCAATAAGAGGGGCGGCGGCAAGCCGCCCCTTCACTCTTTCGGGCAGACCGCTCATGGCTAAGAAACCTCAGCTCGCTATCGACACAAGGCCGTGGCGCGATACCGCCAACAACAAGCCCTTCGTGCGCATCAGGAACGTCACCAAGAAATTCGGCGACGTCTCGGCGGTGCATGACGTCTCGCTCGACATCTACCGCTCGGAATTGTTCTGCCTGCTCGGCGGCTCGGGCTCCGGAAAATCGACGCTGCTGCGCATGCTGGCCGGCTTCGAGACCCCCACGTCCGGCACGATCGAAATCGACGGCCAGGACATGACCGAAGTGCCGCCCTATAACCGGCCGGTCAATATGATGTTCCAGTCCTATGCGCTCTTCCCGCATATGTCCGTCGAGCAGAACATTGCCTATGGCCTCAAGCGCGATCATCTCCCCAAGGAGGAGATCAGCGCCCGCGTCGCCGAACTGCTGGCCCTGGTCAAGTTGCAGGACTACGGCAAGCGCAAGCCCCACCAGCTCTCCGGCGGCCAGCGCCAGCGCGTCGCCCTCGCCCGTGCTTTGGCCAAGCGCCCAAAACTCCTCCTGCTCGACGAACCCCTCGGCGCGCTCGACAAGAAGCTGCGCGAGGAAACCCAGTTCGAGCTGGTCAAGATTCAGGAAAGCCTCGGCGTCACTTTCATCGTGGTGACCCACGATCAGGAAGAGGCCATGACGCTCGCCACCCGCATCGGGGTGATGAACCAGGGCGAAATCGCCATGATCGGCGAGCCCACCGATGTCTATGAATATCCCAATTCCCGTTTCGTCGCCAATTTCATCGGCTCGACCAATACGGTCGAAGGCACGGTCACCGAGGACGAGCCCGACCATGTGCGCATCCGCTCGGCGGAGCTGGGCTGCGACATCTATGTCGGCCATGGCGTCGACTGCGCCCCCGACCAGATCCTGTGGTGGGCCATCCGCCCCGAAAAGATGGTTCTGAGCCGCGAGCGCCCCGAAGGCAGCCACGACGCCAATGTCGCCACCGGCATTGTCGAGGAAATCGCCTATCTCGGCGATATCTCGGTCTATCAGGTCGCTCTCGAAAGCGGCAAACGCATCCGCGTAAGCCAGACCAATAATGTGCGCGGCAATCCCGACGCCATCACCTGGGACGAAAAGGTCTTCGTCACCTGGGACGACAATGCCGGCTCGGTGCTGACGGTATGATGGCGATAATCCCACCCCCCTCACCCGTCTCGGGCTGCGCCCGATCCACCCTCTCCCGCAAGGGGAGAGGGGAACGCCAGCGCGTGCACACGCACCGCGCCCCCCTTCTCCCCTTGCGGGAGAAGGTGCCCGAAGGGCGGATGAGGGGTATTCCGCGGGGAGTCGCTCCATGACCTCCCACGACCCCACCTACCCACCCCCGCGCCGCCTGCGTCCCTGGAACGCGGTCGAAAAGCGCCTCGCCAAGGTCGGCATTACCGGTCGCATGCTGGTGCTGGCCGCGCCGGTCATCTGGCTGCTGGTCTTCTTCCTCATTCCGCTTTTCGTAGTCTTCGGCATTTCGCTGACCACCAAGCAATTCGGCCGCCCGCCCTTTTCACCCCTCCTCACCTCCGATGAGGGCACGGTGCAGCTGACGCTGCATCTCAACAATTACATTCGCCTCTTCACCGACAATCTCTATGTCGCGGCCTATCTTTCCTCCATTCGCATTGCCGCCATTGCCACGATCATCACGCTGCTGATCGGCTATCCCATGGCTTATGCCATCGCCCGTGCGCCCCATCCCTGGCGCAATGTTCTGCTGATGCTGGTCATCCTGCCCTTCTTCACCTCGCTGCTGCTGCGCGTCTATGCGCTGACCGGCTTCATGCGCGGCAATGGCGTCATCAACCAGTTCCTGGGCCTTTTCGGCATCGAGCCGCTGGTGATGATGCAGACCGATTTCGCGGTCTATGTGGGCCTGGTTTACACCTACCTGCCCTTCATGATCCTGCCGCTCTACACCAACCTCGTAAAGCTCGACGATTCCCTGCTCGAAGCCTCGGCAGATCTCGGCGCGCGCCCCCTGCGCACCTTCCTCACCATCACCCTGCCGCTGTCGCTGCCCGGCATCGTCGCCGGCTCCATGCTGGTCTTCATCCCGGCCATCGGCGAATTTGTCATTCCCTCGCTGCTGGGCGGGCCCGAGACCCTGATGATCGGTCGCGTGCTCTGGGACGAATTCTTCTCGGCCACCAACTGGCCCCGCGCCGCTGCGGTGGCCTGCGCCATGCTGGTTGTCGTCGTTGTGCCCATCATGCTGTTGCAGCGGGCGCAGAACTCGGTGGTGGAGAAGTAGCATGTTCAAACGAGGCTGGTTTCTCCCCATCGCCGCCGCTCTCGGCTTCGCCTTTCTCTATGCGCCCATCGTGTCGCTGGTCCTGTTTTCCTTCAACGAAAACCGGCTTGTGACCGTGTGGACCGGCTTCTCGCTCAAATGGTATGGCGAATTGTTCCGCGATCCGCAGATGATCAACGCGGCCATATTGAGCCTGCAGATCGCCGCCATCGCCGCCACCATCGCGCTTGTGCTCGGCACATTGGCCGCCGTGGCGCTGGTCCGATTCCGCCGCTTCCGCGGCCGCACCCTCTTTTCCGGCATGGTCTCGGCCCCGCTGGTCATGCCCGACGTGATCACCGGCCTGTCGCTCTTGCTGCTCTTTGTGGCCATGGAAAGCATGCTCGGCTGGCCGCAGGGCCGCGGCATTGTCACCATCGTCATCGCCCACGCCACTTTCTGCACCGCCTATGTTGCCGTGGTCGTGCAGTCGCGCCTGTCCGATTTCGACCGCAGCCTTGAAGAAGCCGCCATGGACCTCGGCGCCACGCCCCTGCGCACCTTTTTCGATGTCACCCTGCCCATCATCGCCCCGGCGCTGGTCTCGGGCTGGCTGCTCGGCTTCACGCTGTCGCTCGACGATCTGGTCATCGCCAGCTTCGTCTCCGGCCCCGGCTCCTCGACCCTGCCCATGGTGATCTTCTCCAAAGTCCGCCTCGGCGTCTCGCCGGACGTCAATGCGCTGGCCACCATCATCATCGGCATCGTGGCCCTGGGCGTCCTGGCGGCGACCATCATCCAGCTCCGCTCGCGCCCCAAAAAGGCGCGGGCATAAAGCGTTTCAACAGGAGTTGGATCGCGGCTCTTTCTCGTCCCTCCCCCTTGAGGGGCGGGGGCGACAGTACCGCATCAACCTGAATGTGAAATGGCCTAGAACCGCACGCGCAGCGCCAGCCCGACCATGTGGTTCATTTCTGCGCCGCCGACCGTCCCGGTATAGTCGAGAGACATGATCACATCCTCGACAGGCCGGTATTCGACCCCCGCCGACAGCTTGAGCCGATCCCGCCCCATATCGGGGCCGGATGTTGTGAATGCGCCGCCACCGCCCGCCAGCGCCACGGTCTGGCTCGCTGTGGTCTCGCCAAAGCTGTGTTGCCAGACCGCCTTTCCGGTCACGGCAAGGCTCGCGCCGTCTTCCAGCGCCACATTGTAGCGCGCCGACAATCCAAGACCGGTATCGAGCCGCCATCTGCCGGTGGCGACAATGACCTGATTGAGCGATCCGGCGCCGGTTTCCATCGCGCCGCCATGACCGGTCCAACCGATGTCGAGCGACGCCACCGGTCCGATCTGCAAGCCATTGGCCATCTCGAATTCGTAACGCCCCTCAAGGCTACCGGCGACTGTGTTCACCCAGTAATCCGCGCGCGCCGTGCGGGACAGTCCGCCGATCTCCACGCCCCGCGTCGTGGTGGTATGGCTGGTGCCAAACCCGGCCCGTCCGTCGAGCGACAGCGGACCATCCCGCCATTGGCCATAAATCCCGGCATAGACCCCCGTGGCGGCGAGCGAGGACAGGCGCTCCTCGATATTGGCCGTTTGGGCAAGTGTGCCGACGCCCACGCCCAGCAGGCCATGTCCGCTGGCATGCAGGCTCACCGCTTCATAGCCTGCGGCCAAACCCGCCGCGCCCCAATCGAGACCGGCGCCATTGCCATCCCCCGAACTTCTGCCGAGCCCGCCCAGCGGCGTCACCCAGCCAAAATGCCCTTCGTCATCACCTGTCGAGACGTTTGGCGAGAGGCTGTCGGCGAACAGGTCATAGGCGCGCTGCGACACGGTCTGCGCGGCGACATGCACTTCCCCTCCCGCCAGCGCGTAAAAGCGCCGGGCATCTGCGGCATTGGCGGTCAGCAGCGCGCCGACAACCGGATCGGCTGGTGAAAAGCCTTCCAGCGCCCCGGCCGCCGCCCGCTGGTTTGCTGTTTCCGCTATGCTGGAAAAGCTGCTCCCATTGCGGGCCAGCGTCAGGGTGACGACATTTGTGCTCTGGTCCAGCTCGGGCAACAGGAACGCATAGTCATAGGGCTCGAAGAAGAAGGTGCCACTCTTGCTGGCAGCGGTGAGAATGACATGCGTGCCGATCGGATTGGCCGCCGTGACATTGCCGACGGCCAGTTGCGCGCCACCCAGATCGGCATGGCCGAGCACCGTCATGCTGTCGCTGCCGCTGTCCGAAATATCTACCCGATAGATAGCGCCACTATCGAAGGCCAGGTCATTGGCGATCGTCAGATGACTGCCCCCGCCCGGATTGATCGCTCCGCCATTGAGCGCCTGCACCTGCCCCACTTGGCCGGACCCCGCCAGCACGCCGCCCGATACCGCCAGCGGCGACGACGAAAAATCGCCCAGCACGCGCAGCGTCCCGTTCTCGACCCTGCTGTCCCCGGTATTGGTGCTGTCCCCGCTCAGCGTCAGCACGCCCGAGCCGGTCTTGATAATGCCGCCATCGGCCTCGAAAGCGCCGGAAAAGGTAGTCGAGAGATTATTGGTGCCGATGGTGAGCCGGTCCCCGGCATTGCCCAGGATGACTGTCCCAGCCCCTTCTAGCGAACCGACGCTCTGGCTCCACGCCCCGATATCCAGTACCGCGCCGGCGGCAACCTCCACGCCCGACAGGGGCGCAAAGGCATTTGCCGAAGCGGCCTTGAGGCGACCGTTCAGCACCCTTGTCGCGCCCGTATAGCTGTTGATCCCGGCCAGCTCCAATTCGCCGCTGCCCACCTTGACCAGCGAGCCGCCAGCGCCCCCGCCCAGGCCACCATCCTGTAATCCGGCAATCATCGTGGACTGATTATTGCCGCCAAGGGTCAATGTCTTGCTGCCAAGGGCAATGACGCTGCCCGCGCCCCCCGGATCGCCGATCAGCGATCCGAGCGTCAGCCCGTCGACATCAAGCAGTGAAATATCGAGCACGCCCCCGATATCGACCTTGAACGCAGCATTGCCGCCTGATGCCTGGCCATAAAACACCGTCTGGCCGCCCTGCTGGGTGGTGATGATGGCGCTGCCGGCCGTTGCGCTATCGCCGAAATAAAGCCGCCCATCATTGACGATCTGATTGCCGGCACCGGCCGATGCCGAACCGATAAAGGCGAGCGTGCCGGAGGCATTGTTATTGATGGCGGCACTCTGCGCACTGCTTTGCCCGGCAAAGACCAGCGTGCCGCTATTGGCAATGTCGGACGCACCCGCCGTGGCATTGTCCCGCAGCAGGATGCTGCCGCTCATATTGTTGACGATAAAACCAGTGCCCAGGCTCGCCTCGTCGCTGAGCACGGTCAGCCCGCTGTTTTCCAGCCCGCTGTCAACCATGCTCTGCCCGGCGAAATGCAACTGCCCGGCCTGGTTGTTGGTGATCTTGCTGGCCCCGGTCCGCGACTGGCCGATAAAACTCGTGAGCCCGTTATTTGTCAGCGTCGGGTCTGCCAGCAGCGGATCGGCAATGCCGGCAACGGCTGAATCGGCAAAAACCGTGACCGAGCCGGCATTGGTCACGATCTGCGCCTGTCCAGCGCTCGCATTGCCCGAGAATTGCAGGGCACCGTTATTGGTAATCAGCGCCGATGCCGCCGTGCTGTCATCGTAGAACCGGGCGCTGCCCCCGCCATTATTGATGATCTCGGCACTACCGGCAGAGCCTGTGCCGGTAAAGATCGCGGTTTCACCGCTATTCTGGGTCAGCGTGCCGCCAGCCGTCATGCCGGCGGAAAATTCCACCGCCGCATCGACATCGGCCTGATTGACCACGAACGGCCCCGGCACGGGCGCGCCCTCGGCGAAGCTCTTGAGATCGCCCGGAAGCATCTGGAAGGGCGCGGCATGTTGCGCAAATGCAGTCGCACTCGTCCCGCCGAGCAGGATCGCCGCCCAGACCATGCGGGAGCCAAAGCGGCCCTCGCCACTATTTTGGAAAGATCGAGCCATCTGCACTTATACAAAAGCCGGCAACGCCAGGCGAAGCGCCCGGGCCAGCTTGGTCCGTTTTGGTTAACAAAACTTTCCAACGCCGATCACATCTTCGCACAATCTTAAAAGATGCCGGTCGGCGTGCATGGCGAGACGCTCTGGGCCGTGACGGGGTGGCATCAACCTGCTGCCGCATGATCCCCGCAATTCCGGCCCATCATGCCCCGCTCAGGAGGATGCCGTGATGAAAGACCAAGATCGCAACCACACTGCCATGCGCCCGCTCGTTCTCGGATCCGGGCTCGTCCTCGCCATCCTGGCCGCCCTCAGCAGCCTCTATCATGGCGACGATGCAGGCCTGACCGCCCTCAAGGTTCTGGTCTCTACCGCCTTTGGCTTCGGCTTTTTCGCCGTCCCCCTCCTCTTCGGCTCTGAACGCATCCTCTCGCCCGGCCCCGACTTCTTTTTCCGTCATGCCGTGCAGGGCGCTCTGGTGGTCATTTGGGTGCTCATGGTGCTCTGGACGCCCGGGCAGTCTGCCTTCGCGCTGTTTTTCGCGGCAGCATTCGGCACGGCAATCTATGTCCTGGCGCAGACGATAATCGCTCTGCTCGCAAGGCGCGGGGCCGGCGACGACAAGGTGAACCCTTCGTGACTTTACAGCCTCGAAAATCAGGCGCACACTCTCCCCATGTTCAACCAATGCAAAGGAGGTGATCCAGTGTCTTATGAGATTTTGGCTCTTGAGGAAGGTCTGGGTTTTCGTGTGATGAACGGGAGTGATCTCGGCTAATCACGCATACCTCCGAAGGCTCTCAAGGCCTTAAAAACTCAGGGAAGGGCTGCTCGCAGGAGTGGCCCTTTTCTGTTGGGCAAGCGCTTTCCCGGTTGCCGTCATTGCCGCACCGGTCCCGGCAATCCATCGTCCCGCCAGACGCAATCAGGCCCGCAAGGCTTGACGAAATCCCGCTGCCCGACGATACCCCTGCCCGACCAACTCAAGGGAGGCAGCAATGCCCGCGGCCAATTTCGTCCTGACCCTCAGCTGCGCCGATCGTCCCGGCATCGTCGCCGCCATCACCACCGAGCTGGCCGCGCTCAATGCCAATATTGCCGAGAGCAATCAGTTCTGGGACCAGGAGACCGGCCGCTTCTTCATGCGCCTCGCCTTCACGGCGCCCGAAGGCGTCAGCCGCGACACGATCGAAAAGGCGCTGAAGTCACCCATCGACCGCTTCGACATGAAAACCGCGCTGGCCGATCAGAGCCGCAAGAAGCGCGTCGTCATCCTGGTTTCCAAATTCGACCACACGCTGCTGCATCTGCTCTATCAGATCCGCGTCGGCTGGCTTGATGCCGAAGTGGCCGCCATCATTTCCAACCATGAAGACGCGCGGAAAATCGCCGAAGATGCCGGCATTCCCTATCACTACCTGCCGGTGACCAAAGACACCAAGGCCGAACAGGAAGCCAAAGTG
Source organism: Pseudomonadota bacterium (assembly GCA_023388175.1). GTDB lineage: Bacteria > Pseudomonadota > Alphaproteobacteria > Rhizobiales > Devosiaceae > Devosia. Next base: position 24,707 of record JAEWGT010000002.1, read on the forward strand.
CTCGAGATCGTCCGCCAGACCGGGGCAGACCTGGTCGTCCTCGCCCGCTACATGCAGGTGCTGTCGGACAATCTCTCCACCCGCCTCTTCGGGCAGGTGATCAATATCCACCACTCGTTCCTGCCCAGCTTCAAGGGTGCCAAGCCCTATCACCAGGCCCATGAGCGCGGCGTCAAGATCATCGGCGCCACCGCCCATTACGTGACCCCCGATCTCGATGAAGGCCCGATCATCGAGCAGGAGACGGCCCGCGTCACCCATGCGCTGAGCCCCGACGACCTCGTCGCAGCCGGCCGCGACATCGAAAGCCGCGTCCTCGCCCGCGCCGTCAAACTGCATCTGGAAAGCCGCGTCATGCTCAACGGCAAGAAGACGGTCGTGTTCGGCTAGCGCCGAGCCTGCCGCGCTGACCCTCGCCTGCGCTCTCACCCCTGTCTGTCGTCATTGCCGGCCTGTCCCGGCAATCCATCTTGCGCCAGGCATGGGCCACCGGGACAAGCCCGGTGGTGACGATGGTTGGGGTCGGCCTCAGGCCGCTTCGACCGGCAGATCCTCAAGATTGAGCGAATCCAGCAGGCTGGTCCGGTCGAGCACTGCACGCGTCGCCAGCGTCACGCGCTCGAACACATGGCGGATTTCGCAGGAGCCTTCGTCCTTGCAGTCCTCGCATTTCTTGTAGGCGATCTTGGAAAGGCAGGGCAGCGGCGCAATCGGGCCGTCGATCAGCCGCAGCACATCGCCATACATGATCTCTTCGGGAGCCTTGACCAGTTCATAGCCACCCATGCGCCCGCGCCGGCTGGACACGAAGCCGGCCCGTTTGAGTTCGAGCAAGATCTGCTCGAGAAACTTCTTGGGGATCGCCTGCTCGCGCGAGATTTCCCCGATCATGCGAGTTTCCCCGCGCCCGGCCCGCGCCAGCGACACCAGCGCACGCAGGGCATATTTGGCCTTCTGCGAAATCATTTCTTCCTCTTGCCGCGCCGCCCCCTTGGCTCCGGCTCAACCGGCGGCACCACGACCTCTACAGCGTCATTCCCTGCTATGCCAGTGTTGATGGCATCATCGGGCCCGGTCTCCGATTCAGCCTTCGCCTCGACCGCCACGGTAATGGCCGGCATCGCCTTGGGCTCCTCTGCCGGCGGTTGCAACACTTTGGGAATATCCTCGTCCACCGGTGCTGGCCCGTCCACGGCCGGCGCCACGGGCACGGGCATGGGCACGATTTCATCGATCTCCGCCGGTGCCTGGCCCAGCGACGGCCGCTCCACCAGCGGCTCCAGCACGGCTTCCGGCAACGCGGCTACGGTCTCATCGGCCGGCGGCGCCTCAGGCCTCTCCGTCAGTGGCGCATCGAGCACGGCAATCGTGACGGCCTGTTCTGGTTCAGCGTCGACCCTGGCTTCGCGTTCCAGCAGATTGCCGGTCTCGGGCAGTTTCGGCGGCGTATCGGCGCGCATATAGGCCAGGATACCGCGCCCGATTTCCTGCTCGCCGCGAATAATGACAGACGCGCCCAGCCCCTTGAGAAAGTTTTCTTCCTCCTCTGAATAGGCTCTGGCGATAATGGTGATGCCGGGATTGAGCTTGCGCCCGCTCTCGCAGACAGACCCGGCCTCGAAACCATTGGAAATCGCCACCAGCAACGTGCGCGCCTCGGCCAGATTGGCAAGCTTGAGCACATCCTGCTGCGCGGCATTGCCGAACACCACTTCGAACCCTTCTGCCCGCGCCGCCGCCACATCGGCATCGGAATCCTCGATCACCACAAGCTGGCCGCCATCCGCCTTGATCCCGGACGCGACGATCCGGCCCACCTGCCCGAAACCAACCATGACGACGTGGTCGCGTTTGGGGGTCGGCTCGCCGGTATCGTCGTCGGCGCCATGCGCGCCGCGGTCCACCGCACCCTCGCTGGGCATATCGGTCACCGCCGGCCCCTGCGCCGCCATGCTTGGCTCCACCGGCTCGGTGATCAGCGGCTCGGTGCGCGCATTGCCGAACCGCGCTTCAAGCCTTGGCCTTGCCGCCTCGACAGCCCAGAACACCAGCGGATTGAGCAGAATGGAAATCAGCGCCCCGGCGAGAATCAGGTCCTGCCCCTCCGGCGGCAGGATGGCAAAAGCCACGCCCATACTGGCGAGAATGAAGGAAAATTCGCCGATCTGTGCCAGCGAGGCCGAAATGGTCAGCGCCGTGCCCACGGGCCTCTGGAATGCCAGCACGATGAAAAATGCCGCCAGCGACTTGCCGATGACGATGATGAACACCGTGCCCAGCACCAGCAGGGGCTGCTCCACCAGAATGGACGGGTCGAACAACATGCCGACCGATACAAAGAACAGCACCGCAAAGGCATCGCGCAGCGGCAGCGTTTCATTGGCGGCACGATGGCTGAGCTCGCTTTCCGAAAGGATCATGCCGGCAAAGAAGGCGCCCAGCGCCAGTGACACGCCGAACAGGAATGCCGAGCCCAAAGCCACACCCAGCGCAATGGCCAGCACGGCCAGCCGAAACAGTTCGCGGCTGCCGGTATGGGCGGTGCCGTGCAGGGCAAAGGGAATGACCCGCCGCCCCACCACCAGCATGAAGCCGACAAAGGCCGCCACCTTGATCAGCGTGATCGCCAGAACGCCCCATATGCCGATCTGGCCGCCAACCAGCCGCTCGACAAAGGACACGAACGGGTCATGGATGCCGGTATCGATGCCGCCCATGCTGGCAAAGGCCGGCACCAGCACCAGCGCCAGCACCATGGCCAGATCTTCCACGATCAGCCAGCCCACCGCGATGCGCCCGCGCTCGCTTTCGATCAGCCGCCGGTCCTGCAAGGCCTTGAGCAGCACCACGGTAGAGGCCACCGACAAGGCCAGCCCGAACAGCAAGGCGGCCCCGAGGCTCCAGCCGAGCAGCAGTCCCATGCCCGCGCCAAGCGCCGTCGCCACCCCGATCTGCACGACCGCACCCGGAATGGCCAGCGCCCGCACGCTCATCAGGTCCTTGAGCGAAAAATGCAGCCCCACCCCGAACATGAGCAGCACGACGCCCAGTTCCGCCAGCTGTGCGGCAAGATCGGCATCGGCCACAAAGCCTGGCGTATAGGGACCCACCAGAATGCCGGCAAATAGATACCCCACCAGCGGCGGCAGGCGCAGCCGGTTGGCGACCATGCCAAAGATATAGGCCAGCACCAGCCCCGCGACGATCGTGGAGATCAATGGGGTATCGTGATGCATTCACGCCTCCGGAAATATCTATGTCTAGGATGGGCCAAGAGAATTTTCAGCGCAAGCGCAGCGCTTTATATCCCTATAGATCATGTCAAGTTTGGCTGAACTTTGTTCCGGCCGCAGGTGAATTCGCTCCGGTGCAGCGAATTCAGCAACGAAGGCCATGAAAGCCTGGAGCGTCCCAAGCGGGCAAATCTTTGCGGTGGAGCGATTTGAGCGAACATGGCTCGAATGGCGGGAAGCTACCCCCACCCGACCTCCCCCTGAAGAAGGGGGAGGAGCCCGCCGGTATGCGCTGGATCACCTTGCGTCCCGCAAGCACGATGCAGTCCCTCCCCCTTTTTCAGGGGGAGGCTAGGTGGGGGGGCTCTTTTACTCCCCAGCCCCATCAACTCACGATCGTGATCTTCTCCGCCGCCCGCGTGATCCCTGTATAAAGCCACCGGGCCCGCTCCTCGCGGAACACGAAGCTCTCGTCGAACAGATAGACATTGTCCCATTGGCTGCCCTGCGCCTTGTGCACGGTCAAGCAATAGCCAAAGGTGAACTCGTCGAATTGCCGCCGTTCCGGCCAGCTCATCGCGTCTTCTTCCCCCGAGAAAAACGCCTTGTGCGTCAGCACTTTGGCCTCGCCCTTGCCCTCGTCGTCGGCCAGCAGCAGGCTCCATTTGCCGTTTGTCCGCCGCGTCGCATCGGTCACGATCCAGATCTGCCCATTGAGCAGGCGCTTGCGCGGATTGTTGCGGAGGCAAACCATGCGGTCGCCCACCACCGGCTCGTGGAAGGGCAAGCCCTTTAATTCGCGCAGGCGGTCATTGTAGGTCAGCCGCGTCTTGTTGCGCCCGACCAGCACCTGATCGGCCTCCAGCACCGCGCCACGATCCACTTCGCTGCGGCCCACGACAACGCTTTCGCCATAGGTGCCATGGTCGAGAAACCCGCCCTCGCGCACGGCCATCGACAGCCGGATAATCGGATTGTCCGCCGCCTGCCGGTGGATCTCGGTCAGCATGATGTCGGGTTCTTCATTGATGAAAAAGCCCGCCCCCTGCACTGGCGGCAGCTGGAACGGATCGCCCAGCACCAGCACTTTCACCCCGAAGGACAAAAGATCGGCACCCAGCACTTCATCGACCATCGACACCTCGTCGATGACGATCAGGTCCGCGTCCGCCGCAGGGCTTTCGGGATCGAGTACGAAGCGCGGCTCGCCGTCGCCCTCGCTCACCAGCGTATAGATGAGGCTATGAATGGTCTGCGCGCCCTTGCAGCCGCGCTTGCGCATCACCAGCGCCGCCTTGCCGGTAAAGGCGGCATATTTCACATTGCGGATATCCTGCGCCAGATGCACGGCCAGCGTCGATTTGCCGGTTCCCGCCCAGCCAAACAGGCGGAACACCTGCGGCCCGTTGCGATCCTTGAGCCAGGCCGACACCGCCACCAGCGCCGCATCCTGCTGGCTCGACCAGACCGGCGCCATCAGACGACCACCGTCCTGACGCTGCCCACCCCTTCGATTTCGCCTTCCAGCACATCGCCCCGCATCACCGCGCCGACACCGGCCGGCGTGCCGGTCATGATCAGGTCGCCGGCTTTCAGCGCCACGAAACGGCTCAGATAGGCGATGGTTTCGGCAACAGTCCAGATCTGGTCGCCAAGATCACCGCGCTGGCGCTCTGCGCCATTGACCCTGAGGACAATCGCGCCCACGCCCGGATGCCCGATGGCATCGGCCCGCGCCAGCGCGCCCAGCGGCGCGGACTGATCGAACCCCTTGGCGAAGGTCCAGGGCCGCCCGGCCTTTTTGGCCACGGCCTGCAAATCGCGCCGCGTCATGTCGAGCCCGGCGCCATAGCCGAACACATGGCTCAGGGCATTGCTTGCGGCGATGTCGGCCCCGTCCTTGCCAATGGCCACCACCAGCTCAATCTCGTGATGCAGGTCCCCGGTTTCCGGCGGATAGGCCGTCTCGGCGCCACCGACAACGACGGCATCGGCCGGCTTGTCGAAAAAGAAGGGCGGCTCTCGCTCGTCATGGCCCATCTCTCTTGCGTGCTCGGCATAATTGCGGCCTACGCAATAGATGCGCCGCACCGGGAAGAAACCGCCACCCCTGACGGGCACGAGCACAGGCTCCGGAGCCGCAAACACCAGATCAGCCACGCTTGAACTCCTCGGCATAGGGGCCGATCAGGTCGAGATCGACCTTGCTCAGCCGGTCCTGCGCCGAAAAGGACTGGTGCCAGTAGGGATAGAGCAAAGGCGGCCGGCTGACCGCATCGAGCCGACTGCGCTCGTCATCGCTCAGCACCAGATCAGCCGCCGCGATATTGTCGGCAAACTGCTTTTCATTGCGCCCGCCGATAATCACCGAGGTCACGCCCGGCCGCCCCAGCAGCCAGCTCAGCGCCACCTGCGCGCCCGAAACCCCGCGTTCCTCGGCAATGGCCACCAGCACATCGATGACAGTGTAGAGCTTGTCCCAGTCATAAACCGGCGGCTCGCGGAATCCGCCTACATGCCGCCCGCTTTCCGGTTCGCTGTCCCGGCGATATTTGCCCGACAGCAGCCCGCCTGCCAGCGGCGACCACACCAGAATCCCCAGTCCCTGGTCCTGCGAAATCGGCACCAGCTCATATTCCGCGTCGCGGCTATGCAGCGAATAGTGGATCTGCTGGGAGACAAAGCGCGCATTGTGCCGCTGATCGGCAGAGGCCAGCGCTTTTGAAATATGCCAGCCCGAATAATTCGAGCAGCCGATATAGCGCACATGCCCGTGGCGCACGAGCGTATCGAGCGCCTCCATCGTCTCTTCGATAGGCGTTTGCCCGTCCCATTCATGCACCTGATAAAGATCGATCACATCGGTCTTGAGGCGTTTGAGGCTGGCCTTGCACTGCGCGATGATATGATGGCGGGAAAGGCCCTGCTCATTGGGCCCGTCCCCCATCCTGAACCGCACCTTGGTGGCCACCAGCGCCTTTTGCCGCCGCCCGTTTTCGGACAGGATTTCTCCCAGGATCTCCTCGGACACGCCCGCATTATAGACATTGGCCGTGTCGTAGAGATTGATCCCGGCATCGAGGCACATATCCACCTGCCGCGCGGCATCCTCCGGGTTGGTATTGCCAATTCTTTCATTGCCGCCAAAGGTCATGGTCCCCATGGTCAGCACCGAGACCTTGAGGCCGGAGCGGCCGAGCGAGCGGTATTGCATGAGATTCATCCTTTGTTCCGGGCGCTATAGGGCTAAAGCGTTCGCGGGGCTGGGTCAATCGCGGCTTTGGCCCATGCAAAACGGCCCCGGTGGATGATCCATCGAGGCCGCCGGAAAAGGGTCAGAACGGCACGTCTTCGTCCGAGGCCTTCTTGGTCGCCGCCTTTTTGGCCGGGGCCTTCTTGGCTGTCGTGGTCTTTGCCGCCGCTTTTTTCGCGGCAGGTTTCTTGGCCGCAGCCTTTTTCGCCGGAGCCTTCTTCTTGCCGCCGCCGGCTTCGATCTTGGCCGCGATCAGCGCCACGGCCTGTTCCAGCGTTACATCCTCGGGCTTGGTATCCTTGGGAATATTCGCATAGACCTTGCCCTGATTGGCATAGGGCCCGAAGCGGCCCACCGCGATCTTGATCGGCCCGCCATCATGCTCGAAGGTCTTGATGGCCGAGGCGCTGGCGCGTTGGAAACCACCAGCCGCCTTCTGGGCGATCAGGTCCACCGCCCGGTTGATACCGACGGTGAACACCTCTTCCACATCCGGCAGATTGGCATATTTGCCATCATGCAGGATGAAAGGCCCATAGCGGCCGAGCCCGGCCTGGATCGGCAGCCCGGTCTCGGGATGCAGCCCCACTTCGCGCGGCAGGCTGAGCAATTGCAGCGCCTTTTCCAGCGTCAGCGAACCGGCCTCCCAGCCCTTGGGCAGCGAAGAGCGCTTGGGCTCCTTGCCCTCGCCCAGTTGCACATAGGGCCCGAACCGTCCGGATTTGAGATGCACCTCTTCCCCGGTTTCGGGATCGGTGCCCAGAACGCCCTCACCCGCCGCCGCTTCTGCCGCATTGCCGCTGGCCGCATCCGAAAGCTGCATCGTGTGCTTGCATTCGGGATAGTTCGAACAGCCGATAAAGGCGCCGAACTTGCCCAGTTTCAACGACAGCGTACCGGTGCCGCAGGTCGGGCATTTGCGCGGATCGGACCCATCCTCGCGCGCCGGAAAAATGTGATCGGCGAGCAGATCGTTGAGCGCATCCAGCACTTCGGAAACGCGCAGGTCCTTGATTTCCTCGGTCGCGGCGGTGAAATCCTTCCAGAAATCGCGCAGCAGCACCTTGTAGTCCAGCTCGCCCGCCGAAACCTGATCGAGCTGCTCTTCGAGACCGGCCGTAAAGCCATATTCGACATAGCGGGTGAAAAAGCTCTCAAGGAACGAGGTGACGATCCGGCCCCGATCCTCCGGGTGCAGCGCCTTGCCCTCGAGCCGCACATAATTGCGATCCTTGAGCGTGCCCAGCGTGGCCGCATAGGTGGACGGGCGGCCAATACCCAGCTCTTCCATCTTCTTGATGAGGCTCGCTTCGGTAAAGCGCGCCGGCGGCTGGGTGAAATGCTGCTCGATCTCGACCTTTTTCAGTTCCGGCTTGTCGCCGACGGCGAGCGGCGGCAATTCGCGGCCATCCTCGTCCTCATCCTCGCCATCACTCTTGGCCTCGACACCGTAAAGCGTGAGGAAGCCGGGGAACGTGACGACCGAACCGGTGGCGCGCAGGGTGACGGCGCGGCCCGGCACGTTGACGGCAATATCGACCGTGGTGCGATCAATCTCGGCCGAACGCATCTGGCTGGCCAGCGTGCGGCGCCAGATCAGCCCATAGAGCTTCTGCTGGTCGGCATCCAGGCTGAGATTTTCCGGCCGCTTGAACATGTCGGTGGGGCGGATGGCCTCGTGCGCTTCCTGCGCATTCTTGGCCTTGGTCTGGTAGATGCGGGCCTTTTCCGGCAGATACTCCTCGCCGAAATATTTCCCGATCACCGAGCGGGCCATGGCAATGCCCTCTGGGGCCATCTGCACCGCGTCGGTTCGCATATAGGTGATCAGCCCGTCTTCATAGAGCCGCTGGGCAATCTGCATGGTGCGCGAGGGCGACAGGCCCAGCCGCGAAGACGCATCCTGTTGCAGGCTCGACGTGGTAAAGGGCGCGTAGGGGTTACGCTTGGTCGGCTTTTTCTCGACATTGGCGACATTGAACTGGCCGCCTTCGATCAGCGTCTTCAGCGCCGCCGCATCCTCGCCGGTTCTGATATCGAGCTTGTCGCTCTTTTTCCCATCGACCGCGAACAGCCGGGCGAGAAAGCTCTTGCCGCCCTGCGCAAGCTGCGCCTCGACCGACCAGTATTCGTCGGCCTTGAATTTTTCGATCTCGGCTTCGCGCTCGGACACCAGGCGCAGCGCCACCGATTGCACGCGCCCCGCCGAGCGCGAGCCCGGCAGTTTGCGCCACAGGATCGGCGACAGCGTGAACCCCACCAGATAGTCGAGCGCCCGGCGCGCGAGATAGGCGTCCACCAGCGGCATGTCGATGTCGCGCGGCTTGGCCATGGCGGCGGTCACGGCATCCTTGGTGATGGCGTTGAACACCACGCGCTGCACCGGCACGTCTTTTTTCAGCGCCTTCTTGGCCCGCAACACGTCCAGAATATGCCAGGAAATCGCCTCGCCTTCCCGGTCAGGGTCGGTTGCCAGGATCAGTCCATCGGCGCCCTTGAGCGCTGCGGCAATGTCGGCGACACGCTTTTTCGACTGCGTATCGACTTCCCAGGACATGGCAAAATCTTCGTCCGGGCGCACCGAGCCATCCTTGGCCGGCAGGTCGCGGATATGGCCGAAGCTGGCCAGGACTTCATAATCCTTGCCCAGATATTTGTTGATTGTCTTGGCCTTGGCCGGACTTTCAACGACAACGACCTTCATTCGGCGATCCGTTCCGCAACAGCATTCAAAGAGCGCGCAACATGGTGAAGCCGGAACAAAGTGTCAACGGGCGGCAAGACAGCGCAGCAATAGGCCAGCCGCAAGGCTCGTGATATAGACCGCGCCATGAATCGCATCGACCGCCCTGCTCTCCGCGCCTCCACACACCAGCGCCGCGCCGCTGCGCTAGCCGAATTTGTGCGGCGCTGTGAACGGAAGGCCATCAAGGGCGCCGGGCCGGGCGATCGGAAATATGAGCGCTCGCTTGAAGCAAGCGTCAAGCCGGTGGACCCTGTCGCGCTCGACCGCCTGCCGCGAAACGAGGACGAATAGCCCATCCATGTCCATCGCCCTGCTAGACCATTTAGACCTCTCGGCCCGCAACACCCTGGCGCTCCGGGCCAGGTCGCGCTTCGGCATCGAAATTGACGCCGCCAGCCAGCTCCCTGATCTCTTCGCCGAAGCCGCGCGCCTCGATCTGCCTGTCCGCATCTTGGGCGGCGGCAGCAATGTGGTTCTGGCCCCGGACTTTGCCGGCATTACCGCGCTGATGGCGATGAAAGGCAAATCCGTCGTTGGGCAGGCAGGTGACGCTATAGTCATAGAGGCCGCCGCCGGCGAAACCTGGCATGACCTCGTCGCCTGGACCGTCGAACAGGGCTTGGGCGGCCTCGAAAACCTCGCCCTCATTCCCGGCACGGCCGGGGCCGCCCCGGTGCAGAATATCGGTGCCTATGGCGCCGAACTGGCGGACGTTTTCGACTCTCTCCTGGCCTATGACCGCCAGAGCGCCGAAACGCGCCGCTTCAGCCGCGCCGACTGCGCCTTCGCCTATCGCAATTCCGTCTTCAAGCGCGACAAGGACCGCTACATCGTCCTGTCGATCCGCCTGCGCCTGACGCGCGACTGGACGCCCAATCTCAATTTCGCCGGCCTTGCCGACCTGGCCGGTGACACGGAGCTGACGCCCGGCAAGGTCATGGACCAGGTCATCGCCCTGCGCACCAGCAAGCTGCCGGACTGGCGCACCCATCCCAATGCCGGCTCCTTCTTCCAGAACCCCATCGTCACGCCGGATGAGGCTGCCCCGGTTCTGGTAGAATTTTCCGCCGCCCCCAATTTCCTCCAGCCCGATGGAAACCTCAAACTCTCCGCCGGCTGGCTCATCGAAAAATCCGGCCTCAAGGGTTTCCGCCTTGGCCCCGTCGGCATTTCCGAGCGCCATGCTTTGGTCGTGGTCAACCATGGCGGGGGCGAACAGAGCGACATAGCCGCCTTGGCGCGCCACATAAAAGAGACCGTAAGCACCCGCTTCGGCATCCAGCTCCACGAAGAGCCGGTGTTTTTGTAGCCGTCGCCATCAGCGCCTCCGTATCCCGCCTTCAGGCGCTATGATTTCAGCGAGTGCCCATCTGCCCCTCCCTTTAGGGGAATGTATTATACTTTGCGTACCCGCCCCAGAAAGCTATCAATAATCGGCGCGAGTCAGTCACCCGAGGCGGCGATGCAATTCGCGCGTTGGTTAGCGGCTATCCAGCGCAGCGTGGACGGAGAAGCTGTTGGTCTCGGTACAGGCTTATGTTGATGACTCTCGTAGCGACCAAGGCGAGCAAAGGCTTGTTCTGGCTGGTTACATAAACACGGCCGAAAAGTGGGCTAGATTCTCCGACGCTTGGTACGCCGAACTAAGGCGTGCACCGTCTATCGATTACTTCAAGATGGTGGAGGCTGCGCACTTTCGTGGACAATTCGGCGGATGGTCGGAAGCTGATAGGGACAACAAGGTATCTGATTTAGCCCGCATAATCCGCCACTGGGCACCGGTGTCGATCCACTCATCAGTGAGCCAAAAACATGTTAGGGAAATCATTCATCCTGTAGGGCCATATGGGATGCGGGATGCTTATGCGTTTGCGTTTCAGGCGATGATCCTCCCCTTGGCGCTGCACCAGTCTCGTGAGCCCGGACTACTTCAAGTCTCGATAGATTTTATCTTTGATGAGCAGGAAGGCACCGGGAGGAACGCCTGCGATCTCTACCAGGCTATACGCATGCAGCAGGACAAGAAGGTGCGCGACGTGCTTTCAGCCGAGCCAATATTCCGTGACGACAAACTGGTAATGCCGCTGCAGGCTGCGGACATGCTTGCATGGCATGTCAGAAAGCACCTAGAGACCGGAGAGACCGACAAGTTCCCTGTGCCAGATTTCTTGAGCGCTGACGGGCACCATATGGGGCTTGATTTAGGCGAGGAGGAGATGCGTAAGTTTGCGGCGGGCTTTGCAGCCGTACCTGGCGCCGCTGACCTCGCTGACAAGCGCCGATGGAACCAGCACCGCAGGGAAATGAAAGAGCTAGGGCTCCCCACCTATGTCTCCCCAACCATTTTTCGGCGGCAGAAGGCGCTGGATCGCATGCGAAAACTTCTCTCCAGATTCAACCGCATCTAGCGCCCTCGCTGTGTCGATAAACCGCGAGGCTTAGACTTTATAGGGCTTGGCCCTTGGCTTTGGCTTTGCCTTGGGTTTGCTGACATAGCTTTTCCCATCCTCAATTAATCGTTTGATAGGTCTGACGCTTGCAGACAACGGCAGAGACCATGTTTTCGGTTCGCATGGTGTCGTTCACGCCCAGCGCTACGCGGTTGTTATAGCGGAAATCGAACTCGGCCAGATAACGGTGAAGGTGCTGGGCGATGACGTGGTGGAAATGCCAACCCCGCCGCGTTTGAGGACACTAAAGTACCCTTTCATGGTGTTGGTGTAGGCATTGCCACGGACTTATTCGTCTTTGCCGTGATTGACCATCTCGTGACGGCTAAACTCTCTGCCGACATGATGATAACGGCCAGCAGTATCGACCATCGGGGCAGAGGCGCGGTCGACCTCAGCTAGAAGGGTTCGAAGATTGGCGCCGTTGACGTTGGCGATTTGGGCAGAGCGCGCTTTACCGTTTCGCTCCACCAGAGTGTGAACTATCTGCTTACTGACGCCGCCAATCTTGTGGCCATTGCCTCACGAATGCGATGCGATATGAACCAAGCTGTCTTCAAGGCAACGCCCAATGTGCGATGGAATTGGTTAGGGCGGGTCACGCCGTTTGCCCCGGCACGCACATCAACAAAGGCATAAGCGGTTTCTTCCCTATGAGCGGCGCAGAGAGAACGGACATGCGGTAACTCTTTGTCCTCACTTGTAGATCATCGGTCTGGGTACGCCAGGGACAACCTCCACTCTTGAGGGGGAGGGAACGGCATCGTGGCTACCAGACCTCACAGCAGAGTAACGAGTGTCGATTCGACCTCAGTCCATTTCCAGGCATTCCTGAGTTCAGTTGGATACACGCCCCTTCCCACCTACACCTGCATACAAAACTCCACTACAAAGCACCCACATCTCCCCGAAAGCCCGTTCCGTGCGGCCAAATTCCGTCCTTCTCCCTGTCTTGCTCGTCACGCTCGGCATGGTCTTCACCCAGACCGGGGCCAGCTTTGCCAAAATGCTGTTCCCCCTGGTGGGCGCTGCCGGCGCCACCACCCTGCGCCTCACTCTGGCCGCCTTGGTCCTGCTCGCCGTCTTCCGGCCCTGGCGCCACCGGCTCGACAGGCGGCAATGGCGTGCCGTCCTGCTCTATGGCGGCGCCATGGGCGCCATGAACCTCTTCTTCTACGCCGCGCTTGAGCATATTCCGCTCGGCATTGCCGTGGCGCTGGAATTTACCGGCCCCCTGGCCGTCGCCCTGTTCGGCGCAAGACGGCCACTCGATTTCTTCTGGATCATCCTTGCCGTGGCGGGATTTGCCCTGCTCCTGCCCTGGACGGGCACGGACAGCGACATTTCCCCGCTCGGCATTGTGCTGGCGCTCTGCGCCGGGGCCTGCTGGGCCGGCTATATCATCTTTGGCCAGCGCGCCGGCCGCTCGGAAGCGGATGGCGGCGGCGGCGCACATATCGCCGCGCTCGGCGTTGCCACCGCGGCCTGCATAGCTCTGCCATTCGGCGCCGCCACCGCCGGGCCTGCCCTGCTCGACCCCGCCATCCTGCCACTGGCTCTGGCGGTGGCCCTCCTCTCCAGCGCCATTCCCTACGCGCTCGACATGGTGGCGCTGCCCCATATCCCGGCGCGGCTCTTCGGCATTCTGATGAGCGGCCAGCCCGCCTTGGCGGCGCTGTCCGGCCTCGTCATTCTCCATGAAGTGCTCAATGGCGGACAGATTGTCGGCATTGCCGCCATCATCGCTGCCTCGGTCGGCGCGACCATCACCATTGCCCGCCGCGCACCACAACCCGTTGCCTGAAACACAATGCGGCGGCATAGTCCCTGCACCCCGAGGAGGTGCCGACATGCTCTATGCCATTCTTTGCTATAACGACGAAAAGGAAGTGTCCCGCTGGACCGCCGAAGAAGACGCCGCCTGCATGGAGCGGCTGGGCGCGGTGCAGGCCGGGATGAGTGCCGAGGGCAAGCTGGGGCCGGTTGTCCGTCTCTGGAATACGCACGAAGCCAAGACCCTGAAAAAGAGCTCCGGCGAACCCGTCGTGTTTGATGGTCCGTTTGCCGAAACCAAGGAACAGTTCCTCGGCTTCTATGTCGCCGACTGCAACAGCATGGACGAGGCGCTCGATTTCGCCAAACGTCTCGCCGTCGCCAATCCCGGCACGGGCTCCTACGAAATCCGGCCGCTTCGCTATTTTGGCGACAACAAACTCGCCAACGCCCCGCAGATTCAAGCGGCCGAATAGGGTCGGCGAAATATATGGCTCTGCGCTGAAATTTGAGAGCCCCAGCCAGTCCCCTCCCCCTTGAGGGGAGGGTTAGGGTGGGGGTTCTGCGGCCCCAGAAACTCGGCACTGGAGGATGGTTCAGAACCCCCTGCCTCATTCCCTCTCCTCAAGGGGGAGGGAGGGATAGAGCCGCAAATCCGTTCAATGATGAAACGCCCTACCGCTCACCCGCCTCGATCAGCAAATTATCAATCAGCCGTGTCGTGCCCAGATGCGCCGACACCGCCAGCAAGGCGCCGCGCGACCCCACCTTCGCGATGGCGCCAAGGCTTTCGGGATCGCGCACGTCCCAATATTGCACTGCGATACGGTCCGATTGCGCCAGCACCGCCCGGCCGATGGCTGCGAGGGTTTCCGCATCGTGCTCGCCGGCCCGATAGGCCGCTTCGACCGTTCTAAGGCTTTGATAAATCAGCGGTGCCGCCGCCCGGTCCGCTTCCGGCAGATAGACATTGCGCGAACTCAGCGCCAATCCATCCATCTCCCGCACAATGGCCCCGCGCCGGATCTCCACCGGCACGTCGAGGTCCCGCACCATGCGCTCGATGACCATACATTGCTGGGCATCCTTCTGTCCGAACCAAGCAATATCGGGCTGCACCAGATTGAACAGTTTCAGCACAACCGTGGTCACACCCCGGAAATGCCCGGGCCGCTCGGCCCCGCAAAGCGGCAGCGAAACCATCGATTCATCGACAAAAGTCGAGGCGCCGGGCGGATACATGTCCTCGACCGATGGCAGGAAAAGCGCGTCCACCCGCGCCGCTTCCAGCTTGGCCACATCGGCGTCCAGCGGTCGTGGATAGCGCGACAGGTCTTCGTTCGGCCCGAATTGCAAGGGGTTCACGAAGATCGAGGCAATCACCACATCCGCGCCAGCCTGCGCCTGTTTCATCAGGCTGATATGCCCATCGTGCAGCGCGCCCATGGTGGGCACAAAAGCCAGTTTCGTCCGTGCCGGGAGGGCGGCGCGCCAGTCACGAAGCGCCGCTTTGTCCTTGAGAATCAAGGTCATATGATCAGGTTCCAGATTTGTCGGGCGATCTCTGCCTTGCTGCCGAGCGCCAGTTCATGGCGCGAGCCATCCCGGCCCAGCAATACCCCCGCATTGGTCGACACGGCGAACCCGGTCGCCCCGGTCTCGCCCAGCCGCGCCACCTGATTGGCAAACAGATAATCGAGCCCCTTGGCTTCCAGCTTACCCTTGCCATGCGCCTCGACCGCGTCTGTCTCGGCGGCAAATCCCAGAAACCATTGACTTTTTGCCGCCTTGCGCAATGTGCCCAGCACGTCGACTGAGGGCACCAGATCGAGCGCGATGGCGTCGGACGCCCGCTTGAGCTTGCTGGCTGACGGCTCTGCCACCGCATAATCCATCACCGCAGCGCTGGCGATTACCCCTTGCGCAAGAGGCAGCTTTTCCAGCGCCGCCGCGGCCATCTCCTCGGCCGTTCGCACTTCGATCAACGTCAGCCGTCCCTCGGCCCCGCGCGGCGCAACTGGTCGCACGACCCCCTTGTCCATGCCCAGCACATAGTCCACCACCGCCCCGCGCCGCAGCGCTTCCTCGGCCATGGCCGCGCCCATCCGCCCGGTGGAATGGTTGGTAATATAGCGCACCGCGTCGATCGGCGTCGTGGTCGGGCCCGCCGTCATCAGAATCCTTTCATCAAGCAGGTCCAGGACCCGGGGCACAACCGCTCGCTCGATCGCCGCAACGATCTCGCTCACCGGCGCCAGTTTCCCCATGCCCGTTTCGCCACAAGCCAAAAGCCCCGAAGCCGGATTGATCACCTCCGCACCCCGCGCCACCAGCGTCGCAAGATGTTGTTGCACAATGGCTTTTTCCCACATGACGGTATTCATGGCCGGCGCGATCAGAAGCGGCGCTTCACTCGCCAGAGCCACGGTCGACGGCAGGTCGTCGGCAAGGCCGAGCGCCAGCCGCGCCAGCATGTTCGCACTCGCCGGCGCAAACACCAGCAAATCCGCCCACCGCGCCAGATCGATATGCTCGGTCCCCGATACGTCCGGCCCGAACACATCCGATAAGGCTTTGTTCCCGCTCAGCGTTTCGAGCACCAGCGGGCTCACGAATTCCTTGGCGCTCTTGGTGAGCAGGCACTGCACATCATGCCCCGCCTTGCCCAGTTCG
The DNA here is from genome assembly GCA_023388175.1 of Pseudomonadota bacterium. GTDB lineage: Bacteria > Pseudomonadota > Alphaproteobacteria > Rhizobiales > Devosiaceae > Devosia. The sequence goes on from JAEWGT010000002.1 coordinate 40,835, forward strand.
GACACGACATCGGCAATCTTGTAAGCCGAAATGGAACCCGAGATTGCGATGAGAATATTGGCCATTATTCCGCCCGCCTCGGCATCGGAATCGGCTGCCTTTCCGCCTTGGTCTCGGCCACGTATTCCCCCACTGCAGCGCGAATGACGGATGCCACATCGGCGCGCGGCCTGGCAAAGCTGGGCGGCGGACTGGTGCTGAGCCCGATCAGATCATTGACCACCAGAACCTGGCCCGCGCAATCCTTGCCCGACCCGATACCAATGGTGGGAATGGCGAGCGACAGGGTGATTTCCGCCGCCAATGCGGGCGTAACGCATTCCAGCACAAGGGCAAAAGCGCCGGCCGCTTCGAGCGCTTTCGCTTCCTCGCGCAGCCGCGCTGCGGATGCCTCGTCCTTGCCGTGCATGTAATAGCCGCCCATCTGATGCACGGACTGGGGCATGAGCCCGATATGGCCGACGACGGCAATGCCATGGGCGACCAGTTTCTCGACCACCGGCACCATGCCAAGACCACCTTCGATCTTGACCGCCTCGACCCCGGTTTCCTTCATCACGCGCACAGCATTCTGCAAGGCGACGTCCGGGCTGGTCACCGAACCGAACGGCATATCGCAGACCAGCAGCGCCCGTGCCGACCCGCGCTTTACCGCCGCTGCGTGCCGGATCATGTCGTCAAGCGTCACCGGCAGCGTGGTCTCGTGTCCCAGGACAACATTGCCCAGGCTGTCGCCGACAAGGATCATGTCGACGCCGGCCATTTCGACCAGCCGCGCCATGGTCGCATCATAGGCCGTCAGCATTGCGATGGCTTCGCCACGCCGCCGCATGGCAGCAATATCACGCGTGGTGAGGCGTTTAGTGGGGGTCTGGGCCGACATTACAAGTCCTCCAACCCGGCCGGGTCCGACAGCGCCCGGCTCTTGTCCGGGGAAATAGGATATCGGGGGACGCCGCGCCAGCCCCTCATTGGTGCTATGCGCAGGGCACGGGCATTTCCCTGCTAGGGCCAGGCAGCGAAGGAGCCGTCCATCACCGCTTGTCGCCTTGTTTCCTCCAGCCGGTATTGCCGCGGCGACCGGCCGCTAAGCCGTTTGAAGAACCGCGAGAAATAAGCCGGATCCTCGAAGCCGAGCGCCAGGGCGATTTCGCCGATATGCATGCCCGAATTCTGTAACATCTGCCGGGCTTCGGCCATCAGGCGGGCATGGATCAGCGCCAGTGGTGTCTGGCCGGTGGCGCGCAATATCGCGCTGTTCAGGCGGTCGATGCTGACACCGAGATAGCGCGCATAGTCGGCCACCGACCAATGCCCGCGCATCTGCTGGTCGACCAGATGCAGAAAATTGCTCACCAGTGCACGCGGCGCCGGCTGGTGCGCCGTGGCGCCGAGATCTGAGCTGCGCCAGAGCAGGATGGAGACGATGGCCAATTGGTGGCGCACCATTTCCTGCGCCCCCGCATGATCATCGCGCAACTCTCCTTCCATGGTCGCAATCAGTGTCATCAACCGCGCCGCCACATCGCGCTCGATCCGCGTCCCCAATTGCGGACGTTGCGACAGGCGCCGAATATCCTCGGCAATATTGCCCGGCAGGGCCACCTGTCCCAGAATCGCATCGGAAATGGCCAGCCAGGCCCCACGCGATCCGGCCAGCAATGTCAGCATTGCAGGCGTTCCAGTGGGCACCCAGACCAATGTCGGCGCCTGGAGCGGCGTCATTTCGCCGTGATAGTGGATCTGGCCGCTGCCCGAGAGCAGGACGAAGATGCGGTTGCGGCGTCCTTGCAGGGTCCATTGCGCAACGTCCAGCGTGGTGGCGATGGACTGGCTTTCCACCTCCTGCGCCAGGTCGAGTTTTTGCCGCGCACTGCCTCCCTGATGTTTTGACTGCACACAAACCTCCTCAACCTCCTTAAAAGTACAAGTTTCTCCATAAAAAGTCTATTTCTGCATTTCCTGCCGTTCGATAGCGTGATGTCAGGCGCTTGAAGAGGGACAATCCCGCAGCGTCCCGACGCCCGCAACGGGGCCACAGGAGGATATCCATGTCATTTGTTTCCCGCAGGGTCGCCCTGCGTGCCCTTGGTGTTGCCGCCACGCTCATGGCCAGCACCAGCCTGTTCACGATCACCGCGCAGGAGCGGACATCGGTCAAGATCGGCTATGCCGTCTCGATGACCGGCGCCAATGCCGGCGGCGCAGGCATCACCACCATTCCGAACTACAAGCTCTGGGTGCATGAAGTGAACGAGGCCGGCGGCCTCGAACTGCCCGATGGCACGCGCCTGCCCATCGAAGTCATCGAATACGATGACCGCTCTTCCGCTGAGGAAGTGGTGCGCGCCGTCGAGCGCCTGGTGACGCAGGACGAGGTTGATTTCGTCCTCTCGCCCTGGGGCACCGGCTTCAATCTTGCCGTTGCGCCCCTGCTGGACCGCTTTGGCTATCCGCTGATCGCCTCGGCCGCCGTGACCGACCGCGCGCCTGAATTTGCCGAACGCTGGAAGCGCAGTTTCTGGCTTCTCGGCGGCGGCGCCGATTATTCCGGCGCGCTGGCCGACGTGCTCGGCGCTGCCCATGCGGCCGGCCAGATCAACGGGGACGTCGCCGTCATCTCGGTGGCCGACGGCTTCGGTATCGACCTCGTCAACGCCGCACGCGAGACCTTTGCTGAAGCGGGCCTCAATATAGTCATGGACCGGACGTATCCGCCCGGCACCACCGATTTCTCGCCCATGCTCAACGAAGCGCAGTCCTCGGGCGCAGATAGTTTCGTCGCCTTCTCCTACCCGCCCGACACTTTCGCGCTCACCCAGCAGGCACAGGTCGCCTCCTACAACCCGGACGTCTTCTATCTTGGCGTCGGCACGCCCTTCCCGACCTATCTCGGCGCCAATGGCGAAAATACCGAAGGCGTGTTGAGCCTTGGTGGCATCGACACCGCCAATGCGGCGCTGATGGATTATCGCCAGCGGCACACGGATTTTAACGGCCAGGCTCCGGACTTCTGGGCCTCGCAGATGACCTATGCCGGCCTTGAAATGCTCGAGGAAGCCATCAAGCGCGTCGGTCTTGACCGTGATGCAGTGGCCGAGGAGCTTTCCACCGGCACGTTCACCACCATTCTTGGCGAGACCAAGCTGGAAAACAACCAGTTGCGCGACCTCTGGTGGACCGGTCAGTGGCAGAACGGCGTTTTCGTTGCGCTCGAGCCCTCCGATCGGGCGGGCGCCAGCGCCATCAACCTGCCCAAGCAGCCCTGGAAGGCGCAATAATCCCTCCCGGCCCCGCGCCCAGGCGCGGGGTCACCCCTGATCTGGACTTTGCCCGTGACCACCCCATCGCGTAACAAGCGAGGAAAGATGTCTTCATGCTGCTGACGGCGCTCATTTCCGGCCTGGTGCTCGGCGGCACCTATGCGCTCGTCGCCATGGGGCTGACGCTGCAATATGGCATTTCGCGCATCATGAACCTTGCCTATGGCGAGGTGACCATCTTTGCCGCCTTTGCCGCCTTCATCCTGTTTTCGACGCTCGGCATCAATCCGTTACTCGGCATGCTGATCGTTCTGCCAGGCGCCTTCGCCTTCGGCTATCTGATTTACGGCATCATGATGCAGCCTCTGGTGCGACGCTCCTCGAAAACCGGCACGCTCGAAGTGGATTCGATCCTCGCCACCTTCGGGCTGCTCTTCGTCATCCAGGGCGTGATGCTGATCACCTTTGGCTCGAACTATACCAGCTACAATTACCTCAATTTCGGCGTGAATGTTCTGGGTGCCAATATCGCGGCCAACCGGCTGCTGGCCTTTGTCCTGGCCGTGGTAATCGGCGGCGCGCTGTTCCTGATCCTCACCCGCACCCGCTGGGGCACCTCGGTGCGCGCCATCGCCGTCGCGCCGGCCTCGGCACCGCTGGTGGGCATCAATGTCAATCGCACAGCCCGCTTTGCCTTCGCATTGGGCACCATGCTCGCCGCATCCGGCGGGGTCATGGTCTCCATGTACCAGACTTTCAATGCTTCCATGGGTGTGGTTTTCACCATGAAGGCCCTGATCATCGTCATCATGGGCGGGCTGGGCAATCTCATGGGCGCGCTCGTTGCAGGGCTGCTGCTCGGCCTCGTCGAAACGCTGGTCGCTACCTATGTCGATCCAGGCCTGACGCTGGCTTCGACCTATCTCATCTTCCTTGTGGTTCTGCTCTGGAAACCCTCGGGTCTGTTCGGAAAGGCGGCGGGACGATGATGCGCACCGCTCTCGGCTTCGGCCTCGTTGCCCTGGCGCTTGCCGCCCTGGCCTATATCCCCACTCAGCTGGGCGCCTATGGCGTGGGCCTGCTGCTCGGCATGACCGGCTATGTGGTTCTTGCCAGCGCCTGGGCGCTGTTTTCCGGCCCGACCCGCTATATCTCGCTGGCCACGGTCGCCTTCTTCGGTATCGGCGCCTACACGGTGGCAGTGCTGTCGGAAACCCTGCCCTATCCGGTGGTCATCGCCATAGCCGGATTGATCGGTCTCGTCGTGGCGCTGATCGTGGGCTTGGCCACCCTGCGTCTGGCCGGGGTCTATTTCGTCATCTTCACCTTCGGACTTGCCGAACTTATCCGCCAGCTTGTCACCTGGTACGAAGTCAATATCACCGGCACCCTTGGCCGCTATATCTTCCTGCCCATCACCGCCGAGCAGATCTATTGGCAGCTTCTGGCCTTGGCAGCGGTCACCCTGTTCATCGGCTGGTGGATCGCCCGGTCACGCATTGGGCTGGCGCTGAAGGTCATCGGCGACGATGAAACCGTCGCTGCCCATATCGGCATCGACATTTCCCGCATCAAGCTGGCGCTCTTTGCCATCAGCGCCACCATCATTACGCTGGTCGGTGCCATCCAGGCTCCGCGCTGGACCTATATCGAGCCGGCGATCGTCTTCAATCCCACCGTATCGTTCCTCACCGTCATCATGGCGCTGCTGGGTGGCGCAAACCGCCTCTGGGGTCCGATGCTGGGCGCCATTCCGCTATTCCTGCTGTTTGAATGGCTGAGTGCCAATTTCCCGAACCATTATTCCATCATTCTGGGCCTCATGTTCATCGCCATCGTCTTCGTGGTGCCGCGCGGCGTCGTGGCTTTGGCCGAAGACCTCATCAAACGCGCGCGTCGCAAGGAGGTGGCACAGTGACCCAGCTTCTTGAAATCACCGCGCTCAAAAAACAGTTCGGCGGCCTGACCGCGGTCAACGAGGTGAGCTTCTCGGTGGCACAGGGCGAGATCGCCGCCCTGCTCGGCCCCAATGGCTCGGGCAAGACCACCCTGCTCAACATGATCTCGGGCGCTCTTTCGCCCACCAGCGGAACCATAGCGTTGGCGGGGGGGACCATTTCCAATCTGCCGTCCAACAGGATCGCTCACAAAGGCGTATCGCGCACCTTTCAACTGGTGAAAATCCTGCCCTCGCTCAGCGTGGCCGAGAATGTCATGGCCGCCCTCGCCTTCCGTACAGATCCGCTCTGGGGCAGTGCGGCACGGGATCGAGCCGATCAGCTGCTCGACGAAGTGGGATTGAGCGGTCGTGGCGCTGAACACGCTGACGACCTCACCTATATCGACCAGAAACGCATGGAACTGGCCCGTGCGCTGGCCGCCGAACCGCGACTTCTGCTGCTCGACGAATGGCTGTCCGGGCTCAACCCCACCGAATTGCGGGTGGGCATCGACCTCATCCTCTCCCTGCGGGATCGGGGCATGACCATCATTCTGGTGGAACATATCATGGAGGCGGTGCGCGCCCTCTGTGGCCGCGCCGTCGTGATGAATGTCGGCAGGAAGATCGCCGATGGGCCGACGGCCGATGTGCTCGCCGATCCCGCCGTCATCTCGGCCTATCTGGGAGACGGTCATGCTTGAGATCGAAAACCTCTCGCTTCGCTATGGACGACACCTGGCGCTGGAAAACGTCTCGGTCCGCATCGAAGAAGGTGAGACCGTCGTAATTCTTGGCGCCAATGGCGCTGGGAAATCCTCTCTTCTCAAGGCCATTGCCGGTCTTGCGCGCGCCGAAAACGGATCGCAGGTCACGCTGGACGGCAAATCTCTGCTCGGCATGCCGCCCCACGATATTCCCGAGACCGGCATCGCCCTCGTCCCTGAAGGACGCGGTGTCTTCGGTGACCTCACGGTCGAGGAAAATCTGTTGCTTGGCGCCAATCCCAAACGCGCCCGGGCCACCGAGACCGAACGGCACGCCCTGATATACGACCTCTTCCCCCGCCTTGCCGAGCGCAAGCGGCAGATGGTCCGCACCATGTCCGGCGGCGAACAGCAGATGGTCGCCATCGGCCGGGCGCTGATGAGCAATCCCAAATATCTCATGCTGGACGAGCCCAGTCTTGGTCTCGCCCCGATCGTGGTCACCGAATTGTTCGCGGCGCTCAAGCGCGTGCAACAGACCGGTGTCGCCCTGTTGCTGGTCGAGCAGAACGTGTCGATTTCCCTCTCGATTTCCGATCGCGGCTATCTCATGGAAGCTGGACGGATTGTGGGGTCGGACACTGCCGAAGCGCTCAAGACCGACGCAGCGGTGCAACAGGCATTCCTTGGTGGCAGCGCCGCCTGAAATTCAAGAGGAGACAATCGCAATGGATCAACTTGGTCTGCTTATCGCCAACGAAGATCAGAAGGCGTCCGGCGGCGCGGTCTTTGAACGGCGCAACCCCATTTCCGGCGAGGTGGCAACACGCGCCGCCGCAGCCAGCGTGGAAGATGCCCAGCGCGCCGCCGATGCCGCCGCAGCAGCCTTCCCCGAATGGTCGAAAACCGCGCCCAAGGAGCGGCGGAAGGTTCTGCTCAAGGCCGCTGACGTGCTGGAAGCCAAGGGCCCGCTATTCGTGGAGGCCATGGGCGCAGAGATCGGCGCCACGGCCGGCTGGGCCATGTTCAATGTCATGCTCGCCGCCGATATGCTGCGCGAAGCCGCCAGCCTGGTCACTCAGATCAAGGGCGAAATTATCCCGTCCAATCGTCCGGGAAGCCTTGCCATGGCCATGCGCCAGCCGGCGGGTGTCGTGCTCTCCATGGCGCCCTGGAATGCACCGGTCATTCTCGGTGTGCGCTCCCTGGCCACCCCACTCGCCTGCGGCAATACCGTGGTGATGAAAACGTCCGAGCTTTGCCCGCGCACCCATCGCCTGATCGTTGAGGCCCTGCTCGAAGCCGGCCTGCCCAAGGGTGCGCTCAATGCCGTCTCCAATGCGCCGGAAAATGCCGGCGAAATCGTTGAAGCCCTGATCGCCCATCCAGCGGTGCGCCGGGTCAATTTCACCGGCTCCACCCGCGTCGGCCGCATCATTGCCGAAAAGGCGGGCCGCCATCTCAAGCCCGCCTTGCTGGAACTGGGCGGCAAGGCACCCTTCATCGTTCTCGATGACGCCGATCTCGATGAAGCCGTCGCCGCGGCGGCCTTTGGCGCCTATATGAACCAGGGCCAGATCTGCATGTCCACCGAGCGCATCGTGGTGCTGGACTCGGTTGCCGATGCCTTTGTCGAAAAGCTCGCTGCCAAGGCCAAGACCCTTGTTGCCGGTGATCCGACCAAGGGCAACACGCCGCTCGGCTCGGTGGTCGATGCCAGCGCCGCTCAGCGGCTTGAACAACTCATAAAGGACGCCACCGCCAAGGGCGGTGTGCTCGCTGCCGGCGGCCGCATCGATGGCACCATCATGGACGCGACCCTGATCGACAAGGTCACCCCATCCATGCGCATCTATGGCGAGGAATCCTTCGGCCCGGTCGTCACCGTCGTTCGCGTCGGCTCGGTGGACGAAGCCGTCCGCGTCGCCAATGACACTGAATATGGCCTTTCCTCGGCCGTCTTCGGCAAGGACGTCAACCGCGCCCTGTCCGTTGCCCGTCGCATCGAAAGCGGCATCTGCCACGTCAATGGCCCGACCGTTCACGACGAAGCCCAGATGCCGTTCGGTGGCGTCAAGGCCTCCGGCTATGGCCGTTTCGGCGGCAATTGGGGCATTGCCGAGTTTACCGAACTGCGCTGGGTCACGGTGCAAGACGGACATATTCACTACCCCATCTGATCGCGCCGCCTGATCTCTTCACGCACCGGAAACAGCAAGGCTGTTTCCGGTGCGCCATTGCGCCAGATCGAACATCGTGACCGCGCTCGATGGCCAGCGCAATTTCGGTGCCGAGACGATGCCCGGCGCCGACTGACGCTTGGTGTAAAGTCGCGTGACGCCGTTTGAGATCGAATTTATCTGTCCCGGAAAGACCGATGGTCACCAGCGCCAGGCAGGATCTCTGGCGCGCTCTGCCCTGTCGCTACTGGAAAACCGAGAGCGCGGCGGCGGTGGCAGCAAGGCCGGCAACGGCGTCGCCATAGCCGGTGGCGGCAACCGCCTCGAATATGCGTTCGGCCTCGCGATAGCGCCGGAGGTGGTAGTAGCTCCAGGCACGCAGGGTCAGCAGGTCGTTGCGCTCCGGCGCGTAGCGGGCGCGCGCATCCAGGGCATCCAGGGCACGACGATAGTCGCCGATATCATAGGCGCTGGTGGCCTTCTGCGTCAGAATGGCAATCTCGAGTTCAACCGCCTGCCGATTGGTAATCGGCGCCGCAGCGGCAGCAATCGCGGCTTCATCGGCAAGGCCGAGCCGGATATAGGCCAACGACAAGCCATAAGCCGCCTGGCTGCGCGTATTCTCGGACCCCGACTGCAACGCCCGGCTGAAATGATCAACGGCCTGTGCCGGCCGGTTCAGCTCCATCAGACACCAGCCGTGTGTAAGGGCTGCGCCTGCTGACAGGCTTCCTGCCGGCACGAAACTGGTACAATTCCGCCCGCCAGACGATGCCTGGGGGGCGGATGAGCTTGCCTCTGCCGGTTGCGCCTGGGTCACCTGCACCGCCGGTGTCGCCGTCGCCACTACTGTTTCACGCGCGGGCCGGGGTTGTGGCAGCGGCGGTGCCGTCGAATTGGTGGTGCGGCCAAAGCTCGCAATCCGATCGGAGCGGGTGCCCCATTGCGTTCGGATGCTTTCCACGGTGGCGAGATCGCCCAGGGCATTGGCGGCCACCATGATGCCATAGGCGGCGGGCTCGAGGTCATTTTTCCAGCGCAGCGCCAGCGTGAACCATTCCACTGCCGTCTGCGGCTGCTGGAAGTCATAGGCATACCAGCCCAGCTCCTGTGCAGTATTGGCCTGCCGCGCCGACATGACGCTATCGACGATCCGGCCCAGCACCCGGCTGTCGAGTTCAATACGCGGCTGCAGAGCCAGAAGTGCCGCCGCCGCATCGAGATAAAGCGTGGTCAATTCCTCGCTATCGTTGCGATAGTCCGACAGCGCGTCTTCTGCCGTTTCCGCGTCACCCAACTGCAAAAGGGCGGTGCCCAGCCCCTGCACGGATTCGGCGGACGGATCGGCATTCATGGCTCTTTCGAACCAGCGGCGGCCAGCCTCCGGCCGATCGCGGGACAATTCATACCATCCCATCAGCCGCTGGTCTTCGGCAACATTGCTCGCCTGGGCCGCCGTCTCGAACAGGCTTACGTCCTCCGGCAAGGGCGGCTCCCCATCATCGCCCAATGCAGCAGCAATGGCCCGCCGCGCCAGATCCAGACGCAGTGCTGCGAACTCGCCCACACCATCTGCACCACTGCGCTCCAGGGCCAGCAGCGGGACAAGGTCGGCGCGGTCGACCAGATCAATGGCTTTCTGCAGCGTCGCAAAGCGATCCGCACTCGCGCTGCAATTGGTGAGAACATAGGTGTAGGCGTCGAGCGCGCGCGGCTTGTTGCCGGTCAGCGCAAAGGCTTCGGCCAGCCGCCATAGATTGTCGATCCTGTCGCAGGTCAGCAGGTCGGGCGCATTTGCCGCCACCGAAATAACGGTCTCGAATTGCCGCGCATCGGACGCATTGCGCAGCCGCAGCCCCGCCTCGCCCAGCGCCAGACTGCTCAGCAGGTCATCGGAGGGCACAAAGCTCGGGTCGGCCTGCTGTTTCGCGGCAATCGCGGCACGCGCGCCGGCAAAGTCGCCAGCGCTGAACAGGTCCCACATGGCGATGATATCCGCATCGGGCACATATTCATCGGACAGCAGATTGGTCGGCGGCTCCCATCCCGGATGCAGCAGGCGCAACCGCTCGATTTCCGCCTGCACGCGCGCCGTATCGCCCTGCCGGGCAAAATAGCGCAGGGCAGTTTCGTCGACCGCAGCCCGTGTCGCGGCAGGCGCCGCGGGCGCTGCAGCGGTCGGCGCGTCCAGCTCTGTCGTCACGGCCTGTGGTGTCTGATTTTGCGCCACCAGCCTGGTGGTGCGCGGCGCATCGGTATTGAGCCGCGACTGCGTGGATTGTTGCGCCACAGCCGAATAGCCGACGGCCGCAGCGAGCACGACCATGAGGAGAATTGCCAGCGTTCTCAAGTCTGTGGCCCTCCCATGCAGTCGGGCTGGGCGCGGCGCAGATAGTCGAGCATCAGCAATTGCAGCGTTGCGGCGTAATAGCTGGTTGGCGCCATCGTCCTGAGATCTGCGGGAATGACCGTTCCCTCGGCGACGCATTCCATGGCAGCTCCGATCAGCCGGTAGCCCGGCTCGCTGATCGGTTCGAGCCTCTCTCCGGTCACCGGATCGATCTTGTGCAGTCCCTCTTCATCGGCACTTTCCCGAAATGGATCGAGCAGCACGGGATTGACGCCAGCGCGCATCATGTAGAGCGGAACCCGAATGCCATTATAGCCGAACTCGACCGGAAAATCGGGAGCCGGCTGCACCATCCCCTTGTCGTCGATCACCAGCCAGTCGGGCGGCAGGCCGCTCCGGGTGATGCGGGCGCGGCGGATCAGTTCGATACCGGTTTCGCTGACGGCACCCCAATTGGTCACTGGATCAAGTTGTGCCAGCACCGGCAACGCCTCGAACACCCAATAGGACGGGTTGAGGACCGGGCCACGTCCATTCGGCTGGTCGGCGAACCCCATGGCACCCGGCAATATTGCCGGCATGCCATCCACCTCCACCAGCATGCTGCGCCCGATCGTTCTGGTGATGGTCCGGGCCGCATCGGTCAGGCTGTCGTCTTCCCAGGCCGTACCAGCCAGCGCGAGGCCATAGGCGATCAGGATGTCGCCATCGGTGGCATTATTGGTATCGGTGAGATTGGGTGTCGCCGCCGGATCCCAGCGCCAGCTGGCCAGACCATCGTCCCGCACCAGCAATTGCGTGCGGGTGAAACTCCAGATCCGCTCGAAGGCCGGCCGGTCGTCTGCCAGCACGGCCAGGATCAGGCCATAGCCCTGACTTTCGCTGTGGCTGATGCCATTATTGGCCGTATCGACAACGCGCCCGTCCTCGGTGACGAAGCTCTCCTTATAGCTTGCCCATTCGGCAGGCTGGATCGTGCCGCCGGCTTCGGCCGCATGGGCAGGCACGGACAACATCATGGTGAGCGCAATGGCCATCGCTATTGTCTTCATTTCTGCCTGCCCACCCTGCCCAGAACCAGGGCGGTCACCGCCATGAGCAGAACGCCCATACCCGCCAATGCTGCTGTGAACAGCAGGATATTACCTGAAAACCAGTTGGCCGCCACAAGACGCAGATTCAGAAGCGAGAATGGCTGGGTTTGCACCAGGGTCGGTGACAAGGTCTGCACATTCGTCACAGTGCCATCACTGGCGCGCAGGCTGCTGACGCGCCCGTCCACCTGCCGCCACTGTTCTGTAACCGTCAGGCGGGTGGTGCCGTCCAGAATGGCCGCACCATCCGCGCCGGTAAGGACGGTCCACAACCCGCCTTCCGGCTGTTTTGATTGCGCCAGCACGACACTGCCGCGCACCACGGGATAAACCGCATCATTTTGCGGCAGCACCCGCAACTCGCTTAGCGTCAGGCCGGCGCGCTGCAAAAACCAGTCCGCAAGCCCGGAAAACATGTTGCGCTGACCGCCATCCGACCGGAACTGATCCAGCGCGGCGGTTTCCTCCAGAGCCGCGATATTCTGGACGCTGTCGGTCAGGCCGGTCCGCGCCAGCGTCGGCGCGGACATTTCCGGCGTGGCCATCACGAATATGGCGTCCTGATCAGGCTGCAACTCAGCCTCGGCAACAATGCTGATCGGCAGGACCGTACCCGATGCGGATGCGGCCCGCGCCAGAAGCGTCATGGCGGCGACGGCAATATCGGCCCCCCGGCCCAGAAGCATGGGCACTTCTGGCGCTTCGGCATAAGGCCAGGCAGATCCCGTCAGCAATTGCAGATTTGGCAGGTCTGCGGCACGGGCATATTCAGGCATATGGAACTGCGTGCTTGAGGAGAACACGAAGCGCGCCGGCGCGTTGCCGGTCCATCCAGGGCTACACACCGCATCAGACCGGGCATCGAGGTTGACCACAACCTCCACCTGGTTGCGGCCAGGCCGCAGATTGGTCATGGGAAAGCGGATGACCGTATTGCGCAGCATCCCGCCATCGGTCCGCAGCAGCGGCGTCGCCGAAGCAATCTGGCCATTGGTGAAGATGTCGATTTCGCTGCCCGGCTGCACATCGCTGGAATAGGCCGCATCCAGCACCAGCTCTGCCTCGCCGTAATTATTGCCGTAAAAGTCGGGGGGCAGCATGAACTGGAACTGCGTCGTGAAACGCCGTCCATTGAACTCGGTGGTCGACTGGCCGAGATCGGCGAGCGACACCGATTCACCGCCGAGAAGCAGCGGTATTGCATCGGGCAGGTCGATAATGGGGCGATCGGTGCTGGGGGGCGCTGCGGCAGAGATGGCGTTCGCCGCCTGCGCGACAGCGGCCCAGTCCGGCCCTGTGACCAGCAGTGTATTGCCGCCCGACGCGCGGGGCACCAGCGCAGATATCGGCGTTGCGGCAGCCTGTGCCCCATACTCCGCCAGCTCGGCGGGCAACTGATCGGCCGTCCCGAGCACGACGTCGAGTACACCCGGCATGGCGCCGTCCGACAGCGTGGCCGCCTGTTCGATGTGGAGATTGCGCACCCGCAGCGCCAGTGCCAGCTGTTGCGCAAGCCGAAGGGCGACGCGGGTGGCTTCCGGCTGCCCCAGCGCAGGGGTTATGAGCCGTATCGTGGTGGCGCCGGCGGCATCGACGCCAACCGCCGCAAGATCGTCCAATTGCCGTACCTGGCCCATATTGGCGCCATCGAAACTCAGCGTCGTCGAGCTCGCCTCGACGTCCGTCCACAATTCATAGGTCGAATTGATCGAGCAATCGGTGCGGTGACGCTGGCTGGCGGAGAACTCGATGCGGTTGGCGCCCTGCCGCAACAGGCCCGCCGGCAGATCGATCACGATCGACTTGGGCGCCGCAGAGGATGCGATGGGCTCGCGGGCAACGGCCGTGCCGTTTACAGAAACCGACAGGTTGGAGATTTCGGGCGCAACGACCACCGCATTGGTATAGGAAAACGCCAACCGGGCCGGCGCATTAGCCTGTTCTTCGGTCAGATAGACAGCCAGGGCCGACCGGCTTTCTTCCCCGGCGAGCCGGAAGGAAGCGGCCGGAAGGAGAAAACGCTGCGAGCGCTGCGGCACCGACACGTCTGCCTGAACCGCGCCGGGAGGGGTGCTGGGAACATTGCTCGCTGGTGCGTTCTCGCGCAGGTCACTTTCAGGCGCCATGTCGAATGGCGCCGGCTGCGCCAGGACGGGCATGCAGGCGGTGGACAGCAAGGCGGCCAGCAGCAGGACTTTTCTAGTCATGGCTTTCCCCGCGTCCCGAGCCGAACCGCAGCAGGTAACCAAGACCGCGCCCCGTCTGATAAAGAGCGATGCCCAGAAACTGTACCGTGCCGCGCAGGATGCCGATATTGATCTGTCGGGAGCGCTGCCGCTGTTGCCAGGTCGCCGAGTTGGCATAGAGCAGGTCAGCGATCAGCCGGTAGTCCCGTCCATTTTCCGGCATGTAACGACAACCCAGGGTAACGCCTTTCCCTTCCGCGGTTGTTGAGCGCACGAACAGCGAAAGTTCATTGGAGCCGATATCGGACATGGGGGTGAAGCGCACGCTGGTGGGCGCGCCACGGCCCAGGCCCGCTGCCCCGCCGGTCAGTTGAATGGCAAGGCCGCCGCTCGACACATTCGTAATGGTCCCGCGCATCCAGCTGCCATCGGCGGCGCGCACTTCACAGCGCCGCTCGACATTGACGCGGCGGCTGGCGCGAATTTCGCGCCGTTCCGACACCACGCCCAGCGCACAGCCGGCCAGAATGAGGTTGAAGATGTTCCAGCCGCCCACGACCATGGTGATCTCGGCCTGATAGGGCTCGGTGGCAACTTTATAGACGGTCATGACCACCGCCAGGATCAGCAGCAGGAAGATGAGATAGAACGGCCGCGACAGCTCCGACAGACGGGCCTTGTCGACGCTTTCGTCCTTGGCCGTCACGTTGAACGTCGGCTTGCTCGGATTGCGCACCACCGAGAACAAGGCGCCCAGCAGATGCACCGACTGGATATATTCATAGAGCTCGGAAATCCACGGCCAGCGCCAGCGCCCGAACAGCGAATTCTGCATGACCAGATTCACCAGCACATAGGTCAGCGTATAGGCCGCGAACTCGCCGCCGGATGCGGTGAAGATCTGCAGGTCGAAGAACAGGTAGCAGAATGGCGCGAACAGAAAGATCATGCGCGGCAGCGGAAACAGCCAGAACAGCGTCGAAGACATATAGCTCAGGCGCTGTCCGATCTTGAGCCCGGACTTGAACAGCGGAAAGCTGAACAGCAGGATCTGCATCATGCCCTGGGCCCAGCGTGTCCGCTGGCCGATGAAACTGGAAAAGGTCGCTGGCTGCAATCCGGCCACCAGCGGCCGGTCGACATAGATGCTGTTCCAGCCCTTGGAATGGAGCTCGATGGCCGTCTCGCAATCCTCGGTAATGCTGCGGCCGGCAAAGCCTTCATTGGTCAGCAGCGCCTCGCGCCGCAGCAATGCAGCCGAGCCGCAGAAAAAGGCAGCGTTCCAGCGGTCGAGCCCACGCTGGATGATGCCATAGAACATCTCGTTTTCCGACGGCATGGTCTCGAAGGTGCGCAGATTGCGCTCGAGCGGATCGGGATTGAGGAAGAAATGCGGCGTCTGCACCAGGAACAGGCGGCTGTCCCGGGCGAAATAGGGCACCGTTTCCTGCAGGAAATCACGCGCCGGGGCGTGGTCGGCGTCGAAAACGGCGACAAACTCGCCGGTCGAATTGGCAAGGCCATTGTTGAGATTGCCCGCCTTGGCATGCTCATTGACCGCCCGGGTCAGATAGCGGCAATCCAGCTCTTCGCACAGCGCCCGCAACTGGTCGTAGCGCTCCTGGGCCGCCGCGGCGCTGTCGGGATCGTCGCTGTTGCGCTTGGCCTCTGTGCCGCCGTCATCCAGCAGCCACACCGTAAACCGGTCCGCCGGATAATCCATGGCCTTTGCGGCGGCCAGCGTTCCGGCCAGAAGCTCATAGTCCTCGTTATAGGAGGGAATGAACACATCGACAAAGGGCACCGGATCATCCGGGCGCAGCCGCATGCTGGGCCGCAGGGGCATCGGACGGATGACGACGAACAGGCTGAGGAACAGCATCATGATGCAGTACATTTCAGCCAGGTAGAGGATGAGACCGGGGATGAAGTCGGCCCAGTCCTGAACGGGCGGCAGCGTGCTGGTGGTCCGCCAAAAGGCATAGCGCAGCACAATGACGGTGCCGAAGGTCAACAGCAGCAGACGCCAATTGCCATCCAGCCGCAAAATCTTGATCACCGCCATGGCGATGATCAGCAGAAGCGCGGTGACCAGATGGACTTCGAGACTGACCGGCAGGGTGATGATGGCGAACATCGCCAGCGAGACCAGCAGCCAGATTGTCACGGAGAGAGCACGACTCATGATCATTGCCCCCGTGATGGCGAGGGCACGACGACGCCCCGCGACGATGTCGAAGGCCGCGGCACTGTCGGGCCCGCGCCACTGCCGTCACCGGGCGAGGGCACGATGGGCGCCCCCGGGGCCGGCGTGATGACCGCAGGAACCACTGCGGGCGCCGGCTGTGTGGTGGTCACGGAACGGGCAGCAGGCACAGGATCGGCCACGTCGATGACCTTGGAAAATCCCTGCGCCCCGATCGGGCGGATGGGCGCGGCGATGCGGCCAATTGCGGCGGGCGCGCCGAGCGGGGAATGCACGCTGGAATTGAGCCGCAGGCGATACATGACCTCGAGCAGTTCCTGCTCGTTGCTGCCGCTCTTGCACAATTGCAGCCTTATGGTGATCGTGCCCCGGTCGATGGAGCCGCTGGGCTTCAGGCTGGGCTCGATGCGCTGCCAGGCATAGATGCAGGCGTCGCCATTGGCGGGCCGTCCGATGGCGTAACCGAACGGGCCATAGTCGTTCTGCACATAATAGGGCGATACGGCCATACCCGTCCCCGGCCAGGCAGCAAGTGCCGCCTCGGTCAGATTGACCTCGGTAAAGGGAATATCGCGCAGTTCTGCGTCGCTGCCATCGCCACCCCGCCCAAAAAACTGCACAAGTGTGATCTTGTTTTCGCCGGCGGTTCGCGCCTGCGTTGCCAGCGATATCTCTTGGCGTACGGCATTTGGAAACGTGGTGGAAATCACCTTGACGATGCCTGGCCCGCCGGGGGGCGGAATGATCATGGCCGATACCGGCGTCACCACCGCTGCTTCATGCGGCGGCAGCTTGGGCGTCGACGCGCAAGCGCTCAGCGCCAGAACGAGCAAAGGCGCCAGAAACTGGAGCCGATTGATCCCGGAGGGCAGCATGCTGCCCCAGAATTGGCCATGGGCCTGCATGCGAAACAGAACCTTGTTTGGTTTTTCTTCGCGCCAACAACGGCCTTCTGCCTGCTGATCAGCAGCGTTAACAAAATAGAAAAACAGGGTTAACCCGTGGTTAAATCCCCCATACGTTTCATTCTTATCGTTGAAGCCGGTCAAAGCCCGATTACACAAGCACATCGGTCAAATCAGGTTTCCGCGTCTGATCACATTTGAATGAAATGCGCGAAACGCGACGCGCTGGCCTCCAGTATGGCGTCCGCTACGCCGGCTGCCTGTTGAAGGGAACGAAGCAGTAGTCGCTCCCATTAGGATGCCTTCGCCACGCTATACGTGGAGACAGGGTTGCAAGCGGCCCGCTCCAACAAGGCCTCCAGCCTGTCCGGCTGGTTACGTGCAGTCTGCGCCATATGCGCAATTGTGGTCATGCCTAAAGTCTGCGCTGCGCCCTTCAAGGTATGCAGCGCACGATCATAGCCGGCCGCATCCCTGGCTTCCGAGGCAAGGTGCGCGTCGGCAAGCAGGGCCTGCATATCGGAGCGGAACTGTGCGACGAGGTCATCGAACGTTTCCTGTCCGATTTCTTCGATCAGCGAACGCTGCTGCTGGACATCGACCTGATCCGCCAAGCCATCCGGCTCACCCGGTGACGCTTCGGGAAGGTAGTGCAACAGAAGATCGATGAGTTTCTGCCGTGTCACCGGCTTGGCGACATGCCCGTTCATGCCCGCATCGAGACACGCCGTACGGTCACTGTCATAGGCATTGGCCGTCAGGCCAACCACGGGACGGGTATAGCCCTGCTCGCGCAGCCGGCGGGTTGCCGATAGGCCATCGAGTTTGGGCATCTGCATGTCCATCAGGATGAGGTCGAAACCCGTCTGGCCGACAATCTCGAGCGCTTCGGCGCCATCGACCGCCACAACTGTCTCGGCACCGAGCCGCTGCAGGAGGCGCGCGGAGACTTCGCGATTGGTGGCATTGTCATCAACCACCAGCACACGGCCGCTGAAGGCGTGGGGAGGCGTTGCCAGCACGCGATCCTCCGCCATGTCCAGCTTTGCCACCGGTCCGACGGGAAGCTCGAACCAGAACGTGCTGCCCTGTCCTGGCGTGGAGTCGACGCCGATCGTGCCGCCCATCAGGTCCACCAGCCTTTTGCAGATGGCGAGACCCAAGCCCGTGCCCCCGAAGGAGCGCGTGCTGGAATTGTCGAGCTGGGTAAAGTCCCTGAAGAGAAGCGGAATGGCATCGGCTGCAATGCCCGGACCGGTGTCGGACACCTCCACGCGGAGCCTGTCGTCCTCGACCTTGGCATCAAGCGACACCTGACCTTTCTCGGTGAACTTGATGGCATTGCCCACGAGGTTCACCAGCACCTGGCGGATGCGGTTGGCATCTGCATGAAGGAGGTAGTCGCTATAGCTGACATGGAACGTCAAGCCAGCGGCCCCGGCCCGCCTGCGCATCATGTCCGTCACCACATTGAAGGTCGCGCTCAGCGCCACAGGGCTCGGCTCGAAGCGGACGGCCCCCGATTCAAGCTTGGAGAAATCGAGAATGTCGTTGATGACGTCGAGCAGCATCGTGCCGGATTGCCGGATGATATCCACCTGCCGGAGCTGATCGCCCGATAGCGGCGTATCCTGCAACAGGTCGGCCACGCCCAGAATGCCATTGAGCGGGGTGCGGATTTCGTGGCTCATCGTTGCGAGAAATGCCGATTTCGCCTCGCTGGCGGCGCTGGCCTTTCTGGCGACCCTTGCATTGCGCCTGCTGAGCAACTCGATTTCGCGGCCGGTGCGACTGCTATGGATGAGCTGCAGGCCGAGCAGGATCACGATCAGCACCAGCGCTATCGTAAGCGCCGACACGCCAACTCCGATGCGCCAATAGGTGTCGCGCAATTCGCGCCGTTCGCTGACCCTCCGCTCCGCACCGGCGGCATTGGCGGCAACAAGCAGTTCTGCCGCCAGCACCTGGAATCGCTCAAGAGGTGCCTGCAGCGTTGCGCTTTTGCCTTCGTCCTGACCATCGACGATTGTCGCCATCGTCCCGATCAGGCCGTGCAATTCCTCAGAGATGGCGCCCATCTTCCCCTGCTCGAACACCGCCGCATAGGCGCCCTGGGAGATCAGGGCGGCGCGGCTGTAGAGCAGGTCGAACCGCCGCGTGATATTGGCCTTTCCCTCGACGCTCCTGTCATCGGCCAGGGCATGCAGCAACCGCTCGGCTTCCCGCTCCGTCTGGTAGGCCGCCCAGACCGCATCTTCGCGCACACTTTCCAGAATGACCTTCTGCCGCTCGTTGAGGCCGATGAACATCCACACGATCGCCGTGAAGATCACGACGCTCACTGTAGTCAGGACAATCACGCCGATGCCGATGCGGCGGGAGACCGTCCGGCGCGCGCGGATGATGCGGCGGGGCATGTCAGTGGACCCTGATTTCGCCCACCTGCCACACCGAACGGCTGAAGGTCACTTCGTTATGCAGTTCGGGGTCGAGGTCGAAGGGATAGATGACGAAGAGCGGTCCCTTGTCACGCACCGAGAGCAGTTCGCCATTGATGCGGGTAGCCAGAATGATCGGCATTGCCGCGAAATCCTCGAGCGGGATATCGGCCGAATAATCGTTGAGGGCAACAAATGTCGCAGTGGTGCCCTTGGCCCCCACAGCATCCAGCAGGTCCTGCACGATGACGCCGCTGAACGACTGCTCACCCGTATACCAGGGCGTCGTGGCCACCGTCGTGCGCTGGGGCAGCGCGTCGAGCATGGCGAGGTCGAATTCGGCCCGCCCCTCTGCATTGGTCTGGGCAAGGTCGCCCGTCACAGTCAACACGACGTCGCCCTGCGGATGGGCCAGTTCAGCGGCTGAAAGCGGAGCGGCGACGAGGGCGAGGGCAGCAAAAGCGAGAGCGGCAAGGCGCATGATTGGTCCTTTCAGGGTCAGGCTGCGGCAATGGCAGGAGGGGTGGAATAGAGGGGAACGATACGCGGCCAGGCGCGGTCGAACGCCGCCACGCAGGCGGGGTCGAACTGGCTTCCGGCGGCGCGGAGAATTTCGCCGCGGGCAGTCTCCAGCGGCCATGCGGGCTTGTAGCTGCGCTCGCTGCAGAGCGCGTCGAGCACATCGGCAATGGCGATGATCCGCGCCGATAGCGGAATGGCGGTTGCCGCAAGGCCGTACGGATAGCCGCCACCGTCCCAGCGCTCGTGGTGGGAGCGCGCGACATCGGCCGCCGTTTTCAAAAGCTCGGAACTGCCGCCATCGAGAATGCGCGCGCCGATTGTCGTATGCTGCCGCATCGTGTCGATTTCGGCCGGCGTCAGCTTCTCGGGCTTTTTCAGGATTGCATCGGCGATGCCGATCTTGCCGACGTCATGCAAGGGGGCGGCCAGATGAATCATCCGCACGCTCTCCGCATCGAGCCCCAGTTCTTCCGCGATGATCCTGGCAGTCTGTGCCACGCGCACCACGTGTTCGGCGGTTTCGTCATCGCGCATGTCGATGGCGCGGGCCAGCCGATAGATCATTTCCTCTTCACGCACGCGCAGATAGTGCGTCGCCGCGGCGACTTCCTCGGCCAGGATCTGAGCGCGGGCTTCGAGCTTGTTCTGGGCGGCCCGCAGCGCCAGGAGGTTGGAAAGCCGCGATTTGAGCTCGACCGGATCCACGGGCTTTGCCAGGAAATCGGTGGCGCCGGCCTCGATGGCAGCCAGGCGCGTGGCCCGGTCGGCATCCGCCGTCACCATCACGATCGGCACGAAAAAATGGCTGGGCAGCGCCCGGATCAGGGGCACGAGGTCGAGCCCATTCATCCCCGGCATGATATTGTCCACCACCATCAGGTCGCAGGGCCGCTGCCTTGCGTCATCGAGGGCGGCTTCTGCGGACGTGAAGCCTTCGACCTCCACTGCATCCAGCTTGGCGATCAAGCGGCACAGAACGGCAAGATTGGTACTGTTATCTTCGACAACGACAACACGCATGGCACTACCTCCATGATCGGCTTATTAAATCTCACTATGAGATCAAACTGTGGGAAAACACAGTTTTGGCCGTTTGGGCACGTTGTAACTTGACGTCGGGGGGTAATTCTCCTCACAAGGAAAATAAACCCTTACCGCTCCAGCCAGGGATAAGTGCCATCGCCACCGAGGATATTTTTGAGCTCGGCGCACGACGCATGAGCCCAGCAGAAGTGCGCGTCAACAACGAGCGTGCTGTGCTGACCGCCATCGCGATGTCCGGCGACGCCTCGGCGGCAGATCTGGCGCGCCGGACGGGTCTGGTGCCACAGTCCGTTGCCCGCATTCTCCTCGACCTCGAAAATGCGGGCCTATTGGTGCGCGGCGAAGCGCGAAAGGGCTTTCGCGGGCAGCCGGCAACCCCCATTCACATCAACCCGGAAGGCGCGTTCTCCATTGGCTGCGAGCTTGGCTGGCGCCATTATCACATCCTGCTGCGGGACCTTGCCGGCAATGTCCTTGGCGAACATCGCCGCCAATACGACTACCCCCATGCAGGCACGATCTTTGATGAGATCGGATCAGTGTCCCGGCTTCTCATGAACCTCATCCCTGCCGACAAGGCCGACCGCGTGATCGGCATTGGCCTGGCAGCACCCTCGACCATCTTCCGGAATCTGGACCTGCTCGGCGCTCCCGAAGAGCAAAGACTGGCATGGGAGAATGTCGACATTGCCCAGGCGGCCGCCAGCGCCACGGGCCTGCCCGTCACGCTCTTCAACGACGGTAACGCCGCCTGCTGGGGCGAACTCGTGGCGATGCCGAGCCCAAGGCCCACCGATATGGTCTATATCACCATCGGCACCTTCGTCGGCTCCGGCCTCATCGCGGATGCTCATCTCTGGGAAGGTGCCGGCGGCCATGGCGCAGATCTGGGCGCGACCTTCGTGACCGACGGCAAGGATGCGCCGCGCCACGTGCATATCGTGGCCTCCATCTATGCGCTGGAAAAGCAATTACTGGCCGCTGGTCTCAACGTGCCGGCGGACCGGCCATCCCAATGGGACTGGGACAGTCTCGAGCCGGTCGCCTCGAACTGGATCGATGACGCCGCCAAATGGCTGGCCCTTGCCCTCATCAATACCAGGGCAATCACCGAATTCGAACTGGCGGTGATCGATGGCGTGTTGCCACAGGCCGTTCTGGACCGGCTTGTCGCCCGCGTCGGAACCCATCTGGACACCATGCCAGTGCTGACTCTGGATCATCCCCGCGTCGCGAAGGGCCGGCTGGGCGATAGCGCCGCCGCCATGGGCGCCGCTCTTATGCCGATCTATCGGCGCTTCTTCTCGCGCAAGGCTGCCGATACCGGTCTCTAGGCGAGGCCGCGGGCATAGGCCGCCACAGCCTGCGAGCGCGAAGTGACGCCAAGTTTGCGGTAAATTTTGCCAAGATGATATTCGCAACCCCGGCGCGACAGGCCGATGATCGTGGCGATATCGCCTGAGGACTTGCCCGCCGCCGCCCATTTGAGAATTTCTCGCTGCGCGTCGGTCAGGGGCTCGCTCTCTTCCTTGCAATGCAGGGTCAGCATGCGGATGGACAGCGCCGTGCCCACCATGGTCAGCGGCTCCAGCACATCGGGACATGGCACCCCATGCTGAGCATAGGCCGCCAATAGGCTGATATCCTCTGTCGCCGAAATCACCGGAACGACCCCGGCGCCGACAATGCCCAATGGGCTCATCAGCGCACGCGCCTGCATCATCACCGGGCTGTCGGGCAATGCCGAAAAATCCACGGCAATGCCCGCGCCCGTTGCCCGGATATGCGCGAGCACCGGATTGGCGCGATAGAGCTGCTTTTCCAGCAGTGTCTCGCAGACACCTTTCGGCAGCGTCGCCATGACCGGGCGGAAGGGCTCGTCTGGCACGCGGCTGAGGCCCGACACAAAGACGAAATACCGAAAGCCCAGCGCTTCCACCGCTGACTGGACGGCCTGTTCGAGCGCCGAAAGCCCTGGCGCCTGCGAAATGTCCCGTATCAGAGGGGAGAGCAATTCCAGTGATGGTTTCGGAGCAAAGCGGTCTTTGGCTTCGGTCAGAATCATTGAAAATCCCTCTTCCGCTGGAACTTAAAGTACAGAAGGTGATTTAACAAGTGGTTGCCTCCACACTGGCAAGTCGCTGCAGTGCCACGCACACTTGGCGTCATCAGAATTGCCGGGTGAGCACGATGGATACTAAAAGCGAACAGATTGACGGGCTGGCCGAGCGCCTGGACTTCATTGGCCTCGATGCGAGGAGCCTTGATGCACTGCGCTCGGTGGAGCCGATGATTGCCCATCACCTGCCTGCCGCCCTGTCCAAATTCTATGAGCGGCTGGTCAAGGTGCCCGCTGTGTCCAAGTTCTTCTCGGGCAATGCCCAGATGAGCCGGGCTCAGTCCAGCCAGATCAATCACTGGCTGGCCATCGCTACCGGCAAGTTCGATGGCAATTATCTGGAATCGAGCCGGCGGATCGGCCTTCGTCACGCCCAGATCGGTCTGGAGCCACGCTGGTATATCGGCGGTTATGGCCTGATCGTGGAGACCTTGCTGGCCGGCGTGGCCGAGGACTTCATGAAAAAGCAGATCGGCTCGAAAAAGCCGGGCCTCTTCTCGCGCGGCGCCGATCCAGAGGCCGTCAATCTGGCGGTGACAGAGCTCTCCCTGGCCCTCTCGGCGATGATGAAGTCGGTCATGATCGACATCGACATGGCCGTCAGCGTCTATTTCGAGAAAGTGCTGGCCGATTCTCAGGCGCGCGATCGTGAAAATGCCGACAAGGTCGCCTGGGCAGCCGACCTCACCGGCGAAGTGCTGCAGCGCCTTGCGGCTGGCGACCTCACCGAGCAGATAACGGCCGAGTTCGAGGGCGGCTTCGAAAAGATCAAGGTCGACACCAACGCTCTGGTGGACCGCCTGCGCGAAATCATGATGCAGTTGCGCGCCACGTCCGGCCAGTTGCGCACGGCGACCGGCGAGATCCTGGCCGGCGCCAACGATCTCAGCGAACGCACCACCCGGCAGGCTGCAGCGATCGAACAGACATCGGCCAGCATGGAGGGACTGGCCAAGACTGTGACTGAAAATGCCAGGCTCGCCGAAGAAGCCTCCGACACTGCCCATCGCGCTGCCCTCACCGCCGAGACAGGCGGCGAGATGATGGGCAAGGTCACCCAGGCCATGGAGCGCATTTCGGCGTCATCGGGCAAGATTTCCAACATTATCGGCATTATCGACGACATCGCCTTCCAGACCAATCTGCTGGCGCTCAATGCCTCGGTCGAAGCGGCGCGTGCCGGCGATGCGGGCAAGGGTTTCGCCGTTGTCGCGGTGGAAGTGCGCCGGCTTGCACAAAGCGCGGCCAGCGCCTCGTCCGATGTGAAGGCACTGGTCGAGACCAGCGTCGAGGAAGTGCATACCGGCGAGGGCCTCGTTCACTCAGCAGCCGAAAAACTGGCAGAACTGCTCGTTGCGGTGCGCGAAAGCACCAAGGCCATGTCCCGAATCTCGGAGGCCAGCCGCGATCAGTCGGTCTCAATCGCCGAGATATCGGGAGCGGTGCTGCAGATGGACGAAATGACACAGCATAACGCCGCCCTCGTCGAGCAAACCAATGCTGCCATCGAGCAGACCGAGTCTCAGGCGCGTCAGCTGGATGAGATCGTCGAGCAGTTCAGGCTCGGGCAGGATGCTCCCGCTCTGGCCATGACGCGCACTCGCCCCGCAAGACCCGCCCAGGTCAGCCGATCCAAGGCCGTAGGCGGGGACTGGAGTGAGTTTTGATGGTGCACAATCTTGACGTCGGGGAGTTCAAACAGGCCCTGCTGGACCTGCAGCATCAACTGGACCTGCTGCTCGATGACATTGCCGACCTTCAGGCAGCCGCGCAGTCTCCCAGTCCAAGCTTGTTGAAAATATGCGGACATCTGGAGATACTGATCAACGAAACGGAGACCGTTCTGGGCGGTCCCAATCGTGTCGGCCCAGGCGGACACGGTGGCTGGATACACTGAAAGTGCATTTAGGCCTCTAGGCTGACGTCCGGCGGTGGCATGGACCAAGGCGGACACACCGAGATTGCCCCAGTCATGCTCAGGACGCGCAGGGGTGATGTGATCATTTCCCGCGATGAACAAAACGCCAGCAAAGGCCTGGCAACCCTCTGCATCGGTGGTGGCATGGGCATTGGCATGGGCGTCGAGATATAGACACCCGGCCATCCCTGCAGGCTTGGCTCGGCAATGGAACAGGACACAGGACCTGTTACACGCGTGGCAATTCGGCCAGGTCGGCAACTTCCTTCAGGAGTTTTTGCAGCGCCCGCATGCGCTCTGAATCAATGGCCAGGGACAATCGCCCGTAGATGCGCTGCATTTCAGGCAGAGCTTCCAGCATGAAGTCCCGGCCAGCCGGAGAGATGGAGATCAACACCCGCCGGCCATCCGTCGGGTGACGCGCAATGGTGATCAGTCCACGCTCCTCAAGCACTTTGATCATGCGTGTGAGGCTGGGCGCCATCACGGCCGACACCTGCGCCAGCTCCAGGGCTTCCATTTCGCCGCGTTCGTAGAGGCTGCGCAAGACGCGCCACTGCGTCTCGGAAACCGCGCGGGCGCTGAGCATCGGGCGAAAATGCTGCATCAGCGCTTCGCGCGTGCGCAGCAGCTGGATGGTCAGCGATTCCTGCTCGGCGGATGCGCGCCCCTGTTCTTCTGGCGTCAATCGCCCCCCCTTCATCCGGACCATGCTGCTGATTACGGGTTGGCATCAGGTCGCGCAAGCGTATTGACAGCCCATCCAGAATATACTTAACCTGTTAAATATATCGCTGACCACGGTCCACCGCGGCGAGGCGATACAGTCAAGACGCGCAAAGCGCGCTCGGAGGAAACATGAAAATCGTTTTGAAGTCCCTGCTCGGCGGGGCGGCCTTTGCCGCCCTTGCAACGGCCTCGGTGTTGGCGCAGGACGCCGGCAATCTCACGCTCGGCTTCCCGGGCGGCGTGGGCCCAACCGATATTCCGGCCATCCTCGCGCTCGAGGAGATGAAGGCTCAAGGCTGGACGACAAGCTATATCGAGTTCGACTCGCCCGACATCCAGACCCAGGCCCTGCTCAATGGCGACATCCAGGTAGCCTCGATGGGGCCGGCAACGGTGTTTGCCGCCAACCTTGCAGGCGCTGACCTGCGCATTGTTTCGAACAACAACAGCATCGACTTCATCGTATTGGCCAAGACCGGCATCGAGGAATGCGCTGACCTCAACAATGAGATCGTCGCCTATCACAGCACGGGCAGCACCACGACCGCCCACCTCTATCGCTACATTGCCGACAACTGCCCCGATATCACGCCCAACTACATGGTTCTGTCCGGATCGGCCAACCGTGCCGCAGCGCTGCTGAATGGCCAGATCGCCGGTACCATCGTGCGCATGGAAGACTGGATCGCTGCCACCGGCGGAGAAGACGAACGCGCCAAGGTGCTCGCATTGCTGGCCGAAACGCAGTCAACGCTGCTGACCCAGACCATCGTCGTCAGCGCCAGGAACCTCGAATCCGAGCGCGCCGAAGCCGAAGCATTCGTTGACGCCCTGCATGCGCAGTTTGCCCGCGTTTATGAGGACCCTGCCGCCTATGCCGAGCTCGCCGTGCCCTATCTCGATGGCGCTACGGTCGAGACCGTGTCGGCTGTCTATACCGCACTGACCGAGGCCGACCTGTTCCCCAAGGAAAAGGCGCTGAGCCAGGCGCAGGTGGAAGACACGATCAACTTCTACGTCGAGGCCGGCCGCGCCGAAGCCGGCGCCCTGACGCCCGAAGGCGTTGCCGACTTCTCTATCGCGGATCGTTGATAAATGGCGGGTTCGATCTCTCCGGCGGTGGGTACCGGACCCGCCGCCACAACCAGGCCGATCACGGTTCTCGACCTGCGGCGCGACCTCACGGGGTTGCAGGCTCTGGTCGTTCGTATCCTGGCGCTTGTGGTATTCGCCCTGCTCTGGGAAATGGCGGCCAATGCCGCAGACTCTATTCTCATTCCTACCTTCACCGAAACCATTGCCGCTGTTTATCAGACGGCCTTCGTCACAGGTGAGATCTGGCCTGCCCTGTGGGTCAGCAATCTTCCGCTGATCATCGGCTTTGCCATTTCCGTGCTCATCTCGGTGCCGCTCGGCCTTGCTATGGCGCGCTGGAAAGCCATCGACGCTGCCATGAGCCCGGTGATCGCGCTTGCGCTGGCCCTGCCGATCGCGCCGCTTATTCCCGTGGTGCTTGTGGCGCTCGGCATGGGCATGACGCCCAAGGTCGTCATCATCGTTTTGTTCTCATGGGTCTTCATCGCCACCAATGTCCGGGCCGGCGCGCGCCGCGTGGACAAGAGCCTCGTCGAAATGGCGCAGAGCTATGGTGCGTCAGAGCGGCAAGTCTGGTTCCGCATTCTCATTCCCGGCGCGATCCCCGCCGTCTTTGCCGGCCTGCGCATCGGTCTGGGCCGCGCCTTTGCCGGCATGGTGATCGTCGAACTGATCATGTTGCCTGTCGGTATCGGCGCTCTGCTGCTCGACTACCGGGGCGACTTCAAAGCCGGCCTTCTCTACGCCACCACCATTCTCGTCATGGTCGAAGCCGTGATCCTTGCGCTGCTGATGCAGGCGCTGGAACGCCGCCTCATTCAATGGAAATAGACATGTCCATCATCTCCGTCTCTGACGTGACCCACCAATATGCCGTTGAAGGCCGCGAAAAGACGCTGGCGCTGTCCAACGTCAACCTTGAGATCAAGAAGAACGAATTCGTCACCTTGCTTGGTCCATCCGGCTGCGGCAAGACCACGCTGATGCGCGCCATCGGCGGCCTTGTGACGCCGACCCAGGGGTCGATCAACGTCAATGGCAAACCGGTCAATGGTCCGAACCAGGACAGCGCCATCGTATTCCAGAGCTTTGCCCTCATGCCTTGGGCCAGCGTCTTGCAGAACGTGACCTTCGGGCTGGAAATGCGCGGTGTCGGCAACAAGAGCGAGCGCGAAGACAAGGCACGCGCCGCCATCGCTCAGGTCGGCCTCAAAGGCTTCGAAAACAAGCTCCCCAAGGAATTGTCCGGCGGCATGCAGCAACGCGTCGGCCTGGCCCGTGCCCTGGTTGTATCCACTCCCGTCCTGCTGATGGATGAGCCCTTCGGCGCCCTCGACCAGCAGACCCGGCGCTATATGCAGGAAGAGCTGTTGCGCATCTGGCAGGAAGACCAGCGCACCGTGGTATTCGTCACCCACGACATGGAAGAAGCCATCATGCTGGCCGACAAGGTTGTGCTGATGTCTGCCCGTCCCGGCCGCATTGATGAGGTTATCGATGTGACCTTCCCGCGTCCGCGCGATCCCGATGCCGTCGAGCGGCTACCCGAATTCATCGAGCTCAAGGAGCATCTCTGGCACCGGCTCCGGCAGGCGCACGAGCTGAACGCGGCATGACCATGAGCACTCTTGCAGTCCCGGGCGACAGCCCTACGGCCGGCATGGTCCGGTTCGTTCGCAACATGACGGTCAACTGGGCAGGCATGCTGGTCATCGCCCTGATCTGGGAACTGGCCGGGCAGGTGTTCCAGCAGCCATGGCTGCCGCCGCTCTCCACGATTCTGGTCCGAATGGTGCAATTGTTCACCACGGGCGGCTTGTCCCAGCACCTGTTTGCCAGTCTTTCCTCGCTGTTTATCGGCTTTGCCATCGCGCTGGTGATCGGCCTGGTCGTCGGCGTGTTGATGGGTCTGTTCAACTGGATCTACACGGCGCTCGACGTCTATGTGAACGCCATGCTCTTCACCCCGGGCCTGATCTTTGCACCGATCCTCTTCGCAATTTTCGGCCTGTCGGATGCGACGCGGATCAGCGTGGTCGTGATCTATGCAGTGTTCATCATCATCATCAACACTGCTGCGGCCGTGCGCAATGTCGATCGCCCACTGATCGAAATGGCGGCCTCCTATGGCGCAAGCCGGACGACAACGGTGTTCCGCATCGTCCTGCCGGACGCTTTTCCGCTGATCATCGCCGGCCTGCGCATGGGCGTCGGACGCGCGGTCAAGGGCATGGTCAACGGCGAGATGTTCATCGCCCTGATCGGCATCGGCGGCCAGGCAGCCCGCTATGGCAAGCAGTTCGACTTCACGTCGGTCTGGGCAATTTCGGTGTTCATCATGATCCTGGCCGTCATCATCAACCAGATCGTGACCTGGCTGGAAAAGCGATTGACCGCTTGGGTTGACTGACCCTGCCCGGGGGTGCCTTGCCACAGGCACTCCCACCCTCCCCTTACCCACTTTGACGGAGCGGAGCCATGCCGCATCTGACGCTTGAATATTCCGCCAATCTGGACGGCCTGGTCAATTTCGATGCGCTGTGCCGGGCCTTGCTCAAGGCCCTGCTCGACAGCGGCTTGGTCGAGCCTGGCGCACCCCGCGTTCGGGCCATCCGCTGCGATGCCCATGCCATTGCCGACGGGCTCAAGGAAAACAGCTTCATCGACATGTCGCTGCGGCTCGGCGCCGGCCGATCCACCGAGGACAAACGTAATCTGGGCGAGGCGCTTATCGCTGCTGCCCGTCCGCTTCTGACTGCCCGGTTCGCTCAACCGCACTTCGCCCTGTCGCTTGAAGTGCGCGAGATCGACCCGGAGCTGAGCTGGAAGCTCAACACCATGCATGCGCGCCTGCGCGCCCAATAACGGAGCATTGCCATGAGCGATCTCGATACCAATCTCGCCAAGGCCAGGACCTATCTTGCGCGTTTCGCCCAAGACGGCGTGCTCAATCACATCAATGGCAAGGCCATGCCGGCTCTCGACGGCACCACATTCGAAAGCCTGTCCCCGGTCGACCTGAAACCCTTGGCACCCGTCGCGCATGGCAAGGCTGCCGATATTGACCTGGCGGCAAAAGCAGCAAAGGACGCCTTTCCGGCCTGGGCGGCGGTGAGTGGCAAGGCGCGCCGCGCCATCCTCCATCGGATTGCCGACGCCATCGAAGCGCGGGCGGAAGAGATCGCCTTTGTCGAATGCATGGATACCGGGCAGACGCTGAAATTCATGTCCAAGGCGGCCCTGCGCGGCGCGGAAAACTTCCGCTTCTTCGCCGACAAGGCACCCGAGGCACGCGACGGCAAATCGCTGCAAGGCCCTGGTCAGATCAACATGACCGCGCGCAATCCCATCGGTCCGGTCGGCATCATCACGCCCTGGAACACGCCCTTCATGCTCTCCACATGGAAAATTGCACCGGCGCTGGCGGCTGGTTGCACCCTCGTGCATAAGCCCGCCGAATTCTCGCCGCTGTCCGCGCGCCTGCTCGTGGAAATTGCCGAGGAGGCCGGCCTGCCGCCCGGCGTCTGGAACCTGGTGAATGGGCTGGGCGAAGACGCCGGCAAGGCGTTGACCGAGCACAAGGACATCAAGGCCATCGGCTTTGTCGGCGAGAGCCGCACCGGCTCCATGATCATGAAGCAGGGTGCCGATACGCTCAAGCGCGTCCATTTCGAACTTGGCGGCAAGAACCCCGTCGTGGTTTTCGCCGATGCCGATCTTGAGCGCGCCGCCGACGCTGCGGCCTTCATGATCTATTCGCTCAATGGCGAACGCTGCACGTCCTCTTCCAGGCTTCTGGTCGAAAACAGCATCTATGAACGCTTCACCGCCATGGTCGCCGACCGCGCCAGACGCATCAAAGTCGGTCATCCCCTCGACCCCGATGCCGTGGTCGGTCCGCTGATCCACCCGGTGCATGAAAAGAAGGTGCTCGACTATATTTCCATCGCCCAGGCGGAGGGCGCGACCCTTGCCGCAGGCGGCACCCGGCACGAAGGTCCGGGCGGCGGATGCTACGTCAAACCGACGCTTTTCACCGACGTGCGCAACACCATGCGCATTGCGCAGGAGGAAGTGTTCGGCCCGGTACTGTCGGCTATTCCCTTCAAGGATGAGGCCGATGCGCTCGCCATCGCCAATGACGTGCAATATGGCCTCGCCGGCTATCTCTGGACCAATGATGTCACCCGGGCCTTCCGCTTTTCGGATGGACTTCAGGCTGGCATGGTCTGGGTCAATTCTGAAAATTCCCGTCACTTGCCGACACCCTTTGGTGGTGTGAAGAGTTCCGGTATCGGCCGCGATGGTGGTGACTGGTCCTTCGATTTCTACATGGAAACCAAGAACGTCGCCTTCGCCACCGCGGCCCATACGATCACGCAATTGGCGAGGTGACGACATGGTGCCCAATCTCAAGGACAAATCCCTGCTGCGGCAGGCGGCCTATGTGGCTGGCGAATGGATCGCGGCAGAGGGCGATAAAGCCATTGCCGTGACCAATCCCGCCACCGGCGAAATCATCGGCCATGTGCCCGATCTCGGCGCCGACGCGACCCGCCGCGCCATCGAAGCCGCCGAGACAGCCCGCAAGGACTGGGCGGCCCGCACCGCGAAGCAGCGGTCTGACCTGTTGCGCGCCTGGTTCGATCTGATGATCGAACACCGGGACGACCTCGGGGCCATCCTCACGGCCGAGCAGGGCAAGCCGCTGGCCGAAGCCAAGGGCGAGATCACCTATGGCGCCAGCTTCATCGAATGGTTTGCCGAGGAAGCCCGCCGCATCAATGGCGACATCATTCCCGGCCATCAGCCCGACAAGCGCATCATGGTGCTGAAACAGCCCATCGGTGTCGTCGCGGCGATCACCCCGTGGAATTTCCCCAATGCCATGATCACCCGCAAGGCCGGCCCTGCTCTGGCGGCGGGCTGCGCCATGGTGCTGAAGCCCGCCAGCCAGACCCCGTTCTCGGCCATTGCCTTGGCCGTCCTTGCGGAACGCGCCGGACTGCCGGCTGGTCTCTTCAGTGTCGTCACCGGCTCGGCGCGTGCCATTGGCGGCGAGATGACATCCAATCCGCTGGTGCGCAAACTGACCTTTACCGGCTCCACCGAAGTGGGCGCCGAGCTTTACAAGCAATGCGCGCCCACCATCAAGAAACTGGGGCTCGAACTGGGCGGCAATGCGCCCTTCATCGTCTTCGAGGACGCCGATCTCGATGCGGCTGTCGAAGGCGCGCTGATCGCCAAGTTCCGCAATAATGGCCAAACCTGTGTCTGCGCCAATCGCCTCTATGTGCAGGACGGCGTCTATGATGCCTTTGCCGAAAAGCTCGCCAAGGCCGTGTCCG
Source organism: Pseudomonadota bacterium (assembly GCA_023388175.1). Lineage (GTDB taxonomy): Bacteria > Pseudomonadota > Alphaproteobacteria > Rhizobiales > Devosiaceae > Devosia. The sequence goes on from JAEWGT010000002.1 coordinate 72,878, forward strand.
GCCTGCGCACCGGCAATGGCTTTGACGAGGGCGTGGTGCTGGGGCCGCTGATCGATGACAAGGCGGTGGCCAAAGTCGAGGAACACATTGCCGACGCGCTGGACAAGGGCGGCGCTGTGCTGACCGGCGGCAGGCGTCACCAACTGGGCGGCACCTTTTTCGAGCCGACTGTCCTGACCGGCGTCACGCCTGCAATGGCCGTGGCCCGCGAGGAAACCTTTGGCCCCGTCGCGCCGCTCTTCCGCTTCACGGACGAGGCCGATGTGATCGCACAGGCCAATGACACCGAGTTCGGCCTGGCCTCCTATTTCTACGCCCGCGACCTGTCGCGCGTCTGGCGCGTTGCCGAAGCGCTCGAATACGGCATGGTCGGGGTCAATACCGGCCTCATTTCCACGGCCGAAGCCCCGTTTGGCGGCGTCAAATCGTCGGGCCTCGGTCGCGAAGGCTCCCGCTACGGCATCGAGGAATTCACCGAGATCAAATATGTCTGCCTCGGCGGCATAGGAGCCTGAACATGACCACACTCCCCCGCCTTGCGACTGTTTTCGCAGCAGGCGCCACCCGCTATGGCCTTGTGCTGGACAATGGGTTTGTCGATCTGTCCGCGCGTCACGGTCAGGTCTGGCCAAGTCTGAAAGCGGCGATCGCTGATCACGCTTTGCAAAAACTCGCTGATGCCGGGGCAGGCCGCGCTATCGATTTCGCGCTGGACGAGATCACCTATGCCATCCCCGTGCCGGATGCCGAAAAGATCATCTGCGTCGGCGTCAATTATCCCGACCGCAATGAAGAATATAAGGACGGTCAGGCCGCCCCGCCCAATCCGTCGCTCTTCCCCCGCTTTGCCCGCTCCTTTGTCGGCCACGGCGTGCCGCTCAATCGTCCCCCTGAATCCCCGCAACTCGATTACGAGGGCGAAGTGGTCATCGTCATCGGCAAAGGTGGCCGCCGCATTGCCGAGGCCAATGCACTCGACCACATCGCCGCGCTGACCCTGTGCAATGAAGGCACGATCCGCGACTGGGTCCGCCACGCCAAATTCAACGTCACGCAGGGCAAGAATTTCGATGCCACCGGCTCCATCGGCCCCTGGCTGGTACCCTATAGTGACGAAAGCCAGGTGGCCGATATCGCGCTGCAAGCCCGCGTCAATGGCGAAATGCGCCAGTCCGACCGCACCGGGCGGATGATCTTCCCCTTCCGCAAGCTCATCGCCTATATCTCCACCTTCACCACCCTTGTTCCCGGCGATGTCATCGTCACCGGCACCCCGATCGGTGCTGGCGCCCGCTTCGAGCCACCCATCTGGCTGAAGCCTGGCGATGTGGTCGAGGTCGAGGCTGAGGGCATCGGCATTTTGCGCAACCCTGTTGCCGACGAGGTCGTGTCATGAGCCTTTCCGCAGAGCAGGTCCGCGACCTTGCAGCAAAGCTGTTCGAGGCCGAACAGACCCGCATCCAGACCCCTGTGCTCAGCCAGGACCATCCCGACGCCGATATGGACGACGCCTATGCGGTTCAGGCCGAGTTGATCCGGCTCAAGCTGGCAGCAGGCCGGGTGGCCAGAGGGTGGAAGATCGGCCTCACTTCCAAGGCCATGCAATATGCGCTCAATATCGACATTCCGGACTCCGGCGTGCTTCTCGATGATATGTTCTTCCCCGACAGCGCCACCATCCCGCCCGATCGTTTCATCCAGCCCCGCGTGGAGGCCGAAATCGCCTTTGTGATGAAGGCCCCGCTGACAGGGTCGAATGTCACGATAACCGACGTGCTCAATGCCACCGACTATGTCGTGCCCTCGCTCGAAATCCTCGATACCCGCGTGCAGCGGCTCGACAAGGTGACGGGCAAGGCGCGCACCATCTTCGACACCATTGCCGATAACGCCGCCAATGCCGGCATTGTCACCGGCGGCCGCCCCATGCGTCCCGACGCCGTCGATCTCCGCTGGATCGGCGCGATTGTTTCACGCAACGGCCAGGTCGAGGAAACAGGACTGGGCGCAGGCGTGCTCAACCACCCTGCTGCCGGAGTGGCATGGCTGGCCAACAGGCTTTCGTTCTATGGCGGTGCCATCCGGGCCGGCGAAACTGTCCTGTCCGGCTCCTTCATTCGTCCTGTCGAAGCGCGCCATGGCGACACGATCATCGCCGATTTCGGTCCCATGGGCACCGTTTCGGTATTTTTTGAATAGGTCATTCATGCCCGCAGCAATCAACCGGTTCAAAACGGCCCTCGCGGAACGTCGCCTGCAACTCGGCCTCTGGCTCGGCCTCGCCAATGAAACCACGGCCGAACTTTGCGCTGGCGCGGGCTTTGACTGGCTTCTGGTCGATGGCGAGCATGGCCCATTCGACATCCCCACAATCGCTGCACAATTGCGGGCGATTGCCGGCTCAGCCAGCCATGCGATTGTCCGCCCCCCGATCGGTGACGCCTGGATCATCAAGCAATTGCTCGATATCGGCGCCCAGAGCCTGCTCGTGCCGATGGTGGAAAGCGCCGAACAGGCGCAGCAACTGGTCAGCGCCACCCGCTATCCCCCCCACGGCATTCGCGGCGTGGGCGCGGCACTGGCCCGTGCGAGTGGCTACAATCGTGTCGGCGACTACCTGACCACGGCCAACGACCAGATCTGCCTTCTCCTTCAGGTCGAAACGCTGAAAGGCCTGTCCGGCATCGAGGCCATCGCCGGTGTCGAGGGTGTGGACGGCATCTTCATCGGCCCGTCGGATCTCGCCGCCGATATGGGCCACCTGGGCAATCCCGGCCACCCCGATGTGCAGGAAGCGGTGCGGTCCGGCCTTGAGCGTATCATCCAATCGGGCCGCGCCGCCGGCATCCTGACCGCCGACGAGAAACTTGCACATAGCTATATTGACCAGGGCGCCACCTTCGTTGCGGTCGGCACCGACGTGACGTTGCTCAGCCGGGCAACGGCCGAGCTGGCAGCGCGGTTCAGGGATAACCCGCAAGACGGCGCGCCAAGCCAGGGTTACTAAGGCGCCCTGTCCATATGGCAGGCCAACACGGTTCAAGAGGCGTGCGGCTCGGGCCCAGCGCTTTCCCGGTTAACGACCGGCCTGACCCTGGGTGCCTTCGGGAGAAGATCGCGGATGTCGACAAAGGGGAATATCGGATCGAAGCGATAGGCCTCGGCATGGTCGCCATCCGGCGCATTAGCCTGGCTGGCGCGGAAGGCCGAGAGCCGGCGCGACGCGGTCACGAAACGTTCGGGGTCCTGCGATGCGTGGCAGCGAATGGCGCGGTCCTTGGCCTCGACATGGTCAGTGATATCGACATAGTGCGTTGGCGCAAAGCCCACGCCGCGCAGGGTATCGCAATAAACGACCGGCGCGGCAAATGAGGCAGCGATGCGCACGCCTTCGCTCAGGGCCCGGTGGTCGCCATGATAGTCGTTGGCGGCGTGGGTGACGATGAAGTCGGGCGCCGTTGCCGCTATCACCGCCTTGAGGCCCCTCAACAGGGCCAGGTCGGCCAGCAATTCGCCATCAGCCAGTTCGAGCAGGTGCAGCCTGGCACCCAGGAGATCGGCCGCAGCTTGCGCCTCGGCCTTTCTTTGCGCGCTCAGTGCGGCAGGATCGCCCTTGCCGCCCCGCGCGCCATCCGTGGCGATGACATAGTCGATCCTGTCGCCCCGCGCCGCACAGCTGGCGAGCAGGCCGAACATGAAGATCTCGATGTCGTCGGGATGGGCGCCGATGGCAAGGACGTTCATCAGTTACTTGTCCAGGAATTCCAGGACCATGGCCGCGGTCCAGGTGAAGCGTCCACCGCCGCAAGGCTCGGCGGTGATCGGATCATAATACTCGGCAAACCCGGAATGGGTAATGAGCTCGAGACTGGAGCGGGTAATGTGCTGGGCAACCTCGGCCTCACCAATCGCGGCCAGGCCATCGGCAATCATGTAATTGGTCACCAGCCAGACCGGACCGCGCCAGTAGCGCTTGGCCTCGAAGCGCGGGTCGGACGGGTCCTGGGATGGGACGATGAATTTCACCTTGCCGGACCATTCTTCGATCGTGCGGGCGATCCGTGCCGCTCGTTCGGGCGGAATGGCGGCAAAGGCCGGCAGCAGCCCACCGATCGACGCGCTGTCGATCAATTCGCCGGTCGTGCGATCCTTGCAGAGATAGAGACCGTGGCTGTCGCTCCAGAGCGTGTCGAGTGCGGCAATGCCCCTGGTCGCCCGCGCGCGATTGGTGGCGGCGAAATCGGACTCACCCAGCGTTTCAGCCAGATCCGCCAGGTCGGCGCAGGAGCGGATGAGGATGGCGTTGAAGCCGGGATCGATCACCTGGAAGGGCGAGGCATCGTGCAGCTTGGCATTGTCCCAGCCCAGCGAGCGGAATTTTTCCACCAGCCAGAGGTAGCGGTCATATTGCGCCTTGGTGGGGCGGTGCGCCGGGTCGGCGTGCTGGGTGTCGCGGCGCGTATAGGGGGCAATGCCTTCGGTGGGCACGCGCTCGAAAGCCTCGTCCCAGTCCACCGAATTGTCCCGGCCCGCTTCCCAGGGATGGAGAATGGCGACCAGCCCTTCGGCCTCGGGGTCGCGATGGCGGTAGAACCAGTCGTGCCACTTGTCGATCTTGGGCAGCAGCAGCCGCGCTTTTTCTTCAGCCAGAGCCCGATCCCTGGCGCGTTCGAACAGGCGCTTGACCGCGAAGCCGGCCACCGCCGGCTGGGTGATGCCCGATGTCGGCGTCGGGCGCTTGGTGTCCCAGACATTGGGGCCGGGGAAATAGCCGTCCGAATAGACGTGGAAGACGATGTGCGGCACCATGCCGTCGGGCCATTGATGCTCGAACAGGGTCTCGATTTCCTGCCAGGCGCGGGCCTCGTCGAAATGGGCCTGACCCAAGGCCGTGAGGCAGGAATCCCAGTTCCACTGGAACGGATATAGACCCTTGGTGGGGACGGTATAGGTACCCTTGTCGTTCTCCTTGAGGACGTCGATGGCAAGGCTATGCAGGGCGGCAGTATCGGCGGTCATGAAAAGGCTTTCGGGATTAGGCAAGAAGGGTCAGACGGCGAGCGTGGTTTCGGGATCGAACCAGCGGATGCGGTCGGGCTTGGGGGCGAGGCGCAATTGATCGCCGGGCGCCACCTTGAGGTCGCTGTCGAGCACGGCGCGGAACAGCTTTCCATCCACCTCGGTCGTCACCAGCGTGTGGGCGCCGAGCGGCTCGATGACGCGCGCGGTGGCGGCAAAGCCGTCGGGCGCGAGCTCCACGTCCTCGGGGCGGATGGCGAAGTCGAGCGCGTCGCCAGCTGCGGGGCCGGCAATGTCGAGTCCGGCCACCTGGAACTGGCCATTGGCGCCGCGCCTGGCAGGCAGGAAGTTCATCGGCGGATTGCCGATGAAGCTGCCCACGAAGCGCGCCGCGGGATTGCGATAGACCTCCACCGGGCTCGCTGCCTGGACGATCTTGCCGCCATTCATCACCGAGATGCGGTCAGCCAGCGACATGGCCTCGACCTGGTCATGGGTCACATAGATTGTCGTGGTCTTGCTGTCGGCCAGCACGCCCTTGAGTTCGGCGCGCATTTCGAGGCGCAGCAGCGCATCGAGATTGGAGAGCGGCTCGTCCATCAGGATCACGTCAGGCTCCATCGCGAGGGCGCGGGCCACGGCGACGCGCTGGCGCTGGCCGCCCGAAAGCTGGCCGGAATAGCGCTTGAGAAGCTGTTCGATATGCATCAGCTCGGCCGTGCGATTGACGCGCCGGTCGATCTCGGCCTGCGGCAGCTTCTTCATGCGCAGCCCGAAGGCGATGTTCTCGAACACGGTGAGATGCGGGAAGACCGCGTAGTTCTGGAACACCATGGCGATGCCGCGCTCGCGCGGGGGCAGGTGATCGACACGCTTGCCGCCGATCCACACCTCGCCCTGGCTGGGCGTTTCAAGCCCGGCAATGATGCGCAACAGGGTGGTCTTGCCGCAACCCGAGGCGCCGAGCAGCACCATGAATTCCTGGTCCGTGATGGTCAGGTCGATCGAGTGCAGGGCGGTAAAGCCGCCGAAACGCTTGGCGACATTCTTGATAACAATTTCAGCCATGGATGAGCTCCTTACCGGTTGGCGATGCCCCACATCGCAAACAGGTACTTGCGAACGGCGAAGATGAAGACGAGGGCGGGCACGACAAGCGCGGCGCCGCCGGCGAATTTGAGATGCAACGGCGAGACGTTGAGGTTCTGGATGAGGAAAGCCGGCAGCGTCCGGTTCTCGATGGTGAGCACCGCCGCGGCAAAGACCTCGTTCCAGGAAATGGTGAAGGCGAACACAGCCGATGCGGCAATGCCCGGCAGCACCAGTGGCAACACCACTTTCTGGAAGGCCTGCCAGCGGTTGCAGCCCAGCGTCCAGGCGGCCTCTTCGAGCTCGATAGGAATGCCGGAGAACAGCGAAAAGGTGATGAGAACCGCAAAGGGAATGGCGAGCACCGTATGCACCAGCGCCAGGCCCAGCGCGGTGTCGTCGAGCCCGGTGCGGATGAACATCACAGCCAGCGGCAGTGCCAGAAGCGGCAGCGGGAAGGCGCGCGTCATCACCACCAGCATGCGGAACACTTCCTTGCCGGGGAAGTCGAAGCGCGACAGCGCATAGCCTGCCGGCGCGCCGATGCCGATGGAGAGCACCATGGTCAGAACGGCGACGACGACCGAGTTCCACAGCGCCCGTCCGACGCCGGAAAATCCGGCAAAGAATTGCAGCGAGCTGAAGTCCCATCCCGGCAGACCGGTCTTGGGAAAGCCGCTGACCTGTGTCGGCGAGGACAGCGCGTTGACCATTAGCAGGTAAATGGGCACCAGCACCCAGGCGCAGATGAGGAAGACGCAGGCCCAGAACAGGAAGCGCCCGGCGGCGCGCGCCGATTGCACCGTCTGGGGTTTGTCATTGGTCGTGGCGGCGCTCATATCGTGGCCCCCTTGGGAACGCGCAGCACGCGCAGGAAGAACAGGGTGGCGATGATCGAAATGCCCAGGATCACCAGCGCATAGGCCGAGGCCACGTTGCGGTCCTGCAGCGCGAACTGCCAGTTATAGGTCTCACCCATAAGGACCGGCAGGGTGGTGCCGCCGAGGGCCGTGACCACCGCGAATACCTCGAAGGCGGCCAGCGTGCGCAGGATCAGCGCCGATTGCAGGCTAGGGCGCAGCATGGGCAGGGTGATCTTGATGAAGCGCTGCCAGGGGCTCGCGCCGAAGACTTCCCCGGCCTCGTAATATTCCTTGGGGATCAGGCCCATGCCTGAAACCAGAATCACCATCATGATGGCAGTGGCGCGCCAGATCTCGGCCAGCACGACTGCGAGGAAAATGATCCAGATATTCTGGTAGCCCAGGAACAGGACCGGCTGGTCGACGAGCCCCAGGCCATGGAGCATGGAATTGAGAAACCCCGACTGCTCGAAAATCGCCAGCCAGACGATGCCCGCTGCCAGGTCCGAAAGACCGAGCGGGATGGAGAAGATGTAAAGGATCGCGTTGCGGCCCTTTTGCAGCTTGGTGACGATCGTCGCCATCGACAGCGCCATGGCCAACTGGATCGGCACCACCACTGCAGCCAGCAGCAGGGTCCAGCCGAGCGCCGAACCGAATTTCCAATGCGTGGCCATGGTCGTGATCGGCTGCAGCGAAAAGCCGCCGTCACGGGTAAAGGCCAAGACGGCGATCTCGACGAATGGATAGACGAAAAAGACAAGCAGGAAGACCGTTGCCGGCAGCAACAGCAGGTAAGGCAGCACTTTGGCTTGCATGAATTTGCTCCGGGATCGGGTCACCACCCGGCGCCTGATGGCGTCGGGTGGTCGTCGCGGGGGGAGGAGACTTAGTCGACCGGGCAGGCGCCTTCGGAAGCGGCGTCCGGCAGCCAGCACGGAGCGTTTGCCTGGGTCATCAGGCCGCGCAGGGTTTCGGCCTGCTGGTTCAGCACGTCCTCGACGGGCTGGTTGCCCAGAACGATGCGTTCGAACGTGTCGGTATAGACCTGGTTGAACTGGCCACCGAGATCGCCGAGGCCGACAGGCAGCAGCGCCGGGAGTGCATCGTCGGCGGTGGTCATCGCGTTGATGGCAGGGCCGAGGGCCTGGGCCGATTCCGGCAGGTCAGCAGGAAGCGCAGCGTCCGTCACCGGATAGAAATTGGTCGCCAGGAGCGTCGCGACCTGGGTTTCGGGCTGCATCATGTAGGCAACGACGGCCTTGGCGGCGTCGATGTCGGGCGCACTGGTGGGCACGGCGACACCGGCCAGCACCGGCATGAAACCGCGACCGGCCGGGCCGGACGGCGCGGGGAAGGCCACGAAGTCGTCGGGACGCTGGTTGAAGGCATCGGCGAGGCGCGCGATGTGGTCGAAGGCCACCCAGACGTCACCGGCCAGCAGCGGCTCCTGCATGAAGGCGTAATTGGTCGAGGCCGGGTTGGTGTACTGCCAGAGCTCCTTGAACTTGTTCCAGCCTTCGGCCGCCTCGGCGGAGCGGAACTTGGTCACGGTCGAGCCGGCATAGGAGGGCAGCAGGAAGCCCTGGAAAAAGCGGTGCTTGAGGCCCTGGGGACCAGCAGGAAAGCCGAACTTGGGCGAGCCGGTCGCTTCGGCCATCGCCTGCGACCAGGCGATCAGATCGTCATAGGTCAGGGCATTGATGTCAGCACCCTCGGGCAGGTATTCGAGCGCCTGCTTGTTGGCGGCCATGACGTAGTTGGCCTGCATCCAGGGCAGGTATTTCTGCTCGTCGGTGCCGAGCTTGCCCAGCTCCATGAACGCATCGCTGACCGTGATGCCGGAAAGGTCAATGTCGGAGAGATCGACGAAACTGTCGCCATAGGTCGAGAGGTCGCCGTGGAGCGCGCCGACGACGCCGATCTGACCCGAGCCGGCCTGGATTTCAGCGGCAAGGCGGGTCAGGAACGGGCCAGTTTCGGAGGCCTGGTAGTCGACGCCCGGCTCAAAGCCGGCGAGCACCTGCTCGCGCATCTTCTGGGTCTCCTCGACCGGCGCAGCCTGCGTCGACCAGAACAGGGTCTGCGCATTGGCAGCCCCTGCCGAAAGGGTCAGAGCCAGTGCGGCCCCGGCCAGTGTGGCGATTGATGTCCTCATTCTCGTTCTCCCTTGTTATCTCGTTGTGGTTGGGGCCCGTCCATGGCTGGCGCGGGCGACCAGCGTGGGGCGGATAAGCTTTGTCATCGGGGCGTGATTGCGCCCCTCGATAATGTCGATCAGCATGCCGCCGATCTCGCGTCCGGCGGTGCGGGTCGAGGTCTCGAAGGTCGTGAGGCCCGGCGGGGCATAGGCGGCGGCGCCGATATTGTCGAAGCCGACCACGGAAAGGTCTTCGGGCACCGAGATGCCAGCGCGCCCGGCCTCTTCCATGACCATGAGGGCCAGCTCGTCAAAGAGGCCGAGAATGGCGGTGGGCCGGTTTTCTGCGTGGACCAACTGGCGGACGCTGGCCAGCGTCGCCTCGCGGTCGAAGCGCGGGGCAGCGACGATATCGAGCTTCACCGAAGCGTCGCCGCGCTTCTCGATGGCCCGGCGCAGACCCTGTTCGCGCAAATGGCGGAACATCATGGGTTCGGAAATGCTGACCAGTCCGAAATGGCGGTGGCCAAGGTCGTAGAGCAGGTCGAAGGCCTCGGCGAAAGCCAGCTCGCCATCGGCATCGAGCCAGTTGACCGGCTTGCTCTGATCGAGAATGCGGCCATGGGTCACGAAGGGCACGTTGCGCTCGAGCAGGTAGTCGACGCGCTCATCCTCCTCGGCGATACGCAGCAGCACCACCCCGTCGGCGCGGCCAGAATCCACCACATGCCGCAACACCGATAATTCCGACTGGCCAACCTGCGCCGTGGCCAGGAACAGGTCCATGCCATGCTCAACCAGTCCCTCGCCGAGCCCGGTCACGAATTCCCCGATATAGGAGTCGACGAAATTGGGACCGCGGACGGGAAGCACCAGCCCGGCAAAGCCGCTGCGTCCCGATGCCAGCTGTCGGGCTGCGACATTGGGCACGTATCCGTGCTCACGCGCCGCAGCAGCCACCCGCTGGCGCGTCTTGAGGGCAATTTTGGGATGATCGGCCAGCGCACGCGAAACGGTGGTGATCGACACGTCCAGATGCTCAGCCAGCTCCTTCAATGTCTTTCCGCGAGACGACATCTCAACCTCACTTTGGAATACAAGCGCTTGCAATCAAATTACAAGCGTTTGCAATCTTGATTTGCTTATGCGGCCGATGTCAACCAAAAACGCATAGCTGCTATGATTTATGGGACTGTGCTGGTTTGGATGGCCGGATTTGGCTCGCGGCAAGTCACGGGGTGAAGCAACTGCGTCGCCTTGAGCTACACCTGCTCAGGTGAGGTTAAGGGAGAACTGCAAATCGGACGCCCGCCGAAAACCGGCATGCCAAGGAAGCATCTTGGCAGGTCCATACTGGACCGCGCGCCAATGGTGAGCGTGGCAGTTTTAAAGCGGCGCCCAGAGCCGCCATTCCGCCACAGCCCCAATCAGGACATTGAGCACATGATGCAGCTTACGCCGAGGCCTTAACGCCAAGTAAATGCGGGATGAAATGGCTTTCATCGCCACTGCTGGCAAAATTCAGCAAAAATCAACGGCATGAAAAAGGGAAATGGCGGAGAGAGAGGGATTTGAACCCCCGATGGAGTTGCCCCCATGCCGCATTTCGAGTGCGGTGCATTCAACCACTCTGCCATCTCTCCGCGAGATCGAAAGCGCCCGTGAGCCGGGCTGGCTGGTCGATACGGGGCGGCTTATGGCATAGCAGGAACCGGCCTGCAACTGTCTTCGCAACCGCCGGCCGGGAAAAGCGTGACGAAACCATGACCATGCTGCCGCTCTTTGCCTATGGCACCCTGCAGGATGCCGAAATTCTGGCCGCAGTGCTGGGCCGGCATATGCCGCCCCAAGCCTTTACCCCTGCCCGTGTGCAAGACTTTGCATCCCTCTATTATCCCGGCCGGGTCTATCCTGCCCTCGTGTCCCGCCCCGGCGCCGCTGCAGAAGGCCTGCTCATCGCCGGCCTGCGCCCATCCGATCATCAGGCGCTCGACGCCTTCGAAGGCGATGAATACCGCCGCGAGGCGCTTTCCGTCCAAACCGCCCAGGGTACCGTTCTGGCCGCCTGCTACCTGCCCACTCAGCCCATCCCACCCGATTCCCCGCCCTGGCACCTTGACGACTGGCAGCGCTTTCACAGGCCCGGCCACATCGCCACCGAAAAGTCCCTCGCCGCAGCCGCACGGCTCATTCCCGGCAAGCCGGGCTGAGAACCGGTCTGTTGGAGAGCCTGATCGGCCCCTCCCCTGGGGGGGGAGGCCGGGGTGGGGGTGCAGGCCCATCCTCTCATGGTCGATAATCGAGGGAGCCCGTGTCTCAATGTCCCAGTCACAATCGCGTGCTCATGCCGACCGATCTGCTCCCTCATGCATTGATCACGCATTTGATCCGTTCGAGGGAGAATTGACCCATGGTCGACCGCCGTACCATTCTTGCCGGCATGGCCGCCCTGCCGCTTGTCGGCATTGCAGGCCCCAGCTTTGTCTCTGCGCAGGAAACCGCCATGACCGACACCATTGCCACCAGTCTGGGTGACCTCATCATTCACCCGGTGGACCATGCCAGCCTGGTGCTCGAATGGGATGGCAAGGCGATTTACGTCGATCCGGTCGGCGGCGCCGCACTCTATGCCGATCTGCCCGCGCCCTCGGCCATCCTGATCACCCATGGACATGGCGATCATTTCGATCTGCCCACGCTCGAAGCCATTGCAGGCGATGTCCCCCTCGTCACCAATGGGGACGTCTTCGACAAGTTGCCCGAGGCGCTCAAGGCCAATGCCACCGCTCTGGCCAATGGCGAGGCAGGCACCATAATCGATCTGCCCCTCCGCGCCATCGCGGCCCATAATACGAGCGAGGACCGGATGAACTATCATCCCGTCGGCGTGGGCAATGGCTATATTATCAGCTTCGGTGACAAGGAGGTCTATATCGCCGGCGACACCGAGCCGACCGAGGACATGCTGGCCCTCTCCGGCATCGCCGTGGCTTTCCTGCCCATGAACCTGCCCTATACGATGACCCCCGCGCAGGCCGTCGAGGCCATCAACACCTTCCGCCCGGCCGTGGTCTATCCCTACCACTATGGCGACAGCGATCTCAGCCCGCTCGAAACCGATCTCGCCGAGGGGATCGAACTGCGGCTGCGCGACTGGTATCCCAATGGCGGCTGATCCCGCCAAAACGCTGTCCCGCGCTTGACTCTTGGGGCTTTTACCCCGATAAGCCCGCCTATCTTGCGCCCCGGTCCGTCCGGTGCGCTGGTTTTGTTTGAAAACGCTGCTCGAGGCTGCCGGCTGAACTTCAGGTTCGGCCCTTCATCGAAAGCCCGCGGAAAGGCACGAAATCCGCGGCGCCACAGAGCGCGACAGATAGGGACCGGTCGGGAAAACCTGCCGGCGTGAATATGACTTTCGCCGTTATCAAGACGGGCGGGAAGCAGTACAAGGTTGCTGCCAACGACGTCATCAAGATCGAAAAGCTCGAGGCCGAGGCCGGTGACATCGTCACCTTTGACCAGGTCCTCATGGTTGGCGACACCATCGGCGCTCCGCTGGTGGAAGGCGCTCTGGTTGCTGCCGAACTGGTCGAGACCAGGAAGCAGAAGACCGTCATCATCTTCAAGAAGCGCCGCCGCCACAATTCGCGTCGCCGCAACGGTCATCGTCAGCTGCTGACGACCGTCCGCATCACCGAAATTCTGACCGGCGGCGCCAAGCCGACGATCAAGGCCGCTGCCAAGGCTGAAAAGACCGAAGCTGTCGCCGAAAAGGCCCCGGCCAAGAAGGCAACTAAGAAGACCGAAGCTGACGCAGCAGCTGAAGCTCCGGCCAAGAAGGCCGCGCCGAAAAAGGCCGCTGCCGCCAAGGAAGATACTGCCGCTGAAAAGCCGGCAAAGAAGGCCCCGGCCAAAAAGGCCGATAAGGCCGACAAGGAATAAGGAGCTAGACAATGGCACATAAGAAAGCAGGCGGTTCATCCCGCAACGGTCGTGATACCGCTGGCCGTCGTCTTGGCGTGAAGAAGTTCGGTGGCGAAGCTGTCGTTGCCGGCAACATTCTCGTGCGTCAGCGCGGCACCAAGTGGGCCACTGGCACAGGCGTCGGCCTGGGCAAGGACCACACCATCTATGCCCTGATCGACGGCACTGTTGCGTTCCGCACCCGCGCGAATGCCAAAGTACACGTGTCTGTCATCCCGGCAGAGGCCGCCGAATAACCCGGCAGGCCTCGTCAGCAAGCCGGAGACCTCGTTCCCCGGCGCTGTTTGGCAAGAGACATCGCAAAGCAAAGGGGAACCGGGTCCGCCCGGTTCCCCTTTTCGTTTTCGCAGAGTTTTACGCCATGACCGCTCTCAAGCATCGCCTGCCCGCCACCTTGACCACTGCCCGTCTGGTCATGACCGCGCCGACCATGGCGCATGCAGCGTCCATCGCCAAACTCTGCAACAACGCCAATGTCCATAAATGGATGGCGCGCCTGCCCTTTCCCTATGCGCTGGAGGATGCACGCTTCTTCATCGAAGAGATCGTCCCCAGCCAGGAAGAGGCTTGCTACGGCCTGCTGCTGGATGATGCGCTGGTCGGCGTGGTCGGCCTGACCATTGCCGGCAAAGAACCCCCCGAGCTGGGCTACTGGCTCGGCGAACCCTATTGGGGCCATGGCTACGCCACCGAGGCTGCCGCTGCAGTGGTCGATGCCGCCCGCGCGGCAGGCGTCGCCGCCCTGCGCTCACGCGCCCGTTCGACCAATGCCGGCTCGCGCAATGTGCTGCGCAAACTCGGCTTCGTCGAAACCGGCACCACCATCGAGGCAAACGGCAATCTCAAGGGCCAGGAAATGGTCCTCATGTGGCTGGATTTATCGAGATGACCGAGCTCTGCACCGCGCGCCTCATCCTGCGTCCGGCCCGGCCTGACGATGCACCCTGCTACGCCCTGGGCGTCGGCGAATATGCCATCGCCCGCTGGCTGACCCACCTGCCCTGGCCCTATACCCTCTCCATGGCCAGCGATTTCCTGCGCTCCGCCCCCCACAACAGTCCCGAGCGGGCATTGTTCATCATCGACCTGCCCGGCAAGGGGATGATCGGGGCATTATCGATCATGGACGAATTCGGCTTCTGGATCGCCCGCCCGCATTGGGGCAAGGGCTATATCACCGAAGCGGCTGCGGCGCTGATCGACTGGCATTTCGCCAATAGCCCCTCCGAGACGATAAAATGCAGCGCCCAGTGGGACAACAAGCCCTCTCTGCGCGTTCAGGCCAAATTGGGTTTTGTCGAACAGGGCAGGCAGATGCAATTTTCCCAGGCTTTGCAGCACAATATCGAGCATGTCATGACCGGCCTGACGCGGGCCGAATGGCGCGCACGCGGGGACCGCCAATGCGCCTGAGCGAAACCATCACCACGCCGCGCCTTGTCCTGCGCGCACCGCGCGACAGTGACGCCGAGGCAATCGCGCATCATCTCAATGATTTCGCGGTCGCGGGCAATCTGGCCCGCGTGCCCTTTCCCTATCATCTGGAAGACGCCCAGGCCTGGCTGCGCACCCGCAGGCCTGGCCTGCCGGCCGAACAGGCCAATTTTGCGCTGGAGCTGGAGGGCGCCTATATCGGCCAGGTCGGTTTCCATCCCGGCCCCCGGGGCCCGATCATCGGCTATTGGCTGGGCCAGCCCTTCTGGGGCCGTGGCCTGATGAGCGAGGCTGTCAGCGCCTGCCTTTTCTGGTTCTTCGGGGCCACCAATGCGCCACGCGTCTATTCCGGCGTTTTCCACTTCAACGCCGCCTCCCTCGCCATCCAGAACAAGCTCGGCTTTACCGAGACAGGCCGTTCAACCCTGCTCTGCCTTGCGCGCGAGGCCGAGGTGGAGCATATCGACACTCAATTGACACGCGAGCGCTTCCTCATGCGGGCACAGGTCCCCTTGCGGATGGAGCGCACGCCGCTCTAGCCGGGAAGGCAAGAACAGATATGAAATTCCTCGACCAGGCCAAGGTCTATATCAAATCGGGCTCCGGCGGCGCCGGCGCCGTCAGCTTCCTGCGCGAAAAATTCGTCGAGTTCGGCGGGCCCGACGGCGGCAATGGCGGCCGCGGCGGCGATGTCATCGCCGTCTGTGCCGAAGGTCTCAATACGCTGATCGATTTCCGCTATCAGCAGCATTTCCGCGCCGGCACCGGCGTGCATGGCATGGGCAAGAACCGCACCGGCGCCGATGGCGAGGACATTATCCTGCGCGTCCCCAAGGGCACCCAGATCTTTGAGGAAGACCAGGAAACGCTCATCGCCGATTTCACTGAGGTGGGCCAGCGCGTCGTGCTGCTGAAGGGCGGCAATGGCGGCTTCGGCAATGCCTATTTCAAGACCTCGTCCAACCAGGCGCCGCGCCGCGCCAATCCGGGCCAGGAGGGCGTCGAAAAGGGCATCTGGCTGCGCCTCAAACTCATCGCCGATGCCGGCCTTGTCGGCCAGCCCAATGCCGGGAAGTCCACCTTCCTGGCTGCCGTTTCTGCCGCCAAGCCAAAGATCGCCGATTATCCCTTCACCACGCTGCATCCCAATCTGGGCGTCGTGCGCATCGGCGAGCGCGAATTTGTCCTTGCCGACATTCCCGGCCTCATCGAGGGCGCCAGCGAAGGCGTTGGCATCGGCGACCGCTTCCTGGGCCATATCGAGCGCTGCAATATCCTCATCCATCTCATCGACGGCACCAATGAGGATGTCGCCCACGTCTATAAGGCCGTCCGGCACGAACTGGCCGCCTATGCCGACGTTCTGGCCGACAAGGACGAGATCGTCGTCCTCAACAAGGTCGATGCGCTGAGCCCCGAAGAGATCAAGGACAAGGTCAAGGCCCTCAAGAAGGCGTCCAAGGCCGAAGTGCGGCTCGTCTCCGGCGTCACCGGCGACGGCGTCCAGCAGATTCTCTGGGACGTGCTCAATCATCTCGACGCCGAAAAGGCCGAAGCGGCTGAGCTGGTGAAAAAGCAGACGGAAGAAAAATGGACGCCTTAGGCGGGTTGGATATGCGCGAGACCAGCGGCTCCTGCGCCTCCCTCCCCCTTGAGGGGAGGGACCGAGGGTGGGGGTGCTGCGCCACTCACGATCGCCGAGTCCTTGGAAACCTCAGCACCCCCACCCCACCCCTCCCCTCAAGGGGGAGGGGGTGGACCGAGTTCGTCACCACATGAATGCCACCAATCCCCTCGCCCAATACCGCCGCATCACCATAAAAATCGGCTCGGCCCTGCTCGTCGATAAATCCGGCCGGCTGCGCGCCGACTGGCTTGCCGGCCTTGCCGGCGACATTGCCGCGCTCAAGGCCGAAAACCGCGACATCGTTATCGTGTCCTCCGGCGCCATTGCGCTGGGCCGGGGCCTGCTGGGCCTTTCCGCCACCACCCTAACCCTGGAGCAATCTCAGGCCGCCGCCAGCGCCGGGCAGATCGCTTTGTCGCAGGCCTGGGCCGAAGCTCTGGGCCAGCACGGCATCGTCACCGGGCAAATCCTGATCACCCCAAATATCACCGAGGAACGACGCTACTTCCTCAATGCCCGCACTACGATCCAGACCCTGCTCGGGCTCGGCGCCATTCCCATCATCAACGAGAACGACAGCGTCGCCACCGCCGAGATCCGCTATGGCGACAATGACCGGCTCTCCGCCCGCGTCGCCACGATGATCGAGGCGGACCTGCTGGTGCTGCTCTCGGACATTGACGGGCTGTACACCGCTCCCCCCGCCAAGGACCCCGACGCGATCCACATCCCCGTCGTGGACGCCATCACGCCCTCCATCGAAGCCATGGCCGGCGGCGCGGCCAGCCATCTCTCGCGCGGCGGCATGACCACCAAGGTCGAGGCCGGCAAGATCGCGACCCTTGCCGGCACCGCCATGATCATCGCCAAAGGCACCGAAGCCAATCCGCTCCGGCGTCTTGCCGAAGGCGGTCTGTACACCCTGTTCCAGCCGGCCACCAGTCGTGCCCAGTCGCGCAAACGCTGGATCATGGGCACATTGCAGGTCTCGGGTTCCGTTCAGGTGGATGCCGGCGCCGCCGGCGCGCTGAAACAGGGCCGCTCGCTGCTGCCCATCGGCGTGACCAAGATCACCGGCACATTCGAGCGTGGCGATACCATTGCCGTGCTCGATCCCGAAGGCCGGGAGATCGCCCGGGGCCTGTCTGGCCTCGACAGCGAAGACGCGCGCCTCGTCATGGGCAAACGCAGCCACGCCATCGTCGAACTGCTCGGCGCCGGCAATCGCGCCGAAATGGTGCATCGTGACAATCTGGTCCTGACGGGCAGCATAGAGGAAACCACCGCATGAGCGCCGTGCAAGCCAATCCCTCCATCGCCGAGACCATGGCTGAACTGGGCCGCAATGCCCGTATCGGCGCCAGCGCCCTCAGAAACGCCACGCCCGAGCAGAAGCGCACCGCGCTCCTGACTGCGGCCGGGGCCATCAATGCCCATCGCAGGAAAATCCTCGCCGCCAACGAACGCGACATGGCTGCGGCGAAGGACAAAGGTATTTCCGGCGCCTTTCTTGATCGGCTCCTGCTCACCGATGCCCGTATCGACGGCATTATCGAGGCGGTAAAGACCATTGCGGAACTGCCAGACCCCGTCGGCAAGATCATCGCCGAATGGGACCGGCCCAATGGCCTCCATATCGAACGCGTCCGCACCCCGCTCGGCGTCATCGGCGTCATTTTCGAATCCCGCCCCAATGTCACCGCTGATGCAGGCGCGCTGTGCATAAAGTCGGGCAATGCCGTCATCCTGCGCGGTGGCAGCGACAGTTTCCATTCTTCGACCGCGCTGGTCGATTGCCTGCTCGATGGCCTGCATCTGGCTGGCCTGCCGGTCGAATGCGTCCAGCTCGTCCCCACCACCGACCGCGCAGCCGTGGGCGAAATGCTCAAGGGTCTCGACGGCAATATCGACGTCATCGTGCCGCGGGGCGGCAAGTCCCTGGTCGCCCGCGTCCAGTCCGAGGCCCGCGTACCGGTCTTTGCCCATCTCGAAGGTCTGGTCCATGTCTATATCGACAAATCCGCCGATCTCGACAAAGCCGTTTCGGTCACCCTCAACGCCAAGATGCGCCGCACCGGCATTTGCGGCGCCGCTGAAACGCTGCTGGTCCACAAGGACGTCGTAGAGACGCACCTGAAACCCATTATCGAAGCCTTGGTCGCAAAAGGCTGCGAAATTCGCGGCGACGAAACCGTCCTCTCCATGATCCCCGAAGCCAATCCGGCGACGGAGCAGGACTGGAGAACCGAATATGAAGACGCCATTATCTCGGTAAAGATTGTCGGCAGTGTCGAAGACGCCATTGCCCATATCGAACATTATTCGAGCCATCACACCGAAGCCATCATCGCCGAGGACGCTGAAGCCGTCGAAAAATTCTTCAACCAGATCGACTCGGCCATCCTCGTTCACAATGCCTCCACCCAGTTCGCCGATGGCGGCGAATTCGGCTTTGGCGGCGAGATCGGCATCGCCACCGGCAAGATGCACGCGCGCGGTCCCGTCGGCGTCGAACAGCTCACCAGTTTCAAATACCGCATCCGCGGCAACGGACAGACCCGGCCTTGAGGACAGGGCAGAACACCGTCCTTCCCCTCTCCCCTTGCGGGAGAGGGTGGATCGGCCAGGGGCCGAGACGGGTGAGGGGTTCTCACCTCGCACTTGAAGCTCGTGGGCAGATCGCAAACCCCTCATCCACCCTTCAGGCACCTTCTCCCGCAACGGGAGAAGGAGAGCCAAACCACCGGCCTTCTCCTCCCCCTCCTTCGGGGGGAGGCCGGGTGGGGGTGCTCCCCGTTTCTGCCCCGGCACCCAACCCATGACCCTGCGCCCACCCCTCCGCATTCCCGGCATCACCGAACTGCCCCCCTCTGCCTCGGGCATGCGCATTGGCCTGTTCGGCGGCTCCTTCAACCCCATCCATGCCGGCCATATCCTCGTCATGGAGGAAACCATGCGCCGCCTGGAGCTTGATGCGCTATGGGTGCTGGTCACCCCCGGCAATCCGCTCAAGAACAACGCCAACCTGCCGCCGCTGGACACCCGCGTCCGCGCCGCGCGGCAAGCCATTACCCATCCGCGCATCCGTGTCACCGGCTTCGAGGCCGCAAAAGGCTTCGCCTATACCTGGCAGACCATCGGCTTTCTGACCCGGACCATGCCCGACCGGCGCTTCGTCTGGATCATGGGCGCCGACAGCCTGGCTGATTTCCATCGCTGGGAGCGCTGGCGCGACATCGCCGCGCAGGTGCCCATCGCCGTCTATGTCCGGCCCGGCGCGGGCCGTCGGGCCCTCGCCTCCCGCGCTGCAGCCGTGCTCGACCATGCCCAGCTCGATGAAAGCGCCGCGCCGCTCCTGCCCTATGCCCAGCCCCCCGCCTGGATCTACCTGCAGGGCCGGCAGTCCGCCCTTTCCTCAACCGCGATCCGCGCCGACAAGACGTCAAATTAAGCGTGATCGGCCTGCGATCTTGCGAAATTGCGCTCAAAGGCGCATATTCGGGCCAAGTGTGATCATTGTCACCGGAACAGGAACTGACGGCTTGCCGTTTTCACGACGCCGCTACATTCCGATCAACAACCAAGGATGCTTGACCTACGCATGACCCATGCACGCGCATGGGCGGAAGGCCACTGATGGCCGCGCTGCCCGAAAACACTCTCTCCGCTTCCCCCACGCCCGCTGGCGCGGCCCAGAAGCCGATGATCGATCTCATTCTCGACACGCTCGATGACGCCAAGGCCGAGGAAACGGTCTCGGTCGACATGGCCGGCAAGTCCTCGCTCGCCGACCATATGGTCGTGACCTCGGGCCGCTCCCACCGCCATGTTGCCGCCGTCGCTGATCAGATCATCAACGCGCTGCGCGACAATGGCCACGGCAAGCCGCGTGTCGAAGGCATGACCCATGCCGATTGGGTTCTGGTCGATGCGGGCGATGTCATCGTCCATATCTTCCGCCCCGAAGTGCGCGAATTCTACAATATCGAGAAGATGTGGCAGGCCGACTTCGCCGCCGATCAGCACTGAACGCGGGCTGACCGCATGCGCATCAGCATAGCGGCCGTCGGCCGAATGAAGAACGGGCCAGAGCGCGAGCTTGTGGCCCGTTATCTTGAGCGTGCCGCCGGATCGGGCAAGCCATTGGCCCTGACTGGCTTCGACGTCTCCGAACTGTCCGAAAGCCGGGCCGGCTCGGCTGCGTCCCGCAAGGCCGAGGAAGCAAAAGCCATCCGCACTGCCCTGCCTGAGGGCATGGTGGTGGCGCTGGATGAGCGCGGCAAATCACTGACCTCCGAGGCCTTTGCAAACCAGCTTGGCCGCTGGCGCGATGATGGTCGGCCCGCTGTGGGCTTCGTCATCGGCGGTGCCGATGGCATCGATCCCGATTTCGTCAGCAAAGCCGATCTCGTGGTCAGCTTCTCGCCCATGGTCTGGCCGCATCAGCTGGTCCGCATCATGCTCGCCGAACAGCTCTACCGCGCGACGACCATCCTGTCGGGCCACCCCTATCATCGTGGCGAATAGCGTTTAGCGCGGCCCGTGCCGCAATCGCGTCGCAAAGCCCGTAGAGGACAGGGTCAACGTCAACAGTCTGTTACCCGCAGAACCATCATGGTTAAGCAATGTTAACCGGCTCTTTGCCCGCCGCTTGCTAATCTGCGCCCACTGATTCGGGGAGAGACCATGCCCTTGCCGCCGGCAAGCGTGACCAGGATTGTGCTGACCGGCCTGCTTGTCTGCGGGCTGGCCAGCCCGTTCGTGCTTGCCCAGAGCGACACTGAACTGCGGCCCGGCCTGCCGCTCGACCCCGCCCAGGCCGTTGAAGAAACAGAAGAAATCATCGACGACCCCGGCGCGGAAACGGCGCAAGCCAGCGCCACCGATCTCGCAGAGGTTGAGGCCACCCTCAGTCTCAGCCGCGAACGCATCGAGGCGCTCAAAGCCGAAATCGCGGCCATGGAAGGCGACAGCGCCCAGCAGAACGCCGCCCTCATCGCCGCCGCCCAGCGCGTAAGGCTGGCCGAGATCGAAGTCGCCGATGTCGAGGAGCGCCTCTCCGATCTCATCGTCCGCGAGTTCGAAATTCGCGGCCGGCTCGATGGTGCCGATGCCGAAATCGCCAATGTTCTCGCGGCCTTGCAGCGTATTTCGCTCAATCCCCCGCCGGCCCTCATCGTCGATCCGGACGATGCGCTGGGCTCGGCGCGCGGCGCCATGCTGATCGCTGCCATCGTGCCCCAATTGCGCGAGCGCGCCGACAGCGTTTCCGCCGATCTCCAGGCACTGACCGAGGTAAAGAATGACGCCTTGGCCGAAGAGGAAATTCTGCGCGCCAATCACGAAGTCCTTGAAGAAGAACAGCTTCGGATCGCCACGCTGATTACCGCCCGCAAGCAGGGCATCGACCGGATGAGCACCGAACTCGACGCCGAAGAAGCAGAAGCCACCGCACTCGCCGAGCGCGCCAGCACACTGCGCGAACTGATCGGCGCGCTGTCCGAGCGGGCGGCGACCGGCGCCACCCCGCCCGCCACCGATCCCGAACTGCCTCAGCTATCGCCCGAAGCGATCCAGCTGGCCTTCGCCAATTCTGCCCGCACCCAACCGGCCATTCCCTTTGCGCTCTCCCGAGGCTATCTCAGCGAGCCCGCCAACGGCACCTTGGCCATGCCCTATGGCGTCGGCGATGGCAGGGGCGGCATTTCGCAGGGACAGTCCATTCTGACCAGTGCCGGCGCACAAGTGGTGGCGCCTGCCGATGGCTGGGTGCTCTATCGCGGGCCTTACCTCAATTATGGCCAGATCATCATTCTGAATACCGGCACTGGCTATACCGCCTTGCTAGCGGGTCTCAACACGATCAGCGTCGATATTGGCCAGTTCGTACAGATGGGTGAACCTTTGGGCCTCATGGGATCACGCACAATTGGACGGACCGTGACCACCAATGCTGGTAACGCCCAGCCAACGCTTTATATTGAGTTTCGACAGAACAACGAACCCTTCGACCCCGCTGGTTGGTGGGCAGACAACGAACAGACGGGATAATCCATCCATGCGTTTCCCAATCCTCGGCGCCGCCGCCGTTTCTGTGGCCTTGCTGGTGCCGGCCTCTCTGCTGATTGCCCAGGACCAGCCCCCCGCCACAGCCCCCGGCGAGGAAATGCCGGTGGACCAGGCGCCGTCCGACGAGACCCCGGTCGCGCCCACGCCCTCGGGCGAGGAGCCTGAACCGACCGAAGCCGAAAAGGCAGCAGCCCCACGTGATCCCCTCGAGATCTATGCGGATCTCAATCTGTTCGGCGAAGTCTTTGACCGCATCCGCTCCGAATATGTCGATCCGCCGGACGAGCAGGAACTCATTCGTGCCGCCATCAAGGGCATGCTGACCTCGCTCGATCCGCATTCGGATTATCTGCCCCCCACCGATTATCGCGACACGCGCGAAGACATTTCGGGCCAGTTTGGCGGCCTGGGTGTCGAAATCATCATGGAAAACCAGCTGATCAAGGTGGTCTCCCCCATCGACGATACGCCAGCGGCGCGGGCGGGCATTCTGGCCAATGACCTGATCATTGCCATTGATGGCGTCTCGGTCGAGGGCATGACCCAGGACGAGGCGGTGGACCGCATGCGCGGCGCCGTGGGCACGCAGGTGACCATCACCATCGCGCGTGAAGGTGTTGGCGAGCCGATGGAATTCGAGCTGACGCGTGGCATCATTTCCATCCGCGAAGTGCGCTGGTCCATGGAAGGTGACATCGCCGTCCTGCGCCTGTCCCGCTTCTCCGAACAGGCCTTTGTGGGTATCGAGCGTGCTGTCGAGGCCATCTATGCCGAACGCGACGACGTCCCGCCCAGCGGTATCATTCTGGACCTGCGGAACAATCCCGGCGGGCTTGTGGATCAGTCGGTCTATGTGGCTGACGCCTTCCTCAATCGTGGCGCCGTGGTGCTGACCCGTGGCCGCACCGAGAACGAAAGCGCCCGCTATGACGCCATGCCGGACCCGCTGGACGAAAAGCTCGCCGACATCCCCATGGTCGTTCTGATCAATGGCGGCTCCGCATCGGCCTCCGAAATCGTCGCCGGGGCGCTGCAGGACCACAAGCGCGCCACGCTGGTGGGCACGCGCTCCTTCGGCAAGGGCTCGGTTCAGTCCATCATTTCGCTTGGGCCCGACGGCGCCATGCGCATGACCACGGCGCGCTATTACACGCCTAACAATCGCTCGATCCAGGCTCTGGGCATCACGCCCGATATCGAGATCAAGCAGGTCGTGCCCGAGGAGTTCCAGGGCCAGGACGAGATCATCGGCGAGGCGGGTCTGGATGGTCACATCACCATCGAAGGCCAGGAAGAATCCACTGTCGGCTCTTCGGTCTATGTGCCCCGCGAAAAGGAGGATGATGCGCAGTTGCAATATGCCATCCGCCTGCTCAACGGCGAGGAAACCAATGAAGCCTTTCCGCCCAAGGCGGAATGAGCCGGCACGACCATTTTAGACCCGCGCGGGGGACCGGTCCCAGGCCCCCTGCGCACCCGCCCCGACAGGCATGAGCGGAATGTCCATGGCCAATGACCTTTCAACGCCACTGACCGGGCGCAAGCGGCGGGCCGGACAACAGTCCGGACCCTTTCATTTCCCGCTGGCCCGGCTGCTCTTTGTCGTCATTGCCCTGATCGTGGGTGGCGTGGTGCTCCGCGTCATCCTCGTGGACGACCCCGAAGGCGGCAGGCCCAGCCTCGAAACCGCCATCACCTCGGCCCGCGACGGCAATACGATTGCCAACCACGTCGCCAGCGGCCCGGCAACCATCACGGCCGATCCGGAACAAATCCCGGCGGCAAATGCCAGCGACACGGCCATTGTCCCGCCCCCGGCCAATGCACTTTCCGACCAGAATACTTCCCGGTTCGGCGCCCTGCCCGATCTCAGCGAGGAAACGGCCAATGGCCTGATTCCCCGCATGTCGAGTGCCGGCCTCACCCCCTTCGTCGCCTATCGGCGAGCAGCCCCAGCTGTCGCGGAAAACAGCCCCCGCATCGCTCTTATCGTCACCGGCCTCGGGATCAACGAACAGGGTTCGCTTGAGGCCATCGACATCCTGCCCGACGATGTGACCCTGGCCTTCGCGCCCTATGGCCGTTCATTGGGCAACAGCGTGGCCTCCGCCCGCGCCTCCGGGCATGAAGTCATGCTCGAAGTGCCGATGGAGCCCTTCGACTATCCCCAGAACGATCCGGGCCCGCACACCATCCTCACCGGCGAAACGCCACGCGCCAATCTTGAAAAGCTGTTCTGGCTCATGGCCCGCTTTGGCGGCTATTTCGGTGTGATCAACAATATGGGCGCCCGTTTCACCGCCTCGGCGGCAGATATGGCGCCCGTGCTCGAGGAATTCGGCGCCCGCGGCCTCGGTTATATCGACGATGGTGGCTCCAACCGCTCGGTCGCGGCGCAGCTGGCCGGCACCAATAAAGTGCCCTTTGCCCGGGCCAACCTGATGGTTGACGCCAATCCCGCCCGCACATCCATTCTCGCAGCGCTTGCCAGCCTTGAAGCACAGGCGCTGGAATCCGGCAGCGCCATTGGTATTGTCAGCGCCCTGCCCATCTCCGTGCAGGCCGTGTCCGAATGGGCACGTGAACTTGACGCCAAGGGAATTGCGCTGGTGCCTGCCAGCGCCCTGATGAAATAGAGACTTTGCCCCATGACCAGCCGGCCCGACCGTGACGCCATGCCCTATCGCGACTGCGTAGGGATCGCCCTGTTCAATTCGGAAGGCAATGTCTTTGTCGGCCGTCGCAAGACGGGCGTTCATTGGGAGAACGAGACCGAATTGCAGGCACCCTGGCAGATGCCGCAGGGGGGCATCGACAAGGGTGAAGACCCGTTGCGCGCGGCTCTGCGCGAATTGCACGAAGAAACCAGCGTCACCTCGGTGAGCCTGCTCGCCGAGGCGCCCGAATGGATCTATTACGACTTGCCCGATGATGCTCTGGGCATCGCGCTGAAGGGCAAATATCGTGGCCAGCGACAGCGCTGGTTCGCCTTTGCCTTTACCGGCCCGGATAGCGAGATCGACGTTCTTGCCCCCGCCTCCGGCAAATTTCAGGCCGAGTTCGACGCGTGGCGCTGGGAGAGGCTTAACCGCACGCCCTCGCTGATCGTCCCATTCAAGCGCGAGGCCTACGAAAAAGTCGTCGAGGCCTTCGCCGATATTCCGCGCCGCTTCACCCATGTCTGAACCGATGAAGACAATCGGCCTTATCGGCGGCATGAGCTGGGAATCCACTGCCCACTATTACCGCATTCTCAATCAGGAAACGGCGGCAAGACGTGGCGGCCTGCATTCGGCCCCACTGATCGTCCATTCCGTCGATTTCGCCCCCATTGCGGCCATGCAGTCGGCCGGTGAGTGGGACAGGGCCGGAGCCGAGCTCAACGCAATCGCCCGGGGCCTCTCCCAGGCCGGGGCCGGCGTCCTGGGCCTTGCCACCAATACCATGCACATCGTTGCCGATCGCATCACCGAAGGCGTCGATATTCCCTTCATCCACATTGCCGACCCGACAGCCGACGCCTTGCTCGCCGATGGCTACGACACGATCGGTCTTCTGGGCACCCGCTTCACCATGGAGATGGGTTTCTACAAGGATCGTCTCGCAGCGCGCGGGCTCAATGTGCTGGTGCCTGAAACCGAGCGCACCAATCTCAACGGCATCATCTACGAAGAGTTGTGCAAGGGCATCGTCCGCGACGAATCCAGGCGCATCTATATCAGTGCCATCGAGCGGCTGGCGGCGCGCGGTGCCCAGGCTGTCATTCTCGGCTGCACCGAAATCGGCATGCTGATCGACGACAGCGTCAGCCCACTGCCCTGCTACGACACCACCGACCTGCATGCCCGCGCGCTGGTCAGCGCCGCGCTCGCCTGACGCCCGGACGATCCGGCGAGCAGGCTAAGGTCTAGGCGGCCCGCAGGCTGGCCGCAGCCGTCGTCTTGTCCGCCGCCACATGGAAAATGTCGATCAGCTGGTCCAGCGCCTGGGTCTGGCTCTCGGTCTGTTCGATCACCGCATTGGTCTCTTCCACCATTGCGGCATTGTGCTGCGTCATCTGGTCGAGCTGGCGCACCGCTGCATTGACCTCGTCGATGGAGGCGGCCTGCTCGCTGCTGGCCCGGGCAATGGACCGGACCAGTGTGGCATTCTCGTTGACCGCTTCCAGCATGGCGCGCAGCTTCTCGCTGGCCGCGTCAACAAGCCCCGCGCCGCTCCTGACCTCCTGCCCGCTCTGTTCGACGAGGGCCTTGACGTCGGCAGATGCGCTGGCCGCACTCTGCGCCAGCCGGCGCACTTCCACCGCAACCACGGCGAAGCCCTTGCCGGCATCACCGGCCCGCGCCGCTTCCACAGAAGCGTTGAGCGCCAGAAGATTGGTCTGGAAGGCAATGTCGTCGATCAGCCCGATAATATTGGAAATCTTGGCCGAGGACTGGGTGATGCGCTCCATGGCGCCGTTGGCGTCGGTCATGACTGCGCCACTTGCTGCCGCAGCGCTCGACACGGTCTCCGCCTTGCGTGCAGCCTCTTCAGCCATGCCGGCATTGCTGGCTACTGTACTGGCCAGCTGCTCCATGGCGGCCGAGGTCTCTTCGATGGTCGCGGCCTGGCGCGTTGTGCGCTCGGACAGATCATTGGCGCCGCTCAGCAATTCACCGCTGGCCGTGCGCAGCGACCGCGTCGTGGAGCGCAATTGTCCCACCACATCGGCAAACCGCTCCACCGTGCTGTTGAGGGCCAGCCGCAGATCCTCGAATTCAGGCGGGAATGGCGTATCGATAATGCCGGTGAGATCGCCATCGGCAAGCTGCTTGAGGCCTGCGCCAATGGCTGCGACCGATTGCTTGCGCGCGGTCACGTCCGTCGCAAACTGCACCACCTTATAGGCATCACCATTGGTATCGAAGATCGGCGTAAAGGTGCTCTGGATCCAGACTTCGCCACCCGCGCGGTTGCGACGGCGATATTCGCCACTCTTGAACTGTCCCCCTGCCAGGTCGTCCCAGAATTGCCGATAGTTTTGGCCGGCCGGATCGGCATCGAACAGGAACAGCGCATTGGGCTTGCCGACAACCTCCTCCGCACTCCAGCCCATCAGGTCGAGAAAATTCTCATTGGCATGGATCAACGTGCCGTCGAGGTTGAACTCGACCACGATCTGGGCGCGGGAAATCGCCTGCAATTGCCCGGTATGATCGGCCGCCTCGGCCATGTGTTGACGGGCCTGTGCGTCAAGCACGGCCTTCTGCGCAGCATTGGCGCGAAACACTTCCACTGCCCGCGCCATGGCGCCAATTTCATTGCGCCGCTCGGTATAGGGCACGTCGGTGTCGAGCTCGCCTTCCGCAAGCACTTCCATGACATTGGCCAGCTGTGGAATGGGCCGCATCAATCTGCCGGCCATGAGCAGGGCCAGGATCCCGGTCATCACCAGACCGGCCAGCGCAATGGCCGCCAGCACTGTCATCGTGCTGCCAAGCACGGCAGCAATCGGCCCGCGATCAACCGTCACCATCAGCGCACCGATGACCACGCCATCGGCAGTGGCGATGGGGCGGTAGCTCTGCAACAGGCTCGTGCCTTCCAGCACGGTCTCGGATTGCACGGCTTCATTGGCAACCAGCGCCTCGAAGACCGGATCGCCGGCGGCCAGAATAAGGTCTGAACGCCGCTCGCCGGCGGCATCGACAAGACTTGTGCTGCCCACGACCATGTCGGGGGAAACTTCGGTGTCATAGACATAGACGGCCACGTCCTGCCCGGCGACACGGGCCACCGCATCGATGACATCATTGGTGCGGAAGCGGGGCATGCTGCGCATGGTGAGGCTCGCAACCTCTCCGCCCTCGCCCAGCCCCACTTCCAGGCTTGGCAGATTGACCTGGAGAATCTGTGCCGCGATACGGGTACTATCGGTCAGCGCTTTCTGTTCGTCGCGCTCCACCGAGCCGCTCAAACTCAGATAGAGCCCCGCCAGCACTGCCAGTATGGCGATGCTGATGGACGCGATCGTCATCATGGAAATGGCGAAGGTCAGACGCAGATTGCCCAGAAATGCGACCATATTTGTCCCCTGTCCCGATCCTTCTGGTTCGGGTCCCCGTTTGCACTGACAGGGAGAGTGGACCGCAAGTCTAAACAGAACTTGAATCCCATGAAATTAATTAGCAAAATCAATGACTTGCACAAATACTGGGCTTGATGCCCACTTAAACAGCAAAAAGCCGCCCTCCGAAGAAGGCGGCTTTACAATTCTCGGAGACCGAAAAGCGCTTAGTGGATATGCGTGCCGTTGAGCTGCTGGGCCTCGATGGCGAGGTTAAGCAGACCGGAGAGGAATTCCTGGGTATAGGACTTGTCTTCCGGGGTCTCGGCGCGGTTGAGCTCGTCCTGCGCCGCCTTGATCTGGGTCTGCAGATCGGCATGGTCGAATTCGGTGAACGGCACCGACTGCTCGGCCAGGATGGTCAGCCCATCCGGCGAGACATCGGCAAAGCCGCCCTTGACGAAATAGATATCGGCCTTGCCGCCATCCTTGGTCACGGTGATGAAGCCCGACCGCAGCGTCGTCATGAACGGCGCGTGATCTTCCATGACGGTGAAATAGCCTTCACTGCCCGGCACGGTCACCGACTGCACCACTTCCGACAGCACCAGCCGCTCGGGGGATACGATCTCGATCTTGAGGCCTTCAGCCATTCTTTTGGTCCTCTAGAGCGTGGTCAGCGAAAGTGGATCCACCTTCGCATTTCGACCGCGCGGCCTTTTATATTCCAGAAAGGCCCGAATTGTTGTCCGGGCCCCATGCCGAGAGGGTGGGTCGCCAAGGCGACCCAATCCGATCTTAGGCAGCCTGTGCGGCCAGCTTCTGGGCCTTGGCGACAGCGTCTTCGATGGTGCCGACCATGTAGAAGGCAGCTTCCGGCAGGTGATCGTACTCGCCGTTCACCAGGCCCTTGAAGCCCTTGATGGTGTCGGCAAGCTGCACGAACACGCCCGGCGAACCGGTGAAGACTTCAGCCACGTCGAAGGGCTGGCTCATGAAGCGCTCGATCTTGCGGGCGCGGGCCACGGTCAGCTTGTCTTCTTCGGAGAGTTCGTCCATGCCCAGGATGGCGATGATGTCCTGCAGAGCCTTGTACTTCTGCAGGATCGCCTGAACCTGACGGGCAACCTCGTAGTGCTCCTGGCCAACGACCGTGGGGTCGAGGATACGGGAGTTGGAAGCCAGCGGATCCACGGCCGGGTAGATGCCCTTTTCCGAGATCGCACGGTTGAGAACGGTGGTGGCGTCGAAGTGGGCGAACGAAGTCGCCGGCGCCGGGTCGGTCAAGTCGTCGGCGGGCACATACACGGCCTGCACCGAGGTGATGGAACCCTTGTTGGTCGTGGTGATGCGTTCCTGCATCGCGCCCATGTCGGTCGCCAGCGTCGGCTGGTAACCCACGGCGGAAGGAATGCGGCCCAGAAGCGCCGACATTTCAGCACCGGCCTGGGTAAAGCGGAAGATGTTGTCCACGAAGAACAGCACGTCCTGGCCCTGATCGCGGAACTGCTCGGCGACGGTCAGACCCGTCAGAGCAACGCGGGCACGGGCGCCGGGGGGCTCGTTCATCTGGCCGAACACCAGGGCACACTTGGAACCGGCAGCCGAGCCACCATTTTCCTTGGGGTCCTTGTTCACACCCGATTCGATCATTTCGTGGTACAGGTCATTGCCCTCGCGGGTACGTTCACCCACGCCCGCAAACACCGAATAACCACCATGCGCCTTGGCGACGTTGTTGATCAGTTCCTGGATCAGAACGGTCTTGCCCACGCCGGCGCCGCCCATCAGGCCAACCTTACCACCACGGGCATAGGGGCCGATGAGGTCAACGACCTTGATGCCGGTGACCAGAACCTGAGATTCAGGGTTCTGCTCGGAGAAGCTGGGGGCTTCGGCGTGAATTTCGCGCTTCTCGACTTCGCCGATCGGGCCGGCTTCGTCGATGGGCTCGCCGATCACGTTCATGATGCGGCCGAGAGTGGCTTCGCCAACCGGCACCACGATAGCCGAACCGGTATCGACCACTTCAGCGCCGCGAACCAGACCTTCGGTCGTGTCCATGGCGATGGTGCGCACGGCGTTTTCGCCGAGATGCTGGGCAACTTCCAGCACCAGGCGCTGACCGTTATTGGTTGTTTCAAGCGCGTTCAGGATGGCGGGCAGGTGATCGTCGAACACCACGTCAACGACGGCGCCAATGACCTGCGAAACGCGACCGGCCTTCTTTTCTGCCATTTGTTCGTCCTCGCTGATGGGTTAGAGCGCTTCGGCGCCCGAGATGATTTCGATGAGTTCTTTGGTGATCTGGGCCTGACGCTGGCGGTTATAGCTCAGCTGCAGCTTTCCGATCATTTCCCCGGCATTGCGGGTCGCATTGTCCATGGCGGACATCTGCGCACCGTAGAACGAGGCGGAGTTTTCGAGCAGGGCGCGCAGGATCTGCACGCTGACATTGCGCGGAAGCAGGTCTTCGACAATGGCTTCTTCGCTCGGCTCGTATTCGTAGATCACGGCCGAATTGTTCACGATCTCGCCCTCGCCTTCGACCTTCTCGATCTTGGCGGGGATGATCTGGAGCGCCTGCGGCACCTGGCTGATCACCGAGTTGAACTTGGCGAAGAACAGGGTCGCAATGTCGAATTCGCCAGCAGCGAACAACGCCTGCACCTTCTTGCTGACTTCGTCCGCCTGCGCAAAGCCGATATTCTTGACTTCACGGTAGCTGATGGTCTCGATGATCTTGTCAGCGAAAGTGCGCTTGAGGATATCGTGACCCTTGCGGCCAACGGTCAAAATCTTGACCGTCTTGCCTTCGGCGAGCAGCTTGTTGGCATGATCGCGCGCCAGACGCGCGATCGAGGAATTGAAACCACCGGCCAGACCGCGTTCACCGGTCGCAACGACCAGCAGGTGAACCTGATCCTTGCCATTGCCGCCGAGCAGGACGGGCGCGTCAGACTGGCCTTCGTAAACGGAGGCGAGGCTGGCAAGCACCTTGCCCATGCGCTCGGCATAGGGGCGTGCGGCTTCGGCTGCATCCTGGGCGCGACGGAGTTTGGCCGCCGCCACCATCTGCATGGCCTTGGTGATCTTCTGGGTCGATTTGACCGAGTCGATCCGGTTCTTAAGATCCTTTAGCGACGGCATGGCCTGTCGTCTCCTTCAGGCTTTAAGCCGCGTAGGTCTTCTTGATCTCGTCCAGAGCCGACTTCAGCTTGGCACGGCTGTCGTCGCTCAGCGCCTTTTCAGTGGCGATGGTCGAGAGCAGATCGGCATGCTTGGAACGCAGGTTCGAGAGAATGTGCTTCTCAAAATCCTGAACCTTGTTCACCGGAACGCTATCGAGATAGCCCTGGCCACCGGCAAAGATCACCGCGACCTGTTCTTCGGTCTTGAGCGGGCTGAACTGCGGCTGCTTGAGCAGCTCGGTCAGGCGCGCGCCACGGTTGAGCAGGCGCTGGGTTGCAGCGTCAAGGTCCGAACCGAACTGGGCGAAGGCCGCCATTTCGCGATACTGCGACAGCTCGCCCTTGAGCGAACCGGCAACCTGCTTCATCGCCTTGATCTGGGCCGAGCCACCAACGCGCGACACAGACAGACCAACGTTCACGGCCGGGCGGATGCCCTGGAAGAACAGGTTGGTTTCAAGGAAGATCTGGCCGTCGGTGATCGAGATCACGTTGGTCGGGATATAGGCCGACACGTCGTTGGCCTGGGTCTCGATGACCGGCAGCGCGGTGAGCGAACCAAGACCATGGTCTTCGTTCAGCTTTGCAGCGCGTTCAAGCAGACGGGAGTGCAGGTAGAAGACGTCGCCCGGATAGGCTTCGCGGCCTGGCGGACGGCGCAGCAGCAGCGACATCTGACGGTAGGCAACGGCCTGCTTGGTCAGATCGTCATAGGCGATCACGGCATGCTTGCCATTGTCGCGGAACCACTCGCCGATGGCGCAGCCGGTGAACGGCGCGATATACTGCAGCGGAGCCGGGTCCGAAGCGGTCGCAGCGATGATGATCGAATAGGGCAGCGCGCCCGATTCTTCGAGCTGCTTGACAAACTGAGCAACGGTCGAACGCTTCTGACCCACGGCGACGTAGATGCAATAGAGCTTGTCGCTCTCGTTGCCGGCGTCGTGAGCGGGCTTCTGGTTGAGGAACGTGTCCAGAATGATGGCGGTCTTGCCGGTCTGGCGGTCACCGATGACCAGCTCGCGCTGGCCGCGGCCGATCGGGATCAGCGCGTCGATAGCCTTGAGGCCGGTCGACATGGGCTCGTGCACGGACTTGCGCGGCAGAATGCCTGGCGCCTTGACGTCGACGCGGCGGCGTTCGGTGTGCTCGATGGGGCCCTTGCCGTCGATCGGGTTACCCAGACCATCGACCACGCGGCCGAGCAGGCCAGGACCAACAGGGGTATCCACGATGGCGCCGGTACGCTTGACGACGTCGCCTTCCTTGATCGAACGGTCATTGCCGAAAATCACGACGCCGACATTGTCGGTTTCGAGATTGAGGGCCATGCCCTTGATGCCGCCGGGGAATTCGACGAGCTCGCCGGCCTGCACATTGTCGAGGCCATAGACGCGGGCAATACCGTCACCGACGGAAAGCACCTGACCAACTTCGGAAACCTGGGCTTCCTGGCCGAAATTCTTGATCTGGTCCTTGAGGATCGCAGAGATTTCCGCGGCTTTGATGTCCATTTATCCGACCTCTTTCATGGCGATTTTCATCGCGGCGAGTTTTGTCTTGAGCGAAGAATCGATCATCTGGCTGCCGACCTTCACCTGAAGGCCGCCAATCAGCGAGGGATCGACGAATTGATTGAGCGTAACAGTCTTGCCTAGCTTGGCCTTGAGCGTTTCGCTGAGGGCGGCAGCCTGCTCACTGGTGAGCGGGGCGGCCGAGGTCACATCGGCGCTGGCTTCGCCGCGCGCGGCAGCAGCCAGCTCGCGGAAGCTGACAATGATCTGGTCAAGCGCGAAGAGACGGCCATTGCGCGCCACGATGCGCAGGAAATTGCCGACCAGCGGATTGACCTTGGCCTTGCCGAGCAGGGCGTCAAGCGCCGAGGCCTTGACGTCGCCGGGAATGACGGGGGAGCGGAGATAGCGGGAAAAATCCTCGCTTTCACCGATCAGGCGGGAAATATCGGAAAGCCCGGTTTCCACCTGGGCAAGCTGGTTCTCGCTTTTAGCGAGATCGAACAGCGCCGACGCATATGGCCGTGCGATCTGGGTAAGCACTGAATTCTGCGCTGCCAATGCCGCTTCACCCTCTGTTTGTCCGTCCCTCTCACGGTTCCGTTGCCGGAACCCGGGCGGGTTTATAAGTCTTGGACGTGCTCGGAAACGGGGCTCGAGCCGGACCCCTCGAAAGTCGGGCGTCTCTAACACATGGAAAGTCAGGCTTGCAAGGCTTGGAAACCCGATTCAAATGCGGCGAATTTGTCGCACTCCGCAGGCGGTCCGCAGGACAGAGCGCCCCAGTAGGGCGATCTGAGCCAAGGAGGCCATGAAAGCTAGGCTTGAATGGCGCGGGCCGCCCCTTCGGGGCAAATCATGCCGGTGCATGATTTAAGGCGGGGAAGCGATGAGAGCTACGCTCGAATGGCATGCACCGGCCCATCCATTTCAGTGCGAACTGGCGCACAATTGCAGCGGCGCCGAGGCCTCACGCCCCCGTGAACACACAGACGTGCGAAAGCGGCCCGCGTCGTTACGAAGGCTTAAGAACTATGCTCGCATTATGTCGGGGTGATCTTCTTGATCGCGACCGATCTTCTGATCGGTTGGGGGCGCAGCGGGCGGTTGGGATGGCTGGGTAAGCACACCGCCCGCCGCTAACCTCGGTCATCACTCCGTGGCTTCCCCTAAAGTGCGAGCCAAAGGTAAAGGATGTCTTGCATTTTCGGCAGGACACGCTCACTTCCTACATGAAACTCATCGGATCGATATCGATCTGCACCTTGAGATCGCCTTTCGGCTTGTCCGCGCCGCCCAGCCAGAACCGCACATAACCCGACAGATCGAAATCCTTGCCCGATTGCGCCAGGAGCCGCACCCGGTGCCGTCCGCGGATCATCGCCACCGGCGCATCGGCCGGACCATAGAGCCGCACCCCGTCGGCCATCGGCGCCGCCGACAATAGATGGCGGGCATAGGTCATGGCGTCATTCTGCGTATTGGCGGAGACGATCAGCGCCGCCAGCCGGCCAAAGGGCGGCATGCCCCCGGCCTCGCGCGCCAGCAATTCCTGCGCGTAAAACGCTTCGCGATCGCCATTGACCATGGCTTTGAGCACCGGATGGTCGGGATGGTAGGTTTGCAAAAACGCCTTGCCATGCCGGCTGGCGCGCCCGGCCCGCCCCGCGACCTGCGTCAGGATCTGAAAGGTTTTTTCCGCCGCCCGCGGATCGCCATGCGCCAGCCCCAGATCGGCATCGAGCACACCCACCACCGACAATTTCTCGAAATGGTGACCCTTGGATACCAGTTGCGTGCCGATGATCAGGTCATATTCGCCCCGCTCGATCTCCGCAAAGCGTTCCCGAAGCTGGGCGTGGCTGCCCATGTCGGTTGAGAGCAGCACCCGCCGGGCATCGGGAAAGCGCGCCGCTGCCTCCTCGGCAACGCGCTCCACGCCCGGCCCCACGGCAACCAGCGAATCGGCCTCCCCGCATTCCCCGCAGACCTTGGGTGTGCGCATCTCATACCCGCAATGGTGGCACATGAGCACTCCGCGAAACCGGTGCTCCACCATCCAGGCCGAACAGTCCGGACATTGATATTGATGGCCGCAGGACCGGCACAGCGTCAGCGGCGCATAACCGCGCCGGTTGAGGAACAAGAGCGCCTGCTCACCCCGGTCCAGGGCCGAAAACACTTCCCGCGCCAGGGCGGGAGCGATCCACTCGCCTCTCTCCGGCCCATCCGTCCGCATGTCGATCGCGGTCACGTCGGGCATGGCCGCTTCGGCGAAGCGGCTTTCGAGCCGCACATGCGCGTAGCGCCCCGCATTGGCATTGTTGCGCGATTCGACCGATGGCGTGGCCGAGGACAGGATCACCCGCGCCTTGGCGAGATTGGCCCGCACGATGGCCATGTCGCGCGCATGATAGGTAAAGCCGTCCGATTGCTTGTAGGCGCCGTCATGCTCCTCATCGAGCACCAATAGCCCCAGTTCGCGGAATGGCAGGAACAGGGCCGAGCGCGCGCCCACCAGTGCCCGCACCGTCCCGTCCAGCACGCCGCGCCACACCTTGGCCCGCTGAGCCGGGGTCATGTCCGAATGCCATTCCGCCGGCCTTGCGCCAAATCTCTTGGTGAAGCGGTCGATGAATGTATTGGTCAGCGCGATTTCCGGCAGCAGGATCAGGGCCTGCCGCCCGGCCCGCAGCGTATCGGCCACCGCCTCGAAAAACACTTCGGTCTTGCCGCCCCCGGTCACCCCATCGAGCAGCGCCACGCCGAAATCATTGGCATCCAGCGCCAGAATCTGCGCCAGCGCCTTCTGCTGCTCGTCATTGAGCTGGGCCGGGCGGTCGTCGGGATCGGGCGGCAGGACCACTGGCGGCGGTGCCATTTCGAGCTTTTCCACTGCGCCCGCCCGCTCCAGCCCCTCGATAACCGAGGACGAAACGCCGCTCGCCCCGATCAGAGCCGGCTTGGGCCAGGCCATGTCGTCCATCAGGCAATCGAGCACCCGCAACCGTGCCGGGGTCAGCTTTTCCGGCTCATGCCCGGTGCGGCGATAGGCGATCACGGGCCTCGGCCTGTCCAGCGCCTCGGGCGAGCGCAGCACCCCGCGCAGGACCTGCCCCGGCGCGGCCAGCGTATAGCGCGCCACCCATTCCACCAGTTTGAGCAATTCTTCCGAGAGAGCCGGAACGTCATAGGCATGGGCGATGTCGCGCAGCCTGTTATGCGCCACCATATCCTTCGGCACGCCCCAGACCACCCCGAGAATGAGGCGCGGGCCAAGCGGAACGGCGACGATAGAACCACGTTCCAACGCCATGCCATCGGGCACGCGATAGGAATAGGGCCCCTCGACGGCCACTCCCACCATCACCGCCACGATGTCGCCAGGCTCGAACATTTGTGCGCGTTCCGTTCTCTTTGTCTTTAGATAGGAATGCGCCGCGATTCGGCTACAGCATGTCGCCCGAAATTCGGCACCGGTTTCGGGAAAATGACATGCGCCAGGGTAAGTCCGTTTAAGATGGGCTTTACCGCCAAGGAGCAAACTCGCCCAATGACCGACAGCGCTTTTGCTACTGACGACTTTATTCGGGAACGCATCTCCGCCTGGCTCCGCGATCTGGGCTCGGTCCGCCGGCTTGCCCCCAAGACGCTCGAAGCCTATGGCCGCGACCTGGCTCAATTCATGACCTTCCTTGCCGGGCATATGGGCGGCCCGGTCAGCATCGATTCGCTGAAACAGCTGCGCGGCGCCGATATCCGCGCCTTCATGGCCCAGCGCCGCACGGAAAGCCTGGGCTCCCGCTCGCTGGCCCGCATCCTTTCCGCGCTCAAGAGCTTCTTCGGCTTTCTCGAACGCGAGGGCACCCTTGCCACCGAAGCGCTGAACGTCATCCGCACCCCCAAAATCCCCCGCTCGCTGCCCAAGGCGTTGACCGTCATCGAGGCGCGGCAAACGATTGCCATGACCGATGAGATGGAAGACCGCCCCTGGGTGGCCGCCCGCGACATGGCGGTGATTTCGCTTTGCTATGGGGCAGGGCTGCGCATTGCCGAAGCGCTCTCGCTGACCCGGTCCGATCTGGAAGCCGATACGCTGCGCGTCACCGGCAAGGGGGGCAAGGTGCGCATGGTGCCCATGATCGGTCCCGTGCGCCAGTCCATCGAAAACTATCTCGATCTTGCCCCGTTCAGGCTCTGGCCTCAAGAGCCGCTGTTTCGCGGCGTTCGTGGCGGCGTCCTGTCCCCGCGCCTCATCCAGAAGCGCATGGAAAGCCTGCGCTCGGCCCTCGGCCTGCCGCCTTCGGCCACGCCCCACGCCCTGCGCCATTCCTTTGCCACCCACCTGCTCGGCAAGGGCGGCGACCTGCGCTCCATTCAGGAATTGCTGGGCCATGCCAGCCTCTCCAGCACCCAGATCTATACCGCCGTCGATACCGAGCGCCTGCTCGAAAGCTATGCGAAGGCCCATCCGCGCGGATAGGCTCGTGCTGGACGGATTCCATGTCTTTGGCCTTTAAGCCCGCGCCGCGAGGCTCTATTGCTGGGGCACGAAAGAAGACATCCCATGGCCTCCCCTCAGAATCCGACCAATCCGCCCGCCATCGACATGGTCGGCTACGGCTTCGCCATTTGTGGCGCGGCGCTGTTTTCCACCAAGGGCATCTTCATCAAGCTCGCCTTTGCCGAAGGCGTCTCGACCGAGGCCACACTGGCGCTGCGCATGCTGGTGGCCCTGCCGATCTATCTGGTCATTCTGTTCAGCCTGTTGCGCCGCAACCCAGCCATCAGGACCCTGCTGACCCCGCGCCGGCTCATCGCCTCCATGGCGGTCGGCGCCCTGGGCTATTATCTGTCGAGCTATCTCGATTTCGCCGGCCTTGCCTACGTGTCGGCGCAATATGAGCGGCTGGTGCTTTTCACCTACCCCTTCTTCGTACTCTTGTTCGGCGTCTGGTTTTTCGGCGACCGCATGAACTGGAAGCTGCTGCCGCCCATGGCCATCACCTATGGCGGCCTGCTGGTCATCTTTGCCTGGAACCTGGCGGTACAGCCCGAGGGTCTGTTCATCGGCACTGCCCTGGTGCTGGGTTCGGCGCTGACCTTCGCGCTCTACCAGCACCTCGCCCGCGCCCAGATGCTCATTATCGGCTCGGGCCTCTTCACCTGCATCGGCATGTCCACTGCGGCTTTTCTGGCCATCAGCCAGAGTCTGGTGGTCGATGGCCCGGCCACCTACATGAATTTCAGCCCCTATGTGTGGTTTTTGGGCCTGATGCTGGGCATTCTCGGCACGGTCCTGCCCTCCTTCCTGCTCAATACCGGCATTGCCCGCATCGGCGCCCGCGCAACGTCTTCGACGGCGTCTTTCGGCCCCATCATCACCATCGTGCTGGCTGTCTTCATCCTGGGCGAGGACTTCACCCTGTTCCATGCCGTGGGCACGGCGCTGGTGCTGTTCGGCTCGTCGCTGTTCGCGCGAACGGAAAATCGTGGCCGGGCCGTTGCCTCATGATCAGAAAACAAAAGCAAACCGCCCCAATGCGGCTATAAAGGGACCGCACAAAGAGCGCCGAGGGCCAATGCCGGCTCCGGGTGGGGCATGATTGTCCCGATTGAACCGGGCGGGCTGGCATAAACCAGGAGGGACAATCCATGCACATCAAGAACAGGAAACTGGGCAGCGTCGTCCTGACTTTGGCCCTGTTGTCGGGCCTCTCCACTCCCGCTCTGGCGCAGGCCAGCCCCGATATCGACTTTGGCGACGACAGCTCAGAATGGGCCAATGACGGGGAATGCGACGACCCGCGCTTTGACGGCGCGCTGATGGCAGCCGATCTGAACGAGATCAATATCGGCCGCGACGCCAGCGATTGCCGTGCCGCTTTCGAGGCCGGCACCGTAACCCTGCGCAGTGCCGAACAAGATGCCGGGGACGAAGCGGAGACGGCCACGGAGGCCCCAGCAGATACGGGAACGGAACCGGCCCCGGCGCGCGAAATCGACTTCGGCGATGACAGCTCGCAATGGGCCGATGACGGGGAATGCGACGATCCACGCTTTGCCGGTGCGGGCATGGCCGAAGTGCTCGAAGATGTCGACCTTGGCCACGACGCCACCGATTGCCGCGCCGCCTTCGATGCAGGCACTATCACCCTCGCCGAAGACAAGGCAGCCGACGAAGGCGCGATTGATTTCGGCGACGATTCCGGCAGCTATCCCAACGACCAGCAATGCGACGACCCGCGCTTTACCGGCCCCGGCATGGCGTCCGAACCGAGCGATGACAATATTGCCCGCGACGCCACCGATTGCCGCAACGCCTTTGAGGATGGCGATATCAGCCTCGTGACCGATGCTACCGAGGCAGACGCGACTGGCGCCACCGCGCCACCGGCCTGGCTTGCCGTGATCGCCAACCGCATCGATTTCGGTGACGATTCGGGTGACTGGCCCCATGACGGGGAATGTGACGATCCCGACTTTGTAGGCCCCGGCGCCGCCCCCGAACCCTATGACGACAATCGCCTCGCCGATGCCAGCGACTGCCGCGCTGCATTCCTCTCCGGCACCGTCACCCTGCGGGCGCAATCCTCCGCCGCCGACCCTGCGGCGTTCAATTACGGCGACGACAGCTCGCGTTGGGCCCATGACGGGGAATGCGACGACCTGCGCTTTGCCGGAACCGGCATGGCCAAGAAGCTCGACCAGGATGACGTGGCCGCCGATGCCACCGATTGCCGCGCGCTGGAAGCAGACGGACTGGTTTCGATCCAGCCCGTCTATCATCCCGACTATGCGCTGGGCGCCCCCTATGACAGCACAGACGTGGATTTCGGTGACGATTCCTCGCCCTATGCCCATGACGACATTTGTGACGATCCGCGGTTCCAGGGCCCCGGCATGGCCATCACGCTGCTCGACAGCGACCGCCTTGCCGATGCCAGCGATTGCAAGGCCGCCTTCGAATCCGGCCTGATCACCCTGCGCGACGGCCAAAGCTAAGCCCTGCGCATCCGGTCTGAAATGCAAAACGGCGGGGCCATGCCCCGCCGTTTTCCTGTTCTGGTGCTTTGCCTCCGGACCCTGATCCGGACGGGCTTGTAAAAGCCCTAAGCAGCGACCTTGCGCTCCACCATCATCTTCTTGATCTGCGCGATCGCCTTGGCCGGGTTCAGCCCCTTGGGACAGACCTGCGCGCAGTTCATGATCGTGTGGCAGCGATAGAGCTTGAACGGGTCTTCCAGATTGTCGAGGCGCTCGGGCTGGGTCTCGTCGCGGCTATCGATCAGCCAGCGATAGGCCTGCAGCAGAGCGGCCGGACCCAGATACTTTTCGCCATTCCACCAATAGGACGGGCACGAGGTCGAACAGCAGGCGCACAGAATGCACTCATAGAGCCCATCGAGCTTGGCGCGGTTCTCGACCGATTGCGTCCATTCCTTCTCTGGGGTGGGCGACGTGGTCTTGAGCCAGGGCTCGATGGCGCGGTGCTGGGCATAGAAATTGGAGAGATCGGGAACCAGATCCTTGACCACCGGCATATGCGGCAGCGGGTAGATCTTGATCGGTCCCGAAGAGTCATCCATGCCCTTGGTACAGGCCAAGGTATTGAGTCCGTTGATATTCATCGAACACGACCCGCAAATGCCTTCGCGGCAGGAGCGGCGCAGCGTCAGCGTCGGGTCGGTATTGTTCTTGATATAGAGCAGCGCATCCAGAATCATCGGCCCGCAATTATCGAGATCGACAAAATAGGTGTCGATGCGCGGATTGTCGGTGCTGTCCGGGTCATAGCGATAGATATGAAATTCACGCAGGCGCGTCGCCCCGGCGGGCTTGGGCCAGGTCTTGCCCTTTTGCGGCTGATCGGCCTTGCGAAGCGTCAGTTCGGCCATTTTTCATTCCTTCTAGCGGGACGCTTGGGGTCGTCCGAAAGGTCGTCACATTTCCGATGGCATCCCGGCAGCGGCCGGGGCGTCATCCATCAATAGTTCGGCTTACAGATCTGGTTGGACTGCGCCACATAGGCATTGTAGGCGCGGAAATCCTCGGCGGCGGGCGAGCCGCCCTTCATCGAAGCGATCACCACGCCCATGAAGCGCTCGTCGATCAGCGTCATCGCCGCATCCGCCTTGCAACCACACAATTGCGCATCCTGTGAAATGCCCATGCAGACCGAATAGAACTCATCCTTCTGAGCCGCCGTCGGGGCCGCCACAACCGGCAGGCTGCACGTCACCAGCAGGGACAGTGT
Organism: Pseudomonadota bacterium; assembly: GCA_023388175.1. Taxonomy (GTDB): domain Bacteria; phylum Pseudomonadota; class Alphaproteobacteria; order Rhizobiales; family Devosiaceae; genus Devosia. Next base: position 114,114 of record JAEWGT010000002.1, read on the forward strand.
CAGAAGAATTTTGCGCATCATCGGCTCCGATTTTTTGTTCATCTTGCCTGACCTGGCCCGTCGGCGCAGGGGACGCCGAACGGAAATTGTCGTAGCTGCGCTCCTCGCAGAGGTGGCACATGCTCAGTACACGCGCGCCTTGGGCGCGATCTTCTTGAGATCGATGCCGCCCTGATCCTGCGGGGTCAGCGGATCGGTGATCACCGGCCTATAGCCCAGCACCACCTCGCCGGTTTCCACATTCACATGCGCCAGCGTGTGCTTGCGCCATTCCACGTCATCGCGGTTGGGGAAATCCTCATGCGCATGCGCGCCCCGGCTTTCGTGGCGGGCTTCGGCGGAAACCACCGTAGCCACAGCGCAGGTCATGAGGTTTTCCAGCTCCAGCGTTTCCACGAGATCCGAATTCCAGATCAGCGAGCGATCCGAGACCTTCACGTCCGGCAGGCGGGAATAAATCTCGGTCATCCCGGCCACGCCACTCTTGAGCGACTCAGAGGTACGGAACACCGCCGCATCGGCCTGCATGGTGCGCTGCATCTCGTCACGCAGCTTGGCGGTCGGCTGGCTGCCATTGGCATTGCGGAGACGATCGAAGCGGGCGAGGATTTTCTCGTCCTGGGCCGCATTGATCCCCGGAACCGGCGCCGCCTTGTCCAGCACCTTGCCGGCGCGGAGCGCGGCAGCGCGGCCAAACACGACAAGGTCGGTCAGCGAATTCGAGCCCAGCCGGTTGGCGCCATGCACCGAGGCACAGGCCGCCTCGCCCACCGCCATCAGGCCCGGCACGATCCGGTTGGGGTCTTCGGCAGTGGGGTTCAGCACTTCGCCATGATAATTGGCCGGGATGCCGCCCATATTGTAATGCACTGTCGGCAGCACCGGGATCGGCTCACGCGTCAGGTCGACACCGGCAAAGATCTTGGCACTTTCGGTAATGCCCGGCAGGCGCTCATGCAGCACCTTGGGGTCGAGATGATCGAGGTGGAGATAGATATGGTCCTTTTTGGGACCCACGCCCCTGCCCTCGCGGATTTCGAGCGTCATGCAGCGGGAGACGACGTCACGCGATGCCAGATCCTTGGCATTGGGCGCATAGCGCTCCATGAAGCGCTCGCCTTCCGAATTGGTGAGATACCCGCCCTCGCCGCGCGCACCCTCGGTAATCAGCACGCCTGCGCCATAAATACCGGTGGGGTGGAACTGCACGAATTCCATGTCCTGCAAGGGCAGGCCAGCGCGCGCCACCATGCCATTTCCGTCGCCGGTACAGGTGTGCGCCGAAGTCGCCGAAAAATAGGAACGGCCATAGCCGCCGGTCGCCAGCACCACCATCTTGGCGCGGAAGCGATGCAGCGTGCCGTCATCGAGCTTCCAGGCGATCACGCCCTGGCAGGAGCCGTCATCGCCCATGATCAGGTCGAGTGCGAAATATTCGATAAAGAACTGCGCATCGTTCTTGACCGACTGGCCATAAAGCGTGTGCAGGATCGCGTGGCCGGTGCGGTCGGCAGCGGCGCAGGTGCGCTGCACCGGCGGGCCATCGCCAAATTCGGTCATGTGACCGCCGAACGGGCGCTGATAGATCTTGCCTTCCTGGGTGCGGCTGAACGGAACGCCGTAATGCTCCAGCTCATAAATCGCCGCCGGGGCCTCGCGCGCCAGATATTCCATGGCGTCGTTGTCGCCCAGCCAGTCCGACCCCTTGACGGTGTCGTACATATGCCATTGCCAGCTGTCGGGCCCCATATTCTGCAGCGAGGCGGCAATGCCGCCCTGAGCCGCGACGGTATGCGAACGGGTCGGAAACACCTTGGTGATGCAGGCGGTATTGAAACCCTGCTCGGCCATGCCCAGCGTGGCGCGCAGTCCCGCGCCGCCAGCGCCCACCACCACCACGTCGAATTCGTGGTCGATCAATTCATAAGTGGCCATGGCGCTTAACCCCAGAAGACGATTTTGGCGACGGCGCCGATACCGGCAACCGCCACGAGCAGACAGAAGAAAGTGTTGAGGCTCATGGCCAGTCGATACATGCGGCCATGGACATAATCTTCCAGCGTATCGCGCATACCATTGCGCATGTGGACCGCCACGATGGCGATCAGCACCATGAGCGGCACGCCGATCCAGGCCGTGCCGATCACGCCAACAAGGTCAGCACGATCCTGCCCGCCCAGCCGCACCACGAGGAACAGCAGCAGAACCAGGAAGGCGACATTGATCAGCCCGGTCACCCGCTGGGTGATGAAATGGCGCGTCGAGGCCGGGCCGTTGCCATAACGGGCGCGCGGGTCGGCGATAGTGTTCTTGGTCGAGCTCATATCAGGCCATCCACACGAAAACGGTCCAGATCAACAGGGTGATGACCACCGAGGCGGCAAGCGTCGCCCAGGCCAGCATTTCGCGCTGTCCGGGCTCCATCATCACCGCGAAATCCCACACCCAGTGGCGCAGCCCGCCCAGCATGTGATGCACCAGGCTCCAGGTGAAGCCGAACAGCACCAGCTGCCCGAACCAACTGCCATAGATGAAGTTGACGGCAGTCAGCGCCTCCTGCCCTGCCGCCGCCGCGACCAGCCAGATCACGAACAGCGCCATGCCGGCATAGTTGGCGATGCCGGTGGCGCGATGGATGATCGACATGGCCATGGTTATGGTCCAGCGGTAGATCTGCAAATGCGGGGAAGTGGGTCGGGCTCTGACAGACATGGGGCAATCCGGGGCCGCGGGCGCGACACAAAACCACGCCCAGTTTGGAATTATTCAAGTCTTTAGCGCCCAATCCTTATGAAATCAAAGCCCCAAAACCGTCACAATGTCCGACTTTCGGCGCATTCCGCACTTTGTTCGCATAGCGCACGACCTGTTCGAATGGCGGCTGCGGGGCAGGGCAGGATTGAGCCGGTGTGCCTTCTCTTTTCCATCCCGCCCCGTTAGGCCTTGGCCAGCACAAGGGACCGTCATGACCACGCGCATCAAGATCATCGCCACCGACCTTCTCGCCAGAAACTGGGGCACGCTGACCAATGTCACGCTCCAGTATCACCGCCGTGACGGCGTGGTGCAGCATCTTCAGCGCGAAATCTACGACCATGGCAGCGCCGCCGCGCTGCTGCTGTTTGATCCCGCCCGCCAGACCGTATTGCTCGTGCGCCAGTTCCGCCTGCCGGTACACCTCAATGGCGACGATCCGGAACTGCTCGAAGTCTGTGCCGGCCTGCTGGATGGCGAACCGCCCGCGATTGCCGCCGCGCGCGAGGCGCTTGAGGAAACCGGACATGCGCCGAACAGCCTTGTCCATGTCTGTGACTGCTATGCCAGCCCCGGCTCGCTGACCGAGAAGATCAGCCTGTTCATCGGCCACTATGACCAGACCACCTTGCGCAATGGCGGTGGCGGACTGGTCGATGAAGGCGAAGAGATCGAAGTGGTCGAGATGCCTTTTACCGAAGCCTTTGCCATGATCGCCTCCGGCGCCATCGTCGACGCCAAGACCATCATCCTGCTCCAGCATCTCGCCCTGACGCTTGACAAGACTTGACTCATTCATAGCCACACGGGTATGAATTATCTCATAGCCAATCAGCTATGGAATAAACCCGTGCAGACTGCTCCCGATCTTCTGTTTCGCGCCCTCGCCGACCCCACCAGACGCGGCATTTTCGAGCATCTGTGCCGCGAAGGCGAGCGGACGGTCGGCGCCCTGACGCAGGAGGCCGGCGTCTCCCAGCCCGTCGTCTCCAAGCATCTCGCCGTGCTCAAACAGGCCGGCCTCGTCAGCGACCGGCCCCAGGGCCGCCAGACCCACTACCGCGCCGATCTTGCGGCCCTTGCCCCGCTCGCGGACTGGACGCGGGACATGCACAGCTTCTGGGAGCGGCGCATGGACGCGCTCGACGACCTCCTCACAAGGATGGACCAATGACCCTCGCCGCTCTGATCCGGCAGAGCCATCGCTGGCTCTCGATCTTTTTCACCCTCACCGTCATCGCCAATTTCGTCCTGCTATTCGCAGGGCAGCAGAATGACATAGTCACCTACCTGCCGCTGCTACCGCTATTCCTGCTCATGTTCAGCGGGCTCTACATGTTCTTCCGCCCCTATTTTCGCCGCAGCAAAGCGAGCTAGGACATCGATGACCGACAAACCCATCCTGCTATCCGGCGGCAATCCGCAGATCGCCATGGGCTATGGCGAAGAGCCAGTCCGCGCCTATATCGCCGCCATGCCCGGCTGGAAAAGCGATGTCGGCCAGCGCATAGACGCCGTCATTTCCCGAGCTGTGCCCGGTGTCATCAAGGCGGTCAAATGGAACTCGCCCTTTTACGGCATGGAAAAGGACCTCTGGTTCCTCAATGTCCATTGCTTCAACCACTACGTCAAAGTCACCTTCTTTCAGGGCGCCTCGCTTGACCCGGTGCCCGAAGGAAAATCGAAATATCCCGCCGTCCGCCATCTCAATATCCGCGAGGGCGACGACTTCGAAAACCAGCTCGCCCTCTGGGTGAAGCAGGCCAGCCTCATGCCCGGCGAGAAACTGTAGGGAACACACATGCCCAAAGCCACCGCCCATCTCGACCAGTCGCAAGCCCCCGCCATGATCGACCAGCGCATTGCCGAACTCACCGGCTGGCGCGGCGAAAAACTGGCGCAGATCCGCAAGCTGATCCTCTCCGCCGATCCAGGCGTGGTCGAGGAGTTCAAATGGAACCAGCCCGTCTGGTCGCTCAACGGCATCATCTGCACCGGCGAGGCCTATAAGGCTGCGGTGAAAACCACCTTCCTCAAGGGCGCTTCCCTTGAAGACCCGGATGGCCTCTTCAATTCAAGCCTTGAAGGCAATGCCCGCCGCGCCATCGACTTTCGCGAGGGGGAGAGTTTCGACGAAGCCGCCTTCGTCACGTTGATCCGTGCCGCCATCGCCCTCAACTCTGCTGGAAAAGCCAGATGACCGATACCGAATTGCGCACCGTCACCATCGAACGCGATTTTGCCCATGCGCCCGAAAAGCTCTGGCGCGCCCTCACCCAGCCGCATCTCATCGCCGACTGGCTGATGCAGAACGATTTCGTCCCCACGCCCGGCCACACCTTCCAGCTGCGCGGCGAATGGGGCGGCGTGTTGGACTGCGAAGTGCTCGCCATCGAACCAGAGCGCAGCCTCTCCTACACCTGGAACTTCGCCAATGACGACCCGGCCTATGCGCTCAACAGCGTCGTCACCTTCACCCTGACACCCACCGCAACCGGCACGCATCTGCGCGTCGAGCAATCCGGCTTCCGCCCCGACCAGAAACAGGCCTATGGCGGCGCCCATGCCGGCTGGAAACAATTCCTGGGCAAGCTGGACACGGTGCTGGCAGGGCTTTGACACTGACTAGAGCGTATCGAACGATATCCGTTCCACATCGAGCGCAGCCGATACCACGCGTAAGACTATGATAGCGGCCTCGGTAACGCGATAGATGATGAGATAATTGCCGAAGACCCGGCGTCGATAGCCTCGCTCCTCAAAGCCAGCCAACTGGGCGAACCGGAACGGGGCCTCTCCCAGGTCCAGGCAGGCCGCGCGCAATTCCATCACAAAGGACTGCGCTCGGCTCGGGTTGTCTTCTGCAATGAAATCACCAATCTCGAACAGGTCTTGCCGGGCATGGCCCGACAGGACCACTTTCATGCCTTGCGCCCCGCAGCCTCAGCGTAGCGGGCAGCCAGTTCATCGAATACGGCATCGGCGGGGAAAACGCGTCCGGCCTCGACATCGGCTTCACCTGCCGCAATCATATCCGACAGCAGGCGATGCCGCGCCTCTCGCTCTTGTACCAGCCGCACCCCTTCGCGAAGCACTTCGCTCTTGGAATTGTAGCGGCCCTTGTCGACAAGGTCGCGAACGACTTCTTCCAGAGCCTCCCCTAAATCTGCGCTGATCGCCATAATGATCACTCCGGCCACAAAGCCCAATAATAGTTATTAAGCTGGCGACAGGCAACCGAACCTAAGGCTCGAGCTCGATATCCCAGTAGAGATAATCGAGCCAGCTCTGGTGCAGGTGGTTGGGCGGAAAAGCCCTTCCGTTATTGTGCAGGTCATAAACCGTGGGCGCATAGGGCGCCTGCTTGGGGAACATCTTGATGTCCTTGGGCAACCGATTGGCCTTGCGCAGATTGCAGGGCGCGCAGGCGGCCACGATGTTTTCCCAGGTCGTCGTCCCACCCATCGAACGGGGAATGACATGATCGAAGGTCAGGTCATGCGTTGAACCGCAATATTGGCACTGGAAGCGGTCGCGCAGGAACACGTTGAAGCGGGTAAAGGCGGGATGGCGCGCCGGCTTCACATAATCCTTGAGACTGACGACGCTCGGCAGCCGCATCTCGAAGCTGGGCGAGTGGATCACCGTGTCATATTGGGAGACGATATTGACCCGGTCCAGGCACACCGCCTTGATCGCATCCTGCCACGACCACAAAGACAGTGGATAATAGCTGAGCGGCCGGAAGTCGGCGTTCAGCACCAGGGCGGGACAGGTCTCAGGCGACACATGGATAGTCACTTGAGTCTCCCGAAACGGGAATCGCGTAAGTCCATAGCCCTCTTATACTAAGCCCTTTGTGTCGGGCGTGTGAAGCGGGGCCGAGAGGCTTATTTTTGCGCGATGCGGGCGATGAAATCGCTCACGAAACCGAGCCCGTCCGGCGCGATCCCGTGCCCCACGCCCCGGCTCACATGATAGGCGACGTCGAATCCGGCCTCGGTCAACGCTGCATTGGCCTCGGCGCTGTGATTGGGGTCGACCACCTCGTCCATATCGCCATGGATCAGGCAGATGGGCGGCCGCGCCAGGTCCGGCCCGCCAAAGCCCTCGGGCGGCAGGAATGCGCCGGATGCGCCGATCACGCCCATAAGCTGCTGGTCGCTCGGAAGGGACGTGCCCACATGCAGCGCCATCATCGCGCCCTGGCTGAAGCCGCCAAGAATTGTGCGCTCCGGCTTGATGCCCGTCTGGCTCCAGAGGTCATTAAGAAATTCCACCAGCACGGGCCGCGCCGAGACCACCCCGGTCTGCCGGCTGGCCAGCCGGTCGCCTGTCCAGTCGATGGCGAACCACTGAAACCCGCCCATGCCCAGGGCCGTCGGCGCATTGGGCGACACAAACAGCGCGCCGGGCAACAGACCCTGCCAATGCGGGGCCAGCCCGATCAGGTCATTTCCGTCGCTGCCATAGCCATGCAGCAGCACCACCGCGCTGTCGGGCGCCTGTCCATTGGCGGGTGCAAGCATGGGGCCGGAGAGTTTGGTCATAGAAGGCTCGATTCCCGGTTCTTGAGCGCCGCAAAATAGCGCCAGAGCAGGAGCGCGGCCGCCGAGCGATGCGGCGACCAGTCCTGTGCGAGCACGATCATTTCCTTGATGCTCGGCCGGGCGTCAAGCCCGAGTCCCTGATGCGCCGCCTTGAGCAGCGCCAGGTCCCCAGCCGGGAAAATATCGGGATGACCGGCGCAGAACAGCAGATAGACTTCTGCCGTCCATGGCCCGACGCCCTTGAGCGCCACCAGCCGCGCAATCGCCTCGTCCCCGGGCAGCGCATCGACCCGGGCAAAATCGAGCTCTCCCGCCAGCACCGCCTCGGCCACTGCCCTCAGCGACAGGAACTTCCCGCGCGAAAATCCGGCGCCGCGCACCGCTTCCTCGCTCAGCGCCAGATAGCTTTCCGGCTCCAATGCGCCGGGCAGCATTTCGAACCGAGACCAGATCGCCGCCGCGCTCTGCACCGAAAGCTGCTGTCCGCAGATCACCTTGGCCATGCCGGCAAAATGCTTCGGATTGACCCGCGGCATCACCATTCCGACCTCCTCCCGGATCGGCGCCAGCGACGGTGCCATCCGCACAAGCGCATCCAGATGCCAGGCCACACCCTCTTGCGTGTCGATCCGTGGTGTTGCATCGCTCTGGGCAATGATATGTGCGGTCAAGTCAAACTCCGGAACGGCCATGTCCAAGCCCCGCCTCCGCTTCGCGCCCAGCCCCAATGGCTATCTCCATCTCGGCCATGCGCTCTCGGCGCTCACGACCTGGGATGCGGCAGAAAAACTCGGCGGCACGGCGCATCTGCGCATAGAGGACATCGACCGCAACCGCTGTAAACCCGAATTTACCGAGGCGATCCTCGAAGACCTCCATTGGCTGGGCCTCTCCTGGCCCGAACCGGTCCTCGTCCAGTCCGAGCGCTTCGATCTCTATGCCGGCGCCGCCAATCGCCTGCGCGACATGGACCTGCTCTATCCCTGTTTCTGCACGCGGACCGAGATCGCCGAGAAATCCACCGGTACCGATCCCGATGGCGCCCCGCTCTATCCCGGCACCTGCCGCCATCTCTCCAATGCCGAGCGCATCACCCGGCTCGAACGCGGCGACGCGGTCCAGTTTCGCCTTGATACCGAGGCGGCCATGGCCCGCACCGGCATGCTGACCTTTTCGGTCACCGGCCCCACCATTCTCGACCGCCCGCAGATCCGCTATGCCCGTCCCGAGCGCTGGGGCGACGTGGTCCTCCAGCGCAAGGACACACCGACCTCCTATCACCTGAGCGTCGTCGTCGATGACGCCGCAGAGGGCATTACCCATGTCACCCGCGGTCGCGACCTCGAAGCGGCCACCGATATTCACATTCTCCTGCAAATGCTGCTGTCAGCGCCAGCAGTCTGCTACCATTTTCATCGTCTGGTGACCGATGATGCTGGCGAAAAACTGTCCAAGTCCAGAGGCTCGCCCAGCCTGCGCGACCTGCGCGCCGAGGGCCAGACCCCGGCCGACATCCGCCGCATTCTGGGCTTCCAAACCGCCTGACCTCACGCCGCCCGCTGCATGAGGAACGGCTTTACCGTCTCGGCCACCGCCATCTCGAACGGCGTCCCGAAATCGGGCCCCAGCAGCGCATCGAGCCGCGGATCGGCCAGTTCCATCGGGTTGGCCCACAGATAGCGCATCTTGACGATTTCGCGCATGACCGGGTTCACCAGCCCCATGGCCCGCACCGCCAGCCAGGGCATCGGCACCACCTTGAGCGGCATGGACGCCGCCTCCAAAATCGCATCCATCAAGGCGCCATGGGTGACGTAGTGCCCGGCGAAGTGGAATGTCTCGAACGCGCCGAACCCGTGGCGCTGCATCCCGATCGTGGCGAAGGCACGCCCGAGATCGGGCAGATAGGCCCAGGCATGGCCGATATCGTCATCGGCAAGCCGATGGACCCTGCCCTTGCCGATCTCCATCAGCATGGCCTGGTCATACCAGTCCCCGCTCGAGCCGGGTCCATAAAAATCCCCCGCCCGGATGATGAGAACCTGGAACCTGCCCGCTTTGGCTGCCTCCGCCAGCATCTCTTCCTGCCGGACGCGGATGGCTCCGCGCGGGGTCTGCGGATGCTGCGGGGTGGAAGGGGTAATCTTCCTGTCGCTGGCGGCGTAGTTATAGATATTGCCGGGAAAGATCAGCGTCTTGCCACTCTCGCCCATGGCCGCAATGACCGTAGCCAGTTGCGCTTCGGCCCGGCCCCTGTCCCATTGATCATAGGGCAGGTTGAGCGCGTTGACGACAATGTCGGCCTCCGCGATTGCCGCCGCAATGTCGGCGACACTGCCTGCATCGCCCCTGTGAAATGTCACGCCATCGACCGGCTTTTTGTTGCTGCGCCCGAAGCCGGTGACATGACACCCGGCGTCCACGAATGCCTTGGCCGCAGCATGGCCGATATGCCCGTTGATCCCGAGGATCGTAACCTTGGTCCCGCTCATCTGCCTGTCTCCCTGTCCTTGATGGACAGAGCATCGCCCATTCATTATTCTTGGAAAATCCGCCAAATCCATTGGTATGGGATACAATAATGAATAGAGAGCCGGACTGGGCGCTTTGGCGCAGTTTCTCGGCGGTGATCGCCAAGGGCTCGCTCTCCGCAGCGGCGCGCGAATTGGGCATCAGCCAGCCAACCGTCGGTCGTCATATCGAAACGCTGGAAGCCGATCTCGGCCTGGCCCTGTTCCAGCGCAGCCTGGGCGGGCTCAAGCCCAATGCCACCGCGCTGCGTCTCTATGAACCGGTCAGCAAGGCCCAGTCCTCATTGGCCGAGGCGGCCATCATGGCTGAGGGCGCGCAGGCCGAATATGGCGGCACGGTGCGCATGACCGCCAGCGCCATCATCTCGAATTATGTCCTGCCCGAATTGCTGGTACCGATCCGGGAACGCTACCCGGCCATCGCGCTTGAAATCGTCCCCTCCGATTCGGCGGAAAACCTGCTGCTGCGCGAGGCAGACATTGCCATTCGCATGTTCCGCCCCACCCAGCTCGAATTGGTGACCCGCCATCTGGGCGACCTGCCAATCGTGCCGGCGGCCCATCGACGCTATCTCGAGCGGCGCGGCACGCCAAAAGTAGTTTCCGATCTCTACGGACACGACCTCATCGGCTTTGACCGTTCCGATGCCATTATCCTTCATGCCCAAAAACTCGGCCTGCCGCTGCGGCGCGACCATTTCCTGCTGCGCTCGGACGACCAGACCCATTTGTGGGAGCTGATGCGCGCCGGCCTCGGCATTGGCTTTGCCCAGCAAAGCCTTGTCCGCAATACGCCGGGAATGGTGGCGCTCGACCTTGATCTCGCCATTCCGCCGCTCCCCGTCTGGCTCACCACACACAGGGAATTGTTCACCTCCCACCGCATTCGTGCCATTTATGACGCAGTGGCAGAGGGCCTCACTGCCTATATCAATGGCGTAACTGCATCCTCACCCTTGTAAGGCTGTCATGGAAACCCTTCTCAATATCGGCATCGCCCTCGCGCTGCTTTTCGTCGTCATCGTTCTCGGCATGGGCCTGTGGAACATGCTCAAGGGCGGCCCGGGCAATACCAGCCAGCGCCTGATGCGCCTCCGCGTCATCGGCCAGGCGGTGGCTTTGGCTCTGCTGCTGGGCGCGCTGTTCCTCTTCGGCGGCAACCGGCCGGGCTGATCCATGGTCAAGCTCAACCGGATCTATACCCGCACCGGCGACACGGGCACGACGGGCCTCGTGCGGGGCCCGCGCCGCACCAAGCATGATTTGCGGATCGAGGCCTATGGCACGGTCGAGGAAGCCAATGCCTTTGTCGGCAATGCCCGCCTCCTCGCTGCAGGCCACCCCGATATCGACGCCGTTCTGGCACGTATCCAGAATGATCTCTTCGATGTCGGCTCGGACCTTGCGACCCCGGGCGCCGATTCCGCCGACGATCAATATCCCAGCCTGCGCATTCGCCCGGTCCAGACCGAGTGGCTTGAAAGCCAGATCGACCAGTTCAATGCAGTGCTCGATCCGCTCACCAGCTTCATCCTGCCCGGCGGCACGCCGCTCTCCAGCGCGCTGCATCTCGCGCGCACAGTCACGCGCCGCGCCGAGCGTATCGTCTCCGCCCTTGCCGAAACCGAGCCCGATACCAGCCCCGAAGCCCTGCGCTATCTCAACCGGCTCTCGGACCTGTTCTTCGTCCTCGGGCGCGTTGCCAATGAAAACGGCAAGGCCGACATCCTGTGGGTGCCCGGCAATTACGGGGATGTCAGCAAGCCGGACTGACACTTCAAGCACGGAGACGAAAGCTGTTCCTGCCCCTTCATGACCGCAATTCGATCGAGCATATCGGCTTTCCTTTCGTCAATTACGCATTGATCGGACTCACCATCCTCGTGTTTCTCATCCAGTCCCTGCCGCCCGTCGGCGTCGACCAGGCCGCAATCAATTTCGGCATGATACCGATCGTGGTCCGCGACCTCTACCCCCAGCCGGTTCCGTGGCTCCCGGATTGGGCCAATCTCGTCACCTATGCCTTCCTGCACGCCGATTGGCTGCACCTGCTCACCAACATGCTGTTTCTCTGGGTCTTCGGCGACAATATCGAGGACGCGCTGGGCCATACCAAATATCTCGTCTTCTACCTGGCCTGTGCCGTGCTGGCGGCCCTGGCGCACCTGCTGTTCAATCTCGACGGCAATGGCCCGCTGATTGGCGCGTCTGGCGCGGTGGCCGGGGTGATGGGCGCCTATGTCCTGCTCTATCCCCATGCCCGCGTCTTCGTTCTGGCCAAGATTGTCTGGTTCATCCCCCTGCCCATTCCCGCCTTCTGGATGCTCGGTTTCTGGATCGCTTCGCAGGTGTTCTACATGCTGGTCGGGGCCGAGGATGCCGTCGCCTGGTGGGCCCATATAGGCGGCTTTCTGGCCGGCATGGCGCTGGCCCCGCTTCTGCGACGCCGGGGCGTACCGCTGCTGGGCGGCAGATGATCTTGGGCCTTTGCAGAAAGTTTGCTGACCAGCGGAAGGTTTTGTTTACGCGCTGCCCATAAACTGAGCGCACTCAATCAAGGGAATACCCGTCTTGGATATCGACCTCTCCATGCAGATGCTCTCAGCGCGCACCGCCGCGACGAGCAATTCCATGCAGGTCGCCATCGTCAAGAAGGCGCATGAGATGCAGACCGAACTGCTCGAAACCCTCATGCAGACGGCCCTCAGCGCCCCGCCGCCCGGACAGGGCCTCAAGATCGACAAGCTGGCATAAGGGAGAGGTCGCATGACCAATCCCATTGGCATCAGCCCCGCCGTCATGGTCACCCGCATCGCCCAGAATGAAGGCGCGTCCCTCGCCACCCAATTGGCCAAGGTCGCCCAATTGCGCATGGAAATGGCAGCCGCACGGGCGGAAAAAGCCGAAGCTGACGCCCCGGCCGACCGCGCTCTGTCCAACCCAGCCAACGGCGCCGAAGTGGATTTGCTGATCTAGGCGCAACCAACGGTGAGCCCCGATGCAATTCCCTCCCCCTTGAGGGGAGGGTTAGGGTGGGGGTTCTGCACGATCAAGGCGCTCATACCAGTGTCTTGAGCACACCCGCCGGGTCAAAAATTCAGCCCCTCAGCCCGATCAGCGCTTCCACAACCGCCCGGCCATCCTGGCTCTGCCACTCGGCAGGCCCCTGCAGCACCGCCAGCTCGCACCCTTCTGGGTCCAGCAACAGCGTCGCCGGCAACCCGATGGCCACGGCCTCGCGCTTCAGCCGCTCGAAAGCCGAAAACGTGCTGTCGGCATAAAGCGGCAGGTTTGCGAATTGCCCCTCATCAAGAAAATCCTGCGCCTTTTCGAGCCCACCCGCGCCAATATCAAGATTGATCGGCAGCACCATGAACCGGTCCGAATTGTAGTCGGTGGCAATTTCGTCCAGCGCCGGCATTTCCTCGCGGCATGGCACGCACCAGCTGGCCCAGAAATTGACCAGCAACGCCTTGCCCGAGAAATCGGCGATCGTCATGTCGGTGCCGGCCTCGTCCTTGAACGCCATATCGGCATAGCCGCGGCCCTCGCCGGTGCCGTTGAGCGCCGCCAGATGCCCGGTCGCCGCCGCATCCACCACCTGCGCCTGCATGGATTGCACCGGGCAGGCGCTCGCCTCTGCGGCATTGCCGAGATAAAACCACGAAGCTATAGCTACGCCCAAACCAGCCACCCCGACCACGACTGGAACCATCCAGCTATTGCGTTTTTGGGGGGCAGCGGTCTCAGACATGGGAACTCCCGAAAGGCATAAGATGAGCAACAAGATGTGGGGTGGACGGTTTGCTTCCGGCCCCGACGCCATCATGGAAGAAATCAACGCCTCGATCGGTTTCGACCAGCGCCTGTTTCGACAGGATATTGCCGGATCGAAAGCCCATGCGACAATGCTCGAAGCCACGGGCATTTTGACGCGAGACGACCGCGACGCCATCCTGGCCGGTCTAGACGAGGTGCTGGCCGAAATCGAGGGCGGCACGTTCACATTCTCGCGGGCGCTCGAAGACATCCATATGAATGTCGAAAGCCGCCTGCGCGAAAAGATCGGCGACGCCGCCGGCCGCCTGCACACCGCACGCTCGCGCAATGACCAGGTGGCCACCGATTTCCGCCTCTATGTCCGCGACAGCATCGATCACCTGGTCGCCCAGATCCAGACGCTGCAGCTGGCATTGGTCACCCGCGCCGAGGAGGAAGCCGAAACCATCCTGCCCGGCTTCACACACCTCCAGAATGCCCAGCCGGTCACCTTCGGTCACCACCTGCTCGCCTATGTCGAAATGCTCGGCCGCGATGCCGGGCGACTTGCCGATGCGCGCAAACGCCTCAACGAAAACCCGCTGGGCTCCGCGGCCCTTGCGGGCACGCCCTACCCTATCGACCGCGACATGACCGCATCGGCCCTCGGCTTCGACCGGCCCACGGCCAATTCGCTCGACGCCGTTTCCGACCGCGATTTCATCCTCGAAACCCTCGCCGCCGCTGCCATCTGCGCCATGCACCTGTCCCGCTTTGCCGAGGAAATGGTGATCTGGTCCTCCGCCCAGTTCGGTTTCATCCGTCTGAGCGACAAGTTCACCACCGGCTCCTCCATCATGCCGCAGAAGCGCAATCCGGACGCCGCCGAGCTGGTCCGCGCCAAGATCGGCCGCATTCTGGGCGCGCTCAATTCGCTGCTCGTCGTCATGAAGGGCCTGCCTCTGGCCTATTCCAAGGACATGCAGGAAGATAAGGAAGTCGCCTTCGACGCGCTCGACGCTCTGTCTCTCTCGCTTGCGGCCATGACCGGCATGGTCTCGGACATGCAGCCGAACCGCCAGAGAATGCACGCCTCGGCTTCGGCAGGCTTTTCCACCGCCACCGACATTGCCGACTGGCTGGTGCGCGAACTCAACATTCCCTTCCGTGACGCCCACCACATTACCGGCAATATCGTCGCCCTGGCCGAACAGAAAAACTGCGGCCTCGAAGGTCTCACCATCGAGGATTTCAAATTCGTCGATTCTCGCATCGACAGCCGCATCCATAAGGTTCTGACTGTCGAGGCCTCGGTGGCTGCACGCAAATCCTATGGCGGCACCGCCCCTTCCAATGTCATGGCCCAGGCCGCGCGCTGGAAAAGTGAGCTGACCGGCGAAACCCATGAACCCCGAGCACTTGCCAACAAAAAGCATGGCGGCCATGGCGATGGCGGTGTTGAATAGCGCAAACGAATAGGCCACGATTTCCTTCCCCGCCAGGGGAAGGAAAGGGCCGGTGAATGACGCGACCAACCCGACAAATGCGCCTGACAGAGCGCCATGTCGCCTATCTGCAGCCGGTCGAAACCAGCGAAGACATGCCTGCCCCGCCGGACGGCCTGTACGCAGCCAGCGAGGATGATCACCGCGCCACCATTTCTCGGCTCATGGCCCAGATCGAGGATCCCGGCGAAATCTGGTTCTTCGCCTATGGATCGCTGATCTGGAAGCCGGCCTGCGATTTTGTCGAAATGCGCACCGGCATCATTCGCGGCTGGCATCGCGCCTTCTGCCTCGGCTGGAACAATCGCTGGCGCGGCAGCGATGACAATCCCGGCCTGATGCTGGCGCTCGATCGCGGCGGCGCCTGCAATGGCGTTGCCTATCGATTGCCACCGGACGACATCGAGGCCAATCTGATCAAGCTGTTCGAGCGCGAAATGGCCTGGTTGCCGTCGGCCTTTCCGCCGCGCTGGGTCAATGTGCGGAGCGGTGATCACACCTTCAAGGCGCTGACCTTTTGCATCGACCGCCATTCGGGCCGCTATGTGTCCGGCCTCAGCGACGAAGAGATCGCTCGGGTCCTGTCCCGCGCCGTGGGCTCGCGCGGGTCGATGGCCGAATATCTCTTCGCGACCGTCGACCATCTCGAACGCATGGGCATCCACGATCCCCACCTCTGGCGCCTGCAGCATCTGGTCGCCGAACAGATCGAAGCCGCTTATGAGGCGGATCGATAAGTCTGGCTTTTGTTTTTCCACGCTCTGCACTAGGGAAGAACGCAAAATTATGCACCCGCTCCCGTCTCGGGTGCCGGGACATCGGGGCAAACATGGTACACCACTTCCAGCAGCGCGACGGCGTGCTTTTCGCCGAGGACGTCGACCTCAATGACCTCGCCCGCGATGTCGGCACCCCCTTCTATGTCTATTCCAGCGCCACCCTGCGCCGCCACGTGCGCGTGGTGAAGCAGGCATTCGACGGCATTCCGACCCTTGTCGCCTATGCCATGAAGGCCAATTCCAATCAGGCCGTGCTCAAGCTGATGGCGTCGGAAGGCTGCGGCGCCGATGTGGTGTCGCTGGGCGAACTGGAACGCGCGCTGGCCGCCGGCATCAAGCCTGAGATGATCGTCTTTTCCGGCGTCGCCAAGACCATTGCCGAAATGCGCCGCGGTCTTGAAGCCGGTATCAAGTGCTTCAATGTCGAAAGCGAGCCCGAGCTCGAACGGCTTTCCATGGTCGCCACCGACATGGGCCTGACCGCCCGCGTCTCCGTCCGCATCAATCCCGATGTGGATGCGCGCACCCATGCCAAGATTTCCACCGGCAAGTCCGAAAACAAGTTCGGCATTCCCTACAAGCGCGCGCACGCGGTCTATCGGCGCATCGCCGAACTGCCCAATATCGAGGCCGTCGGCGTCGACATGCATATCGGCAGCCAGATCACCGATCTCGAACCCTTCGGCAATGCCTTTGGCCTTATGGCCGAACTGGTGACCGCGCTGCGCGCCGATGGTCACAGGATCGACCATGTCGATGTCGGCGGGGGCCTGGGTATTCCGTATCATCACGATCAGGAGGCGCCCCCGCATCCCGACGCCTATGCCGCCGTCGTCCGCGACAAGGTCGGCCAGCTTGGCTGTTCGCTGGTGATCGAGCCGGGCCGCCTTCTCGTCGGCAATGCCGGTATCCTTGTCACCAGGGTGGAATATGTGAAGGAAGGCAAGGCCAATTTCATCATCGTCGATGCGGCGATGAACGATCTGATCCGCCCCACGCTCTACGAAGCTCATCACGACATCGAGCCGGTCAACCAGTCCAATCTGCCGCCGATCACCGGCGACATTGTCGGCCCGGTCTGCGAAACCGGCGATTATCTGGCGCGCGGCCGCACCATTCCGGGCGTCAAGGAGGGTGATCTCCTCGCCGTCATCAGCGCCGGCGCTTATGGCGCCGTCATGGCCTCAACCTATAATTCCCGCCCGCTGATCCCCGAGGTCCTTGTCGACGGCGCTCGCTGGCATGTCATTCGCCCGCGCAAATCCATCGAAGAACTGATCGCCCTCGACAGCGTGCCGGACTGGCTCTGACCCCTATTGCAGCGCCTGACGTCCGAGCGACACGACCTCGACGGGACGCCCGTTAAGCGCGTCATCGACCTTGGCCAGCAGATCGGCCAGGGCAAAGGGCTTGGCGATGACGTCGTAGATCAGCGCGTCGAGCCCATGGGCCCGCTCGCGCTGGTCGGCAAAGCCGGTCATCAGCAGGATCGTCATGTCGGGGAACCGCGCGCCCACATGCAGCGCCAGCGCGATCCCGTCCATGACCGGCATCTTGATGTCCGACAGCAACAGGTCGAACTGGCCATCCTCCGCATCGGCGGTCTCGGCGGCCAGACCACCATCTTCCTCGGCAATGACGTCATGGCCCTTCATGGTCAGGGCGCTGACGACGAAGGCACGGACCGAGGGATCATCTTCTGCGACAAGGATGCGGGCCATTGGCTCTCTCCGGGAAGATGCCGGCAAGTGGCTCACCACTGTCCGGCGCTGGAATGGAATAAGGTGGGGAATGATCGGCGTCCTGCAAGTGGACCCACATTCTCCGATGATGTTCAGTGTGAATGCGTATTGTCCTCATTGCGTTCGGCTCGAACGCTATTGCCACCGGCAAAGCTGAGCCGCACCCGCGCCGCCTCGCTGGGCGGCAATGACAGACGCGTATCAAAGGTTGCACGCTCACCCGCCATCAGATCGCGCACGCGCGGGGTGACGCTCCATTCATAGACGGCGCTGCCATGCTCATCGAGCAGGCTGACCACGACGGGCGGAACGCGCGTCGGCTTTGCCGTCAAGCCGACGATCTGCGCCGAAACCATCAGCACGTCATTGCCGTCCGACAAGGTCTTGAGCGTCTCGAGATTGGAAAAATCCAGCCCCACCACATTCACGCCAAGGCCAACCGCATCATAAAGCCCGGCCAGATCCGGATAGCGCTCCACCAGATGCACGCGAGCAAAATATGCGCCGCTCACCATGCCGACCAGCAGCAGCACGCCGGCCACACGCGCGGCGCGTCGCAGCCGGGCCAGCGGCAGGCGGGAAATCATGGCGCTTTGCCTTTTGCTGAAATCGGCCTGGCGCTTTTTCATTTCCGCGGCATTGGGCACGGGCTTTGCCGCATCGTCCCTTGCCGGCCTGGCGGTATTGGCCTTCTCGGCAGCAACAGTTTTTTCTTCGCTCGCCATGGCCTCGTCGAGCGCATCCTCGGCCATGACATCAAACAGTCTGTCGGGCTCGGTCGGCTCTCCCGCCGGCTCAGGCGGCGAGGCCGGCAACGGACTTTGATCCCATGCCAGATGGCAATGGGCACACTGCACCTTGCGGCCTGCCGATCCGATGGCCTCATAGGTCACCTGATACTTGGTCTGGCAATGGGGGCAGGTGATGATCATCAGGCGGCCGGTACCTCGTCTGGGCGTAGCGCGACCCTAGCGCCGGGGGGTTAAAACTCCTCAAACCGGCCGCAGATCAAAATTATGCCGCTTTCCACGGCGCAAAGCCTTGCAGGGGCAGCACCGGGCGCCGCCGCTGCTATGATGCGCCCCATTGATTCGCCGTTGCACGCTGCCGAACCAGCTGGGGAGCAGACTTTTTGATCGAGTTTTCCGATGTCGGCCTGCGCTACGGCAATGGCCCCGAAATCCTCAGGGATCTGACATTCTCCATCGAGCCTGGCTCGTTTCATTTTCTCACCGGCCCTTCGGGCTCCGGCAAGACCAGCCTGTTGCGTCTGCTGCTTCTGGCGCTGAAACCAAGCCGCGGCCGCGTGACCATGTTTGGCGAGGATGTCGGCAATCTCGATCAGGACCGGCTTTTGCAGATGCGCCGTCATATCGGCATCGTCTTTCAGGAATTTCGCCTGCTCGATCACCTGACCACATTCGAGAACGTCGCCCTGCCCCTGCGCGTTCTGGGTCAACCCGAAAGCGAATATCGCCCCAATGTCACCGAATTGCTGGAATGGGTCGGCCTTGGCGAGCGCATGCACGCGCTGCCCACCCTGCTGTCCGGCGGCGAGAAGCAGCGAGCGGCCATTGCCCGGGCCGTCATCGCCCGGCCCAAGGTTCTGCTGGCCGACGAGCCCACCGGCAATGTCGACCCCGACCTGTCCAGCCGGCTGGTCCATCTTTTTGCCGAGCTCAACCGCACCCTGGGCATGACCATCATTCTGGCGACACACGAATTGCCGCTGCTCGACCGCTTCTCCTATCCCCGCATGGTGCTCAACAAGGGGGAGCTTGCGATTCATGGCTAGGCATGTGCTTTCCCGATTGTCCCGCCTGCCCCGTCGCAGCGGCACGGCGCCCATCGTCCCCGAGAAAAGCGTTGCCGGACGCACCCTGCTGCTGCTGATCACCATCATGGCCTTTCTGTCTGCCGTGACACTGGGCGGGGTCGTGCTGGTGCAGAAATCGGCCATTGCATGGTCCGCCGATGTTGGCCGGGAACTCACCATCCAGATCAGGCCGGTCGAAGGCGAAGTCATGGACAGCAATTTGCGCACTGCCGTATCGCTGGCCCAGTCAACGCCGGGCGTGGCCGGGGCCCGCGCGCTGACGCTGGAGGAAAGCCAGGCATTGCTCGAACCCTGGCTCGGCGCCGGGCTCGACCTGTCCGCCATCGCCGTGCCCCGTCTCATCGTGGTGCAATTGCTCGATCCCGTCGATGCCGATATCGAGCAATTGCAGCGCAATCTCCAGGCCGTCAGGGGCGCGAGCCTGGATACCCATGCCGCCTGGCGGCAGCAGCTCAATACCATGGCCGGCACCATGGTGCTCTCGGGTCTTCTGGTCCTGGGCCTGATTGGCGTGGCCACGGTGCTCGCCATCATTTTCGCCACACGCGGCGCCATGGCGTCCAATCGCGAAATCGTCGATGTGCTGCATTTCATCGGCGCCTCCAACCGCTTCATCGCGGGTGAGTTTCAGGGCCGGTTTCTGTCCATCGGCCTGCAGGGCGGCTTGCTGGGCACAGTTCTGGCGCTGTTGTTCTTCGCACTGGTCGGCGCCGCCGCCGGCAGCGTGTTGCCGAGCGAAGCCACCGCCCAGGTCGGCGCCCTGTTCGGTCAGTTCCTCCTGGGCTGGGATGGCGTTGCGGGCATTGCGCTGGTCGTACCGGTAATAGCCGCACTTACGGCCATCACCTCTCGTGTCACCGTCCGCCGCTACCTCAGCGAAGCATCCTGACCAAATCGCTCGCCAAGCGTTCTTGTCCCCGATAGATAGGAAGCGAGCGGCAAAGGGCCGGGGGAATATATGCCTTTCAAGACCGCCATACAGGCGATCCGCACGGCGATCTTTTATGTCGTCTTCATCGGCCAGACCATCATATTGGCCATAGTGGCCGGAACCGTTGGCATCATAGCGGGCCGAACGCCCTTCGGCTTTGCAATTGCTGCCTATTGGTGCTGGTCCAATGTGAGATTTCTGCACATCCTGACCGGCATGGGCACCCGGGTCGAAGGCGGCGAGAATATTCCGCCCGGCGGCTGCATTATTGCCTCCAAGCATCAGTCGGACTGGGACATATTCGCAACCTTCCCCCATGTGGGGCGCCCCGCCTTCATCGCCAAGAAGGAATTGATGCGCATTCCCTTCTTCGGCTGGGCTGCGCATTCCCTGGACTGTATCGAGATTGACCGTCAACGGGGCGCACAGGCCATTCCGGCCATGATCGCGCAGGCCCGCGCCGCCATCGACAGGGGATGCGGCATTGTCATCTACCCCGAGGGAACCCGCAAAGCTCCCCTTGCTCCACCCGACTACCGGCAGGGCATTGTGAGGCTCTATACGGAACTCAATGTGCCCGTCGTTCCGGTTGCGCTCGATTCCGGTTTCTATTGGGGACGCAACAGCCTGATCATCTGGCCCGGCACTGCCCGAGCGCGGTTTCTGCCAGCCATCGAGCCGGGTCTGCCGCCGGACGTTTTTCTTGAGCGCCTTCGCCGGACCATCGAAGCCGCCTCTGACGAACTTGCCCTTGAAGCCCTCGCCAAAGGGCTCGACCGGCCCATTGACGCCAGGCTGGCCGAGCGGATCGAGCAGCTTCATGGTCGCACATAGCACTATATATTGACTAAAAAGCCATAAAAGACCATATATATAGATAGGACAAGAGCGCGGCTTGACCTTTGATCAAGTTTGTTCTATTTTTGTTCTTCTTCTGATTGCAGGGGAACACGCATGAACGCCACCAGTGATCCGGTCCTTGGAACCGACAGTAAAATGCTCCCGATTGCGGACTGGCAGGGTCGGTCCGGACGGCATTACCTGCTGGCGGGAGAATATCTCCACACCTTCACCATGCGCGAATCCGATCTCTACATCATCGCCAGCGGCAGTCAGGTGCTCTGGGTCGGCTCAAGCAGCGATCTGGTCGCCGATCCCAATAGCCGCCGCCGGTTTCGCCTTGCGCTTGATGGCGCCAGCCAGGCGTTCCGGCTGGACGCGCCCGAAGACAGGTTTGCGGCCACCTGGGATCTTGAAGGCGCAAGTCCTGCGGCATTGCCCATGGTTCAGGCGGCCTGACGGCGTTCTTCGAGCGCCCGGGCCAGAGCCATCAGGCTTTTGTCCCTGATCCCCAACTGTTCGAGATGACGGGCCGTATTGAGGACGTAGTCGACATTGGGACCGGCGGTCCCGACACCGGACAGCACCATTGCAACCTGTTCCTCGAAGCTGAGCACGCCGGCATATTGCTCATGCGCCTCGTCCACCACATAGGCCAGGGCAGACACACGGCGCCCATCGGCGAGACTGACGGGCCGCGTGACATCGCGATAGACCGCCGTCACCAATTCTCTGGCATGCAGATAGGCCAGCACCTGCGGCCACTGCTCCGCTGCGACCTCGAACGCCATGCCCCGGCAGCAACCGCCCCTGGCAAGGCCGAAAACCAGCCCCGGCCGCTCAGGCGTACCGCGATAGTGATGCGATATGATCGACAGCGAGCGATGGGCGCCGTGCAGCATGCCCAGCTGCGCGCTGACAAATGAAAATCCCGGATTCCAGATCAGCGACCCATAGCCGAAGACCCAAAAGCTATTGCTGCTGTCCTGTGCCGTTTCTGCCATAGCCAAACCCAAATCACCCCCTAGCCTGCCTTATTCCGCCCAGGATGCAAATAATCTTCGGGCGGTTTTGTGATGAGAGCAGTCGCCCGATCCCGTGACCGTGAAAACCCGCTTCTGACCGGCAGGCACCAGCGCTAAGAAGAGACCATGAAAAAACGAATCATCATTCTCGGCGCCGTCGTCCTCGCCCTGGTTCTGGCCTGGGTCGGCGCCTGGTATTTCTTTGCCGGACAATTGCGCCAGCAGGTCGAAGCGCTCGCCATGGCCGATGGCGAAACCACGCCGCAGCTCACCTGCGAGACCCTTGCGATCGGTGGCTTTCCCTTCCGCTTCGACATGCAATGCCTGGGCGCGGCATTGGTCTCGGGCGATGTCCTGACCGAATTGCCGGAAATTCGCGCCAGCGCCATGGCCTATCGGCCCAACCATATCCTTGCCACGGCCATCGGTCCCGCCCGCATTTCCGACGCCTTTACCGGGCTGCGCCAGCAACTGTCCTGGGCGGACATCAATGCCAGCTTCCGCTTCGAGAACTGGCGCATCGCCCGCATATCGATCATCGGCGATGACTTCGCCTGGACCGATACGCTGTTCGGGGACACCCTTATCGCCAGCACACCGCGCCTTGAACTGCATCTGCTCGACATGCCCGAGCAGCACGACGGGGAGACCGGGCGCTCGGGCCTTGCCCTGTTTGCGCTCACCCGGGAACTGGTGGCGCCTGGCATCGAACTCACACCCGCCAATGCCGAGATCGAGGCTGAATTGACCGGCCTTCCCGATGACATCCGTAACTGGGGCGCTGTGCCGTTCCTGCCGGATTGGCAGCAGGCCGGCGGCCTTCTGCGTCTCGTGGCCCTCCGCGCCAGCGACGGGACATCCGATCTCAACGCCAATGGCGACCTGCGCCTCGACGCGCAAGGCTATGTTACGGGGGCCATCTCCATCGATTCGCTGGGCGTCGCCGAGCGCATCGGTCCGATGATCGATGAGCCTTGGCGCACCCTGGTTCTGGGCATGCCGGGAGAGGGCGGGCGGCACAACAACCAGCTCAACTTCGCCGGCGGCGGCATGTCATCGGGTCTGGTGCCGATCACCGCGATACCGCCATTGTTCTAAAACAGCGGAGCTGGCGCGACGCTTTGCCTCCGCCAGACGGAGGCCTCTAGGCGTCGTCGCCGCCGCCATGCTCGCGCACGATAGCGGTTTCCGGCGCGGGCGGTGTCTCATGCGGCCGGCCGAAATCGGGCGCCTTGGTTTCCTGGCCGGCATCGATGACCGAGCGGCGAATGGCACGGGTGCGGGTGAACAGCGCCTCAAGCGCCTCGCCGTCGCCCGTTCGCACCGCACGCTGCAGGCGGGACAGGTCTTCGTTGAACCGGCCCAGCATTTCCAGCACGGCATCACGATTGGTCAGGAACACGTCACGCCACATCACCGGATCGGACGCGGCGATGCGGGTGAAGTCGCGGAAACCGGAAGCGGAAAACTTGATCACTTCCGATTTAGTGTCAGCTTCGAGATCGGCCACCGTTCCCACGATATTATAGGCGATCAGATGCGGGACATGGCTGGTAATGGCCAGGACCATATCGTGGTGGGCTGCGTTCATGCATTCGACATTGCTGCCCAGCCCGCGCCAGAAGGCAGCCAGCTTCTCGGTATCAGCCGCGGCCACATCCGGTTCCGGCGTCAGCACGCACCAGCGGCCCGCGAACAACTCGGCAAATCCGGCGGAAGGGCCTGAATGCTCGGTGCCCGCCAGAGGATGGCCGGGAATGAAACTGACGCCTTCAGGCACATGCGGCCCGACGACCCTGATCACATGCTCCTTGACCGAACCCACGTCGGAGAGGATCGCACCGGGCTCCAGCGCCGGACCAACAATACTGGCCAAAGCGTCATAGGCGCCGACCGGGGCGCAGAGGATGACGAGATCGGCGCCCCGCACCGCCTCTGCCGCATCCAGCGTGTAGATATCGCCCAGCCCCAGTTCCCTGGCTTCATCAAGCGTATCCTGCCGTCTGGTGGCAATGGATATGACCTCAGCCAGCCCCTGCCGCCGCGCGGCCAGCGCAATGGACGAACCAATGAGCCCGATACCGATCAGGGCCAGCTTGCGAAAATGTGCGCTCATTGCGTGTCACCCATGGTTTTGAGCACGGCGGCGACCGCCCGCATGGCCTCCTCGGATCCGATGGAGATGCGCAACCCATTGTCGATCCCGTATGAGGGGCCAATCTCGCGCACCACATAGCCCGCCTCCAGCAGCAGCGCGAAAGCCTTTGCCGCCAGCGCGGCAGTGTCGAACAGCACCATGATGAAATTGGCCTGGCTCGGCAGCACCCGCATGCGATTGCTCGAAATCTCTGCCGTCAACCAGTCGCGCCACTGCGCATTATGGTCCTTGAGCCGCTGCGTGAACTCGATATCGCGCGCCGCCGCTGCACCGGCGATCTGTGCCGGCAAATTGACATTGAACGGCCCGCGGATGCGATGCAGCGCATCCACCACATGGTCCGGCCCCACCATCCAGCCGATGCGCAGGGCAGCCAGGCCCATTTTGGAAAAGGTGCGCACCATGACGACATTCTGCTGCTCACGCACCAGATCCAGCCCGATGGAATAGTCCGCCGCCGTCACATATTCGGCATAGGCGCTGTCGATGACGAGCAGAATATCGGGACGCAGGCCCGCATGAAGACGCCGGACCTCGGAATCGCTCAGATAGGTGCCGGTCGGATTGTTGGGATTGGCCAGCCAGACCACCTTGGTCTGCGCTGTCACCGCCGCCAGCAGCGCATCGACATCGGCCCGATAATCGCGCTCATCGACCATCACGATACGCGCGCCGGTCGCCTTGGTGATGATCGGATAGACCGAGAAACCATAGCGGTTCATGACCGCCTCGTCGCCCTCGCCGAGATAGATCTGGGCCAGCAGATGCAGGAGGTCGTCCGACCCGTTGCCGCAGACAATGCTGGCCGGATCGATGCCATGCACCTCACCCAGCGCTTCCCGCAGCAGCCGCGACGACCCTTCAGGATAGATTTCAGGATGCGCACTCGCTTCGAGCATGGCCGCCAGCGCCTTGGGACTGGCCCCGAGCGGCGATTCATTGGCGGACAGTTTGATCGCATTGCTGCCCGGCTTGCCCGATTTACCGGGCAGGTAGGGCGCGATGTCGAGAATGCCGGGCTGGGGAACAGGTCGGATAGGGTCTGACATGATGGTCTTTTTTGCAGGCGGAAAAGCCGGGCGGACCATAGTGAAACCGGCGGCCAAAGGCAAAACTTCTGTGGCGGCGCCTATGAAGAACGCGCGGTCGCCGCCGACAGGCCCGGCACCCGGACATAGCGCTCGGCACGCTTGCGGCGCGGAATGGCCGGGAAAGCCTCCTTGCGCGCCCGCACGCATATGACCCCGCTCATCGCCGGACCGAACAGCCGTCCGAATCGCTCGAAGAACCGGCGCGATTTCAGCACCAGAGGCGACTGGAAGGGCGGCAGGAACAGGGCGTCGCGCCAGGCAACCGGCACGAAACTATGGTCCCGCAGCAGCTTTTCCAACTGCCCGCCGGAATAGGGATTGCCCTGACCGAACGGGGTATTGTCCCGCTGCGCCCAGATGCCGCGCCGCCGCGGCACCACGATGATGACATGGCCATTGGGCGCCGTGACCCGCCAGAGCTCGCGCATCAGTTCCTCGGCATCGGCGACATGTTCGAGCGCGTGAATGGCGATGGTGAGATCGACCGCCGCATCGGTCAGCGGCATTTCGAGGGGGTCGCACAGGACCGTCGCCGATGGCCCCTCGCGCGGCCAGGCCGAAGCGCCCTGCCGCGCCGGCATGAAGGCGAGTACCCGCTCCGCCTTGTCCAGTGTGAACCGCAGATAGGGCGTGGCAAAGCCCAGACCCAATACGCGCTTGCCACCCAGATCCGCCGCAAGATCGACAATCTGGTCGCGCACAAGGGCCCGCGAGATGCGGCCCAGCGGGGATTTGTAATAGTCGATCAGGCGCCGCACATCGATGCTCATGCCCCGAGCTTGCCAAAGCCGGAACAACTTGTCCAACACTTGGCTTGCACACGCGGTGCATGGTCCCTAGCTTGCGCCTCGAACTGAACAAAGGATTTTCGCCATGGCCCTCATCGTCGACGTTTTTCCCGCCCGCGAGGACAATTTCGGCTATCTCGTCCATGACGAGGCAACCGGGCGCACCGCCGCCATCGACGCGCCGGAGGCCAAGGCGATCCGCGAGGCCCTCACCCGCCGCGGCTGGACGCTGAGCGACATTTTCATCACCCATCACCACATCGACCATGTCGAAGCCATCCCCGCGCTGAAGGCCGAATTCGGCGCACTTGTGACCGGACCGGCGGAGGAAGCCGACAAGATCGAGGGGCTCGACAAGCGTGTTGCCGATGGCGATCAGGTCGCTCTGGGAGACTCCATCTTTGCGGTCATGGCAGCGCCCGGGCATACGCTGGGCCATATCGTGTTCTATAACGCCTTGGGCGGCCATCTGTTTTCTGCCGATGCTCTGTTCTCGCTCGGCGTTGGCCGCATGTTCGAGGGCACGCCGGGCCCGATGTGGGAGGGCGTCAGGCGCCTGCGCGACCTGCCGGACAAAACGCTGGTCTATTGCGGCCATGAATATACCGAGAGCAATGCCCGTTTCGCACTCTCGATCGATCCCGACAATGAGGCGCTAAAGGCCCGCGCCGAAACGGTAAAATCGCTCCGCGCTGCCGGAAAGCCGACAATTCCCTTCTCCCTGGGCGAGGATAAGAAGGCCAATCCGTTCCTGCGCGCCGACGCGCCGGAACTGGCCCGCCACTACGGGCTCGAAGGGGCCGAACCGGCCGAGGTGTTCGCCGCCATTCGCAAGGGCAAGGATAATTTCTGAGGCCCTGAATTAACCAAAGCAGTGCGAAACCGCGTCACGCGGGATCGAAATTCGTTAACAGACTGTTATCATCTGGCATGGCGTTTGCCCCAATTGGGGTGAAACGCCGTCAGCGCTGTTCCATTCCGGGACAGTCCGGCCTGAAATGGTACAGTCCATGCCCAAGTTGGAGCAAAGCGAAACAGATCGTCCCGGCCTGCCCGCAACGGCACAGCCATCCGCGTCACGTCCCTCGCTTGCCCGCAGCGCACCGACCGCCACCTTTGTCAGCCAGCTCATCGCCGACCGCCAGCGGTTGAGCGCCCAGCGGGCGCGTCCGGCCGATGCCAGCGCCGGCGCTGTCGGTGCCTATGGCCGGGGAGCCCGGATCAGCGAGCGGCGGATGCCGCTCGGCTATCGCAAGACCATGCTGGTGTGAAAATAAGTGGCCCGTGTTCAAACGGCTGCATCTGGAACGTCGCTACCATGACCGCGTGCGCTGCACCGGTCATGACCATGGCCATCCAGGCCGGATGACGAGGAGACGCATCATGGACATTGCAAAGAATACGATCTGCATCTGGTATGACACCGACGCCGAAGCAGCGGCGCGCTTTTATGCCCAGACGTTCCCAGACAGCCATGTCGGCAAGATCAGCAGGGCCCCGAGCGACAATCCGTCCACGCCCGCCGGCGCCGTGCTGACGGTAGAGTTCACCGTGTGCGGCATTCCCTGCATCGGTCTCAATGGCGGCCCGGCTTTCAAGCACACCGAAGCCTTCTCCTTCCAGATCGCCACCGAAGACCAGGAAGAGACCGACCGCTATTGGAATGCCATTGTCGGCAATGGCGGGCAGGAAAGCATGTGCGGCTGGTGCAAGGATAAATGGGGCATCTCCTGGCAGATTACCCCACGCGCGCTGACCGAAGCCATGGCAGCGGGCGGCGACACCGCCAAGCGCGCCTTTGAAGCCATGATGACCATGAAGAAGCTTGACATCGCAGCGGTCGAGGCAGCGATCAAGGGGTAATCAGGCCCGCCGGTGTCTCAGCCGGCCAGCGATCGGATTTTGAGCGTCATTGCCGGGCTTGTCCCGGCAATCCATCTCGCGGCGCCATGGACCACCGGGACGAGCCCGGTGGTGACGATTGCGACAGAGGCCATTTGCGGACCGAAAGCCCCTACTTCTTCAGCTTGAGCGGCCCGACCATCTGCTCGGGCTTCACTTCGGCGTCGAATTCCTCGCCGGTCAGCAGGCCCAGCTCGATCGCCGTCTCGCGCAGGGTCGAGCCGTTCTTGTGCGCGGTCTTGGCGATCTTGGCCGCATTGTCATAGCCGATTTTCCGGTTGAGCGCGGTCACCAGCATCAGCGACTGATCGACCAGCTGCTTGATGCGCTTCTTGTCCGGCTCGATGCCAATGGCGCAATTGTCATTGAAGCTCTTGGCAGCATCGGCCAGCAGGCGCACCGACTGCAGGAAGTTATAGGCAATGACCGGCTTGAAGACATTGAGCTCGAAATTGCCCTGTGACGCGGCAAAACCAATCGCAGCGTCATTGCCCATCACCTGCGCCACCACCATGGTCATGGCCTCGGACTGGGTCGGATTGACCTTGCCCGGCATGATCGAGCTGCCCGGCTCGTTTTCCGGAATGGTGATTTCGCCCAGGCCCGAGCGCGGCCCGGAAGCCAGCCAGCGCACGTCATTGGCAATCTTCATGAAGGCGACGGCCAGTTGCTTCAGCGCACCCGAAGAGCCGACAAAGGCGTCGTGCCCCGCCAGCAGGGCGAACTTGTTGGGGCCGGTGACGAAGTCATGGCCGGTCAGCGTTGCGATTTCCTTGGCGACGGTCACCGCATAATCGGGATGGGCATTGAGGCCGGTGCCGACGGCGGTGCCGCCCAGCGCCAGCTCCTTGAGCTGCGGCATGCTCGCCTTGATCGCGGCCATGGCATAGTCGATCTGCGCCACCCAGCCGGAAATCTCCTGGCCCAGCGTCAGGGGCGTCGCGTCTTGGAGATGGGTGCGGCCGATCTTGACCACGTCCATATAGGCTTCGGCCTTGGCATTGAGCGTGTCGCGCAACAGGGCCACGCGCTCATAGAGATAGTTCTCCACCGCCTCGACCGCCGCAATATGCATGGCGGTTGGATAGGTGTCGTTCGAGCTCTGGCTCATATTGACGTGGTCATTGGGATGGACGGGCTTCTTGCTGCCCATCACGCCACCGGCCATCTCGATGGCGCGGTTGGAAATGACCTCGTTGACATTCATGTTGGACTGCGTGCCCGAGCCGGTCTGCCACACCACCAGCGGGAAATGGTCGCTGAGCTTGCCCTCGATCACTTCATCGGCAGCGGCGACCACGAGATCGCGCGTCTTTTCGTCCATAAGGCCGAGCTTGAAATTGGCGAGCGCCGCAGCCTTTTTGAGGATGCCGAAGGCCTTGATGATCTCGGTGGGCATTTTCTCCCCGCCGATGTCGAAATTCATCAGCGAGCGGGCCGTCTGCGCGCCATAATACTTCTCGGTCGGGACGTCGATATTGCCCATTGTGTCCGATTCGACGCGCGTGCTCATGCCTGCCTCTTCTCCTGCTGGCCGCTTCTATTGGCGGCGGAAAAACAAAAACGGCCGACCCTTTTGGGGGCCGGCCGTCGGAATATCAGATAAAGCGCATCAGCGCCAAACAGCCTTTCGGCTTACTTCTTTGCCGCGAGGATCTGGCGACCGCGATACATGCCGCTCTTGAGGTCGACATGATGCGGACGACGCAGCTCACCGCTATCCTTGTCTTCGACATAGGTAGGGTTGGCGATCGCGTCGGCCGAACGGCGGAAGCCGCGCTTCATCGGCGAGGTCTTGCGTTTTGGCACTGCCATGGTCGGTACTCCGAATTCAATATCGTTGCGCCGCCGAAAGCGGCCCAGAGACGTATCTCTGAAAGGGGTTGGCGGGGTCTATAGAGGAAGACTGCACGCTTGGCTAGGGGTTTTGTTGCAGCGAGGCAGCCCCCAACAGATTGAGCTAAACGATCTCAACCACCGTCATCGCCGGGCTTGTCCCGGCGATCCAGTCCGGCGTCAGATATCCATAAGCCAATGGCTCAAATCAGCCCAATCAGGGTTGAGGCCTTCTATAAGGTTTATCTTCCACTGCCGCGGATATTTCTTGATCGTTTTCTCGCGCTGAATGGCGCGCGTCATCAGATCATGCCGCTCCAGCCATACAAGCGTCTTGATGCCATATCGCGAGGCAAAACCAGGCGTGAGGGTGTGCTTGTGTTCCAGCAGGCGCCGCGACGGGTTGGAGGTCACGCCAGTATAGAGCGTGCCATTTCGCTTCGAGGCCAGAATGTACACATACCCCTTCATGCAGCGAGTATGCCGAAAGATGGATCGCCGGGACAAGCCCGACGATGACGAAGGAATGGCGGGCGTGTTTCGAGTTTAGTCTAGAGCGCCAGTCGCTCACCCTGCCCTACACAGGCGGCGCGCTGCCCGTATTGGCGCGCCCTGTCCTCGACGATGCGGGCCACCCGCAGCAGTCCCGCGCCCGGCCGCGCCGGATTGCGCAGGATCGGATTGGGCAGGGTGACAGCCAGCAGGCTCGCCGTGTGCCAGTCGAGATTTTGCGGTTCCCGGCCAAAGGCCCTTTCACTGCCAGCCGCCACCCCGAATTCGCCCTCCGGCCCCCATTCGGCGATATTGAGGTAAATCTCCATGATCCGCTTCTTGGGCATGACCAGATCGATATAGACCGCCAGCGGCACTTCGAGCGCCTTTCGCACCGCGCTCTGCCCGTTCCACAAAAACAGGTTTCGCGCCACCTGCATGGTGATGGTCGACGCGCCGCGCGTATCCCGCCCCGCCAGATAATTGTCGATCTCGATCCGCAGCGCGGCCACATCGATCCCCCAATGGCGGCAGAATTGCCCGTCCTCGGACAAGATCACCGATGCCTTGAGCCGGTCCGAAATATCATCGATATCCCGCCAGGTCCGGGTCACGGCCTGTCCCGTCAGCATGCGGGAGAGCATGGGCACCGACACCGGCTGCACCACGAGATAGAGCGGCGTGAGCAGCAGCGGCACGGCCACCAGCACGGCAAGAATGCCGGTCAGGATGCGGATAGTCCGCAGAAAGGTCTTTGCGCGTCGGGCCATGCGGGGTGTTTAGCCTCTGCATGGGCAAGAGGCCAGTGCCGCCCACTTGCCCGGCCTCTGCCAAACGGCTAGCACAGAGCCATGTATGACTTCTCCTCCGACAGCGCCGATTGCGCCAGCGCCGTGGAAGCGGGCCTGTCCGGCCTGCTGACCGGAACAAGGCTTTCCGGCCCCGGCCCGGCCCCTGAGCGGCTGGTAGCCGCCATGCGACATGGCAGCCTTGAAGGCGGCAAGCGCCTGCGCCCCCTGCTGGTGCGCCAGGCGGCATCCATCTTCTCCGTTCCGCCCCGGGCGGCCCTCACCGCTGGCCTCGCCGTGGAGATGATCCATTGCTATTCACTGGTCCATGACGACCTGCCTGCCATGGACGACGACGACCTGCGCCGTGGCCGCCCCACTGTGCACAAGGCCTATGACGAAGCCACCGCCATTCTCGCCGGCGATGCACTGCTGACCCATGCCTTCGCCCTTCTCGCCGACGAGGCCTGCCACCCCGATCCGGCCGTGCGCGCCGCTTTGGTGAGCGAACTGGCGCTTGGCTCCGGTGCGGGCGGCATGGCAGGCGGGCAGATGCGCGACATCGAGGGCGAAAGCGGCGGCTTCAGCGATTTCGAGATCGCCACCATGCAGGCCATGAAGACCGGCGCACTGATCCGCGCCTCGGTGCGCATGGGCGCCATTCTGGGCGGCGCCGATGCGCGGGCGCTTTCTGCGCTCACCGCCTATGCCGAGGCGGCAGGCCGCGCCTTCCAGCTCGCCGACGACATTCTCGATGTTACCGCCACGCCCGAAGCCATGGGCAAGGCCACCGGCAAGGACGATCAGGCCGGCAAGCAGACCATCGTCGCCCGGATCGGCCTGGATGCGGCGCGGAAAATGCTGCACGAAATCGTCAACATTGCCATTCTCGCCCTGCGCACCTTCGGCCCGAAAGCCGATGGCCTGCGCGCCACCGCCCGCTATTTCGCCACGCGGGAGAAGTAGGATGGCCCGGCTGCTCAGCGTCAATGTCGGCGTACCGCGCAATATCCCCGGCACCGGGACCTTGACCGGCATCTACAAGGAGCCCGTGGCAGGCCCGGTGGCCATTGGCCGCGACGGCATCGAACGGGACGTCATCGCCGACCGCAGGCACCATGGCGGCGCCGACCAGGCCATCTATGTC
Source organism: Pseudomonadota bacterium (assembly GCA_023388175.1). Lineage (GTDB taxonomy): Bacteria > Pseudomonadota > Alphaproteobacteria > Rhizobiales > Devosiaceae > Devosia. The sequence continues at coordinate 146,569 of JAEWGT010000002.1, forward strand.
TATTTTGCCGGCGATTATGATTTCTGGGAGGGCGAAGGCATTGCCACGAGCCCCGGCCTGTTCGGCGAGAACCTGACCATCGAGGGGCCGGTCAGCACCGGCACCGCCATCGGGGACCGCTTCACCATTGGTGACGTGGTGCTGGAAGTCACCTATCACCGCACGCCCTGCATGACCTTTTCGGCCAGGATGGGCGATCCGCGCTGGCTCAGGCGCTTTCACAAGGCGCGCAGGCCCGGCGCCTATTGCCGCGTCATCACGCCCGGCTCTGTCAGCGCCGGCATGGACATCACCCTCACACCCTATTCCGGTGAGCGCATTTCGGTGTCCGAACTCATGGGGTTTGACGGCATAGCCGATATTCCCCGCGCGTTCATGCAGCGCGCCCTGACCACGCCGATCCGGGAAAAGACCCGTTTCAAATACGAATCCCGTCTTGCCAGCCTGTTCTGAGTGTTTTCATGAGCCTCCAATCCGTCAAAGACGATCTCGCCGCCCGCGCCCCTGATCTTGCCGTCATCGTCACCGACGCATCGACGGCCACCGTCCAGCTTGCCGCCGCGGTGCATGGGGTGGAGCCCGGCCAGATCGCCAAGACATTGTGCATCCGCGTCAGGGACGAAGAGGTTCTGCTGGTGACACGCGGCGATGCGCGGCTGGACAACCAGAAATCCAAATCCGCCTTTGGCGGCCGCCCACGCATGCTGGGCGCCGAGGATGTGCTGCGCCTGACCAGCCATCAGGTCGGCGGCGTCTGTCCCTTTGGCCTGCCGGCGCCCCTGCCCATCTATCTCGACGCTTCGCTCAAGATTTACGACCTTGTCATCCCCGCCGGTGGCGACACCCATGCCTCGGTCAAGCTCAGCGTCGACCGGCTGGCCGAACTGTGCGGTGGCAAATGGGTCGATGCCTGCCAGCTGCCGGAGTGAGCACGGCAGAAAATTTCATCCGGGACCGGCTGGCGCTGACGCCCCTGCCGTTCCGCCCCGAGATTGCACTGTATCTGCCAAGGCCGGACAGCGGCCTTGCAGGCTTTCTCGAAAGCCAGGGCCAGGCCGGCACCCCGCCCTATTGGGCCTATGCCTGGGCCGGGGGCGCGGCTCTGGCGCTTTATCTGCGCAACGACCCGCAAGCTGTCAGCGGCAAAAGCGTGCTCGATTTCGGCGCTGGCTCAGGTCTTGTCGGCATCGCGGCCGCACTCGGTGGCGCGAAAGAGGTTATCGCCTTCGAGCCCGATCCGCTGGGCCTGATTGCCCTGCGGCTCAATGCCGAGGCCAACGGCGTCACCCTCACCATCAGCGAAAGCCCGGAGGCGACAGACCTGGTGCTGGCCGGCGACGTTTTCTACGATGCCCCCACGGCAAGGACCACTCTGCCCGCGCTGCAGGCATTGGCGCGCAAAGGCGCAAAAGTGCTGGTCGGCGATCCCTTCCGCCGCCACCTCCCGCTGCGCACACTGGAACAGATCGCCGAATATGCGGTGCCCGACATGGGCAGTGGCGCCCCGGTCCGGGCCGCTGTCTTCACACTGCGCCCATAGACCATCAGCCATGCCCGCCAGACCTTGCCGGAAAATCGGCCAGGTCCTATATCAGTGCGGCGAGGACGGCCTCCCCCATATCGGGTCAGCGTTCGGGACGGCCCGGCAAGTATGGGGATTTCCATGCGCAATACAGCCGACCGTATCCGTCACGCCATTTCCTTTGAACTGATCGGCATTGCCCTGGCGACACCGCTCGCCGCCTTTGCCTTCCACCTGCCCGGCGGCGACAGCGCCGTCATCGTCGTGGCCAGCGCCACCGTGGCCATGCTCTGGAACTATGTGTTCAATCTCGGTTTCGACCACGCCATGGTCAAGCTGCGCGGCGACACGCTGAAGACGACACCGCTGCGCGTGATCCATGCCGTGCTGTTCGAACTTGGCCTGCTCACCATCATGCTGCCGGCCATCGCCTGGTATCTGCAGATCACCCTCTGGGAAGCGCTGATCATGGATATCGCGCTGGCCGCTTTTTACATGATCTACGCTTTCGTCTTCAACTGGGCCTATGACCGCGTGTTTCCACTGCCCGAGTGGCAAGGGGGGCGTTGACCTCCCGGCCGCCATTTACGGCGTGGAAACGTCGATATGGCACAAATTGCGGGGAGCGGACCAACGGCGCACTGCGAACCCATGCCTTTCAGCAATTACCTCAACAAGCCGGGCGGAACAGACGCGGCAGCAGGCGGCCTGTACGAGGACCAGTTGCGGCAGGGCTTTCGTCGCCTGCGCTTTACGCCGGAGCTGGAGCGCATCTATCGCCATGTGGTGATCGTTGAGGCGCATTGGCCGGTTCTGGTCATCACGCTTTTTGCCATTGCGATCTGGACCCTGTTCGCCGGTCTCGATATCGTCCGGCTCGACCTCTATGGACGCTGGCCCCTGACGCCGGACATCTGGCTGTTGCTGGCATTGCGTGGCGGCGTCCTGATCGCGCTTCTGGCCTGTCTGGTCCCGGCCGTGCGTGAAAATACCTGGCTCGATTGGAAGGCCTTTGCGGTCTACCTTCTGTTGTGCAGCGGGGCGGCGTTCACGGCGGCCATCTACAAGTTCAATGGCATGCCCGCAGCCGATGCAGCACAGATCGTGCTGGCCATGGCCGCCTTCATGCCCATGGGCATGCGCTTCTACCAGGCGCTTGCCGCCAGCATCGGCATGGTGATCGTGACCGTCATTGCCGGGCTGGCATGGCTGCCGCCCGAGCTCTGGCAAAACCAGTTCTCGCTGCTCGGCATCATCATCATAAGTGTGCCGGTTGGCGCCGTCGGGGCTTACCTGCGCGAATATGCCCATCGCCGCCAGTTCCTTCTGGCCGGAATTCTCGAGCATCAGGCGCAGTTCGATGCCCTCACCGATCTTGCCAATCGGCGCCTGTTTCATCGCCACGCCACGGCCGCCCTGGAGCATGCCGAACGCGCCCGCGAGCAATTGGTGCTGGCAGTGATCGACATCGATCATTTCAAGAATTTCAACGACAGGTTCGGGCATGTGGCCGGCGACGTCGCACTGCGTCATGTCGCCGATCTGATCAGGGATGCCGCTCGCCGCCCCATGGACATGGCAGCCCGGCTCGGCGGCGAGGAATTTGCGCTGCTGCTCTATGGCAGCGATCTGGAACAGGCCCAGGCAATCCTGGAAAAATTGCGCCAGCAGATCGCCGAAACCGCTCTGGGCCCGTCCGCCAACCTCACCATCAGCCTTGGCGCGACCATGCCCGGCAGCACCGAAGATCTGGACCGGCTCTATGCCCGCGCCGACAAACTGCTCTACCGCAGCAAGGCCGATGGCCGGAACCGGCTAACTCTGGGCTAGCGTTCTGCCCCCATTTGCGGCACCGAAGCAGGGCGCGGCGCAGGACACGAAAAAGCATGATTTCGTGCCTAGTGCTGTCTCATCGGAATTGGAAGGATAGTTCCATGCTCAAACCCCTCGCCCTGCTCGCCATCACCGCCGCAACCATCGGGGGCGCCCAGGCCTCGTCCGGCGACGCCTGGGCCGAATTTGCCGCCGAGGTCGAAACGGCCTGCCTCGATGCCACCGAAGGTGTCTTCACCCAGCCAGTGGCAGTGGTCGATCCCTTTGGCAGCGAGAGCTTCGGCCTCGCCATTGTCTCGGGCGCTTTCCCGAGCGGCGGCGCGGGCAGCATTGTCTGCGTCTTCGACAAGCAGACCCAAGCTGTCGAGATCGGTGGCGAACTCGACGTGACCGTGACGCCGAACGCGGAATAGAACCTAGATCTGCCCCATCAGCTTCAGGCCGCCGAGGATGAGGATCAGCACGGCCAGCCAGAACATGCGGCGATGTCTGCGTTCATTCATCATTCGGCGGCGTCCTGGCGACCGGCGCCGAATTTCTTCTCGATATAATCGGCGACCATGACCTTGAACTGGTCGGCCACATCCGCGCCGCGCAGGGTGGCAACCTTTTCGCCATCGACAAAGACCGGGGCCGCAGGCGTTTCACCGGTGCCGGGCAGGGAAATGCCGATATTAGCATGCTTGCTCTCGCCCGGGCCGTTGACGATGCAACCCATCACCGCCACCGTCAGCGTCTCGACGCCGGGATAGCGCTCGCGCCATTCCGGCATGGAAATGTTGAGATGGTCCTGAATCTCTTTTGCCAGTGTCTGGAACGTGGTGGACGTGGTGCGCCCGCAACCCGGACATGCCGCAACCACCGGCAGGAACTGACGGAAACCCATGGTCTGCAGCAATTCCTGCGCCACCTTGACCTCGGTGGTGCGGTCGCCGCCCGGCTCGGGGGTGAGCGAAATGCGGATCGTGTCACCGATCCCCTGCTGCAGGAGGATGCCCAGCGCTGCCGAGGAGGCGACAATGCCTTTCGAGCCCATGCCGGCTTCGGTGAGGCCAAGATGCAGCGCATAATCGCAGCGCGCCGCCAGATCCTGATAGACCGCAATCAGATGCTGGACATCGGAAACCTTGGTGGAAAGCAGGATCTGGTTGCGGCGCATGCCCAGCTCTTCGGCGCGGGCCGCTGACAACAGCGCCGACTGGATGATCGCTTCGCGTTGCACGGCGGCCGCGGAAATCGGCGCGGCGGAGGCCGCATTCTCGTCCATCAACCGGGTGAGAAGCTCTTCATCGAGCGAGCCCCAATTGACCCCGATCCGCACCGGCTTGTCGTATTTATTGGCGATCTCGATCAGCGTGGCGAATTGCGTGTCGCGCTTGGCCTTGAAGCCCACATTGCCCGGATTGATGCGATATTTCGCCAGCGCCTCGGCACAGGCCGGATGATCGGTGAGCAGCTTGTGCCCGATATAATGGAAATCGCCGACCAGCGGCACGTCATAGCCCATGAAAGCCAGCCGGTCACGGATCACCGGCACGGCAGCAGCGCTTTCGTCGCGATCGACGGTAATGCGCACGATTTCCGAACCGGCCCGGGCGAGCTGCATGACCTGCTTCACCGTCGCGTCGATATCGGCGGTGTCGGTATTGGTCATGGATTGCACGACGACAGGCGCGCCGCCGCCCACCATGACGCCACCCACATTGACTCCCACCGATTGCCTGCGCGGCGCTGGACCGGCCATCTCAAACCCCATTCATATCCGCTTCCGAGATAGGCCTTCCCTTTTGCGCGCGCAACTGAACAATAAAGTGACACCGTGAACGCGGGAGGACAGATTGACCCCAGATGGTGACGCCAGAACGCAGATCGACGCCTATATTGCGGGACTGGAACCTCAATTCCGCCAGGCCATCGCCCATATCCGTTCCGTGGTGCGCGCCGCCGCGCCCGAAGCCGATGAAGTGATTACCTATGCCATGCCGGGCATCGCGCTGAACGGGCCGCTCGTCTCCTACTTCGCTTTCAAGAAGCACTGTTCCTTTTTCCCGATGGGCGATGCGGTCTTTGTCGGCATGGCGGCGGAAATTGCGCCCTGGCGCACCGCCAAGGGCACGATGCAGTTTCCACCCGATCAATTGCCGCCAGACGATCTGATCCGGCGCATGGTCGAGGCTCGCGTGGCCGAGAATGCCGAAAAGGCTGAAGCGCGGAAGGCAAAGCGTCGGAAAAGCTGACATCAGGACTGCCGTCATTGCCGGGCTCGTCCCGGCAATCCATCTTGCCAGCCGCATGGACCACCGGGACAAGCCCGGGGGTGACGATGGGCGGGAGAGTCTGGTTTCACACCGCTCAAGGCACGATCAAGGGCATCCCAAATGTGATCGTCACCATCTTGAACGCTGCGCAGCAGAGGCCATTTATCAATCATGATGAACAGGCTCCTCCCCCGCATTTTCCTCTTCCGCAAGGAAGTCGGCCAGCTCTGGAAGGCTTTCTGGACGCGCGAAACCCCGCTCTACCTCAAGGCGGCGACGCTGTTTGCCGCCTTCTATCTGATCAATCCCTTCGACATCATCCCCGATGTCCTGCCCCTGATCGGCTGGGTCGATGACCTTATCCTCATCCCGCTGATGGTGAGCTGGATCGTCTCCCGCCTGCCCGTGCCGCAGCCGGCCTATGCTGGCAAATATGGCCCCACAGTCGACGGTCGCGCCCGGCGGATGTAGGCGCCATAGATTAAATTGACGAAATTGAAAGGGAGGTACGTAAGTGCCTCCCTTTTTGCGTTCGAAAACTGTCAAATTTCTTACACGTCCCTTTTTTCATGTTAGAAAAAATTGAAATTTCAAACATGAGAAATCGGATATGTTAATTCCGAGCTATGAAATTCCATCGCTGCCGCCGCCGGTGGATCTGGAAACACCCAAAATCCTCCGCGCGTTGGCTGTGGCGCACCGGCACCTTGCTGAATTGAAAGGCCGGGCGATGGCCATTCCGAACCAGGGTATCCTGATCGATACTTTGGCGCTGCAGGAGGCCAAGGCAAGCTCCGAAATCGAGAACATCGTCACCACACAGGATGAACTCTTTCAAGCAAGCCTGTTTCCAGACGGACCAAACTCCCCGTCTGCCAAGGAGGTCGCCTATTATCGAGACGCCCTGAAATGCGGCTTTGAGAGGATGATTGACGACAAGGGCCTGCTCACCACAAACGCCATCATTGAAATATTCCAGGTTCTAAAAAGAACCTCTGAACGGTTCAGACCAGGGCCTGGAACAGCGCTAATGAACGAGAAGGCAGGAACGCTGGTCTATGTTCCACCGCAGACACATCAGGAAATCCAGTCAAAGATGAACGCACTTGAGGCTTTCATAAATGATGAAAGCCTCACAGAACTGGACCCGCTCATAAAGATGGCATTGATCCACCATCAATTCGAAAGCATCCATCCGTTTAGCGACGGCAATGGTCGCGTCGGACGTATCCTCAATGTTCTATATCTGGTGCAGACAGGATTGTTGAACACACCCATCCTGTATCTAAGCCGCTACATCACCACTCATAAAGCGGACTACTATCGCCTCCTGCAAAAAGTCAGAGACGAGAATGCCTGGGAAGAATGGGTGATCTTCATGCTCAAGGCCGTCGCCGCGACCTCCAGGCAGACGCTCCAACTCATTGAGGGCATTGGATTGCTGATGGCAGACTACAAGCAAAGGCTGCGATCTGATCCAAACATCAAATATTCTCAGGACCTGCTGAACAATCTGTTCCGACACCCGTACACGAGAATCGAATTTGTTCAGAACGAGCTCGGTGTCACCAGACAAACTGCATCGAAATATCTAGACCAGCTCGGCGCGGCCGGATTTCTTGAGAAGCACCATCAGGGCCGAAACAATTACTATGTAAATGTTCCGCTGGTGGCGCTTCTCATGCGCGTCTCGGATGAAGATGTGCTCTAGCTAGTCCAGCCGCACCAAGAGGTCCTTGGCATCGATCTGATCGCCTGGCTTGATCAGCAATTCGGCCACCACGCCGTCCACTTCGGCATGGATTGCCGTTTCCATCTTCATGGCTTCGATCGAGCAGAGCACGTCGCCAGCCGTCACCTTCTGGCCCTGCGCGACAGCCAGTGTCGAGATAACGCCCGGCATCGGCGCGCCGACCTGTTTCGGGTCGCCCGCAACCGCCTTGGCGCGCACCTTGACTTCGCCGGCCTTCAGGCGATCCGGCACGGTTATGGTGCGCGGCTGGCCGTTGAGGTCGAAGAAGACGCGCACTTCGCCCTTTTCATTGGTTTCGGCGCGGCCCTGATAGGTCACCACCAGGGTCTTGCCCTTCTCAATATCCACCAGCAGCTCGTCACCCTCTTCCAGCCCGTAGAAATAGACTGGGGTCGGCAAGACTTCTGTCGGGCCATAGCGGTCCTGGGTCTTTTCGAAGTCGGAATAGACCTTTGGATACATGAGATACGAGGCCAGCCTGAAATCATCGACCGGCGCGCCGATCTCCTCGGAGATTTTCTTGCGTTCGGCTTCGAGGTCCACATCCTTGAGATAGGAGCCGGGACGCTCGCTCATGGGCGTCCTGCCCTTGAGCACCTTCTTTTGCAGCGCCTCGGGGAACCCGCCGGGGGGCTGGCCCAGATCACCGGCAAAGAAGCCGACAACCGAATCGGGGAAGGCAATATCCTTGCCCGGGTCTTCCACGTCGCTGCGCTTGAGACCGGCAGAAACCATGGCCAGAGCCATATCGCCGACAACCTTGGAGCTTGGCGTCACCTTCACGATATCGCCGAACATCTGGTTGACGTCGGCATAGGTCTGGGCAACCTCGTGCCAGCGGGTTTCGAGCCCGAGCGAGCGCGCCTGTTCCTTGAGATTGGTGAACTGGCCACCCGGCATTTCGTGAAGATAAACCTCCGAAGCGCCACCCTTGAGATTGCTTTCAAAAGCCGCGTATTGCGTCCGCACCGCTTCCCAGTAGAACGAAATCTGCCGGATCGCCTTGGCATCGAGCTCGGGATCGCGCTCATCGCCCTCAAGCGCGGCAACCAGCGAGCCCAGCGTCGGCTGCGACGTGGTCGAGGACAGCGCATCCATGGCCGCATCGACCGCGTCGACACCCGCTTCCACCGCCGCCAGCACCGTCGCCGCCGAAGCGCCGGACGTATCGTGGGTATGCAGGTGAATGGGCAGGCCCACTTCTTCCTTCAGCACCGAGACCAGCTTCCTGGCCGCAGCTGGCTTGAGGAGCCCCGCCATATCCTTGATGCCCAGAACATGAGCACCCGCCGCTTCCAGCTCCTTGGCCAGCCCCACATAATACTTGAGGTCATATTTGGAGCGGTCGGGATCGAAGAGATCGCCGGTATAGCAGATGGCGCCCTCGGCCACCTTGCCCTCCTCGATCACCGCATCGATCGAGACGCGCATGTTTTCGACCCAGTTGAGACAGTCGAAAATGCGGAAAATATCGACGCCACCCCGCGCCGCCTGCTGCACGAAGAACTTGACGACATTGTCGGCATAATTGGTGTAGCCGACGCCATTGGAGCCGCGCAGCAGCATCTGCGTCAGGATATTGGGCGCGCCTTCGCGCACCTTGGCCAGCCGCTCCCACGGATCTTCATTGAGGAAGCGCATGGAGACGTCGAAGGTCGCGCCACCCCAGCATTCGAGCGAAAACAGGTTGGGCAGGCCGCGGCTATACGCCTGGGCAATGCGGGTAATGTCGAAGCTGCGCATGCGCGTCGCCAGCAGCGACTGGTGCGCGTCGCGCATGGTCGTATCGGTGAACAGGACCCGTTCCTGCGCCTTCATCCAGCGTGCCAGCCCTGCCGGTCCATCACGGTCCAGCACCTGCCGGCTGCCCTCCGCCACGCTGAGCGGCGGAAATTCGGGCAGAACCGGCGCCGCCGCATCGGCGGGCGGGCGCGGCCGGTCGCGCACTTCGGGATGCCCGTTGACGCTGACATCGGCGATATAGCTCAACAGCTTGGTCGCCCGGTCCTTGCGCGGCTTGAAATTGAACAGGTCCGGCGTCGTATCGATGAAACGCGTCGTATAGCGGTTCTCGACGAAATCGGGATGGGTGATGATGTTTTCGAGGAATGCCAGATTGGTGGCGACGCCGCGAATGCGGAATTCGCGCAGCGCGCGATGCATGCGGGCGATGGCTTCCCCGGCACTCGGGGCCCAGCAGGTCACCTTTTCCAGCAGCGGATCGTAATAACGGGTGATGATCGCCCCGGCATAGGCGGTGCCACCGTCGAGACGCACGCCAAACCCCGTCGCGCCGCGATAGGCGGTGATGCGGCCATAATCGGGAATGAAATTCTGCTCGGGGTCCTCGGTGGTCACCCGGCACTGGATGGCATTGCCGTTGAGGCGGATGTCTTCCTGTTTCGGAACGCCGGATTCCGGCGTGCCGATCACCGCGCCGTCGAGCAGATGGATCTGTGCCTTGACGATGTCGATGCCCGTCACTTCCTCGGTGACGGTATGTTCCACCTGGATGCGCGGGTTCACTTCGATGAAGTAGAACTTGTCATTGTCGGCATCCATGAGGAATTCCACGGTGCCGGCGCCGCGATAATTGGCCGCCTGCCCGAGCCGCACGGCAGCATCTGTCAGATCCTTGCGGACCTTGTCATCGAGATAGGGCGCAGGCGCGCGCTCCACCACTTTCTGGTTGCGCCGCTGCACCGAGCAGTCGCGCTCGTAAAGATGCACCAGATTGCCGTGATCGTCGCCGATCAGCTGCACTTCCACATGCCGGGCGCGCTCGATCAGCTTTTCGAGATACATCTCGTCCTTGCCGAAAGCGGCCTTGGCCTCGCGCTTGCCTTCGGAAACTTCGCTCAGCAGCGTCTTTTCGTCCATGATGCGGCGCATGCCGCGCCCGCCACCGCCCCAGGAGGCCTTGAGCATCAGCGGATAGCCGATCTCGGCTGCCAGCTTCTTGATGGTCTCCGGATCGTCCGGCAGCGCCTCGGTGGCCGGCACGACCGGCACATTGGAGGCAATGGCCATGTTGCGGGCCGCGACCTTATTGCCCAGATCGCGCATGGTCTGGGCGCGCGGGCCGATAAAGGTGATCCCGGCATCCTCGCAGGCATCGACGAATTCGGGGCTTTCCGACAAGAGGCCATAACCGGGATGGATGGCATCGGCGCCGGAAATCCGGGCGATGCGGATATATTCCTCGATTTGCAGATAGGCTTCGACCGGCCCCTTGCCCTTGCCGATCAGATAGGCCTCGTCGGCCTTGAACCGGTGCAGCGCCAGCTTGTCTTCCTCGGCATAGACGGCGACGGTCTTGAGGCCAAGCTCATTGGCCGCGCGAAACACGCGGATGGCGATTTCGCTGCGATTGGCGACGAGAATTTTCTTGATGGGCATCGATTTAAATTCCGAGCAGAAGGGGTCGAGGGCCGTGAACGCGGCCCGGCTCAGCACATCGACGGAAAGGCGGTCGCCCGCCCAACCGCCGAAAAAGTCCAGTCTCTATTTCTGGCCGAGATACCCGGCCAGATGGCTCATGTCATAGCCGGCCTCTGCCGCCTGCGCGATAATGTCCTCGGCCGGCTCCTCGCCGGCCTGGCTCAGCGCCCAGAGCGTGGTCGAACGCGTGCCCGACCGGCAGAAACAGAAGACCTTGCCGTCGCTCCCCTCGAGCACGGCTTTGGTCCGGGCCACGAGATCGGGATTAACCCCCTCCCGGCCCAGCGGAATGGCATGATAGGTGAGGCCCGCGGCCTTGGCTGCCGCTTCGATCTCGGCGCCGGCCGGCTGGTCGGGAGATTCCCCGTCGGGCCGGTTGTTGACGATGGCGACAAAGCCGAGCTCTTTGAGCGTTGCCACATCTTCCGGTCTGATCTGTCCAGAAACGCTGACGTGGTCGTTGATCCGCTTCAAATCCAAGGCGCTGCTCCCCATGCCGAGTTTGGCGTTGCGGTCCCGTTATAGCCAGCCGCATCGCTTTGACGCAACTGCCCCTGGCGCAAAGCTGTCATCAGACTGTCGCCTTAGGCAGAATGTCTATACTGCCGAAGGCTCATGCGGCGCGCGCCGTTTTCCGGCGCGACAATGGCATCGGGCGCCCCAGATAAAAGCCCTGCAGGCCGGTACAGCCAGCCTTGGTCAGGAATTCCAGTTGCTCGGCGGTCTCCACGCCCTCGGCAATCACCTCGACCGGAAGCGAACGGGCGATCTTGCAGATGGCGCCGATGATCATCGCGTCGATCCGGCTATGGGTGGCATTGGCAACATAGGTGCGGTCGATCTTGATGATATCGAAATCGAAACTCCGCAGATATTGAAGGCTCGCATAGCCTGCGCCGAAATCATCTATGGCTACGCGCACGCCCAGCGCCCGCAATGCCTTGAGATTGTCCTTGGCAGGGCGGTCGCCATCGAGCGGCACCGTTTCGGTAACCTCGACGATGAGGCGGCTGGCCGGGGTGCCGGTTTCCTCCAGAATGGCCGAAACCGTGCGGGCAAAATCGGCATTGCGCAACTGCACCGGCGAGACATTGACCGATACGGCCCCGCTGCCCAGGGCCGGCAGGTCCAGCAAGGCGCGCCGCAGCACCCAGCTGCCCAGCTTTTCGATCAGTTCGCTTTCCTCGGCGATGGGAATGAATTGTATAGGCGGGATCATGCCGCGCACCTTGTGGCGCCAGCGCACCAGCGCTTCGTGTGACCGCGCCTGCCCGCCGCCCGACGCGTGGACGGGCTGGTAATGCACTTCCAGCTCATCGAGCAGCAATGCCGCCCGCAATTCGCGTTCGATGAAGCGCCGATGGCGCTCGTCGGCCAGCATGTCCACGTCGAACGGAACCACTGCATGCCGCCCGGACCGCTTGGCCTTGTACAGCGCCAGATCGGCCTTTGAAATCAGGTCGGCGACTTCCGTCGAATCCTTCGGCGCCAGCGCGATGCCGATTGACGCACTGATCCGCATCGGGCGGCCGCTGATCGCTACCGGTTCCTGAAGCTGGGCAAGCAGGGCTTCGCCCAGCCGGCGCAGGCCCGGCTTGTTGTCATGGTCAAGGATCATGACGCCGAACTCATCGCCGCCCAGCCGCCCCACCAGCGCGCCCGGCACGGCCTGTTCGATAATGCGCACCAGATGCACCAGCGCCGCATCGCCTGCCGCGTGACCCCAGGAATCGTTGAGGGTTTTCAGATTATCGAGATCGAGATGCATATAACCCACGGCCCGTTCGGACCTGTGATGCACCTCTGCGCCCAGCGCCTCCAGGAAATAGGAGCGGGAAAAAACACCCGTCAGCGCATCACGATGGGCAGCGGCCTTTGCAGCCTCCGAGCGGATCTGCACATCGGCGAGCCGGCCCGAGAGCCAGCGATGGCCCGCCCACAGCAACAGACCGAAGGCCAAAAGCCCGGGAACAGACGCCAGCGGCAGCCAGATTTCGAGCATGGCCGGATCATCGACCACGACGCTGACGCCGCGGACCGCTGCCAGATAGACAATCACCAGAGCAATGCCGAACGCCAGGTTACGGTATCCGTGCAGGATATTGTCGAGATGATCGTCCCGGCGCATGCAGACCCCACTATGCCACCCAGCTCGGCCGAAAGCTTACGAGCAGCCTGTAAACACTAGGTAAAAACCCTTGTTTTACAGTGCATTAACCCTAGGCGGTGGCGCTGGTCCGCACTCTGTCAGCGGCATATGACGGTCTTGCGACACCATGGCGGAACTGTTCCGCCATGGTGTTCGGGGTCTTAATCGCCGACGCCGGGCGTATAGCGCGCCAGCGCCTGGATGACGCGCTTTGCCGTCACCCGCCCGATCTGGACCCCTTCGTCATTGGTAACGCCGACCCATTGATGCTCGGCAAAATAGGGCAGCACATCTTCGCAGCGAGCATTGGCCGGAACCGTATATTCACAGGGATCGAACGTTCCCCGCTCCATGATGGTGCGGACATGGATGGCGCGGGCCTTGTTCACCTCGCGCACGAATTCCTCGATATGCTCGTTGGCCGGCTTGAGCACGATATCCTCGGGCTTGCCCTCCTGCTGCACCGCCCCGTCCTTGAGCACGGCGATGCGGTCGGCAATCTTGAGCGCCTCGTCGAAATCGTGGGTGATGAAGAGGATGGTCTTGCCCAGGCTCTTCTGCAGCTCCATCAACTGGTCCTGCATGCCCGAGCGGATCAGCGGATCGAGCGCCGAAAAGGCTTCGTCCATGAGGATGATATCGGTATCGAGCGCCAGCGCCCTTGCAAGGCCGACGCGCTGCTGCTGGCCACCGGACAATTGTCTCGGCTGGCTCTGCTCGTAGCCGGACAGACCCACCGTGTCGATCCATTTGGCGGCACGCTCCAGCCGTTCGGCCTTGGCCACGCCCTTGACCTCAAGTCCATAGGCGACATTGTCGATCACCGAGCGGTGCGGCAACAGGCCGAACTTCTGGAACACCATGGCCACGGTATTGCGCCGATAGGTGCGCAGGTCCGGCAGGCTCATCTTGAGCACGTCATTGCCCTCGACGATAATCTCCCCGGCGGTGGGGTCGATCAGCCGGTTGACATGGCGGATCAACGTCGACTTGCCCGAACCCGACAGGCCCATGACCACGAAAATCTGGCCCCGGGCGATATCGAGCGAGACATTGTCCAGGCCCACGACATGATTGGTCTCGGCCTGCACTTCGGTCTTGGATTTGCCGCTGCGCAGCAATTCCAGCGCCGTCTCGGGACTGTCGCCAAAAATCTTGGTGACGCCCTTCATGCGGATGGCAAAATCAGTGTCACTCATTTTAGCGCGCCTCCGCCAGGCCGATGCGAGCCTGCAATTGCTTGCCGAAGCTCTGGGTAATGCGGTCGAAGATGATGGCGAGCACCACGATGCCGAGGCCGGCAAACAGGCCACGGCTGACTTCCAGCCGGCCGATACCCTGCAACACCTGATAGCCAAGCCCGCCGGCGCCGATCATCGAGGCGATCACCACCATGGCCAGCGCCATCATCGTCGTCTGGTTGACGCCGGCAAGGATGGTCGGCAGGGCCAGCGGAATCTGCACGCCGAACAGCCGCTGGCTTGGCGTCGTGCCGAAGGAGCGGCTGGCTTCCATCACCGCCGGATCGACCGAGCGCAGGCCCAGATCGGTGAGCCGCACCAGAGGCGGAGCGGCATAGACGATGGTGGCCAGCAGCGCCGGAATCTTGCCCGGACCGAAGATCATCACGGCGGGAATGAGATAGACGAAGCTGGGCAGCGTCTGCATCAGGTCGAGAATGGGCGTGATGACCTGGCGGACGCGGAGCGAGCGGCTCATCCACACACCGATGGGGATGGATGCCACGATCACCGTCAGCGTCGCCGCGATCATCAGCGCCGTCGTTGCCATGGCGTCGCGCCACAGGCCCATAACACCGAGGAACAGCAGCGACACCAGGACAAGTGCCGGCAATTTCCAGTTGCGGGTGGCGAGCCATGCCACACCCACGACAATGATGAAGATCAGCCACCAGGGCGTAGCCACGAGCAGCCGCTCGATGGAATTGAGCAGCATCAGCAACGGATAGGCGGCGGCTTCAAGCTCGCCACCCCAGTTGCGCACGACCCAATTGAGGCTGTCATCGATCGCCCGGCGCAGCGGACGCGTATCGATCAGTTCAGGAAACATGTTTCAAATTCTCTGAAGAGGGGCGTTCAAACCCGAATTCAGCTTCTGCTGGACTGGGGATCGAACGCGGAAAACGGCCGGGACGAGGCCCGGCCGTTCATCAAAGGGGTCCAGGACCTTAGCTGAGCTCGGCCAGGACCTTGTCGGCAACCTCGGCGGGAACCCAGTTGGTCCACACATCCTGCTTGGTGCGCAGGAAGTTTTCTGCCGTTTCAGCCGCATCAGCCTGGTTCTCGTCGCCATAGACCAGCAGTTCACTGATCTCGGCATTGGTCAGGCCAACCTTGGAGAAATACTCAGCCACGACAGGCGCTTTTTCCTGGATCCAGGCCGCAGCACCAACGACGGCGGGGCTGGAAGGATAGGCGGTCACGCCAGGCGCATCGGTGCAATCGGGATCGGTATTGCAGGCATAAACGTCCGCGAATGTTTCACCCAGATCGAGCTGCACCGCAGGATACTTGCCCAGAATTGCCGTCGGGCCCCAATAGTAGAACAGGATCGGCTCTTCACGCGTAAAGGCGCGGGCAATCGATGCGTCAAGCGCACCGCCCGAACCCGGCGAGAAGATGTTCCAGGTCTCGTCCATGTCATAGGCTTCAAACAAGGCCGAGGTGGAGAGCTCGCAGGCCCAGCCCGGTGGGCAGGAATAAAGGCGCCCCTTGGACGAATCCTCGGGATCGGCAAACAGGTCCGGCCGCGCGATGACGGCTTCGGCCGTCGTCAGCTCGGGATGCTCGGCCTGCAGATATTCAGGGATGAACCACCCCTCGACCGTGCCGTCAGTAATGGCGTCGGACAGCTGCACGACGTCGCCCGCTTCGATGCCCTGGGCCCAGGCATCCTCGATGGCGCTGGTCCAGAGTTCGGGAGCAACGGCGGGCGTGCCCCGGCTCAGCATGGACGAAGAGGTAGGCACGGTATCACCGGTGACAATCTCGACTTCGCAGCCAAATCCCTTGTCGAGGATCGTCGCATGGATATGCGCCAGGGCAGCGGCAGAGGGCCAGGTCATTTCGGCAATATCGATCTTGCGATCGGTGCCGCACACGGCGGCATCATCCTGGGCAATGGCGGGAAGGCTGGTTGCAGAGAACAAGGCAACAGCGATCGCGGCGGCAATGCCACCGGATTTCAAAATCATCAGGCTAACTCCTGTTATTATGGAATGAACCGAACCATAAAGATGGCAGAATTGTGTGTCAAATCTGGCAATATTTGTACAATAACAGACAATCTAACCTGCTTTTTCTTGCATGGCCAGACTGCAAAACTGTTCAAATAGACTGATGCCGGAAAACTTCTTGATTGGACAAGAAGCCAGCATGTAGAAAATTGACTTCTAGACAAGTCAAAAATTCTGGAAAAATTTCTGGAACCAGTTGCGGTTCAGCTCAGGGCGTCGGGGTTCCGACCCATGGCCGCCAGATATCGCCCCGTTCGGCAACGAAGCGCTGGGCTACCGCTTCGGGCGTTGCGCCGGGCTGATTGAGCTGGGCCAGCAACTGGTTCATGTCCGGCAGCGACAGGCTGGCGCGCTGGAAATAGGCCGCGATTATCGGCGTATTGGCAAAAACCCTTTCGGCCAGGGCAATCACCACCTCATCGGGCGGAAAGGCCGAAGCCTGGGGCTCGGCACAGGCGCGATCCGCGAGGCATCGGGCGGCCGCCTCGTCATAAGCGCCCATATCGAGCGCCATGAAATCGAGCTGCGCCAGCACGGCATTGGGCTGCCAGTAATAGAACAGGAAAGGCTCGCGCCGATTGACGGCCTCGGCAATCAGCCGATCCATCTCGAAACGATTGGCCGGCTCGATAATGTCCACCAGATCGTCCAATCCATGTGCGATGACCAGATTGCGGTTGATTATCGAGCAGGCCCAGTCGGCCGGGCAGGAGATGAACCGCACGGTCTGGTCCGGCGAGAGCGTGGGCAAGGCCTCGGCCAGCACTGAGGCGCTTGGTCCATCCACAAAGCTATCCGCCACATAGCGCGGCATGAACCAGCCTTCGAGGCCAGCCTCGGCGTAGGTCGGGGCAGCGCTGCGCACCATCTGCGCTTCGCTGGCGCTGTTCCACACATCGGCAATGCGGTTGAGCCAGAGTTCGGGTGCGACCGAAGGCTGGCCGCTCGTCCCCATGGACGAGGCGGTGGCGCCGAGATCGCCGGGCGTAAGCCTGACATCGCACGCAAATTCGGACTTGAGGATCAGGGCGTGGATTTCAGCCAGCAGCATGGCGGATGGCCAGTTCATGCGCGCGATTGTCAGGGGCTGGTTGCCACAGACCGGCTGCGTGCCGGCAGGAACCGGCGCATCAATTCCGGCTGAGGGTGCTGAAACGGCGCCGTTCTGGGCGCTGTCGAGCACGGTGAACTGGGCCAGCGCCGGCCCCGCCATCAGCGCCAGCAGGATTCCCAAGATTGCAGCGCGCCTGACAGTCATTCCTGCTCCTTTCGCCAGAACGAATCTATGCGGAAAACCGGCCCGTTAAGCAACTCTGCGACAGCGATGAAATTCCAGACAAATGCCGGTGACTCTTGCGCCAAATCTGTGCAACATTCTCTTCCAGCGGGGCGTGTTGCACGCCCCCATCCGTTGTCGCGCCGCAAGAAGCGAGGCCCTTAAGGTCACCCGGCGCGCAACCGAAACAGAGGGACGTCTATGTTGAACAAAACCCTGACCCTGGCGGTCGCCGCCTCCACGCTGGTCCTTGCCGCCCCGGCTCTGGCCCAGGAAGTCAAGCTCGGCTTCCTCGCCGACGTATCCGGCCCGATTGCAGGATTTGCCCCGGGCATGGTCGATGCCGGCAATCTGGCCATCGCCAATGTCAACGACCAGGGCGGCCTGCTCGATGGCCAGACCCTGACTTCCGTGCTTGCAGACTCTGCCTGTGACGGTGGTGCTGCCGGCCCGGCTGCTGACCGTCTGGTCAATGCCGAAAACGTCGTCGCTATCTTTGGCGGCTATTGCTCCGGTGCCACCATTGCCGGCGCCAATGGCTCGGCCATTCCGGGCAATGTCGTGATGATCTCGCCAGCCTCGACCGCACCGGCCGTTGCCGAACTGGACGACAACGACCTCGTCTTCCGCAATGTGGTTCCGGACTCCATCCAGGGCGTCAAGGCCGCCGAACTGCTGCTGGCCCAGGGCGTGACCGAAGTCGGCGTGACCTATGTCAACAATGACTACGGTTCGGGCCTTGCCGGCGCCTTCTCCGACGCCTTCACCGCCGGTGGTGGCACCGTGCTCGCTTCCGTCGCCCACGAAGACGGCAAGGCCGACTACCGTCCGGAAATCGGCCAGATCGAAGCCTCGGGTGCGACCACGCTCGTGATCTACGGGTACGAGAATGCCGGCGGCGGCGCCATCCTCAACCAGGCTGTCGAAGCCGGTTCGTTCGACCTGTTCATGGGCGGCGACGGCATGGCCGGTGACGCCCTGCTCGCCAGCCGCAATGGCGCCGATCTCGAAGGCATGATCCTGACCCAGGCCGCTCCGGCCGAGGGCCCGTCCTTCGACGCGCTGGTCGCTCTGACTGAAGCTGCCGGGCAGGATGCCAATGGCACCTATGTGACCAACTCCTATGACGCCGTGTTCCTGCTGGCCCTGGCCATCGAGAAGTCCGGCTCTGCCGACCGTGACGGTATCTCGGCTGCGCTGCGCGAAGTCGCCAACGCACCGGGCGAAACCATCCTGCCGGGTGAGTGGGCCAAGGCCAAGGAACTGATCGCCGCCGGTACCGACATCAATTACGAAGGCGCTTCCGGCTCCATCGAATTCGACGATGTCGGCGACGTGGCCGGCGCCATCAACTACTTCGTGGTTGAAGGCGGCGCAGTCGTGAACAAGGGCCTGATCGACTAGCTTGTCGTTGTCTGACGCAAAGCGTCAGCGAAACGCTCCAGTGGAGCGTTTCGAAACGACAAGGCCCGGAGCGCTATGCGCGCAGGGCGCGAACACCAAGACTTCTTGCGGCCCGGGAGCGATCCCGGGCCGTTTTCGTTTTGGACGACAGATACCGTGCGGCGCAGAAAGGAACCGAAAGCCATGATGATCAACGAGGGCGAGATTCCCGACCTGAGCGGCACGATTGCTGTCGTTACCGGAGCAACCAGCGGACTTGGGCTGGAAGCCTCGCGCATGCTGGCCGACGCTGGAGCACGCGTCATGCTTGTCGGACGGGACCCCGCCAAGGGTAAGGCTGCGCTCGAGCGCATCGCAGAGACGCGGCCATCGGGCGAAACCTCATTTCAGGACATGGATCTGGCCAGCCTTGATGCAGTGGCAAGCGGCGCGGCTGACCTCGCCGCGCAGCTCGACCATATCGACATCCTGATCAACAATGCCGGCATCATGGCGCCACCCAAGCGCCTGACCACCCGGGATGACTTCGAGGCCCAGTTCGGCACCAATCATCTGGCCCATTTCGCCCTCACCGGACATCTGCTGCCGCTGCTGCGCAAAAGCGCAGCGCCGCGGGTGATTTCGGTCGCGAGCCTTGCCGCCCTGTTCGGAAAGATCAATTTCGACGACCTGCAGGCCGAGCGCGGCTACAGCGACATGGGCGTATATAGCCAGTCCAAGCTGGCCAACCTGCTCTTCATCAACGAATTCGCCCGCCGCAGCGCGGCCCATGGATGGGATGTTACGGCGCTGGCGGCCCATCCGGGCCTCTCGCGCACCAGCCTGTTCAAGAAGACGCCCGAGGAGATGGGCTTCGCCGACCGGCTGGGGCGGCTGTTCTCGCCCTTCTTTTCCCAATCGGCGGCCGGTGGCGCCTTGCCCCTTGTGGCAGCTGCCACCGATCCCGACGCCCGGCCGGGCGACTATTATGGTCCCGGCAACTGGTGGGGCCTCAAGGGCCCGCCGAAAAAGGCCGGACAGCCAAAAGCCGCCAGCGACGTGGAAACGGCGCGGCGGCTTTGGGAGGTATCGGAACAGCTGACCGGATTGCACTACCCCGAATGATAGGCGGACTTATCCCCGCTTCACCACTTCCGGCAGCAGACCCTTGGGTGCGTAGCGCAGGGCAATGGTGATGACCACACCGAGCACGAAGACACGCATCTGCAAGGCGCGACTGTCGATTTCGGGAATGGCGCCCCAGCCGATATTGCTGGTGAGCTGGGACAGGTTGAGGAAGATCAGCTGCGCCAGCGGGTCGGAAATGACCCAGACGATGTAGATGAGGAAAGCCCCCAGCACCACGCCCCAATTATTGCCCGCTCCACCCACGATCACCATGACCCAGATCATGAATGTGTGGTTGATCGGCTGGTAGCCCGACGGATCGAAAATCTGGGTAAACGTGGCGAGGATCGCGCCGCCAATCCCCATCAGGATCGAACCGAAGACAAAAAGTTCGAGCTGGCGTCCGGTGACATCCTTGCCCATGGAGGCCGCCGAGATATGGTTGTCGCGGATGGCGCGCATCATGCGGCCCCATGGCCCGCCATAGACGCGCTGCACCAGCACGAAGGCGATGACGAGGAAGAGCACCGCAATGCCGAGGAACATCAGC
Source organism: Pseudomonadota bacterium (assembly GCA_023388175.1). Lineage (GTDB taxonomy): Bacteria > Pseudomonadota > Alphaproteobacteria > Rhizobiales > Devosiaceae > Devosia. Next base: position 167,118 of record JAEWGT010000002.1, read on the forward strand.
CGCGCATAGATGAAGCTGTCAGGGATCGACAGGCCCGCCGCCTGCAATTGCTGCGGCAGCGGCGTCGGCCAGGGCATGGGCGACACGGTCATGGTGCCGCGCGTCAGCCAGTCCATGTTCTTGATCAGCGCCCGCAGGATCTCGGAAATACCGATCGTGGCAATGGCGAGATAGTCGGTGCGCAGACCAAGGCTGATCTTGCCGATATAAAACGCAATGACCGCGGAAACGAGCCCGCCGAAAGCCCAGCCCAGCACAGGATGCAGGCCCAGCCCGCCGACGAATCCGGCCGTGGATTCGATATAGGCGGCGGCTGGGTCGATCTGGGTGCGATAGATAATATAGCCGGCGAACCAGGCAAGGACCACCAGCGTGGTCTTCCACTTGCCCGTGATGCCGATGCGGTCGGACCGGCGCGCCAGCATGACCAGCGCGACGCCGATGAGGAAGGCGATCAGCGCCCGGCCCAGCATCATCGGGCCATCGCTTTCCCAGAAGGCCATGTTGACGGGGTAGGACAAAAAGACCGTCGAAGCGCCGCCCACCATGAGAAAGCCCATGATGGCGAAGTTAAACAGCCCGCCATAGCCCCATTGAATATTGAGGCCCAAAGCGATGAGCGCGAAACCTGTCGCCTGTGTCAGGATCAGCAGAATGGACGCCGTGCCCTGCACGAGGCCAATGACCACGACCATGATGAACATGGCGGCGAACAGCAGCAGACCCCGGCGAAGCGGGCTGTTCCAGTCAGCCCTGGCTGGAGAAGCGGCACTCATGAGGACGCTCCCTTGAAGATACCCGTGGGCCGCACCAGCAGGGTGATGACGAGGATCACGAAGGCCACGGTGAGTTTATATTCCGTCGGCACCAGCGCCAGATTGGCCGGCAGCGCCATGCCCTCGGGCAGCACCGCATTGAGCGGCCGCAGCACGGCTGTCCAGTTGAACACGGCAAGCGTTTCGGCAAAGGCGATGAGGAAGCCCCCGACAATGGCACCATAGGCGTGACCCAGGCCACCGACGATGGCCGCCGCAAAGATCGGCAGCACGATATTGAAGGCCAGGTCCGGCATCAGCGCCACGTCCAGCGCCAGCATGGTGCCGGCGACGCAGGCGAGCGAGCCGGCAATCACCCAGGTGACCCGCACGACCAGCGCCGTATTGATGCCTGAGACCTGCGCCAGATCGGCATTGTCGGCCATGGCGCGCATGGCCTTGCCCAGCCGCGAGCGGGTGAGGAAGAAATGCAGCGCCACCACGATCACGGCGGTGACCACGAACATGATCAGTTGCGGCTCGGTTATGTTGATCGGCCGCGTCCCGCCGGCCCAGCTCATGTCGAAGCGGAAAATGTCCTTCGATTCACCGGCGACATAGATGGACTTGGTGCCGGAGCCGAAGATCAGGCGGATGAGACCCTGGATCATCAGCGTGACGCCGATCGAGGCGATCAGCAGCGTCACCGGCTTGGCGCCGCGCGCCCGCAACGGCGCATAAAAGCCCTTGTCGATCCCCAGCGCCAGAAAGGCCGTGAGAACCATGGCGACTGGCAGCACCACAAAGCCCATGGGCAGGGGCAGGATAATGCCCATCGCGGCCAAAGCCGTCGCCAGGACGAAGGAGATGAACGCGCCCATCGTCATCATGTCGCCATGGGCGAAATGGGCAAAACGCAGAATGCCGAAGATCAGCGTCACGCCGATGGCACCCAGCGCATAAATGGAACCCAGCACGGTGCCGGAAATCAGCACGCGGTTGATGAAGAAAATCAGTTCATCCATGTGGCTAACCCCCCAGGAAGCTCTTGGCGACCTCAGGGTCGGCGATCAGTTCCGGCCCGGTGCCGGTAAAGCGGTTCTGCCCCTGCGCCAGCACAAAGCCCTTGGACGCAAAGGCCAGGGCCTGGCGCGCATTCTGCTCTACCATGAGGATACCGACACCCTCCTGGTTGACGCGCTGGATGGTCTCGAAAATCTCGATCACATAGCGCGGGGAGAGGCCCGCCGAAGGCTCGTCCAGCATCAGGAGGCTGGGCCGGCTCATCAGCGCGCGGCCCATGGCCACCATCTGGCGCTGCCCGCCCGACAATTCGCCCGCCGGCTGCCGGCGCTTCTCTGCCAGTACCGGGAACATTTCATAGACCCAGGTCATGGTCTCCGAATAATCGTCCGTGCGGGTAAACGCCCCCATTTCGAGGTTCTCCTCAACCGTGAGCGAGGTGAAGACATTCTTCTCCTGCGGCACGAAGGAAAGACCCTTGGGCACAAGCTTGTCCGGCAAGGAATTGGCGATGTTCTCGCCGCCAAATTCAACCGTGCCACCGGTGACCTTGAGCAGGCCAAAAATTGCCTTCAGCGTGGTCGACTTGCCCGCCCCATTGGGGCCGACGATCACACCGATATCGCTCTTTTCGATCGTGATGTTGACGCCATTCAGAATGGGCGCGCCGCCATAGCCGCCAACGACGTGCTTGAGTTCGATCAATGCCACTTACGCCACCTCGACCGGAGTGCCGAAATAGGCTTCGACGATTGCGGGATTGGCGCGGATTTCGGCCATCGGACCCTCGGCGATCTTTTCGCCCTGCGCCATGACGATGACCGGATCGCAGAGGCGTCCGATCAGGTCCATGTCATGCTCGATGACGAAGAATGTATAGCCCAACTCGCTGTTCATCCGCTCGATATTGCCGGCCAGGTCGTTGAGCAGCGTCTTGTTGACGCCCGCCGCCACCTCGTCGAGCAGCACGACCTTGGCGTCCACCATCATGGTGCGGCCCAGTTCCAGAAGCTTCTTCTGCCCGCCGGAGAGATTGCCCGCCAACTCGTCGCGGACATGGCCGAGCTTGAGGAAATCGATGACGTCGAGCGCCTTCTTGCGCACCTCGGTTTCGCGGCTGCGCACCAGGCCCGGCCGGAACCAGTTGTCGAACAGATGCTCGCCCGGCTGGTCGCCCGGCACCATCATCAGATTTTCCAGCGCCGTCATCTGGGAAAATTCATGCGCGATCTGGAAGGTACGCAGCATGCCGATACGGAACAGATCGTGCGGCTTGAAACCGGTCACATCCTGCCCGTCGAAAATCACCGCACCGCTATCGGGCACAATATTGCCGGCCACCATGTTGAACAGGGTGGACTTGCCGGCGCCATTGGGGCCGATCAGCCCGGTTATGGAACCGCGCCGGACCGAGAGCGAGCAATTGTTGACGGCCTGCAGACCGCCAAAGCGTTTGGAGACGTTGCGAACGTCGATAACCAAGTCGGAGGACAAATTGAGCAGCCCCGATTTCCTGAATGTCATGCCGCCCGGTTGAATCCGGGCAAATTTGGGGCATCTGCTCACAACGAGGGCGAGTGGTCAACGCATAGACCCTGACCATCCGGTCAAAAACGCGCCAGCCCGGGAATTTTCTACAGGTCTAGAGCCAGGCCAGCACCGCATCGGCAGTGGAGCGGTTATTGGCGCAGAGCACATCGTAAAGCGTGGCCAGCCGCGTCAGCGCCTTCACATCGACATCATGAGGCTGCGCCGACAGCGGATCGATGAAGAAGATCAGCACGTCCAGCCGCCCCTCGCAGATCATGGCCCCCAATTGCTGATCGCCGCCCAGCGGACCACTTTTAAGCAGGTTTACCGTCAAACCGGTTGCGGCCATCACCCTGCTGCCGGTCGTGCCAGTGCCCCAGAGTTCGTATTGACCGAGCTTGTCCCGATGGGTTTCCGCCCACCGGCACAGGTCGTCCTTCTTGTCGTCATGCGCCACAAGGCCGATGCGTTTCATGCAGAACTCCCGCTAGCGCCGTCTTCATGCCCGCTCTACGCCAAAAGGGCAATCGGTTCGGCCTCGCAGACCTTTTCAGAACTCGTCCCAGTCATCGGCCAGCGCCGTATTGCCCGCAACACGCGGCGCGGACGCAGGTCTTGGCACCGATTTGCTTGCCGGCGCGACCGGTGCGGGCCTGGCGCCGAGCGGTTTACCGGCGACCTCTGCCGCAGGCATTACCTCCTGGCTCGTACGGAAAACGTCGATGATCCCGTCGAGATCATTGGCCTGGGCCTCGGTCTGCTCGATGGCGGCATTGGTTTCTTCCACCAGCGCCGCATTGTGCTGGGTCATCTCGTCCATCTGCCGCACGGCGACGCTGACCTCTTCAAGCGCCTTGGACTGGTTGCGATTTTCCGCCGCAATGGTTTCGATGAGCTGGGCGCTTTCTTCGGCGCCCGCCAGAATATCGAGCAGGACTTCGGCGGCCTGAGCCACGAGACGGCTGCCATTGCGCACTTCGCCCGCGCTGGTCTCGATCAGCGCCTTGACCTCGGACGAGGCATTGGCCGCGCTTTGCGCCAGTCGCCGCACTTCGACGGCCACCACGGCGAAGCCCTTGCCCGCCTCGCCCGCACGCGCCGCTTCGACCGAGGCGTTCAGCGCCAGCAGATTGGTCTGGAAGGCGATGTCGTCGATCATGCCGATAATGTTGGAAATCTTGGACGAGGAGGTCTCGATCGCATCCATGGCCGCATTGGCCTGCGTCATCGCCTCGCCGCCATTGGTGGCATTGGACGCCACGGCCTGGGCCTTGTCATTGGCGGTCACGGCACGCTTGGCGTTTTCAACCACAGCAGACGACAATTGCTCGATGGCGGCGGCGGTCTGCTCGATCGTGGCAGCCTGCCGCGTCGTACGGTCGGCAAGATCATTGGCTCCGGCCAGGATTTCACCCGTTGCCGTCTTCAGCGACCCGGACGTCCGCTTGAGCCGGCCCACGATATCGGCCAGCCGCTCCACGACGGCATTGGTATCGGCTTTGATCTGGTCAAATTCCGGATCGAGCGCCTCCGTCACCCGGCTGGTGAGATCACCGGCCGCCACATCGCGCAGAACGGCACCGGTGGCGGCGACCGCCTTCTGGATCTTGGCGCGCGAGGTTTCCTCGACACAGCGCGCATCGGCACTGATCTTTTCGAAATAGGCGCTGACCCCGATATCGATATCGAGCATGATCACCTTGAGCAGCGTCACCAGCGTCTCCGCCATGGCGTCCGCATCGGACAGCACGGCATCACCATCGCGCGGCGTCATGCGCCCGAAACGCGACTTTTGCGGCCTGGTCGCCTCTGCCATCATGTCATGAACCACGCCCTTGACCAGCGTTTCCATGATCAGGCCATAGCCCCCGATATGCCAGCGCGGCTCCAGTCCGATCAGCGCATGACGCAGGCCAATTTTGCTGGATGAGGCATAGTAATCCGCGTCGAGCTGGCCACTGGAAATGGCGTCCCAATGGCCGGCCTGCTTGCTCTGTGCCCGGTTCATATGCGCCTTGTCATCGAAGAAACGCGCAACTTCGGGAACCGCGGCCAGCAGGCTGTAGAAGCGATCCAATGCCGGTTCGAGATGGGTTTTCACCACCGGCTGGACCTCTGCCAGCCGGTCGCGTGCGGTCTCGTCCAGCCCCAGGAAATTCAGGCGGGTTTGCAGATGATCATGGTCGGACGAAGACATAAAACGAGGGCCCCCAGGCATTTGGACATGGAGCCGGACCAGATGGCCGCAGCTTGGATCACTCCCAGAGGGCTATCTGTTTATGGTTAAGTCTCCGTATATGGACCGGCCTTTGTCGCAGCGCCCTTCAGCCCGCGGCTGCCAGCATGCGCATCTGCCGTGCCTCGCCCTTCTGGCGCTTCTCGGCATGCCCTTCGATACGGAAGATATCGACAATGCCATCCAGCGCCACCGCCTGGGACTCGGTCTGCTCGATGGCGGCGTTGATCTCCTCGACCAGCGCCGCATTGTGCTGGGTCATTTCGTCCATCTGCCGCACGGCGACACTGACTTCCTCGAGCGCTGCGGACTGGCTCTGGTTTTCCTGCGCAATCGTATTGATCAGCTGCGCGCTTTCCTCGGCGCCCGCAAGGATATCGAGCAGCATATCGGCGGCACGGGCAACCAGTTGACTGCCCGTGCGCACTTCTCCGGCGCTCGCTTCGATCAATGCCTTGACCTCAGACGAGGCATTGGCCGCACTCTGTGCCAGCCGCCGCACCTCGACCGCAACCACGGCGAAGCCATTGCCCGCTTCCCCCGCCCTTGCCGCTTCCACCGAAGCGTTCAGCGCCAGAAGATTGGTCTGGAAGGCAATGTCGTCGATCAGCCCGATAATATTGGAAATCTTGGCCGAGGAGGCCTCTATGGCGCCCATGGCGCCATTGGCCTCTTTTATTGCCACTCCACCATCGGTCGCGGTACGGGCCAGGGACTGCGCTCTGGCACTCGCATTTGATGCCCGTTTCGCATTCTCCACCACCGCCGTGGACAGTTGTTCGACTGAGGCGGCCGTTTCTTCGATGGTTGCGGCCTGCCGCGTGGTGCGTTCGCTGAGATCGTTGGCGCCCGACAGAATTTCTCCCGTGGCCGTGCGCAATGTCCGGGCCGTGCCCTTGAGCTGGCCGACAATGCCCGCCATCTTTTCGGCAACCCCATTGGTGTCGGTCTTTACGCTTTCGAACTCGGCGTCCAGCGTTTCGGCAACCCGCGCAGTCAGGTCGCCCTGCGCCATATCCTTGAGCACGGCGCCCACCGCGCTGACTGCCTTTTCGATACGCGCCCTGGCCGCATCGTCGGCAGCCCGCGAATCCGCGGTCAACTTGTCGAAATAAGCACTGACGCCGATATCGATATCCAGCAGGATGGACTTGAATACCGCAACCAATGCTCCGGCCATGGCATCGGCCTTTTCAAGCGTAACGTGGGGATCCACGGCCTGCCGGCCAAAACCGCGCCTTTGCGGCGTCAGCGCCTCGGCCATCAGATCCCGGACCAAACCCAGAACCAGGGTTTCCATGATCACGCCATAGCCCCCGATATGCCAGCGCGGCTCCAGCCCGATCTGGGCGTGGCGCAGGCCGACACGGGTACTGGCCTGGAAATAGTTCTCGTCCAGCTGGCCGCTGGCAATAGCGTTCCAATGATCCATCTGCCGCGACTTGGCGCGATCCATCTGCGGCCTGCCATCAAAGAAGCTGTTGACCGCCGGCACGGTACCGATCTTGTCGTAAAACAGATCCAGCGCGGGCTCGAGATGCTTGCTGATGGTTGTTTGCGCGCCGGCGAGCCGGTTTCGGGCCGCCTCATCAAGGCCGATGAAATCAAGACGCGACTGCAGGCCGTCGTGGGAATAGACTGTCATAGGACTGAATCCTGACGCTTTTGAAAGCGGACAAATCCACCTATCAGGACTCCCAAATCCCGATCTGGATCAACGCTCAAACTGTAAACGAACATGGTAAATTTTCCGTCAATTGCTGCCACAGATGAGTGCATTCCAGGGCCTTTACTGTTCAGATCCACGGACAACAAAAATACGAAGCGATCAGGATGACATTCGCTTTCAGAAAATCTTCCCCAAAAGAATTTCGCCCGGCAGGCTTAGTACAGCACTACCAGGCGAATAAGGATTTTTGCTAAGGGCGGAGCCTGATATGGCTCAGTAATCGATCAGTTTCTTGTCGGGGTCATAGGGCTGGTCGCGGACAGTCCTGACCACCGCCTGACCACACCGCATCTTCTTGCTGACCGCATCATAGGCATAGGTGGGCCCGCCATGTAATTGCCAGCCCTCAGACAGTGCCTTGGTGACCTTATGACAGAAAGCGCTGTCATCTTCGCCGGTCAGAAACCTGTAAACCTGCATCGAATACCCCAATTGTTAGCAGTCATAACCTGATGATTGATTATATCGCCTCTTAGCGCTAATCGAGATCCATGCACAGCTTTCCTCAGCACCTGCTCGACGGCTACGCCAATTTCATGTCCGGGCGATATACGCGCGAACGCGAGCGTTATCGTGAACTGGCATCGGCCGGCCAGAAACCCACCACCCTCATGATCGCCTGTTGCGACAGCCGCGCGGCGCCCGAAATGATCTTCGACTCGGGACCCGGCGAGCTTTTCGTCCTGAGGAACGTCGCCAATCTGGTGCCGACCTATCAACCCGATGGCGGCCAGCATGGCACATCGGCGGCGATAGAATTCGCCGTCAAGGCGCTCGCCATCACCAATATCGTGGTCATGGGGCATGGACGGTGCGGCGGCATTCACGCCGCGCTCAATCCCGACAAGACCCCGCTCGACGATGGCGACTTCATCGGCAAATGGCTGACCATGCTGGGCGACCTCCCCGCACAGGTCGGACAGAACAGCCTGATGACTGCCACCGAGCGACAGACGGCAATGGAACGCATTTCGATCCGCAATTCCATCCGCAACCTGCGCACCTTCCCCTATGTCGCGGCGCTGGAGGCCGACGGCAAGCTGGCCCTGCACGGCGCCTGGTTCGATATTTCCGGCGGCGAGCTCTGGGTAATGGACGAAACCGGCGATTTCATCCGCCCCGGTATTTGAAAACGGTGCAGATTTCGCAATCCGAATGCCGCCTCCGGGCGGCATTTTCTTTGGCGCAAGCAAAGTCGCCACGCCGATGCCATGAAACTGCACTTTGCGCGCCACGATCGTGAACAGCTCTGAGCCTCGTTTATCGGCGTTTCATCCTCTCGCATCGCCGATCACAACTTCGAGAGCATAGGAAATCCTGTGCTTCGGCCCTGCCTCCAAATTGTCCCGACAATTGTCCGCCAGCGCCAAGGTCACGGCCATCCGGGGCCACAATGGGCAGCGATTGTCTGTCTCGCAGATCGCCGGAGAGTGATCTGCCGGTGCCCCAGGGCGCCGCTTCCTCCCAAAGTCAACATGGAGCTAACTCCCATGAAGAAGATCATCCTGACGTCCCTCTTTGCTCTCGGCCTGTCCACCGCGGCCATGGCGCAGGCAGCCACCGACTTCGTGTCGGTCGACACCGATGCCAGCGGCGGCGTTTCCTATGCTGAAGCCGTGGTCGCCTGGCCCGATCTGACTGAAGAGGCGTTTGCTGCCGCCGATGTGGATGGCAATGGCGAACTCTCGGCTGAAGAATATGACGCGCTCGTCGCGGCTTCCGCCACCCCGGCCAGCTAAGGCCATTCTATCCGGCAACGGATAGTTCAGCCGGCCACTCCGAACGTCCCCGGAGTGGCCGCGGCTTTTCTTAATCTTGTGGGGTGTGTCCACCCCGAATCTGGAGACTTTCATGCGCAGGATTGCCCTGGGCCTTTTCGCCCTGACACTTGCCGCGTCCACCGCCATGGCGCAGACCCCGCTCACCTTTGCGGAGGTCGATATCGATGGCAATGGCGAGCTCAGCTACGAGGAGCTCATTGCCGTCTGGCCCGACCTGACCCAAGAGGAGTTCGATCGCGCCGATGTCAATATGAGTGGCGGCCTCAGCCCCGACGAGCTCAACGCGCTCCAGCCCTCCACCCTGCCGGCGCCGGAGGCGGCGCCACCCGCCCTTAATGGCGGCGACATGCTTGAGCCGCAGACACTGCCCGGCCAGTAGGAATTTCAGGGGTCGCCATCCGGCGGCCCTTTTGCCTTTAATCCAGACGGATCGGCGGCTCGCTTTTTCTCGCCTTCTTCAGCGTCACGATCAGGCCTGCGATCACCAGCAACGCACCGGCGATCTCGACCGGCGTCACCACTTCCCCCAGCACCAGATAGCCCGACGCCAGCCCGGTGATTGGCACCAGCAGCGTGAACGGCGCCACGATCGACGCCGGATGCCGGCCCAGCAGCCAGCTCCATATTGCGCCGCCCAAAAGGGTTGCCGGATAGGCCAGAAAGGCGATCAGCCCCGCATCGGACCACGAAAAACCGGCAAGAGCCGACGTGATGGCGGGCCAGCCCTCGGTCAGCAGCGATAGCATGAACAGCGGTATTGGCGCCGCCAACGCGCCCCAGACGGTAAAGGCCACGGCATTGACCTTGCCCGCCTTCTTGGTCAGCACATTGGCCAGGCCCCAGCTGATGGCCGCGAGCAGGGTCAGCGACAGCGGCAACAGGCCCGCGCCTTCGATCCGCTCACTGGCAATCACCGCAATGCCGCCAAAGGCTACGGCAGCACCCATCACCTGGAACCGGCTCGGACGCTCGCCCAACAGCAGGAAAGCCAGCATCATGGTGAAGAAGGCCTGGGTCTGCAGCACGATGGAGGACAGGCCGGCCGGCATGCCCCAGGCCATGGAGAGATTGAGGAAGGCGTAGAGTGCAAAGCCGAAGCTGAGGCCGAAACCGACGACGATCCACCAGGGCGCTTTCGGCGGTCTGACAAAGAACACGGCGGGAATAGCCGCGGCAGCGAACCGCAAGGCCGCCGCGAGAATCGGCGGCAGCGCCTCGACGCTCAGTTTGATGACAACGAAATTGAAGCCCCAGATGGACACGACCAAGAGGGCCAGAAGAATGTGACGAAAGGGCATCAGACAGCTGGCCTGCGTTTGATGAGGCGAGGGCCGAAGACATTGATGGCAAGACCGGCGAAAACCAGCGCACTGCCGGCCACCTCTATGGACGTGATGATTTCTCCTGCCAGCAGAAATGCAAAGCCAATGCCGAAGACCGGAACCAGCAATGAAAACGGCGCGATGAGGCCCGCAGGATAGCGCTTGAGCAGATAGCTCCAGAGGCCAAAGCCGAGAAGCGTGGCCGCATAGCCATTGAACAGCACGACCCCGACGCTCCTGAGGCTGAAATGGCTGAGGGCCGCGCCAATCGCCATTGGCCCTTCGATGAGCAGCGACAGCCCCACAAGTGGGATGATGGGCACGAGGCTCCCCCAGACCACGAAGGACAGCATGTCGATCTGCCCCGCCTTCTTGGAGGCGATATTGCCCACGCCCCAGAAAAAGGCGGCCAGCAAAACCATCGCCAGCGGCACGAGAGCGGCTATCTCGAAACGCTCGGTGGCGATGACACCGATGCCGGCAATCGCCACACAGGCCCCGAGCACCTGCACCGGTCCCAGTCGTTCCCCGAGAAACACCATGGCCAGGGCGAAGGTGAAAAAGGCCTGGGTCTGGATGATCAGCGAGGCCAGTCCGGCAGGCAGGCCCAACTTGATCGCCGAGAACAACAGCCCGAACTGGGCAAAGCCGATGGCCAGGCCATAGACCAGGAGCGTGCTGGCCTTCACCCGTGGCCGTCTGACGAAAAATACCATTGGCAATGCCGCGCACAGATAGCGCAAAGCCGTCAGAAAGAGCGGAGGAACCTCCTCCACGCCCCACTTGATCATCACGAAATTGAGGCCCCAGACCAGAACGACGAGCAACGCCAGGCAGAGATCACGGAGCGAAAGCATAGGATGTCCAGATGGCCGGCGCGCACCTGTCGCCGGCCTTGACGCAAGCCATCTCAGGATTTGCCCGGCTTCGCAAGCCGGATGGCCAGGCTTTCGTCCTGCTGCATGAAGCCAGCTGATCCTGCCCTCAGCCAAGGGCAGGATCGGGTCAGTTCGGGATCAGGCTGCCTTGCGGGCCACGAAACCCTTTTCGATCAGGGCTTCGGCGATCTGGATCGTATTGAGCGCCGCGCCCTTGCGCAGATTGTCCGAGACCACCCACATGGCGATGCCGTTCTCGACCGTCACATCTTCGCGGATGCGGCTGACATAGGTGTCATATTCACCCACCGTCTCGACCGGGGTCGCGTAGCCACCGGCCTCACGCTTGTCGAGCACGGATATGCCGGGCGCATCCCGCAGGGCGTCGCGCGCTTCATCGGCGCTGATCGGGTTCTCGAACTCGATATTGACGGCCTCGGAATGGCCGACAAACACCGGCACGCGCACAGCTGTGCAGGTCACCTTGATCTTGGGGTCGAGAATCTTCTTGGTTTCGGCCAGCACCTTCCATTCTTCCTTGGTGTAGCCGTCTTCCATGAACACATCGATATGCGGGATGACGTTGAAGGCGATCTGCTTGGGGAACTTCTGCGGGCTCGGGCTGTCATTGACGAAAATGCCCTTGGTCTGGTTCCACAGCTCATCCACGCCTTCCTTGCCCGCGCCGGACACCGACTGATAGGTCGAGACGACGACGCGCTTGATCCTGGCGGCATCGTGAAGGGGCTTCAGCGCCACGACCAGCTGGGCGGTCGAACAATTGGGATTGGCGATAATGCCGGTGCGCTTGGGGTCGGCCAGCCAGCGATCGAGCACATGCCCGTTCACTTCCGGCACGATCAGCGGCACATCAGAGTGGTAACGCCAATAGGAGGAATTATCGATCACGATCGCGCCCGCTGCGGCAATCCTGGGCGCCCATTCCTTGGAAATGGAGCCGCCCGCCGACATGATGGCGAAATCCACTGTCGAGAAATCGAAATGCTGCAGGTCCTTTGCCTTCAGCACCTTGTCGCCGAACGACAATTCCTTGCCGATCGAGCGGGAAGAAGCCAGCGCTATGACTTCGTCAGCCGGAAAATTACGCTCGGCCAGAATGTTGAGAACCTCGCGGCCCACATTCCCTGTGGCCCCGACGACAGCGACGCGATAACCCATTTGAACTCCAGTCCCTTACCATTTCCGCCCCCCGCGCATCGATGAAACGATGCGGCCGTGTCTTGTGCCTCTCCCCGTCGGGAGTGCGACCCGGGGAAAAGCGTCAGGCGGTTTTGGTGGTTTTAGTCATGGGCGCAGCGCCCCCGGCGACGAGCCGGGTGGAGGCGGAGGCAGCAATGGAGCCGGTGCGAACCATGACGAATGAATGCTTCCTATGGAAAAGCAGGACTTCTCATACGCTTATATAGGAAAGAGTCAATGCGCTTGCTCCCGTGCGGCCGGACGGGTAGGCCTGCCGTGACGAAAGGATCACACATGCCCGATTTCGATGTACTCATTCTGGGAGCAGGCGCTGCGGGCATGATGGCAGGCATCGAAGCCGCCCGGCGTGGTCGCAAGGTATTGGTGGTGGATCACGCGCGCGATCCGGGCGAAAAGATCCGCATTTCCGGCGGTGGTCGCTGCAATTTCACCAACGTGAACGCCACGCATACGGCCGGCCGCGAGCGCTTCCTCAGCAGCAATCCGCGTTTCGCGCTCTCGGCCCTGTCGCGCTACACGCCCGAAATGTTCATCGACAAGGTGAAGAAGAACGGCATCACCTTTCACGAGAAAACCCTCGGCCAGCTCTTCTGCGATGGCCCCGCAACCCAGATCGTCGCCATGCTCACCCAGGAGCTGCGCCAGGCCGGGGCCAGTATCTGGACCGGCAGGCAGGTCGGTACCATCGAGCGCCTGGGCGATGATTTCGATGTCATGGTGGGTGATGGCCGCGTCACCGCATCCAGCCTCATCGTCGCCACTGGCGGCAAGTCCATCCCCAAGATGGGCGCGACGGGTCTCGCCTATGACATTGCCCGCCAGTTCGGCCTCAACGTCACCGAAACCCGCCCTGCCCTCGTGCCGCTCATGTTCGAGCCCGGCGCGCTGGAAAAGCTGAAACCGCTGGCCGGTGTCTCCACCAATGCCATTGTCAGCTATGGCAAGACCAGGTTCGAGGAAGCGCTGCTTTTCACCCATCGCGGCCTTTCCGGCCCCTCTATCCTGCAGATTTCGTCCTATTGGCGGGAGGGCGGCCCGATCTCGGTCGACCTGCTCCCCGGCGAGGATGCCATGGATTTCCTCCGCGCCGCCCGCAAGGCCAGCCCGAAGCTCCACATCCAGACCATTCTGTCTGAAAAACTGCCCAAGCGCCTCGCCCAGCTCATCGGCGAAATCATCGACCAGCCCGGCATGATCGGCGACCTTTCCGACAAAAAGCTCCAGGCTGCCGCCGATGTGGTGGGGAACTGGACCTTGAAGCCCGTCGGCTCGGAAGGCTATCGCACCGCCGAAGTCACCCTTGGCGGCATCGACACCAAGGATCTCGACGCAAAGACCATGGCCGCGCGCACTGTGCCGGGTCTTTATTTTGTCGGTGAGGCAGTCGATGTCACCGGCTGGCTGGGCGGCTACAATTTCCAGTGGGCGTGGGCCTCAGGCTGGGCGGCAGGTCAGGCCGCCTAGAACTTCCAGCCTACGCGCAGGCCGAAATTTGACAGGCCGTCATTCTCGGCACACCAGCCATTGTTGGAAATATGCTCATAGGTCAGCGTCGCGGTGACATTTTCGCTGGCATTCACGCCAACGCCGAAGCGCTCGTAGAAATTGACCCGGCAGCCGAAATTCTTCTGCGGATCGGGCGCCCCGAACAGATTGCCGTCATGCAGGGCTGCGCCGAAACTGCCCTCAAGGTAGAAGGGCGTGTCGAAAACCGGCAATTGCCAGGTCAGCCCCGCATGGACGAGGCTTTCCATGCCGGCCAAGTTGATGGTCGCACCCACTTCCGGGCGCGGCGAACCCAGCCAGCGCAACAGATCTGCATCGGGCGTGGTAAACAGCACATCGGCGCTGAAACTCTCCACCGCCTGCAGATCCCATTCATCGATCATGAACGGCAGAGCGGCATAGTGGACGTCATAGGCATGAATGCCCAGACGCACTTCGTCCACGATTCCGGCCAGCGCAAACCGATCTGCGGCGGCAGCCGGCGCGAGACCAGCCAGCACTCCCGCAAAAACCAGGCCGGCACGCAAAATCATTGTCACTCCTACAGCGTCTCAAGCTAGTGCTGAAATAAGACATGAACGCGGCGAGGGTTCCGGCACTGGAAATTCATCGGCAAATACCGATATAGACCAGACCACCGATCCGGAGTTTGCCATGTCTGCCCCCTTTGCCCTGTCGCTGCAGGACCTCGCCCCGATTGCCGAGGGCGTTTCCACCCCTGAGGCCATGGCCGAGACGGTTCGTCTGGCTGAGACCGCCGATGCGCTGGGCTATACGCGGCTCTGGTATGCCGAGCACCATGGCATGCCCTCGATTGCCTCGTCGGTGCCGGAAATCCTCATTGGCAGCGCCGCCGCGGCCACGAAGGGCATTCGCGTCGGCTCTGGTGGCGTCATGCTGCTCAACCATGCGCCCTTGCGCATCGCCGAAGCCTATCGCACGCTCGAAGCGCTGCATCCGGGTCGCATCGATCTGGGTATCGGCCGCGCGCCGGGCGGTGATGGCTATGCCATGCGCGCCCTGCGCAGTGGCGGCGGCGAAGAATTTTCCGCCTATCTCGCCGAATTGATGGCCTTCGACGAAGAGAGCTTTCCCCCTGACCACCCGTTTTCGCGTGTGCCGGTTTCCCCCGGCGGCGTGTCCCTGCCGCCCAAATGGCTGCTCGGCTCGTCAGGCGCCAGCGCCGACGCCGCCGGCCAGTTGGGCTTTGGCTATGCCTTCGCCGCCCATTTCAGCCATAGCCCGGCCGCTCCCGCTTTCGCCGCCTATCGTCGCGCCTTCCAGCCATCGGCCGCTTTCCCCGAACCGCGCACAATTCTGTGCCTCTCGGTCATCTGCGCGCCAACCGAAGAGGAGGCGAAATATCTCTCTATTTCCCAGTCGGTAAACTGGGCCCGCTTCGTCACGGGCGAACAGCGGCAGCTGACTTCGCCCGAAAAGGCGCTTGCGCACCAGCTGACCCCCGCCCAGCAACAGGTGATCGACCAGCAGTCGAGCCTCTGGCTGGTTGGGGACCCGGCGCAGATGGCCGGAGCGATTTCGGAAAAGGCCCGCGCCGCCGGGGCCGACGAGGTCATGATAACCACGACCATTCATTCCTATGAGCTGCGCCGCCGCTCCTATGCGCTGCTCGCCGACGCCCTGGGAATTGCCCCGCGCGTTATATCCTCAGCCACACATTAACATCTTCTTGGTTAAATCGGTTTAGCCTGAGCGTCCTCCCCGGGGACCCGATCATCTTGTCGCTCAGTGCCGCAGCCGTTGCGCTCGCCATCACCATCTTCATTGCGGGCCTGTTCGCCGCCGCCTTCGGAATCATTGCCTTCCATCATCGCCCGGCGCCGGGGGCGGCCTGGCTTTCGGCGGGCTACGGCACCGGCATGCTTGCCCCTCTGCTGGAATTTGCCCTGCCCTACCAGAGCGATCATCGTCTGGTCAGCTTCGCCATCTTTACTATTCTTCTCTGGGCACTGGCCGCCTTCGTCATCGGACTGGCCCACCACTACAGATTGCAGCGCCCCTGGCGGCTCCTTGCCGTCCTGACGATAGGGGCCATGCTGACCAATCTATTTGTTCTGGAGATGCCGCGCGACAGCCTGCTGCGCGGATTTCTCTATCAGGGCCCCTATATGCTGTTGCAAGCGCTGGGCGTATTTACATTGCTCGGCAACAGGAACTGGCGCGCGCTCGATCTGGGTCTGCTGGCCACCCTGGTGGTGTCGAGCCTGCATTTTCTGTTCAAGCCAATCCTTGCGCACCTGATGGGATCGGGCGTGGCGCCACAATCCTATCTCGCCACCAATTATGCAGCCTATTCGCAATCGCTGGGCGCGATGTTGGTTGTTACCAGCGGTCTGATGATGCTGCTCATCATCCTGCGCGACAGAACTGCCGATATGACGGCGCGGTCCCAGACGGACGCGCTGACCGGGCTGCTGAACCGGCGAGGCTTCGAGGACCGTGCTGACAAGGCCATTCTCGAGACAACCCGCACGGGTTGCACCGCCACGATGATCGTCGCCGACATTGACCGTCTGCGATCGATCAATGAACGCTTTGGCGATACCGGCGGCGACAGGGCGATTATGGCCTTTGCCGGTCTGTTGCAGGACGGGGGCGAGCCCAATGCCATTGCCGGCCGCATGAGTGGCGAAGATTTCGCAATTCTTCTGCCCGGTGCCAATCCGATGACCGGCAAGCTCTATTCCGAGACGGTGCGCGTCGCCTTTGCCGGGCTCAAGGCGGCAAGCCATGGTCTGGACAGCCAGACGAGCGCCTCGTTCGGCATTGCCAGCCTGCGGCCCGGCGACACCTTGTCAGACCTGCTGCGCCGCGCCGAAATCGCGCTTTATCAGGCCAAGACCGAGGGCGGTAACCGGGCCTGTCTGTTCATGTAACTGCCGCACCCTCAGTTCATGGACTGCCGGGACACAAGATCGCATTGGCCCGTCGGCTGCACGCGCAGGGCCAGTTGCTGACGATCGAGCTCGGCCAGCCACGCCACCCACGAGCATGGGCTCATGCCGACATCCTCCCGGCCTTCCGCATCATGGGAAAAACGCAGGGTCAGCTTGGCGCGCACGTCCCCGGCACTATTGCGGATCCGGCTTATCGCCGGGCTGCCCTTGCGATCGGCCACCCAGTTCCTGATATCCCGATGCCGGGTAAGCATATGCGTTTCTGTCATTTTGGCCTCCTCGCTGTTTCAGCGAAACGGCCTGCCTGACCGGGGGTTCCGGCCGCGCCTGCTCAATTCTCCAGCCAAGCGGTCACAAGATTGAGATCATCCATTTCATCGGCGGAGAAATAATAAAGCCGGTCCGGCGGCGTCTCCAGCGCATGCAGCCACAGCGCCGGGTCGACCCCCGACAGGGTAAGGTGCCGCGTGATCTCTGCGGTAACTGACTGGGCATCGGCCATGGCCACCCCGGCAACGCTGAGCGCATCGACCGGCGTGGCGCTCAGCGCCGCCGCATAGATCTGATGAACCCCGATCGCCGCGCCACGCCCGGCTTCCCGTTCGGCGCCCGCCGCGAAAATCAGCGGGCAGGACGAGGCGCAAAGCCCCCCACTCGCAACGCGCGTCGTCAGCCCCGCCTCCCTGATCATCCGTCCTATCGCCAGCGCATCGTCCACCGACCCGCCGGGGGAATCGAGCAGGATCGTCTCCACATATTCCCCGCGCGCCGCGATCTCGGCCGCAAACCTTTCAGCAACGCCGGGATCGATCGTACCCGTCAGGTTGAGCGTGCCGCCACCGCCCAGCACGATCTCCATCGGCGCTTCCAGCAGGTCAGGACTGGTGGTGACAGGCGGCCGTGGCCGCCCATCACCATCCGGCGTGGTGGCCGGGGGCAATATCGGTTGCGGCGTATAGGTCAGCGCCTCCGGCGCATTGGACATCATCGTGCGGAAATCGATGAACAATACGCTGAGCGTACCGGCCAGCAAGGCATAGAAGGCGACACGCAGGATCGCTCCGTCATCGACCCGCATGAGCTTTTCGCTCAGGCCCCGCAAAAAGGGCCGTTCATCAGTTGCGGGTCGTGCGTTGGCTGCGGTCTTCATGCCGGACGCGGCCCTTCTCCGCGTTTGCGAGGCGCCGCGGCAATGGGCGTCACCGTACCGTCGTCTTCGGCAGTCGCCGGCCTGTCACCCCCCTCCGGCCTCTGGTCTCGATGGTCAGGTTCGGGGATTTTTGGCTCTAATGCCGCTGCGGCCTCCGAGGCCCCTTCCGCTTCCATGCGCTTGTAGAGCGCCACAGCCCGCAACATTTCGGCGGCGGTGATCGTTTCGGCTTCCTGCAACGTCTCGGCTTCGCGCCGCATGGCGTCATTGACCACCATCAGGGTCAGTACCAGCACCACCGGCAACAGGTCGATGGAAATGGCTCCGGCCCAGGATGGGATGAAATCGGACCAGTATCGGATCACCGCTTCGGCGGAGGACAATGGCACGAAGCGCCGCTGCTCCACCGCCGGCTGCGCCAGGATCTCGTCTGCCGCGCTGGACAGTGCCGTCGATTGCGCCGCCACCGAAGCGCGCACGGTTTCCATCACCTGATCCTGCCGATTGGCCAGATCGGCGGAACGTCCATCGGCCACCGGCGCTATGAATCCGGCCGAGAGATCGGCGGCGGCGCGCTTCACCGAGGCCGCGACATCGGTCTGTTGCAGCGCCGCGACAATGGCGGACAGCTGTACCGCTTCGGCCTGAAAGGCATCGGAGCGTGGCGCGATGGCACCGGGCGTCGACACCAGCTCGCGCATTGCGGCAAGCCGGGTCGAGCCCTGCTCGAACAGAGAGGCCACTTCGGTTCGAGAACCGGAAATGGTGGCACTGAGCTGGGTCATCTGCGTGCTCATCTGGGTGAGCAACTGCACGACGCTGCCCGCGCCCTGCGTGCCGGTCAGCGCACCGCTCTCCCTTTCATCCTGCGCCAGCGCCGCAAAGCGCTGCGCGGCCCGGTCAACGTCCGGCAACAGACTCTGCGTCGCCAGCGCCTTGGCATGGGCATTGTCGAGATCTTCGGCATAGCCCTGCAGCGTCACCGCCATATGCTGTTCCAGCGCCGCCGAGCCCGCCAGAGCCGCAGCATTGAGCCAGGACGACATGGCGATGATCATGCAGCAGCCGATGGCCATGGTGATGAAAAGGCCGATCCGCTGCACCCCGCCAACCACCAACGGAATGAAGCGCATCATGTAGATCCAGAAGGCATAAATGGCGACGGACACTGCCACCGAATAGATGATGGCGGCAAAGAACACGAAGCCGGCCGAACCATCGAGCAGGCCGCGCACCCCCAGATAGGTATAGACGCCGGAGGCCAGCGCCAGCACCGCCAGCGCGAATCGGCTCATGGTTTCAACGGAGCGCACGGTTTCGTGCAGGCGGAAGGCGTTCGGCTTGAGCTGCATGGCGGGCCCCGGTGCATGGCGGGCCTCAAATGGCCCCTAATGCGAGGTTAACACAGCCAAACCGGCAAGATGTGGGCAGATCCTGCCAAGGTTAATCGTCACACGATGATTTCTGCGTGAGCAGGTCAGGCGCTGGCGGTCTCAGGCTCTATCAGCCTGCGGCAAAGGAGCCTGATCCCGGCGGCCATCGCCACCTCATCGCGCGTCTTGAACGCAATGCCGTAACTGGCCGCCACCACCAGACGAGTCAGGGCGCGGGGATCGGCAATCCCGGCATCGGCAAGGACCGCCTCGATCCGGTTCACCATGGCGATGTCCCTGTCCTGCAGGGAAAGTCCCAATCGCTTGTGTGCGCTCATGATCTCGGTGGCGTGCGGGGATCCTTCGAGCATGCGCGCCAGCGCCAGATATTGCCGGGCCAGCCCGTCTCCGATGCGCTCCGCGGCGTCACCGTCACTCGCCATGCCCGCCTCGAATGCCTCCATCAACGCATCCAGCATGGTCTCGACCAGGGCGCCGACAACAGCATCCTTGTCGGAAAACTGCGCATAGAGCGTTGCCTTGGCGATCCCTGCCTCGCGCGCAATGGCCTCCATTGTTGCGCCGCGCAACCCGTCGCGCAACACCACAAGACGCGCCGCTTCCAGCATGCGCCGCCGCTTCTCCTGTGCCCGTTCCGTCACCATGCCGCACCTATTGAACTTTCTAAACGATTATCGTATATATCGTTCAATTCCTACAGGAGACATTCATGTCCGATCGCGTCCTGCTCACTGGCATTTCCGGCTTTCTGGGCGGTCATATTGCCCTGCAATTGCTGAACTCTGGCTACACCGTCCGGGGCAGTGTGCGCAACCTCGACAAGGCGGACAAGGTGCGCCGCACGCTCGCGGCGGCAGGTGCCGATGTAAGCCGGCTGGAATTCGTTGCCCTGGATCTGCTCAGCGACGCCGGCTGGGACGAGGCCATGGCCGGGGTGCGCTATCTGCAGCATACCGCCTCTCCCTTTGTCATCGAGACACCCAAAGATCCTCAGGAGCTGATCCGGCCGGCGGTCGAGGGCACCAGCCGCGCGCTCGAAGCTGCGCTTCGCGCCGGAGTGGAACAGATTGTCCTGACCTCCTCGATTGCCGCCATCCAATACGGCCATGACAGCTATGACCGCCTGCTCACCGAAGAGGATTGGACCAAAGTAGACGCCCCCACGACCGGCGCCTATCCGGCGTCCAAGACACTGGCGGAACGCGAGGCCTGGCGCATCATGGAGAGCGCGGGCCGGCGGGAGGCACTCTCCGTCATCAATCCCGCCGGCATTTTCGGCCCCCTGCTGGACGAAGATCCCGGAACGTCTTCGCTGATCGTGCGCCGGCTTCTCGATGGACGCTTGCCAGCCGCCCCGCGCCTTTACATGGCCTGCGTCGATGTGCGGGATGTAGCGGCCCTGCATGTGGCAGCCATGACCGAACCGGCCTTTTTCGGCCAGCGCTGCATCGCCGCCGAAGGTGTCTATGCTATGCCTGAGGTCGGCGCCATGCTCAAGCCCGCCTTCCCTGACCGGCGCGTCCCCACGGCGACCCTGCCCACCTGGATCGTGCGCCTCGTCGGCCTGTTCGATCGGGACATCGGCGACAATATCCACGAAATCGGCACCGCCAAGCGCCTCGACACCACCCGCGCGCCGCGCCTGCTCGGCCGCCCCCTCATCGACACGCCCAGCGCGGTCATCGCCACAGGCAAAAGCCTGGTCGAGCACGGCCTGGTCTGACCGCATCCCGCACAGCAGACCTCTTGCCCCCCGCGCCAGACTTGCCCATATTTGGCCTCATGGTGCGGGGCTGTAGCTCAGTTGGGAGAGCGCGTCGTTCGCAATGACGAGGTCAGCGGTTCGATCCCGCTCAGCTCCACCATTCCGAAGAAAAACAAGGACTTAGCTACGGGTTTTGCTTGGTGGGACAACCAAGTGGGACATTTCCTTGTTCATTCCGACCTATTTGCAGCAGTCCCGGCACGGCATTTTCTACTTCCGCTGGACACTGCCGAAGGGGCCTCAAACCGGCCAGCATAGTTTCTGCATCAAGATTTCACTCCGCACCCGTGAACCTCAGCGAGCATTGCGACTTGCTGCACCTCTGCGCTATTTGGCTCAGGGGCTAATAGACAGAGGCGCGCACCGGCATATGAAGCACAAGGAACTGCGCGAACTGGTGCAAGGGCATTTTGCTCAGCTGGTTGCCAATGCCAAAGCACGGATAGACAAGGAAGGTCCATTGCCCGAGGCGATGCGGGGACAGCTCCTAGATAGTATCAAATCGGCTAGCGCCGAGCTCGCCAGTGACTTCCCCCTGCCCGACGCCGCAGAAATCCCCGCAAACGCCTTCCTAGACCAACAAGGCATCCAGGAGGGCAGAGACAGCATTGACCTTGAAAAGCTCGCCAGGCTCCTCCTGAGCGGCCGCAAGGCGTATTTTGAGGAAGCTCTTCGCTATAGCAGCGCGGCAGAGACCTTTGAGTTTTCGCCGCCAGCGCAGAAGCTGAGGGGACAGAGCAGAACGGAGGAACCTTCTCTTCGCCTTGAGCAGTTGGTTGCCGAGTACTGGAAGATTGCCAAGCTGGAGAACCGATGGACGTCAAAGACCGAAGGGGAAAAGCTTGAGCATATTGAACTGCTCTATGAGCGCCTGGGCAGAGAGGTTGAGGCGCGAGACTTTGGACGCAAGCAGGCGCACATCATGCGCGACATGCTGCTGGCCTACCCACCTAATCGCAACATCAGTCCGCTAACGCGGGGCAAACCGCTTCTGGAAGTTTTGGCCATACCTGACCTGGCCAAGCTGCATCCGCGCACCATCAACAAATACCTGCAAACCTACAGCGGTCTGTTTAGCTGGGCAGTGCGGAACGGGCACTGTGAGGCGAATCCCTTTGAGGGGCTGTCAGTTCGCACGAACAAAGCCAACCTAGTAGCACCACGAGTTTCGTTTGATGATGACCAGTTGCAGATCATCTTGCGGGCGCTTCTAGGCAAGGTTGCGCAGAAGGAAGAGCATCATAAATGGGGCAGCCTTATTGCCGTCCACTCAGGCGCGAGGCTCAATGAGATTGCTCAACTGCATCTAGAGGACATACGGCAGGCCGACGGTATCTGGTGTTTCGACATCAATCAGAAAGAGGGGACCCAAAAGCGGCTAAAAAACCCAGCGTCAAAACGAGTGGTCCCAATCCATCCCCAACTGCTCAAACATGGCTTCATGGATTACTACGAGCGTATGAAGGCCAGATCCGGCAATGATAGATTGTTCCCGCAGCTTTCCTACAGCAAGTCGGATGGCTACGGCCGCAATCTGGGCCGCTGGGTCAATGAAAGTCTCCTGCCCGACCTTGGCCTGAAGACCGACCAACTGACCTTTCACAGCTTCCGCCATACGATGGTGCGAAAGCTGATTGCTGCTGATGTGTCCCAAGCTCACATCATGGCTATTGTCGGTCACGAGCCAGGCACGACAACCCTGAGCACATACAACCGCAACGGTTTCCCGCCCAACTTGCTCATCGCAGCACTGAACAAAGCCATCTGATGGTCATTCGTCGGGTATTTCCCTAAGTTGCTGGACAAGGGCATCGACGTCGAGGCCGATGATTTCAGCCAAGCGCATCAGCTCGACCAAGTCTATGCGGCGACCGCCTCTTTCGACTGTGACCATGATTGGTTGGCTCCAGCCACCGCCCATTGCCTTGGCCACCTCCACTTGGGTCAAGCCGCTATCACGGCGTCCATCAGCAATCGCTTTGACAATAGCCTTGTGCCGTTTTGTGTGCAGGGAGTTGGGCATGCGCTGTTGACACTCGGTTCAACAGTCGCCTAAGGCCTCAGTAAGCAATATCAGAAAATCTGATAATTTCTAATTCAAGCCATAAGAAGCCTAGCCAATTAGAGCTTGAACGATCAGGGGCAGAGAATGGAAGTGCTGTTTGTACTGGCCTTAATAGGGGGCGGCGCTTATTGGTTTTTGCGAGGCAATGTGCGGCGTGGCGCAGAGATCATGCGAGCACATATCTTCCTGGGAAGCCTGAGACACGGAAAGTCCGTTGCTGAGGCAAACGGCTACGCCTCAGCCGATATGAGCAATTTGCCGCCAGAGTTTGTTCACAACGCCACACTACGAGCAAACCACGAATATGGGGGCCAAAAACTGGTGATGGTTGGCGGTGCCTACAGGCTGGGCATGCATCCCAATCTGCCGATATGGGAACAGTCATCCATCAATGTTGCATTTCAGTCATGGCTAGACGCTGCACCTGAGCAGCGGTCGCCAAGTATGACCAATACCTTTGACACCGAGCCTTTGGGTGAAAATTTTCCCGCAGATTACAGTTCGTACTATGAGATTTACATGCTGGAGCTAAAGCGCCTATCGGGCTTAGCCCCCAACCAGCACCACCATGCCGAATTGATGGAAGAGCTTGGGGAAGCTACTGGCGACAACCTAACGCGACAGAATTTTGAGAACGGTGTCGACCCGAAGGAATATGCCGCAGCTGTCCATGCAGTAATGCAGCGAATGCCACCCGGCACGACTGCATTATAAATATGTACAGCAACATATATAACATTTCTAATATACGGCTGTAAACTACTGATATAAAACCAAACCGCAACCATATCACCATATATATAATATATGATATACAGATATATGCTTTATTTGTATTTATATGTATTCATTCTGTAGTTAATACAATAATATATATGGTATGTATCTATTATATGTATTATTTATACTCGTTTGTATATTATATTTTGGTTTCTATTATATATAGTAATTATATGATACATGTTTCATGTTGTCATTATATACGTATATATTTATTCCATTCTGTCGATACTGATACAGCGGGCCTTTATTCCATATATGAGGACCTCCCTGGATCAGCCTACCTCCGGTCCGCTTTTGGCGTGCGACCTTACTCCTTCTGGATTTTCGGTATGATCCCTAACTACCGAGCGAGCCTGAGGAAGCAGGCAAAATACCAATCCGTTAGGTGGTGGTCGGCTATCGGCTTGGATCACCCCTGACAAGCGAGAAGGCTTCTGCGGTGATGGGGTAGGATATGGTGATAAAATCCCGTCCTGAGCCATCCCAGGCGATTTAAAGGGACAATGAGAGCCTGCACTGCCCTCCTTCGGCCTAGAACGCTAGGCAGCAGTTGCTTGGCTACCCATTATCAGAAAAATCGCGCAAGGCCCTGTATACCGACGCCCGGCCAATGCCCAGTTGCTTAGCTATCGCGCTTGCGCCGAGCCCTTCCGCTTTAAGAGCAGTGACCTTCCTCGCATCGATAGAAACAGGACGCCCTTTGTAGACCCCGGCCTCTTTGGCCCTCGATATACCTTCCATCTGCCGTTCACGGCGAATAGCCGTTTCAAACTCTGCGAACACGCCCAACATTTGTAGAAATGCCCTGCCTGCCGCTGAGCTTGTGTCAATCGGTTGCTCGGTTGCTTTGAGTGCCACACCTTTCGTTTCCAGTAAGCGAACTATCCCGGCAAGGTCCGCTATCGAGCGGGCAAGCCGGTCTATTCGCGTAACCACAATGGTGTCACCAGCATGAGCGAAGTCGATCAAAGTTTGCAGTTCTGTCCTGCCATCAATCGTCTTGCCTGATTTCTTCTCCGAGCGGACAACCGTGCATCCGGCCGCCTTCAATGCTTCCACCTGAACATCTAAGCTCTGGTCAGTGGTCGATACTCGCGCATACCCGTAGAGGTGCCCCATGGCATTTCCCGCCTGTCTCATTTAGTTCTAAACCCGAAACAGATAATGTATCAAAATAATAAGGTCAACCCTTTTGATACACTCAGAGTGTCTCGCTAGTTTGTATCATTCAGGTATACCTATAAAAGGCAAGGGCTCTGCAGTAGCTCGCAGCGAATTTGCGCAGGCAGGGCCATTGGTCATGAAAATTAGAAAAAACCCTTCGTTTGGTCCGAGCAGATGTTAACGACCGGCGCTAATTTTTAACTCTCACGCTCTGACACTCAGGAAACACGCTCACCAGCATTAATCATTAAGATTGCATCGTTAGTATGCACCCATCCTAAGCCGTCAGGAGGGGCTATGAGAAAAGGTGCAGTCGTCAAATTGCTAACTGCCCTAGTAGTTATGTGCGCTTTGATTGCGCTGGTTTGCGCTTGGGCACCTAGCAACGAAGCGAGTAGAGCCCTGTTCAGTACGAGCCTTACGCTGTTTGGCAGCGGCGTCACCACTCTCTTTGTTGTGCTTACGGCTCGGTGGTAGGCGACCTAAGTAGCCATTTAGCGGCACCTGCCGGGTGCCCCCTCCCACCATTCTGGACTCGTGGCCAGGCCCACCCCGATTGATCGACCCAATCTACATTCTTGGCCTGTAGGCCGCTCGGGCTGGGGTACGGGGGGAACTTATTCTCAACAGAATGTAAGATACCCGAACGAAAAAATTCGCCGTTTTTTCTCGCGCCTATGATCAACCCTCCCAGGAAATTCCTTGAATAAATGAAGTACGATTCTGCCACAGTGCACATCATGGAATCCGCTAAATTGGCGAATTTGTGCGTCACTTTCTGCATCACAAATTCTCTAATTTACCGAAGATGTTGACTCTTGCTAAATTTCCTGGCGCAAATGCGAGCAATCGCGAATTCCAGGAGCAAGTAAGTGCCAGACGAGAGAAAGTTGCGGGTCATTCATGACCAGAACAGCGGGGAGAGGCGGGAGAAGTTCGTTCGCCTCGCCGAAAAACGAACCGCAAACGCTATCAAGGCCATTCGCGTAATCGGCAAACTAGGCAACAGGTCGCACTACGAGTACGATGACAAAGACATTAAAAAGATAATCGCTGCACTAAACAAAGAGCTTGATGCACTTCGCGTCAGGATGACTACGCCGGGTTCTCAAGAGAACATTGACTTCAAGCTTTAGGGGGTAGACCGCATGTCTAATGACGAAGTGATGGCCTTATGCCGGACGCTAATGACCAGCGATACCGAGTCTGATGTTGTTGGTGCACTGAAGTCGGCAGGACTGTGGGACGATGACCGAAATTGGCGTTGGCTAGGTGACGAGGAGTTCAACTACTCCTCCGTCGGCAATCAGCAGAGCCGCGCCGAACAGGCGATTGTAGAGAAGCTTGTCAATTCGGTTGATGCCAAACTAATCGCCGCTGCAAGGCTCGCGGGCGACTTACCTTCTAAAGGTTCCGAGCCTCAGGGACCGAACACACCAGGTAGCATAACAAGCGCACGAGAGCTGTATTTTGGCGAGGCGCTGAAAGACATGGAACGACTGTCGCGCAGTATAACGGTCTCTGCAACGGGGTGGCGACCCCGGGAAGGCAGTGGTCGTCCTTGTTTTACAATCGTAGATGACGGCGAGGGCCAGACTCCTAGCAGGATGCCTGCAACGATTCTGTCGTTACATAAGGGGAACAAAGACAAGATCAAGTTTGCCCAGGGCAAGTTCAATATGGGTGGTACAGGCGTTCTAGAATTCTGTGGCGTAGAGAGGAACCTCCAGTTTGTCCTGAGCCGCAGGCACCCCAAATTGCTCTCCCATGATGAAATCGAAACCACGGAAGCAGACTGGAGCTTTACAGTTATTCGGCGTGAAGATCCCGTCGAAGGAAAAAGCAGCCGATTCACCTACCTCGCACCGCTGGGGGCTGAGAAACAGCCTCGTGACGGAGCATTGTTGCATTTCAGCGCTCCCTCACTTCCTATCTTCCCAGACAAGAATAAGGCTTACGAGCGCACCTCGGAGTGGGGGACCCTCATCAAGCTGTACGAGTACGATGCCAGACGGTTTGGAACAAACATGATGCTGGACGATGGGCTGATGTTTCGAGCGCGGCTGATGCTGCCGCAGCCCGCTCTTCCAATCAGGTTTCACGAATGCCGTGGATATCGCGGTCACTCAGGCAGTTTCGACACCTCAATGCCCGGCCTCATCGAAACCCTGCATAGGGATTTGGAAGATGACAAGCGCGACAATGTAGAATGGTACGATAAGTTAGCTTTCGACGTGGATGGTGAGGCATTCACGGCTTCCGTTTATTTGTTCAAGAACAAGTCAACGGCCGATAACTACAAGAAAGATGAAGGTGTAATTTTCACATACAACGGCCAATGTCACGCAACGATGACAAAGGACTTCTTTCGCAGGAAGAGGGTGAAACAAGATTACTTGTGGCACTCGTTGATTGTCTTTGTAGATTGTAGTGCCATATCAGTTCGTGCCCACGAAAAGCTTTTCATGAACAGCCGTGATCGGCTGCGAGATGGTGAGCTTCGCGCCAAGCTGGAGCAACAGCTCGAGGATCAGCTTGGAAACAACCATGAACTACGAGAACTGGCCTCTGAGCGAAGAAAGAAAGAACTGGCAGCTCAGCCAAAGGCGTCAGAGTCAGTCGCTAAAATAATCGAAAACTTAATCAGCAAGAATCCGACCCTTGCTGCCTTGCTTGGATATGGGACTAGGATTTCTAACCCACATCGCCCTGAAGCCACTGGGTCTGCAGTAGCAGGGTTCATTGGGAAGCGCTTTCCGACCTATTTCCGATTTAAGGGCCATGAGGCTGGCTTCCAACTAAATAGAGATGCCCATCAGAATTCTTTCGTCAGAGTGTCATTTGAGACCGATGGCGCAAACGATTATTTCAAGCGTGATGATCAGCCAGGCACATTCTCCCTTTACCGCATCACCGCGTCAGGAAGAGAGCTTGCGCAAAACTTCCATCGTCCTCGTCCAGTTGGTGGTAACGCAACACTTACATTGTCCCTCCCGAATGAAGCATCAATTGGCGATCTACTGACATTTGAAGCGGAGATAACCGACCCAAGTCGCATTGACGCCTTCACCAACCGCTTCACGCTGCGAGTGCAACCGGAGCAACCCAATCGGTCCGGCACGCCCGTTGAAAGGGAGCACCAGGGCAAAGAAAAAGGTGATGGCAAAGGGCGAGATGGGCAAGGAAACCAGACTACAGGTCCCTCACAGCTCGATATCCCTCAACCAGTGTGGATTACAGAAGACCTATGGGCAGCGCAGGAGCCTGCTTTCGACAAATTCACCGCCATCCGAATCCTGTCTCAGCCTAGCGCTGATCCGTCGGACAACAAGTTCGACTACCTTCTGAACGTGGACAATACCTACCTACAGTCTGCGCTCAAGGCGCAACCTAAGTTGGCCACAACGCTGAAGATGCGCTTTTCTGTCGGAATGACTCTTGTTGCTCTGTCGTTGCTTCATCAGGAGCAATTTCGGCAGGCAGAAGGTCGGGATAGCGAAGATATCCCAAACGATGCGATTGACGTTCGAGAGCGGGTAGCACAAACAACTGCTGCGATGGCGCCATTTCTGCTACCGCTTGTAGAGAGCGTGGGAGACCTGGACGCGGAAGAGGACGATGCAGCGTCTGAGTCAGCAGGGGCTGCCGCCTGACGGCTAGTGTGGCAGGCGATGCACTAAAACAAGTTCTTTGCTTCCTGACGTGCCGCCCTTGAGGCCCGCGTGCCATCTACGGTTGGGTACGTCGCGCCAGAGGCGTCCATCTTCTGAGTCGCGATCATACCCAGCGTCACTCTCGACAAAGCCCGCTGCCCTCATGACTTCCATGTAGCGTGGAAGCTGGTCAGCCGGATTAGCGAATGCTACCATCTGAACTATCGTCGTTTCGTGATCTGAAATCGCGGCGATCGAACTAAACACCTTAAGCAGTGTGTCATAGTAGGTGTTCAAGGATCGCTCCTTCCGGTCACCCATCGTATAGAAGCTCGCTCCACTGCCGTCCTTCTTGTTTGCAATCCAGAAGGGGGCAGGAGTTTCCTTGCGCCCATCAACTTGCCAGCGATGATATAAGACGTGGACGCCTGGATACGGAGGAGAGGTAACCACCAGCTTTGGCGCACGCAGCCCAATCAAATTCTCGTCTGTTTCAAGCCCTACTGCAGAGCGGTGTAAGCAAGCTACTTTCGGCTGAGAGACAGTCCAACTGCGAGCATAGGTACTCAACTCATCTGCCCCTTGGATCATATGCAAAAAACCCAAGGAAAAATGTTTTTGGAATGCGTTGATATCGGGCACAGTCTTTCGGCTATCGAGCGCCCATTGAGCGGACCTTAGGACCACACAACGGGCAAATGCCTCCAGCTTTGGAGACTGTAGCGACGCCGTTGTGGTTAGTGCGCGAGAGATAGCCTCACGCAGGGGAGCAGTTGTAGAACTGTCCAGATTACGTTGATAGTAATCGTTTGTCTCAACATCCGAAGTACATGCCTCTTGTGAGGCGATTGCGCTTCCAGCACGCACAGACCAGGCGGTGAGTGCGGCAACGTCTCCGTCCGAGAGAAGTGTCGTTTTTACAGTCGAGATAAAGGCGGCAAGCGAGCTTATGTCAGTACCAACAGCGTGACGGCCCATCGCCATGGCTTCTACTAGACTGGTCCCACCACCCACAAACGGGTCTAGAATAAGGTCCCCAGGCTCACTAAAAAGCTCAATTGCCGCTCTGACGAACTTGGGCGAAAACCTCGCGGGGTATCGGTAGAAAGTATGTGTCAAACCTGACACATGCGAAGCGTCCCGCGCGGCGTTTGCAAGCTGGTTTGCAGCGTAAATACCTGGCTGGTCTAGGCGCGAGTGTGTCTCTAACATAAACTGTCCCTACCGCTATCAGGACGGTTATATATTTGTTATCCTTCACAAATTCCTAACATAGCCATGGACTTGTACAGCTAAGGCAATGTGGCGCGATAAACATCTGTTGCAATCTGCTGGTCTGTTCAGCAAGGTGAGCACAGTAGGTGGGACATTTGTCCCACCACCCATCCTACAGAACCCAAGCAATCCGGGCTTCTCAGACGGTGGTGGACGCCCCGCTCAGCTCCACCATTGTTCACGAAACGGGGCGAAATGCTCAGCCTGCGGGCTGGTCCGTTTCCATGCGTCCGGCTGCGCGCTCAAAACCCTGTGCGATGGCGTCGCGCATGGCGGCCCGCGCCGCAATGGGATCGCCCTGCTGGATGGCATCGGCAATGCGGCGATGGACGTCGACGGTCACCGCAAGGGCATTGGGATCGTTGACCGGGGAGGAAATCGTAAAGGCGGCTGTCAGCGCCATTTCCACGAGCGCGCTGATCGAGGCCATGAACAGATTGCCCGAGGCCTCCGCAACCACCTGGTGGAATTCGAGGTCATAGCGGGCGAAATCGGCCGGATTGTCCGCCGCTTCCATTCGGTCGACACAGCCCGCAAGGCGTTCGGCCTGCTCGGGCGAGGCCCGTTCGGCGGCAAGCGCGGCTGCTTCGATCTCAATGCCGATGCGCACTTCGGCAAGACTGCGCAGAAAGGTGACATCGGGCCCAAGCTCGAAATGCCAGGCCAGCACATCGCCATCGAACAGGTTCCAGCGTTCGCGCGGCAGCACGCGTGTGCCGATGCGGGCCCGCGCCTCGATCAGCCCTTTGGCCGCCAGCGTCTTCAGCGCCTCGCGCAGCACGGTGCGGGAGACCCCGAAGCGATCCAGCAGATCGCTGTCTGGCGGCAGGATCGAGCCCTGCTGATATTGCCCGGACACGATGGCGAAGCCCAGCTCCCACAAGACATCGGAATGCAGGTTGCGCGCGGGATTGCGGCCGGACAGCTTGGCGATGAGGTCACCAGAATGGCGTGCGCGTCCCTCGGACCTGTCCATATCGCCCCATCTCCTGTTGACCAGCCCGACCTTAAGCACAGGCTCATAAGTATGACAATAACGGGCGCAAGCCCGGGCTGGACAGTTTGCGTCATCCCGCGCCATGGTGCCGCCCGAATACACGGATTCGACCTCAAGGATATGCCAGCATGACCAGCCCGGAAACCATCGACAAAGTGCTGCAAACCGTGGATTCAGGCCTCGGAGACAGCCTTGAGCGGTTGTTCGCGCTTTTGCGCATCAAATCGATCTCCACCGATCCCGCCTATGCTGGCGAATGCCAGAAAGCGGCCGACTGGATCGCCGATGAGCTGAATGGTCTCGGTTTCGAGGCTGCCGCCCGCCCCACGCCCGGCCATCCGGTCGTGGTCGCCCATGGTCCCGAACGGGCGGGGCCGCATGTGCTGTTCTATGCTCACTATGATGTGCAGCCGGTTGATCCTCTCAATCTCTGGCATTCCGATCCATTCGAGCCGCAGATCGTGGAAAGGGATGGCCGCAAGATCATCGTGGCGCGCGGCGCTTCCGACGACAAGGGCCAGATGCTGACCTTTATCGAGGCCTGCCGCGCCTGGAAGCAGGCGACCGGCGCCTTGCCGATCCGCGTCTCGCTGATGCTTGAGGGCGAGGAAGAAAGCGGCGGCAAGAACCTGCCCCCCTTCATGAAGGACAATGCGGACGAGCTGAAGGCCGACATTGCTCTGGTCTGCGACACCGACATGTGGGACCGCCAGACCCCCTCCATCACCACCATGCTGCGTGGCCTTGTCGCTGACGAGATCGAAATCATCGCCGCCGACAAGGACCTGCATTCCGGCATGTTCGGCAATGCGGCGCGCAATCCCAACCAGCTCCTGGCCGAGATCATCGCCAGCCTGCGCGCGCCGGATGGCTCGGTCACCTTGCCCGGCTTTTATGACGACGTCGCCGAGATTTCACCGGAACTGAAGGCCCAATGGGCCGGACTCGGCTTTGACGAAAAGGCGTTCCTCGGCGCCGTCGACCTCTCCGTGCCCGCCGGCGAGCAGTCCCGCTCGGTGCTCGAACAGCTCTGGGCCCGCCCGACCTGCGAAATCAACGGCATGATCGGCGGCTATACCGGCGACGGTTTCAAGACCGTCATTCCCGCCCGCGCCAGCGCCAAGATTTCCTTCCGCCTGGTCTCGGGACAGGATCCGCACAAGATCCGCGCCGCCTTCCGCGCCCATGTCGAAGCCATGCTGCCAGCCGACGTGACGGTCAAGTTCACGCCCCACGGCGCGTCCCCGGCCATCACCGTCCCCGCCGATGGCGACTTCCTGCGCCAGGCCCTGTCGGGCCTCACCGATGAATGGGGCAAGCAGGCCGTCATCACGGGCTCGGGCGGCTCGATCCCGGTCGTGGGCGAATTCAAGTCGATCCTCGGGCTCGATACGCTCCTCATCGGCTTCGCCCATGTGGACGACCAGATCCACTCGCCCAACGAGAAATACGACCTCGAAAGCTTCCACCGCGGCATCCGCAGCTGGGTGCGTGTGCTGGGTGCTTTGGCCCAATAGGGCCATTGCACTTACATTAATCGGCACCACCGGGCTTGTCCCGGTGGTCCATGCGATGTCGCCACCAGGATGAATTGCCCGGACAAGCCGGGCAATGACCAAGAGCTAAAAACCCTGGGCTAAACCAGCCACACCGCGATAATCGCGATCACCGCCGGCACCGTCTGGATGAACAATATTTTCCGGCTCGACGTCACCGCCCCGACGATCCCCGCCACCGCAACGCAGGCGAGGAAGAACATCTGGATCTGCCAGGCAAAAGCCGGGTCGGGCTGCAACAGCCCCCAGATCAGGCCCGCCGCCAGAAACCCGTTATAGACACCCTGGTTGATCGCCAGCACCTTGGTCTGGCGCGCAAAATCCGGCGTCAGCCCGAAGGCCTTGTGCCCGCGCGGCGTGTCCCACCACAGCACTTCGAGCAGCATGATATAGATGTGCAACAGGGCCACGAGCCCCACCAGCACCATGGCAATCAGAGCCATTTACGCCTCCACCGCGACGTCGAGCGCCAGTTCCACCATCTCCACCAGCGAGGTCTGCCGCTCGTCGGCGCTGATTTCCTGATGCGTGATCAGGCAGTCGGTCATGGTGCAGATGGTCAGCGCCTTGACGCCAAACCGCGCCGCCAGCGTATAGAGCGCCGCCGCCTCCATTTCGACGCCGATCACACCATGGTCGAGCAGCGCGCCATAGCCTTCCAGCCCCGGCTCGCGATGATAGAAAATGTCCGAGGAGAGCATATTGCCGGCATGGAATTTGAGGCCCTTGGCATCGGCCTTGTCGGCCGCCGAGCGCAACAGGCCGAAATCGGCGATCGGCGCATAATTATACGGATCGAACCGGCCCTTCACGATCGAGGAATCGGTGGTCGCGCCCTGCGCCAGCACAACGTCGCGCACCTTCACCTTTTCATTGAGCCCGCCGCAGGTGCCGACGCGGATCAGCGTCTTGGCACCAAATGTGTTGATCAGCTCATGCACATAGATCGACAGCGACGGCTGCCCCATGCCCGAGGCCTGCACTGAAACCGGCTTGCCCTTCCAGGTGCCGGTATAGCCGAGGCAATTGCGCACCGAATTGACCAGTCTCGGGGCCTCGAAAAACGTCTCGGCAATCCATTTGGCGCGCAGCGGATCGCCCGGCAGCAGCACGGCTTCGGCATAGTCGCCGGGCTTGGCGTGATTGTGCGGCGTGGTCATGGGCGGCGTCCTTATTGTTCAATTGGTCAAATCATTGCCACCCGGGGCAGGTAAAGACAAGGATCGGTCGACAAGTGCTTGACGCGCGGGCGCGACGGCCCCATTTACCCCAGCCAACCGAGGAGACACGGACATGGTCGCAAAGATTTTCATCGATGGCGAAGCGGGAACCACGGGTCTGCAGATCCGTGAGCGCCTGGCCGGCCGCCGCGACCTCGACGTCATCTCCATTGCCCATGACAAGCGCAAGGATCTCGAAGAGCGCAAGCGCCTGCTCAACGAAGCCGATATCGCCATCCTCTGCCTGCCCGACGAGGCGGCAAAGGAAAGCGTGCGGCTGATCGAGAATGACACCACCCGCGTCATCGATGCGTCGACCGCCCATCGCGTCAACGAGGGCTGGGCCTATGGCTTTGCCGAAATGGATGCCGGGCAGACCGACGAAATCGCCAAGGCCCGCTATGTCGCCAATCCCGGTTGCTGGCCGCAGGGCCTGATCGCCGCAGCCCGCCCGCTGATCGAGGCGCGGCTGCTGCCCAATGACTTTCCGCTCTCCTATCATGGGATCTCGGGCTATTCCGGCGGCGGCCGGCAGATGATCGAGGATTACGAGGCCCAGGGCGCGGCCGCCAGCCAGTACATGCCTTATGCCCTGACCTTCCAGCACAAGCACCTGCCCGAAATGGCCCATTACGCCAAGCTCGGCCGCGCGCCGCTCTTCGAGCCGGTGGTCGGCAATTTTGCCCAGGGCATGTCGACATCGCTGCCTATCCATACCGACATGTCCGCCGAAATCCCCACCGGCAAGGACCTGCATGCCGCGCTCAGCGATTTCTATGCGGCCATCCCCAACAGCTTCGTGCGCGTCGCACCCTTCGACCCTTCCATGGGCAAGACAGCCGCGCTCGACCCGCAGGCGCATAATGGCACCAACACGCTGACCCTGCATGTCTTTGCCAATGACGCCATCCATCAGGCCGTGATCTGCGCGGTCTATGACAATCTGGGCAAGGGCGCCTCCGGCGCCGCCGTGCAGAATCTCAACATCATGCTCGGCGTTGATCCGCGCGAGAGCCTGGAGGGCTAGGCCTACGGCCTCGCCGCCGAGCGCTCTATATAAACCCGCGCATGCCCACCCCATCACCCATCGTCACCACCGGGCTCGTCCCGGTGGTCCATGCCGCCAAAGACTGGATTGCCGCGACAAGCGCGGCAATGACGAAGGAGCGCGGTTCTGTTTCAGGATCG